>CAWECF010000001.1:0-528700 GCA_963807745.1 uncultured bacterium
GCTCCTGCGAGCGCTGCGCGAACTTGTCCATGTCGGCGCGCGAGACCTCGTACTTCTTGGCGACGTTGACGGCAGTGTGGCCCATCTCGATGTAGGCGTTCGGCTGGCCGTTCTCGCCCAGGAGGTTGGGGTTGCGGTCGTCCGCGCGAACTGCCTCGGTCGCCTCGTTGAACTTCGAGACCCACTCGACGCCTGCCGCGATATAGACGTCGCCCTCGCCGGCCTTGATCGCGTTGCCGGCGTGGCGGATCGCGTCGAGCGACGAGGCGCAGTAGCGCGAGATCGTCGTGCCCGTCGTCTCCTGCGTGAGCTTCTCGGAGAGGAGAACGATGATGCGGGCGACGTTGAACGCGGTCAGGCCCTGGGGCATGCCGCAGCCGCAATAGACGTCCTGGACGAGAGCGGGATCGACGTCGGGATTGCGCTCGAGGAGCTGGTCGACGACGTAGGCCGCCGTCTCCTCGGGGCGGATCTGCGAGAGCGAGCCCTTGAAGGCGCGCCCGATCGGGGAGCGGACAGCATCGACGATCACGGCTTCGGGCATTCAGCTGCTCCTTGCAGAGGGTGGGAAACTGCCCACTTGAGGGCAGAAGTTTGCGGCGGAGCTTAGTGTGAGACGCGCGACAATCCCGGCAATTTGTGTACATTATCCATAGTCAATCCGAGCGGAAGAGGAGAGAGTTGACCAAGGAACGCGCCGCGGCCACAGAGAGCGAGGCCTCGGAGGCGATTGATGCCCTCCCGCCCGAGGTCGAGACGATCCGAGTCACATATTCGGACCTGCACGGGATCCAGCGGGGCAAGGACGTGCCGCGCACCGAGTTCGTGCGCGCCGCCACCGGCGGGCTTGCATTCTGCTGGGCGGTCATGGGCACCGATCTTCGCCACGTGCCGGTCGTGGGCGGCGAGTCGGGCTACCCGGACATGACCGCGTACGCGGACCTGTCCACGCTCCGCCAGCTTCCCTGGGAGCCGGACGTCGCGGCATGTCTGTCCGACCTGGTCCGCGACGAGGCGCCGGAGCCCACCGACCAGCGCGCCCTGGTCCGCCGGGCTGAGGAAGCCCTTGCCGAGCTCGGACTGACCGGCAAGGTGGGGCCGGAGCTCGAGTTCTACCTCTGCACGCGCGACGCGGACGGGCCATGGCAGCGCCACGTCGACAACCTCAGCATGGTCTACACGGTAGGCCCTCTGGCGGACCCGACCGGCACGGTGAAGTCAATGCTGAACGCATGCGCGCAGCTCGGCCTCGGCTCGATCGCTTCGAACCACGAGTTCATGAACAGCCAGTACGAGATCAATCTGCGCGAATGCGCGCCCCTCGCCGCCGCTGACAACTCCTTTCGCTTCAAGTCCGCGATCAAGGATCACGCCGCACAGGCCGGCCTCCACGCGACGTTCATGGGTAAGCCGTTCAACGACCAGGGTGGCTCCGGATTCCACCTCCACATCTCCCTCGAGCGCGACGGCGAGAACTGCTTCGTCGATCCAGACGACGAGACCGGGCTGTCCCAGGAGCTTCGCTATTTCGTCGGCGGCATGCCTGGAGCACGCCAAGGCGCTCATGGCGTTCCTCAATCCCACGATCAACGCCTATCGGCGCATCCTCCCGGACAGCCTCGCCCCGATGAACGTCAACTGGGGGCATGGACAACCGCACCACGTTCGTGCGCATCCCGCCCGAACGCGGAGGCGGAAGCCGCGTCGAGCTCCGCGTCGGCGACGGAGCCGCGAACGCGCACCTCGTGATCGCGGCTTGCCTTTTCGCCGGCATCGACGGAATCAAGCGCGAGCTTGACCCCGGCGCCCGCCCTCGAGGGAGACGCCTATGCGCTGCCCACGGAAGAGCAGGGTGACCCCTCCCGTCCTCGCTCGCCGAGGCGATCGCCGCGCTGGAAGCGGACGAGGTGCTCTGCGAAGCCATCGGCGCGGACATCATGGAAACGTTCGTCGCCGTCAAGGGCTACGAGATCGAGCGCCACTCCCAGCACGTCTCCGACTGGGAGATCGACGAGTACCTCCACCACCTCTAGATGAGCGCCTTCGCCGACACACCAGATGGCTCTGGAGGAAGTCGACCTGACCGACCACGAGCGCTTCGCGGAGCGCGTGCCTCACGAGATGTTCGCCGTACTTCGTCGCGAGGACCCAGTCCACTGGCAGGAGGAGAAGGACGGCCGCGGGTTCTGGGCGATCACCCGCCATGCGGACATCACGGCTGTCGCAAAGGATTGGCGCACTTTCTCGTCCGAGCGCGGTGGCAGCTCGCTTCAGGATCTCGAGCCGGAGGAGCTCGAGGCTCGCAAGTCGATGCTGGATATGGATCCGCCGCCCCACAACAAGCTGCGCGCAATCGTGAACCGCGACTTCACTCCCCGCGCGGTTCGCACCTTCACGGAGCGGATCAGGGGGATGTTCGACACGATCCTCGACGAAGCGCTGGAGCAGGGAGAGGTCGAGTTCGTGGCCGACGTCGCGGCCGCGCTCCCGATGCGGGTCTTCGCGGAGCTCCTCGGCGCCCCGGAAGGGGACCATCGCTATCTCGTCGAGCTCGGCGACCGGATGCTGGGACAGGACGACCCCGAGTTCGCGCTTCCGCCCGAGGTGATGGAGGAGAACCGCCACCTGCCGTTCTCCAACCCCGCGGCCCAGCAGATGTTCGAGTACGGCCGAAAGCTCGCGGACGAGCGGCGCGAGTGCCCGCGCGACGACATCGTCACCAAGCTCGTCGAGGCCGAGATCGAAGGCTGCCCGCTGACCCAGCACGAGTACGACGTCTACTTTCTCCTGCTCGCGGTGGCCGGCAACGAGACCACCCGGCATTCGATCTCCTCCGGGGTCCTGGCCCTGATCGAGAATCCCGCCCAGTTCGAGCGCCTGCGATCAGAGCCCGAGCTGATCCCCCTCGCGGCCAACGAGATCCTGCGATGGGCAACGCCGGTTCATCACTTCCGCCGAACGGCGACGTGCGACATCGGAGTTCGGCGGCTCGACAGATCCGCGAGAACGACAAGCTCTCCACCTGGTACATCTCGGGCAACTTCGACGAGGAGGTCTTCGATGACCCCTACTCGTTCGACGTCGGGCGCGACCCGAACCCGCAGATGACGTTCGGCCCGGGCGGCCCCCACTTCTGCACCGGAGCTCACCTGGCACGACTCGAGATCGAGATCGTGTTCGAGGAGATGGTCAAGCGCATCGCGGCATTCGAGCCCACGGGGAAGGCGGAACGCCTCCAGTCCAACTTCTTCAACGGCATCAAGCGGATGCCGTTGCGGCTCGTCCCCGCCTAGGCCTGAGCCCCGAGCTCGGCGACGGTTTCGAGCGCGAAGTCGACGTCTTCCGTGCGCGTCCGGAAGTTCACGAAGCAGACCCGCAGGCACGCCCGGTCGTCGACGCTCGCGGCGGCCAGGTAGACGCGGCCGTCGCGCTGGATCCGCTCGGCGAGATTCAGGTTGTGCAAGTCGAGGTCGGCGTCAGAGCCCGGCAAGTGCCTGAAGCAGACGGTCGATAGCGATGGCTCGCACATCAGCTCGAACTCGCCGCGGGAGCGAACCCCGTCGGCGAATGCCTCCGCCAGATCCAAGGTTCCGGTGATCCAGTCGCGAAATGCCTCGGCTCCGTGTGTGCGGAACGCGAGCCAGAGCTTCAGCGAACGGAGCGGCCGCGAGTACTCGAGCGTGCGCTCGACCGCGTTCCTTACCGAGTCCGCCCTTCGCATGTACGACTCCTCGTGGCCGAAGGTCGCCTCCAGCAGGCCGCTCTCGCGAATGAGCACGACGCTGCAGCTTTTCTGAAGACCGAGCCACTTGTGCGCGTCGAGGGTGGCCGAGTCCGCGCGCGCGAGCCCTTCGAAGAGCGGTGCAGCGCGTGTGGTCCCGGCCGCGGCCAGGCCATAGGCGCCGTCGACGTGGAGCCAGACTCCGTGCTCTTCACAAACGTCCGCCACCGCGGCAATCGGGTCGACCGCCCCGGTCAGAGTCGTTCCGCCATTCGCAATCACCGCGACCGGGACCAGGCCCGCCTCGAGATCGGCGCGGATCGCGGCGTCGAGAGCATCGGCGGGCAGGCGGCGGTCGGGCCCGATCGGGATCGCGCGGACGTTGTCCGAGCCAAGCCCCGCGGCCTCGGCCGCGCGGACGATGGAATGGTGCGCCTCCTCGGAGCAGTAAGCGGTGCCGGTGCGCCCTCGGAACCCCTCGTGGCGACAACCCGGGAGCGCGCGCTCACGAGCCACGAGGATGGCGGTCAGGTTGGAGATCATCCCGCCGCTGGTGAACGCGCCCTCAGCGGCGGGAAAGCCCACGAACTCCGAGACCCACTCGAGCGATTGGCGCTCGATCAGGTCAGCCGCCCTGGCGGTTACCGCAAGGTTCACGTCATAGGTGGCGGCCAGCGCCTCTGCCAGCACTCCGACCTCCAGGCCGGTGGAGCCGATGTAGCCCAGGTAGAGGGGCCGCGAGGGCGAGTTCGACTCGTCGAGGACGCGGGCAGCGTCCGAAAGGACCATGCTCGCGTCACCCGGAAGTTCGGGCAGGCCCTGCTCGAGCCGCTCCGCCAGGTCGGCTTCCAGCTCAGGCTCCTCGCGCCGCGGGTGCTCAAAGGAATCCCAGGCTTCGCCGATGAGTCGCGTGAGCGCGTCAAGCACGGCCTCGCGATCGGCCAGCGCGGGGTAGCCGGGCCCGGACCCCCGGGGATCCGCCGCTTTGCTCACGTCACCCACGCCTTCAGGCTAAACGGACTCGCAGCTCGCGGGGCGCCCTGAACTCCCAGCCCGAGATCGGCGGCTCCGAGATGAGCTCGAGTGTGGCGTAGCGGTCGAGCAGCCCCCGCAGGGCGATCCGCTCCTGAGCGCGCGCGAACGCGTGCCCGCTGCAGAAGTGACGACCGAAGCCGAAGGTCGCGACGCGCCGGCGTTCGCGATCGAGACGGAACTCGTCGGGGTCTTCGAAGCGCTCAGGGTCGCGGTTGGCAGCGGCGATCACTGCCGCGACCGGAGCGTCCTGCGGCAGCTCCGCGCCTCCGAGCTCGACCTTCCGCGTCGCTCGCCTGCCCTGCGTGCCGATCGGGGAGATCCAGCGCATGCCCTCCTCGATCGCTACGGGAAGGAGCTCCGGGTCGGCCCGCACCGCACTCATGGCGTCGCCGTGGGTCAGAAGCGCGTAGAGCACCGAGCCGGCTCCGTGCCCCGGCTCCTGCATCCCGCCCAAGAGGATCACCTTCAGGCTCGGCAGGTACGCGTCTCGCGGTCGCGCGCCGTCGACTCCCGAATGGATCATGTGGGAGATCGTCGAGTCGTCGGGCTCCCGTTCGAGGCGCTCGATGCGTCGGCGCGATCGTCTCCTCGATCTCCGCGCACGGCTGCGTCGCTTCGCTCCTGCTTCGAGGCGTCCCCTTCGAAGTTCGTCGCGCCGTCCGCCAGGGCGGCGAACCAGCGGCGCAGCGTTTCGTCATCCACGTCCGCGAGACCGAGAACAACGCCCAGGCTGCGAAC
The DNA here is from genome assembly GCA_963807745.1 of uncultured bacterium. Taxonomy (GTDB): domain Bacteria; phylum Actinomycetota; class Thermoleophilia; order Solirubrobacterales; family 70-9; genus JALZKA01. The sequence continues at coordinate 5,495 of CAWECF010000001.1, forward strand.
CGAGACGGGCTCGAAGAAGTCGGCCATGAGGTCCGCCTCCCCCGCGTCCGGGAGCGAGTCGAGCCTCTCGGCGACGATCGGCTCCACGAGGGCATCGATGTACTCCTCGACAGCAGCGGGCCGGTACTTGGGATCGATCGAGCGCCGCAGATCGCGGTGCGGCTCGCCGTCGCAGGTCAGGATCGTCGGGCTGCCGAAGCTGCGATCGATCGGCGAGCCCGGCATGTCCGCCGCGAACAGATCGGGATCCGAGGCGACCGCGACCGCCGCATCCCAGCTCGTCGCCAGCCACATCCCGACCGCGGGCACCCACGCGACGGGCGATTCGGCTCGCAGGCGGGCGTAGATCGGGTACGGGTCGTCGTCAAGGTGAGCGACCTCGATCTCGGCCGCGAACCCGCTCACCCGGAGGGGATCTCCTCCTCGCCCATCTCGCCGATCCGCTCATAGACGTCGGGCCGCGAGTTCTTGATCCACAGCCCGACCAGCAGGCCGATGATCGCGCCGCCGATCAGGATCGCCGGCAGGATGATCGCGCGATCGTCCGTCGGCGCATCGGGAACGCCCGTGATCAGCAGGTTGAAGTTCGCGAGGACCAGGATGAACACCGTGGTGAGTCCCAGTCCGGCGAGGCCCGGGGCGATCTTCGAGGTCCACGTGGACTCGGAGTGCGGGTACTTGCTGAAGTACCCGACGATCGCAAACGATGCCAGGGCCAGCAACAGGATCACGCCCATCGCGCCCAGGTTGGTGAGCCAGGTGAAGAGCTGGAGCACCGGGTCGTTGTCGGAGAGCGCGAAGATGGCCACCACGATCGCCGCGATGATCGTCTGGGCCAGCGAGCCGATGTACGGAGCGCCACTTGCGCGCACCTTGCCGAACACGCTCGGGATTACTCGCGCCCTGCCGAGCGCGTAGAAGTAGCGCGCGACTCCGTTGTGAAACGAGAGCGAGGCGGCGAACAGGCTCGTGCAGAAGAGCAGCGTCGCGATGTCGGCGATCGTCGTCGATGTCTGCACGTCCAGCGTTATGAACAGGATCGTCGTCGGATCGGGACCTCCGGTGGCGCCAACGAAGCCGCCCTCTACAAGTGCGTTCGGGTCGGTAACGACCTGCGCGCCGACTGCGCTCTGCAGCATCCAGGCCGAGAACGCGTAGAAGAGCGCGGTTATGCCCAGCGCGATGTAGGTCGCTCTCGCGACCGTGCGGCGCGGGTCTTTGCACTCCTCCCCGTAGATGGCGGCCGACTCGAAGCCGACGAAGGCGGCCATCGTGAAGCAGAGCGCGCTGCCCAGTCCGGCACCGAATGCGATCGACGGGTCGAATGCGTCGCCGGAGAGGCCTCCTGGCGCCGGATCGCCGATCACGACGAGGTCGAAGAGGATGACTACGAGGATCTCCGTGGTCAGGAGGATCGCGAGCACCTTCGCGTTCAGGTCGACGCGGAGCCATCCGAGGATGCCGATCAGCCCGATCGCGACGAAGACCCACGTGTACCAGGCGAAGTCGATGTCCGCCTTGTCGAGCATGAAGCCGCTGAAGACAGCGCCGAACAGGCCCAGGATGCCGATCTGCATCGAGTTGTAGGCGATGAGGGCCACGAACGAGGTCCCGACGCCGGCGACCTTGCCGATCCCCTTCGACACGTACGCGTAGAAGGCCCCGGCGTTGGTCACGTGCTGGCTCATCGCCGCATAGCCCGTGACGAACAGGGCCAGGATGGCGCCCAGGACCAAAAAGAGAAGTGGGACGCCTGCGTTGCCCGTGACCAGATAGGTCGAGGCCACGCCACCCGCGATCACCGTAAGCGGCGCCGATGCCGCCACGATGAAGAACACGATGTCGGAGACGCCAAGCGCCGTCTTTCGGAGCTTGTCCTCACCTTCCCCGGCGGGTGATCCGCTCACGCTCGTCGCTTCCACGCTCTCCTCCTCATCAGTTAGGGCGAAAACTGCCGTATGTATACATTATGTAAGAGTGTCGCGTCAAGCGGTCCTGCGGCACGGCTCGGATCAGCCCTCGGGAAGGCCCTGCTGGGCCTCCAGCTGTTCGAGCTCTGCGCGCACCGCGGCCTCGTCGAAGCGGAAGTAGGAACGGGGCGGCAGGATCCCCCAGGCGTTCGACCCGTGGGGATCGTCGACGAAGACCCGCTCCTCGTGATCGGGCTCGAGTTGCTCCATGTCGCAGAAGAGCTCGACGAACAGCTCCTCCTCGACCATCCGGCAGTAGGCGAAGAGGTTCTGGGCCATCGTGTGGCGACCCGGGCCCCACGCGATCGGCCGGCGATGCTGGGCGAGGTGATCGAGCGCCACCCGCATCTCGCCCCAGTCGACCAGCTCGAAGGCGACGTGGTGGATGTGGCTGTACCCCTTGTCGAGGAACGCGACGACGTGGTGATCGCGGTCGGCGTGGAGCCAGCATGCCGCGTCGCCGATCCAGTCGCTGATCTTGAGGCCGAGGGCCCGCTCGTAGAAACTCACCATCCGCGGCGTGTCGGCGGTGAGGTAGTTGAAGTGCTGGAGCTTGCGCGGATGGAAGGCCGGCAACGTCTCCGTGTACCGGGACACCGGCGGGGTCCGGTCCTCACCGGGATCGCGCTCGACCAGGACGATCGCGTTCCCGTCGGGGTCGAGCGTGCGGACCCCCCGGTTGCGGATCGGAACGTCCACCTCCTCGGCCTCGGCGCCGGCATCCGTGATGCGCCGCGCCGCATCCGCGAGGCTCACGCCCGCGCGGAGCTCGTACGCGACGTGCTCGATTCCCGGATCCGAGCCATCCGCGGCGCGGAACTCGAGGCAGAAGTCCTCGTAGGCGCACCGCAGAAGGCCTGGGCCGGCGGGCGAGAGCCCGTAGAGGCGGCCCCAGCGCGATGCGGCCTCCTCGACATCGGCGACACGAAGGGCGGCGTGATGAACGGCGTGGATCATGAGCGGGCCCCACCCGCGACCTTGGCCTCGGCCTCGTCCTCCGGCATGGTGAGCGCGACGTGAAGGGTCTGCGCGCTGACCTCGGGCGGCGCGCCCACGTCCTCGAGGTCGTGATCGAGCTCGACGATCGTGTTGCCGAGGCGGCCTATTCCCTCGACCTCTACCTCCACGAAATCGCCCGGCTGAACCGGGCGCGAATGAGCCGGCGTGCCGGTCAGGAGAAGGTCGCCCGCCTCCAGGGTGATCAGCCGGGAGACGTCGGCGATCTGGTAGTCGACCCCGAAGATCAGGTCGTCGCCTGTGTTCGCCTCCTGAACGACCTCGCCGTTGACATATGTGCGCAGGGTCAGGTCGGCGGGATCGATCTCGTCCGCGTCTGCCATGACGGGGCCCAGCGGGCAGAATCCGTCCTGTCCCTTGACCCGGAGCATCGAGCCGCGGTCGATGTGGCGAAAGTCGTGGACGCCGAAATCGTTCGCAATCGTGTAACCGGCGACGTAGTCGAGCGCCTCCGCGCGTGCCACGCCTTTGCAGCGGCGGCCGATCACCGCCGCGATCTCGCCCTCGTAGTTGAGGTACTCGCAACCACGCGGGCGCGCGACCTCCGCCAAGTGATGGGAGACGGCGGACAGGGGCTTCAGAAAGTACGAGGGGTACTCGGGCGGCGAAGGCATCCCGTACTCGTCGCAGCGCGACCGGTAGCTCAGATGCGTCGCGACGATCGTCCTGGGCTCCACGGGCGCGAGCCAGGAAGCATCGGAGGCAGCCACCCTGGTGCCATCGGCCAGCACGAGCTCCTCGCCGTCGAGTGTCGCTTCATGCGGAGCGCCTGCTTCGAGGATCCGCGCGCGCTTCATGCCAGGGCTCCGGCCCGCTCACGGGTTGCCTCGACCAGCGCGTCGAAAAGCCCTTGGCCGCCCTGGGCGAGGTCCTGCTCCGGATGCCAGAGGACTCCGAGGCAGAAGCTCTGGCCCGGAACCTCGACAGCTTCGACCATGCCATCCTGCGTCTGGGCCACGACGCTGATCCCGTCCGCCACCGGATCGAGCCCCTGATGGTGGAACGAGCGCACATCGACCTCATCCGGTCCGATCGCGCGAGCGAGCAGGGAACCTTCTTTCGCCTGAACCCGATGGCTTACGAAGTCGTCGCTTCGGTGCGCCGCGTCCGGGTCGTCAATGTGCTGGTCGACGCCGCCGCCCAGCGCGATGTTCAAGATCTGCATCCCGCGGCAGATTCCCAGAATCGGCATGTCGGCGGCGAGCGCCGCCCGCGCCAGACCCAGCTCCACCTCGTCGCGAAGCTCTGAGCCCGGCTCGCTCATGGGATGCGGGTCCTCGCCGTATGACGAAGCCTGGATGTCAGGACCGCCGTTCAAGAGCAGTGCGTCGATTGAGCCGAGCGCGGCATCTGGGTTGTCGGCGAGGACGCGGGTGGGCGGGAAAGTGACGGAAAGCGCTCCCGCGGCCTCGATCCCCTGGGCGTACCCAGCCCAAAGCAGGTTGACGTCGATGTCGCGCCACGCGCCGAAGCTGGCGACCCGCGGATCCAGCACGGTGCCGATCCGGACGGGATTCAAGGTCTCCCGCATGTGCATAATGTATCCGATCCTGCGACTCGTCGAGTTACTTCGAAACATTCGAATGGATACGAAACCTGGCATGCGGCGGTAGCCTGAATCGTGATGCCCCCACCGCCTTCTGACGATCCCGGTTTCCAGGTCCAGAGCGTCGCCGACCAGGTCTACGCCGTGCTTCGTGAGCGCATTGCAGGGGGTGATCTCGAGCGCGGTTCGCGACTGCACCAGGAGGATCTGGCGAAGGAGTTCGGCGTCTCGAGGACGCCGGTCCGCGAGGCACTGCGAAAGCTCGCGGCCGAGGGTCTCGTGGACCTCTACGCCAACCGTGGCGCGCGCGTTGCCACCGCGACCGACGAGCAACTCCGCTCGAGCTATGAGACCCGGCTGGTCGTCGAGCCGGGCGCCGCTCGCATGGCGGCTGACCGCCAGATCCCGGCTGCCATCCAAGCCATGAAGGCGGCGATCCGGGCCGAGGAGAAGGCCGGGCGATCTTCCGCCAAGCTCTTCCAGGCGAACCGCTCGTTCCATCTCGCGCTGATCGAGGGGTCGGGAAATCCCCAGCTCGTCGCCTTCATGGAACATGTGTGGATCGGGCGAATCGGCGCGACCCTTTACGAGGCGCGCCTGGACGAGAAAGGTCTGTCCGCCGACAACGACGCGCACAAGGCCATCGCCAACGCGATCGAGAACGGCAAGCCGGGCGAAGCCGAGCGACTGACGCGCGGCCATCTCGAGCGGGCGATGGAACTGATCTTCGAGTGAGTCGTCAGTCGAGCGGCGTGGTGCCCTCGGCGATCTGCAGCGTGCGCAGCTCCGAGTAGAAGTCCAGCGCGTAGTCGCCGCCCTCCCGCCCGATCCCGCTGATCCCGATGCCGCCGAACGGCGCGGTGAGATCGCGGACGAGAAAGGCGTTCACCCATGTCGTGCCTGCGCGCACGGCCCGGCCGACGCGTTCCGCGCGATCGGCCGACTGGGTGCAGACGATCGCCGAGAGGCCGTACTGGGTCGAGTTGGCCAGCTCGATCGCCTCCGCCTCCGAGTCGAAGGTCTGGAAGGTCAGGACGGGCCCGAAGATCTCTCGCTGGACCACCTCGCTGTCGTTCGATGACGGCTCGATCAGCGTCGGCTCGTAGTGGAGGCCGCCGAGCTCGGAGCGCTTGCCGCCCCGCACGATGTGGTCCCCGGCCTCTCGGGCACGCTCGACAAAACCCTCGACCCGCGCGAGGTGCTCCGGGTGGATGAGCGGCGAGAGCGTTGTCTCGGACTCGCGCGGATCTCCAGGGATGTGCTGGTCGACCGCCGCGTTGAACCGCTCGAGGAAATCACTCGCAACGGTCTGCTCGACCAGCAGCCGGGTGCCCGCGAGGCACACCTGGCCCCCGTCGTCGTACATCTTGGCTGCGCGGGCCGCCGCGTCGTCCAGGTCGGCGTCGCCGAAGACCAGGAGCGGGCCCTTGCCGCCGAGCTCACCCGTGAAGGGCACGAGGTTGGCCGCGGCTGCCTTCCCGATGGAACGCGCAGTCTCCGGCGAGCCGGTGAACGAGATACGCCGCGCCAGCGGGCTCGAGACGAGCGCCGCCCCGACGTCCTCGCCGATTCCCTGCACGACGTTGAAGACTCCGGGCGGCAATCCGGCCTCGGCCGTCAGGTCGGCAAGGAGCGAGCACGAGAGCGGAGACCACTCCGCCGGCTTGAGGACGACCGTGCACCCGGCGGCCAGCGCAGGGGCGGTCTTCCACGTCGAGAGCATGAAAGGCGCGTTCCAGGGAGTGATGATCACCGCGGGGCCCGATGGCATGCGGATCACCGTGTTGTGGGTGCCGTTCGAGTCCCAGACACGCTCCTCGTAGGCGGCGGCAAGTTCGGCGTACGCGCGGTAGTTGCGTGCGCCACGGGAGATCACCCGAGCGCGGAGCGAGTCGAGAAGCATGGCCATGTCCTCGCACTCGACGAGCGCGATGCGCTCGACGTTCTCGTCGATCAGCTCCGCCAGGCGCATAAGCGGACCAAGCCGACCCTGCGGCCCGAGATCGGCCCAGGCGGGGAACGCCGCGGTTGCCGCCTCGAGCGCCGCCTGCGCCTCGGCCTCACCCCCCGCGGAGACGTTCGCGAGAACTCGACCGTCGATGGGGCTCAGATCTTCGAACGTCTCGGCCGAAAAGACCCGCTTGCCGCCGATCCAGTGACCGGTCGAAACCTGGACGCCGGCGACGTCGGCGAACTCGGAGCTCACAGCTCGGTGAGTGTCTCGAGGTCGTCGACCGAGTAGCCGAGCGTGAAGCGGAAGCCCTTGCCGACCCTCGCCGGCGCGAGCGCGGCCAGCTCTTCGTGAGGCGCGTCAAAGAGTTCGAGCGTCGCGGAGCCTTCCCAGATCTCAGACCCCGAGCGGTCGTATCCCTTCGAGCGCACGAGCTCGTGGACCGCGGGGTCGTCGTGGCGGCCCTTCTCGAGGCGCGGAAAGTGGCGTGCGTTCACGATCGGCGGGTCGTTGTGTGTGGGGCCTTCCTCGCTGAGCCGCTCCAGCGTGACCGTCGCTTCGGCCATGCGCCGCTCGTACGCGGAGCAGGTCGCACCGAAGGTCGCACCCTCGCGCACGCCGGGATCCGCCTTCGTCGCCAGACCGCCGAACGACCGGGTCATCCAGATCGACCCGAGCTTCTTCGGAAAGCCCTGGATCAGGCCGCGCGCGAGGGCGAAGTCGCGGTCCACCCATATATATGGGCAGAAGGCGACCTCTTCCCCCTCGTAGAGGGCATTGACCGTGACGAAGAACTCCTTGTACTGCGATCGCGACGGGTCGACGAGCTCGTGGCCGTCGTCAGAGCAGGACTGCCAGTCGATGAACATCGCGGCCGCGCGGCCGCCGTCGGGATGCGGCTTGAGCGGCTTGGGCAGAACGGCAGCGGCTGCGCCCGGCTCCGCCCAGTACTCGACGACGAGCATGTCACCGACGTAATGCCACGGCGGCGCAGGGACCAGGCTCGAGCGGCCTTCCGGGGAGTGCGGCGTGGAGTAGCCCTTGAGATCCACGACTGCATAATGTATCCGCACCGGGGCGGCGGGCACACTCGTGATCGACTACCTGCGTGATTACTAAGCTCCGGCGCGATGAGTGAGCCAGTAGAGAGCCCCGTCGAGGAAGCCCCTGTAACCGGGCTCGAGATCGATCCTGCCGATGTCGCGAAGCTTGCGGAGTCCGGCGAGGCCGACGTGATCGACGTCCGGCGCGATTACGAGCATGAGGCCGGCCACATCGCGGGCTCTCGCCACATCGAGATGAACGACTTGACTTCCAACGCCGATTCGATCCCGAAGGACCGCCCGGTCGTCTTTTACTGCCGCGGCGGCAGCCGCTCGGCGATGGCCGCCGAGGCCTTCTCGCAAGCGGGCTTCGACGCTCACAACATGACCGGCGGTATGAACGCCTGGGCCGAGCAGGGCCTACCGTTCGAGCCCGAGGACGGCGAGGTCGCGGGACCGAGGCCTGTCTGATGGAGGCCGGAGCGACACCACCCCCCGAGCATCAGGTAAAGACTCCGCAGGAAGCGGCGGCCTCAACCGACCCCGCCGAGAAGCTCGAAGGCGTCCACGCCTGGGTTGCCCAGCTCGATCGCAAACTTCAGACCCGCTTCTACGCCCTGGCGGCTGCCGCCGTGCTCGCGCTCGCCGCCGGCATCGTCGCCGTGGTCCTGGCGCTCGGCGTCCAGGACGACTCCGCCACGAAGAGCGAGTTGGCGGAACTGCGCGACCAGGTGGACAACGCGACGAAGTCAGCCTCCGATGCGGCGCAGGACGACGTGGCCGACCTCGACGACCGCCTCTCGGAAATCGAGTCGCAGATCGAGTCGCTCGCTTCCGGCCAGAGCACCACGGACAAGGAGCTCTCGGTCGTCCAGGACGACATCGCCGACCTTCGCGACCAGATCGACACCGTCGAGCAGGCCCAGGAAGACGCCGCGGCCTCCGCCGACGCTGACGACACCGACGACGACACGCCGTAGGCGTCGTCCCTAAGCGCGCATCCTTCCGCCCTTGGACGGGCGCTTGGCCGTCGGTGCAGCCGGGCCGACGGTGGCGCCGGATTGCAGGTCGAGCTCGAGCTCGTCGATCGCATCTCTGAGCGCGGTCAGGCGGTCGGCGACCGTCACGGAGTCCATATCCCCCTCCTCGAGCCGCTCGAGGCGCTCGGCACGCTCGTCCTCGCGCTCGGACTGGTGCACCTGCTCGACGGAGTTGATGATGATCGCGATCAGGATGTTGATGACCAGGAACGACGCAAGGAGGACGTAGGAGACGAAGAAGATCCACGACTGGGGATGGATCGCCATGCCGGCATCCAGGAGCGACGGCCAGTTCTCGAGGGTCAGCATCGTGAACGTGGAGAGGAGCGCCGTGCCGATGTCCCCCCAGTTCTCGGGATCCTGCTCGTGAAAGAGGATCCAGCCGACCATTCCGTAGACGTACATGAGCATCAGGGTCAGGACCCCGAGGCTCAGGATGGGCGGGATCGAGCGGACGAGCGCCTGGACCAGAACGCGCAGGTCCGGGAGGACCGTGACGACGCGCACTACCCGCAGGAGCCGGACGATCCGAAGGAGCGTGGCGTTCTCGCGAATGCCCGGCACGAATGCGAGCCCGATCACGACGAAATCGAAGACGTTCCAGCCGTCCTTGAAGAAGTCCTGCGGCCTCGAGCCGAACGCAGAGATTCGGATGATCAGCTCGACGACGAAAATCCCCAGGAAGATGTCGTCGAGGGTCGTGAGGGTCGACGAGAGGCTCGAGGAGAGGTTGTACGTCTGAACGCCCAAGGTGACCGCGTTGAGGACGATCACGCCCAGGATGAAGTTCTGGAAGAGCCCCGAATCCGCTACGCGTTTGCACCTACTGGCCATCGAGCGCAGCAATATCGCATGGAAAGGGCAAACCCTGCCTTGTGCTGATCCGCATCATATGTGCGTGGTCGCGTCCGACGCGGGCCTTACGTTCGCCCGAATCCAGTCTCCTGAAAGGAGCGGCTTCATGCCTGAGGGTTATTGCGTGAAAGAGCGCAAGAAGGTCGAGATCAAGGACCCGCAGCAGATCACGATGAAGAACGGTCGTCCCGCGATCCAGGGCACGTGCCCTGACTGCGGTACGAAGATCTTCAAGATCGGAAAGATGGAGTAGAGGGGGTGGCGCCCTTCCGGGCGCCTCCACTCAAACTGCTTCGAGGCCGTAGAGCCAAGCCGAGCGCCGGCTATACGGCCTCGAGGCCGGCTTGGCGCCGGCCTACGAGGTAGCCGACCAAGGCCTGGATGACCTCCGGGTCGAATTGGCTCCCGGCATTCGAGGTCAGCTCGGCCATCGCGTCGTGGTGCGACATCGCCTTGCGATACGGGCGGTCCGAAACCATCGCGTGGTAGGCGTCGCACGCGAGGATGATCCGCGCCGGAAGCGGGATCGCATCGCCCACGAGGCCATCCGGATAGCCACCGCCGTCCCAGCGCTCATGCTCATGGCGGACGACCCGCGCGATCGGGCCCATTCCCGGGATGGCTCGCATGATGCGCTCGCCGATCACGGGGTGCTGGCGCATGATCTCCCACTCGCGGGCGTCCAGAGGGCCGTTCTTGTGCAGGATCTCGTCGGGGATTCCGACCTTGCCGATGTCGTGGAGCAGCGCCGCCGTGCGCACGTCCTTGATGTCGTCCTCGTCGAGACCCATGGCCTGAGCGACCCGCTCGGTCAGATCGACAACTGATTCGGAGTGCTCGACCGTGTACTGGTCACGCTCTTCGAGCGCCTGCGCGAGCGCAGCGACGACCTCGACATTCGTGCCGACGGTCGCCGCGACCTGGCCGGGCTCGCCCTCGGATCCATCCGAGATCTGTACGCGGCCTCCGCCGTCGAGCCGTGCGCCCTCCAGCGCCATCGCGGCCTGGGCGAGGAGCGAGTCCGCGCTCTGCCCATGGCGGAGACCTGCAATTCCAACCGATGCCGAGACGCCTCGCTGATCGCCGACCTCGACCTCTTCGAGCGCCACGAGGATCCGCTCGAGCACGATCTGAGCCTCGCCGAGAGGCGTCTCGGAGAGAAGCATCACAAACTCGTCTGCGCCTGCCCGACAGGTGAGGTCAAGGGCGCGGGTCCGGCCCGCGAGGCACTCGCCCACTGCGGCAAGGACCTTGTCGCCCACCGCGTAGCCCCGCTTCATGTTGAGGTAGCGGAAGCGGTCGATGTCGAGGATCGCCACCGTGAGCGGGCGCCCGTAGCGCTGGGCGCGCTCGACGTCGAGCTCGAGCTGGGCGCGGAACGCCGGCAGCGTCATGAGGCTCGAGATCAGGGCGTCGCGGCCGGCCACGCGACCGAGCTGAGCCTCGAGCTCAGCGATGCGCGTTCGGGCGGCCTGGAGCTCAGCCGCATTGGAATCTCCACCCCTCGAACGCATCAAAAAGGGAATCGGCAGCCCATAGGCACTGCTTGAGCCTTGGTTTTCGGACTTTCGTCCAGGACTAAAACGGGGGGTTCAAGGTCCTCCGCGACCAGCGACACCGGTTCCGCGTGCCGATCGTCGCGAACGGTGACACAATGGTTTGACTCTCCGCCCCCATTCATGTCTTCCCCGCAAAAGCCACTAGAACTCATACTCGCCCGGAACCTCTTGACGAGCATCTCCACCCCTTCATTTCTGGTCGACGGGGCCGGGACGATGGTCTTCTACAACGAGGCGGCCGCGGCGCTCTTGGGTCGCTCGTTCGAGGAAGCCGGGCAGATGACGGCCGAGGAGTGGACCGCTGCGTTCGGGCCGCTGACGAACGGCGACGAGCCGGCCGACCTGGACGAGATCTCGCTAACCCAGGCGATCCAGGCCGGGCAGCCCGCCCACGGCTCGTTTTGCATCCGAACCAAGCGCAGCGAAAAGGAGCGCGTCGAGGCCGCGGCGTTCCCACTCGTGACCTCGAACGACGGCGCTTCGGGCGCGATGGTCCTTTTCTGGCCCCAGGGGGTAGACGAAGCGAAGTGAAGATCAAGGTCTGGGGAGCACGAGGGTCGGTTCCGGCACCGGGTCCGGAGATGAACCGCTTCGGTGGGAATACGTCGTGCGTCCAGGTCACCTTCCGCGATGGAAGCCAGCTGATCCTGGACGCTGGCACAGGGATTCGGACCCTCGGCCTTGAACTGGCCGATGCCTCCGACGTCGGGATCATCCTCACCCACCTCCACCTGGACCACATCCAGGGGCTCATGTTCTTTCCGCCGTGCTTTCGCTCGGACGCGGACATCACGATCTGGGGGCCGTCCTCACCCGAGACCTCGCTCGAGAACCGCATCGCCCGCTACATATCCGCGCCCCTCTCGCCGGTCGAAGTGCGCGAGCTCCCCTGTTCGGTGGCTTTCAAGGAGGCTCCCGCGTCCGAGTGGAAGATCGGGGACGTCGAGATCCGTGCCGAAGCCGTAACGCATCGCGGGCCGACCCTGGGCTACCGCATCACCGATGGGGACACGACCCTTTGCTACATCCCCGACCACGAGCCGGCGCTCGGCGCGCCGCTCGCGAGCCTGGGCGACGAATGGATCTCCGGCTACGACCTGGCCAAGGACGCCGACCTCCTGATCCATGACTGCCAGTACACCGATGCGGAGTACCCGGCGCACGTCGGCTGGGGCCACTCAGGCATGGAGGACACACTGACCTTTGCCCATCGCGTCGGCGCCAAACAGGTGTTGCTCTTCCACCATGACCCGCTCCACACCGACGTGATGCTCGAGCGCATGGAGGCCGGAGCGCGCAAGCGCTGGGTGGAATTGGGCCACCAACGGGGCTCAATCGAGCTGGCGCGCGAAGGAACCGAACTTGAAGTCGAGGGCTCTGGACCGCTTGTCCAAGCGGCACCCGGGGTTTCCTCGACGGCCGGTACAAGCGTCGCCGCAGAACTTTCGACACCGGGATAATCGAAGTCAACCATTCCCCTCCTACCGTGGCTCGCCAATAAGCGAACTACAACGGCCACGCCCGCGTCGGGCCGGCTAGGAGGGAAAAACAATGACAAAGAGGCTCAGCCTCGGCGCCCTGCTTGCGCTCGGCGCCTCTCTGGTTTTGCCAGGGATTGCGTCGGCTCAAGGACAGGGCATAAACCTCGTGAAGGCGGAGCTGGATGTCACCTGGGTGATCATCGGCTGCGTTCTCGTTCTGCTCATGCAGGCGGGGTTCCTGCTCCTGGAGATCGGCTTCTCACGACAGAAGAACGTGGGAGCCGGCGTTGCCAAGATTCTGGTCAACCTGTCGATCGCGACGCTCGCGTGGTGGTCGGTCGGCTTCGGGATCTCGTCACTCACGGGTAACGAGCTCTTCGGAACCGATGGGTTCTTCTTCCACAACGGGCAGACGATCGGCTCGGGCACGGAAGCGTTGGTGGTCGGCGGTGCCGACTCCGCGTTGATGCTGTTCGGGATGTTGTTCTGCGCGGTCTCGCTGGCAATCGTCTGGGGCACCACGCTCGAACGGATCAAGTTCGCCGCGTACGTGATCTACGCGACGATCTTCGCCGCGGTGATCTACCCGCTGGTCGCGCACTCCGTGTACGGCGGCGGATTCCTGTCCGACATCGGCGGCAAGCCGGTGATGGACTTCGCCGGTTCGTCGGTCGTCCACCTCACCGGTGCGGTCGGCGGTCTCGCGGCGCTCTTGCTCCTCGGAGCCAGGCGCGGCAAGTACGGCTCAGACGGCTCCCCGCGAGCTATCCCGGGGCATTCGATGCCCCTTGTGGGTCTCGGCGTCCTACTCCTGTGGGTCGGTTGGTACGGATTCAACGCCGGTTCGACGTTCGGCACGACGGACAACTTCTTCGCCGAGGTGGCGTTGAACACGCAGCTCGCTGCGTCCGCCGGTGCAGTCGTCGCTCTCGGGGTCATTTGGCTCAAGACGAAGTCGATCGACGTCGGCATGGCGGGCAACGGCGCGATCGCCGGCCTGGTCGCCATCACGGCGCCTTCCGGCTATGTCGAGTTCTGGGCCGCACCGATCATCGGCGCTATTGCGGGTGTGGTCGTGGTGTACGGCGTCCTGTTCATCGAGAAGTACCTCGATGATCCGGTCGGCGCACTGTCGGCTCACGGTCTCGCAGGTATCTGGGGCACGCTCTCGGTTGGGCTGTTCGCCTCGCCGCGACTCATCCTCGATACCGCGTCCCCGGGTCTCTACTACGGCATCAAGGACGGTGACGTCGGCGCCAGCCTTGGCCAGCTCGGAGTTCAGGCAGTAGGCGTGGTGGCCACGTTCGTATTCGTGTTCGCCGCCTCCTACGCCGTGTTCGCCCTCATCAAGGCGACGATCGGCCTGAGAGTGACGGACGACGAAGAGCTGGCGGGCCTCGACATCTCGGAGCACGGGATGTACGGGTACCCCGAGGTGTTCATCCCCCAGGAGGAATACCCGGTCAGCTCGGCACCTGTCCCGCACGTCGCGGGGACCCCGGTGGTCTCCCACGCGTCGCACACGCCAACCGAGACCCCAGCGGCCTCGTAAGGGAGGTGATGAATCGATGAAGAAGATCGAAGCATTCATCCGGCATGAGGCGTTCGAGCCCATCAGGGCCGAGCTGCTCGACAAGGGATTTCCCTCCCTTTCGCTCAGCGAGGTCAAGGGCTCGGGTCGTCAGAAGGGCATCGTCGAGACCTACCGAGGTTCGACGCTTACGGTCAACGTCAGGCCGAAGCTGAAGATCGAGGTGGTGGTCGAGGACAAGGACAAGGCCACTGTCGTCGAGACGATCCTCAAGCATGCTCGAACCGGTGATGTCGGCGACGGGAAGATCTTCGTGATCCCCGTCGAGGAGGCAATCCGCATCCGGACCGGTGAAGAGGGCGACGACGTCCTCCAGGCCCATCCGGAAGCGGAGGTGGCCGCCTAGAAACAGCTGAAAGAACGCCCCGGGGCATGGATCGCCCGGGGCGTTTCTTTCTTCTCTAAGACACCTCCAGATGCGCGACCTTCAGGCCCGGATGCTCGCCGCACTCTTGGAGGGCGACGGGCTTGAAGGGGTCGCGGAACTGGCGGCGGCCGAAGCCGTCGCTCCCGTCGCAATCGTGATCCCGCCTCGCGGGCTCGCGGCCGCTTCGGACGAAACCATCGACCTCGTCGACCTCACGGCGCGGGTCACCGCCCGCAGCAGGTGACGAGCCAATCGCGGGGGTCGCGTGCGAAGCGCCGGTCATCGCCGGCGGTGCCCGCATCGGCTCCGCGCTCGCACTCTCGGTCGAGCCCAACGGGCTGCCCACCGTCGAGGTCGACCGCGAGGAGGTGCTTCGCGCCGCAGCCCTCGCCTCGCTCACGGTCCTTGCGGTCACGGACGCTCGCGATGAAGTCGCCGGCGAGCTACGCGGCACGCTCTTGGAGGATCTGCGCGCCGGCGCTATCGACGGCGCCGAGGTGACGCGCCGCGCCGCGCGGATGGGATGCGACCTGTCCCGGGGCGCCGTCGCGCTCGTCGCCGAGGTTCCGAGCGCAAGGCCTCGTCACGCCGCGGTGCTGATCACGGGCGAGCATCCGGGGGCCCTCGCCGAGCCCGTGGCGCTTGTAAACGGCGGAAGCTCCGACGTCACCCGCGTGTACGCGGTGCTGCCCGCTCGGGAAAGCGAAGACGCGGCCGGCGACACGATGGCGTCGGCGCGCCGACTCTCGGCGCGCCTACGATCGCTTGGACCGTCCGCGTTCTCTTCGTTTTGTGAGACCGCGGGCGAGCTTGATCGAGCGATCGCCGAGGCGGAGCTCATGCTCGACGTGATCGGGCGCGACGAACGCATGGCCTCGCAGCTCGGCAGCGGAGTCGGCGACGGGGTCTACCGCCTTCTTTTCCGGGCGATGGCCTCCGACCCCGAAGAGGTGAGGCGCTTTTACGCGGAGACCGTGGAACCGCTTGTCCAGCACGACCGCGAGTACCGCACCGACCTGCTCGGAACGCTCGAGTCCTACCTCGGAAACGACTGCAACATGAACGCGACGGCCCGCGCGGTCTACGCCCACCGCCACACGGTCGCCCACCGCCTGGCCCGCATCCGAGAGCTGACAAGCCTCGACCCGGCCGCCGGCGAAGACCGCGAGCGCCTGGGCCTCGGCATCAAGGCCTACCGGATCATCGAGCCCACGCTGCCGAAGTAGCGGCTACGTCGCGCCGAGAGTCGCCTGATGCCCCTATGTGTCCGGCTATTCGACTCTCGACGAGTGCTCACGGCGATTTAGGAGGGCTCGAGCCTTCTCGACGGCCTCGTTGGGCTCGTGCATAAGGAGGCATTCAGATACTCGATCGTGGAGGAAACCGCTTGCGGTGAGGAGCTCGTCGCGTTCTGTATCTCGGGCCAGGTTCCAGCCGGTCGAGTGGTAGCGCTTCGAGTCGACTTCGATGACCACCTTCTCCGAGCGCCAGAGAAAATCCACCTCTTTATAGACATCACCGAGCAGAAGCCAGCGGTTTACTCCGGGCTTCGGTAGCCCATGTGTCTTGCACAGTTGAGCGAAGCGCTCTTCTAGGCCGGACTTCGGCACGTTCTCTCCAGACATGTCCCCGCGCTCGAGAACCTGCCGCAACTTTCGGATCCCGCGACGGCCCTTTGACCTTCTGAGGAGATCCCCCATCTCTCTCATGTCGAAGACCTCGATGACCACTGCCTGGTTGGCGGCCCTCTCCAGACCCTGGAAGCTGATGCGGGTCGCGAGATCAAGGAGAGTCCGGGAGACTGAGGTGCACGGAATCCCGTCGACATCCGAGATATCTTGCCGCGCCAAGTCGGCGCGATGGCAACGAATGCCCCTTAGCTTTCGAAGCGGCCTACCGGCAGGCACGGTGATATCGATGTACGAAGAGTTGCTCTGACGTATTCCGCGGTGAGCGGCGGCTGTCGCGAACGAGAGGCAGGCACCGGACCCGCACGCTTTGATCGCCGCCATTCGCCGACCGTTCGCGGTCAAATCTGGGCGTCCGAAGGCATAGACACCGGGGTACTTGCGAAAGAGGTCTCCCGCTTCCACGCGCTTGTGGACCCCAGATTCACTCAGGCCACAAGAACGACAATCGTCCAAGGAAAGGGCACCGAAGTCGCGCTCCGCAATCTCCACGAGCTTCCGTGTGATCCCCCCGCGACCCAATCCACGGCCCCCTGTTCGCCGAGAGTCGCCTGATGCCCCTATGTGTCCGGTTATTCGACTCTCGGCGGGCATGGGGGCACCGTGGCGTTCCGAAGCGCGCGGGTGGGAATCGCCGCGTGCCTGATGCGTGACGAAAGTGAGCTAGTTCAGGCCCAAGGCTTTGCGGCGGGCTGCGTCGGCTGCTTCCGCGGCCTTCGCGTCAGCTTCAGCGCGCAGGCGCTTCGAAGTCTCTTCCATCTGGCGCTGCACCTCGCGCCGCGCTTCGGCGGCCGCTTCGCGCGCGGCTGTCTGAATCTCGCGGCGCACCCGTTCCTCTGTGGCCTTCATCTGCGCATCGGCGGCGGCGAGTGCCTTCTCCTCAGCTTCCTTGCGAGCCTTCTCGGACTCTTCTCGCAACCGTGACTCGAGCTCGAACTGAACCCTCCGCTCAGCCGCCTCTTCGGCGCGCTTAGCCTCTTCTGATGCCTTGAGCTCGAGCTCCGCGAGCTCCTCAGCCGCCGTCACCTCGGCCTCTTCGCGGGCGCGGGCCTCGGCCTCGGCCGCGAGGCGATCGACGACGCCGGACAGCTTGCGCTCGACCTTCTCGACCCTGGCCTCGGCCTCGACGCGCTTCTCGATCGCGCTCGCAAGGCGCTCCTCGATCTCGCCGATCCTGTCCTCGGCTTCAGCCCGGGACTTGGCGCGGTCCTCGTCAGCACGGCGATTGGCGTCGGCCTTCGCCGCCTCGATCTTGCGCTCCGCCTCGGCGATCGCCTCCTGCGAGCGCCGCTCCGCTGCCTTGACCTTCGCCTCTGCCATCTCGAGCGCCTTCTCCTGCGCGTTGCGGGCCGCCTCGAGCGCGAGCACACGGACCTTGGCCTCGGCCTGCTTTTTCAGCTTTGCGCCAGACTCCCGCAGCTTGGCCTGCGCGCGCCCGCGTAGCTCGGCCGTGGCCTGGGTGATCCTCTGCTCGGCCTCAAGACCGACCTGCCGCCGCATCCTCGTGACCTCCTCGGCGACGGCCGCATCGATCACCTGCGTGCGCTCGGACTCGACCTTCTCAAGGCGGGCGCGCAGATCCGACCGCGCGGACTCGAGGATGCCGATCCTCTTCTCCGCCTCTTGCGCCTTGCGGTCGGCCATCCGCTTTGCGGCCGCCGCTTCGCGGCTCTTGTGCTCTGAAGCGGCGAGCGAGTCGGCGAGGTCGCGCGCCTCGTGCTGGAACTGGTTTACCCGGGTCCGCTCGGCGCTCAGCTCGGCGCGGAGGTTGCGCAGGTCCGCAGCCAGCTCGGCCATGCTGTCTGCGCGCGCCTGGCCCGCAGCCGCGCTCAGGTCCTCGGCAAGGCGGCGAGCCTCGGCGGCGGCCGTCGGAGCGTCGTCTTCCGAGCCGACTGCGCGCAGCCTCGGCTTGCCCGACAATGTGGGCTCTTCTGCGCTCAGGATCTCCCCATGGGGACCGCGATCAGGCATCGCTTCTTTCGACCCTCGGCTCCTCCCCGCTCGAGGACTTCAGGTTGGCGCGAGACTACAAGAGCTCACGGACAGCGCAAGACCCGCTACGGAGCCGGCGTTCAATCCTTCTCGAGCGGCTCGGGAACCGGGTAGCCGAAGCGCTCCATTCCCTCTTCGATGCGGCTGATGACCGTCTCGATCACGCTCACCCTGGCGAACTTCTTGGACTCGCCTGCGATTACGTCCCAGGGAGCATGAGGCTGATCGGTGCGGGCGAGCATGTCCTCGATCGCCTGCTCGTACTCGGATCGCTTTTCGCGGTTCCGCCAGTCTTCGTCGGTGAGCTTCCATGCCTTGAGGGGCAGGCGGGCCCGCCGTTCGAACCGGCTCAACTGCTCCTCGTCGGAGATGTGCATCCAGAACTTGATCAGGATGGTCTGGTTGTCGACGAGGCTCCGCTCGAAGGCGTTGATCTCGTCGTAGGCTCGCATCCACTCCTCACGGGTGGCGAACTCCTCGACCCGCTCGACGAGCACCCGCCCGTACCACGAGCGGTCCAGAATCGCCATCCCTCCCCGCCCGGGGATCACCGGCCAGAAGCGCCACAGGAACTGGTGGCGCTTCTCGTCCGAAGTCGGCGCCTGGAACTCGACCACCCGCAAGTGCCTGGAGTCGAGCTCGGCGACCAGGCGCTTGATCGCGCCGCCCTTGCCGGACGCATCCCATCCTTCGAAGATGATGCAGACGGCGGGGCCGATCTCCTGATCGCCGATCTGGCCGCCGAGCGTCAACCGGAGCTGTGTGAGCCGTCGCTGTGCGGCTGAGAGCCGCTTGCGCTGCTCCTTCCCCTTGAGCGACTGCGAGAGATCGACCTCGTCGAGGCGGCTCATTTCAGTACATCCGGGACGGGGCCTGAGCCGTTCGCTGCCAGAAAGCCGGCTACAGCGATGATGATCAGCGTCATTCCCGCGATCACGGCGATCGCCGAGCGCGACGCCTGTCCCCACGCGCCGACCAGGAATCCGAAGATCATCACGACCAAGAAGGGAAGCAGATCCGAGATCGTGTTGGTGGCCGCGGTCAGCGCCACGTGAGCGTCGTTTAAGGGGAGCACTCCTTCATTCTCCCTATCCTTCCCGCCGATGCGCTCAGTGGCCGAGACGAAGTCCGCCCTCGAGTCGGTCGGCTACCTCGCTGACGAGCCTGCTGCGCTCGTCTCCTACCTCGCCCAGGAGCTCGGAAAGCCGGTGCTAGTCGAGGGGCCCGCCGGCGTCGGCAAGACCGAGCTCGCCAAGGCGATCTCCCGCGCGACGGGCCGCGAGCTGATCCGCCTCCAGTGTTACGAGGGCCTCGACGAGGCCAAGGCGCTTTACGAGTGGAACTACCGAAAGCAGCTCCTCCACATCCAGGCAAAGAGCGCATCCGAAGATCCCGCCGCGCCGGAAGAGTCGGCCGAGCTTGAGACGGAGATCTTCTCAGAGGACTTCATCCTCACCCGCCCGCTCCTGAAGGCGATCGCCAACCCCGAGCCCGTGGTGCTCCTGATCGACGAGATCGACAAGACAGACCAGGAGTTCGAGGCGATGCTCCTGGAGGTCCTCTCCGACTTTCAGATCTCGATCCCCGAGCTCGGCGTGATCGAGAGCCGCACCCACCCGATCGTCGTCCTCACCTCCAACAACTCCCGCGAGCTGACCGAGGCCCTCAAGCGCCGCTGTCTGTATCTGTGGCTGGACTATCCCGAGCTCGAGCGCGAGATGGAGATCGTCCGCCTGCACGCCCCAGAGCTGGACGAGGACCTGACGCGCCGCCTCGTCGAGGTGATCTCGATGATCCGCGACCTCGACCTGAAGAAGCCACCTTCGATCGCCGAGTCCATCGACTGGGCGCGCGCCCTGCTCCTCCTCGGCGCGGACGACATCGACCGCGACACGTTCACCCAGACGATGTCGATCATCGTCAAGCACCGAACGGACATCGACCTCGTCGCAGAGCGGGTGGGCGTCCGGCTCGGAAGCCCCGAACCGGCCGCGCAGCCGGAATAGGCATGAGCCTCGAACCGGGACTGGCGCCCCGGATAGCGAGATTCTGCGAGGACCTCAGGGCGGAGGGAGTGCCGGTCGGCACCTCGGAGTTGCTCGACGCATTCGCCGCCCTCGACTCGGTCTCATGGACCGAGTCCGCGGACTTCCGCGAGGCGCTGGCGGCCACCGTGGCCAAGTCACCCGACGACCGCCGCATCTTCGACCTGATCTTCGACCGCTACTTCTTCCGCGCCGCCGAAGCTGAAGCCATCGACCGGGAGCTTCGCGAAGACGATCGCTACTCAGGCGGCGAGCGCCTGGACACCGACGAGCTCCGCGAGGCGATCCAGCAGGCGATCGCCGAAGGGCGCGAGGGAGACATGCGCGACCTCGCGCGGCTTGCGATCGCCGCCTTCGGGCGTCGCGGCGAGGGCTCCGGCGTTGTCGGCGTCGACGTCCAGCGCATTCGGCGGTCGCTCGAGCTGACGCCCACCCCGCCATCGGAGCAACGGGGTGAGGAGCCCGTAATCGACCGCGACGGCATCAACCGCTTCGAGCGCCACTTGCGCCGAGAGCTCGAGCGGGCGCTGATCGAGCGGACCGAGAAGCTGCCGCCCTCCCGCCCTCTCGCAGAGCTGGACCGCACCCTTCCCACAAGTCCGACCCAGGACCTCGCGTCAGTTCACCGCGCTGTGACGCAGCTCAAACGGCGCCTTGCGACGCTCGGTCACGAACAACGCGGCCGCCGCCAGCACGCCGTGGTCGACATGCGAAGGACCATGCGCTCCTCGCTGGAGACCGGCGGCGTACCGCTCCGCCTCCGCTACAAGCCAAAGCGCCCGCGCCGCCCGGAGATCATCGTGCTCTGCGATGTCTCGACCTCGGTGACGTCTGCCAGCGTTTTCTTCCTCTCGGTTCTCCACGCTCTTCACGACTCGTTCCGAAAGCTCAGAAGCTTCGTCTTCATCGAGCGGATATCCGAGGTGACCGAGGTCTTCGAGGACGAGCGCGACTTCCGCGAGATCTCCAGGCGGATCAGCCGCGAGGGCGGAGTCGCGGACGTCTCGGGCTACACGGACTACGGGCGGGTCTGGCGCGAGTTCGCCACTGAGGTGGCTGACGAACTCCATCCCCGCTCCACCGTGATCGTCCTCGGTGACGCCCGTACCAACGGGCGCGAGCCACACGCCGAGATCTTCGCCGAGATCTCCGAGCGCGCGGGCCGCACCTTCTGGCTCAATCCTGAGCCCAAGCTGTACTGGAACTACGGCGACTCGGTCATGTCCGCCTACGAGGAACACTGCACGGCCGCGTTCGAGTGCTGGACCACGAAGCATCTCGAGGAGTTCGTGAACGTTGTCGCCGGCGGGCGCTCGCAGCCCGAGAGCTAGCTCCCATGTTCCATACACTCGGCCCGGATCAACAGGGGTGCTCGCGGGAAAGCGGGCTGAGATAGCGCCCGATCCCACCCGGCGCTGACCCTCGGAACCTGTGCGGTAATGCGCGCGGAGGGAGCATGGCGAGTACGAAAGAGGCTTCCGTGATGGAGCCCAACCAAACCGAGCGGGTCGCGAGAGCGCCGGGCGAAGCGATCCGGGCGAGCGGTGTCTCGCACGGCTTCGGAGACCTCGAAGTCTTGGACGGCATCGACCTGAATGTCGCCGAAGGCGAGGTCGTCGGTCTGGTGGGACCCTCCGGCTGCGGCAAGTCGACGCTCCTCGAGCTCGTGTCCGGCCTGGCCGTCCCACGCTCGGGATCGGTCGAAGTCGAGGGCGGGAGCGAACCCGAGTCCCGGCTCGCGAGCTGCGCCTACATGCCTCAGCGCGACCTTCTCTTTCCCTGGCTTTCGGCCATCGACAACGCCGCGATGGCCCCGCGAAACCGGGGCGAGACCAAGGCAGCATCTCGCGAAGAAGCGCTCCCGCTGTTCGCCCGCTTCGGCCTCGCCGAGTTCGCCAACGCGATGCCGAACGAGCTCTCGGGAGGTATGCGCCAACGCGTCGCCTTCCTGCGCACCCTCCTTGCCGGAAAGCCTGTGCTGCTCCTGGACGAGCCGTTCGCCGCGCTCGATGCGATCACGCGCGGCGAGATGCAGGAGTGGCTGGCGGGCGCGCTCCTCGCCGAGCCGCGGACCGTCGTCCTGGTCACGCACGACGTGGAGGAGGCGCTCTATCTCTGTGACCGGGTCACCGTGCTTTCCGCCCGCCCTGCTCGCGTGGTCGCGGAGCTTCGGCCGGAGAAGCCGCGCTCGCTCGATCGCGCCGGGGCCGTCACCGCCCCTGGCTTCACCGCCCTGCGCGAGGAAGCGCTCCGAGCGCTCAGGGAGCACTCGCGATGAAGAAGGTGCTCCTGCCCCTCGCGGTCGTCGCCGGCCTTCTCGCGATCTGGGAGGCGCTCGCGCAGACCGGCACCCTGGCCGACCTCCTCGGGATCCGCGACTCGGTTTCCGACGTGATCGTCCCGGCGCCGTCCGATGTCGCCCAATCTCTTTGGGACGACCGCGAGCTTCTCGCCGACAACGGTTGGATCACGCTTCAGGAAATGCTCGGCGGCCTCGCGATCGCATTCGCGCTGGGCGCCGGGTTCGCGATCGTGCTCCACCTCTCCGAGACGATGCGCCGCGCCTTCTACCCGATCCTCGTCGCCTCGCAGACCATCCCGATCGTCGCGATCGCTGCAGTGCTCGTGATCTGGCTCGGCTTCGGAATCGGGCCGAAGCTGGCCGTTGTCGCGTTGATCTGCTTCTTCCCCATCACGGTCAACATGCTCGACGGGCTCCGATCGGTCGACCCGCAGGCCGTGCGCATGATGCGCACCCTTGACGGAAGCCGCGGCGTGATCCTGCGGCGCCTCGAGCTGCCCTACTCGATGCCGCAATTCTTCTCCGGCGCCAAGATCGCCGTGGCGATCGCGCCGATCGGAGCGGTGCTCGGGGAGTTCGTCGGCGCCAACGGCGGCTTGGGCTACCTGATCACCCAGGCCAACGCGAACCTCTTGACCGCCAGGGTCTTCGCCTCGATCGTCGTGCTGTCCGCGTTCGCCCTGATCCTGTTCATGCTGATCGTGGTCGCCGAGCGCACCCTCGCGCCGTGGGGCCGCAAGGAGCTGGGATGACGAACCGGTTCCGGCTGTTCCTGGCCTCCGCGGTCCTGGGCGCGTCGGTCTTCGCCGGCTGCGGCGAAAAGGACGAGTCCATCCGCGGCGGTCAGGTCGAGCAGCTCGAGCTGATGCTCGACTTCTTCGTCAATCCAGATCACGCCGGGATCTATACGGCGCTCGAGAACGGCCATTTCGCGGGCGCCGGGCTCGACGTGACGCCGAGGGTCCCCTCCGATCCCGCGGCGCCGATCAAGCTCGTCGCCTCGGGCCAGGCCGACCTGGCTGTGAGCTACGAGCCCGAGGTGCTGCTCGCACGCGACCAGGGCCTCCCGGTGGTCGCGGTCGCGGCGATTGTTCCCGAGCCGCTCACCTCGCTGATCTCGTTGCCGGACGCCGGGATCGCCGATCCTTCGGACCTCCGCGGCAAGACGATCGCAACCGCTGGCATTCCGTACCAGGACGCCTTCCTGGGGCGCATCCTTCGCGATGCCCGGCTCTCGCCCGAAGACGTTAAGCAGGTCAGCGTCGGCCTCGGGCTCGAGCAGGCGGTTCTTTCCGGAGAAGCGGACGCGATGCTCGGAGGGTTCAAGAACGTCGAGGGGGTGTCGCTCGAGGAGCGCGGAGAGAACCCGCGAGTGGTTCCGGTCGATGAGCTGGGCATTCCGACCTATGACGAGCTCGTGCTGGTCGCCAGCTCCGAGCAGATCGAGGAAGACCCGGAGCCGATCCGGCTCTTCATCGCCGCGCTGGAGCGAGGTACAGAGGACGCCGTCGACGATCCGGACGCGGCGACGGACGCAATCCTCGCCGCCGGCGACGGCCTCGACCCCAAGCTCACACAGGCCGAGATCGAGGCAACCCTGCCGCTTCTCCTGCCCGATGCAAAGGGGACGTTCGGTCGGATGGACGAGGGCGAGTGGGACGAGTTCGCCGGCTTCCTCGCCGACGAAGGCTTCATCAAGGCCCGCCCCGAGCCCGGCGACGGTTTCACGAACGAGCTGCTGCCGGGAGAGATCCCCGAGTAGCTACTCGGAAGGGAGCTCGAGCGGCTCCTCCGGGAACGTCACATCTTTCACTTCCTCCTCGGTGAGGCTGCCGATGACCGCGAGCACGATCACGATCGCGGCCAGAACGACGATGAACTTGCCGAAGAGATCGAAGTCGGTCTCGTCCTGGCTCCGCATGACGACGACGGCGCTGAAGAACATCCCGATACCGGCGATCGCGGTCAGGTAGAGGCCCCAGCCTGGGCTCGCGAACGAAGCGATGCCGCCCACGCTCTCGATATCGGCGATGTCGAGGATCCCGACCGCCGCGATCAGCGCGCCAAGCGTTGCGGTCGGAATCCAGTGACCGCGGCCGAAGATGAGGTACGCGAAGGCTAGGCCCGCGATCACGAGGGTGACTGCGCCGTCGTCGACGTCGAGTCCGCTCTGAGTCGCCCCGCCCAGGTCCACCCAAGGGCCGATCGCGCCGATCACGGTCGCGGCAACGAAGGCGAGGGCGAATCGCCGGCCGCGGGATATCGAGAGCTGTCCTTCCATCGCGTGAGCCGGGCAGCGTAGTGATCGTATGTTTGGGTCATGAGCATTGATGTCGGAGATGACGCGCCAGATTTCACCCTCGAGGGGACGGAGGGCCCGTTCACGCTGTCTGAGCACCGCGGCGAGCGCGTCGTCCTCCTTTTCTACCCCGGCGATGACACGCCGACCTGCACCAAGCAGTTCTGCGCCTATCGGGACGCATCAGACGAGATGGCCGAGCTGAACGCCACCTTCGTCGGCATCTCCACCCAGGACATGACATCGAAGGAGTCGTTCAAGGGCAAGTACGGCCTGACGACGCCGCTCTTGGCCGATCCCGACGCGGAGGTCTCGAAGTCCTACGGCGTCTACGCCAAGCGCTTCGACATGGCGAAGCGCACCGTCTTCATCGTTGACGAGGACGGAAAGATCGCCCACAAGCACGGCAACTTCCTCTCGATGTCCTTTGACGACGTCGGCACGATCAAGGAAGCGCTCGAGGAGCTGCCGGCCAAGGCTTGAGGACCGGGCGACCGCCTAAGGCGAAGGCACAGGCAGTCGGAGAATGTCCTCGAACTGCTCCTCGTAGCGAGAGACCCAGACAGACCCGTAGGCGACTATGACATCGCCGCCGCCGGAGCGGGGACCGTACCGCGCCACGACTTCGCCCGACCCGGCATCGATCTCCTCGAGAAGAGTCAGCGCCCCATGCACCCATACGGATCCGTTTCCGGTCGTGATCGACCCACCGGCACCGGCCATATCTGCTTCGATCACCGCGGCCTCCCCCCCTCGGAATCCAGCTCGACCACGTTTCCGCCGAGCTGGTCGAAGACCCACACCGAGCCTTCGCCGACGGCGACGTACTGAGGTGAGCCCTCGACCGGCGTTTCGCTGACGACGTCGTCGGTCTTCGGATCCACCGCGATAACGACCCCCGCCTCGGGATTCGCGACCCAGACCGAGCCAAGCCCGATGGCAACGGATGCGCCGCCCGACTCGATTTCGATCTCATGGGTGACCTCGAGTGAATCGGGATCCACTCCGAGGAGGAGGCATGCCTCGCAGCCCTTGCCGTCGGCTACCACCCACACGGCGCCCTCGCCGACCCCGATGCCCGAGGCGCCGTTGTAGATGTCGGACGCTTCGAGCGGGACATAGGTCACTTCGAGCGAGTCCGGGTCGATGCTGACCAGGCCCTCGTCGAAGCATGTCTGGCTCCAAACTGATCCGTACTCGAAGGCGCTGCGGCCGCAGGGGGCTTGCGGCACCTTGATCACATCGGTCTGCTTGCCGGTGTCCGGGTCGATGCGCACCATCGTCGATTCCCAGTTGCCCCACACCGCACCGCCACCGGCGGCGAGCCCGTCAGCCGAGACCTTGACGCGCTCCGCGCCGGCGGCTTCGATGTCTTCTTCTTCGGGAAGCTCCGCTACCGGCGCCTCCTCTGTGCTCGCCTCCGCGGACGTCGTGGCTTCGGATTCATCGTCCTCTCCTCCGCAACCCGCCAGGAGGACGGCTACGAGCGCGCCAGCCAAGAGGGTGCGACTCATGCCGGCGAACGCCTGGCGGCAAAGAAGGTGCGGAGAAGGGCCGAAGCGTCATCGGCCAAAAGGCCCGACTGAACGTTCGGCCGGTGATTCAGCCGCACGTCGCCCAGAATGTCGAAGACGGAGCCGGCCGCCCCGGCCTTGGGGTCCAAGGTTCCGATGACCACGCGCGGGACCCGGGCCAGGACGATGGCGCCCGCGCACATGGCGCAGGGCTCAAGAGTCACGTAGAGCGTCGTCGCGGGAAGCCGCCAACCGCCGCGTCCGCTGGCTGCCGCCTGCAACACGAGCATCTCGGCATGTGCGGTGGGATCGTTCCTGCGCTCCCGCTCGTTCCCGGCAAAGGCAAGGGCATGACCCTCGCTCGCGATCACCGCGCCGACGGGGACGTCACCGAACTGGGCCGCGCGCTCGGCTTCTGAGAGGGCAAGCCGCATCAGCTCCGAATCGCGCTCTGAAAAGCGCTCGTCCATCTCTGGAGCGCTAGGTCGTGCGGACGATGTAGACGCCACAGGGAGCGTGGTGGGAGACCTTGTTGGGGACGCTGCCGAGCAGGAAGCGTTTTGCCCCGGTCATCCCCTTGTTGCCGACGACGACGAGATCGGCACCGGTCTCCTCGGCAACATCGAGGATCGCGTCGGCCGCATCGCCCTCGCGCGGGTGCGTGTTCACCTCGACGCCGGCCTCGATCGCCTTCGCGGCAGCGTTGTCCAGGTTCGCGTTCACATCGCCGCGCGGACCGACGCCGTAGGCGACGTCGCCCGGCACCTGCGTCTTCTCCTCGCGGAGCCGATCAGACGGCACAGGCTCGTACGCGCTCACGATCTCGAGCGCTGCGCCGTGCGCCTTCGCAAGCTCGGTCGCATGCGCGACCGCTACGTGCGCCGTCTCCGACCCGTCAGTTCCGACCACGATCCGCTTGAACAAGACAACCCTTTCCCCAGACACCAACTTGACGAGGGCATACTAAACGCCGTGCCCAGAAGCTGGATCATCTCGATGGCGGTCTTGATCGCCTGCCTCCTGGCCTCGATGGTGATCGCCTCGATCAAGCTGTTCTGACAGGATCGCGTCCATGGCGCAAATTCAGACGGTCACAGGTCCGGTCGAGGCTTCCGAGCTAGGCGAAACGCTCATCCACGAGCACCTCATGTCGCGCGACGAGGCGATCCTCGTCCAGTTCCCGCACATGGGCACCGTTCGCGAAGATCCCATCGAGCACGTCACCTCGCCTGGCGCCGAGGACGTGGCCGCCGAGTTCATGGCCGCGGCGGTCGAACGTGGAGTCAAGACCGTGGTCGAGCCGTCATGCATGTTCTTAGGTCGCGATGTCGCACTGATGAAGCGCGTCTCTGAGAAGACCGGCATCCAGGTCGTCCCCTGCACCGGCATCTACACCTACGACCACCTGCCGATTCCGCTCATCTCGCGCGACGCCGACCAGATCGCCGACCTGTTTGTTCACGACATCGAGCAAGGCATCCAGGGCACGGACATCAAGGCCGCGTTCCTCAAGTGCGCCGCGGACGAGCCCGGGGTCACCGAGAACGTCGAGAAGGTCCATCGCGCCGTCGCCCGCGCCAGCCTTCGCACGGGCGTGCCGATCATGGCCCATTCCCGGCCCGCATCGGACACCGCGCCGCGGCAGATCGAGATCTTCGCCGAGGAGGGCGTCGACCTGAACAAGGTCCAGATCGCCCACTGCGGGGACTCGCCGGACGCCGACTACATCGAGAGCCTGATCGAGAAGGGCGTGTGGGCCGGCCTCGACCGCTACGGCATCGAGATGTACCTGCCCTTCGACCAGAGGATCGCTGCCCATCTGGCGCTCCTCGAACGCGGCTACGCAAACCGCATCTTCGTCTCAGCCGACTCCTGCGCGACGATCGACTGGTTCCCACCGGAGACCGTCGAGCAGCTAGCCGGCGGAGGCGCGGTCGACGACTGGACGATCAAGATCGTTCACGACAAGGTTCTCCCCGCCCTGCGCGAGGGCGGCATGACCGAGGACCAGGAGCACACGATGCTCCACGACAACCCCGTGAGCTGGCTGACGGCCTGAGCCTCCCTAGCGGTCGTCGGCCCGCAGGACAACGTCCTCGCAGCCTTTGACCTTGTCGCGTCTGTTGACCGTCGCCTCGTCGTCGCCCGGGCCGCAGCGAATCAAGTCGCGCGCCTTGTCTGAGGCTCGGATGACATCGTCACCGGAGCCGCCGGACAGGCGATCCCTTCCGGGGCCGCCGCGAACCTTGTCCGCGCCCGCGCCGCCGCCCGCCTTGTCCCCGCCCGGGCCGGCGTTCACGCAGTCGTCGCCGCCGACGCCGCGGAGCTTGTCGTCGCCCCCCCGGCCGCGTAGCCGCTCGGAGGCGCTGGACCCGGTGAGGACGTTGTCGTCGCCGTCGCCGAGGATGGGCACGTCGCAAGGGGTGGGCTCGGGCCCGCCGCGGTCCGGCAGTTCGATGTCGTGGAGGAGGCCCCAGTTGCCGGCGTCGTCGCGGTAGAAAACGGCAGCGTGGGTGGCCGAGCCCAGATCGGCGTCCGAGAACGCCTCCGTTTGCTCCGTGCCCTGCCCGGTCGCGTCGCCCTCGGCTGCCGTCGCGTCTGAATCTGACGCGTCGTCAATGGGCCCGTCGCCGATGACGACCCGGTATCGCGCAGCAGTCCCGCAGGCCCAGTCGTCGCCAGGCGCGTCCCAAGTGAGTGTCGTGGTGCCGGCGCCCTCGTCGCGTGTAGCGGCCAGGCTTCTGACCGTGCCGGGCGGCCTCGAGTCAGTGCTGTAGTTGGCCGACCCGCGCTCGTCGTGGTGGAACGTCCACCACTCGGCGTTCGTCGAAGCGCCGCCCGAGTCGCACGCGGGAGTCCCGGTGCTCCACAGGAACGACCAACCTTCGCGGGTAAGCGCGGAGACCTCGAGATCACCGTCGCCGTCGGCGTCGCCGACCGCGGGGGTTGCCTGCGTCCAGCCTCCGGTGAACTTGGGCCAATCGTCGGGCTCCGAGCCGTCAAGTCCGTACGCGTGAAGCTGGAACATTCCGGTGCCGTACAGCGCCTGCCGTCCGGCCCCCGTGCCGCCGACGTTGGCGACAGCGGGCTGGCCAAGGAGCTGGAAGTCATCGGTTGCACGGGGATAGGCGGGCACGCCGGCGCCGCTTGTCGCATCCCACGCCTGGACCACGTGAGCGAAGGGAAGATTCTGATTCGGGGCGAGGAGGTTGGCCGCCCCGTTCAAGGTCAGCCCGCCCTTGATGATGTTCGGACTCGTGCCCGAGAGTGCTCCGATGGCGGAGTAGTCGGCCAGGTTCAAGACCGGGCTCGGATCGGCGGTGTTGCCGGTGAGCTCGACAAGACCCGGACTGCTTGTGGCGCCCGCGCCGTCGACGATCCGCGTGCCGCCTTGCCCGAGCGAGGTTCCGCCGGAGACCACGACCTCGTCCTGGCCGTCCCCATCGCGGTCGAACGCCGCCGCGTCATGTCCGGGCAAGACCAGCGGCAGAAGATCGCCTGCAGCGACACCGATCTGGACCGGCCAGCCAGGCACCTCGGATCCATCGCCGTTGATCGCGTACACCGGGTTCGAGCCGGTCGCCGACTGGAGGATCGCGTTGAGGATGTCGAACGGGTTCGATGGCAGACCCGGATCGCCCGGAATCACTTCGTTCGTGGCGAGGATCACCTCAGGCGTGTCGTCGCCGTCGAGTTCGGCGATCGCGGGTGAGGTCACGATCTCCGCCCCGATCGTTCCATCGGTGGTGAGCTCGACAGGAAAGCCGGGCAGCGGGTCGCCCTCCCCGTCCCATGCGTACACATGCTGATCGAGCGAGCCGGCGACGATGTCGAGGCGGTCGTCGCCGTCGAGATCGGCGAGCGCGGTGCCTCCTAGGAAGCCGCGCTTGATGTGGTTGTCCTGGTTGATCGCGCGGTCGGCGGCATCGAAGCACGGCTTGGGCACGCCGTCGACGCAGGGCTCGGAGAGATCGGTGTCAACCCGGACGGGGAATCCGGCCAAGGCATCGCCGTGGCGGTCCCAGGCGTAGACACGCTCGCCCGCGTTCATGACGATGTCCGGCGAGAGGTCGCCGTCCACATCGCCGATTGTCGGAGCTCGCGGATTCTCGAGCGGCACGCCGCCGGCGACTCCGCCCACGCCGTGGGCTTCGCCGACCGCAAGGGGCTGCGTCGTCACCGGCTGCCCACCGTTGAAGCTGGGCAGCGGATTACCGGAGGAGTCGAGTACGAAGAGCTCACCTGAGGACGTGGCCTGGATGACGTCCAGCGCGTTGTCGCCGTTGAGGTCAAACAGACGCGGCGGTACCTCGCCGCCTGAGCCGGTGATCGATTGCGCAGCGTTCGAGTCAGACCCGAGGGGCCGCGGCCAGCCGTCCAAGTTGCCGTCGTCGCGGTAGGCGAAGAGAGCCTTGCGGTAGCGGCCGATGTTGTTTGGGCTTCCCTTCTCCTTGACGGTGAGCCGGATCTGGAACGAGTGCCGCTCCGGATCCGGCTCGGGATAGGAGTCGCCCGGGACGTTCCCATCTGACAGAGCGCCGACAGGACGCCCGAAGTCGACACCGACCGAGCCGTCGCAGGTGTCGGCGAGTGAGGTCAAGGTTGCCTTCGGCATCGTTCCGAGCAAGCCGTCCACGGCCCCCGAGCCTGCCGCGCCCGGGATCGGCTGGAACGCGGAATCGGGCGCATCGGCGCCGCACGCGTAATCGACCTGCCAGTCGCCGACGCCCATCTCCGAGTGCGGTGCCGCGACGTGGCCGCGGATGGGAAGCCCTCCCTCGAGGCGGTCGACGTTCACGGGCGTGAACCAGTCGGGGGAGTTGAGCTGCGCCTCGGGCGGGATGCGCTGGGCCTTGACGCGGGCCATCGCGCCGGCCAGGTTCACGCGGCCGTATCCGAAGTGGGGGTCCCAGCCGGTCTGCGCCTTGTCTGGCAGGCCGATCAGGCCCGTGTTCAGCGGCCTCACATCCTCGGCGGTCATAGTCAGGAGCTGGCGGATCTCGTTGCCGGAGAGGGGGTCGTTGTCGCCGAACACCTCGCGGCCGTACGAGGAGATCAGGGCTGCAGCGCCTGAGGCCTGGCCGGTGTTCTCCGAGCCCGTCGCGCCCATAAGGACGATGTCGGCCTTGCCGCCGTACTGGGTCAGGTTCGCGTTGCGGAAGAAACTGGTCGTCGGCGGCTGCGCCGACGCGGTGATGCCGAGGGTGGATGAGAGAAGACCGAAAAAGTCCGAACACGCGCCGGCCGCCTCTGGTGGCAGCGAGACCACGTCGCCGATGAGTGGGAGGCCGAGCCCGCCGCAGGTCTCGAACGGCGCCGTGTCCGGCAGGGCGCCCCCGACGTAGATGGCCTCGTTGTAGTTGGTCGGGTAGTTGTGGTTGGCCGAGTTGATGTCCGAGGAGACGGCCATCAGCGCGAGGCCCTTCTGGTCGGCGTACTGGTATGCACGGCGCGAGAAGCGCGTGTTCGTCAAGCCGCCGTTCGCACCCTCGGTCACGTCGGCGCCGTTGTCGGCTGCGTAGACGACTCCCATCGCGTGGAAGTCGGTCGGGACGACGAAGGTGTCCCAGATCCGCAGCGGCATGAACTGGCAGTCCGGGCACATGCCTGTCGTGCCCTGACCGTTGTTCGTGTCCGCGACCGCCTCGCGCGCACGGCCCGTGCCGTGGCCGTTTGCCGAGCAGCAGCTCGAAGCGTCATAGGGATCGTTGTCGTCGTCGAAGAAGTCCCAGCCGGCGATGTCGTCCTTGTAGCCGTTCGAGTCCGTATCCACGTCGTCGGAGAACGCGGCGATCAGGTCCGAACCATCGAGGATGTCGTCTGACTCGGTGTCCCCTTCGTTCGCGTCGACGCGCGAGTCGCAAGCGAAGTCGCGAACGTTGAAGGCGCCGTCGCCGTTCGCATCATCTGCAGGCGCGAAGGTGTTGCAGGCCGGGCCGCCATCGAGCGGGCTGCCGCGATCAGCCTGCGGCTGAGGAAGCTCTTCCTCGTTCAGGTGGACCTTCTCGAGCAACTCGCGGTCCTGCCAGCGGATGCCGGTGTCGAGGATCGCGACGACCGTTTCGGGGTCGCCGGTCGAGTATTTCCACGCGGCGTCAGCTCGGACGCCTGAGATCTGCGCGCACTGCGGGACACCGTCGGCGAGATTCGCGGCCTTGCCTTGAGCGTCGAGCTGGCCGCAGTCCACGTACGGCGTCGCTGTCAGCGGATGGGTTTCGAGCGGCGTTAGCGGCGTGAGGTTGGCCGAGTCCGGGCTGAAGCCGAACGAGCCGTACTGCTCCTCGAAGAACGTGGTGCACTCGGGAGGATCGCCCAGCGTCTCGGCGTCGTCCAGCTCGCACGGGTCGAAGCCCGGGTCGTTCGGAGTGTCGTTCCGCGGGTCCGGATCGGTGTCGGGCCCGGGGAAGGCAGCCAAAGCGCTGGCGGGCACCGCAAGAACACAAAGGCAAAATGCCAGCGACGCGCGACTGCCCAGACGTGCTCCTCCCATCGCGAAGGACACTAATGCCGGCACGCACGGCATGCGCCACCAGCCACGGGGACAGGCACCACGCTTGGGGACAGGCACCACGCTTGGTGCCTGTCCCCTGGATAGCTAGGGTCATGCGCATGTCTACAGCCCACATGCACACCAACGCAGGCAAGATCACCATCGAGCTATTCGACGAGGACGCTCCCAAGACCGTGGAGAACTTCCGCAAGCTCTCTGAAGACGGCTTCTACGACGGCCTGATCTTCCACCGCGTCATCACCGACTTCATGATCCAGGGCGGCTGCCCGCAGGGAACCGGCACGGGCGGCCCCGGGTACCAGTTCGAAGACGAGTTCAACGACAACAAGGTCGAGCGCGGCGCCTTGGCGATGGCGAACGCCGGACCAAACACCAACGGCTCGCAGTTCTTCATCGTCACCGCCGAGGCGGCGCCCTGGCTCGACGGCAAACACACCGTCTTCGGCAAGGTCACGGAGGGCATGGACGCGGTCGACGCAATCGAGGCCACTCCGACCGGACCGGGCGACCGCCCCGCCGAGGACCAGACGATCGAGCGCATCGAACTCGCGGACTAAGCCCACCTTGACGCATATCGATCTGCACATCGGGGACGCGAAGTACGACGACTGGGAGGTCGTCCGCGACTTCGGCGATCTCGAGACGGCTCAGGCGTTCTGCCAGCTCCTCGACGAGGCCGGCCTCGAAGCCGTGATCACATCGGACTACGAACTCGATGAGTTCCACCGCGGCGACGTCGCCCTGCGCGTCCCACCCGGCAATTGGTCCGCTGCGAACGAAGCGCTGGACGAGCCTGAGCCGTAGCTCGGGCTACTCCGGCAGCCCGGCCGCGTCGAGAGCTTCCCGCCTATCGCGATCGAAGAGCAGCCGCACGACCACACCCTGCCGGAAGGTCCACACGGAATGAAGCGAATCATTGACGGCAATGCCGCTCTCGCGCCCCGTGGCGGTCTGATGCCCCGCAACGAAGACCATGTCGTCGCCAGCGGGCAGAAACTCGTCACCGACGATTCGAAAATCCCGCCACTGCGCAAGAAACTCTCGCATGAACAATTCGACCTCCTCGACACCCGTGACCGAGACCCTTTCATCGGCGTCCGGCATGAAGCTCTCGAAGGCGACGCTGGCGTCGAACAGCTCGACTCCAGCTCTCATGTTCCCCAACGCCCACTCGTCGTAGACCTCCCGCACAACCTCCACGTTCTCCTGCGTCATCATCCGCGGCGTCAGGCCCGATGGACGTCGCGCGCTGTGGCCTGGGCGGTTGGCTTGACCGCGAGGTAGTCGATGTTCACGTGCGGCGGGCGGGTGACTACGAAGGCGATCGTGTCGGCGACGTCCTCGGCGGTGAGCGGCTTCAGCCCCTCGTACACCTTTTCGGCCTTCTCTTCGTCCCCGTCGAAGCGGACCAGCGAGAACTCGGTTTCGACCAGGCCCGGTGCGATCTCGGTGACCCGGATCGGCTTGCCGAGGAGCTCGAGGCGAAGCGTGCGGGTCAGCGCGTTCACGGCGTGCTTGGCGGCCGTGTAGCCCGCACCGCCGGGATAGACCTCGACGCCGGCCACTGAGCCGATCACGACGATGTGCCCTCCCCCGCCCCGCTCGAGCGCGGGCAGGAGAGCCTTCGTGACCCGCTCGACTCCGAGGACGTTCGTCTCGAACATCTCGAGCCACTTCGCTTCGTCTGCTTCGGCGACCGGCTCCAGCCCGAGCGCGCCGCCCGCGGAGTGGACGACGACGCTGACATCGCGCAACGCCTCGGCCAGCGCATTTACGGAAGCCGCGTCCGTGACATCCAGCGCCAGCGCTTCGCCCCCGACCTCGGCGGCAAGCTCCTCGCACCGCTCGAGGCGCCGCGCAGCCGCGACCGTGTGGAAGCCCGCTCCGGCCAGCGCGCGGACCGTCGCAGCGCCGATGCCGCTGGACGCTCCGGTGACCAAGGCGACGGGCCGGCTGTTGTCCGGTTCGGAGGCCATGCGGCGATCTTAGGCTGGCGCAGTTGCCAAGATGGGCGCGTGACGGAGCGCGACGAGACGACTGACGGGGCAACCGAGAACGCGACCGAGGAGTCCAAAGCAGCCAGGATCGCGACCGACCCGCGCCTGCTCGCAGCCGCCAAGGCAATTCGCAAGGCGCTGCCAGGCGATTCGAACTTCGGCGACGACCCGCTTTCCACAGCCGGCGAGAAGTCGAGCCAGCAGATCGGGCGCCGGCTCTCGGAGGCGACCGCTGAGAGGCCGAGCGTGTTGCGCGAGGCGGGCCTGACCGCTCTCCAGGTCTGGGACGCCCTGGGGCAGGGCGCGGGCCGCATTCCGGTCAAGGCCGACCTCACCATCCTCTTCACGGACCTTGTCGAGTTCTCGAACTGGTCGATGAAGGCGGGCGACGCCGCGGCCGTCGACCTTCTGCGCAAGGTCTCGCAGGCCATCGAGCCTCCGGTGAGCGAGCACACCGGCAAGGTCGTGAAGAGGCTCGGCGACGGGATGATGGCCGTGTTCGCCGACCCGGTCGACGCGCTCGCCGCCGTGAACGACGCGCAGGTTCGCTTGAAGGACATCGAGGTCTCGGGCTACCGGCCGGTGCTTCGCGCCGGAATGCACGTCGGCCGCCCTGAGCGCGTCGGAGACGACTACTTCGGAGTGGACGTCAACATCGCCGCGCGGGTCGCGGAGGCCGCGACCGGCGGAGAGATCCTGGCCACCGACAAGGTGCTGGCCGAACTCGACGAAGACTCAATCAAGGCCCGCCGCAAGCGCATGTTCCGCGCCAAGGGCGTCCCGACGGAGATCAAGGTCTACTCGATTCGCGTCACGGGCTCCTAGCCCGCGGCCCTAACCGAGCAGCTTCTTCTTCTGCGCCTCGAACTCCTCGTCGGTGAGGAGGCCCTGGCTCTTGAGATCAGCCAACTGGGTGAGCTGCGCGGCGACGTCCTGGCCTCCGCCTCCCGTGGGCGCGGCGGGCGCGCCCATCCCCACGAACGAGTCGGCGGCATCGCCGAACATCTGGCGGAGGTTCTCGCGGCCGGTCTCGTCAGCGACAGTCGCGTAGGCCCATGTGCCGGCGTCCGACGGGTCGTACCAGACGGGATAGCGCTCACCTTGGCGCGGGATCTCCACGCGGGAGACCGTCGTCTTCTTCGTCAGGTCCATCGTCGGGCTGCCGTCGAGCGGCTCGACGCGAAAAACCATCTCAACCCGCGGGTTGTCGTTGACGGTCATCCCGGTGTCGCGGACCGACACCACGGTGCCGACGCCCTTGGACCCGGTCGCCATGAGATCGGCGGCCTTCTGCTGTTTTGACTTTCCGAATAGACCCATGGCCGGCAGCCTACAACCGCGACTCAGTCCTTGAGGTTCACCTTCGCGGGCGACTGGTCGACGTTCTTGGCCCGGTCCTTCGCGCGGACCTGAAGCTTGCCGCTTCCGGCGCCGGGGTTGTTGATCACCTTCGGTGACTCGCAACCCTTCCAGTCGCCACTGCGCTTGCACTGGAACTTGACGCCGTCCTCGTTCGAGGAGAAGACAACCTTCACGCTCTTGCCCTGGCCGTCCTTCACCTTGGCCTCGGTGTCGGGCGCCATGGTGTCGACCGTGAACTCGAACGAGATCGGGGTCGGATCCTCATTGGCGTCCTGGTCGACCGCGCGGACCTCGAACACATGATCGCCGTCGTCGAGCCCCGTCAGCGTGTTGTTGCGCGTGCAGGGCTGGAAGGCCGACTCCTCGTTGGAGTCGAGGCGGCACTCGTACGTCGAGCCGACGTCGGACGACATGTAGTCGAAGGTCGGGCTGTCGTTGTTCGACAACTCCTTCGGCGTGGCCACGAACCGGGTGACGGGGGGACCTGAGTCGAAGCCCGGCGCGAGCTGAGTTGTCCCCGGCAGGACCTTCTCGGCGGGCGCCGTCACGAGCCCGCTGAGCGAGCCCGGGGTCTCGACGACCGGCAGGCGCAGCTCGAGGTTCGAGACATCGATATCGGTCTGACCGGGTGCGGTGTTGCTGTACGGGGTGTCCTGAGGGATCAGCTCGAGCTTGGCTACGTGGCCGTCCTCGAACTTCCATCCGTTCGCGTGGAGCTGAAACACCTGCTGAAGCGGCTCCGCGGAGACCTCCGGCCTCCACAGTCCGCGGGCGATCAGCTTCTGATCGCCGTTCGGCGCGACGTCCATGAGGCGCGCGGCGATCTGGTTGTTCTCGCCGGTCGATACGTAGTCAGCGATGACCGTCGGCGAGCCGAGCATCGTGTAGCCGGCGGCCGGGGCCGCGGGCAGCTTGTAGACGGCGCCGGCCGGGCTGTCGCCCGCACCGACCGTCTTGCACGAGTTGGGGCTCGGAGGCGTGGGGAAGTCGCCCGAGAGGTCAGGTCCGAACACAACCTCGCCGTTGGCCAGGATCGTGTTGTTATCGGCCGACGAGAACGTGATCTCGCCTGGTGCGAGCCCAGAGAGGTCATCCGCGTGATACGGACCGGCCGGCGGGCCGCCGCATACCTGAGTCAGAGCGTCCACGCCCATTGTGGGCTCGGAGCCCTGGCCCTTCAAGTAGTAGGCCATCCACGTGTGCTCGCGGGCACCGACGTAGTTCGTCGTCGCGGACTGGTTCTGGCCGCGGGGATGCCCGAAGTCGCCGAACGTCAGCGCGATGTCCGCGTCCGGATACGTGGTGAGGGTCCGGTTGTAGAACCGGGCTGCCTCATCCGTCGGGAAGAGGTCATCGGTGAAGCCGCTCGAAATCAGGAGCGGTGCGGGCTCGACCGAATCGTCGATGTAGTACGAGGAGTGATGCGTCGTGATCTCGTCGATGACATCACGCACGTCCTGGCCGTAGGGCCCACCCTGGTCGAGCAGGAACTTCCAGGTGGCGAGGTCTGCGTCCGGATCAACACCGGGATCGGAGTAGAAGCCGATGCCCGCGAATACCGGGCCGGAATAGAGCTGGTTGACCCAGCCCTTCTTCTCGACACCGACCTTGTCGACGTGGCCGAAGTAGGGAGCGTCGGAGATGTAGTCGAGGGTTCCGCCGTTCGGGACCAGCGAGTACGCGAGGTCCGTCCACGGGATCTGCGGCGCCGCGGCCGCGAGCTCCATGGGCGTCCCATCGGGGGTCTCCCAGTCGATCAGGCTGCCGTCCGGCAGCATCTGGCGGTTCTTGAGCGCGGCGAGCGCCATCGACATGCCGCCGCCGTACGAGCCGCCGCTGGCGCCGATCGCGTTCGGATCGACGAGCTCCTCGTCCACGAGGAGGCCGATGAAGTCCTGTGCGTCACGCACCTCGTAGCGGGTGTCCATCAGGCGGACGTAGCCGTCGTCGCACTTGGCGCCGCCGGCGGCACGAGCGGCTGCCGTTCCGCACGACTGATGGAAGCCGCGCGTGGTCATGGAGAAGGTCGCATAGCCCTGGTCGACCCAGCGCCTCATGGCCGTAAGGCCCATCTTCGAGCCGCCGTAGCCGTGGAACATCATCACGGTGGGGAAGTTGCCGTCTTCGCCTTCCACGGGCTCGGGCGGGAATGCGACGTTGATGTCGATCGGGACGCCGTCGAAGGTTTCCACTGTCGAGCGGTCCTCGCCCGCCTGGTTGGTGCAGAAGCGGATGCCTGCGGCGGCACCGGTCTGGACTTCGCAGTCGATTGGGGTCGAGGTGTCCGTGAACACCTGCGTGATCTCAGCCTGCGCGAAGCTCGGCGCTCCGAAAATTGCCGCCCCCACCACGAAAACACCGACGAACCGGCTCACTCCGACATGCTTCCTCACGTACTGCCTCCCTGCGCACGTGCCCACGGCGCCAAGGCCCGGGCAAATTGACTCCTCCGCTACGAGAGAGTAGCTGAGGGAATCTCAGAAGGCGCGCGGCGCGCGTTGCGGCGAGCCTCGGCGAATGTGACGAGCTTTCCGCGCTCCTCGTCCCAGAGCTTCAAGCGCGTGGCCTTGATCCCATCCCAGAACGTAAGGACGGGCACGGAGTTGAACAAGTCGACCTCGTCGTGTGCCGCCTGCAGGTTGTAGTTCGGGATGCGCGCGTTCAGGTGGTGGACGTGGTGAAGGCCGATGTTGCCGGTGAAGAATTGAAGCGGCTGCGGCAGCTTGAGATAAGAGCTCCCCTCGAGCGCCGAAGCCTCGTAGCTCCAGGCGTCTGCGTTCTCCCAGTACACGTCCTCGAACTGGTGCTGGACGTAGAAGAGCCAGACCCCGGCTGCGCCGGCCATGAAGACGGTGGGGGCCTGGATCAGCAGGTAGTCGATCGGCCCGATCAGCGCGCAGATGCCGCCGATGATCACCAGGAGCGCGAGGTTGGTCAGGTGGACGCTGCGGCGCAGCTTCTTCGAAGCGTTCTTCGGTGGAATGCGGGGGCCGATCACGAGGGACCACAGCGGGCCGATCGTGAACATGATCGCGGGGTGGCGGAAGAGCCAGTAGCCGGTCTTCGTCATCGGCGATGCTGCTTGGAACTCCGCCACGGTCATCGTCGGCACGTCGCCGGTGCCGCGGCGGTCCAGGTCGCCGGCGCTCCCATGGTGAGCGGCGTGGTGCCAGCGCCAGTTGCTGAATGGGTGCATCACGACGAGCCCGAGGCCCACGCCCCAGGCGTTGTTGGCCTTGCGCGACTCGAACAGCGAGCCGTGCGTGCAGTCGTGGAAGAGGATGAAAGTCCGAAGCAGAAAACCCGAGGCCGGAATCGCAACGGCAAGGACGAGCCAGTAGGACACGTCGAGCAGGAAGTACATGACGACCGAGAGCGCGATGTAGGGCACGATCGACGTCGCGATGTCGAGCCACGTCCTCCACGCAGTCGGCCGCGAGTACGGGTCGAGGGCGATGGCCCACTCAGGGCGCTTGCGGGTCGGATTGATGGCGGCGGTGGTCATGTGATGCGCAGGCTAGAGGATTGCATATTAGGGCGACCTAATCCCCCGTATGCGACGCTTCTGTTAACCCGAGGTTCCCAGGAAACGGCCTATGCGCGCAGTTGAGGCTACAGCCTCCGGGGTGTTGGGGAAGATCGGCCATACATGGATCAGCTCGTGGCCGATCTCGAGTTCGACCTCTACCCCCTGCTGCGCGGCTAAATCGGAAAACGTCACCGAGTCGTCGTAAAGGATCTCGTGGGTGCCGACCAGGACCAGGATCGGGGGCAACCCCGAGAGGTCGGCGAACAGCGGAGAGCACAGGGGATCCCGCGGATCCGCACCGTCGAGATACCTCTCGCCCGCCTCGCGCAGGGAGTGGTCGAGAATCGGGTCGCCCTCCAGGCGGACGTCCCACGACGGGCTCGTGCAAGTGAGATCGAGCCACGGCGAGAGCAGGGTCAGCGCGCGCGGCAACGGCTCGCCGGCGTCGCGAAGCGCGACGCAAACGGCAACCGACAGGCCCCCGCCCGCCGAGTCACCGGCCAGGACGATCTTTCCCGCATCGCCCACATCGTCGAGAAGCGCGCGGTAAGCGGCGGCCGCATCGTCGAGTGCCGCCGGGAAGGTGTGCTCGGGAGCAAGCCGGTATTCGGGCAGGACCGCGACCGCGCCGGCCGCTCGGGCGATCCGCGCCGCCATCTCCGAGTGCGACGTAGCCGAGCCGCCTCCGTAGCCGCCTCCGTGGAGATAGAGGAGCACGTCGTCGCCGGTTGCTCCCGGCGGTGTGAGCTGGACGCTGGGAACGCCGCCCAGATCGACCTCGATGCGCTCGACGTCGTCGGGCAAGGGGAAGAGGTCGGCGAGCCCGTCCAGGCGCGCGCGGCGCTGCTGGATGGTCCGGGTGGCCGGATCCGACGAGCGCTGCTGGCTGAGCAAGATCTCGGTGATCTGCTCCATCTCGGTACTCCTCATCGCCCGCAAAGTACCTTGCCAACCATGGCCCAGCCCCTTCTGGCCGTTGATGCCCCATCCCTCCTCTACCGCGCCTTCTACGCGCTGCCCGACTCGATCACCGACTCGAAGGGCGTGTCGGTCAACGCGCTCCTGGGAGCGACCAACCTCGTCCTGGCCGAGATCGAGCAGCACGACCCGCGCGCGGTGGTCATGTGCTTCGGGGCCGAAGCCGCCGCTTACCGCAAGAAGCTCCTGCCCGCCTATCACGCCGACCGCCCCGAGATGCCCGAGAGGCTCGTCCCTCAATGGGAGAAGGCCAAGAGCTTCTTCGAGGGCTTCAACTGGACCGTCCGCCGCCACGCCACTCTCGAGGCCGACGATCTGCTGGGCACCCTCGCCCGGCTCGAAACCGAGGCGGGCGGCGATGCGCTCCTTCTGACCGGCGACCGCGACATGTTCCAGTGCGCCTCGGAGCAGGTGACGGTTCTTTATCTCCAGACGGGAAAGCGCGGCGCCCAGCCCATGGGCCCCAAGGACGTCAAGGCGCGCTACGGCATCGGACCGGAGCTCGTTCCCGACTTCATCGCCCTTCGCGGCGACCCCTCCGACGGTATTCCCGGCGCCAAGGGGGTCGGCGAGAAAACCGCAGCAGAGCTCCTTCGCGAGCACGGCTCGCTCGAGAATCTCCTCGCGAACGCGCTGCGGATCAAGCGCCCCGCTCTCCGCACGACGCTGACCTCGACCGCGGACGAGATCCGCGAGTACCTCGACATCGCCACTCTCCGCGACGCGAAGATCGAGCGGCCAAAGGACGCGCCGACCGACCTCAAGGGCGGCGCCCGCTCTGCCAAGCGCCACGGAATGAACCGCCTGGCAGAGCGGCTCGAAAAGATGGCCGCGGGGACATAGCTCACGCGTGGCGTCTGACCCCGAGCGTGGCGTCTGACCCCGAGCGTGGCGTCTGACGCCTTATGCGTAGCGGCGCGCGGCCTCGCCTGCCGACGCGCCGTATGAGCCGCCGAAGAGGAGCGCGTGGACCAGGAGCGGGGAGAGCTGCCAGAGGCTGATCCGCTCTGCGTGGCCGTCCGCAAGCGGTGCCGCTTCCTCGTACGCCGCGAAAATCCGCTCGCTCGGGGAACCGAAGAGCCGCAGCATCGCGAGGTCGATCTCGCGGTGCCCGCCGTGCGCCGCCGGATCTATGAGCCACGCGTCGCCATTCGCGTCCGCGAGGACGTTTCCGGACCACAGGTCTCCGTGAAGACGCGCGGCCGGCTCAGGCGGCCCCGCCAGGTTCTCGATCCGCTCGCACGCGGACTCGACGGCGCGAGCGTCGGCTGGCGAAAGATTGCCCGCATCACGAGCGCGCGCCGCCAACGGCAAGAGAATCTGCTCGGCGTAGAAGCGAGGCCAGGAATCTGCTTCTGAGAGCTCGAGCTCCGCTAGCCCGATACGAAGCGTGCGGTCCGGAGCGCCGGGCGGCAGGGAGCCGAAGGACTCGGCGCCAAGCGCATGCATGCCCGCGAGCGCACGGCCGAGCTCCTCCGCGCCGGAGTCGGAAAGACGGCCGGTCTCGATCTTCTCGAGGACGAGCCAGCCTGGATCTCCCCCAACCCCGAGGACTTCGGGAACGCGAATTCCGGCGGCCTCCGCGAGCCAGCGAAGGCCCGCGGCTTCCATCTCGAAGTCCGCCCGGCGGGCGTCCGGACGCGACTTTCGGAACTCGGTCACCTCTGAACTGTGGAGATCTCTTCCAAGAGCGCGCGGCACGAGCGCTCCACGATCTCGACCACCTCGGCGAAACCGTCCTCGCCTCCGTAGTAAGGGTCCGGCACGTCGAGCTCACCATCGGCATAGGAGCGAAGAAGCCGAACCTTCTCCCGGTCTTCATCCGAGCGCGCCATACGGATGAGGTCCCGCTCGTTCTGGCGGTCCATTGCGATGAGGAGATCGAAGCCGTCGAAGTCACCCCGCGCCACCTGGCGCGCTTCACCGGTCAGCTCGACGCCGCGCTCGGCCGCGGCCGCGACCGAGCGGTCGTCAGGCGGGTAGCCGACGTGCCAGTCACCGGTTCCCGCGCTCTCGACCTCGATCTCATCCTCGAGTCCCGCCTCGGCGACGAGCCCGCGCATGACCGCCTCGGCGGTCGGCGAGCGGCAGATGTTCCCAAGGCAGACGAAGAGGATGCGCACGCCGGCGAGGCTAGCTCAGGCGCCGAGGCCCTCTCGCCCGTGCGGCTCTCCGAAGTCCACGTCCGGCATGACGGCGATCAGCCCGCTCGGATTCACGTCGGGATGGGTCGTGTAGTAGTGGCGGCGGATGTCGTCGAAACGCACGGTCTCGGCGATCCCATCGCGCTGAAAGAGATCCCGCGCGTACGGCCACAGGTGCTCGTACTCGATGAGTTTCCGCCGCGAGCATTTGAAGTGGATGTTGTAGACCGCGTCGAACCGGACCAGCGTCGGGAAGACGCGCCAGTCCGTTTCGAGCGGCTCGTCGCCGAACAGGTAGCGGCGCGTCGCCAGCCTTTCGTCGAGCTCGTCCATCATCTCGAAGAGCTCCTCGACCTCCCGTTCGTAGACGTCTTGGTTGGTCGAGAACCCAGCCTTGTAGACGGCCGACTCGTTCGAGACGATCTCCTCTCGCTCGGTGTCCCACAGGACCGGGGTCGAGGCGCGATCGTCGTACCCCGAATCCGTCTCCTCGTAGGCCGCGGCGAGGCGCGTGAAGACCTCTGCATTGTTCGTGTACTCGCCGCCGGTGAACTCCCACCCGCGGGCGTCACGGTAGGGGTCGACGACCGACAGCCCGACCTCGCCCTCGAGCCCCATCAGAGCCCGCGCGATCACCGATCGGTGGGCCCACGGGCAGGCCCAGCTGACGTACAGGTGGTAGCGGCCTCACCCAAGGAACTCCTCGAGAGCCTCTCGGCCATCGCTCACGATCGGGGCGCCGTGGGCGAAAAGGAGGTGTTCGAACGGCGGGCAATCCTCGAGGACGAGAGCAAACTGGGCCCGTATGTCTGTCTTCACCTGATCGGGGTCGTTGCCGAGAAGCTCGTCCGAGACGAACCCGATATCGCCGTCGTAGTCGTCCCGCATGAGGGCGTCTGCAATCAGGAGGGCGCCGGGGCCGGCATCCAGGTGCAGCGCTGTCTCGTCCGCGCTGAGTGCATCGATATCGATCGCGATGACGCCGTCCA
Source organism: uncultured bacterium (assembly GCA_963807745.1). Classification (GTDB taxonomy): domain Bacteria; phylum Actinomycetota; class Thermoleophilia; order Solirubrobacterales; family 70-9; genus JALZKA01. The sequence continues at coordinate 49,265 of CAWECF010000001.1, forward strand.
CGACCGCGTCGCCGTCGTCATAGCTCCGCGCGCCGTCCACGTCGCGAAACTCGCTCCACCCATCCACCGGCACCAGGATCTCCGCCCCGAAGCGTTCCCTCAGATCGGCTGAAGATCGCCTGTGATGGCGACAGCTGAGGATGATCGCGCTGGGCTCGAAAGAGAGATCGTCCATGGCAGCTTCTCCGTCATCGCCGAGCAGCGGGTCGATTAATGCCTTGCCCCGCTCGAACGCGTAGGAGCTGACGCGCATGCCGTGATTCGGATGAACGGAGCTCCAGTGCCAGAGGCCTTGCTCGATCTGCTCCATGCGCCGCTCAGTACCCGCTGGCGCCAGAGGCAAGCCCAGCCGCTAGGTGTCTTCCGAGAGGATCGTGTAGATCTCGCGCTTGGTCGACTCCATGAGCTCGCGGACCCGCCGGCGCTGATCGTCCGTACCCGCGTAGACCGCTTGGCCAACCGCTGCGCGGAGTTGCTGCGCGGAGCGCCAAAGGCGAAGCTCCTCGGGCGGAGCTCCGGCCGTGACCTCTTCCCAGGGAGCTGGTCCGCTGCGCTCGTCGTGGGCCGCACGCCCTTCCTTGGTCAGCTCGAAGCGGCGCTTGCCCTCTGTCTCGTCGCCCTTGATGAGCCCCTCATCTTCGAGCAGCTGAAGCGTCGGATAGATCGAGCCGGGACTCGGGCGCCACGCGCCATCCGTGCGCTTCTCGAGCTCCTTGATCATCTCGTAACCATGGGCCGGATTCTCGGCTAGAAGGGCGAGCACAGCGGCCCGGATATCGCCGCGCTTTGCGCGAGCGCCGCCGCGGCCTCGCCCCCGCCAATGTGAGCTTCGCGCGTGAGCGTGGCGCGGGCCGGAGTGGGTGTGCCTGGTGTGTCTGTTGTGCATTCTCAATGCCTTTCGTTGAGGTATTGCGATATATCGTAACAGCACGTTCGTAATGTCGGCGCCTTACCGCTGAGGCTTGAAGATCGCCTCCATCGCGGAGTGGTCGGAGAGGCCGGCCTCGCGCCACTCGTGGACGTAGTCGCAGTACGTGGCCCCGAGCGAGCTGCTGGCGAGAATGTGGTCCAGGCGGTGCGCGTACTTCCGGCGCGCTCGCGTGTGGAGAACCCAGCTCACGTCGCGGCGGCCGTAGCCGTTCAGGGCGCGGAAGGTGTCGGGCAGGTCCCATTCCGCGAGGCCCTCCAGCAACGAGCGCTCAGCGGCGTCCCACCTTTCCTCGTCCTCGGGGTGGTTGGAGGCGAATGTCTCGACCTCTCCCTCCTCCGACTCGAACCGCGGCGTATTCAAGTCTCCACAAAGAATCCGATGGCAGTCGCTCGGCCCGGCGAGCGAGGCGTAGACCACCTCGCACGTCTCGGCCTTGAGCAGGCCGTTCGATGGAGCCGGCGGGACGTGGGCGTTCCAGACTTCGACCTGGCCCCATGGGCTTTCGGTTGCCACGCCCAGCACGCGTTCCGGCTGCGGGACGAGGATCCCGAGTAACGCCTTCAGCTCCCATCGGCTCGCGGTGAGGTTGAAAAGACGCCGCGGCGCCACCAGTTCGCTCGAATCCAAGGCGTGGGCGAGGCCCACCCGGTCAAGCGCCTCACGCCACCTTGGCGCGGTGCTTGCACGCACCTCCTGCAGGCACACGATGTCCGGCTCGCGGCGCGCGACAGCCTCTGCCTGGCGGTCCATCAGCTTCGTGCGCCCTGCCACGTTCCAGGTAAGGAGCTTCACGCGTTATCCGTAGCATTCACGGGGAACATGGGTTCGGTCATGGCGGCAACGACAACCAAGGTGCGAGGCCTCGAGCCTCTTTACGACCTGGTCGCCCGCTTCGACCCGGGCGATATCGACGTGCCCGGCGGACGGGCGAGGATCAGGCTGAACGCTGGCGCGGCAGGCATCACCGATGCTTTGATCGAGGGCGGGATCGCGCGGCTCGTCCCCGTGGAGGGCGATCCGGATGCGGTCCTGACCGCGGAGCCGGAAGTGTGGGCCGAGATCTCGAGGGATGTCCGTGCCGGCATGGCGGCATACCGCGCGGGCCGTCTCCAAATCCGCCAGGACCTCCATCTGGGAGTCGGCTTTCTGGCGGCGACGAGCGGCGACACCGACCCCAAGCGCCTTCGCTTCGAGCGCGTCCGGACCGCCAATCACGATCTCGCGATCCTGAGCGCGGGAGAGGGCATTCCACTCGTCTGCATCCACGGGCTGGGCGGCACAAAGTCGTCGTTCCTGCCGACCGTGTCCGGCCTCGCCCCCGAGGGATTTCGCGTCATCTGCGTCGACCTGCCCGGGTTCGGTGACTCACACAAGCCTGCGTCCGGGCGCTACGACGCCCCATGGTTCGCGGGCGCCGTGGTGGAGCTGCTCGACGAGCTCGGCATCGAGAGGGCAAACCTGGCCGGCAACAGCATGGGCGGGCGAGTCGCGATCGAGACCGGCCTCCTCCACCCTGACCGCGTCGAGCGCATGGTCCTTCTCTCGCCCGCTATGGCCTGGCTCAAGGACCGCGGCTGGAAGTGGCTTCTGCGCATGCCGCTGCCCCAACTTGGATTCATCCAGCCGACTCCCCGCCGCCTTGTCGAGCCCGTAGTGCGAAGGCTCGTGCCCGGAGCCAACGAGGGCTGGACGGCTGCCGGTGTCGACGAGTTCCTGCGCTCATACGTCACGTCAAGCGGCCGCTACGCCTTTTATGAATCGGCTCGTCGCATCTACATGGACGAGCCACACGGCGATGACGGGCTGTGGACCCGCCTGGCGACGATGGCACCCGAGACGATGTTCGTCTGGGGCCGCCAGGACCAGCTCGTGCCGATCTCGTTCATGAAGCACGTAGAGGAGGCTCTGCCCTCCGCCCGACACGTCGAACTCGATTGCGGGCACGTGCCGCAGGTCGAGCTTCCGGGTCCGACCAATCGCGCAATGGCCGACTTCCTGCGCGGCTAGCTCTCGTCCGCCTCGGCCTCGGATCGCTCGCGCTCGGCCAGCTTCTCCTTGAGGTATGTCGCCTTGTCGCGACGCCGCTCGTGCTGATCGGCCTCGTCGGACAAGTGGGATCCCTCGAGGAGCTCGTGCTCGCGGGTCTCACGGTCTTCCTGCTTTCGCAACAGCTCGTGTGTCTCGGTGGGTTCCTCTTCGGCCATGCCCCTCCCCTACCCGCGAGCGGCGGGAACGAGTCGCAATGGGCGAGGCAGGAACGGGATCACGCCTCTCCTCAGATACTCGGCACCCGCTCCGACGATCGCCCTACGCACGGCGACTGGCGGCAGTTTGGCGAACCCGTACTCATCTCGTATCCGGTCCGGGAGCAACGTGATCGTGGTGAAGTTGACGGCTTCGACCAGTGGCCGCAGCGCTGCGGGGACGGGCGGCTCGAGCACGATCTCGCGGGCACGCTCGCGGGCCCATTCGTTCACGTGCAAGCTCTCGCCTTCCAGCATCTCCGCGCGATAGGCGTCCAGGTCATCGAGTGTCGAAGGCATAGCGCCTTGTTCGAGACCGAAAAGCCCGCCGACCACTTTGTAGTCCTCCCAGAGCGATGCCTCCTCGCTCCGCGAGATCGATCCGACGTACTTCCGATAGACCACGAGTGCGGAGTCGATCAGCGTGAAGAGCACCCAGAGAAGTAGCTCTGGATCGTCCGCTCGATACGGCGTGCCTGCCGCGTATGGGCCGACCGGCTCCTCGAGTTCACCCTGCACGCGCGAGTGCATGGCGCGAACTCGTCGCGTCAGGCGCTCGGCTTCGGCCGTGGAGCCGAACGTGATCGTGTCCATCAGCTCCGCGGTCCGGGCAAGCCGGTCGTACGGCTCGTCAAGCGCGCTCGAGTGAGCCAGGAGGCCGGCTACGGCGAGGGGGTGCGCCGCCTGCATGAGAAGCGCGCGGGGCCCGTACAGGGCAAGCGCACGCTCACGATGAACCCGCCGGATCATCGATCCGTCCTCGAAGAGCCCGCCGCTCGTCACCCCTCAAGCGTACGGCGGTCGCCCCTGGGTGGATCCGTCAGGCGGCCCGGATGAAGCTCGCGCAACGTTCCCCGATCATGATCGCGGGCGCGTTGGTGTTGGCGCGGGTGATCACCGGAAGGACCGAAGCGTCGGCCACCCTGAGTCCTTCGACGCCGTGGACGCGGAGGCGTGCGTCCACCACACCTTCGCCCTCCGGGCCGATCCGCGCGGTGCATGCGGGGTGATAGGTGTGCTCGCAGGTGCTGCGGATCCATCGCTCGAGCTCCTCGTCGGTCTGAGCATCGGAGCCCGGCTGGATCTCCGTCTCGATCAGGCTCGCCATGGGCTCTGTGGCCCCGATCTCGCGCGAGCGGCGGATCGCTCGAATCAGGGCGTCCACGTCTTCCCGCTCAGTCAGCATGTTGAGCTGGACCGCGGGCAACTCCTTTGGATCGGCGGAGCGCGCCAGCACTGTCCCGCGGCTCTTCGGCGTCCACAGCGACTGCGCGATAACCATCGCCGGCTTCGGATGCTCCACGGCGCCGTGTTGCCAGAAGAAGGCGGGGCCGAAGAGGAGCTCGAAGTCGGGCGCCTCGAGGGAATCGTCGGTGCGGATGAGCGCGAGCGCCTCCGCGATGTTCGAGGCGAGCTTGCCGCGACCGCCCGCGAGCCAGCGCACGAGGTACTTCGGGTGCGTCGCATCCGAGAGCCCGATGTGTCCCTCCCGAAGCTCCCAGTTCACCAGGGTCATCGCGTGCTCTTGAAGATTCGCCCCCACCCCCGGGCTGTCGACCAGCGGCTCGATGCCCACGGACCTCAGGTGCTCGGCTGGGCCGATCCCGGAGAGCTGGAGGAGGTGCGGCGTGTTGAACGCACCCGCCGAGAGCACGATGTCGCCACGCGCGGCGGCTGCGCCCTTCCGCCCGCGCCGCTCCCACTCGATGCCGACCGCACGGCCCTCACGGATCACGACGCGCTTGACGAGCGCCTTCTTCAGGATCGTCAGGTTCGAGCGCTTCTTCGCCTGCCCCAGATAGGCGCGAGCGGCGTTCCATCTGCGCCCCTGCCAGATCGTCATGGAGGACGGGCCGGCTCCCTCTTCTGAGTCCGACAGGTCCTCGCTTGCGGGCACCCCGGCTGCCCGAGCCGCCTCGATGAACTTCTCCGTCAGGGGATCGGGGTCGCGCTGGCGGGTGACGTGGACCGGCCCGTCCTCGTTCGTTGCAAAGCCGGGAATGCCGGATCGGCGCTCGATCCGCTCGAAGACCGGCCGGACGTCGTCCCAGCTCCAGCCTTCGATCCCCCACCCGTCGTAGTCGACCCGGTGGCCACGAAGCCACAGCATCGCGTTCATCGAACTGCATCCGCCCATGACCTTGCCGCGAGGCTCGTAGATTCGCCGGTTGTCGCATCCCGGCTCGGGCTCGGTCTCGTAGTCCCAGTCGATCTTCGAGTGGAACTGGTTCGAGAACGCGAGCGGCGCGAGCACTTCCAGGCGGTTGGCGGAGCCTCCTGCCTCGACCAGCAGGACTCGACGTGCCGGATCCTCGGAGAGCCGCGCGGCCACCGCGCAGCCGGCCGATCCGGCGCCGATCACGATGTGGTCGTAGGTCTCCACTCCGACCCAGCCTAGAACGCATCGCGAAACCGGGGCATTCCAGGCGACGGGTGAAGTAGTCGCGGCCGCTCATGCGGTTCGCTCGGCGGCCCGTTGAGCGAACTTGTTTAAAACTGCGGAAGTGGGATACCGTTCTTCGGATGGTCCCGCAATCAGGGGGTCGCGCAGCCGTTCTCGAGGCCCTTGCCAGTGGAATTGAGTCGGAAGCGGGCTTCAGCTCCATAGTCGTGAATCTTTTTCGCCCGGACGAGGACCGCTACGAGGTGCTGGTCTTGCGCGGGCCCGAGGAGCTGCACGAGGCGCTTGGCGGAGCTGAGCTCTCAAGGGAATCCTGGATGGAGCTACTCGAGCGCAAGTACGAGCGATTCGGAGCGTTCTTCATCCCGGAGGGCGAGGGACACTGGGGCGATGGGCCCATGTACGAGCCCCCCGAGGACCCGGGTGAGGGCGAGAACCGCTGGCGCAAGGGTGACGCCCTTTTCGCGCCGATGCGCAGCAGTGACGGGTCCATTCTGGGCATCGTTTCGGTGGACGTCCCTCACGACGGCCAACGGCCAACCGACAGGCAGATCCTGACCTTCACGTCAATCTGCGCGCGCGCGGGAGCCGCGCTCCGCGAGACGTCTGTGGCGCCGGACTAGATCGGCTCGCGGGCGGACGAAACCATCACGGGCGGCGCATTCGGGTTTCGCGCGAAAGTCGAGTCCCAGCCGTCTTCGTCCGTGGTAGCGACGATGACCAGCGAGGCATCGTGGCCCATCGCGGCGTGAACGGAGGACTCGCGCGCATCGGGGGTGAAGCTGAGAAGGGGCTCGGTGTCCAGACGCATGCGTACGCAGATGCCGCGCAACCGATCGAGTTCCGAGCGGGCCGCGTCGAGATCCCCTTCGGGTGGTTTCATCAGGATCACCTCGACCACCCCGGCGTCCTTGTCCGCCGTCGCGCGCGCGACCAGGAGCGCCTCGTGCGCAGCTTCCATGTCGAGGACTTCGACCAGGACGCGCTCGCCGATGTTGCGCTCGGGCTTGTCCGGCAACTCGACATGCTTGATCTGCGACTCGGCCACGAGGGTCGCAACGAGGATGCTCACGAAGATCAGGATCAGGACGGCGTTCACCACGGACTCGCCGAAGAGCCCGAGCTTGAAGCCCACAGCAGTTGAGGCCAGAGTCGCCGCGGCCTGAGGGGCCGTCAGCGCGAATGCGACCAGCGCCTGTGGGCCGGTCGCGCCGAACAGCGGCCGTGTGAGCTGCGCGGCGATCATCTTGCCGCCCAGGCAGGCGAGGATGAACAGGCCGGCGAGACCCAGGGTCTCGCCCTGCACCATCACCGATGGCTCGAGCAGAAGCCCGATGGAGACAAGGAACACGGGCACGAAGAGCGCCGATCCGAAGAAGTCGATCCTCCCCATCAGCGGGCCCTCGTTCGGCACGAAGCGGTTGAGGCCGAGACCGGCGAAGAAGGCGCCGACGATCCCCTCGATGCCGAAAGTCTCGGCCATCACCGCCGAGGCCAGGAACCCGGCCACGACGATTACGTAGCGCACTGCGCCCTCTGCCCCCAAGGCGTAGACGGCGCGCTTTGCGAGCCACGGCAGGATCACGAAGCTCAGGACGATGATCGCAGCCAGCCCCAGCACAAGTTGGATAGCGATCTCCGCCCCGGTGCCTGTCCCCGATGTTGTCCCGGCGATGATCGCGAGGATGACCAGGGCGAGGGTGTCGGTCAAGACGGTCGCGCCGACCGCACCCGCAACGATGTTGTCGTTTGCGAGCCCGGCGCCTCGGATGAGCGGGTACAGGACGAGCGTGTGGGAGGCAAGCAGCGACCCGAGGAGGAGCGACGCCGCGATCTCCCAGTCGAGCAGCACGCCGACGGAGGTGCCGAAGGCCATCGGGAACGCGAAGGTGATGACTCCGAACGAGATCGCGGAATTTCGATGGCGCTTCAGGAGGTTGAGGTCCAGCTCGACTCCAGCGACGAACATCAGGTACAGGAGGCCGAGCTGGCCCAGGTCTGGAATCGTGGTCGAGCCGTCATCAAGGAGCCCGAGTCCGTGCGATCCGATCAGGAAGCCACCGAGCAAAAGGCCGATCAGCCCTGGGATCTTGAATCGCTGAACGAGCGGCGGCCCCAGGATCACGACCAGGAAGAGGACGAAGAACTCCCATGCCGCGCCTTCGGGCGCCGAGAGGTCGATTCCGGCCGTGATCAAGACTCGTCCGCCCTCAGGAGGGGAACGTCAAGCGCGCTGTCGGTGAGCGAGATGCCGATCGACTCTTCGGCCAGCTCGTCCAGGGTGCCATCGGCCATCATCGCGCGGAGGGCCGAGCTCACCGCCTCGGTGTTCTCAGAGCCCTCCGGGAGGGCCGCCGCGATCGGCTCGGTGTCCGAGAGGCGCGCGGCGATCGCCAGATTGGGATCGGACTCGACGATCGCCTGGGCGGCCGGGAGATCGAACATGGCGACATCGGCGTCGCCGCTGCGGACGGCGTCGAGCTCCTTCTTCTCCCCGTCGAGCACGAGTGCCTCGGCATCCGGGCGAATCACCTCACTCACGATCTCTTCGAAGGTGGTGTCCTGCCCGACGGTCCACGTGAGCTCCTGGGCTGTCTCGACGTCGGGCACCTCGGTACCTTCGCGCACGACGAGCGCCGGCGCTGACTGGATGTACGGATCGGAGAAGTCGAGCACCTCGTCGCGCTCCTCCGTCGGCGTGATCAGCGCCAGCGCCAGGTCGGCGTCCCCGAGCTCGCCGGCGACGATGTCGGGGAACTCCGCCGTTTCCACCTGCACGTCGTCGAGGTCGAGGCGTTCCGCAAGCTCTTGTGCGATCCCATACTCCAGCCCTCCGGTTGGATCGGTGCCTGAGCCCTCCCAGAAGCCGTCGGTTGGGAGCGGTTCCGTCAAGACCGTGAGGGTTCCAGCCGTGGCCGGCTCGAAGTCGCCTGCCGCTCCCCCGCCATCGCCGCATGCCGTCAACGCCAGCGATGCGACGAGCGCCAACAGCCCCCCTGACCGGCACGCGTTCAGCATGAACGCGATCCTAGGCCTCAGGAGCCCGTCGCGTAGTCCTCGCTGCCCAGGAAATGGAGTGACACATACGGCTCGTTGCCGACCACCCAGCTGTCATGACCGGGCGGCACATAGAAGAACTCGCCGGCTTCCATGACCTTCTCCTCGCCGTCGTCCATGGCCACCGCGGCTCGGCCGCTCACCACGAATCCCACATGCTCCACCTGACAGCTGGCCTCTCCTGACACTGCACCAACGTGCTCCGACCACTTCCATCCGGGGTCGTACGTGGCCCGGCCGACCGTCATCGGCCCGACCCGGTACGTCTCGAACCGGCCTTTCTCGAAAGTCCGGGTCTCGTCGGGTTCGCCGAGCGGGATCAAGCTGAGGTTCAATGGGGCTCCTTCATCGCTTCCGCGCGGACCGTATCGCCCATCTTGAGTAGCGTGATCTCAACCGCTGTCACCTGACGAGGAGACCCCCATGCCATACATCGAAGGCTTCGTAGCCGCCGTTCCGAGCGCGAGGCGCGACGAGTACATCGAACTGGCCAAGGAGAGCGTCAAGATCTTCAAGAAGTACGGCGCGACGCGCGTCGTCGAGTGCTGGGGCGACGACGTCCCGCACGGCGAGGTGACCGACTTCTATCGCGCAACCCAGGCGAAGGACGATGAGACGGTCATCTTCAGCTGGATCGAGTACCCGGACAAGGAAACTCGCGACGCGGCGAACGAGAAGATGACCTCCGACGCCGAGATGGCGAACATGGAGATGCCGTTCGACATGAAGCGCATGTTCTTCGGCGGCTTCGAGCAGATCCTGAGCGAGTAGCAGCTCTCTCCTGACGACGTATCGCCCACGGGTGCCGTCAGGTACTGAGCACGGATGCGTGCCTCGACCTACGGCAATACGGTCGTCAAACGATGAATCGAACGACAAGCAAGGAACCGCTCGTCTCTCCCACGGGCGCCGTTGTCAGGTTCGCGATCCTCGCCTGCCTCGCCTACCTGGGGTTTTACGTGTACGGGCTCGTGATGGGCGTCTTCTCGCCTGGCGAGATGGTCGGCTTCAGCGCGATTGCCGCCGGCATCTTGATCACGTGCGGGGTCTACGCGATGTATCCTGAGACGCGAACCTGTGGAGTCGGAAGAGCGGATAAAGATGCTGCACGACCTCCACGAACAGCAGCGGCGCCGCGGCTTCTAGCCACGACGCCGTCGTTTCTGTCGCTTACTTCTTCTTGGCGCCAGTTGGCTGCACTGTGAGTGCGAGTGCCAGGAACCTCATGCCATCACCCCCTCGGCGCTGATCGCGATTCGGTTCGCGGCCTTCTCGAGCGCTCCGGCGCTGAGCATCGCTTCGGCGGCCTTCCCGATCAGGCGCGAGGTCAGCCCCCGCGGGCGTGCCAGGCTCACCGTGGCGCTCATCTCGCTGCCGGCCTTCGAGGGACGCAACTCATAGGCGACGTCGAAGGAGACGGGGCCATCGGCGGTCAGGCGGAGGCCGTCCGCACCGGCCGCGTGCACGGTGACATCGAAGCCCACGCTCAGACCGGCGAGGCTGCCGCTGACGCGCGCTTCGCTTCCGGCCGCCAGGGTCTCGCCGTCGAGGTCATTGACCTCGAACGGAAGCGGCGACCAGCCGCGAATCTCTGCGGGGTCCGTCAGCACCCGCATTACCTGCTCGGCGCTTGCCTTCGTTTCAATTCGTGTCGCGTAGTTCGCCATGTCTCCTCCTCGAGAGCCGGTTTTCGGCTGCAAGGGCAGGCTCCCAGCGCCAAGGGGTGCCGTCGTCGGCTGCGCAGCCGATTTCGGTGTGGGCCGGAAGGAGGAACGGCATGCCGAGGTGTCATCCTCGAGGAGGACCCCGGCTTCGTCCGCGAGGACGACAATCAGGCTCAAATGCGCCGGTAACTTGCCAGTTGTGAGCGCGGTCACAGATCGCATCGGACGGATCAGCCCCATGGCGGCGGATGGCATGCTGGCCGGCGCGATGATCCTCGGCGTCGTCGCCGAGACCGCCGCCTACGCGGATGGAGATGCCGGCCGGATCGCGGTCGCCGCCGTGCTTGCGGCTGCGATCGCCACGCTCATCGTGCGTAGAAGCCACCCGGTGATCCCGCTGGTGGCGATCATGGTCGCCGTCTTCGCCGTTGCCGGGTTCGAGCCGGATTTCTTCAACAACACCGCGTTTCCGTTCCTCGCGGTGATGGTCGCGCTCTACTCGGTAGCCCGCCACACGCCGGGGGCTCGTGGACTGTGGATCTGCGTGGCCGCGATCGCCTTCGCCGCGGTCGCGAGCCTGTTTCAGAACGAGCTCGACGGAGCCAGCCAGTACCTCTGGCTCGTGCTCCTGTGCGGTGCTCCCACGGTCGCCGGGCGCACCCTCCTGAATCGCAGCAGGATCCAGGACGAGCTACGCGCGCGAACACTGGAGCTCGAGCGTGAGGGTGAGCTTCGCGCCGGCCGCGCCGTGGAGAACGAGCGCGTGCGGATCGCAAGCGAGCTTCAGGCCGTCATCGCCAACGGAGTGAGCGCGATGGTGGTGCAGGCCGAGGCGGTGCCGCGGGTCATCGCCGCCGGTGAAAACGAGCGAGCCGCAGAATCCCTCGCGCTGATCGAGGAGACGGGCCGCGACGCCTTGGCCGAGATGCGCCGGCTCCTTGGCGTTCTCCGCCACGATGAGGACGCCGGCGCGCTGGAGCCGCAGCCCACGCTCGCTCAGGCCGGGCGGCTGGTCGAGCAAGCCCGCGCACGAGGGCTTGAAGTAGCGGTCGAGGTCCAGGGCGAGCGCGTCTCGCTGCCGGCCGGGATCGACCTTGCGGTCTACCGCGTTCTTCAGGAAACACTCAGCGCAGCGCTCGCGGCCGGCGCCAAGACGGCGGCTGTCGTGATCGCATACGGAGGCGACGAGCTGAAGCTGGAGATCCGCGACGACCGGCCCGCGGCCGATTCGCCGGCCGAGACGATTCGTGACCCCAGCGCCCGCCTCGGCCTCTACGGCGGCCGGGTGCGCGCGGAGCCGCGGGAAGATGGACCGGGCCAACGGCTGCTCGCGCGCCTGCCGCTCCAAGGAGTCTCCGCATGAGCCGGCTCGTCGATCGCCTTCGCGAGGTGGACGACCGCGTCTGGGACCGAGCACTGGTCGCTTTCTTCTGCCTCCTGATGGTCATCTCGGTTCCCGGCTCGGAAGACCTCGAGGGGCCGCCCGTGCTGAATCTCCTGGTGGGGATCGCCATGACCCTGCCGCTCCTTTGGCGACGCCGGCATCCTGTCGCCGCGGCGGCCATGGGCGCGGCCGGCGCGCTGATCCTCCTCTTCTTCCTCACATCGCCGCCCGAGATGGGGCCCTCCGTCGTTGTGCTCATCGCATACGCGTACTCGGCGGGCGTCCACGCCGATGGAGCCGCTGCCAGGGCCGGGCTTGCGATCACTGCCGGCGTGATTCTCGTGATCGGGATCGTCGACACGCCGAAGGACATCCTCTTCCCCTTCTTCGTCTTCGGTGTCGCGCCGTGGGCCGCCGGGCGGGTGATCCGCACCCAGACGACCCTCGCCCGGGAACTCGCCGAGCAAGAGGCCAAGGTCCGGCACCTGCGGGAACTCGAGGAATCCAGCGCGGTGGCGTCCGAGCGTGCTCGCATCGCTCGCGACCTCCACGACGTGCTCGCCCATAGTCTGAGCGTGATGGTCGTCCAAGCATCAGGCGCCCGGCGCGCGCTAGCCACGAATCCCGAAGCCGCGGCCGATGCGGCAAGGCTGATCGAAGGAACAGGCCGGGAGGCGCTGGTCGAGTTGCGGCACCTCTTTGGCACCGTGCGGCGCGGCGAGGGCGAGGCGCTGGACGGCTCGCCCGGCCTCGACCAGGTGGAGGCGCTGGTGGCCCGCGCGCGGCTCGCCGGACTGCCGGCCACGCTTCGTGTGGAGGGCGAGCCCGTCGAACTGGGCGCGGGCGCAGACATGGCCGCTTACAGGCTTGTTCAGGAGGCGCTCACCAACGCGCTCAAGCACGCCGGCTCCTCGACCACCGAGGTCATCCTCAGCCATCGCCACGATGGCGTGACGATCGAGGTGGTCGACGAGGGCGACGGCCATCCTCCCGCCAATGGCGATGTCATCAGGGGCGGTCACGGGCTGGTCGGGATGCACGAGCGAATGAGCCTCTACGGCGGCGAGGTCGAAGCCGGCCCGCGCGATGGCGGCGGCTTCGCCGTTCGGGCGCACCTGCCCCGGCAGCGAGAGGCGGCGCGGGCATGAGCGCGATCCGAGTTCTGCTTGTGGATGACCAGGCGCTGATCCGCGCGGGCTTCCGCATGATCCTCGACGCCGAGAGCGACATCGAAGTCGTGGGTGAGTCTTCGAACGGCGAGCAGGCGATCGACAGCGCCAAGCGCCTGAAGCCTCATGTGGTCCTGATGGACATCCGCATGCCCGAGCTCGACGGGATCGAGGCGACCAGGCGCATCCTCGCGGCCAACGATGAGCGCGACGAGCCCGTGCGGGTCCTGATGCTCACCACCTTCGATCTCGACGAGTACGTGTATGACGCGCTTCGCGCCGGCGCCAGCGGGTTCCTGCTGAAGGATGTACCCGCAGAGCAGCTCGTCGATGGCATCCGGCTGGTCGCGGCCGGCGAGGCCCTGCTCGCACCGTCGGTGACACGGCGCCTCATCTCCGAGTTCACCCGCGCCGTGCCGGCCAGCGCTGAGCCTCCAGCCTCGATGGATGAGCTGACCCCGCGCGAGGTCGAGGTGCTGAAGCTGATCGCGCGCGGGCTCTCGAACGCCGAGATCGCGGAAGAACTGATCGTGTCGAGCACAACCGTGAAGACGCACGTTGCGCGCATCCTCCAAAAGCTCGGGCTCCGCGACCGCGTGCAAGCCGTGGTCAGCGCATACGAGACCGGCCTGGTCAACCCAGGCCAGGCCGCGCCTTAGCCCGATCGCTTGACCGCTTGAACCCGCCGGTGTAGTTTCGGCGAATCAAGGTCCTGCTACAGAGCGGATCACTGGCGGTTGCCGCTCTCGTTACAGCCGCCACCGCGATCCTGCTCGCTGCCGGGTTCATCTCAGGCGGGGCGAGCGCCGGGCCTGCCGCCGATCGAGAACAGGTCGCCCGCGGTCTTTGTGCCGACACGTTCTGCGTCTTCACCGCCGACGACTACGGCGGGACACAGGTCGACGTGACGAAACTCGGCGTCTCGAACAAAGTCGACAACCAGATCCCGAATCAGGCCGCGTCGCTGATCAACGACCGGGGAAGCGCGGCCATCTTCTACGAGAAGCGAGACGGGAAGGGGCGGGCGATCTGCGTCAATCTGGGCGACGGGATCACTGACCTCCAGCAGGTACAGCTGAGCGGCTTCGACTCAACCCGCCTCATCAAGAGCACCTGCGCCGCGGAATTGCCATAAGACCTCGGCAAGCCCCTCCGTCCTCCTGAAGAACGACTCCGGCACCGGCCTCCGCCTCGCGGATGAGGCGCAGATCCGCCGCTGAGCGGACCCTCGGATCGTCATCCGGACGGACGTAGCGAGCACCGTTCGGAGCGAACATTTCGGCATCGAATGAACAGCTGCTCCGAAACAGCCGGGGCAATGAACAAGGAGACCGAAATGGCACGTGTAGGACAGATCATCAGCAACCCCGTCAGCGGCGAGCAGATCGAATTCGTCGAGACCGCAGCCTCCACCAACGGCGAGCGCCTCGTCATCAACCTCGTTCTGGCCCCGGATGGCAAGGTTCCCGGGATGCACGTTCATCCCAAGCAGGAGGAGCGCTTCGAGGTGATCGCCGGGAACATGGAGTTCCGGATGGGCCTCAAGAAGATCGAGGCCGGCCCGGGCGACGTCGTCACCGTCCCGAAGGGCAAGGCACACAAGTTCGCCAACGCCGGCGACTCAACCGCGGTGGTCCGGGTGACCGTCACCCCGGCGCTGGAGATGGAGCGTCTCTTCGAGACCACCGTCGAACTGGCCCACGAAGGTCGCGTCACCGCAACCGGAATGCCCAAGCCCCTCGACCTGGCGCTCTTCGTCAAGGAGTTCGGCGATGAGGTCCGCGGCCCGGGCAGCCCCGGCGCCCTGCAGCGGGCGATGCTCTCCCCGCTCGCGGCGATCGGCCGCATGCGCGGCCACGACGAGCGCTACGCACAGCCGCAGGCGAGCCAGAAGCCGGCTATCGCCTAGCGCGATCCGAAACCCCGGCCGTCCGAGGCCTCCGCGAGACCCGCGGGGGCCTCGTTGCGTTCAGGGGTCGAACCTCAGGATTCCTGAAGCGCGTCGATCACGTCTTTCGTGTGCGTGACGGGTATGCGGTTGCCCTCGAGCTCGATCGCAGATCCGCTCGCTTCGTCGATCAACTCGAGCACGCGGACGTTCACCCGCTTATGAACCTTCACTCCGAGCCCGGCGCGCGGCACCTCGAAGACGAGTTCCGTCGGCTCTTTGCTCCGGCGACCGGCGAAGCCATACACCGCGGAGTCGGTCACGCCGACCAGCATCCAGCCGGGAAGTCCGGTTGCGGCGTCGTGGGCGTGCATCCCGCCAAGCGAGCCAACTGCGGTCCCGATGTCCCCGGCCACGTTTCCGAACTTGTCGAGCTCGCCTCCCGCGAGACCGCCCGCAAACAAGGCACCGGTATGGCCTCGTGGGTTGAACTCGCCAACTGCGATCACCTTGTCGCTCACGCCGCGCTTGACGAGCGCGTTCTGAACGTTCTGAACCATCTCTTCTTCGGACATGCCCGCACCCTATAGACGCGGACTACCTGCCGGCAACGACCTTGAACTTCACCTTCGCCGGGGTCGAGTCGGCGTTGCCGCTGGCATCAAGCGCATGGACGCGGAACACGTGCGAGCCACGCGTGACCCGCTTTGTCATTGGCGACTTGCAGGGCTTGATGGTCACCTTGTCGAGGCTGCATCGGAAAGTGGACTGAGCCTCCGTGGACGAGAACGCCATCTTGACTTTGCGCCTGGTCGTCTCGGACGGTGGAGAGTCGGTGAGCTCGGTCTCGGGCGGGGTCGAGTCCTCTATGTATTCGATGGCCTCAGAACATCCCGAGACGTTGTCGAGGGCGTCAGTGGCGCTCGCGCGGAGGTTCGTGGTCTGATCGCCGGGGACCGGGGTCGTGATCCCGGCGCCGTTGAAGGCGGCGGCGCTGCCGGTTGCGAGCGGCGATCCCGAGCAGTCGGCACTCGAGTAGATCTTGACCTGAGAGCCGGCCTCGGCCGAGCCCTTGACCTCGGGGTTGTTGTCGTTGGCGGGGAGTCGGGGTCTGTGTCGGTGAGGCTTGGCGCTGCGGGCGCGGCGGTGTCGACCGTGAACGAGCGGCTGGCCGGGGTCAGGTCGGTGTTCTGGGCCGAGTCGGTTGCCCGGACCTCGAAGAGGTGGGCTCCGTCTGAGAGAGGCGAGGGGGCGGTGTGAGTGGCGCCGGGCCCCGAGCATGAGCCGAACGAAGCCGAGTCGAAGCGGCATTCATAGCTCTGGGCGCCGCCTGTGGCCGAGAAGCCGAAGGTCGGGGTCGGGTCGTTGGTCGGGCCCTGGGGGCCTGAGTCGACCTGGGTCTGGGGGGCGGTCGAGTCCTCGGTGTAGGCGAGGGGCGATGAGCAGGCGGAGGCGTTCGAGGCGCCGTCGGTGGCGGTGGCCCGAAGGTTGGTGGTCTGATCGCCGGGGACCGGGGTAGTGATCCCGGCTCCACTCAAAGCGGCCGCCGAGCCGGTTGCGATGGGCGTCCCCGAGCAGTCAGGGTTGGAGTAGATCTTGACCTGAGAGCCGGCATCCGCCGAGCCCTTGAGCGCGGGGTTGTTGTCGTTGGCGGGCGAGTCGGGGTCGGTGTCGGTGAGACTCGGGGTCTGGGGGCCCGATGAGTCCTCGATATAGGCGAGCGGCGGTGAGCAGACGGAGGTGTTCTGGGCCGAGTCGGTGGCGGTGGCGCGAAGGTCGGTGGTCTGATCCTGCGCAACGGGCGTGGTGATCCCGGCGCCGTTGAAGGCGGCGGCGGTGCCGGTAGCGAGCGGCGTTCCCGGGCAGTCTGAGGTCGAATAGATCTTGACGGTGGAGCCGGCCTCGGCCGACCCCTTGACCTCGGGGTTGTTGTCGTTGGCCGGCGAGTCGGGGTCGGTGTCGGTCATCGACGGAGAGGCCGGAGCACTCGAGTCCTCGGTGTAGGCGAGGGCGACCGAGCAACCCGAAGAGTTGCCGGCGCTGTCGGTGGCGGTGGCGCGAAGGCTCGCCGTCTGATCGCCGGGGACCGGGGTCGTGATCCCGGCGCCGTTGAAGGCGGCGGCGCGTGCCGGTCGCGAGCGGCGTGCCGGTGCAACCGGCGGTCGAGTAGATGCGGACGGTCGAGCCGGCGTCGGCTGAGCCCTTGACCTCGGGGTTGTTGTCGTTGGCCGGCGAGTCGGGGTCGGTGTCGGTGATCGACGGAGTGGCCGGAGCAGTCGAGTCCTCGGTGTAGGCGAGGGCCGCCGAACACCCGGAGACGTTGTCGAGGGCGTCGGTGGCGCGTGGCGCGAAGGTTCGTGGTCTGATCGCCGGGGACCGGGGTCGTGATCCCGGCGCCGTTGAAGGCGGCGGCGCTGCCGGTCGCGAGCGGCGATGCCGGTGCAGTCGGCAGCTCGAGTAGATCTTGACCGTGGAGCCGGCCTCGGCCGAGCCCTTGACCTCGGGGTTGTTGTCGTTGGCCGGGGAGTCGGGGTCGGTGTCGGTGAGGCTCGGCGCTGCGGGCGCGGCGGTGTCGACCGTGAACGAGCGGCTGGCCGGGGTCAGGTCGGTGTTCTGGGCCGAGTCGGTTGCCCGGACCTCGAAGAGGTGGGCTCCGTCTGAGAGAGGCGAGGGGCGGTGTGAGTGGCGCCGGGCCCCGAGCATGAGCCGAACGAAGCCGAGTCGAAGCGGCATTCATAGCTCTGGGCGCCGCCTGTGGCCGAGAAGCCGAAGGTCGGGGTCGGGTCGTTGGTCGGGCCCTGGGGGCCTGAGTCGACCTGGGTCTGGGGGGCGACAGTGTCGACCGTGAAGCTGCGGCTGGCCGGGGTCAGGTCGGTGTTTTGCGCCGAGTCGGTTGCCCGGACCTCGAAGAGGTGGGCTCCGTCTGAGAGAGGCGAGGCCGTGTGGGTGTCTCCGGGGCCCGAGCACGGACCGAACGAAGCGGAGTCGAAGCGGCATTCATAGCTCTGGGCGCCGCCTGTCGCCGAGAAGCCGAACGTCGGGGTCGGGTCGTTGGTCGTGCCCTGCGGTCCCGAGTCGACCTGGGTCTGGGGGGCGGCAGTGTCGATCGTGAAGCTGCGGGTCGCTGCCGGGCCGTCGGTGTTTTGCGCCGAGTCGGTGGCACGGACCTGGAGGGTGTATGCGCCGTCGGCGAGGTTGGTGAAGGACTTGGGCGAGGCGCACGAGGCGAAGGTGCCAGTCGCGGCGCCCGGGCCGTCGAGGCGGCATTCGAAGCTTGAGTTGGCTTCGCTGGAAGAGAGGTTGAAGCTGGGGTCGTTGTTCGACGTCGGGCCCTCGGGTCCCGAGGTGATCGAGGTGTTGGGGGCAGCGGTGTCGACCGCAAATGCACGGGTCTGGGTCGCCGTGTTGCCGGCGGCATCCGTGGCCCTTACTCGGAAGGTGTACGACCCGTCAGCGAGGGGCGGGCTCGGGGTGTGCGACGAGCTGGACGAGCAAGCCCCGAAGCTTGAGCTCCCTTGATCGATCGAGCACTGGACGGAGCTCCCACTCTCGGCGCCGAAGCCGAAGCTCGGCGAAGCGTTGTTTGTCAGACCGGTCGGGCCGGAGCTGATTGACAGGCTCGGCGCCTGGGTGTCGACCGAGAAGCTGCGGGTCGCTGCGGTGCCATCCGTGTTCTGGACCGAATCGGTGGCGCGGACCTGGAGCGTGTAGGCGCCATCGGCGAGGTCGGTGTAGGACTTGGGCGTGGAGCAGGCCGAGAAGCTTCCGGTCGCGGAGCCGGGGCCGTCGAGGCGGCACTCAAAGCTCGAGTTGGACTCGCTCGAGCTGAAGGTGAAGCTTGGATCGTTGTTCGAGGTCGGTCCTTGGGGCCCGGAGTCGATTTGGGTCTGGGGGGCGGCTGTGTCGATCGTGAATGCGCGGGTCGCTGCCGAGCCGTCGGTGTTTTGAGCCTGGTCGGTGGCGCGGACCTGGAGGGTGTATGCGCCGTCGGCGAGGTTGGTGAAGGACTTGGGCGAGGCGCACGAGGCGAAGGTGCCAGTCGCGGCGCCCGGGCCGTCGAGGCGGCATTCGAAGCTTGAGTTGGCTTCGCTGGAAGAGAGGTTGAAGCTGGGGTCGTTGTTCGACGTCGGGCCCTCGGGTCCCGAGGTGATCGAGGTGTTGGGGGCGGTCGAGTCCTCGGTGTATGCCAGGGCCGTCGAGCAGCCGGAGGTGCCGTTGGTGGCGTCAGTGGCGGTGGCGCGGAGGTTCGTGGTCTGATCGCCGGGGACCGGGGTCGTGATCCCGGCGCCGTTGAAGGCAGCGGCGCTGCCGGTTGCGAGCGGAGTGCCCGAGCAGTCGGAGGTCGAGTAGATCTTGACCGTGGAGCCGGCCTCGGCCGAGCCCTTGACCTCGGGGTTGTTGTCGTTGGCCGGGGAGTCGGGGTCGGTGTCGGTGAGGCTTGGCGGTGAGGGGGGTGTGGAATCCGCGGTGTAGGGCAGCGACGCCGAGCAACCCGAGGCGTTGTAGGCAGCGTCGGTGGCGGTGGCCCGGAGGTTGGTGGTCTGATTCTGCGGAACCGGTGTGGTGATCCCGGCTCCGCTGAAGGTCGCGGCGCTGCCGCTTGCTAGCGGCGTTCCCGAGCAGTCAGAGGTGGAGTAGATCCTGACCTGAGAGCCGGCCTCGGCCGAGCCCTTGACCTCAGGGTTGTTGTCGTTGGCCGGGGAGTTGGGGTCGGTGCCGGTGAGGCTTGGGGTCGCGGGGGGAGATGAGTCCTCGGTGTAGGCCAGGGCGCTCGAGCAGCCCGAGGCGTTCGAGGCGCCGTCGGTGGCCGTGGCGCGGAGGCTCGTCGTCTGGTCACCGGGGATCGGGGTTGTGAGTCCGGCGCCGTTGAAGGTTGCCGCCGTCCCGGTTGCCAGCGGTGTGCCGGTACAACCGGAGGTCGAGTAGATCTTGACCGTGGAACCGGCCTCAGCCGAGCCCTTTACCTCCGGGTTGTTGTCGTTCGCCGGGGAGTCGGGGTCGGTGTCGGACAGGGTCGGCGCTGCGGGGGGCGTCGTGTCGTTCTCGACGCGCACCATGTTCGCCACCGAGGGGACGCCATCCGTGCCGATCACGAACAGCATGTAGTACCCCGGCGGGGCGATGTTCGCGTTCAGCGGGGCGGTCGCCGTCAGGTTCCCGCTTCCGGGCGTGAACGAGAGGGGCACGTAGCGCTGTTCCATGTTCACCGAGTGCGTCACGGCCCCAAGCCGGACCAGCGCGACCTTGCCGATCGAGCTCGCAGCCGGCGTGTTGATCGTAAACGCCATGTTGTAGGACACCGAATCGGGGGCGGAAGTGATCGTCGGACGAGGCGCTAGGGCACCCGACCCGTCCTTTTGGAACAGATAGGGCGGTGAGAACACCTGGGCGTTCTTCGCCAGATAGCCCTGGGAGTCACAGGCTCCGCAGATGCCGCCCCCCGAGGAGAGCACCCGACCGTCCGGCAGAAGCAGAGCGGTCGAGTGGTACTGGCGAGTCACCTGCTTCCGCGGCGAGCGTGCGCCACGTTCCGGTGGCGGGGTTCCATAGCTCTGCCGTGTAGACGCCGTTGTTTACGTCGACCAGGCCCGCGCCGGAGGAGTTCCCACCGGTAGCGAGGACCGTGCCGTCGGCCAGCACCGTGAGGTTGTGTTGTCGCCGGCCCGTTGCCATGGACCCCGTTGTCTCCACCTGGGGGCTCGCGCCGTTCAGGTTGATCGTCCTGGCGCTCCTGAGCGAGTTGTCGCCTCCGGAAATGAGGATCTTGCCGATGTCGTACATGGCGTGACTTCCGTAGTCGCGGTCCGTGCCGTCACGCTGTCCGTGCATCTGCCATTGGCCCGTGCCACTGGGGTTCAGGCTTGCCATCCGGTTGTCCGGCCCGGAGTAGAACGCCCTGCCGTCGGGCGCGACGTCCATCCAGGGATAGAGAGGCTGGTTGAGCGTGGCGTTGGTGAGCCTGCGGATGGTCCCGTTGTTCTGCCGAACCTCGGGTACGTCGGGCCCGCCCTCGGTGATCAGCATCTCCCCGTCCCTGAGCGGGGTGACCGTCGGATACCAGCGCTCGTCGGTCATGTCCGCGCCGCGGGACCAAGTATTCGTGGACTGGTCGAAGAGATGCGTCTGCTTGATCCCGTTTAGCGACGAGTCCTTATTGCCACCTGCCGCAAAGAGCGTTCCGTCCATCAGGTGCGCGAGGCCGCTGCAGAAGATGTTGAAGCCAGTCGCCACTGTCGCCGGGGTCTGCAGGCCGGTCTGCGGGTCCCAGACCGTCGCCCGGGTGAAGTTGTGGGTGGGATAGGTCTCGGTCGCCCTATCCCCGACCGAGTCATAGGCGACGACCTTCCCGTTCGTCAGCAGCGCCACATGCACGCCCACCACCGGCCAATCGACGACCGGGCCCCACTGGCCCACCTGGCCCGGGTCGTCCGGCGCCCTGCGTTGTGCGGCGGCTACGTCGGGCGCCGTAATCCTGGCCGTACGCCGCTCAAGCCGCCGTTCCTTGGCCGGGGTATGGATGACGGAGTCTTCTTCGACGTGGTCCGCCACCGCACCGGCAGGCGGAACGTGAGCCTGTGAGCTCGCCGGAATCGAGATGCCCAAGGCTCCCAGAGCCACGACGGCAAGGGCCATCCGGTTGCAACGTAGGCCAATGCGCCGGACCAGGGCCCAGGCGGTCACGTCACCATCTCGATTCGGTGTGTCAACACAATGGAGGCTTTCCGCTAGCACGGTCGCGATACGCGCCTACCTGCTGCGAAGACGGCATCGGAACGCTCAGCTGATCGGCCACCCCCCTTGGTATCTAGTTACATAGCCAGCCTAGGCCACGAACGCGAGTCCGCAACGGTAGAAGACCCAGTTTCCGTCGCGGGAAACTACGGATCAAGCATATTCCCGGAGACCAGAGACGTGCGGGGCACCAGTGCAAACCCTGCACCGGCCTGGTTCTCCTTCCGCCTCACTCCCGGCTAAAGGCGCGCGTTCCAAGAGCGCAGGACTCGCAGCCAGGCGACATACTGTTTTCGAGAATGTCGCGGGATCACGTCGAGGTAGTCCGCCAGGCCTATGACCATTTGAGCCGGACGGGGGATTTTCCGTGGGATCTCATTGATCCGGAGGTCGAGGTGCACGATCCCCCATCACTTCCGGACGCCGAGATTCGTCATGGCCGCGAGGGCTTGCGCGCGACCCTCGAGAGCGTTGCGAAGAGCTTCGACCACGTCGTGTTCGAGGTCGAGCAGATCTACGACGCCGGGGACGACGTGGTCGTCTTCATTCGGATGCACGCTCGCGGTAAGGAGAGCGGTATCGCTCTCGATGTCGCCGTGGCTCATCTGATCACGCTGGACAACGGAAAGCTAATAAGGATCCGGGCCATGGGCCGGGAGGAGGCAATGGAAGCCGCCGGCCTATCGGAGTAGACCCTCGGTAGTCCAGCGACTAAGGTGCTTCCCAGGCGAGGCACTAACGCTTCTCGTCCTAAGCACCTAACCCGCGGCGGCTGATCCCACGGAGTGCGAACCGCATGACCGAGCGACTACGTCACGAGAAGCAAAGCGGGCCCGACAGGATTCGAACCTGTGACCTTCGGTTTCGTAGATTTCAGGTCAAGTGAGCGCGCGGTCGACTCAGCAAGCGCGCACCGACGCGCTCCAAGCTGATCACCCGTCGTAAGTGATCAGCACCACCCGCTCGAACCGAAGGACGTCGTCGTCGAGATGCTTGAAGCGCGGGGCTGGAGCAGACTCAGCGGGTATCGCGACCACGGTGACGATGATCTGAGCTCTCTCCTCGTCGGAGAGCGCTTTCACCTGACCCGTGACCTTCAGCATCGCCAGCTGCGGGGTCAGCTCGTGGGGTGGTCGCAGGTCATAGGCCGTCAGCGGCGCGTCTGGGATGTCGCAGTGACCCTCGTCGCCCCAGCAGCCGGCGTGACCGAAGACAAAGTATGAGCCGACATAACCACGCTTCTCGTCAGTGGGGGTGGAGGCGCGGGCGCGCGGATTGTTCAGAAACACGCGTCCCTCATAAGAGGCATTCGAGTGATCCAGACCTTGGAACTGCAGATCGGCGCGGTAGAAGTCGAGCTCGCCCCTCCGGGCCGGGCCGAAAGCGGAGGAGATACATAGATGTTCTTGGCCATCAGCGTCCCGGCGCGCTCGAGGTCGAGCCGGCGTACTCGTAGCCAAGCTGGTTGACGTCGATCACTTCGCCGACCGTGATCCCCCACGGCATCAGCTGGCGACGCAAGAAGCGCGGGTCGAAGGTCGCGCCGGGATTACGCAGCTGCCAGATCCGCCACAGGCGATCAACCATGCAGTGATGTGACCAAAAGATCGGGTCGAACGAGGCGAAACGCGGGTCGGTCATAGCGCCGCCGACCCACATGTGAATTCGGTTGTGCAGCTCGAACTCCAGGCGCGTCGAGAACTCGCGAAATCCCTGTTCGGAGAGCACCGATTCGGTCAGCTGGGGCGTCGGCAGGCTGGCGACGTTGGCGCCGGGATCACGCTGGGTTCGCCGCGGCCAATTCCCTTGACGTCCGGGAGGATCAATTGCGGCTGAATTGAGCGGGTTGGCCTTGCGATCGACGCGGGCCCGGGCGAACGCCCCTGGCACCTCTGATGCCTCGCTCGTCGGCGTTCGCCAATCCCACCAAGGCAGCGCGGCATCAAAGTTGCGGTCGCGCAGCGCCAGTTCGTAGAAGTAGAGGTAGGCCCGATGCCACGGCAAGAACAAGAGATTTCCGTGCTCGCACCTCCCTGGCTCGGGCAAGCCGTGCACCGCCGCGTGCCACTGATAACCCCGCTTGTCACGCAGCGGCATTACCTGCTTGACCGCGTCCCGCAAGTCCGCCAGTTGCTTGTCCGACAGAAGCTCAACGCTCTTGCGATGTCGGATCTGGGTCGAACTGCCCGGCGCGGCGGGAGTACCTGGAACGGTCGGCACCAGGGCACCGTATCGCTAATGCGGCGAGGTCGCTAGGAACCACTCAACGAACCCGAGGAGAAGAACAGCCCGACGACGCAGTCCAGCCACGGTCTCTAGTCGGCGCAGATCGCGACGCCGCTAATCCTGCCAGCCACGCTCGAAAAGTTGATCGCTGTGGCGACAAAGCTTTGCTGCGCGGCGGGATAGGCACTCGAGAAGAACGTGTCAGGGCCGTCTTGGTTGTTCCAGTCAGGGCGCGGACTTACGCTCCAACCGCCGCTCAGCATGGTCTCGCCCGACCTGCACTTAGGCTCGACCGTCCTTACCTGGTTCGGTCCGACCTGCGTCGAGTCCTTACGGGTCGAGATGCCGCCTCGCTCGGGCACGCAGTAGGCCAGAACCTTAAGCTTCGAGTCGCTCTCCTCAGAGAGCGCGAGCACGGACCAACTTCGCTGATCAGTTGGACGGCTTCGAAAGACCGGACTGTTGCCGACGGGCGTCGAGAACTCGAATCCACCCGAGATCACACGTTTCTCGCTCGGGCATTTCGCCGACGCAGCCGTGCCGCGGCCTCGATCGGTGTTCTTGAAGCCAACGGTTTCGGCGACTTCCTTGACGCCGATGTTCTTGCTGCACAGCGCATAGGCCGTGAAGTTGTCCTCCTCCGCCGTCACGGTCCACGCTCGCTCGCCCTTCGCCCTGCTGACGATCGGGGTATCGCTGCTCCCGTCGTCGAGGCGGTACCCACCTGACACGACCCGCTCATTGTCACGGCATTGAGCTACGGCGACCGCGAAGCCGTTGCCTTGTACCTCGCTCTCTGCGGTGCGCCTGTCGAGCGCCTGCGCCCCCGGCGCCGTCGCGATGAGCAGTGACAGCGTGGCGGTGACGAGCGCACCAATCTCCCTGAAAGTCATCCCGGAAAATTTACCTGCGCGGCTCAAAACCCTTGTCAGGGTTCAAGTCCCTCCTCTGGCTAGCGCCGACAAGTGAACGTGTCCGCAAAGCGGTCGGGGCTCCCCGCGCGATAGTCGCGCGATAGTTCTTTAGGCGCTAGGCAGGGCGTGTTGACAGATTGCTTCCGCCTAATGCTCTGGCCGAAATCGCCACATCGCTTGTCTGAGCGGTTGGAGCGATCCGAGGAAGCGGGCCCGACAGGATTCGAACCTGTGACCTTCGGTTTCGTAGCTTTGCGGTCACTCGAGACATCGCGAGATAACCCGCGGGCGATGTTGCAGGAGGTCGCGGAGCCGGATCGCCTCAGTTGCTCGGACGTGTGATACTCACGCCGATGAAGCGACCAGAGCGAAAGCGCTCGCGCGATCCGAAGGTCGAGCGGCTTTCGCAGCTTCAGCTGTTCTCCAACTGCACCAAGCGGGACCTGCAGGAGATCGCAAGGCTCACCACCGAGGTCGACGTGCCGGCCGGGAAGGTCCTGATGCGCCAGGGGGATCGAGGCCGGGAGTGCCTCGTGATCGAGGAGGGAAGGGCGAAGGCCACGATCCGCGGCAAGGGCACCAGCTTCATGGGTCCCGGCGAGTGCTTCGGCGAGCTTGCCTTGCTCCACTCAGCACCGCGCGCGGCGACGGTTACGGCCGAGACGGACATGCGTCTTGTGGTCCTTGACTCGCGCGAGTTCTCAACCCTGCTGAATGACGTCCCAAGCGTCGCGAAGAACGTGCTCGCCGCGGTCGCCGAGCGATTGCGTGAAACCGAGGGTAAGCAGCCCCACCACTAGAGGCAAGGGCTACCCGGCTTACGCCCGCACGGTAGCTGCGGTTCTGAGCCTCGCTCTTCGTGGGCTACTCGTCCGTGGACGGCTGGGCACCGGTACCGAGGGCCTCGGCGATTTCGTCGAGCACCGAGCGCTCGCCCGAGCTGACCTTCTCCCCGTGCTCCTCGTGGGCCTCGGCGATGCGCTCGGCAAGACCGGTGACGAAGCTCTGGTAGGCGTCGAGCTCATCGGGTGACTTTGACTTGATCGTGTCGACGGACTGTCGCAGCATCTGGATGCCGGCGTTGTGAAGCTCGATCGTCGAGCCGGGCTTCTCGTCGAGCTTTGGCTTCTCGGCGACGATTGCGTCGAGGAGCTCGCTTTCGCCGTGGCGCTGACGCGCCTCGGCCCAGGCCTTGGACAACGAGAACGTCTCGCGGATCGTTCCACCCTTGCTTGCGGTGATGATCATGAGTCCGGCGTAGACCGGCCCGTCGGAGATCGCCTCCCACTCTTCGGTGCTGAAGTCGTCGTTGGTCGCCATGCGGCTCCTCTCAGTCGCTGCCAGGAGACTCAAGACCTTACGCCGTAGCGTGGGACGTCCATCCGCCGACGATGCGGCATCGAGCCAAACGGACACTGGACCGCTGCGGTACTCAGCGGCAGACGACGTATGCCGTGATGTCGCGCTTCTTGGCGCTTTGGTTCTCGAGGTATGCCGCCCACCGGTTGTCGGGCTCCTCGTCGGCGTCGTCGCCGTCGTCGGGGTAAAGCGAGCTGATCCAGCCTCCGCCCGCGATCCGGGCCCCACCTCCGGTGACCCGGGTCCCCGCGGGGCAGGCCTTGGCGACCAGTCCTTGCTCACCCGAGCCCAGCGAGCGCGTCCTCGCCTTCACCGTGGTGTGTCCTCGGCCCACAGAGCGCGAACGCGTATACCGGGTCCGAGCCGTTGTTGTTGTTGTAGAAGGTGACCTCCCAGCCGTCATCACGAACCCGGTCGTCGTCGCCGTCGTCGAACGGCCGAGAGCTGCGGGTCAAGCCGGCGGACTGATAGCCACCGCTATACGCATTCGTTTTACCCTGGCAGTGAGCCCGCACGGTCATGAGGGCACCGGCCGGAGCGTTGTCGGATCCCTCCCGGACGATTGGCTCGGTGTCGTCGCAGATCGCGTACGCCCGGTGGGACTGCGGGCCGGTGGAGACGTCCGTGTACTCCCTCCAGTTGTTCGGGTTCCAGGGATACGAGGCGTCGATCGATACTTGGCCGGGGCCGCCGGTGGAGAACGCTCCCCCGCCGATGACGAAAGATCCCCCGCCGCAAGTCGCTAGCGCGGTCCCCGTATTGCCGCCGTTGGTCACAGTGCTGGAGCTCTCCACGTAAGAGAGCGCGGCCGACGCAGACGGAGCGGAGCACAGCGCCGTGAGTGCCGCAGCCACTCCGGCCATCACGATCGCTCGCAGCTTCGGACTCATCCCCGCAGCAAAACGATACTCCGATCAGTCGGGCGGATCGTACGGTGCGGAAAGAGCCAATCTGCTGGATTACGTAGCCAAGTGCGCCGGAGCTCAAACGGGGTGCGATCACGCAGAGCAGCCGCGGCTTGTCCAAGCGCCTACCAGCCGTCGCAGCCACCTCAGCTCGCCGTTGTCGTGCTTTCCTTACAAAGCACCTAAGTCCAGATGGGTCCCGCGCGATCGCGCGATAGTCCTTTAGGCGTCAGGCAGGGC
Source organism: uncultured bacterium (assembly GCA_963807745.1). Classification (GTDB taxonomy): domain Bacteria; phylum Actinomycetota; class Thermoleophilia; order Solirubrobacterales; family 70-9; genus JALZKA01. The sequence continues at coordinate 76,378 of CAWECF010000001.1, forward strand.
CTGGTGACACAGTCCTTCGGTCTAGCCGCTCTGCGAGAAATCGTCACACCGCTTGTCTGAGCGGTTTGTAGCGATCCGAGGAAGCGGGCCCGACAGGATTCGAACCTGTGACCTTCGGTTTCGTAGACCGACGCTCTATCCGGCTGAGCTACGGGCCCGGGATTGGACAGGCTAGCGAGCGCCTGGCCGACCCCGGACGTCAATGAGCTCCATGTATGAACTACTCGGCGAAGCTCTCGGCCTTGATGACACCCAGCTTCGGGACCTCGAGTTTGGCGCGCTGCTGCACGACGTGGGGAAGATCGCCGTGCCCAACGAGATCATCAACAAGCCCGGCCGGCTCACGGATGAAGAGATGGACGTCATGCGTACCCACACGGTCGAGGGCGAAGGCATGCTTAAGCGCATCGGGGGAGTGCTGGAACAGGCGGGCGTTGTGGTTCGCACCCACCACGAGCGCTGGGACGGACGCGGATATCCAGACGGGCTGGCCGGTGAGGAGATCCCGATCAGCGCTCGGGTCATCACAGCGGTGCGACGCCTTCAACGCGATGACCACCGACCGCCCGTACCGCAAGGCCATGCCCGTCGCGGCTGCGATCGCCGAGCTCAGAAACGAGTCGGGCAAGCAATTCGACCCGCAGGTCGTCGAGACGCTCATCGACCTCGTCGAGACGTGGGACGACTCAGCTCCGCCGATTTAGGCGAGCACCTACGGCCTGCTCGACGGGAGCAAATGCGAGACCTTAGATCCTGCCTGCCTCCGCAGCCGCCGCTTCAGCCGCGTCGAGCTGCCCTTCGATGATGCCCAGGCCTGCCGTCCAGAAGCCCGGGTCGGTGAGGTCGACGCCGACGATCTCACCGAGGTCTTCGGGCGAGCGCGAGCCACCGGCCGCCAAGAGCTCGAGATAAGAAGGCACGAACTCTGCGCCGGTTTCCTGGTAGCGGCGATAGACCGAGAGAGCCAGCAGGTTGCCGTAGGCGTACGCGTAGACGTATCCCGGCGTGTCCACGAAGTGAGGCACGTAGGACCACCACGTGCCGTACTCCGGGGCCTGTTCGACCGAGTCGCCCAGAAAATCGGCTTGCGTGTCGAGCCAGGCGGCCGCGAATGCGTCGGGTGACAGCTCGCCCGATTCCCTGCGCTCGGCGTGGATGCGGTCTTCGAACCGGTTCATCGCCACTTGGCGGAAGACGGCCGCTACGGCGCCGTCGAGCGACTCCGCGAGCAGCGACAGGCGCGCCGCGGCGTCGGGCGCCTCTTCGAGAAGGCGCTCCAGCACGATCGTCTCACCGAAGATCGAAGCCGTCTCGGCAACCGTCAGCGGCGTCGAGACCTGGAAGAGGCTCTGCTCCTTGCCGGCGAGGTAGGCGTGGACCCCATGGCCCAGCTCGTGCGCCATCGTCAGGACGTCGCCGGAACGAGAGGTGTAGTTCAGCATCACGTAGGGGTGGGCCGACGGGACGGTGTAGGCGCAAAAGGCGCCACCGCGCTTGCCGGCGGCAGGCGGCGCGTCGATGTAGTCGCCCGTAAAGAAGCCGGCAGCCGCATCGCCCAGATCAGGCGAGAAGCTGCGGTAGCAGTCGAGAACGAGCTCCCGGGCGTCGGCGTAGCCGATCCGCCGCTCCTCCATCGCGACCGGCGCCATCCGGTCGTAGTAGGCAAGCTTGTCCAGCCCGAGCAGCTTTGCCTTCAGGCGGTACCAGCGTCGCGCCAACTCGTAGTGGGAGACGACCGCCTCGATCAGGGCCTCGACGGACTCGTCCGACGCCTCGTTCGAGAGGTTGCGCGCCGCAAGCCAGTGGGGATATGAGCGCAGGCGGTCCTTCGTGGACTTGTCCTGAAGCAGAGTGTTGAAGATGAACGCGCGGGTGCGGAGGCCGGGTTCCAGCGCCTTCGTCACGGCGCCGGCCGCCTCTGCGCGGCGCTCGCGGTCCGGGTCCTGGAGGCGGCTGAGCGCCTCCATCAGGGGCACGGGATCCTCCGAGTCGGGCAGGTCGACCATCACGCTCGAGATCTGCTCGGTGAAGAGGCGGCCGAAAGCGGAGCGGCCGGTGACCTCGGTCTCGGTGAGGATCAGCTCTTCGGGCTCCGACAGCTGATGCGGGCGGTAGCGACGTGAGGTCTTGAGGTGATGGCGGCAGAACTCGAGCTCGTCCGCACCGAGAAGCGTCTCGGCCTGTTCGTCGGGCACCTCGTTCCACTCGAGCTCGAAGAAGATGAGCGAAGTCTCGATCTCGGCGCCCCGCTCCTGGACCTGCTGGAGCAGCGCGCCGCGCTCCGGGTCCGCTGTGTCGACGGTGAACCAAAGCGAGGCGTAGGAGCCGGCGCGGCCCACCTTGTCGAACATGTCCTCGAGCTCGCGCATCGCGGCGGCCAGGCCGGCGGCGTCCAGCTCTGAGACCTTGCCGCGGTGCTTCTCGGCGAATGCCACCGCACGCTCGCGGGCTTCGGCAAGGAGCTCGAGGGTCCCCTCCGCCCCCTTCCCGTCAACGAGCGGGTCGAGGTTCCAGCGGGCTTCTTCGAGCGCCTTGTCCGGCGCGGCGGTGGTCATGCCCTCAAGATACGAGGGGCCGCCGCGCCGGTTGGCGAGGATTAGCTCTTCTTGGCGGTACTGCGCTTTTTCGTGCTGCCCGAGCGCGTACGACTTGAGCTTCCCGAACGCTTTCGCGCAGCCGGCTTGCGCCGCTCCGCTGCCGGAATCTCCGTTTTGACGACGGCCTTCGTCAGCGTCGGGATGAGCCGTTCGAGGTAGCGGGCCATCTTCTCCTCGTCGCGCCGGATGTCGCGCGCGAGCTTGGCCGTCTCCTTGTCTCCGACCTCTTCGGCGAGCGTTTCGATCGCCACATACGTGGCGATCTCCTCGTGCTCGTTCCAGTACTCGGTCTTCGCGTTCTTGAGGAGCTTCTCCTCGGGCGAGGTGCCGCGCACCATGTGGAGCGGGCCCTTCGCGGCTGAGACGGCCTGGCCGCGCAAACCATCCGCGGCCTTTGCGGCAGTCGCCACGACGCTTTCGGTCACGCTCCCGGAACCACCGAGCTTCTTGATTCGCCGCTCGAGCGCCTTCGAGTGGTTCTTTGTCTCCTTGAGGTGCTCTTGGAGTTTCTTCTTGTAGGGCTTTCGGTCGGCCATCTCGCTCATGCCGATATGAGCGGTCAGTGCGGCTACGAGCTCCTTCTCCTTCGCATTTGCCTCGTTCAGATACTGAACGAGCTTTGCGTCCTTGGCGGGGGTGTCAGACATGGGGTTTCTCCTTGTTGGTTGAACCCCTCGCGCTACCCGCTCTCGCCATCTCCAATCGACCGCCAGCGGTGGATGCCGCCGTCGTCGTCGCGCTCGGCTTCGCCGCGGACGGCCAGATGATCGAGGTACGACATCACCATCTGCAGCGCATAGCCGAAGGTGCCCGGGCCGAGCTCGGCGCCGCCCACGAAGCTCTGGATCACCTCGTACGGAGTTCGGGGTTCGTCGCCGAGGGCCCCGCGGACGCGGCCCGTCTGCTTCAGGACTTCCTCCCGGTAGACCCTGACCTTGCCGGGCACCTCCCGGTACGAGCGCCCGTGGCCCGGCAGGCACAGCCCGGTGTCGAGCGCCTCCACCCGCTCGAGCGAGGTGAGATATTCACCGACCGGATCGGGCGTGTGGCCGTAGTCGAAGAACAGAAAGATCTTCCCTCCGATGTGGTCGCCCGAGATGATGAGGCCGCTCTCGGGCTGGTGAAGGACGATGTGCGAGGGGGCGTGACCCGGGGTCTCGATTATTCGCCAGGAGCCGTGATCGGTCGTGACTTCGTCGCCATCGCGAAGCTCGCGGTCGGGCTCGACGATCCTTGCGACTCCGGAACCGGTCTCTGCCCGAGCCGCGCGAAAGCTCTCGAGCACGGACTCGGGCACTCCGCCGAGACGCGCCAGCTCGAGCCGGCGCTCCACGGTCCCTTCCGGGTCCTCGACCATCGGCCGCACGTGATCCCAGGAGGGGTGCATCCAAAGCTCGCAGCCGGCGGCATCGAGGATCGGGCCCGCGAGGCCGTAGTGATCGGCATGGGTGTGGGTGCAGACGACCAGCCGGATGTCGCCAAGTTCCCAGCCCACCTGCGCGAGCGCGAACTCGAGCTGCTGAGTGCCGGCCTCGCCCGCGTAGCCGGTGTCCACGAGGACGATGCCGTCGCCTGAGGAGATCGCGTAGGCGTTTCCGTGCGGCGAGTTCTCCCACGGCAGGGGCAGCCGCAGCCGCCAGACACCGGGAAGTACGCGCTCACCGCGGCCGAGCTCAGCCACCCGAGGCGGTGTCAGCCCGGCTTGCCGTCGCCGTCGAGATCTGGCAGGACTTCGAAGCTGGCCCCGGCGTTGGGGTCCACGCCGTGTTGGGCGAGGACGTCCATGATGTTCTGCTGGAGGTCGGCGTACTGCGAAGCGTCGACCTGGCTTCCTTCGGGCATCTGCCCCGGATCGACTCCGGCCTGCTGCATCGCGGACATGATCTGCTCGCGGAGCTCCTGCCCCTCGGCGGTGCCCCGCATGTCGATTACCTGGCTCTCACCTTGGGAGATCTGGATGTTCCCCGACTGGTAGGCCTGCTTGATCATCCCGAACATCCCGATCATGCTGCCCATGTCCATCGTCTGGCCAACGCCGAGCTGCCCGAACGGCTGCGGAGTCCCCACGCCCTCGATCGGCTTGCCCACCGGGGCATCGTCCGCTTGGAGTTTTCCGGTGATGGAATCGGCTTCGGATTGAGGGATGGCGCTCTCGCGCTCTCGCCGGCTGGAGAAGTAGTTGAAGAGGCCCATGGGCTGAATCCTAGACCTCTGAGGGAGTAGATTCCCGGCGCCTTGTTGCGCAGCCTTTTGAGCAAGTCGGCGACGACCGCCCAGGCAACTGCCGCGGCGGCCCGCTCCGGGATCCTCGCGCCGTCGAGGCCGGACAAGATGGCGCGGATGGCCCGCGAGGTGGCCGGCCGCGGCCCTTTCGGTGCAGCCGCGACTGTCGCCGCAATCCGGTACGGAGAGGAGACGGCCCTCGTCGACGAGCTCGGCTCGCTCACCTACCGCGAGATCGACGAGCGCTCTAACGCACTCGCGAATGCGTGGATCGCGGACGGGATCAAGCCTGGCGACACCATCGCGATCCTCTGTCGGAATCACCGCGGCTTCGCCGATGCGACGTACGCCGCGGCGAAGGCGGGCCTCCGCGCCGTCTTTATGAACACGGAGTTCGCCGGTCCGCAGATCGACGACGTGTGCAAACGCGAGGGCGTGGCGGCGCTCGTGTTCGACGAGGAGTACGACGACCGTGCGCCCGACTGGGTCGAGCGCCACTACCGGGGTTGGACCGACTCGGGCGAAGCCGGCGGGGCTCAGGCGACCATCGAGGAGCTGATCGCGTCCTCTCCCTCCACTCCGGTCGACGCCGGTGGCGTGAGGCCGACCGTCGTGATGCTGACGAGCGGGACCACCGGGACGCCGAAGGGGGCACCCCGGAGCGAGGTCGGCTCGATCAACTCGCTCGGCGCCCTGCTCGACCGGGTGCCCTTCCGCACTGGGGAAGTGACCTACATCGCGCCGCCGTTCTTCCACGCGCTCGGGTTTGCGAACCTCTCGATCGCCCTTTCGTTCGGCTGCAAGATCATCTGTCGCAGGCGCTTCGACGCCGAGGAGTTCCTCGGCGGGATCCAGGAGCACCGCGCGACAACTGCAGTCGTCGTACCGGCGATGCTGCAGCGCGCGCTTGCGCTGGGCCCCGAACGAGTCGCCGAGTTCGACACCTCGTCGCTTCGAATCATCTTCTGCGGCGGCTCCCAGCTCCCGGGCGTGACGGCGACCGAGACGCTCGACGCGTTCGGCGACGTGCTCTACGTCCTCTACGGCTCGACCGAGGTCTCGTACGCGTCGATCACAGTGCCCCGCGATCACCGCGAGGCGCCGACCACGGTTGGCAAGCCGACCCTCGGCACGTTCGTCCGCCTGCTCGACGAAGAGGGCAACGAGGTTCCCCAAGGCCAGACCGGCCGCATCTTCGTCTCGAACGGGATGGAGTTCGCCGGCTATACGGACGGGCAGACCAAGGAGGTGGTCGCCGGCCTCATGTCGTCGGGCGACGTCGGCCACTTCGACGCGGCCGGGCGACTGTTCATCGACGGCCGCGACGACGACATGATCGTCTCGGGCGGCGAGAACGTCTTTCCCCAGGAGGTTGAAGAGCTGCTCATGGCGCACCCCGACCTTGCGGACGCCGCGGTGATCGGCGTCGACGACGAGGATTTCGGTCAAAGGCTCGCCGCGTACGTGGTCGCAAGCGGCGACGAGAAGCCGGGAGGCGAGGAGCTCAAGCAGTACGTGCGCTCGAACCTCGCCCGCTACAAGGTCCCGCGCGACATCCACTACATCGACGAGCTACCACGAAACGCGACCGGCAAGGTCCTCAAGCGCAACCTACGCGAGCGCTGAGGGGTCAGACCCGGGGTCAGACCCCTGTGCGGATAAGCACTACTGGTGGATCTCGACTGGGGTGCCGGTTGGGACCGTGTCCACGAGCTCTGAGACGTCCTCGTCCACCGCGCGGATGCACCCGTGCGAGATCTCTGCGCCGATCGCGCCTGTCGTCCCGTGAAAGGCGATGCGATCGCCGCCAAGCCAACCTGACGGCAGGTTGGTCTGGCGCGCAGTGAGCGCCAAAGCACAGCAGCCGTACGCCGCGTTGAGGCCACCTCGGAAGGTGTCCGTGACTGCGAAGCGCCCCGTGGGAGTCGGCGCCGTAGGCATCCCGACCGACACCGGGAAGGTCCGGACCAGCTTGCCCCTCTCATACAGGCGCGTCTCGAACTCGGACAGATCCACCTCGAGGTCCCAGATCGACCGCCCGGCCTTGAGGCGCTCTGGATCGAGCTCGACCCAGAGCGGCTCGCCGTTCTCCGTGTACGGGGTGAGGACCGCAGCCCAGTCGTCCTTCTGGTCGGTCACCGCAAAGACGGTGCGAGAGCCGAATGCCGTGAAGTGCTCAACGGTTTCGATGACCTTGCCGCCGGGCTCGTCGTAGAGGTCCACGGTTTCCCCCAGCTTGACGAAGACGGTGGGATTCCCGTCGTCGAGGAGGCGGAGGGTTTCGGGCTTTGCGGGCTTCGTGACCTCGGAGGCTTCGGTGGTCGTGACGGCTTCAGGCTTCGGTTGCTCAGCCGCAGGTTCGGCTTCATCGTCGCCGTCTCCCCCGCATCCGCCTACCGCCAGGGCCGCGGCACAAATCAGGACTGCCGTCCTCCTCACCCTCAGCCCCCCACATAGTCGGCGAGGTGCTCGCCCGTAAGGGTTGCGCGCTTGGCGACGAGGTCGGCGGGCGTACCCTCGAAGACGACCTTGCCACCGTCCTGGCCGGCTCCGGGACCGAGGTCGATGATCCAGTCGGCGTGCGCCATCACCGCCTGATGGTGCTCGATGACGATCACCGACTTGCCGGAATCGACCAGCCGATCGAGCAGAGCCAAGAGCTGCTCGACGTCAGCCAGATGGAGGCCGGTGGTTGGCTCGTCGAGGACGTAGACGCCGCCCTTCTCGGCCATGTGGGTCGCGAGCTTCAAGCGCTGGCGCTCGCCGCCCGAGAGGGTCGTGAGCGGCTGGCCGATCTTGAGATAGCCGAGCCCGACGTCGGCGAGCCGTTCGAGGACCTTGTGTGCGGCGGGCGTCTCGGCCTTGCCCTTGCTGAAGAACTCCGCTGCCTCGGCCACCGACATCGCGAGCACTTCCGCGATGTCCTTGCCGCCGAACTTGTACTCGAGCACCTCAGCCTGGAAGCGCTTGCCCTCGCACTCCTCGCACGGCGTGGCAACCGTCGCCAGCATCCCCAGATCCGTGTAGATCACACCGGCGCCGTTGCAGACGGGGCAGGCGCCATCGGAGTTCGCGCTGAAAAGGCCCGGCTTGACGCCGTTCTCCTTGGCGAACGCCTTGCGGATCGGGTCGAGCAGCTTCGTGTAGGTCGCGGGGTTGGAGCGGCGCGAGCCGCGGATCGCCGCCTGGTCGACGGTGACCACGCCCTCGCGATCGGACACCGAGCCGTTGATCAGCGAACTCTTGCCGGATCCCGCAACTCCGGTGACGACGACCAGCACCCCCATCGGGATGTCGACATCGACCTTTTGGAGGTTGTTGGTGTCCGCGCCGCGCACCTCCATGGCCTCCTCCGAGGTCCTTACCTCGTCCTTCACTTTGGCGCGGTCGTCGAAATGCTTCCCCGTGAGCGTCTTGCCCTTGCGCAGGCTCTCGACGCTTCCCTCGAAGACCACCTCGCCGCCGTCCGATCCGGCCCGCGGGCCGAGGTCGACGACGTGGTCGGCGATCTCGATCACCTCGGGCTTGTGCTCCACAACCAGGACGGTGTTCCCCTTGTCGCGAAGCTGGCGCAGGAGGTCGTTCATCCGCTCGATGTCGTGTGGGTGGAGGCCGATCGTCGGCTCGTCGAAGACATAGGTCACGTCCGTCAGCGACGAGCCCAGGTGCCGGATCATCTTGGTGCGCTGCGCCTCGCCGCCCGAGAGCGTGCCGGCCGGCCGCTCGAGCGACAGATAGCCCAGGCCAATCTCGACGAACGAGTCGAGCGTGTCCCGCAAGGCTTCGAGCAGCGGCGCCACCGTCGGCTCGTCGAGATCGCGAATCCACTCGGCCAGGTCCCTGATCTCCATCGCGCAGAGCTCGGCGATGTTCTTGCGCTTGATCTTCGACGAGCGCGCTTCGTCGCTGAGGCGCGTGCCGTCGCAATCAGGGCAGACCGTAAAAGTCACCGCCTTGTCAACGAACGCGCCGATGTGCGGCTGCATCGACTCCCTGTCCTTGGAGAGGAACGACTTCTGGATCTGCGGGATCAGGCCCGAGTAGGTCAGGTTGATGCCCTCGACCTTGATCTTGGTCGGCTCCTTGTGGAGCAGGTCCCTGAGCTCCCGCTTGTTGAACTTCTTGATCGGCTTGTCGGGATCGAAGAACCCGCAACCGCGGTAGATGCGCCCGTACCAGCCCTCCATCGAGTACCCGGGGATCGTGATCGCGCCCTCGTTCAGCGACTTCTCCTCGTCGTACAGAGCCGTGAGGTCGAAGTCGGTGACCGCCCCCCGGCCCTCGCAGCGCTCGCACATCCCGCCTGTGCGCGAGAACGTCGCCTTCTTGGTCTCGGTCTTGTCGCCGCGCTTCACCGTGATGCCGCCGCTCGCGCTGACAGATGCGACGTTGAACGAGAACGCCTGGGGCGAGCCGATATGCGGCTTGCCGAGCCGGCTGAAGAGGATGCGGAGCATCGCGCTGGCATCGGTCGCGGTGCCGACGGTCGAGCGCGGGTCTGCGCCCATCCGCTCCTGGTCGACGATGATCGCGGTCGTGATCCCTTCGAGCACGTCGACCTCGGGTCGCGCGACCGTCGGCATCAGGCCCTGGAGGAACGCGCTGTAGGTCTCGTTGATGAGGCGCTGCGACTCGGCGGCGATCGTGCCGAAGACCAGCGAGCTCTTCCCCGAACCCGATACGCCGGTGAAGACCGTCAGCCTGCGCTTCGGGAGCCCGACGCTCACGTCCTTCAGGTTGTTCACCCGGGCGCCCTGGACACGGATCAGGTCATGGCTGTCGGCGGCGGGCAGCGCGGCCGACTTCGAAGTCTTCTTGGCGGCCTTGCTCATCGGCTTCATATAAGCGGAGCCGCCTTCGAATGAGCCGCACCGCACACCCTCAGCCGGGGTAGTACGGTGGCCGTCGAGCGTCAAACCCAGCTCAAGGAGGAGTTGCGATGTCCGAAACACTCACTGGGACCTGTCTCTGCGAGGGCGTGGAGTTCGAGGTCCAGAATCCACAGGCGATGGGCTACTGCCACTGCACGCGTTGCCAGCACTGGACCGGCTCGAGCCTTGCGGGCGTCGTGGTGGCCAACGAGGACTTCCGGTTCACCAAAGGCGAAGATCTGGTCAAGACGTATGAGAGTCACCTCGCACCACGCAACTTCTGCAGCAACTGCGGGTCGAGCATCTTCGACGACCTCGGAGAGATCAACTTCGTGGCCGCCGGGCTGATGGGAGACCTCGACATGAAGCCGAGCTTCCACCAGCAGGTCGCCTACAAGGCAAGCTGGCACGAGATCGGCGACGACGCACCGCAATTCGACGAGATGCCGCCTGGCTGAGCCCACCAACAGCACCGACTATCTGGTCGTCGGGTCGGGGGCGAGTGGGCTCGCCTTCGCCGACTCCCTGGTCGCGGAGGACCCTGACGCCGAGCTCGTGCTCGTCGATCGCCGCCCCGGCGTGGGCGGCCACTGGCTCGACGCGTATCCCTTCGTCCGACTTCACACCCCCTCGGCCTATTACGGCGTCAACTCGCTGAGGCTCGGCGAGGACCGAATCGACGAGTCAGGCGAGAACGCGGGCTTCTACGAGCGGGCAACGGGCGCCGAGGTGCGCGAATACTTCGCCGAGGTCGCGTCCCGCCTGAGGGAGACCGGGCGCGTACGCATCCTGTGTGAACACGATCACCTGGGGACCGGAGACAGCGGTGAACAGGTGCGCGACCTGGCTACGGGAGCTCTCTTCGAAATCGAAGTGCGCCGCAAACTGGTCGACGCCCGCTACCTCGAGGCGTCGATCCCGGCTACCCACACCCCTCCCTTCGAGATCGCACCGGACGCGCGCGTAGTTCCGGTCAACGATCTGCCGGCGGTCGCCGAGGCCGGAGCGCGGTACACCGTCCTCGGGTCCGGGAAGACGGCGGTCGACGCCTGCGTCTGGCTTTTGGAGAACGAGATCGAGCCAGATCGGATTCGCTCGGTTCGCCCACGCGACCATTGGTTCCACCATCGCCGCCACTACCAGGCCCTGGATCTGGTGGGCGGCAACATCGAGGGCATCTCATTGGACGCTCAGGCGGGCGCCGAGGCGACGAGCATCGACGACCTGTTCGAGAGGTTGGAAGCGTCAGGGCGGCTTGTCCGGATCGACCCCTCGGCCGAGGCGACGATGTACCGGATCACGATGCTCAGCCCCACCGAGCTCGATGCGCTTCGGCAGATCGAGGACGTGGTCAGGCTCGGCCACGTCCGGCGGATCGAGGGTGACCGGATCGTTCTGGCCGAGGGCGACACCGACACCGGCTCGGACGTCGTTCACGTCGACTGCACGGCGCAGGGCCTGAGCCCCGCGCCGCCGGTGCCGATTTTCCAGCAGGGCCGCATCGTGCTCCAGCAGATCCGGCAGAACTCCCCCACCTTCAACTCGGCGCTCATCGCCTTCGTCGAGGCTCACCGCCAAGACGACGCAGACCGAAACCGGCTCTGCCCACCCAATCCGTACCCGTCGAGCGTCGACGACTGGCCGGGAATGAGCCGGCGCACCTGGAAGGTCGAGCAGCAGATGGCTCAGCGAGCCGGACCTGGCGGGGTGGGTCGCCGAGAGCCGTCTCAATCTCCTCAAGGGCCTTCCCGACCACGCGGGCGACCCTGCAGTCAGGGAATCGCTCGAGCGCTACCTGACGAACGTCGGCCCGGCATCCGAGCGGCTGGCGGAGCTCGAAGCGAACCGCTGAGCTGGACTCAGTCGCGCGGCTGGTCCCCGTGGCGGGCGACCATGCCCGAGGCGAGGTCGGCGCCCTCGAAGGCGCCCTCTTTGATCTTGCGGGCGAGCGTGCGGGCGATGATCCGGTCGCTGAGGCGCGGCAGGTGGCGGGCGAGGAAGAGCTCGGCGCTACCGCGCTTCGTTGTGGCCATGTCCCGGTGGACGCGGCTGTCGAAGGCCGCCCTGAGCACGGTGTCGACAACCCCTTGGAGCGGCTCGTACTGGCTCATGCCCTCCAGCGAGAGCCCCGCCTTGGCCGTCGAGTCGTGGATTGGGCTCTTCACGGCCGAGGGGTAAACGCAGGTGACTCCAACGTGGGTTCCGAGCTCCAGGCGCAACGCATCCGCGTAGGCGACCATCGCCCGCTTCGAAGCGCCGTATGCGGCGGCGAGGGGCAGCTGCATCACCGCCATCCGCGAGGCGACCATCACCACCCGCCCGCGCGATCGGACGAGCTCGGGGGCGCACGCGGCGCTGACCCGCCACGTGCCGAGCAGGTTGATGTCCAGCTGGCGCCGCGCCTCGTCGCCAGGCGGACGCTCCGCGGGCGCGGGTCCGCCGATGCCGGCGTTGTTCACCAGGACGTCCAGGCCCCCGAGCGTCGTGACCGCTTGCTCGACCGCCACCGGGACCGCCGAGTCGTCCGTGAGGTCGCAGGCGATCACCTCGATCGGGTCGTCGGCGTGCGGGGCGACGTCGAGTCCGGCGACCGACGCGCCCATCTCGAGGAGCTTCGAGCTGAGCCCGCGGCCGAACGTGCCCGACGCGCCTGTGATCAGCACACGCTTACCTCGCGCGCTCGCGGTCATGCGGTGGCCTTCTGGAACCTGGTCCCGGAGCCGCGCTGAAGCCGCTTCTCCCCGGCCTTCACTTCGCGTGGAAGCTCGACGACGAAGCGGTCGAAATCGACCCGCATCGCCGGGCGACTCTGGCCCCAGCGCTTGGTGGCAGCCGCGAGGGTCTTCGCCACGGTCCGCTCTTGCTCCGCGCGATCCGGGAGCGCGTACTGACCGGCCAGGAAGGCAGCGAAGAGCTTCGACTGCTGCTCGACGATCGGCAGCGCCGCTCCCGTCGACTGCATGAGACCGACGAAGGCGAGGGTCGGATCATCCAGGTGAAAGACGCGGCGGTAGAGGGAAAGCTTCTCGGCATCCGGCCCGATCCACCGCTCGGAGAGGAACGGGATCGTCACCTCGTAGCCCGTTGCCCACACGATCACGTCGACCTCGTCGGCGCGGCCGTCGGTGAACCGGACCAAACCGCCCTCCATGCGCTCGATGCCGGGCCGGGACTCGACCTCGCCGTGCGTCAGGCGATGCATGATCGTGTCGCTGATCGTCGGGTGGTTCTGAAACAGGCCGACGGCGGGTGCAGGCAACCCGTAGCTCTGCGGCTTCCCGACGCCCACCCGCAGCATCGTCTGCGCCAGGCTCTGGCGAAGCCGCCAGGGGAGGAACGCGATGGCCCCGCCGGTCGCGTCGGCAGGACGGCCGAACAGGTACTTCGGGACGATGTGGACACCGCGCCGCGCCGAGAGAAGCACCGGACCGCGCGAGACGAAAGAGGCGTCCACCGCGATGTCCATCGCCGAGTTGCCCATGCCGACGATGAGGACGCGCCTGTCGCGAAAGGCCTCCTGGTTCGAGTAGTCATGGGCGTGCATCTCGACGCCGTCGAAATCTCCGGGATAGGGAGGCGAGGGCCAGCGCGGACTCCAGTTGTGCCCGTTCGCGACGACAACGGCGTCGAAGCGCTCTGCCTCGCCGGACTCGGACTCGACCGTCCACGATCCGTCTCCATCGTCTCGCTCGACCGAGGTCACGGTCGTCCCGAAGCGGATGCAATCGAGGAGGCCGAACTCCTGCGCATAGTCCGCCAGGTAGCCCGCGACGTGATCGACGGATGGATAGTCCGGCCACTCCTCCGGCATCGGATAGTCGGCGAACTCGGTCCGGCCCTTGCTCGTGTTGAGGTGGAGCGAGTCGTAGGCGGGCGAGATGCCGCTCGACGAGTTGTTGACCCAGAGCCCTCCCGGCCGGTCGCCCTTGTCGTAGGCGACCACGTCGGCGCCAACGTCGCGGAGCGCCTTGATCGCGGTGAGCCCAGCGGCTCCGGTGCCGATCACGGCGACGCGGCAGGAAGCGGATGGGCTCATCGAGCGGAGAGGGAGGGATTCGAACCCTCGAGAGAGCTATTAGCCCCCTACTCGCTTAGCAGGCGAGTGCCTTCAGCCACTCGGCCACCTCTCCGGGTCGGCCGATTGTAATTCGGCACCGCCACCTGCTTCTCGCGTTGCCGTTCGGCAACGCGGTAGATACCGCGAGATAGGGATAGGCTCGCCACGCCTTGGCCCCACGCACGCAGGCAGATCTTGAGCGGCTCCAAGGCCGCTACGACGCGATCTTCGAGGGCATCTCTCCCCCGTTCGCGTTCGTCGACCTGGATGCCATGCGCTCGAACGCCGTCGCGCTCAGCGCACAGGCCGCGCCCCTGCCGGTGCGCATCGCCTCCAAGTCCGTGCGTTCGACCAAGGTGCTCGAGCGGATTCTCGGCCTCGACGACCGATTTCGCGGCCTCCTGTCGTTCACCCTTCCCGAGGCACTCCACCTCGCCCGGCAGGGGCACGAGGACGTCTTCGTCGGCTACCCGACGGCCGATCGCAAAGCGCTCGCCGAGCTGGCGCTGCTCGCGGCGGAGCGTCCCGACACCCATCCGGCTCTCATCGTCGACGAGCCGGCGCACCTCGACCTGATCGAGTCAGCCGCCGGCCGAGGGTCGGCGCCTATCCGCGTCGCGATCGACATCGATCCGAGCTGGTGGCCGGCGCACGGTCGCGTCGCGCGAATCGGCCCCAAGCGCTCGCCCATCCGCACCCCGGAGCATGCCCGCCGCTTTGCGGCCGAGATCACTGAGCGGCCCGGGACCACGCTGGTCGGCGCCATGGCGTACGAGGGGCACATTGCGGGGGTAGGCGACGACATTCCGGGCAAGCCCCTTCGCAGCGCGGCGATCCGCACGATGCAGTCGCGCTCCCTCGACGAGCTGCGAGAGCGCCTGCCGGGCGTGATCGCCGCGATCCGCGAGGGCGCGGGGACGGAGCTCGAGTGGGTCAACGCCGGCGGCACGGGCAGCCTCGCGCGCTCCAAGGACCTCGGCATCGCAACCGAGCTCACGTCCGGCTCCGGCTTTTATGCCCCGACCCTGTTCGATACCTACCGCTCCCTCGACCTCACCCCCGCCGCGTTCTTCTGCCTGCCGATCGTGCGCCGCCCCCATCCCGGTGTGGCGACTGCGCTTGGGGGCGGCTACATCGCGTCGGGCGCTCCCGGCCGGGACCGCCTGCCCCAGCCCTACATGCCGGTTGGTCTGACCCTCGACTCCGACGAGGCCGCCGGCGAGGTGCAGACGCCGCTGGTCGGCGCAGCGGCGAAGAAGCTCCGCGTAGGCGACCGCGTGTACATGCGCCACGCGAAGGCCGGCGAGCTTTGCGAGCGCTTCGACTCGCTCTATCTGATCGAGGGCGACTCAGTCGTCGAGGAGGTTCCGACGTATCGGGGCGAGGGACTCACGTTTCTCTGACCGGGGGCTGAGTGCGCGTATACGTGTGAGAATCGCCCGCGCTGCATGAGCGACGAGCTTCTCAACCTCATAACGGTTCCGATCTTCACAGGCGCGATCGGCTACACGACCAATTGGTCAGGCGTGTGGATGCTCTTCAACCCCGTTTACTTCAAGGGGTTCCGGGTCCCTGGGCTCAAGGCGGTTGTGCCGCTCCTGCCGCGGAAGATCCAACAGATCCCGGGCGTGATGCACGGCGGCGTGGGCTGGCAGGGAATCATCCCATCGCGGGCGGCCAAGATGGGCTCGATCTCGGTCGACAAGGGGATCGCGAAGCTCGGCAGCCCGTCCGAGTTCTACAAGCAGCTCGAGCCCGACAAGATCGCCGAGCACATCCTGGAGACGGCCCGCGGGGACATGTACGACATGGTCGAGCGGATCATGGAGCGCGAGCATCCGGACCTGTGGAGCGACCTGCCGCCGCGGGTCAAGGAAGGCGTTCACGCCCGCGTCCAGGAGCAGCTTCCGGACATCGTCCGCGAGGTGACCGACGCGATCGGCACCCACACCGACCAGATCCTGGACATCAAGCTGATGGTCATTCGATACTTCGACGAGAACCCGGAGATGGCGAACCGGATCTTCGAGGAGATCGGCCACAAGGAGCTCAAGTTCATCACCAACTTCGGCTTCTTCTTCGGCTTCGCGCTCGGCATCCCGGTGGCGTTGATCACCAACGCGATCCACCTCTGGTGGCTTCTCCCCCTGCTCGGCATCTTCGTCGGCTACATCACGAACCTGGTCGCGATCTACATGATCTTCCAGCCCGTCGAGGAGCGGAGCTTCCTGGGGATCAAGCTCCAGGGGCTGTTCATGAAGCGCCAGGACGAGGTCTCGGAGGTCTACGCGAAGATCGTCGCCGACGACATCGTGAACCTGAACAACATCGGCGACGAGCTTCTCCAAGGCCCGCGATCCGACCGCACGCGAAAGCTCATCGAGACCGCCATGCGCCCTGCGCTCGACCGTGCGATCGGCCCGATGCGCTCGGCGGTCCGGGTCGCCATTGGCGGCCGGCAGTACGACGCGATCCGCGAGTCGGTCGCCACCGAGGCGGTCGACTACACGATGACTCCGCTCGGCGACCCCGAGTTCAACCGCCGCCAATCAACCGCGATCCGCGACCTCATCACCGACCGCATGCGCGAGATGCCGCCAAAGGACTTCTCGGAAATGCTCCGCACGGCGATCCGAGAAGACGAGTGGCTCCTGTACCTCCACGGCGCCGTACTCGGCCTCGGCGCGGGCCTCCTCCACCTACTGCTCTTCCCGCCCCCGAGCTAGCTGACGGGGCCCAGCACGCGGTCGGTGTAGGCGTTTGTGAAGACGCCGTCCGGGTCCAGGCGCTTGCGCGCGGCTTGGAAGTTCGCCCACTTCGGGTAGGCGGGCGCGAGGTCCGCCGCTGTGCGGAAGTGGCGCTTGCCCCAGTGCGGGCGGCCGCCCAGATCGCACGCGAGCGACTCGACGCGGCGCATGTATGGCTCCCACGCGAGCTTTCGGTCCTGATGGACCGCGACGTAACAGGTGTCCCGTTCGGCGGAAGGACTGAGAAACGAGTCGTCTCCCTTGACAAAGCGCACCTCGATCGGCCAAGCGACGTGGAGCTCTGGCCGCGTGGCGATCTCGAGGACGCCCTCGATCAGCTCTCGACCGCGCTTGCGCGGCACCCCGTACTCCATCTCCGTGAACTTGATGTGCCGCTCGGAGGCGAAGACCTTGTAGCTCGCGTCGACCTTGGTCGCCCTGCCCAGGCCCTTTGCCGCGATCCTGGCCATCCTGGGCGCGAGCGAGGGACGCGCGCGGACTACGGCGGAGAACCCCTTACCGAGCCAGTTCTCGAGCATTACCTCCTGCGCGTAGACCTGCCAAGCGGGCTTCGGCGCCGGCTGCTCGTCCGTCCTGCGCGACTCCCGGCACAGAGCCACGTCGGTGCCGGGAAAGACGTAGAACTCGAAGTGGTCGGCGCCGGCGTTGAGTTCGTCAAGGCTTCCGAGTACCTCGCCCAGCGGCTTCGGCGAGTCGACGCGGTTGATCGTGTAGGCGGGCACGGTGCGGACCGCGACCGAGTAGACGATTCCAAGCGCGCCGATCGAGACTCGCGCGGCGCGGAGCAGATCGGGCTCGGACTCGTCGATCGTGACCAGCGAGCCGTCGGGCGCAATCAGCTCCAGCGCGGCGACCTGCGCCGAAACGTTCTGAAAGCGCTCGCCGGTTCCGTGCGTGCCGGTCGAGATCGAGCCCGCGACGGTCTGGCGGTCGATGTCGCCGAGATTCTCGAATGCCACCCCGTCGCCATCGAGCATGCGGTTCAGGTCATGAAGCACCGCGCCCGCCTCGACCTTAAAGAGCCCGGACTCCCGGTCGAAGTCGAGCTTTCGGGTGAGCCCGTCGAGACGGATCATCGTTCCCTCGGTCAGTGCGCAATCGGTGAACGAGTGCCCCGAAGCGGATGCGCGGACGCGAAGCCCGCGATCAACCGAGCGGGCGACTGTCCTCTGGAGCGCGTCAAGCGTCCCCGGCCGCTCGATCGAGGCCGGCTCGCAAGCCTGGTCCCCGGCCCAGTTCGTCCACCGCGTCATCGCTGCCCAGGCTAGACGTGTGGGAGCATTCAGCGCACTCTGTCGGCGAAAGATCGCGAGGCAATGGACCAAGCCTTGGCCGACGCGGCTAGAGCTCGGGATGAGAACCCTTCGGACTAACGGAGCGGGAGGGATTCGAACCCCCGGACCCGCAGAACGGGTCGGCTGCTTTCAAGGCAGCTGCATTCAGCCGGACTCTGCCACCGCTCCTATCAAGTGCTCCTCCTTTGGCGCAACAGACCGTCGACCTGAGAGACATTCTCTTAGTAGGTACTGCCGACCGTCAGGACGAAGCACGTAGAGCCAATCGTAGGCGCCTGCAGGTGTCTTCTTCACCACAAAGCCTCGCGAGTTGGAATGAATGCAGCGAACATCTACATCCCGGGTCGATGAGTACTTGCATTGCACACGCGCCAGCTCGTCATGGGTGTCGACAATTAGGTCGTAGGCCGCCGACTCGGTCACTGGCAACGCCACATCCCAGCCCATCGCAGTAAGTGTCGCGACGGCCCTGGTAGTCGCAATATCACCTTTTCGCTGCGTGACTCGAGTCCTTACTGGCGCTGCTCCCTTCACGAACATATGTTCCCATCCGCGGCGGACGTGATTGATTGCCCTGGGGCGGGTGGGGTTCGACCCCTCCGCTCAGCGCACCGGGTGGCTCGCCAGGAAGAGGTCGTCCGGATCGACAGCGTTTTTGACCTCGACCAGCTTCGCGTACACGTCGGGGGCGAACGCCTTCGACGAGTCGCTCGGCCGCTCCGCGAGGTTGAGGTAGTCCACACCGGTACTCCACGGCGCGACCGCGTCGACCACCTTGTCGAGGTGGGTCGCGATCGGACCCGCCATCTCGGGCGCGAATGGGACGCCCACGCCGTACATCGCGAACTCTCCTTCAAGGGCGTCCAGGCATCCCGCGCCGTCCGGCGCAGTCGCGAGCGCCCCGCCGAGGTGCCGCAGAGAGACCGCGAGGAGCGGGCTTTCCGAACCCGGCCCCGCGGTTTTCAGGAGCGCGGCGATGGCATCGTCGGTCAGCTCGCGGATGACGGTCTGATGGGTCATACCCGGAGTGGGCTGCTCCGGATCGCCGTTGATGTGGCAGAGGCCGGCGGCAGGCATCGTGGCGAACGCGTCCATCATCGGCGGCGCCACTGCACGGAGCTTGTCGATCAGGCGCGCCCCTTCCGCGGCATCGCCCTCGAACGCACCGACCAGATTGACCACGGGCGTCGCCCGCAGTGGCTCGGGGACCTCGGGGATCGGGGGCAAGCAAAGGAACCGGAACGCGGTCGTCATTTCGACCGGCACCTCACGCGCCCAGTCGCGATACGCGGCAAGGAGCTCGGCCGCGTGCTCGGCCGCCCAGAACACTCCCCCGGCGTAAACCTCCTTGAGCGGGACGAGCGACATCTCGAGCGCCGTGACGATCCCGAAGCTTCCGCCGCCGCCACGCAGCGCCCAAAACAGGTCGGGCTCGTGGTCGCGATCGGCTCGCACAAGCTCGCCCTCCGCCGTTACGAGCTCGATCGCCGTGACCGAGTTCGAGCAGAGGCCGTGAGCGCGTGAAAGCCAACCGATGCCGCCACCTAGCGCGTAGCCGACAACACCGACGTCGGGAGAAGAGCCGCCGAGGCCGGCCAGGCCGTATTCGGCGGCGGCGACGCTCACGTCGCCCCACAGGACACCCGCGCCGACGCGTGCCTGGCGGGTCACCGGGTCGATCTCGATCTCCCCCAACCTCAGCGTCTTGACGAGCAGGGTCTGGTCGAGATCCTCAATCGCGGTCGCAGCGTGGCCGGTCGCCTGTGCCGCGACGCGCAAGTCGTTCTGGCGAGCGAAGTCCACTGCCGCTACGACATCACGGACGTTGGTCACCGCCGCAACTGCGACCGGATGCTGGTCGGCGGTGAGGTTCCACGCTTCACGCGCGGCGTCCCAGCCGTCCTCGCCCGGCCCGATGACTGGGCCCTGTGAGGCGGCTCGAAGTGTGTCGAGGTCGAGGCTCCGGACGGCGGAAGACATGTGGTGCTCCTTGTAGTTCGGGTTCTGGGCTGACCACATCCTGCAGGTTCAAGCCGGAAAAGGGAAACAGTGATTACGTGTGTCAGTAACGCGTCTGCGTTGTGAAGCGGGCTTAGACTGGGCCCCGCGTGAGCATCGAGTTGAAGCATCTGCGTGCCTTCGTAGCCGTTGCCGAAGAGCTCAACTTCACGCGCGCCGCCGAGCGCCTGCACCTCGCACAACAGGCACTGAGCACGCAGATCCGCCAGCTCGAGGAGAGGGTTGGCGAGCGGCTCCTGGAGCGCACGACGAGAAAGGTCGAACTGACCCCCGCCGGAGAGGCCATGCTCGAACACGCCCGCACGGTCCTGGGCGGCGCGGACCGTGCCGTTGCCGCCGCGCGTGCGGCGGGTGGCGACGGCCCACCCCGGATCACGATCGGCTTCCTCGTCCCGGCCGACCACGAGCCGATGCGAGCTGCCCTCGACCTTTTCGCCGAGCGCCGGCCGGACGTTGAGGTGCTCATCCACTTCGCTGAAGTGGTCGACCCCTCGGTCGGGCTTCGTGACGGCCTTGCCGACGTCGCCGTCGTGGTCGGCGCATTCGACCGCGCCGGCCTGAACACGCTTCATCTCTGGACCGACCCGCGCGGAGTCGCATTGGGCGCGCGACATCCGCTCGCCGCCAAGCGGGAGATATCGATCGCGGAGATGATCGACGAGCCCACCTTCGACTTCAAGGTGCCCGACACCATTTATCGCGACTACTGGATGGCGACCTCTCACCGGGGCGGCAGGCCGCCGAAGCTGGCCGCCCAGTTCCGGGGCCTCGACGGCCTGCTGGAAGCCGTCAGGGCTGGGCTGGGTCTGAACCTCATCCGCGAACGCATCGTCGACACCCTGGGCCCCGATTCCGGCGTGGTCTACCGCCCGGTGAAGGACCTGGAGCCCGCCGAGGTCGCCCTTGCGTGGCTCGAGGGCAACGGCTCGGAGCTCGTAGCCGAGTTGGTCAACGCCGCCCGCGAAACATTCAGCACCGAAGCGGACACCTAGCTCGCCCCAACTAGACGGCGAGCGCGGCCTCTACGGCGCTTCTCCGCGCCAGGAACGCAGCGAGCGCCAGAGCGGACAGGACGGCCAGGCACGTGTACGCAAGGTCGTTACCGCCCGAGTCCGCGATAGCTGGGCCGGCTACCGCCCCGAGCGTGTGCCCCAGGCCCCAGCCCAGGTTGGTGAAGCCGAAGGCGAGCCCGAGGTCGAGTCCCGCGGCTTCGGAACCGTCGCTCAGCATCGCCATCGCGGGCGACCAGAGGGTTCCGATCAGGGGCGCCGCGAGGATCACGACGGCACCCAGGGCCCAGGCGACGTCAGGGACCTGAATCAGGAGCATCACCCCGACGGCCGCGACGAGCCCAAGGGCACATGGCAGGAAGCGGCCGCGGCGATCCGATACCCGGCCGGCGAACGGGGCGACCACCGCCTCGAGGGCCGCAGAGCCGAGGAAGACCGCCGCGATTGCGATTGCGCCGGCCCCCAGAGCGTCCATCTCGAGCGGGACGAGCACGTCGATCGATCCGAAGATCATTCCCGGCACGAGGATCAAGAGGAAGCCGAAACGCACGGTTGTCGACCGAATTGCTGCGCCCAGCGCCTCGAGGTTCGCCTTGCCCGTCGCGGGCGGCGGCGGAATCCTGAGCGTCAACACGGCGAGTCCGATGCCAAGCGCAGCGACCGCGGAGAAGACCGCTGCGCGGCTCAGGACGTCGGCGAACGCACCGACCGCCGGTCCGACCAGGACGCCGACGATCGCAGCGGCCATCGCTGAGCCGATGAGCTCGCCGCGGCGCTCACGCGGTGAAGCTGCGACCAGCCAGCTCAGCGCGCCGGCCCACGAGCACGCGCCCGCCACACCCTGGAGGAATCGCGACGCGATCAGCAGTGGTGCAGTCTCGGCGAAAGCAAAGACCAGGATGGTCACCGTCATTCCGCCGAGCCCCACGAGCGTCGTCCGCCTGGGGCCGACGCGAGAGGCCAACAGCCCACCGGGTATGGCCGCGATAAGCGTTCCTGCGGCGTACGAGCCGGAGAGCATCCCCGCTTCGGTCTTGCTCAGGCCGAACTCGTCGCTCAGCCCGGGCAGGAGCGGCACGATCGCGGCAAAGAACATCGTGTCGACGAAGACGACCAGCGAGGCGAGGATCAGGAGCCTTCGCATCCCAGTCACTCTAGGCATGCGGTGCATAACCCGTCCCGCGGCTGAAAAAACCGCAGTTCTGAGGCACTTGCTTGTGTTTCCATGGAGAGGCGGGTGCTGGGACTTCGAGACAGGACGATCGGCCGTGCGGCCACGCTTGCGTGCGTGGTGGCGCTCTTCACGTGCCTCGCTGCTGAGAGCGGGAGCGCAAAGCCGTACGCACCGCCGGGCAACAAGATCTGGCACGGCGTCTCCGACACCGGTGAGGTGCCTGCCTTCAAGCGCTTCAACCAGCAGGTGCGCTCCCACAACGCGCTCAACCTCGTCTTCTACCACTGGGGCGTACCCCTTTCAGGAGCCATCGACCGCTGGGAGAAGATGGACGCCCGCGGCGTGCTCTCGCTCTCGACGGCACCCGGAGGCGGAAATGAGGTGATCACGCCGCGGGAGATCTCGCGCGGGCGCGACGACGAGTATCCGCTCGACCTCTGGCGGGCGATCCGCAACTCGGGCGAGGTCACCTACGTGCGCCCGTTCGGCGAGATGAATCTGCACTACAACCCCTACTCCGCCTTCAACGCGGACGGCTCTCCCCGCCCTGGCCACTCGACCCACGCTTTCAAGCTCGCCTGGAAGCGAATGGTCCTGATCATGCGCGGCGGCAGCAGGGGGACGATCAACAAGAGGCTCGGCAACCTGGGAATGCCGCGCATGCTGCGCGCGAACAGAAACGACTCGCCGATCTACGATCGCCTTGACATCCCCAAGGTCCTCGATCGCACCAAGGTCGCGTTTGTCTGGACCCCGCTCACGCGAGGCTCCCCCAACGTGCCGGGCAACACCCCGGGCGCCTACTTTCCCGGCCGGGACTACGTCGACTGGGTGGGAACCGACGTCTATTCGAAGTTCTCCAACTCAACTCTTTGGACGAACCTGCACAGCTTCTTCGAGCGTTACGACGGGTTCCCGTTCATGCTCGCCGAGTACGGCGCCTGGGACAACGACCACGACGGGTCGTTCACGCGGCGCATCCATCGGTGGGCGCGAAGCCACCAGCGAGTCAGAGCGCTCGTCTACTACCGAAGCGTCTCGACGGACAACATCTTCAACCTCCAGTTCTACGACGGCGCGCGGCTCTCGCTCAGGAAGATCCTGAATCGGGGTCGCTACGCCCCGTACGCGCCCGGCACAAAGGACTGAATCTCAGCCCTTTGGCTCTGCGTTAGGCTGCCGCCTTCGGCCGGTGGGTAGCCGGCTCTATTTCTAGGAGGGCAGCTTGAAGCTGGTCATCGGGATCGTTCGCCCCGAGAAGGCGAATGACGTCTTGGAGGCGCTTTATCGAGCGGATGTACGCGGGGTTTCCATGAGCCGCGTGCAGGGCCACGGCGGCGAGCTCGAGCGAGTGGAGACCTACCGCGGGACCACCGTGAAGATGGGCCTCTCGGAGAAGGTCCGATTCGAGATCGCCGTCTCCGACGACTTCGTCGAGCCCGCGATCGGGGCGCTGCAGTCCGGCGCGCAGACCGGCGAGGTCGGCGACGGCAAGATCTTCGTTCTGCCCCTGGAGCGCGCGGTTCGCATCCGCACCGGCGAGACCGACAAGGGCGCCGTGACCCCGGTGGACAAGTAGATGGACGCCGTTTCCGCAATCGACACGGGCGATACGGCGTGGATGCTGATCGCCACCGCGCTCGTCCTTTTGATGACCCCTGCCCTGGGCCTCTTCTACGCGGGTCTCGTCCGCTCGAAGAACACGCTCAACACGTTCATGATGTGCGTCGCGGCGATCGCGATCGCAACCGTGACGTGGGCCGCAGTCGGCTACTCCCTCGCGTTCAGCGAAGGCGGCGACTTCATCGGGAGCCTTGATTACGCGTTCCTCAACGACGTCGGCTTCGCGCCGCGCGAGGGGCAGACGATTCCGCACCTTCTCTTCTTCGCCTTCCAGGCGACGTTCTGCATCATCACGACGGCGCTCGTCTCGGGCGCGGTCGTCGAGCGGATGCGATTCGGCCCGTTCCTCATCTTCGCCGCGCTGTGGTCGATTCTCGTCTACTCGGTGCTTGCCTACTGGGGCTTCGGCTCGGGCTGGCTCATCAGCGGCGGGACGCTCGACTTCGCCGGCGGAATCGCTGTCGAGATGGCCTCGGGCTTCTCGGCTCTTGCCGCCGCGCTGGTCGTCGGCGCTCGCAAGGACTACGGACGCCAGGCTCTGCTCCCGCACAACGCGGTCTACGTGCTCCTTGGCGCCGGGCTCCTTTGGTTCGGCTGGTTCGGATTCAACGGCGGCTCTGGGTTCAACACCGGTCAGAACTCGACCCTCGCGTTCACGAACACGCTGCTCACACCGGCGTGCGCGCTGATCACCTGGTTCGTGCTCGACCTCATCCGCGGGCGGACGGTCACCGCAATCGGCGCGGCGACGGCCATCATCGTCGGCTGCGTACTCATCACCCCGGCCGGCGGATTCATCAGCCCGGGCTGGGCGATGGCTCTCGGGTTCGTCGGCGCTCTCCCCTGTTACGCAGGCATCGCCTACCGGCCGCGGACGCGCGTGGACGAGACGCTGGACGTGTTGGCCGCACACGGAGTCGCCGGCCTCACGGGCATCCTCGCAATCGGCTTGGTCGCCCAGGCGTCGTGGAACGGGGTTTCCGACGGCGCGTTCTACGGGAACTTCGATCAGTTCGTCGATCAGTTCCTGGCCGCGATCGCCGTCCCGGCCTATGCCTTCATCGCGACCTTCGTGCTCCTGAAGGTGATCGGCGCCGTCATGCCGCTCCGCGCCACGCCGAAGGAAGAGGCGATCGGCATGGACGTGATCCAGCACGGCGAGGAGGCATATGTGACAGGCGAAGGCGCGATCCTCGTCACCGCAGAGGCCGGGGTCGCCGAGAAGCTGCCGGTCGCCCAGCCCTAGCCGTGAGATGAGCAGTACCCAGACGGGCGAGCCGGCCGGCCTCGAGGCGCAGGCAGCCGGGCTCGCGAACGGCGAGACGAGTTCCGCGGAGCTCGTCTCGGCGTGCCTCGCCCGCATCGAGGCGACGCAGGCGACGCTGAATGCATTCCGCTGCGTCCGCACCGAGGGAGCGATGCGGGAAGCAGAGGAGTGCGACCGCCGGATAGCCGCGGGCGAGCGGGCGCCCCTCCTGGGCGTACCGATCGCGATCAAGGACGACACGGACATCGCGGGCGAGACGACTGCGTTCGGCTGCGCCGGAACGTTCGAGACAGTTGCCGAGGACTCAGAGGTCGTCCGCCGGCTGCGCGAAGCCGGCGCCGTGATCATCGGCAAGACGACCACGTCGGAGATCGGCCAGTGGCCGTTCTCGGAAAGCCTCGGGTCCGGGATCACGCGCAACCCATGGAACCTCGGCCATACGCCCGGAGGTTCGAGCGGAGGCGCCGCTGCGGCCGTGGCGGCTGAGCTCGTGGCAGGCGCGATCGGCTCAGACGGCGCCGGGTCGGTGCGCATCCCGGCGGCCTGGTGCCACCTGGTCGGGATCAAGCCGCAGCGCGGGCGCATCTCCACCTGGCCGCACCCGGAGGCGTTCCGCGGGCTGACCTGCCTGGGACCGCTCACCCGCACCGTCGCCGACGCAGCGCTCCTCCTGGACGCCGCCGCCGGCAACCGCGACGGGGACCTCCATCGCCCCGACGCCCCGGCGGGGACCTATCTGGAGGCAGCCCGCTCGGAGCCACGGCGGCTCAGAATCGCCCTGTCCACCGCCATCCCCTTCAGCGGCGCGCCGGCGAGGCTCGACCCCGAGATCCGCGCCGCGACGGAAAGGATGGGTGAGGTTCTGGCCCAGCTCGGACACACGGTCGAGGAGGCCGACCCGGCCTACGGCATGGTCGGCGCGAGCTTCATGCCGCGATCGATGAGCGGTATCCGCGAATGGGTCGACCGCATCCCGGACCCCGACGCCCTGGATCCGAGGACGCACCACAACGCGAAGGTCGGAAAGCTCCTCTCCGGTCCAGCGCTCGGGGCGGCTCGCGCACTCGAGCGACCGATCCGCTCCCGCATCGGCAAGATCTTCAACCGCTTCGACGTCGTGCTGGCGCCGACGACCGCGAAGCCGGCGCTGCCGATCGGTGCCGCCGAGGGCCTCAGCGGCTGGGCGACCGACAAGCTGATCGTCGGCGCGTGCCCATACGCGTGGCCGTGGAACGTGATTGGCTGGCCCGGCGTGAACGTCCCGGCAGGTCTGACCGACGGCGGACTGCCCATTGGCGTCCAGCTGCTCGGGCCGGCGAGTTCCGAGGAGCTCCTGATCTCGCTGGCAGCCGAGCTCGAGGCCGAAGAGCGCTGGCACGAGCGCCGGCCGCCGTCGCCTTAGGGCAACGCGCCCAGCTGGCGCAGGCGCGCCCGGCCCTCCGCCAGACAGCGGTTGACCTTCGTGTAGGTCCAGCCGTTCATCTCGCATATCTCGGCGTACGAGTAGCCCTCCGCCCGCAGGACCAACGCGCGGCGCTCATCTGGTTTCAGGCGCTGGAGGACGCGCGCCCTTGCGAGAGCCCGCTCGCGGCGCTCGGCACGCTCCGCCGGACATGGCGCGCCGCTCGCCGAGTCCGGGACCTCGCTCGAGAGCATCCGCTCACGCTCGCGGCGCACGGCAAGGGCCTCTCTCTTCGTCACGAGGTGCATCCAGGCCGCGAGCCGTGGCGGCGGGTGAGGAGGGGTCTTCTCGAGCAAGATGAGAGTCGCGCGAGCGAGAGCATCGTCCGCATCATCGGCGCAGATGGAGACCCGGCGTGCGGTCCTGCGGAGGGCGGTCCCTTCAGCACTCAAGAGCGTAAGGACTCTGGCCATTCGTTCGGACTTTGCCATCACGCACTGGACAACCCCGCGGAGCCCTGTCGCGCCCCTTTTGGCCCTTCGTCCGGGCCACGAGGCCCACGTGATCGGCGCCGGCGTCAGCCCTTCGGCTTGCGCTCGATCGTCATCAGTTCCGAGCTGGCGAGCCCGGCCATCTCGAGGGTCCGCGCGACACGCTCGTGGACCCCGCGGATGGTCAGACCACGCTTCTCCCGTTGCAGGTGCACGGCGGCCCGAGCGATCAGGCCGACCCCCTTCGAGTCCACGAACGGACAGGCGCGCATGTCGATGACCACATCGCCTGACGCCGACAATGCTTCCTCGATCCCCAACCGTGCCTTGTCGATCGTGGCCAGATCGAGCTCGCCGAAGATGGCAACGTCGGTGCCCCCGTCAGACGGGGCTACGTGGACAGCGAAGTCGGTGTATGGGACTGGATCGGCTGGCATCCTTGCGCCTTACAGCAGCGGATACCCGTTCGTCGTTTTGGCCTAACGCGAAATGAAAGCGCTGGTCAGGGCTTCGCGCCGCGCTCGAGCGCGCCGGCGTCGCACTTCGAGCCCTTGGGGCGATCGAAGCCGCGCTGATCGACCTTCTCGCACTTCTTCACCGGCACGAGGTCGACCGCCTTGCTCGACTTCTTCAGACCCAGCGTCAACGTCGGCCCGCCGTTGTCCTCGGGCGTCGTGGAGTCAAACTTGACGTCGTCGACGACCTCGTCCTTGCCCTTCGAGGGGCACTCGGGATCCTCCGAGTCGAAGACGTTGTAGCCGGCGGATGTCACCGCGTCCGATGTAGCGCCACACGAGGTTCCGAGGAGCGGGGTGGCCAGGATCGAATTGCGGAGAGTCAGATCACCGGAGTTCCCCTGGAAGAGGTTGCCGCCGTCCCCGGCATCGTTCGCAAGGAAGCTCGAGTGGGTGACGGCAAGGGTTCCTCCGTTCGACAGAATTGCACCGCCCTCGCCGCCAACGTCGTTGTCGAAGAAGGTCGAGTTGACGATTTTGGAGTCGCCTACGTCGACGTAAAGGATTGCTCCGCCACTCTCGCCGGCGGAACCCGACGCCTGAGCTGAGTTCCCGGCGAAAAGCGAGCGCTTGATGTCGATCACATCGCCGGCGTGAATCGCCCCTCCATCCGCCTGGTTGTCGACGCCTGACGCCTCCGCCCGGTTGTCGATGAACACGCTGTCCGAGATCACAAGCTTGCCTTCCAAGGTCCGGATCGCGCCGCCGCTGATGTCGGCGCTCTCGTCGACCTCGTTGTCATCGAACACGCTCTTCTTGATCGTGAGCTTGCCGCCCTGCCGTACAACGACTGCGCCGCCCGCCGCTTCCGCGCCCGCGCCGGTCACAACGGTGTTCTTGAGCTGGCCCGGTGAGCCGCTCTCGAAAGCGATTGCCCCGCCGGCTACCGCGTAGGAGTTGGTCGAAAGGACGTTCTTCGTCTTGAGCTTGCCCTGGCCCACGTAGATGTTGCCGCCGGACGAAGCGACGTTGTCAGCCGCAAAGCCGCCCGACACCTCGAGTCGCTCGAGCGTCAGCACCTGGTCCGCGTCGTTGAAGTCGATGATCCTGTCGTCGAGGCTGGTGATGATCCGGGACTCGTCGCTCCCTTTGCCCCGGATGGTGACGTCGCCGCCGGCACGGACGTCGAGGTCGCCGTTTTCGTTGAGCTGATCATCGTCGGTGGGAATGTCGAGCTCGTACTCCTCCGCGGAAAGCTCGATCACATCCAGCTTGCTCTGCTGTCCCTTCGGACACCCGCCGGTGGCGAAGTTCTCGTTTGCGGACTCGACGGCTTCACGCAGCGAGCAGGTCGGGTCGGCGACCAGGTCAAGCTCGTCGTTGGTCGTCGTGACCTCGATAGTCGCCGCCTGCGCGGGTCCGGCGAGGACGAGGGCCACAGCAAGCGCCCCTGCGAATGAGATTGAAGTGTTGGCCCCCACGTCTCGGCCAGTCTAAGCTCGCAGGCATGCCCACGTCAATAGTCACCGGAGGAGCAGGCTTCCTGGGCTCCCACCTTTGCGAGGCGCTGCTCGCGAAGGGCGAGCGCGTGATCTGTATCGACAACCTCGATACGGGCTCGCTCCAGAACGTCCAGCACATCGAGACCGGCGAATTCACCTTCGTCCTCCACGACCTGACCGAGCCGTTCTTCACTGACGAAGACGTCGACTTCGTCTACCACCTGGCCTCCCCCGCGAGCCCGATCGACTATCTGCGGCTGCCCCTTCACACCCTCAAGGTCGGGTCCTACGGAACCCATCACATGCTGGGCCTCGCAAAGCTCAAGCGCGCCCGCTTCGTCCTTGCTTCGACCTCCGAGGTCTACGGCGACCCGCAGGTCCACCCGCAGCCCGAGGAGTACTGGGGCCACGTCAACCCGATCGGCCCGCGCGGCGTCTACGACGAGGCCAAGCGCTACGCCGAGGCGCTCACGATGGCCTACCACCGCCAGCAGGGCGTCGACACGGGGATCGTGCGCACCTTCAACACCTTTGGGCCGAAGATGCGCCCGCATGACGGCCGTGCCGTCTCGACCTTCCTGCGCCAGGCGCTTCAGGACAAGCCTCTCACGGTCTTCGGCGACGGCAGCCAGACCCGGAGCTTCTGTTACGTCGACGACCAGGTCCGCGGATACATGCTGATGGCCGAATCCGACGTCCACGTGCCGGTCAATATCGGCAACCCCGAGGAACTCAGCCTTCTCGAGCTAGCGAAGACCGTCATCGAGGTGACGGAGTCGAACTCGGAGCTCATCTTCGAAGCCCTGCCAATCGACGACCCGCAGGTCCGCCAGCCCGACATCACCCGCGCGAAGCAGCTCCTCGGCTGGGAGCCCGAGGTGAGCCTCCGCGACGGCCTGCGGATGACGATCGAGAAGGCCGGCGTCGAGAAGCTCGTCGACGCGCAGTACTAAAGCGTCGCCGACGCAAGTTCTTCCAGCGGCGCCGGCTTGCCCACGTGGTAGCCCTGCGCGAAGTCCACGCCGAAGTCGCGGAGCCGATCGAGGATCGCCTCGCTCTCGACGAACTCGGCGATCGTGCGCAGGCCGAGGGCGCGCGCGATCTCGACCATCGCGGAGACCATTCGCTGATCGATCTCAGAAGTGTCGAGATTGCGGATGAACTCACCGTCGATCTTCAGGTAGTCCACCGGCAGGTACTTGAGGTAGTAGAAGGAGCCGAAGCCGGCGCCGAAGTCGTCGAGTGCGAAGCGGCAGCCCCAGCGGCGGATCCGGGTAGCGAGAGCCCGCGCCTCGTCCATGTTCGCGATGGCGGCGGTCTCGGTGATCTCAAAAACGAGCAGAGATGGGTCGATCGGCGCCTTGGTCAGCTCGGCCTCGATCAGGTCGGGCAGCTCCGGATCGCAGATCGAATGGCCTGAGAGGTTCACCTCCAAGACGACCTTCCTGCCCTCGATCTGCTCCTTCTCGATGAATGCGATCGCCTGTTGGATCATCCATATGTCGATCTCTGGGATCAGGCCGAATCGCTCGGCAACGGGAAGGAACGCACCCGGTGCAACGATGCTGCCGTCCTCTTCGACCATCCGAACGAGGAGCTCGTAGCGGTCTGGAGTGGGCCCGTTCAGGCTCGCGATCGGCTGCGCGTAGACGGCGAACTTGTCCTCGCGGAGCGCGGTCTTGATCTTGTCTGTCCAGACGAACCCGGCGCGCTCGGCGTTCGGCGCGGGCGCGTCGCGTGTGTAGAGAACCACGCGATCGCGGCCTGAGCCCTTCGCCTCGTACATCGCGACATCGGCTTCCAGAAGAAGCTGCTCGGCACTGAGGTTCTGAGAGTCGAGCACCGCGATGCCGATGCTGGTCGTGACCTGGACCGGCTTGTCACCCGCAAGGACACGGTGGCCTCTGACCATCGCCAGAACCTCCTCGGCCAGTTCCAGGGCATCCTCTTCCCCGGTCCCGGTGAGCAGTAGGGCGAACTCGTCGCCACCGAGCCGCGAGGCGATGTCGGTGCGGCGAAGCCGCCCCTTCAACTGGCTCGCGAGGCTGCGAATGAGCTCGTCGCCCGCCTGGTGTCCGAGCGCGTCATTGATGAACTTGAAATTGTCGATGTCCAGGACCAGCAGTGCCGATCTCACGTCGAGGCGTGCGCATACGGCTATCTGCTGCGAAAGCTCCTCGCCGAACCGGCGGCGGTTGTAGAGGCCCGTCAAGACGTCGTGATCGGCGAGATACTGGAGCTGGTGCTCTGCTCGCTTTCGCTCGGTGATGTCCTTGAAGGTCACGACGGCGCCCTGGCGCGGGTCGGCTGAGTACGGGGTGATCGAGTACTCGACCTGGAATGCGCTCGCGTCGTAACGCGAGAACGATTCGCCGTCCGACTGGTACGTCACGCCGTCGACGACCGAGACCTGGATCGGGCAGTCCGCCGCGTCGTGCCCATCGGAAAGCGGACCTTTCGGGTGGACCACGTCGTGGAAGTTCGAGCCCAGGAGCTCGTCGCGTGCGCATCCCAGAAGGCGGGTAGCTGCGGGGTTGGCAAAGGTCACGACGCCTGACGAATCGAGTCCGCAGATACCTTCGCCGGCCGAGTCGAGGATCATCTCGTTCTGCCGGCCTAGACGGGCGAGTTCGCTCTCGGCAGCCTTGCGCTCGATCGCATAGCGGACCGCGCGCTTCACGCCGTCGCCGTCGATCGATCCCTTGACGAGGAAGTCCTGCGCACCCGCGCCAAGCGCCTCGAGCGCCACCTCCTCGTCGTTGAGTCCGGTGAGGATGATGATGGGAAGGTCGGGAGACTTCTCTCTCAGGCGATCGATGCCATCGAGCCCGGAGGCATCCGGAAGCGAGAGGTCCAGGAGAATGCAGTCGGTCGCTTCGGACTCGATCTCCGCGAGGGCCTCAGCGAGGCTTCGGCAAGGCCGGAGCACCACGTCATGGTGGCCCGAAGCGGACACCATCCTCTGAAGCAGCCTTGCGTCCGCCGGGTTGTCCTCGACGAGCAGGATCTTGATCGGCTCGATCGCCATCACTGGCTCGCCACGATCGCCCGTTCCCACGCAGCCTCGCCCGCCTCCTCCGAGACGACCTGTTCGAGCAGGTTGAAAATAACTCCCTTCAAAAGCAAACCTCGTACCTTCATCGTCAAACCGCTGGGACTCCTTACCGGTAGAAGAAACCAGCCATTCGAATATCCGTCCAGATTCAGCCTTCCTTCAGTTACTGCGATGTCCACTCTTCGTCCAGCCCCTGAACGAAGCCTGCGAATAGCCCATCTGACGGCAACCTTCCCTCCGTATCCCGGGGGTGCCGGCAACACGGCGCACCGTTTCGCGGTCGGCCAGGCTGAACGCGGACACCACGTGGAGGTCTTTACCGCGCCGGCCCCAGGAGCGATTCCCGGGTCGCCCGGCGTCGAGGTTCACAGGCTGAAGCCGGTCTTCGCGATCGGCAACGCTCCGCTCATTCCCAGCCTCGCCCGGCTCAGCGGCTTCGACGTCGTCCACCTCCACTACCCCTTCATCTTCGGAGCGGACCTGACGCTCCTCGGCCGCTTGCGGAAGAAGCGCCGCTCCCAGGCGCTCCTCGTCCACTACAAGAACCGCCTGGTGGGCGACGCCGGCCGTGGCCTTCTGTTCGAGGCGTACGAGCACACCGTCGCGCCGGCCCTGATCCGCGCCGCGGACCGTGTATGCGTCCTCAGCCCGGATCACGCCGATTCCGTCTCCTACCTCAAGCGGACCGGCGAAAGGGATCCGGAGAAGCTGATCGAGATGCCGAACGGCGTCGACGCCGAGCGCTTCAGCCCCGGCTCGGACGCGACCGGATTCCGCGAGCGACTCGGGATCCCCGCCGACGCCATCGTCGCCGCCTTCGTCGCGACCCTCGACCGCGCACACCACTTCAAGCGCCTCGACGTCGCGATCGACGCCCTTGCGGAACTGGGCGACGAGAGCGTCCACATAGTCGTTGCGGGTGGTGGCGAGCTTGTCGACGACTTTCGCAAGCGCGCGAGCGAGCGCGGGGTCGGTGAACGCGTGCACTTCCTGGGGGCCGTCCCCCACCCCGAGCTGCCCGACGTGCTGCGGGCATCGGATCTCTTCCTACTCACCACGGAGCCGCCGGAGTCGTTCGGCATCGTCCTGATCGAGGCCATGGCGACCGGCCTGCCCGTCATCGCGACCGACTACCCCGGCGTGCGGGCGGTCGTAGCCGACGGCACGGGGTTCCTGGCGCCGCAGGGGGACGCGAGCGCCGTCGCCGCGCGCCTGCGCGAGATCGTCGAGCTCGGGCCGGAGGGCCGCAAGGCGATGGGGGCCGCCGGGCGCAGCAGGGCCGAGGCCGAATGGAACTGGCCGCGCCTCCTCGATCGCATGGATGGCGCCTACGCGGAGGCAATCGAGGCCAGAGCCGCGAAGATGCGCTAGATGTCTCAGCGCAGGATCCTCTTCGTCACCTACTTCTACCCGCCGTGCACGGACACCGGCGCGCACCGCCCGAGCTCGATGGTCAAGTACCTACGGCGTGCCGGCCACGACGTGACCGTCCTCACGACCTCGGCGTACGGATCCCTACCCGATGACGCCGAGCAGGGAGTCGTCCGCACAACCGACGCGCAACTCTGGCGAGCGAAGATGCGGGGCGGAGACCACGTCGGCTCCCTTTATGACAGCGACACCTACACCGGGCGCCCTCACCCGCTGAGCAAGGTGATCGTTCCCGAGCCGCTGGCCCTCGCGTGGGCGCCGTTCGCGCGCCACCGCGCCCGCTCGCTCCACCGCGCGTCGGCCTTCGACTGCGTGATCACGACCTCTCCGCCCGAATCCGCCCACTCGGTGGGCCGCGCCCTCCAGCAGGCGCGGCGCGGCATGGGTCGCCGACGTCCGCGACGCGTGGACCTTCGAGCCGCTCCGGCCCTCCTTCCCGACGTCCGCGCAGCGGCGATTGGACGAGCGACTCGAACGGCGCACGCTCGGTGCCGCCGACGCCGTCGTCTGCGTGTCGGAGCCGGCGGCGCGGGACATGCGCGAGCGCGGAATCGCGGAGCCGATCCTCGTCAGAAACGGCGCGGATCCCGAGCTTCTCGACGCAGCCGACCCCGCGACCGTCTCCGGCCTGCTCGACCGCGAAAGGGTCTCACTCGTCTACACGGGCCGCTTCGGCTCCACCGGGCGCGATCCCGGTCCGCTGCTCGAGGCGATCGGAAGGCTGGCTGCTTCACGTCCCGACGACGCGGCGCGGCTCGAACTGGTGGTCGCGGGCCCGCTCACCGACGGCGAGCAACAGGCGTTTGCCCGGGACGTCTTTCCCGCGCGCATCAACGTCGTCGGGTCGCTGGATCGTGAGAAGGCCCTGGCCCTCCAGAGGTCTGCGGACGCACTGCTCCTGGTCGCGCACCCGATCCGCTCGCAGCTGGCGAACTTCAAGCTGTACGAGTACCTCAGCGCCGGACCGCCGGTCCTCGCGCTCGCGGAGGGAACTGAAGCCGGAACGGTCGTCGCGGGCTTCGGCGGAAAGGTTGTCCCGGCGGGAGACGTCGAGGCCATCACCGAAGCGCTCGCGCTCGCGGCGCGCGGTGGACTGCCCGCCAGCGATCCGGATGCCCGTGCAGAGCACGCGTACCCAGCCGTGGCCGAGCGGATGGAGGCGGCGGTGGAAAGCGCGCTGAGAAACCGCGAGGGCGAGGGCTGAGGCCTGGCCCGTCTTAACA
The DNA here is from genome assembly GCA_963807745.1 of uncultured bacterium. Taxonomy (GTDB): domain Bacteria; phylum Actinomycetota; class Thermoleophilia; order Solirubrobacterales; family 70-9; genus JALZKA01. Next base: position 110,841 of record CAWECF010000001.1, read on the forward strand.
TCGGGATCGGCGCGGTCCTGGTTGCGGCCGCCGCGGCCTGGGGAGCCTTTGCCCTGATCGACGATGAGGACGAGCCGGCGGCCGAGGCGCGCTCGCCGTGCATTCGCAACTACGACGTCATTCGCTCCAGCCGCTACACGCCGGAGGCGACCTCGCGCGCGCTCCGCGGCGTGTTCGGCGTCCACAAGAGCGACGTGAAGCTGCGAGGCGACGTCGACTGGACCTCGAATCCCGAGGAAAGCAAGAGCTTCGCCAGCAACCTCCACCGCTTCACCTGGATCGACCCCCTGATCTTTGAGTACCGCACGCAGGGCGACCCAGACGCCTTGAGGCAGGCTGCGGATCTCGCGCTCGACTGGATCGAAGACCACCCAGAGGCGCCGAAGAACGCGACTGACGGCGCCGCCTGGGGCGACAAGATCACGGCAGACCGCGCGCCGTACATGGCGTTCATCGCGAGGGCCGGAGCGTGTGAAGGCATCACCTCCAAGCCGGAGGCGAGGCTTCTGTCGCGGTCAGTCGGCCGGCAGGCGGCGTTCCTGGCCGCGAAGAGCAATTACGCCGCGACGAACCACGGTCTGTATATGGACCTGGGCCTGATTTCCCTGACGCAGTCCGCCGAGTCGCCCGAGCAGGCTGCCGAGTGGCGTGAAACCGCCACCGACCGCTTTCGCTCGACGCTTCGCTCGCGCGTGATCCCAAGCGAAGGCCTGTGGCTCGAGCACTCGACCTCGTACCACTTCGTCGCCGTCGAAAAGCTGAGGCAGTTCCTCGAGGCGACCGAGGGCGACGACCAACAGCTTGTCGACCTTCTGAGCCGCATGGAGGAGGTTGGAGCGTGGCTGGTCGAGCCCGACGGCAGGATCGTCCAGTTCGGCGAGGCCGATCTCGACGAGGGCGATGAGGCATTCGTCGCCGCAGGTTACGAGTTGGAAGGCATGCTCGCGCTGGGCAGGAGCGGCCTGGTTGTCGTCCGCTCGGGCAACTCCTACCTGGCGATCACCGCCGGCTACCACAACCAGACCCACAAGCAGTCGGACGACCTCTCCTTCGACCTCTACGAGAAGGGACACCGGATCGTGAGCGACACCGGCCTCTTCCACAAGGACCGGGACGAGACGTTTGCGTACACCTCTTCGAACCGCGCGCACAGCACCCTGACCGTCGATGGCGGGGGATGGCCAAGAGATGACGAGAACGCCTACGGCAGCGGAATCGTTGCGACCGGCGAGGGAGACGGCTGGTTCGCGATCGACGCCAGGAACCCGCTGCTGGCGGCACACGGAGTCGAGCACTCCCGCCTCTACCTCTACCGGCCGGGCTACGCCCTCGTAGTCGCGGACACGCTCGAAGCGAGCGCACCACACATATATACGCGGCGCTTTCACTTCGGCCCGGAAGTCAAGGTTCGATCTGCCTCGGGAGGCCTTTCCCTGCGCGCGGGCGACCTCGACGGAGCAATGACCTTCAACTCAGTCGTAGCCACCCCGGAGCTCAGCCTGGTCAAGGGACAGGAGATCCCCCTTCAGGGATTCACGTTCCCGGCGTTCCGGGAGTCCGTTCCGCGCTTCGTGGCCGGAATCGACACCTACGCGCAGAACGATGTCGAGATCGCGACGTTTGGATTCACCGAACGGCTCGAGGCCTACCAGTCAACCGCGGGGCGGACGCGCCTGATCCAGATCGAGGGCAAGGAGCCAAGGGCTGTGGAGATCACCCGGGTGGGCGACCAGCTTGCCGTTTCCGAGGCGCCCTGAAGCGCCACCGGCGTCAGGGCTTCTCGCACTCCAGCCTGAACTCGCGGCCGCTCTTCTCGCACTCATCGCGGCCCTCACCGCCGAAGAGCCGGTCGAGCCCATCTCCTCCGAGCAACCGGTCCATCCCCGACCCGCCGTAGATGGCGTCGTCACCGGGGCCACCGTTTCCCTCGTCCTCGCTTTCGCCGAGTGAGACCCTGTCGTCGCCCTCGCCGGCGTCAACCGTGTCGCGGCCTTCGTCCGTCGCGATGTCGTCGTTGCCGTCACCGCCGATGACGTCGTCGGAGCCGAGATTGGCGCTGATGCGGTCGTCTCCCGAGCCGCCCTCGATGCGGTCGTCATCGTCCTCACCGAGGATCACGTCGTCTCCCTCACCGCCAACCATCAGGTCGTCGCCATCGCCGCCGGCAAGGACGTCGTTGCCTGCCTCCCCGTACATCAGGTCGGTCGGGCCGATGCCGCCCATCAACACGTCGCCCCCTTCGCCGCCGCAGATCACGTCGCGATCCCCGAACGTCTCGATCCGGTCGTCTCCCCCACCGGCGGCAACCACGTCCCGGCCCTCGGTGCCGATCAGGACGTCGTCGCCGTTGCTCGCCTCGATCGTCGCCTTCTTCCCGTCGCAGGTGCCGAGTGAGCCTTCGCCGCCCAGGAGGCTTGCGTCGGTCGTCTGCGACTTGGGAACCTTCGCGGGTTTATCGGTCTCAGTTGGCGCAGAGCTCGCGGACTCGTCGTCGCCACCACCGCATCCACCCAACAGGGCTGCAAGAACCAGAACCGAAGCAAGCCGCGTCACGGTACGTCCTTCGTCGTCTCGCAGTCCTTGGCGCTGTCCCTCGCCTTCGTGCTGGTGCGACCGGGAACGTTCGACCCCCCGTCGCAGCGGTCATCGCCCTCGCCGCCGTTCAGGAAGTCGGCCGCAAGCTCGCCGAACAGCAGGTCGTCGCCGGTTCCGCCCGAGAGTTCGTCGGACTCGGTTCCCGCCATCAGGAGGTCGTCGCCCGAGTCGCCGAAGAGGGCATCAAGCCTGCCGCCCGCGAAGATCTCGTCGTCTCCGCCGAGCCCGTGCATCGGGTCATCACCGCCGCCGCCGTACATCAGGTCCGGCCCCGGTCCGCCCGTCATGTCGTCCTCGTCGGTGCCCCCGAACAGGAGGTCGGGCTTCTTGCCGCCGAAGACGGTGTCGAACGAGCTGGCGCCGTCGACGAAGTCAGGTCCGATCTCCCCGGACGCCCGGTCGTCGCCCGCACCCGCGACGAGGAAGTCCGCGCCGCTGGATCCGTTCAGCTGATCGCTCTGCCCCTCGCCGATGATGAAGTCCTTGCCGTGGAAGGCCACCAGATGGTCCTTGCCGGCGCCTCCCAAGAGCGAGTCGGCTCCTTCCTGGCCGTTCGCGTAATCGTCGCCGTCGCCGCCCAGGATGTCGTCGGTGCCCGTTCCGCCGAAGAGCTCATCGTCGCCTTCGGCTCCGACGAGCGCGTCGCTCCCCGAGTCGCCGACGATGACGTCATCGCCGGCCTGCCCAAGGATCTGGTCGTCGCCATCTGCCGCGCAAATCGTGTCGTTGCCATCGCCGGCCTCAATCACGTCCGCCTCGTTCGACCCGAAGATGACGTCGTCGCCGTCGGTGCCACGGCCCACTTCGACCTCGGGCTTGACGACGATCGTCGCGCCGTCCCGCGAGCACTCAGGTGGCTGGACGGGAGCCGCGGATCCGGAGACGAAAGCGGGCCCCAGCGCCGCAGCGGCGACCGCCGCTGAAACCGCAAGAGATGCCCCCACCGTGTTTCTTCGAAGAAATTCCGGCACTCAGAACGAGCTTATGGAGCCGGTTCGCCATATCCTCTCGGCCCGTGACCGATACGCAGCCAACGGCGGATACCGACTCTCAACCCATCGAAGTCGATGCTGGCGATCACCGCTACATCGCGCCGACCACCGGCCCGGACGACGAGCGGATCTTCACCGACTCGGGCATCGAGATCGACAAGCTCTACGACCCGAGCGACGTAGCCGAGGGTCTTGAGGAGAGGCTCGGCGAGCCGGGCGAGTATCCGTTCACCCGGGGGATCCACGACGGCATGTACCGCGACCGCCTGTGGACCATGCGCCAGTACGCCGGCTTCTCGAGCCCCGAGGACACGAACGGGCGCTACCGCTATCTGCTCGAGCACGGCTCGACCGGTCTCTCGATGGCGTTCGACCTGCCCACGCAGCTCGGCCGCGACTCCGACGATCCGCTCTGCGAGGGCGAGGTCGGCCGGACCGGCGTACCGATCGACACGATCGAGGACATGCGGATCTGCTTCGACCAGATCCCGCTCGATCAGGTCTCCACCTCGATGACGATCAACGCGCCCGCCGCGGTGCTCCTGCTCCTCTACGAACTGGTCGGCGAAGAGCAGGGCGTCGAGTCGACGGCGCTTCGCGGCACCGTCCAGAACGACGTCTTGAAGGAGTACATCGCCCGCGGCAACTTCATCTTCCCGCCCGAGGCCACGATGCGCCTGACCACGGACCTCTTCGAGTACTGCTCCGAGCGGATCCCGAAGTGGAACACGATCTCGATCTCCGGCTACCACATCCGCGAGAAGGGCTGCTCGGCGGTACAGGAGGTCGGCTTCACGCTCGCCAACGCGATCGCCTACACCGAGGCCGCCCTCGACCGAGGCCTCGAGATCGACGACTTCGCCGGACGGCTCGCCTTCTTCTTCAATTGCCACAACAACGTCTTCCAGGAGGTCGCGAAGTTCAGGGCGGCCCGCCGGATGTGGGCGAAGATCATGCGCGAGCGGTTCGGCGCCTCGAAGGAGCGCTCGCAGATGATCCGCTTCCACACCCAGACCGGCGGTGTCACCCTCCAGGCCCAGCAGCCCGAGGTCAACATCATCCGCGTCGCGCTCCAGGGCTTCGCCGCCGTGTCCGGCGGCACGCAGTCGCTTCACACGAACGGCTTCGACGAAGCGCTGGCGCTGCCGACTGAGCGCTCGGCGCGCATCGCGCTTCGCACCCAGCAGGTGATCGCGCATGAGTCCGGCGCCGCCGACACCGTCGATCCCTTCGCCGGCTCCTACTTCGTCGAGTCGCTGACGGACGAGATCGAGGAGCGCGCCTGGGAGCTGATGGATCAGGTCGAGGAGATGGGCGGCTCGGTCCGCGCCCTGGAGTTCATGCAGAAGGAGATCGAGGAATCAGCCGCGTCCTACCACGAGCGCTACCGGTCGGGGCAGGACATCGTCGTGGGCGTCAACAAGTACGTGACGGACACGGTCGACGACGTCGACATCCTGAAGGTCGATCCCGAAGCCGAGAAGCGCCAGCTCGAGCGTCTTGAGAAGTTCAAGGAGAACCGCGACCAGGCCGGTGTCGACGCGAAGCTCGCGGAGCTGAAGCGCGTGGCCGAAGGCGAGGGCAACCTCCTCCACCCGATCCGCAACGCGCTGGCCGCCGACGCGTCGATCGGCGAGGTCTGCGGCGCGATGCGCGAGGTCTTCGGCGAGTACAAGGGCGGAACTTTCTTCTAGGACGCCTCGTAAGGTCCGGGGGACGCTCAGGTAATCATCGAGATGAGGAGGCAAGGATGTCCGAAGGTTCAAAACGCGGATTGAGAAGGGCGATGTTGGTGGTTGCAGCCGGAGTGCTGCTCGCCGTGCCGACTGCTGTAGTCGCCGCTGGTGGTCCCACCCACCTCAAGACGAAGATGACCGGAGACCAGGTCGTGCCGTCAGGCGACGGCGCTCCCGAGGGCCACGGGAAGGGCACATTCACCGTCCATGTAGACAAGCGAAAGTTCTGCTTCGACATGAGCTGGCGGAAGACGGGTGGCGCCGTCACCGGCTACATCTTCAAGGGCGCGAAGGGCGAGGACTCGCCGAATCCCAGCCACGCGATCGTGACCATGTTCCAGTCGAAGCCCTCGCCTGCGGACGGCTGTGAGACGGGCCTCGCCAAGGAGAAGCTGGAGAAGCTCGTCGACAAGCCGCGCCAGTACCACGTGGTGCTGCTCAACGGCATGTACCCCGAAGGTGCCATCCGCGGCCAGCTGAAGTTCGAGAACTAGTTCCGGTCAGCGTGCAGTAACGGGAACCGAGCCCGGGTCGAGGCACCATGCCTCGACCTTGGGCCACGGCCCGTACCCGGCGTCGGTGTTGAGGTGGCCGCCGCCCTCGATGACGTCGATCGGGACGCCGAGAGGCTCGTATAGATCGGGGCTCTCCGGGCGATAGGGATCGCCCATGTCCGCGCAGACGAGCCGGGTCGAGCCGGCGGCGCGTGTGACGGCCTCGGCGTCGAGCGGAGCCGGAACGAACTCGGCGATCTCGGGGACACCCGCGCCGGCGCTCGGCGGCGCGACGAGGAGGACTCGTTCAGCGAGCCGGCGATCGGTGCTCGCGGCGAGGTGGAGCCAGGTCACCGCGCCGAGTGAATGGCAGACCACGACCAGGCCCTCCGGCCCGAGGCGCTCGACCTCAGCGAGAAGCGCTCCGAGCCACGCCTCGAGCCGGGGTTCGTCGGGATCGGGCAGGTCCATGTATGAGACCTCGACGCCTTCTGCGAGCAGCCGGCGTGAGAGCCAGGACTGCCAGTGGTCCGGCCCCGAACCGCCCAGCCCGTGCACGATGAGAACGTTCTGTGTCACTGCGAAGGATTGTGGCCATTCCGGGCGAATGCTCGCGGGATGGAGATCAAGGCGAAGCGCACTCTCGTCAAATCGGCGCCCGAATTGTGGGAGTTGGCCGACGACTTGGCGAGACTAGAAGCATGGATGGGAGGCTTCGTCGGCTCGAAGGGCCCGGTGGCGGTCCAGATCACCGAGCGTGTGCACGAGCAGAAGCTCGGATGGCGCAGCTCCTCAGCGCAGGGCGGCGCGGAGATCAAGGTCGCGCTGGCCGAGAGCGGATTCGGCACCTCCGTCGAGATCAGTGCCAGGCACGGAGGCGGCAGCCCCGCCGCGGGCGTTGCGCTGGAGGAGCTCCTGGATGAGCTCGGATCACCAGATCGACGACCCTTCAGCGCCGGCTGACCCGCCGCTCGGCGACCCGGACCTGCCGCGGATGATCCGCGAGCTCGGCGAGCCGCTGCTCGAGGGGCTTTCGGAATCCGTGCCTGGCTCCCGCCAACGCGCGGACGCGACCGGCGCCTACGCACTTGCCACCGCCGTCGGGTTGGGCTTCGGACGTCCCGCGGCCGAGCTGTGCCGCGAAACCGCGCGCCTCTGTGACATCGGCAGAATCTATGAGCCGGCCGGAGCGCACCAGGAGGCGGGCGCTCAGCTCGCTCGGGTCGCCGGTCTTCCAGAAGTCGTATGCGAGTGGATCCTCGGAGTCGCCGAGCGCTACGACGGGACCGGCCCCGCGGGACTGTCAGGCTCCGAGATCCCCGTCTTCTCCCGGATCATCCGGGCCGCACACCGCTGCGACGAGTTCGTCGCGCAGGGCGCGCAGCCGTCCGAGCTCCGCGCCCTCGCCGGATCCGAACTCGACCCTGCGATGGTCGACGCGCTCGCGTCGATGCTGGAGCAGGCGGAATAGACTCCCGCGCCCCGTGCGCCAGTCGTATCCCCAGACCCACGAAGAGAAGCTCAACTACCTGCGCGAGCTTCGCGAACAGGCCATCCACTCGGCATCCGAGGCGGCCGTCGAAAAGCAGCACGCCAAGGGCAAGCTGACCGCCCGCGAGCGGATCGAGAAGCTCCTCGACCCGGGCTCGTTCGAGGAGCTCGACACCTTCGTCCGCCATCGCACGACCGACTTCGAGATGGACAAGAACCGGCCCTGGGGCGACGCTGTGGTCACCGGCTACGGAACGGTCGACGGGCGGCCGATCTTCGTCTTCAGCCAGGACTTCACCGTGTTCGGCGGCTCGCTGGGCGAGGTGATGGCCGAGAAGATGGTGAAAATCATGGACCTGGCCGCGAAGGTCGGCGCTCCGGTAGTGGGGCTGAACGACTCGGGCGGCGCCCGCATCCAGGAGGGTGTGGTCTCGCTCGGGGCCTACGGCGACGTCTTCGTCCGCAACGTCCAGTGCTCCGGCGTGATCCCGCAGATCAGCGTGATCATGGGCCCGTGCGCGGGCGGCGCCGTCTACTCGCCCGCCATGACCGACTTCATCTTCATGGTGAAGGAGACCTCGCACATGTTCATCACCGGCCCCGAGGTGATCAAGACGGTCACGGGCGAGGAGGTCGAGTTCGAAGCGCTCGGCGGCGCGATGACGCACAACTCGAAGTCGGGCGTCGCGCACTTTGCGTCCGAAGACGAGGAGGCGTGCCTCGAAGACGTGCGCTACCTGATCGGCTTCCTGCCCCAGAACAACCTGGAGATGCCCCCTCGGGTCGAGCCCTACGACGACCCGGACCGCGAGGATCCCGAACTCGACACATTCGTTCCCGACGACCCTCAGAAGCCCTACGACATGCGCGACGTCATCAGCCGCATCGTCGACGACGAGGACTTCTTCGAGGTCCACGAGCACTGGGCGCAGAACATCGTCTGCGGGTTCGCGCGACTCGACGGCTTTCCGGTCGGCGTGGTCGGCAACCAGCCGAAGCATCTTGCCGGCGTGCTCGACATCGACTCGTCGTGCAAGGGCGCGCGGTTCGTCCGTACCTGCGACGCATTCAACATTCCGCTTCTGACGTTCACCGACGTGCCCGGCTTCATGCCCGGCACCTCGCAGGAATGGGGCGGCATCATCCGCCACGGAGCGAAGCTCCTCTATGCGTTCACCGAGGCGACCGTGCCCAAGCTGACCGTCGTCACCCGCAAGGCATACGGCGGCGCCTACGACGTCATGAACTCCAAGCACATGCTGGCCGACTTCAACTTCGCCTGGCCGACCTCCGAGGTCGCCGTGATGGGCCCCGAGGGTGCCGTCAACATCATCTATCGCAAGGACATCGCCGAGTCTCCCACGCCTGAGGAACGGCGCGCTCGGCTGATGGACGACTACAAGGCGCGCTTCGCCAACCCGTACTCGGCGGCCGAGCGCGGCTATCTCGACGACGTGATCGAGCCGCGCCAGACCCGCCCCCGGCTGATCCGGGCGCTACGGACGCTTCAGACCAAGCGCGTCGAGCAGCCGAAGCGCAAGCACGGCAACATCCCGCTCTAGGGCCGAACCTTCCAGCGCGCCACGCTCGCGGTCGGGTCCTCGTTGGCGGCCTCATCGACGGCCTTGACAAGCACCTTGTGTTTTCCGGCCTCAAGCCCCTTGAGCTTCAGCGGTGACGGGCAGTCCTTGTACGGCTTCTTGTCGACCTTGCACCGATAGCTCGAGTCCGGCTCGCTCGAGCTGAACTTCAGCGTCGCCCTCTTGCTCTCCGTCTTCGGCGCGGGCTGCTTGGTGATCGTCGTCTCCGGGGCGATCAGGTCGTACTCGTGGGCACCGATGTCTGCAGCGACGCCCTGGAAGCGAGGCATGCCGTCGAGATCGAGGGCGCTGACGCCTTCATCGTCATCGCCCCCGTTGATCGTCGGCGAGCCGAGAACCTGGTGGAAGTCGCCGACGACGGGGCTGGCCAGGACGGGCTCGGCCACCTGATTTCCCTCCGATCCTGGCGTTGTGATCGTCGTGGTGCCAACGCCGTCGGTAGAGGTCGTCGAGTAGTTCGAGTCGGCTGCGTTCAGCGTCGCGGTCCCGGTTGCCGACGCGTAAACGGTCACGTCGTTCGCGCCGGTCGCAATCGTGTTCTTGATGTTCAGGGTGTGGGCGCCGTTGTCCGAGCTGACGTGGATTGCGCCAGCCTGGCTCGCGTAGGCGGTGACGTTGCGAACGCTGAGGGAGACGGTGCCGCCGCTGAGTGAGAACAGCAACCCGTTACCGCCCTGGTTACTCGCGGCGCAGACCGAGTCGTTCATCGTGGCCTCGAAGTACATGTAGCAGGCGGCGGTGTAAAGGCCGCCGTTGTGAACGACGCTGAGCCGGTTGGCCTGCGCACGGCCCAGGAACAGGGAGGTGGCGCTGTTGGAGCTGATGTCGAGATCGAGTAACTGCGATGGCGGTGCCGGCAGGTCGGGACCGCCCGAGACCTCGATGAGGCCGCTGAACCCCGTCGCCGAACCCGTGATCAGCGGGCGCTGCGTGGGACCCTGCCCGCGCACAGTGATGCTGTCGTTGATCAGGAGGTTGTCTGCGCCAAGGTCGTATGTGCCGGGCAGGACGATGACCTCGTCGCCGTTGGCGACCGAGGGGTCCTCGACGGCGGGCTGGAGCGCGCACGGGTCGTCGATCGGGCATGGCGTTGGACCAGAGGGCGGGCCGTCGCCTCCGACCTCGGCGTAGCGGGTGGCCCCCGCCGCCTGCGACATCATGCCGAGCAGACCTGCGATCGCACACGCGATCAGAACGGCGAGCCTGGCGAGTCGTTTCACCGATTCCCCCCTTGGATAGCTTGGTTACAAGCTACAGCCTCTTGCGAGGTTAAACCGGACGAGCTCCTATCCTTCCCTGAACCGTGAGCACACGCACGACAGACTCAGGAATCGACGGCGGCCGCATCGTCGTCGCACTCGGAGCTGCTCTTCTCTTTGCCTCGCTCTGGGTCGACTGGTACGGCTTCGGACAGGGGCCGGACGGGGACGGCTTAACCGCGTGGACCGCGTTCGAGCTGGTTGACCTCCTCCTCGCGATCCTCGCGATCGCTGCCATCGTCGCCGCCCTCGCGCCGTTCGTCAGGGCGGATACGCGGGTTCCCGGCAGCGTCGCGTCGGCGGCAGGACCCGTGGCTCTGCTCCTCGTGGTCGTCTCGATCGTGAACGTGCCGCCCGCGGCCCAGGGCTTCGACTCCAGCATCGAGCTCGGCGCCTGGCTCGCTCTGGCTGGCGCGGCGGTCATGTGCATCGGCGCCCTGCTCGCGTTCAACCGCATCTCACTCGTCGTCACCCCGCGCGAGCGCGCGACCGACACACAGGTTCACGAGTCCGAGACGCGCCCGCTCTCCACGGACCCGAAGCCCTAGCACCGAACCGGCGCGCCCGGGCGCCTGGCGGTGTAGCTTCGGCAAGGAATGGACTCGGGCAAGCGGGGACGGGCAAGCGCTGTTGCGGTCTGGTCGGTGACGACGATCGGGCTTGCTGCTGTATGGGCCGCGCCGGCCCCGGGCGGAACCAGCACGGTCGACACGTTCGGCAAGACCACGCTCGAGCAGAAGATCGTTCCCGACGACGCGACGGGCTTCAACAACCTCGAGCTCGACGCCACCGCCAGCGGGTACGTGGTTCGGGAAGAGGGAATCGGCACCGCGCAAGCCGGGCGCGAGGACCGCAGGGAATCGCTCCTTTACTTCGGCCAGCTCTCCGACTTCCAGCTCGCTGACGAGGAGTCGCCCGCACGGGTCGAGGTTCTCGACACGGGACCTTTCTCGTCCGCGTGGCGCACCAACGAGGCGCTCCTCGCACACCAGGCCGACTCGATGATCCAGCAGATCAACGCGTTCGCACCGGCCAGCCCCCTGGAGGCCGGCGACGGTTCGCGCCGCGCGATGGACTTCACCATCAACACCGGCGACGCGGCGGACAGCATGCAAAAGAACGAGACCGAGTGGGTCCGGACGCTGGCAGAGGGCGGTTCGCTCACCCCCGGCAGCGGCGTCGACCCGGCGACTTCGGGCGATCCGCTTTGCGCAACGCTCGACACGCTCAACCTGATCGCCGACGACGACGCGCCGCAGAACTACACGGGCGTCCAGGACTACGACGACTACTTCGAGGGGACGGCCCAGTACTACGACCCCGACCAGCCGCTGGGCCCGTTCGCGACCTGGCCTTCGTACCCAAACCTGATGAACGAGGCACAGGCCGAGTTCACCGCCGCCGGGCTTGACGTGCCGCACTACCTGACCTTCGGCAACCACGACGCGCTGGTGCAGGGAAACGCCGCCGCCAACGCCGCTTACGAGACCGTAGTGACGGGCTGCGTGAAGCCGCTGACGCCGTTCGTCGTCGATCCGGACACGTTCGGCGACGCGCTGGCCGACATCGCCGCGCTGAATCTCGCGGGCGTCCAGAACCTCTTGACGAGCGACCCGACAAAGATCGCGCTGGTGCCGCCCGACCCGAACCGCCGGTTCGTATCGAAGCTCGAGTACAAGGACATCTTCCGGGCCGGCAGCCAGACGGACGGCCACGGTTTCGACTTCGTCGACGCGGCCGAGGAAGCCGCTTCCAACGGCGCGGCGGGCTACTACGCGTGGAGCCCTGAGCCGGGCATCCGCTTCATCTCCGTGGACACCGTCTCAGAGGCCGGCGTGATCGGACCATCGGCGGACGGAAACGTCGACGACCCGCAGTTCCAGTGGCTGACCGGGCAGCTCGAGGCAGCCGAGGTGGCTGACGAGCTCGTCGTTCTCTTCTCCCACCACGCGATCCCGAGCCTGACGGCGTCCGTTCCGGACGAGCTGGCGGGACCGTGCACGGCGCCCGACCCGCATGGGCACGACATCAACCCGGGCTGCGACCTCGATCCGCGGGACTCTTCCCCGATCCACCTCGGCGCGGACCTGACCGCGCTCCTCCACGACCACCCGAACGTGGTCGCCTGGGTCGCTGGGCACTCCCACCAGAACACGGTCGACCCATATCCCAGTCCGTCAGGCACCGGCGGGTTCTGGTCGATCAGGGTCGCCGCCGAGGCAGACTGGCCGCAGCAGAGCCGCCTCCTCGAGATCTTCGACAACGAGGATGGAACGCTCTCGATCTTCGGCACGATCCTCGACCACGCTTCGCCCGCGACCGCAGCCAACGCCGGCACGGACGCAACGACGCTCGACTCCCTCGGACTCGCCTCGATCGGCCGAACGATCGGCTACAACGACCCGCAGTACGGCGGCGAGTCGTGCAACCCGACCTGCGAAGGCGATGCGGATGACCGAAACGTGGAGCTCCTCATCGACGACCCCCGCGAAGGCGGCGGTGGACCCGGTTGCGACAACCTGATCGAAGGCACGGGCGACGCCGACGAGCTCGAAGGGACGCCCGGCAACGACCGGATCAAGGCGAAGGCTGGACCCGACTCGGTCTCGGCGCTTGAAGGCAACGACTGCGTTCGCGGCAGCCGAGGAGCCGACAGCCTGAAGGGCGGCCCCGGAGACGACCGCGTCAACGGCGGGCGCCAACGAGACCGGATCGCCGGCTACTCCGGCGAGGACCGCCTCGCGGGCGGAGGCGGGAACGACTTGATCAAGTCGAAGGACGGCGAAGCGGACCTGGTCCGCTGCGGCAAGGGCAGGAAGGACCGGGCTCGCGGCGACGAGCTCGACCTGTTCATCAGCTGCGAGCGCGTGAAGGCCCCGAACTAGCGCCCAAGAACCGCCAGGGCGATCCCGAGGTCCTGGATCGCCAAGCCCGTGGAGTCAAAAAGCGTGACCGCGCCAGCCGATGTCCGGCCTTCGCTTTCACCCACCAGGACCGCTCCCAGCTCGCCAACCGAGTCACGCTCCACGATGCCGGCGCTCACGCCGTTCGAGAGTTCGCCGCCCTTCGAGGCCTGCTCCCACTCGTCACAGAAGAGCTCGCATCGCTCGACGGCGGCCAGCTCGACCTCCGCCTTGCCGTGCGCGTCGGCACCCAGGACCGCGAGGTGTTGACCCGGTCTGAGGTCATCCGCCAAGACGACGGGCTCGTCGCCAGGCGTGACGGTGACGACGACGTCCTGGGCGGCAGCCTCCTCTCGCGATCCGGCGCTCCAGCCGAGCTCGCTCGCCAGCGCCTCGGCGCTCTCCGTCCGCGCGTCGGCGCAGACGCCGCTCTCGTACCCGATGGCGGCAAGACAGCGCGCAGCCCAGCCGCCGTTGACGCCGCAGCCGATCAGGCCGACGGTCTCCGCGTCGTCGCGCGCCAGCGCTTGAGCCGAGACTGCGGCAGCAGCGCCCGTGCGAAGCGAAGTGACGGCGCCGCAGTCGAGGATCGCCAGCAGCTCCCCGGTTTCAGCGCTCGAAACCAGGAGCGCTCCGGCGACGACCGGCAACCCGCGCGCCGGGTTGCCCGGGAACGAGGTCACCCACTTCAGGATCGCGAGCCCCTCGCCGCGGGCGGGCATCGCCCGGAAGTCGCCGTTCGGCGGAGCATCGACGTAGGTCTTCGCCGGCATGACCCATTCCCCGGCGTGGTGGCGCTCGAAGGCAATGCGCGTCCGAGCGACCGCGTCGGCGGGCGCAACCGCAGCAAAGACCGCTTCGGCATCGATCATGCGCACCTCGGGCATGTGGGTGAGGCTAGAGTGGCCCGGCGATGAGCGGCGAGAGCATCCAGATCACGAGCACCGGCGCGTCCGATTCCGAGACGGCCGCAATCGTCGCGGCGGTCGAGCAGTTCCTCGCGGACACGGCGCCGCCGCCCGTTGACGACGGCCCCACGATGAGCCCGTGGGCGCAGGCAGCGCTTCGCGAGGGCATCGACGCAAGGCAGCTTTACGGCAACGCATGGGGCCACGCTCCGCCGCCTCGCTGACAGGCGTAGGCTGGAACAATGAGCACTCGCAACTGGGCAGGGGCCTTCGCAGGGGCGGCCGCCCTGGTCACCGTTCTCGCCATCGCGGCCGCACCGACACAGGGCGCGGCGCCAAAGCGCGCCGAGTGCCCGCAGAACTCCCTGTGCGTGTGGACGAAGGCGAACTACGAAGGGGATCGCCTGGTACTCGACAAGCTCGGCCCCTCGAACAAGATCTTCAACAAGATGAACGACAAGGTCTCGTCCGTGCGGCTTCGATACTCCGGAGGGGCCGCGGAGCTCTACGAAGACACCGGAGGCGGCGGCGACACCCTCTGTCTGCTCGATGCGCCGGGCCTCCGGAAATATCCCGATCTATCGGAGATCGGAGGCGGGTACGACAACATCATGTCGTCCTCGCGACTCAGTGAAGAGCCCTTCGGCACTTGCTTTTGAAAGCCGACACGGTCAGACCGAAGGGCCACGCTCCGCAGCCTCGCTGACAGGCGTAAGGTGGGGGCAACGTCTCGGCGGCCTGCGTTCTTTAAGACAAGTCGAACCGAAAGGAGCCAGAGATGGCTGTAGTGAAGATCATCGAGCTGGTAGGAAGCTCGAAGACATCGACCGACGATGCCGCAAAGCAGGCACTGACCGAAGCTCAGTCCTCGCTTCGGAACATTCGCGCCGTTGACATCGTCTCGACCGGAATCCGGGGCGAGAACCTCGACGAGTACCGCGCCCATGTGCGCGTTGCGTTCATCGTCGACCAGGCAGACGTCGACTAGCGATCGAACACCACATGGTTCTCGACCTCGTAGTGCGCCGGCCTGATCTGGCCGGGTTCGAGGCCGTGCTCCGCGACAACGCCAAGGCGCCGCTCATCGCGGGCAGCCGCTTCTGAGCCCTCCTTCGACGGCCACAGATTGACGACCATCAGTCCCTCGTCCGTTTTGGCTGCGGCGTGGACGATCAAGCCGTGGTCGCGACCGACCGCGGTCATCGTCGCTTCAGATTTTCGATAGCCGGCGAGGAGCTGATCAGGGTTGCCGTCGATTCTCGTGAGAGTGAGATAGGACACCGGTTGTTCCTTTCGTTTTGGAGAAATAGACAGGTTTACTGTCTTAATGGCGAGACTGTAGCATAGACAGCCAGCCTGTCTATGTCGCCGCCTTCCCCATCTCCGCCGCCCCGGCGCCCAGACAATCTCGGCTACCTGCTTCGCGAGCCCTTCCGGATCGGCTCCGAGCTGTTGCACGAGCGCTTTGCCGAGCGTGGGCACGCCAGCGTGCGCGCACCGCACGGGAACGTCCTGCAGTTCCTCGATGACTCAGGAACCCGCGTCAGCGTGCTTGCCCAGCGAGCGCAGATCACAAAACAGTCCATGGCCGCCCTTGTGGCACACCTCGAGAGCAATGGCTACGTGGAGCGCGTGGCCGATCCCCACGACCGGCGCGCGAAGCTGGTTCGGGCCACCGCTCGCGGCCGTGATGTGTATGAGATCGCTCGGGAATTCGTTGAGGAACTCGAAGCGGAGTGGGCGGAACGGATCGGCACGGCCAAGATGATCCAGCTGCGCGCGCTGCTGAGAGAGCTCAACGACGCGGTCGCACCTCCTGAGTAGCGCAGCCTCGCCATCTGCGCAAAGATGGGCGAGTGAACAACGCCTTTCGCATCCATAACGTCAGGCTGGCGGCAATCGCCGGCGTCGCCACTCTTGCGCTTGCGATGGCGGCTGTCGCACTAGCCGACGAGATCCAGTGCAAAGCCGGAAAGCAGTGCAACGGCACTCAGTTCGAAGACACGATCACCGGGTCGTCGAAGAAGGACGGCATCAACGCCAAGGCCGGCAACGATGAGGTCTACGCCGGGAGGGGCAACGACACCATCGAGCTCGGCGCCGGAATCGACTACGTCGAAGGCGGCAAGGGAGAAGACAAGATCTCCGGAGGCGACGACGATGACATTGGCATCACCGGCGGCCTCTTCGGCGGCAGGGACGACGACATGGTCACGGGCGGCGACGGAAATGACGACCTGTACGGCGACAAGGGCAAGGACGTTCTTGTGGGCGGCGGCGGCGACGACCAGCTCGTTGGCGCTGGCGCCGCACCCGGCGACGATGGCTCCAAGGACAGATTGACCTGCGGCCCTGGCTTCGATACCGCGATCGTGGGCAACAACGACGAATACGACGAAAGCTGCGAGGACATCGTCCTCGAAAGGTAAAACCCCGAATCCCGATTGGGATTTGTGTAATATGGCGCTCGATGGAGCCCACAGCCGCCCCGTACGCGTAAAGGACAAGGCCACCCCTGACCAGCTCGACCAGGAGCAGGGCAAGAAACAGGAGGGCAAGGGACGCCTGGGCTCGCTCGAGAACCCGGAGGTCTACGACAACGTCCCCGGGCACCTGATCCCGATCATCGAGCACGAGTTCGACGACTTCGACACCGAGGCCGGAAAGTTCCTCGACGGCCAGACGCCCGAGGAGCATGTTCATCGGCTTCCGCCTCAAGCAGGGCGTCTACGGCCAGCGCCAGCCCGAACGTCCAGATGTGCCGCATCAAGCTTCCGATGGGCGGCGTCACCCCCGAGCAGATGGAAAGCTCGCCGACGTCGATCGAGCAGTGGGCGCCGCTCAACAAGGGCCACATCACGACGCGCCAGAACATCCAGATCCATCACATCCCGCTCGACGAGATGGCCGAGCTGATCCGCGAGATCTCCTCGGTCGGCCTCTCTTCGCGCGAGGGCTGCGGCAACACGATGCGAAACGTCACGGGCGACCCGTTCGCCGGCGTCGACGCGGACGAGCTCTTCGACATCACCCCTTACGCCGGCGCGTACGTCCGCTACTTCGTGCGCCACCCCACGACGCAGCTCATGCCGCGGAAGATCAAGACCGCCTTCACCGCGACCGACGAGGACGTCGCGATCACCGGCATCCACGACATCGGCTTCATCCCGCGCGAGCGCGACGGCGTGCGCGGCGTCGAGATCCGCGTCGGCGGCGGCACCTCGATCATGCCGCGCATCGCCCCCACGCTCTACGAGTTCGTCGAGCTCGACAACGGCGACTACCTGAAGGTCACCGAGGCCGTCCTTCGCATCTTCGACCGCCAGAACTGGCTGCGCGTCAACCGCGCCCGCGCCCGCATCAAGGTCCTCGTCGACAAGATCGGCATGGACGCCTTCCGCGAGATGGTCGACGAAGAGCTCGAGGGCGACTGGGTCGCCGAGCGCGACTTCTCGATCGAGCATCTCCTGCCCGAGGACATGTACGACGAGGAGGCCAAGGCGCCGCCCGTCCCGTCGGGCTTCGCATCGCCGAACGGCGACGTCTCCGAGTTCGAGCGCTTCCGCGCCTCGAACGTCAAGGCGCAGCGCCAGGCCGGCTTCTCCACCGTCGTCGTCAAGGTCACCCGCGGGGACCTCACGCCCGAGCAGTTCCGCGGCCTCGCCTCGATCATGCGCGACTTCTCCGGCGGCTTCGCCCGCTCGACCGTCCAGCAGAACCTCGTGCTCCGCTGGGTCCGCGACGAGTCCGTCTACGACGTCTGGCGCGCGCCTGTCCGATCTCGGCCTGGCCGAGTCGGGCGCCCGTGAGATCACCGACGTCGTCAGCTGCCCCGGCACCGACTCGTGCAAGCTCGGCATCACGAGCTCGATGGGCCTCAACGCCGCGATCCAGGAGCGCGTCGAGTAGATGGAGATCACGGATCCGCTCACCAAGCAGGTCCACATCAAGATGTCCGGCTGCCCCAACGGCTGCAGCCAGCATCACATCGCGAACATCGGCTTCTACGGCGCCTCGCTCAAGGTCGGCGGCAAGCCGGTCCCGGCCTACATCCCCCACCTCGGCGGCAACTACGAGGGCGGCGAGGTCGTCTACGGCGCCCGCCTCAAGTCGCGCATCCCCGCCAAGCGGGTGCCCGACGCGGTCGAGCGCTGGCTCCGCCTGTACGAGGGCGAGCGCAAGGACGGCGAGGCGTTCAACGACTTCGTCGAGCGCCTGGGCATCGCCCGCTTCGAGGAGGAGATCAAGGAGCTCTCGATGCCGGCCGACTTCTCGCTCGAGACGCTCGACCAGTTCATCGACTGGAATCGCGCCGAGCCCTACAAGGTCGAGCGCGGTGAGGGCGAGTGCGCGATATGAGCAAGGTTCTCGATGAGCGGCGCAAGCCGCGAAACGAGCGTGTGCCGGTGGGTGAGCCGACGCGACCCCGGCCGCTCGATGATGCTCCCGTGAGCAACGGCAACGGCCACAGGCCGGTGCCGACGATCGGCGGCCGCGCGGTCGACCCGGCAGGGATCTCCGCAGAGGTCGAGCAGATGGGCGCCGAAGAGGCGATCGCCTGGGCGGTCGAGACCTTCGGCCCCAAGCTGACTTTTGCCGTCTCGTTCCAGAAGACGACATCGGTGATCGTCGACATCGCGCACCGCGTCGACGCCGGGCTGCCCGCTTCGTCTACGTCGACACCGAACTTCTCTTCCCGGAGACCTACGAGACCCGCGACAGGCTTGCCGACCACTTCGGGATCGAGTTCGAAGGCCTATCGTCCAGGACAACCCTCCAGGGCTCAGCGAGCGCTGGTACGCCGGCGAGTGGGGACCCGCCGACGAGTGCTGCGCCCCGCGCAAGGTCGCTACCATGCGCCGCGCCCTCGAGGGGGTCGAATGCTGGGTCTCAGGTGTCCGCAGAGTGGATTCCGAGACTCGAGCCGGCGCCCGACGTTTCGGCTGGGACGTTCGCTTCGATCGCTGGAAGCTGAATCCCCTCGCCGACTGGGATGACAAGCAAGTCTGGACCTACATAAAGGAAAACCACGTGCCTTATAACCCCCTTCACGATCAGGGCTACCCGTCCATCGGGTGCATGCCCTGCACCTCCAAGCCCGGCCAGGGCGACGACGCCCGAGCCGGCCGCTGGGCCGGAACCGACCGGACCGAGTGCGGAATCAATGGCTGAGCTACAGCTATCGAGTAGACAAGCCTCCGACTTCGAGCTCATCGGCAACGGCGGTTTCGCGCCGCTCAAGGGCTTCATGGGCTCCGAGGACTGGAAGTCGGTCACGAGATCACATGCGCCTGTCCTCCGGCGAGATCTGGTCGATCCCGATCACGCTGGCCACCGATCTCGACTGCTCCGAAGGCGACGTCGTCGAGCTGACGGCCCCCAACGGCAAGAAGCTCGGCCGCCTCACGGTCGAGGAGATCTACGAGAAGGACGTCGAGCTCGAGGCCGAGAAGGTCTATCTGACGACCGACAACGAGCATCCGGGCGTCGCCGCCATCCGCGAGGAGGGCAACCGTTGCCTGGCCGGCCCGATCGAGGTCGACGCACTCCCCGATCACGAGGAAGCGTTCATGAAGCGCTACCAGACGACCGAGGAGTCGAAGAAGGCATTCGCCGACCGTGGCTGGAAGCGCATCGTCGCCTTCCAGACGCGCAACCCGATCCACCGGGCGCACGAGTACCTGACGAAGGCCGCGCTCGAGATCTGCGATGGCCTCTACATCCATCCGCTGATCGGCGAGACCAAGAAGGGCGACATCCCCGCCGACGTGCGGATGCGCTGCTACGAGGTCCTCATGGACAACTACTACCACCCGGACCACGTGATGCTCGGGGTCAACCCCGGCAAGATGCATTACGCCGGCCCGCGTGAGGCTGTCCTGCACGCGATCATCCGCAAGAACTACGGCTGCACCCACTTCATCGTGGGTCGCGACCACGCCGGCGTCGGTGACTACTACGGCACCTACGACGCGCAGCGGATCTTCGACGACATCGACACCGAGGAACTGGGCATCACGCCGCTGTTCTTCGAGCACACGTTCTGGTGCAACGAATGTGAGGGCATGGGCTCTGCGAAGACCTGCCCCCACCCGCAGGAGTCGCATCTGTTCCTCTCGGGGACCAAGGTGCGCGAGATGCTCGGCGAGGGCGAGAAGCCGCCGCCTGAGTTCTCCCGCGAGGAAGTCGCCCAGATTCTGATCGACGCTTACAAGGAGGAAGACAACTGATGGCAGAAGAGCGAGGGTTCACCCTCTGGTTCACGGGGCTCTCCGGAGCCGGCAAGACCACGATCACGAACGTCCTGGTGAAGGAGCTGCTCTCCCGCGGCTCGAAGCTCGAGGTGCTCGACGGCGACGTCGTCCGCGAGAACCTCTCGAAGGGCCTCGGCTTCAGCAAGGAGGACCGCGACACGAACATCCGCCGGATCGCCTTCGTGGCGAACCTGCTCTCGCGAAACGGCGTGCCGGTCATCACGGCCGCGATCTCGCCCTACCGCGCGATTCGCGACGAAGCCCGCCAGATGATGGACGACCGCTTCATCGAGGTCTACGCCAAGGCCTCGGTCGAGGTCTGCGAGGAGCGCGACACCAAGGGCCTCTACGCCAAGGCGCGCTCCGGCGAGATCAAGGAGTTCACGGGCGTCTCGGATCCTTACGAGGAGCCGGAGAACCCCGAGGTCGTCGTTGAAACGGCCGACCAGTCGCCCGAGGAGTCAGCTCAGCAGATCCTGACCTACCTCGAGGACAACGGCTTCATCTCGAAGAACTAGCTCAGTTCTGGAGATCTCCCGCACCTACCGGTTCGTGATGACGGCCTGCGCGCCGATCGTCCGCTGGTGGGGGCGGCTCGAGGTCGAAGGCGCCGAGCATGTGCCGGTCTCGGGTCCCCTGCTGATCGTGGGCAATCACGACTCGCAGTGGGATCCGGTCGCCATCGGCATCGCCGGCCGCAAGCGGCGCCAGATCCGGGCTCTCGCCAAGGCGAGCCTGTGGGACATCCCGGGCCTCGCTCCGATCCTGCGCGGCATGGGGCAGATCCCCATTCAGCGCGGAGCCGCGGATGCCGGCGCCCTCGACGAGGCGATCCGGCAGCTCCGCGACGGGGCGTGCATCGGCGTCTTTCCCGAAGGCACGATCTCGCGCGGCGCGGTCCTGCGCGCGCGCAGCGGCCTGGGGCGGCTGGCCCATGCGGTTCCCGAGGCCACGATCGTCTGCGTCACCGTCACGGGCACGGTCGACATCGTCCGCTTCCCGAAGCGCCCGCGGATCAGCGTCGCCTTCTTCCCGCCGGCCGAAGGCGGAGTTCGGGAGGGCGAGGACGCGGCCGAGCTCCCGGTCCGGCTCCTCGCCGAGATCCGGGCTCTCGCTCCCATAGCGCAGTCGGGCCGCCGCCGAAAGGCGGCAGCTAACGAAGCAAAGGTCCGCGCGGGCGCAGGCAGCCCGCCCGCCTAGCGCTCCTCGTTGAGCGCGGCGACCGCCCCGAAGACGTCGCCCTCTTCGTAGAAGTCGATCGCCACCAACGTCGCAAGGAGATCTCTCTGTTCCTCGCATTGGTGGATGCGATCGAGTAGGGCCTGC
Source organism: uncultured bacterium (assembly GCA_963807745.1). Taxonomy (GTDB): domain Bacteria; phylum Actinomycetota; class Thermoleophilia; order Solirubrobacterales; family 70-9; genus JALZKA01. The sequence goes on from CAWECF010000001.1 coordinate 132,400, forward strand.
CGGGTGTTGACGATCGCCGCATTGGTCGGCCGGGGCGCGGGAGACGTGTCGATCCAGTGGTTGACGAGGAAGACTCCGGCCTGATCCGAGCCTCGGTTCGGCTCGCAGCTCTTCTCGAGCTTCGCTGGCGCCGTCAGTTGCGAGGCCTTCGAGAAGCTGAACGGTGTCTCCTGGACCAGCGAGTCGTACGCCGAGTGGTACCAGGGAAACTCTTCACCGCCGGCCTCGTTCTCGGCCATCATCACTACGCGCCCGTCTGAGTCGATCATCTCCTCGAGGGTCGGCCAAGGGACGCCGACCGGTCCCTCGTAGACGAAATCCAGGAGGCCCGTCCGCTCCGCTGCGGCCGCGATGTCCGCAGGCGGGACGTAGTCCTCGATGACAACGGTCACGACCTCGTCCGGGTTGGCGGCTACGAAGTCGCGGATCTCCGTGAAGCCGCGATCGATCGTGATCGCGCCGAGCTCGCAGAATGCGTGACAGAGGTATACGCCCGGCTCCCCCACTTCCGGCGAGTTGACGATCCTGTCGCGGATCCTGAGCGCAGCGTCGAGAGCATCCGCGCCCATCGCGTCTTCGATCTCGTCCCGTTTGCCGCTCGATTGGTCCGAGAGGTCGGTCTTGATCGTGCCGCCCTCGGTTTCGACCCCCGCGTGCGCATCGATCAAGAGCCCTCGAACCCCGGCGCGGAGCTGTTCGGGGATTCCCTTCTCCTGCTGGGCGAACGTCCACCCTGGATAGTTGGCGGCCGACATCGAGTTGTGGGTCGCCGGAGTTGCCACCTCGTTGTACGGCCGGTCGCAGAGATCGAGCGAGCCGTTGCAACCCACCGTCTCGATCGCGAGGCTCCGTTGGGTCACGCCCCCGACTCCGACGAAGACCCCTACCGCGGCCAGGCTCGCAATCCCGGCGACGAGAATCGCCACGAGTGCCCTGCGACTGGCGGGTGCGGCCGCTCCCCGCTCTTCAGCGAGGGTCATGTGCATCAACTCGGAGGCGCCCATGTAGGCGATGAGGAGGCCCAGAAGCATGGCCAGCATGGAGGCGAACTCTTCGCCATGGGTAGCGCCGAGTATTCCGGCGACGATCAAGGCCAGGGCTCGAGCCGAGCGCGCCGGAACGCTCGTGGGCGTGCGGCTGGCGACTTTCCACGCCGTCGCGACGCGTTCGCCGAGATCCACAGGACGAAGGAGCGACGACGCCGCGGCCGCAAGGATCGCACCGCACCCTGCAAGGAGGAAGAGGCCCGTCCAGAGGTCGGAGAGGAACGCGTCCCAGATGCCCTCCACGGCCTCGCGGTTGGACGGGTCGGCCACCCCCGCGAGGAAGAGCGCCTTCCCAAGCGCAAGCATGACCAGACCGGTCACGGCTGCGGCCGCGACCGACACGCCGGCCCATTGAGCCGCGGCGCGCCTGTCGCCCGCGACGGCGAAGCCGGCCCCGAGCAGAATCAATGCGACCGCCGCGAGCACCCATGGCAGCCATGACGCGGCATCCGCGGCCTGAAGCAGGGCGGCAGCCCAGCCCGGCACCTGGTCATCGATCAGAACGGCGTCCGCTCCAGTAGGAATCTTCGCGGCCAGCTTCGGATCGAGCGCCTGGAGGGCGCCGCTGATCGTGACACCAATGTCCGCAACGATGAAGACCACCGAGTCCTGGTCGCGAGCGAAGAATCCCCTGTGCAGATCAGCCACCCCTGCGCGGAAAACACTCTGGAAGGCACTCCCCCGGACGATCGAAGCGGTTGCGCTCTCGAGGATGGGTTTGACGGCTACGAGGTCCGGCTCAGCGTCGATCAGCCCATCGGCCACCCGCACACCGACCTGGTCCGCGACCGCCTCGTCCTGGAGCGCCGCAGCTGCTCGCTCGGCGAACTGATCGGCATTGAAGAGCGCTCGCGAGGCGTAGCCGACGACGAAGGCGGCCGTCAGGACCACCGCGCCGGCGACGACCAATGCTCTCGCCGGCCACGAACCCCGGTTCATGGCCCCAGTATGGCCCCCGAAGGAGAGCTAGGGCTTCGCGGGGACCTGCGGCTCGCCCAGGCCGTACGTGTCGTACGCGCCCCAGCGGCTGAACGTCTTGTGCGTCGGGCCGTGGAAGTCGGATGAGGCGGTCGGAACCAGTCCGAACTCCTCGCAGAGCTCGAGGCAGTGCTTCGTCTGCTCCGCCGTGTGCGGCGGGTAGAAGGTCTCGATGCCGTCGAGACCTACGTCGCGAACGAGGCTCTCGACGAGGTCGCGGACCTGCTCGGGATCCTTGACGTCCCAGTACGGATGGGCGACGACGGCGACGCCGCCCGCCTCGTGGATCAGCTTGACGGCCTCCTCGGCACTCGGCCATCCGCGTGAGACGAACGCCTTGGCGCCGGGCACGAGGTACTCCTCGAAGAAGGGCCCGAGATCAGGGCCGGCGCCGGCAGCCTTGGCGATGTGCGGGCGACCGATTGCGTCGGCCGCGCCTGCCTTCTCGAGGGCCCCCTCGAACGTGACGTCCACCCCATGCTCGTTCAGCCGGCGGATGATCTCCTTGGCGCGGTCCACGCGCTCCTGCTGCGCCCGGTCGCACGCGGGCTGGATCGCCTCTACGTCGACCCAGTAGCCGCAGATGTGGAGGTCCTCCGAGTACTTGTGGACACAGGACATCTCGACCGCAGGCACGTTTTGGATGCCCAGTTCCTCCGCCGTCGCGTTCGCTTCGGCAACGCCGGCGACTCCGTCGTGGTCGGTCAGAGCCATCACCGTGATCCCGGCCTCGGCGGCGGCACGGACGACATCGGCTGGCTCGAGCTGGCCGTCGGAGACGACCGAGTGCGACTGGAGGTCAATCATCGGGCAAACGTAGCGACCCTCGTCGGCTTCTTGACCTCGTTTGCGACAATCAACGAGATGAGGATCAGCGCCAAAGCCGATTACGCCGTGAGGGCGGCGCTCGAGCTTGCGGCGGCGGAGGGCGGGGAGCCCGTCAAGGGCAACCATCTGGCTCAGTCACAGGGCATTCCGCTCCAGTTCCTCGAGCACATCCTTCTCGAGATGAAGCACGCCCGCCTTATCCAGGCGCGGCGAGGCGCGCGGGGCGGCTACTGGCTCGCGCGGCCGGCAGCCGACATCACGGTCGCCGACGTCATTCGCGCCGTCGAGGGCCCGCTCGCGAACATCCACGAGGCCGCGCCCGAGGAGCTTCATTACGAGGGCGCTGCCGAGCGCCTTCGCGACGTCTGGGTGGCGGTCCGCCACAACATCCGCGCGGTGCTCGAAAACGTGACGCTCGAAGAGCTCGCCTCGGGCCAGCTGCCGTGGCAGATCGACGCCATGCTGAACGACCCGCAAACCTGGCACAAGCGCTGAGTCGCTACCCTTGCTGGCCGCTTTCGACTAAGTCGGTCAGGAAACTCGGAAGCTGCCTATCTCATGGATCCAGCAATCGTTTTCTTCGGGCTCGGCATCGGCATCCTCGTCGGCATGACGGGGATGGGCGGCGCGTCCCTGATGACGCCGCTTTTGATCATCGTCTTCGGGATCAGCCCCGTGACGGCGATCGGCACGGACATCTTCTACGCCGCGATAACCAAGACCGTCGGCGGCTTTCAGCACCTGAAGCTCCGGACCGTCCACCGCGGCATCGCGTTCTGGATGGCCGTCGGCTCCGTCCCATCCGCCATCGCGGGCGTCTGGGTCATCGAGATCCTCCAGCGGACATACGGCGAGGACCTGGACAAGTTCGTCCTGGGGATGCTCGGTGGAGCCCTGCTGGTGGTCGGCATCGCAACCCTGCTGCGCTCCATCTTCTTCAAGGACGTCATCACCGAGCGCTCCTCGATGCACCTCTACCGCCGCCACATCATCGCGGCGATCCTCACCGGCGTCACCTGCGGCTTCGTGATCGGCCTCACCTCCGCCGGTAGCGGCACCCTGATCGCCATCGCCCTCATCGCGATCTTCCAGCTCACACCGCAGCGCGTCGTCGGCACCGACGTCTTCCATGCCGCGGTGCTCCTGTGGGCCGCCGGCGCCGCTCACTGGGTCGGCGGCAACATCGACTTCGGGCTGGCCGGCAACATCCTCGTCGGCTCGGTGCCGGGCGTGATCATCGGCGCCAAGCTCTCGGTCAGGGCGCCGCAGAACTTCCTCCGCACCGCGCTCGGAGTCGTGCTGATCGCCTCCGGCACGACCCTGATCGCGAAGGAGGGCGACCCCAGCGTCGTCATTCCCGCGATCGGAATCGCGGCTCTGATGATGGGCGCGCTCTTCGCCGCCCAGGTGATCTCGCACTACCGCGAGAGCCCCGGCGAGAGCACCCCCGCAAGCGCTCCGCCCTGACCCGGCCCGATAGTTTGTGACCATGCCCCAGGTGCAGTACTACGCCGCGGCCTCGCTCGACGGCTTCATCTCTCGCCCTGACGGGAGCATCGACTGGCTACAGACCTACGGCGCCGACTCGGACCTGGGCGACGGCCCGATGTCGGACGGGTCATACGACGAGTTCTACGCGGGCGTGGGCGCCCTGGTCATGGGCTCGGCAACGTACGAGTGGATCCTCGAGCACGCCAAGGCTTGGCCCTACGACCGCCCCGCGTGGGTGTTCACCGGCCGCGACCTGCCGCAGCCGCCCGGCGGGCAGGTGCGTTTCGCAAGCGGGAACGCCGCCGCGGTCCGGGACGAGGCGATGGAAGCCGCGGACGGCAGCAACGTCTGGATGGTCGGCGGCGGGAGCCTCGCCTCGACATGGGCCGACGAGGGATTGATCGACGAGATCGTCCTCACGCTCGTGCCGGTGTTCATCGGCGAGGGAGTGCCCTTCTTCGCGCGGGCTGTCCGAGGAGAGCTCCGCCACGTCAGCACGAAGACGCACTCCAACGGCATGGCCGAGTTGACGTACCGCATGCCGCAATAGGCTCCCTCCCGTAACTACACCTGCTGCTTTCGCACCTAAGGTGCTCAGGAGATATCTATGGACTTCGATCTCAGCCCACGCGTCATCGACCTTCGCGACCGCGTCCGCGCGTTCATCGACGAGGAGGTGCTGCCGGTCGAGCTCGAGGCGATGAAGGCGCTGGACGACGAGGTCCGGCCCGGCGCAGGTGTCGCCTACCCGGCGATCATCCGCGACCTTCGCGAGAAGGCCAAGGCCGAAGGGCTCTGGAACATGTTCCTGCCCGACGACAAGTTCGGCCCCGGCCTCACCAACTGGGAGTACGGGATCCTTTGCGAAGAGATGGGGCGCTCGCCGGCCATCGCGCCGATGGCGTTCAACTGCGCCGCGCCCGACACGGGGAACATGGAGATCCTCGCCGAGCACGGCACCCCCGAGCAGCAGGAGGAGTGGCTCCAGCCGCTCCTCGACGGCGAGACGCGCTCGTGCTTTTCGATGACCGAGCCCGCCGTCTCGGGCTCTGACCCCACCAGCCTCCAGGCGCGCGCCGAGCTGGTCGACGGCGAATGGGTCATCAACGGCCACAAGTGGTTCACCTCGGGCGCGGTGGGCGCGGCGCTGGCCATCGCGATGGTCGTGACCGACCCGGACGCGCACCCGTACGCGCGGGCGTCGATGATCATCGTCCCCACCGACAACCCCGGCTTCAACCTCGTCCGCCCCGTTCCTGTCATGGGCCACGACGGCGGGCCCGGCCACTGCGAGATCCTCTACGAGGACTGCCGCGTGCCCGAGGCCAACCTCCTCGGCCCGCGCCAGGCCGGCTTCGTCATCGCACAGGACCGCCTTGGCCCCGGGCGCATCCACCACTGCATGCGCGCCATCGGCTCGGCCGAGCGGGCGATCGAAATGATGTGTCGCCGCGCCAACGAGCGTGAGGCCTTCGGCGGGAAGCTGGCGGAGAAGCAGTTCATCCAGGACTTCGTCGCGCTGTCGCGCATGGAGGTCGAGCAGGCCCGCCTACTGACCATGAAGGCAGCATGGCGCATGGACACGGAGGGCAAAAAGGCCGCCCGCCGGGAGATCTCGATGATCAAGGTGATCGCCGCGAACGTGGTGATGGACGTCCTCGACCGCGCGATCCAGGTGCATGGCTCGCTCGGCATGTCGGACGACACGCCGCTCGCCTCCATGTGGCGCTACAGCCGCATGCTCCGGATCGCGGACGGCCCCGACGAGGTCCACAAGATGGTCGTCGCCCGCCGGGAGCTCAACCACTGGAAGAGGCAGGCAGAGTCCGAGTCCGGCGACGCACCGGTCGAGGAGCCCGCGCGCGTCTAGAGCCTTTTGGAACCGGCGCACGGCGCGCCGGCCCTCTTTAGCCTCCCGGCGATGAAGAGGGGGTTCCTCGCAGCCGCGGTCGCCGCAGCGCTCGTGCTTTTGGCGCCGGTGAACGCGCCGGCGCTCGACACCGAGGTCGAGTCGTTCGACGGCACGGACATCGTCACGCACTTCTACCCGGCGACCGGGCTCGAGCCAGGCGACAAGGCGCCCACGATCCTGATCGGCCACGGCTGGGGCGGCACCGGCGAGGCCGCCGACGGCTCCCCCGCCCCGTTCCTCGCCGCGGGCTACAACGTCCTCACCTGGGACGCCCGCGGATTCGGCGGTTCGGGTGGAACGGTGATGATCGACCACCCGAAGTTCGAGGCCAAGGACGTAAGCGCCCTCATCGACTTCGTCGCCGAGCGGCCCGAGGCGAAGCTCGAGAAGCCCGGCGATCCCCTCCTGGGCATGTCGGGAGGCAGCTACGGGGGCGGGATCCAGTTCATCACAGCGGCTCGCGACAAGCGGGTCGACGTGATCTCACCGACGATCCCGTGGCACAACCTCCTCGAGTCGCTCTATCCGAAGAAGTCCACGAAGGCCGGCTGGGACCTGGCGCTGATCGGCGTAGGCATTCCGACATCGGTCGCCCTCGGCGTCTTCAACGCCAACGGGATCGAGACCGGAAACCAGTCCGAGGAGTTCTACAACGCCGTGATCGGCGGACTCGGGACGGGCCAGATCCCGGACGAGGAGATCGATTGGTTCGAAGAGCACGGGCCCGACTTCCTGCTGGAGAAGATCAGGGTCCCGACCATGATCGCCCAGGGCACCGTCGACACGCTCTTCGACCTCAACCAGGGCCACCGGAATTATCTCGCCCTCGAGAAGAACGGCATCCCCCTGAAGATGATGTGGTTCTGCGGCGGGCATGGCGTGTGCAACGTGGACGCGGACGGCAGCGGTGCGCTGGCGGACTCCGAACTGGTCCAAAAGCGCCGCCTCCAGTGGTTCGACCGCTACCTCAAGGGGAACAAGACGACCAGGACGGGCCCTCCGTTCGAGTGGATCGACCAGAACGGGGAGTGGCACGGCAGTCCCGGCGGCTATCCGCTGAAGCACACGGGCCATCTGAAGGGAACCAGCGAGGGCGGGCCGATACCGCTGGCGCCGGGAACCAACCCGACGTCCGGCTTTCTGATCCTGGCCAGCCCCGACCCCACCGCCCCGGTCACCGTGCCGTTCGAGTCCGAGGGCGGCGAAGAGGTCGTGGGCGCCCCGACCCTCCGCTTCACCTACTCGGCCACGGGCCTCTCGGCGACGCGCACCGACGGCCTCACGCACATATTCGGGCAGATCGTGGACCTGGAGCGCAACGTCGTCGTCGGCAACCAATCGACTCCGATCCCGATCAAGCTCGACGGCGAGGACCACACGATCCGCGCCTCCCTGACACGCATCGCGAACGTTGCGCCGGCCGCGGGCTTCGAGCTTCAGCTCGTGAGCCAGTCCAACCTGTTCGACGCCCAGCGCGCCACCGGGCTCGTGTCCATCTCAGACCTCGAGGCCCGGCTCCCGGTCACGAAGCCGCGGAAGCGCTAGCCGAGCCGCCGCTCTGCCTCGTCGGCCGCTTCGGCCAGCTTTACGACGTTGTCGCCGAACGCCCTGACGGCCTCGTCGACGTGGTCGCCGTACTGGCCCGCCGAGTAGCGGAAGTAGACGCCCTCGAGGATGATCGCGAGCTTCCAGAGGCCGAGGGCGACGTAATAGTCGATCAGTCCGAGGTCGCGTCCCGACCGCTCGGCGTATCGAGCGCGGACCTCTGCCAGGCTCGGAAAGCCGGGCGCCGTCGTCGCCGGCTCGAACAGCGGAAAGAGCTCGGCGTCGCGGTCGCCCCAGTAGACGAGGAGCATCCCGACGTCAGCGAGCGGGTCCCCGAGGGTCGAGAGCTCCCAGTCGACGACCGCTGCGACGCTTCGGGCGTCGGGTGAGAGGATCATGTTGTCAAGGCGATAGTCGCCGTGAACGATCGTCGCCGGCCCCTGGTCCGGGATGCGCGCCGCGAGGCGATCGTGTACCTCGTCGACCAACGGGATCTCGCGCGTCTGCGATTTCTCCCACTGCCCCTGCCAGCGCTTGAGCGTGCGAGCAACGTAATCCTCCTTCTTCCCAAGGTCGCCCAGCCCCACGTCGTCCGGGTCGAGGGCGTGGATGTCGACGAGAGTGTCGACCACGTTCTCGCCGATCAGCCGCTGCTGGGCGTCGTCGTATGGCTCGGCGTCGGGCCGCATGCGGAGAATCGGCCCTTCGACGAAGTCCATCACGTAGAACGGCGCCTCGTTGACGGAGTCGTCGGTGCAATAGCCGGCGATCGGGGCGACCGGAACGCCGGTGCCGGCGAGCGCGCCGACCACCTTGGTCTCGCGGCCCATGTCGTGGGCGCTCCCCAAGGTCTTTCCGATGGGCGGGCGCCGAAGCGCCCAGCGCCGCCCGGCCGCGTCCTCGACCGAGTAGGTGAGGTTCGAGCGACCGCCGGCGATCTGCTTGAAGGTGAGGGGGGCCTGCGCCCCGTCCACGTTGGCCTCGAACCAGGCCTCCACGTTGGCGCGGTCGATCCCGTCGATAGCCTCCTCTGCCCCGGACATGGCCGCGAACCCTACTCATCCAAAGACCGCGCTGGTCGTCGACTTCGGCGGCGTCCTCACCACGAACATCTGGGACGCGTTCGGGGAGTTCTGCTCATCCGAAGGCCTGGACCCGGGGACCGTGAAGGACCTCTTTCGCTCGAACCCCGAAGCGATGCGGCTGCTCCGCGGCCTCGAGACCGGGGAGCTCGACGAGGCCGGCTTCGAGCCGCGCTTCGCCGAACTGCTCGGACTCGCCGACAGCGGCGGGCTGATCGACCGGCTCTTCGGCGGCCTGGGTCCCGACGAGGCGATGATCGGAGCCGTGCGTGCCGCTCGCGCTGGCGGCGCCAAGACGGGCCTGATCTCGAACTCCTGGGGCCTCGGCATCTACGAGCGCGCGCCCGTCGATCTGTTCGACGAGACAGTGATTTCGGGGGACGTCGGCCTGCACAAGCCCCAGCCCGAGATCTACCTGCTGGCTTGCGAGCGCCTCGGCGTCAGTCCCGGTGATTGCGTTTTCGTCGACGACCTGCGCGAGAACGTCACTGGCGCGGAGGCCGTGGGCATGGAAGCCATCCTCCATCGCGACTCGGCCGCCACGGTCAAGAAGCTCGAGAAGCTGCTCGGGGTTCAGCTGAGCCGGCAGTAACCGAGCGGATCCCTCACTGGGCCCGAGCGACGAGGTAGTGCCACTCGTTCTCCAGCCGATAGCCCCCCGAAGCGGTGCGAAACGGCTCGATCGCCGCGGCAATCGCAGCGGCAACGCGGTCCTCTCCCGACGCGCGCACAGCGATCTCGTTGATCCCGGGCGACATCAGGCAGCGCAGGGCGCTCGATGCGTCCTCGAACTCGAACGCCCAATGGCTATCGAACGCGAAATCGGGCTCGAGGCCCGCCCCGGTCGCCAGCGCCTCCAGAACTCCTTGACTCCACAGCTTGAGGGGCTTCGGCGCGCCCGGCCGGGGAGCAGGCATGAAAGGCGCGACCGCGCTCTTGATTGCCCCCAGCTCGCAGTGCTCAGGGCGACCCCAGACCTGGATCACCACAGCCGCCCCCGATCTGGCCACCCGGCCCGCTTCGCGCAGGGCGGATTCCAGGTCGCTGGCGAAAAAGAAGGAGTTGAAACCGGTCACGACGTCGAACGTGTCCTCGGCGTAAGGGAGGGCCTGCATGTCGCCCAGGCTCAGCTCGGCCGCCGGAACGCGATCACGGGCGATCTCGAGCAGTTCCTCAGACGCGTCCAGGCCCCAGGCATCTGATCCCACGTCCGCAGCGGCCTTCAAGAACCTTCCGGTGCCGCAGCCGACATCGAGGACCCGCATGCCGGCACCAATCCCGACGCGGTGTATCGCTTCCTCGTAGGTCGGGAGCTGTCTGTCTTCGACTTCGGCCCAAGCACTCGCGCGCGCGCCCCACAGCGGGCCCCATCTCTCGGCGCTTCCCGTCCGCATTTCTTCGCTCATCTGCTTCATCGTCCGACTCTCCTGGTAGAAACTATGTTCCATAGTTATACCGGTCACCCGAGCAATGTCAACTCGAAACACCAAAGAACTCAGCCTCTTCTCCTATGAGATCCTTGGCCTGATCGGCCGTGATGGCGCCGGCGCCCACGACCTGCGCCGAATGGTCGAGCGTGGACGGCTGCTCGCCTGGGCAGGCGAGAGCCAGTACTACGTCGAGCCCAAACGCCTTGCGCAGTTGGGATACCTCGAAGCGCGCACGGAGCCCGGGCGAACGCGCCCGCGGACGGTCTACGCCCTGACGGTGAAGGGCAGGGCAGCACTAATGGATTTCGCGGCAACCCCGGCGCGAATTACCCCGCTCAAGTCCGAAGCCATGATCCGCATGCTGATCGCCGATTTGGCCGGCGAAGCGCCCACCAGCACGAGCATCGCGTCCCTGCGGGAGGAGATCGCATCGCTTCTGATCCAGCTCGAGGACGCGGATGCCGCTGCCGACGCCCTCCCCCACCGAGCGAAGTACCTACGGCTCAACAACTCGTTTCTGAGGAGGTTCCTCAACCTCCACCTCGACTGGATCGACGAAGTCGAGAGCGAGCTCGACGCGACCGCCTAGCTATTTGCGTACTCGACGCGGATCTGCTTGCCCTTCAGCTTGGTCCCGTCGAGTCGCTCCAGAGCGAGAGCGGCCTGATCCTCGGACAGCTCAACGAACGAGAACCGGTCCAGGACCTCGATCCGCTTGATCTCGTCCTCGGGGATCACGGCGCCCTCGGTGAGGGCCCAGTGGAGATCGTCCCGCTCGATGCCCGACCCGTGGCCGCGGTTGACGAAAAGCTTGGCTCCGTTGGTCGAGGGGCCCTGGTCCTTTTCGGCTTTCTCATCATCGGAGGCGGCGTCTGATTCCGGAGCCGGCTTCAGCTTCTCGCGCTCGGGCTTCCGATCCTTCGAGTGGTCGCGGCGGCGGGGCCGCGGCGCATGCTTCAAGCGTTCCTCTGGAGGCTCCCACTCGCCGATGGACGTCTTCAGCTCGCGCTCAAAGCGCTGAATGTCTTCCATCTGCGCGGGCGTGACGAATGTGATCGAACGCCCGGTTCGTCCCACGCGGCCGGTGCGGCCGATGCGGTGGACGTAGATCTCCGAATTGTTGGAAAGGTCGTAGTTGATGACGTGGGTCACGTGCTCGATGTCGAGACCGCGCGCCGCGACATCGGTGGCGACCAGCAACGGGAGCTTGTGCTCCTTGAACTGGATCATCACGCCGTCGCGCTGGCCTTGTGAAAGATCGCCATGGAGCGCCTTGCAACGCCAGCCCGCGTCGCGGAGTTGTTTGTCGAGGCGGGCGCAGCCGATCTTGGTGCGGCAGAAGATGATCGCCTGCTCCGGCTCTTCCGCTTTCAGCACCTCCTTGAGACGGTCCGTCTTGTCACGAGGGGATACCTCGACGTAAGCCTGCTCGATCGCATCGACCGTCAGCTTCTTCGGGGTGATCTTGATAATCACCGGGTCGTACATGTAGCGATCCGCGAGCTTTTCGATCGGCGGGGGCATGGTGGCGGAGAAAAGCGCCGTCTGGCGGCCGTTCGGGCAGGTGCGAAGGATCTTCTCGACGTCCTCGATGAAGCCGAGGTCGAGCATCTCGTCGGCTTCGTCGAGCACGACGTAGCGAACCGAGGTGAGGACGACGATGTGGCGGGAGATCAGGTCCTTCATTCGCCCGACAGTCGCGACCACGACCTGGGCGCCGGCGCGCAGCCGCGGGGCCTGCTGGGCGATCGGCTGGCCGCCGAACACGGCGACGACCTCGATGTCCATGTGCTCCGCATAGGAACGAAGGGCCTGGGTTACCTGAATGCAGAGCTCACGCGTCGGGGTGAGCACGATCGCCTGCAGCTCCTTGGACTCGGGATCGAGGTATTGAAGGAGCGGCAAGCCAAACGCTGCCGTCTTGCCGGTTCCGGTCTGCGCCTGGCCGATTACGTCATGGCCGTCCAAGAGCTCGGGAACCGCCTGCTCCTGGATAGGCGTGGGCTCATCGAAGCCCAGCTCTTCTATCGCCGTCTGGATCTGCTCGGAAAGTCCGAGTTCCTTGAAACTTTTCACGTCGTGCCTCTGTCTCTAAATCGTGGCACGAGTCTCAGTCCCTGCCATCTACTTCTCTTGTCTCTAATGAAATGAGGTTACCGGTGAGCCGGTCTCCGGCAAGCGTCCTAGGAGGCCGGGTCCAGCAGGATCTTGCCCTGCGTCCGGCGTCCGGCGAGGTCGTCGTGGACCTGGCGTGCCTCCGAAAGCGGGCTGACGCCGCCGATCACGACCTCGAGCTCGCCCGAGCCCACTGCGCGCAGAAGCTCCGCCACACCCGTTCCGACCGCAGCGGGATCGGCGAACAGGTGCACGAGCCAAAAGCCGATCACGGAGCGGCTCTTGCGCATCAACATGCCGGTGGGGACCTCGTTCTGCTCGCCCGAGGCGATTCCGAAAGTGACCATGCGGCCAAAGGGAGCGAGCGTCCGCATCGCACCCTCGAAGGCCTTGCCGCCGCTCATCTCGAACACCGCGTCGACCTGCTTGCCCCCGTTCGCCTCAAGGATCGCCGCCTGCATGTCGTCGGCGCGGGAGTCCGCGGTCGCATCCGCACCGAGCCGCTCGACCAGCTCACGCTTCTCGGGAGAGGACGCGAGGCCGATCACCCGCGCCCCGTGCCGCTTCGCCAGCTGCACCGCGAGGCTTCCGGTTCCTCCAGCCGCAGCCTCGACGACGACGGTCTCGCCGGGCTCGAGCCGGGCGCAGCGGTGGATCAGGGCATGGGCGGTCAGGCCCTGGAGCAGGACCGCAGCCGCCTGGTCGTCGGTCACGTCGTCGGGAACCGGGACGAGCATCGCCTCGGGCACCGCGACCTTCTGGGCGTAGCCGCCGTTCATGAGGATCGCCGCCACCCTGCGCCCGTCGGGCGTGCGCCCCGCGACCTCGCCGCCGGGAATCAGCGGCAGCTCCTGCTTGGCGAGGTAATCGTTCCGGGTCACATGCGTGTCGGCGAAGTTCACGCCGCAGCGCGTCACGTCCACCACGACCGCGCCTTCCGACGCCTCCGGGTCGGGTACCTCCACGTACTCCATGGCCTCGGGACCTGAGAACTCTTTGAGCTGAATCGCCTTCATCCAACCGGAGTCTTACCTACTCGACGCTGGATAGGCTGCCGCCTTCATGTCGCTGACAGTAGTCGGGAGCATCGCGTTCGACAGCGTTCGCACGCCGTTCGGCGAACGCGAGCGCATGCTGGGCGGCTCGGCGGTCCACTTTGCGCTTGCGGCGAGCTTCTTCTGCGACGTCCATGTGGTCGGCCCCGTGGGCGACGACTTCTCCGACGAGCACACCGGGCTCCTGCGTTCGCGCGGCATCGACACGTCGGACATCGAGCGCGTGGAGGGGGGCGCCACGTTCTTCTGGCGCGGACATTACGAGCACGACCTGAACGTCGCTCACACCGACGACACTCAGCTTGGCGTCTTCGCCGACTTCCAGCCGAAGCTGTCGGATGCCTCCCGCAGCAACTCCACCCTTTTCCTGGGCAACATCCAGCCCGAGCTCCAGAGGGAAGTCCGCTCGCAGTGCTCGGGGGCGAGGCTTGCCGCGCTGGACTCGATGAACCTCTGGATCGATACCGCGCGTGAGTCCCTCATGGACGCCATCTCAGGAGTGGATTGCGTCCTCCTGAACGACGCCGAGATCAGAATGCTCACCGAAGAGCCGAACCTTGCCAAGGCAGCGAAGTCCCTGATGGCAAAGGGCCCGGGCGTGGTCGTCGCCAAGCGCGGCGAGTACGGAGCCGCCCTCTTCGACTCGCATGGCTTCTTTGCGCTGCCGGGCATGCCGCTCGAAGTCGTCAAGGACCCGACCGGAGCCGGCGACAGTTTCGCCGGCGGCTTTTTGGGATATCTCGACGGCATCGGCGGCGATGCGACCCCAGCGGATCTGCGAAAGGCGATGGCTTACGGGACCGTTCTGGCGTCGTTCAACGTCGAGGAGTTCGGAACGGAGCGGGTTTCCCGGCTCGAACGCGACGAGATCGAAGCCCGACTCGGCGAGCTGCGATCGATGACCCACCTGCGAGAATAAGAATCCCCGGAATCCTCAGCTACCCCCTTAGGAGCCAGACTTGAGCGAAGACACCCTGACGGTCACCGACAACCGCACCGGCGAGACCTTCGAGCTTGAGATCACGGACGGAACCGTCAAGGCGATGGATTTCCGGCAGATGAAGGAAAACGAGGACGATTTCGGCCTCATGACCTACGACCCCGCGTTCACGAACACGGCGTCGTGCCGGTCGGCGATCACCTACATCGACGGAGAGGCGGGGATCCTCCAGCACCGGGGCATCCCGATCGAGCAGCTCTGCGAGCAGTCAAGCTTCCTCGAGGTCGCGTTCCTCCTGATCTACGGAGAGCTGCCCACGCAGCCCCAGCTAGAGCGCTGGATCTGGGACGTCACCCACCACACCTTCCTCCACGAGGACATCAAGCAGCACCTGCAGGGATTCCGCTACGACGCTCACCCGATGGGAATGCTGCTGGCCGGAGTCGGCGCGCTTTCAACCTTTTACCCCGAAGCGAAGGCCCTCGATGATCACGAGGAGCGCTACATGGCGGCGATCAGGATGCTGGCGAAGATGCCCACCCTCGCCGCCTTCTCCTACCGGCACAACCGCGGGCTTCCCTACAACTATCCGGACAACGACCTGAACTACACCGAGAACTTCCTCTCGATGATGTTCAAGGCGACCGAGCTGAAGTACGAGCCCGACCCGCGCCTCGCAAAGGCGCTCGACGTGCTCTTCATCCTCCACGCCGACCACGAGCAGAACTGCTCGACGAACGCCGTCCGCGCGGTCGGCTCCTCCCAGGTGGATCCCTACTCGGCCATCGCCGCAGGCGTCGCGGCACTCTACGGGCCGCTTCACGGCGGTGCCAACGAGGCGGTCCTGCGGATGCTCCGCCGCATCGAGACGGTCGAGAACATCCCGGATTTCCTCAAGGGAGTGAAGAACCGCGAAGAGAAGCTGATGGGCTTCGGCCACCGGGTCTACAAGAACTACGACCCGCGGGCGCGCATCATCAAGAAGCACGTCGACGAGGTGCTCGAGGCCACCGAGTACAACCCGCTGGTCGAGATCGCCACCGAGCTCGAAAAGCAGGCGCTAGACGACGAGTTCTTCACGGAGCGCAAGCTCTACCCGAACGTCGACTTCTACTCGGGCCTCATCTACGAAGCGCTCGAGATCCCGACCGAGATGTTCACCGTGATCTTCGCGATCCCGCGCACCGCCGGATGGATCGCTCAGTGGCTCGAGATGATCGACGACAGTGAGCAGAAGATCGCCCGCCCGCGGCAGATCTACACCGGTGGCCGGGAGGTCGACTACACGCCGATGTCCGATCGCCCCTCGGAGCCCGAGAAGATCACGAATGATCAGCTACGTCGCCCGATCCGAAGCCGAAGAGGCGCTTGACCTGACCTACAAGGTCACGGTGCGCCGGGGGCCGCAGGTGGCCCGGGAGAAGTTCGAGGATCTGGACGAGGCCATCGCTGCCCTGGAGAGGAGCGCGAAGGACATCCGCTCCCAGGGGCCGCTCGAGGCGAAGAAGGTCTTTCGCGAGTACGAGCCCGGCATCCAGGTGGCCGGCAGGGTGGAGATTTCGACCGGCGGCTTCCTTCGCAGCGGCCGCGAGGCGGGGATCGACGTGATGGGCGACGGGACGCTGGTGGCGTACGAGGGCGGGCTCCGGCGCTCCGAGCTCGACCCCGGCCACGACGGCCCGTTCGAAGCGATCCGGAAGGCGCTCTCGTGAGCGACGCGAGCGAGATCCCCAAGGGCAGCTATGCGGCTGGGCGGCGGGCGAAGCTGCCGCGGGGCGCATCCGAGCCGATCCGCGTGCACATAAACGGAGTCGAGCAGCCGCGGGGCGAAGTCTGGGACCTGCGGGCCGGCGAGGTCGTGTTCACCCGGCCGATCGTCAAGGAGCACGTCTCGAAGGGCCGCTGGATGGCGATGTACCTCGGTCTTTTCGGCAGCTACCGCAAGAACGAGCAGGTCGACGTCGAGTACACGCTCGACGGGCAGACGAAGCTCGCCGCGAACGTCGAGATAACGGACTAGGAGCCGGCCGGCTCGGCTCGGTCCGCTTCGCCGACTTGCCGGATCACACGCGCCGGGTTGCCATACGCGACCACGCCCGCGGGAAGGCTTCGCGTGACGACCGCTCCCGCCCCGACCACGGTGTTCTCGCCGATCGTGACCCCGGGACAGACGAGCGCCCCCGCTGCCAGCCAGACGCCGTCCCCGATCGTCACTGGGAGGGCCTGCTCGATGGCTTTGCGGCGAGCCACTGGGTCCACCGGGTGGGTCGCCGTGATCAGCTGCACCCCGGCCGCGAGCATGCATTCGTCGCCGACCGTGATCGGGGCCCCGTCGAGCATGGTGCAGTTGAAGTTGATGAAGGTCCGCGCTCCGATCGAGATGCCGTCGCCGTAGTCGCAGTAGAAGGGTGGTCTGATGAACGTGTCCTCGCCGATCGCCGCGAGCAGCTCCACGAAGGCGGCGCGCCGCTCATCCTTGCGGGCGTACGGAATGGCGTTCAGCGCCTCGACCATGACCTGGCAACGGTCCAGTTCCCGGTTCAGCTCCGGGTCGTCGCCCGGGTAAAGCTCCCCGGCTCGCATCCTCTGCTTGGCGCTGCGCTCTGATCGCTGACCGCTGATGGGCGCAGCCTAGCCCGGGGCTTCGAACGAGCCCGCGTCGCAAAAGCCTTCGCCTGCCGGGCGGGCGTGACCGACCTGGTCGGTGGCAGGCGGCGGGCAGCCCGAGGTGACGAAGTCGATTGCGGGGCTCGAATCCTTCAGGGCGTGGGTCTGGGTGATGCGCCCCGGTCCCGGTCCCGGATTGGTTCGCAGGGGCTTCAGCCTCGCGTTCGCGACGATGTTCGATGAAAGCCCCCCGGTGCATGAGCCATCATCGATGATGCTGACCTCGATGCTCGTCAGGAACTCGATCCCCGAGCACTCCGAACGAGGGTTGTCGAGGATTGAGTTGGCGATCTCGGCGCTCGTTCCTCCCGGCGGTGGAGCGTCGGCGAAAGCGAGGTTGGCCTGGCCCCGGCCGAGGACCTGGTCAGCGACTGTGACGTGAGTGAGACGCAGGAGGCCCCGTTCCACGAAAAAGGCAGCGCCGGTGCCCGGGTCTTCGCTTTCAAAAAGCTCGTTTCCGCTGATCGTGGAATTCGTGAACTCGACCGGGGCCAGGGGCGATGAGTCCATAGCGACGGCTCCGCCTTGCCTTGCCCGGTTCTCGCTGATGGTCGTGGACGTGGACTGAAGGCCGGTAACGGAATTCATGGCCATGCCGCCTCCGACATCTGCGCGGTTCTTGGCGATCGTTGTCCCCGACATCGTCGTCGGCCCCTGCAAGTACAAGCCGCCCCCCTCCGTGTCGGAGAACCCGTTCGTCGTCGCGCGGTTCTTGATGATGCGCGAATCCGTGATCGTCGCCTCTGCTTCGAAGTGGAGGAAGATGCCGCCGCCAGCGGCGCTCGCGGTCGAAAAGTCGCCTCGCGCCTCGTTTCTGACAACCGTTGTGTTGATCAGCGTGAGAGCGGAGCCCGGGTTTGCCGCGATCCCCCCGCCCAGGCCGAACGTGTTCGTCTTCATCGTGTGGCGGTTGCCGCGCACGATCGCGTCCTGGATGAGAAGAGCGTGATCCTCGATAAGGATGCCGCCGCCGTGGACCTCCTTTCGAAGATCGCCCCCGGTTAAGGTGAGGTCAGTCAGGATCGCGCCGGGAACGAGGGCCGGTGTCGCGTCGGAGCGGATGACCCGGTCTCGCTCTGTCTGCCTAATGACTGTCTTCTTCTTGCTCTTTCCAGTGATCGCGACGGCCTCGGTGATATCCAGGTCGCCCTCCTCGATTCCCGGCGTATCGCTGCGCGGAATCGTGAGCTCGAACGTCCCCTTCGAGACGTTCACGTTGTCGATGCCGGCAAGCGCGTTCGCTTCCTGAATCGCGGCCCTCAACGCGCACTTCCCGTTCGCAGCGGCGCAGACGCCGTCCCCCGGGTTGGCGTCCAGCCTGTCCTTCGTCGTGTCGACCGCGAAGACGCTGGCATGCGCCGGTGAGGCAACGACGCCGAGCGCCGCCAGGACGAGAATCAGTGCAAAGCCCCCACCTCGCATGGACCGGACTATACGCCTGTCCCGCTTAGGTTGCCGGGCCCGGCAACCTACAGGGGGCTCATGCGGCGCACACTCTTTCTCGTCTCGGCGAGCCCGCCTTCGAATCTGGGAGGACGCGCTCGACAACGGCCAAGTCAAGGACTTGCGCGACTGAGCCGCCCTACCGGCAGCCGGTCAGCAAGTCAGGTCAGCCCAGGCCGACGAGGGCCGCGACGTTGTCGCGATGGGCTCGCGCGGAGCCCATCATCTGCGCCGAGGCGCGTGCGCGCTTGAGCAGGAAGTGAATGTCGTGCTCCCACGTGAAGCCGATGCCGCCCAGGGTCTGGATCGCGTTGTGGGTGACTGACGTCGCCGCGTCGGACGCGCGCGCCTTCGCCATCGAGGCAGCAATGGGCAGCAGGTCGGGATCTGCGTCGGCGGCCCAGGCCGCCGAGTAGGTCAGCGATCGCGCCTCCTCCACCTCCCAGAGCATCTCCGCGAGACGATGCGACACGGCCTGATACGCGCCGATCGGCCTGCCGAACTGCTGGCGCTCCTTCGCGTATTCGACAGACATGTCGAGGGCGCGCTGTGCCACTCCAACAAGCTCGGCAGCCATCGCGATCTGCCCGACGCTGCCCGCATGTTCGATGTCGCCGGGCATCTCCTCCCCGCCGTCCGCCTTCACACGGAAGTACGCGCGGGTCGAGTCGATCATGTCGATCTTCTCCATCTGCGCGTCCTCGGGCTTGACGAGCTTGGCTCCGTCGCCGCTGGCCATGACCAGGATCGAGGCACCGCCCGCAGCTCCGAGGATGGGGTCGGGGTCGCAGGTCATCTCCGCCGAGCCGCGCGCCTCCCCGGAGGCGATGCCCGGCAGCCACTCGGCCTTTTGTGAGTCCGACCCGGCCGCCTGGATGATGGCGCCGGCGTAGGCGTTTGCGATGAACGGGCTCGGCGCGCAGAAATAGCCGAGCTCCTCCTGGAGGATGATCAGCTCGACGGCTCCGAGGCCCTCGCCGCCGTGTTCCTCGGCGATCGCGATCCCCGGCCAGCCCAACTCCGAGAAGGCCTTCCAGTCCTCATCGCTGTACGGGGTGTCCGACTCGGCCAGCTCCCGCACGTGCTCGGGCTTGTAGCGGGCGGCAAGGAACTCGTGCGCGGTCGACTTGATCTCGCGCTGCTCGTCTGTGAAATCGAAATCCATGTAAGTGAGCGTTGTGTTAGGTACCTGGTACCTAGCGGAGCTTCGGGAGCGAGAGCACCCGCTCGGCGACGATGTTCTTGAGGACGTCCGTGGTCCCGCCTTCGATCGAATTGGCGCGGGAGCGGAGGAAGCGGTAGGCCCAGTCGGAGTCCTTGGCCAGCATCTCCGGCCCCCCGATCTCGAGGGCCAGCTCGGTGAGCGCCTGGTTCGTGGATGACCACTGAAGCTTTGCGATCGAGCCCTCCGGGCCGGGGATGCCGACCTTCATGGTCGAGGTGAGCGCTCGGAGCGCGCCCATCCTGAGGCCTTCGATCCCGATCTTGAGGCGGGCGACCTTGTCGCGGATGATCGGGTCGTCCGCCATGCCGCGCTCCTTCGCCAACTCGATCAGCTCGTCGAGCGAATTGGCAAGGCCAAGCGCAGCCGAGGCTCCAAGCCCCGCGCGCTCGTTCATCAGCGTGGTGATGGCGACCATCCAGCCGTTGCCCTCCCCGCCGACCACGTTCTCGTCCGGAACCCAGGCGTTCTCGATGAAGAGCTCGTTGAACTCCGCCTCGCCCGTGATCTGGCGGAGCGGGCGGACCTCGATCTCGTCCTGCTCCATGTCCATCAGGAAGTAGGTGAGGCCCTTGTGCTTGGGCGCATCGGAATCGGAGCGGGCGACGAGCATGCACCACTTCGCCTCGTGCGCGAACGTGGTCCAGACCTTCTGGCCGGTGATGCGCCAGCCCCCGTCTTCCTTGACCGCCTTGGTCTTCAGCGAAGCGAGGTCAGAGCCCGACTCGGGCTCCGAGAAGCCCTGGCACCAGATCTCCTCGGCCGACAGGATCGGCTCCAGGAAGCGCTCCTTCTGGGGCTCGGTGCCGTGGGCAATGACAACCGGGCCGCCCATGACGAGGCCCAGGACGTTCGCGGGGCGCGGCGCCTTGGCGCGCGCAAGCTCTTCGCCGAAGATCGACTGCTCGATCAGGGTCGCGCCGCGGCCGCCGTACTCCTTCGGCCACGAGACGCCTGCCCAGCCGGCCTCGTGAAGCTTCCGCTGCCACTCGCGCTCGAACTCGAACTGAACCTGATCGCCACCGCGCGGAGCCTTGCCGGGGTGGTTGTCGTCGAGCCAGGCGCGAAACTCGTCGCGGAACTCCTGCTCGGACTCGGTCAGGGTCAGGTCCATGGGCGCGAGAGAATATCTAGGACGTGCGCTCAAGTCGGCGAGTGCGAACTGAGTGTCGCCTGGCGAGGCTCAGTTCGCAATGGGTGAGCCGCGCGCTTCTCCACGGCCAGTTCCAGCATGGGATGATGGGTTTCAACTCAACGACTGGAGGAACGATGACCAAGGTTGTCCATTGCGAGTGCGGCACCGACGTTGAAGCTGAATCCGACGACGAACTCGTCACCAAGGTCGAAGAGCACGTCGCTGAGAGTCATCCCGACCTGGTAGGCAAGATGGATCGCGAGCAGATCCTGGATATGGCCCACGACCACTAGGGATCCCCGTCCTAAGCGCCTTAGGCACCGAAACGTCCCGCACCATCCCCTATAGGGGACATCGTGGGACGTTTGGCGGCGAGGTTTAGTCGACCACGTAGAGGACGATGATCGCGCTGGCGACGTAGGTGACGCCGGCGAAGATCACGCCCGGGTCGCGCGCGATGATCGCCGCGGTCGAGCGCGTGTCCTGGCGGTCGTAGATGAGGTAGAGGTAGCGGAAGACCCCGTAGAGGACCGACGGCGCCGTGGCCAGCATCTTCGACCCGGCGAAGGGAGAGTCGACGGCGTAGATGATGTACGAGATCAGGGCGGTGGCCGTGACCATGGCGATCATCTGATCGAGGAAGGGGAGCGAGTAATGCTCGAGCACCGGCCTCGTGACGGGCGCGGCCTCGACGGCGCCCGGGGCCGAAGGCTGCTCCTCGAGGATCGCTTCCTGACGGCGCTTGGTGAAGCCGAGGAACAGTGCGAGCATTCCCGTGCAGACGAGCAGGAATTCGGATGTGCCGACATCGACCGCCTCGGCGCCCGCGACGACCCGCAAGAGGAAGAGGCCCGCGATCGTCATCACGTCGATGATCACCAGGCGCTTGAGGACGAGCGAGTAGAGAACCGTCGCGACCGCATAGAGAGCGACGATCGCGGCGACCTCCGCGGACACGAGCACCAGCGACGCGACTACCGCCCCCACGGCAAGCACCACTGCGACCGCGCCCGCGGTCCCCTGCGCAAGCGCGCCGCTCGCGATCGGACGCTTGCGCTTGTCCGGATGGCGCCGGTCGTGCTCGACGTCCCTGAGGTCGTTGAACAGGTAGCCCGCGCTGGAGACCGCGCAGAAGGCGACGAAGGTCACGATGACGTCTGCGACGGCCCCGGGCTCGTCGAAGCTGCGCGAGAAGACGATCCCGGCGAATACCAGGACGTTCTTTACCCACTCCTGCGGGCGCAGCGAGACGATCAGAGGGCGCACGGCCCGAAAAGCCTACGTCGCGGGATCGACGAGCACGCCCGGGTTGAGCACTCCCGCAGGATCCAATGCGCGCTTTGCCGCCCGAAGCGCCTGGGCGAAGGGCTCTGGGCGCTGGCGCTCGTACCACGGCCGGTGGTCCCGCCCGACCGCGTGATGGTGGGTGATCGTGCCGCCGGCGTCGATCAGCGCCTCCGAGACCGCGGCCTTGATCTCGTCCCACTGGGCGTCTTCGGAGCCGCGCCTGGCGGGCGCCAGGATCGTGAAGTAGGGGGCAGGCCCGTTCGGGTAGACGTGGGTGAACCGGCAGGTGACCTTGCTGGGCTCGCCCACCGCCTTCCGAGCCGCCTCCATCACGGTCGCGTGGAACTCGGGGAAGCGCTCCCAGGTAATCGCCGTCTCGAAGGTCTCGGAGAGGACGCCCAGGGAGACGAGCGAGTCGCGCAGATACGGTGCGGCAAGGAACGCCGAACGCCACGCCCCTACCGAGTCCTCGCTGCCCAGGCGAGTCGTCCTGGGTGCGAACCTTGCCCGGCGCACCGCCGTGCTCGCGCGCAGCTTCGACCGCGACCCGCATCGGCTCGTCGACCGGATGATGGGCGGACTCGAACCCGAGGACGAGCAACGCTCTCGAGCCGTCGCCCGCTCCGGTGAAGGCTGCTTCGGCCGGATCGAGCAACCGGCAGTTCGCGGGATCCAGACCGGACTGTGAGATCTCGCGGACGGCGGCGGCGCCGGCGGAGAACGTCTCGAACCCGACTCCGCATGACGTCTTGAAGCGTGGCCGCGGCAGGACCCTGACCCAGGCCTCCGTGATCACGCCGAGGATGCCCTCCGAGCCGATCATCATGCGGTCCGGGCTGGGGCCCGCGCCCGATCCCGGCAGGCGACGGCTCTCCCACACGCCCGCCGGCGTGATCGCGCGAATCGACTCGACCATGTCGTCCACGTGCGTCAGCCTGGTCGCGAAGTGGCCGCCCGCGCGAGTCGCGACCCATCCACCGAGCGTGGAGAACTCGAACGACTGCGGAAAGCAGCGCATCGTGAGCCCGCGCTCCCTCAACTGGTCCTCCAGGGCGGGGCCCGGGGCGCCGGCCTGGATGCGCGCCGAGCGTGAAACCTCGTCGACCTCCAGCACCTTGTCCAGCTCTCCGAGGTCGATGGTCACGACGCCCGGATACTCGCCGGGCAGCCGCGGCTCGACTCCGCCGCAGACGCTGGTGCCGCCACCGTAGGGGATGGCGGCGTAGCCCTCGTCGGAGCACCAGGCCAGGACTGCCTCTACCTCCGCCTCCGTCCCCGGCTTCGCCACTACGTCGGGCACGTTCTGAAATTCGCCGCGAAAGCCGCGGACGACGTCCCGGTAGGCCTTGCCCATCGCGTGCGACGCCCGAGAATGTGTGTCGTCGGAGCAGATCCCGGCGAGTGAAGGCGGCGGCGAGACGCGAGGCACCGGGAGCTCGACCCGATCCAGCGGGACCGGCTCCACGACCTCCTCCCCTCCGAACCCCAGCCGCTCCTGCGCCAACGGGCGCATCGCCTCGAGCGCTTCGCGGGTGGGCTGTGCGGACTCGGCGCCCCAGCCCCAATGCTTCCGGCGGTCAGCCAAGGTTGCGCTCGTCCCGGTCGGCGTGCTTTTCGTCGCCCGATCCAGGGAAGAGCTTCATCACGCCGTTGATCAGCGCGTCCTGCACCTTGGGAGCGGCCGAGTATGTGATCTCCGCAATCCGCCCTCCGGTGGTGGACTGCTTCTTCGGCCGGTTGACGATTGCCTTGGCGACCATCGTGGAAGCCTCCTCGGGGCTGATCGAAGGCATCGACCGGTAGTGCGCGGTCGGCTCGATCATCGGCGTGCGGACGAGCGGCATGTAGACGGTCGTGATCGCGACGCCGTCATCGACGATCTCGGAGGCGATCGAGCGCGAGAAGCCGTCGAGGGCGTTCTTCGACGCAACGTAGGCCGAGAAGCGCGGCGTGTTGATCTGGACGCCCATCGAGGAGATGTTCACGATGTGGCCGGAGCGCCGTTCGCGCATGCCCGGCAGAACCTTGAGGATCAAGGCGACCGCCCCGAGGTAGTTGAGCTGGATCGTCCGCTCGAAGTCGTGCAGGCGGTCATACGAGTTCGCGATCGAGCGCCGGATGGACATCCCCGCGTTGTTGACGAGGATGTCCACGCCGCCGTGCTCGGCCAAGACCGCATCGGCCATCGCCTTGATCGCGTCGGTGTCGGTCAGGTCGCACGGGTGGACGAACGCCTCGCCTCCGACGTCTTCGATCTTCCCCTTGACCGCTTCGAGCTTGTCCCTGGTCCGCGAGACCAGGATCACCCGAGCGCCGTTCACCCCGACGCGAATCGCGCTCGCCTCGCCGATGCCGGACGAGGCTCCGGTGATCAGGACCGTCCTGCCTTCGACGGCGGAGCGGAGCGAGCGGTCGCGAAACGGGTTCGGCGTCGGCAGGTTGCGCGGCACGCCGCTGGCCGCCGAAGCTACGGCGCGGATCCGGTCGCCTCTGCTCGGGCGGGGCATGAGCGGGGCGCGGCCGGCCTACCAGTGCACGCCGCGCATCAGGTACGCGAAGGCGACCTGCTGGTTGGTCGCCTGGTCCTCGGTCGTCTGAGCCTTGCCTGCCAGCGTCGCCGGCTTGTCCTTCGAGCCCTTGGCCGCGGCCGAGTCCGGGAACAGGTGATAGGCCGTGTTCAGGATGTAGTCGATCGAGCGCGGGTTGAGCGCGTAGAGGATCTGCCCGAGGGTTCCCATCGGCGTCGCGATCCGCTTCGGCCGGTGGATCATCGCCTCGGTGAGGAGCCCGGCCGCCTCGTCCGGCGTGATCGTCGGGAACCGGTCGTACATCTTGGTCGGCGCGATCATCGGCGTGCGCACGAGCGGCATGTGGATCGTGGTCACGTACACGTTGTCGTCCACGATCTCCGACGCGATGCAGCGGCTGAACGCATCCAGCGCGGACTTGGACGCGACGTAGGCCGAGAAGCGCGGCATGTTCGTCTGCACGCCGATCGAGCTGACGTTGATGATCTGGCCCGACTTGCGCTCGCGCATCACGGGCAGCAACTTCAGGATCAGGCGCACGGCGCCGAAGTAGTTGAGCTGCATGGTCCGCTCGAAGTCATGCGGCCGGTCGTACGAAAGCGCGATGGACCTGCGGATCGAGCGGCCCGCGTTGTTGACCAGGATGTCGACGTGGCCGTGCTGCTCGAGCACCTCTTCGGCCATGCGCTCGATGTCATCCATGTCGGAAAGATCGGCCCGGTGGATATGGGCGATGCCCCCTCCCGCCTCGATCTGGGCCTGCGTCGACTCGAGCTTCTCGGGCGTGCGCGCGACGAGCAGGACGATCCCGCCGGCGTCGGCCACCTTCATCGCGGCCGACTTGCCGATGCCCGAGGAGGCCCCGGTCACCATGACGACACGGCCGCGGACCGACTTCTCGAGCGAGACGTTGCCGCGGACGCGCCGGGCGAACCGGAGCATCTCGTCCGGGACCTGGTGCTCGAGCACCTGGCTGACGCCGCCGACGAGGCCAAGCCGGCCCCTCGCAGCGCCGACCAGCGTCTTGTCGCGATAGAGGTCCGGGTCGAGGTGGCGCTCCCAGTAGTCCCACAGCTTGCCCGCGTAGGCGTTCAGGGGCGGCACCGAGATGCCGGAGCCCTCCAGCGCAGCCTGGGTCTGGCGCGAGTCGAACTTGGTGGGCCAGTTGACGTAGATGAGCACCGACCGCGGAATGCCGAAGTCCGCAAGGACCGCATCGGCGGCCGTGTTGCCGAGCGGCGCAGCGTTCAGGACCGCGCCGAGGATCGGCTGGAGCGCCTCGGTGGCCGGGGCGGGGAGCCTGACGGTCGTCTGCGGGGCGTGCGCGGCGGCCGCGAAGGTGTCGATCACGGCTCCGGCGGTCATCGCGTTCGGATCGGTCAGGTGAAACGCACGGCCGTCGAGACCGGGCTTGTGCGCGATGTGGTCGAGCGCCTTGACGACGAAGTCAACCGGCACGATGTTGATCTGGCGCCCCTCGATTCCCGCCATCGGCAGCCACTGCGGAACGGCGTTGCGGATCCGGCGGATCAGCTTGAAGAAGTAATACGGCCCGTCCACCTTGTCCATCTCTCCGGTCTCGGAGTCGCCGACCACGATGCCCGGTCGGTAGACGCGCCAAGGCCGCGTGCACTCGTTGCGGACGATCCCCTCCGAGTCGTGCTTGGTGCGGAAATACGGGTCCGTGTCGAGGTTCACGGCCTCCTCGAACATGTCCTCTCGCCAGACACCGGGGTACAGCCCGGCCGCCGCGATCGACGAGACCATGTGGACGCAGCCCGCGTCCACGGCCTCTGCCAGCTCCACCATGTGTCGCGTTCCGTCGATGTTCGCGACCTGCTGCGACTCGGCGTCCGCCTTCATGTCGTAGATCGCCGCCAGATGGAACAAGTGGTCTACGTCGCCGGTGAGCTTCGAGATGTCCTCGTCGGACACTCCCAGGCGAGGCTGCGAGAGGTCGCCGACGATGCCGACCACGCGGTTCTCGTCCGCTCCCCAGCGGCTCCGGAGCTCCTCGAGGCGACCCTTCGAGCCTTCGCGGACGAGCACATAGATCGTCCCCTCCCGCTCGAGCAGCTGCTCGACGAGATTGCGCCCGATGAAGCCGGTCGCGCCGGTAACGAAGTAGCCCATTTGCCTCTCCTCCAGAGTGAAGCTCTCTTGTGAGAGACCCTACTATTACTGCTGATGGCTCTCGTTCAGCCCGACTACGGCGACCAGGGCGACGATCGCGCGGTCGCCGGGGCGCTCGGGGCGGACTCGGTCGAGCTGGAGCGGAAGCTCATGAGCGACGGCCACCAGGTGATCGCGTACGGATCCCTGATCTGCACCGAATGCGAGCTGCCTCTTCCCGGCCGGCCGGCGGTGGCCGCGCCTGCACTCGATCCACTGCGGATGGTGCGGGCACACCGCGCGGGCGCGTGAGCTGTTTCATCCGAACGTGCTCGACGCCCCCGCAAACGGCGTGGCCCTCGTTGCGCGCTTGACGCCGTAGCCGACCGGGTACGTTCGCCCCATGGCCGGAAGCGGGACCGGCATCGTTTGGTTTCGTCGCGACCTGAGGATCCGCGACCATCCCGCCCTGCGCGCGGCGCTGGACCGCCACGAGCGGGTGATCCCGGTCTTCTGCTTCGACGATCGCCTCCTCCACGGCCGCCACCGCTCAGGGCCGAGGACGCAGTTCCTGCTGGAATGCCTCGGTGAGCTCGACGCCGAGCTTCGTGAGCGCGGCTCGGGGCTGGTGATCCGCCGTGGTAGGCCCGAGCGGGAAATCGCTGCCGTCGCCAAGGAAGCGGGCGCCGACACCGTCCATTTCACCCGCGAGATCAGCCCCTTCGGCCGCCAGAGAGGCCGCCTCTGCCGCGAGACCTTCGAGCCCGCAGGAATCTCCACCGTGGACCACCCGGGTCTGAACGCAGTGGATCAGCTTCGCGAGATCCGCACGCAGCAGGGCAAGCCGTACACCGTCTTCAGCCCCTTCCACAAGAACTGGCTGGGGGTCGAGCGCCGCGACGTGCTCGAGGCACCCAGGGAGATGCCGAATCTGCCGTCCGGGCTCGCCAAGGGCCGGCTGCCGAGCCTGGAGTCGCTCGGCCTCGAGCAGGAGGTCGCCGAGCCGGCGGTCGGCGGCGAGTCGCATGCCCACAAGGCGCTCGACCGCTTTCTTGACGGCCCGGTGCGCGAGTACACCGAGATCCACGATGCCCTCGGCAAGAACCGCACCTCGCGCCTTTCCCCCTACCTCCACTTCGGCTGCATCTCGCCGCGCCAGATCGAAGTAGCGCCTGCCCCGCGGCAACGGACCGGAGGCGTTTCGCCGGCAGCTCTGCTGGCGGGACTTCTACCACCACGTCCTGGCCTTCCACCCGAAGAACGCCAAGTCCGAGTTCCAGGAGCGCTACCGCGGCAAGATCAAGTGGAGCTACGCGGAGAAGCGCTTCGAGCGCTGGTGCGAGGGTAAGACGGGGTTTCCGCTGGTCGACGCCGGGATGCGCCAGCTCAAGCGCGAGGGCTGGATGCACAATCGCGCACGGCTGGTCGTCGGCTCGTTCCTGACGAAGGACCTCGGCATCGACTGGCGCTGGGGCGAGCGCCACTTCATGCGGTATCTGATCGACGGCGACGAGGCAAACAACAATGGCAATTGGCAATGGATCGCCTCGGTGGGAGTCGATCCCCAGCCTCCGTATCGCCGCATCTACAACCCGGCGCTCCACATGGAGCGCTATGACCCCGACGGTGACTACGTGCGGCGCTTCGTCCCGGAGCTCGGTGACGTGCCGGACAAGTATCTGCGCGAGCCGTGGACGATGCCGGAGGAGGTCCAGGAGGACTGCGGCGTGAGGATCGGCGAGGACTATCCGGAGCCGATGGTTGACCGGAAAGCCGCCCGCGAGGAGGCGCTGGACCGCTATCGGCTCTGACTGCTCACATGCCACTCCCCCAAAGGCGTTACGCGCCCTTCGCCCAGGGCATACACTCGACTGAGAGAACGACTTGGCGGAAGATTTGCTCGAGATTCAGATGCCCGCGATGGGCGAGTCGGTCACCGAGGGGACCATCCTGGAGTGGCACGTTGCCGAAGGGCAGGAGGTCGCTGAGGGCGACACCATCGTCGAGGTGTCGACCGACAAGATCGACGCCGAGGTCCCGTCCCCCGCCAGCGGCGTGATCACCAAGATCATGGCCCAGCCCGACGACACCGTTTCCGTGGGACAGGTCCTCGCTCAGCTCGACACGAACGGAAGCGGCAACGGTGCTGCGCCCGCGGTCCCCGACGCGGAAAAGGGCCCCGAAACGGCATCGGAGTCTGAGGCGCAGACACAGACCGAGCCCAGTTCCGCCGACGGGGACGGCAAGAGCGACGGAATGGTCAGCGGCGGCGGCGAGGGCGATGCCGACATCGGCGAGAGCGATCCCGAAGACCTGCTCGAGTCCGCGCAGGGCGCCTCCGCGGACGACTCCCCCGTACCCGACGTGGATGATTCATCGAGCGGCGGCTCATCGGGCGAGACCGTGGTCGTTGCGATGCCCGAGATGGGCGAGTCCGTCACCGAGGGAACCGTCCTCGAGTGGGCGGTCGCCGTGGGCGACTCCGTCGCCGAGGGCGACACCGTGGTCGAGGTATCGACCGACAAGGTGGATGCCGAGGTTCCCGCCCCAGCCGCGGGAACCATCACGAAGCTTCTGGTCGAGCCGGACGACGTCGTCAAGGTGGGCCAGCCACTTGCCGAGATGGCGGCCGGCGCCGCCCCGTCGGGCGAGGCTGCGGGCGGCCAGCCCGAGGCCGCCCCGGCAGCAGCACCGGCCGGCGACGCGCCTACCGGCGCTCCGAGCCGCTCCGTGTCTCCTGTCGCGCAGCGCATGGCCGCCGACCGCGGGATCGACGTCGGCTCGATCGAGGGTTCGGGGTCGGGCGGGAAGGTCGTGAAGGCAGACGTCCTGGCAGCGGCCGACGGCAACGGCGCCGGCCCGGCCGCGCCCGCCGCCGAAGGTGAGGAAAAGCCTCTGCGCGGCCCCGCTGGAACGCTCGCCCAGCTCATGAACGAGAGCCGCAAGATGCCAACGGCCACTTCGTTCCGCACGCTTCCGGTCGACACGCTCGACGCCAAGCGCAAGGCCATCAACGCCCAGCTCAAGGAGAAGGGCCTCAAGGTCTCGTTCACCCATCTGATCGCGTGGGCGATCGTCCGCGCCGCCGCCGAGAACGCGGTCATGGCGCGCACCTACTCGGAGCACGACGAGAAGGCCTGGGTGAAGGTCGGCGCCGGAGTCAACCTCGGCATCGCTGTCGACGTCGAGCGAAAGGACGGATCCCGCTCACTGATGGTCCCGTGCATCCGCGGCGCCGATTCGCTCGACTTCGCGGGCTTCCACTCGTACTACGAGGACCTGATCTCGAAGACGCGCGAGAACAAGCTCACGGCTGACGATTTCCAGGGCACGAACATCACCTTGACCAACCCCGGAGGCATCGGGACCGTGGCCTCCGTCCCCCGCCTGATGTCCGGGCAAGGCACGATCGTCGCGGTCGGGTCGATCGCCTACCCCGTCGAGTGGGCGCACGCCCCGGCGGAGAAGCTGAAGGCGCTCGGCGTCTCGAAGGTCACGACCATGACCTCGACGTACGACCACAGGATCATCCAGGGCGCCGAGTCCGGCGCCTTCCTGCGCCGCATCGACCAGTTCCTGCAGGGCGAGGACGACTTCTACGAGACGGTCGCGCATGACCTCGCGATCTCGGACCGGGTCGTCACGAACGCCCACCCGGCCGCGGCCTCCGCCCCGCCCCTCCCCGCCGCCGGCGCGGCGGGCGCGGGCAGCGCCGTCGTCTCGGCCGAGCCCGATCGCGAGCTCCTGCAGGCGGTCCAGGCAGCGACCTCGCTCCTCAAGGCCTTCCGCACCCACGGCCATCTGGCTGCCCGGGTCAACCCGCTCGCCGAGGGCGAGCCGAAGGGCGACCCGGCTCTCGAGCCAGAGAGCCTCAACCTGACGCCCGAGCTGATGTCGCGCATCCCGGCCTCGATCCTGCGGATCGGCGTCGAGGGCGAGACCCTCCTCGACGCCCTGCCGCGGATGCGCGATGCCTACTGCGGGACCATCGCGTACCAGATCGAACACCTCTCCTCGCACCAGCAGCGCATGTGGCTGCGCGAGATGATCGAGACGGGCGCGCATCGCGCAACGCTCGAGGGCGAGGAGAAGCGGGCCCTCCTCAAGCGCCTCCTCGAGGTCTTCGGCTTCGAGCGCTTCATCCAGAAGGCGTATCTGGGCCAGAAGATGTTCTCGATCGAAGGCCTCGACGTCGTGGTCCCGATGATCGACTCGCTCGTCACCCAGTCGCGCTCGTCCGGCGCCGAGGAGGTCGTGATCGGCATGGCCCACCGCGGCCGGCTGAGCGTCCTCGTCCACAACCTGGGCCGCTCGGCTGAGTCGATCATGGCCGAGTTCGAGGGCGCGAAGGCCCTCGATCGGGTAAAGGCGATTGCCGCCATCCCCCAATCGGGAACGGGCGACGTCAAGTACCACCACGGCGCGGAGGGCATCTTCTCGACCCCCGACGGCGAGGAGATCCGGGTCCGGATGTACCCCAACCCGTCGCACCTCGAGTTCGTCGACCCGGTCGTCACGGGTGGAGCGCGCGCCGCGCAGACAGAGCACTCCGGGCCGCGCCTCCACCACAGCCCCCACGTGGCTGTCCCGCTGTTGCTCCACGGCGACGCCGCCTTCCCGGGCCAGGGCGTCGTCGCCGAGACGCTCAACCTCCAGTCGCTCGACGGCTACTCGACCGGCGGCACCGTCCACATCATCACGGACAACCAAGTGGGCTTCACCACCGACCCGTCCGAGGACCGCTCGACGCCTTACGCCGGCGACTTGGCCAAGGGCTACAACTGCCCGATCATCCACGTGAACGCCGACGACGTCGAGGCGTGCATGTCCGCGATGCGCCTGGCCATGGGCTACCGCGAGCGCTTTGCCCGGGATGTCGTGATCGACGTCATCGGCTATCGCCGCTACGGCCACAACGAGACCGACGAGCCGGCTTACACCCAGCCCAAGATGGCCGCCCAGATCAAGGCCCACAAGCCGGTCTCAGAGATCTACGCCGGGCAGCTCGTCAAGGAGGGTGTTGTCTCAACCGACGACGTCGAGGCCGACTCCAACGAGATCCAAGAGCACCTCTCGGAGACGCTCAAGTCGCTGCGGGCGAAGATGGAGACCGGTGACTACGAGGACCCGACCTCGACACACATCGGCACCGGCGAGCTCGACCGCACGAAGTCCCCGGAGGTCGAGACCGCCGTGTCCGAGAAGCGGATCCGCACGCTGAACGAAGAGCTGATCCGCGTGCCGGACGGCTTTGCCATCCATCGCAAGCTCAAGAAGCCGCTGGACAAGCGCACCGAGATCCTCGAGGAAGGTCCGATCGAGTGGGGCCACGCCGAGGCGCTCGCATACGCCTCGCTCCTCACGGAGGGCACGCACATCCGCCTCACGGGACAGGACACCGAGCGCGGCACCTTCTCCCACCGTCACCTCGTGCTGCATGACGAGAAGACGGGCCTGAGGTACGCGCCGATCCAGAACCTCTCGGGCGCTCTGGCGCCGTTCGAGGTCCACAACAGCCCGCTTTCGGAGATCGCCTGCCTGGGCTTCGAGTACGGATACTCGGCCGCTTCGCCGGAGAGCCTGATCCTCTGGGAGGCGCAGTTCGGTGACTTCGCCAACTCCGCCCAGGTGATCATCGACCAGTTTCTCGTCGCCGGAGAGTCGAAGTGGGGCCAGACGACCCGTCTCACGCTCCTCCTTCCCCATGGCTACGAGGGGTCGGGCCCGGAACACTCGAGTGCCCGCATCGAGCGCTTCATCCAGCTCGCCGCCGAGGGCAACATCCGCCTCGCCAACCCGACGACGGCCGCGCAGTACTTCCACCTCATCCGCCGCCAGGCCCGCATCGCCAAGCCGCGACCGCTCATCGTCTTCACCCCCAAGGGGCTGCTGCGCCTCGGCGCCGCCTCGTCGAAGCTCGCCGACCTGACCGGTGGGACGTTCCAGTTCGTCCTGGGCGACCCGCGCGCGCAGGGGCGGGAGGAGGAGATCACGAAGCTCGTCCTCTGCTCCGGCAAGGTCTACTTCGACATCGACGGCCACGACAAGCGCGAAGAGACCAAGACCGTGGCGATCGCGCGAGTCGAGCTCCTCTATCCGTTCGCACGGGACCAGATCCGCGAGCTGATCGGGAAGTATCCGAACCTGAAACAGGTGGCATGGGTCCAGGAGGAGCCGAAGAACATGGGCGCGTTCAGCGTCATGGCCCGCCGCATGCCCGAGCTCATTCCCGACGGCGTCGAGTTCTCGTACATCGGCCGCCCGCAGCGCTCGTCGCCCTCGGAGGGCTACCCGGTAGCGCACCGCTCCGAGCAGGAGCGAATCGTGCTCACCGCGCTCACCAACTAGGGCACGGGCGGCGGCGGCTCTCGCCGATCTCCCACGCCCGCGGGGTTTCATCCGTGCAGGCCGGCTGAGGCGCGCGGTAGGGCGGACAGCGCACCCAAGGGAGAACGGGGGCCGCCGTTCGGCGCCACCCCGGGGCGTCACATGTTGCGGCGGGGTTGTGCACCGTGTGGGTGCTCGATCCCGACCTCGATCTGCAGACGCGATCATTGGGGCGCTGGCCGACGTTCAGCATGGCGCTGTCGGGCGGTGGCAGCTGTTGGCCCGCGGCATCAGCCGGCGAGAGATCGCCGGCCGTATAGCGGACGGACGCCTCCGCCCCGTCCACCGTGGCGTCTACCTCGTCGGTCACATCGCCACGGCGCCACTCGCTTACGAAGCCGCCGCGATCCTCGCGTTCCGAGGGCACGCGAGGATCAGCCACCGGAGTGCCGCCAAGCTCCTTGGGCTCCTCCCTTGGCCGCCTAAAGCGGCTTGCTGGGTGACCACCCCACGCGGAGACAGCTCGCGCCCAGGCCTGATCGTGCGCAAGGCGACGCTCAAGCCGAGCGACATCACGACCGTCCAGCGCATCAGGACCACAACCGCCTCTCGCACCATCCTCGACTGCGCTGCGATCCTCCCCGCTGAGGAGGACCACCGTCTGGAGGAGATGTGCGCTCAGGCGATCCCGAAGCTCGCGTCCCCGGCGGACCTCGCGGCGCAGATCGAGCGCAACCCAGGCAAGCCCGGGATCCCACGGCTGGCCGCGCTTCTGGACCGCCACGCACCAAAAAGACCCAAGCGAGAACTGGAGCGCAAGCTTCTTCGGCTTGTCCGTAGCTCAGACCTGCCTGAGCCCGAGGTCAACGTCTTCCTGCTCGGAAGGGAGCGGGATCTCGTCTGGCGTGAGCAGCGAGTCGTCGTCGAAGCAGACAGCTACGCGTTCCACTCAGACGCTCGGACCTGGGCTCGGGACATCAGCAAGACAAACGATCTCCAGCTGGCCGGCTTCGTGGTCCTGCGCTTCACCTGGTTCGATGTGGCCGAGCGGCCCGCCTGGGTGATCTCAAAGGTCAAGCGTGCGCTCGCGAGGAACTAGGGCAGCGAAGCGCCCGCCCCTTCCGGGGCGGGCGTCGCGTTCTCTCCCGCGTCAGGTCAGCGCGTCTTGAGAACCAGGCGGCCCGGCAGCGGGCGTCGCTGGGGATCCAAACCAGTCAAGCGCCGCGCCTCACGCGCCACGAGTGCCACATCTCGGACGGAACGGCCGGTTGCCTTGCTCAAGCTGCTCTGCATGAAGGGCATTCTTCCCCGTGGAGCGCCCTCGGCCTATGGACTCTGGTCCAAACCTGCCAACGGGCCCTTGTACGGGCGGTCGGACCCCGATTTCCCCGCTGGTGGTGCCAAACTCAGCCCGTGAGCACGCCCGAAGCAGTTCAGCCCGGGGCCGAGAAGCCCTCCGACGTCCTGCGAAAGCCCGTGCCCGGGCCGATGTTCAGGTGGGTCAAGATCGCATCCTGGATCGAACTGGCCCTATTCGCGATCCTCCTGGTCGTCTGGCTCGTGCCCGGGCTCGAGCACGAGACCTTCTTCGCCGGCATGGCACACGGCATCGGCTTCATCGCCCTGGCGATCCTGATCTGGATCGCGGTCCTCCGCCGCCAGGCGCCATACACGCTCCTAGCCGCCACCCTGACCCCGGTAGGCCCGGTGGGAAGCGTGATCGCGATCCACCACATCGAAGGCAAAGAGGGCCGCGCCTGAACGAGTTAAGGGTCCGAAACTGCTTCTAAGCGTCAACCGCTGACCGGAGCCGAGTGCCGGGATAAATCCGACCCTGAACGCGCTAAGGGTCCGAAAACCGCTTTAGCGTCAACCGCTGACCGGAGGTCGTGAAAATCAAGCCTGGCCAAGGACGCAGGATGATCGACGAAGCGAGCGTAGGTAAATCCTACGTGAGCGAGGCGATCATCCGAGGACACCGCCAGGCGCAGATTTGCAGCGACCGAAAAGTAGAAGGCGGGGCGGGGCCGTGGGAGGCAGGGGGTCCACACGGCCCGCGCCCGCGCCTAGCGCGTCGGTAGCCAGGGAGGGATGCCGACGCGTTCGCCCCCGGAGGCGGGACTGGCCGGGGACGAGCCTTATGAAATCGTTTCTGTGTCCCTGTTATCCGCTCCCTGACGGTTCTTGACGACAATCATGACCGATCGGGAGGGCCGATGTCAATAGGCCCGGCGCAACTTTCCCCCCGAAGGTGTGTTGAACCTTACTTCAAATTTCGCCCCGCGGGCTTCCGGGCCTATCTGAGGTCGCGCAGCACGCGGTGGAGGATGCCGCCGTGCTGGAAGTAGCGAACCTCGTTGGGGGTATCCAGCCGGACCGTCGCCTCGAATCCGACCCCGTCACCCGAGCCACCCGACGCGGTCACCTTGAGCGTCCTTCGCTCCGACGTGGGCGCGTCAAGCGCCTCGGCCAGGCCTTCGAAGTCGAAGGTCTCGTCGCCCTCCAGGCCCAGCGACTCGGCCGATTCCCCGTCGGGGAACTGGAGGGGCAGGACACCCATGCCGATCAGGTTGGAGCGGTGGATGCGCTCAAAGCTCTCGGCGATCACCGCGCGCACGCCCAGGAGCGAGGTGCCCTTGGCAGCCCAGTCGCGTGACGAGCCCGACCCGTACTCCTTGCCGGCGAGGACCACCAGCGGGACACCCTCGTCCGCATAGGCCATCGCGGCCTCGTACATCGACGTCTCCTCGCCATCCGGGCCGAGGGTGAAGCCGCCCTCCTTCTCGACCAGCTTGTTCCGAAGGCGGATGTTCGCGAACGTGCCGCGGATCATCACCTCGTGGTTGCCGCGGCGCGACCCGTACGAGTTGAAGTCGCCGGGCTCGACGCCGTTCTCCATCAGCCACTCCCCCGCCGGGCTCGCCTTCTTGATCGCGCCTGCCGGCGAGATGTGGTCGGTCGTGACCGAGTCGCCGAGAACGGCGAGGACGCGGGCGCCTTCGATCGGCTGGACCTCGGCCGGCTCTGGGTCCATGCCCTCGAAGAAAGACGGCTTGCGGACATAGGTCGAATCGGGCCAGGTGTAGCGGTCGCCGTCCGGCGTATCCAGCCCCCGCCAGCGCTCGTCACCCTCGAAGACGTCGGAATAGCCCTCCTTGAACATCTCCTCGCGGACCGCCTCGGCGACGGTGTCCTTGATCTCCTTGGACGAAGGCCAGACGTCCTTCAGGTAAACGTCCTCCCCGTTCGAGCCCTGGCCGAGCGGCTCGCTGAAGATGTCCAGGTCCATGCGGCCGGCCAGGGCATAGGCCACGCAGAGCGGAGGCGAAGCGAGGTAGTTGTTGCGCACGTCCTGGTTGATCCGGCCCTCGAAGTTCCGGTTGCCGGAGAGGACCGCGCAGACCACCAGGTCGTTCTCCGAGACCGCCTCGGAGATCGCCTCGGGCAGCGGCCCCGAGTTCCCGATGCAGGTCGTGCAGCCGTAGCCGACAAGGTTGAAGCCGAGCTTGTCGAGATACTCGTCCAGGCCCGCGCGCTCCAGGTACTCGGTCACCACCGTCGACCCCGGCGCGAGCGACGTCTTGACCCACGGCTTTCGCTCGAGCCCCGCCTCCACGGCCTTCTTTGCCAGGAGCCCGGCCCCGAGCATGACCGACGGATTCGAAGTGTTCGTGCAGCTAGTGATCGCGGCGATTACGACACGGCCGTGATCGAGCTCCGTCTCGGTCCCGTCCTCGAGCGTGACGGGGACGCAGTTGGCCTTTCGGTCCTCGATGGCGGTCGTGCCCTGGCCCGCCCTCTCCGGCTTCCCGCGCTCGTCCTCGTGATCCTCGGCCGGCGGGTCGGAGGCCGGAAAGGACTCGGCAACGGCGTTGTCCCGCCCGTTCCCGAGCTTCTTGGCGGCTCCTTCGTCGAACTCCGCCAGCGACTCGAGGAACGCCGGCTTCGCGTTGGACAGTGCGATCCTGTCCTGCGGCCGCTTCGGCCCCGCGATCGACGGCTCGACCGACCCCAGGTCGAGCTCGATCTGGTCAGAGAAGGTCGGATCCTCAGAGTCCTCGTCGTGGAACATCCCCTGTTCGCGGGAGTAGGCGTCGACCAACTCGATCGTCTCGGTCGGGCGACCGGTGAACTCCAGGTAGCGAAGCGTCTCCTTGTCCACCGGGAAGATCGCGCAGGTCGAGCCGAACTCGGGCGACATGTTCCCGATCGTCGCCCGGTCCGCGAGGCCGAGCGTGTGGAGCCCGGGTCCGAAGAACTCGACGAACTTCGACACTACGCCCCGCTCGCGGAGCATCTCGGTCACGGTAAGGACCAGGTCGGTTGCCGTGGCGCCCTCCGGTAGCTCGCCCTCGAGCCTGAAGCCGAGCACCTGCGGCAGCAGCATCGAGATCGGCTGGCCGAGCATCGCGGCCTCGGCTTCGATGCCGCCGACGCCCCAGCCGAGGACGCCCAGGCCGTTGACCATGGTGGTGTGAGAGTCGGTCCCGACCAGCGTGTCGGGGTAAGCCTGCATGACGCCGTCCGACTCCCGGCTGAAGACGACCTCGGAGATGTACTCGAGGTTGACCTGATGGCAGATCCCGGTCGCGGGCGGCACCACGCGGAAGTTGTCGAACGCCTGCTGGCCCCAGCGCAGGAACGCGTAGCGCTCCTCGTTCCGCTCGTAGTCGCGGTCCGCGTTGATGTCGAAGGCGCGCGCGTTCCCGAACGCGTCCACCTGCACCGAGTGGTCGATGACCAGGTCGACCGGCACCAGCGGATTGATCTTCTTCGGATCGGAGCCGAGCTCTTCCATCGCGTCGCGCATCGCGGCGAGGTCGACCACGGCGGGGACGCCGGTGAAGTCCTGCATCAGGACGCGGGCCGGCTGGTAGGGGATCTCCTCGGACGGCTCGGCCTGCGCGTCCCAGCTCGCAATCGTCTCGACGTCCTTTTCCGAGACCGACTCGCCGTCCTCGAGGCGAAGGGTGTTCTCGAGCAGGACCTTCAGCGAGTAGGGAAGGCGGGCGACGTCGAACTTCTCCTGGAGCACGTCGAGGCGGTAGATCTCGTATTCGTTCCCCGAGACGTCGAGCGTGTCCTTGGCTCCAAAGCTGTCCTTCATGCTTCCTCTTTCTCGGGTGTCGTGCGTGGCGAAGGTCTTGTTGGGACCGATTATGACCGGCGCACAGCGGTGGGCTTCGCTGTAGCTTCGCGGGTCTCCTGTGGCTCGCTTACCCGCCGTCCTCGGACTAACCCTCATCGCCTGTGCAGCGGCGCCCGCGGTGTCGCAGGGTGAGACGCTCGACGCGCTCGGCGTCCTGCCGCCGGGCCAGAGCGGCTACGTGTCGATCCCGGGCGTCGCGAGCGGCACCGGCTCGCCCCACCTCACGGATCAGGTCTCCCTGTTCGAGAGCTTCGAGTACCGCGACATCACGTTCGACCAGCCGGGCACGACCGAGTCCCCCCGGACCGGAGTCACGATCTCGCGCGACGCCTTTGGCGTCCCGACGATCACGGGCGAGACCGAGGACGACGGCTGGTTCGGCGTGGGCTACGCGGTCGCCCAGGACCGGCTGTTCCAGCTCGACCTCTTTCGGCGCGCCACGTCGGGCCGCCTCTCCGAGATCGTCGGGCCTGGCTTCCTGGACGACGATCTGATCGCCCGGCGCGACTACTACACGGACGCCGAGGTCCAGGCAATGCTGGATGAGGTCCCGCAGCGCCTCCTCGATCGCACGCAGAGCTACGCCGACGGCATCAACGCGTACATCGACGAGGTCCAGGGACCGAACGTCACCGAGATGCCCGGTGAGTTCGTCGCGCTCGGCGCATTGCCCATCGAGGAGTGGACGCCGATCGACTCGGCCCGCGTCGGCATCTTCCTGGCCCGGACCGTGCCGTCCGGCGACGGCGGCGAGCTGCGCAACGCACTGGCGCTGGCCGACGCCGGCTCCAGGGCCTTCGACAAGCTTCTCCCCGTTCGCACCAGAGGGCAGCTGCCCACGGTTCCCTACTCGGAAGGCAGGTTCCCCGCACAGCCCGGCCGCTCGGGCACCGACCGGCGCAAGGGGTACCGGAAGTCGCGGAGGTTCCTCGCCAAACAGGACCTCCGGAGCGTCGTGGACACGACCGAAGAGATCCCGCGTGCCGCACCGGCAGAGCGCGAGCCCGCGACGGACGATCCCGGAGCGGGCCTTCGCAGCATCCTCCCCAGTCCGGGCGGCTCATTCATGTGGGCGATGCGCGACGAGGCGCGTGACCGCGCCTATCTCTACAACGGCCCGCAGCTCGGGTTCTCCGTGCCCGAGCTGTTCGTCGAGTTCGAGCTTCACACTCCCGAGATACCGGGGATTCACGGGGTGAGCGCCGCGGGTGTCCCCGTGATGGGAATCGGCCATAACGGCGAGGTCGCGTGGGGGTTCACATCGGGCCTGTCCGACGAGGACGACCTGTACGTCGAGAAGGTGACGGGGCCGGAGACCTACAGGTTCCAGGGCCAAGACCGGGCGATGGAGTGCCGCGACGAGTCGTTCACGTGGAAGACGCCGCCCACGGATCTTCCCGGGACCCTGACCGGCCTGATCGAAGGCGGCGGCTCGAGCGGCGCACCGCCCGCCGGCACGACGACCGAGCGGATCTGCCGAACCGTCCATGGCCCCGTCCAGGCGACTGGCGACGGCATCGCCCTCTCGCGCCGCTACGCGATCTGGAATCGCGAGCTCGAAACGATCGTCGGCATCGACAAGCTGAACCGCGCCAAGGACATCGGCGACGTGGACAAGGCAATGGACGCCGTTACCTGGAACGAGAACGTGATGGCAGTGGATTCGGAAGGCCACATCGGCTACTGGCACCCGGGCCTCCACCAGCTCAAGCCGAAGCGCTGGGACGAGCGCCTTCCGATGCCAGGCACAGGGAAGGCCGAATGGCGCGGATTCCTGCCGCCCGACAAGCGCCCTCAGGTGATCGATCCGCAGCAGGGCTGGCTGGCCCAGTGGAACAACGTGCCGTCACGGGGTTGGACGAACGGCGACTCCGAGGCCCTCGAGCGCGCAACCGGCCCTCTCCACCGGGTCGGCATCCTCATGAAGCTGGTCCCGCGCGTGGCGAAGAACCCCAGCTTCGGCCGCAGCACCGACATCGCGCTCACGTCGGGCACCACCGCGCAGCAGTTCCCGCTCCGAGACAAGGCGAAGTTCAGGCGGGCTCGCAGGCCGGCCGACGCGAATGGCCGCGCCGTGCTCAGGGCGCTGAAGGCCTGGGACGGCTCCTACGACGCCGAGGACGGCGACGGAACGGTTGATCCCGGCGTCGCGATCTGGGAGGAGCTCAAGGACCAGGCCGAGAAGATCCACCTGAAGAGGCTCGGCGCGGTTGGCATCGGCATCGCAGGCGAGACGTCGAATTCGCACATGTTCGACATCACCAACGGCGAGGCCGCGGCGCTCCGCAAGCTGGGCCCTCGCGCCTACGCCAGAGCCGCGACGAAGACCTTTGACGCTCTCTCAACCGAGTTCGGCTCGGGTGACGTCTCCACGTGGCGGGAGCCGCGCCGCCTGTACCCGGTGAGCGCGCAGGGCGCCGGAGCGACCCCCGAGCTCGAATTCTTCGACCGCGGCACGTGGAACCAGTCGATCGCGATGGGCGGATAGCTCAGCGTTTGTCGGTCTGGCCGCGAGCGACTTCGTCGCCGGCCTTGACGGCCGCCCGGTTGGACAACCGGCCCGACAGCTCGGGATGGCGACCCGCGAACTTGGCTGCCTGAACCTGGCGGAACGGGGCGACCGCGATCTCGCCCCGGTCCTTCTCGATCGCCTCGACGACCGCCGCGCCGACCTGCTGCGGGGACGCCGTGCCCATCCCGGGCGGAGTCGATGCCTTCGAATCGGCGAACATGCCGGCCTCCCGGACAAAGCCGGGAGCAACCAGCGACGCGCTCACGCCGGTGCCCCGCAGGTCCTCGCGTAGGCCGAGGGTGAACCCGCGGAGCCCGAACTTGGTTCCGTTGTAGACGGCCTGGCGCGCGGTCGGCGCAAGGCCCGACAGCGATCCGACCATCACGATGTGGCCACTGCCGGCCTCGATCAGTCGCGGCAGAAGGGCATGAGCCATGAGCATCGGCGCCTCGAGGTTCACCCGAACCGCCCTTTCGACATCCGTGCTGGTGAGGCTGTCGAGCCTGCCGGAGCCCGGAAGGCCGGCGTTCGCCACCAGAATGTCGGCTCCCCCCGCGCCCGCGGCCAGTTTCAGCGCCGCGCCGGGCTCGGCCAGGTCGGCCACCTGGGTGCGATGCGAGCCGGGCAACTCCGCGGCAAGCTGTTCGAGCTCTTCTGCCTTTCGCGAGGAGAGGACCAGGGAGGCGCCGCGTCCGGCGAGCGCAGCGGCAATCGCCCGGCCAAGTCCGCCTGTCGCCCCCGTCAGGAGGGCCGTCTTGCCCGTCAGGTCCATGCCCAGGGGAACCTACCGATCGCATAGGGTCACGGCATGAAGCTCTATATCTGCTGGGGAACGTTCCAGACGCCCCGTCCGGGGGGACATCCGTGCGCGAACGCGTACAACGCGCTGAAGAAGGCGGGCCACGACCCCGACGTCGAGAAGGTCCACGGCCTTGGCGTCGGGCCCGGCTTCCTGAACGTCATGACCGATGGTCGCCGTGAGGTCGAGAAGATCTCGGGGCAGCGTGCCGTTCCCGTGCTCGTGCTCGACGACGGCGAGGTCATCGCGGATTCCAAGCGGATCAAGGAATGGGCCGCGGCAAACCCCGCAGCCGGCCCGGCAACTGCCTGAAGTTCCGGCCCCGTGCGTCGATAGCATCCCTGTCAGGCATGAAATGCGTCTTTTGTGAGCATCTGTTAGCAAGAGTCTTTGCACTTTGCTAACCTGCCACACAATCTGAAATACCGGTAGCCGAGTCCGAACCCTCAAGGGAACGGAACGGGGGAACCGAACGTTGGGGCTAACTCTCCTTTCTTGGAGGGGGCGCGACTCCTTAGAGCGCCAGCCCGTCAGCTAACCCCGTAGGCGCTTGAAAAGGAGACCGATTTGAACTCAGAAAAGAACACTTTCCGATGGCGCCTAGCGGCTGCCGGCGCATGCGCCGCGGCTCTCGCCATTCCCTCGAGCGCCCTTGCCGGCGGCGGTGGCATCAACACCGACGGCGGCGGTGGCGGTGGCGGTGGCGGCAAGACCACTTCCGGCGACAAGGCCAAGCTCAGGGACAACGGCAAGGCGATCGCGCCGGCCTCCGCCCCCCGCGCTGTCAAGCGCGCGATCGACGCGGCCAACGAGATCGACGACAAGCCCTACAAGTACGGTGGCGGCCACGGATCCTGGAACGACAGGGGCTACGACTGCTCCGGCGCGGTCAGCTACGTGCTCGGCCCCAAGGGCGCAGACCTCATCAACAGCCCGATGACCTCTGGCGACTTCGCCCGTTGGGGCAGCAAGGGCAAGGGCAACTGGATCACGACCTACGGTGACTCCAGCCATGTCTTCGTCAAGATCGCCGGCCTCCGCTTCGACACCTCCCAGCCCGACGACGGCAAGTCCGGGCCCGGCTGGTCCAAGGATGTCAGCGCTGGCTTCGCGAACGTCTCCAAGAGCGCCGCTCGCCACAAGGGCCGCCTCTAGGACTCGCTCGCAAGTCCAATTGTTTCGATTAAGCGCGTCCCTTCGGGGGCGCGCTTTTTCTTTGTATGACCTTGATCTGAGTCGGGGCGCAGCTAGGTTCGGCGGATGCCGGACTCTCGTGGCCGCGTCAGCGTCAGAGCAGGGATGAAGGACGGCGCGCCGATCGCTGCCGCCTCCCTGCTGCTCGGCACGTCGTTCGGGGTCCTCGCGGAGCCGGTGATGGGGACGGTGGCTCCGATCGTGATGTCGGCCATCGTGTTCGCGGGCTCCGCCCAGTTCGGAGCGCTTGCGGTGCTCGCCGCGGGCGGTGGCGCCGGTGCGGCGATTGCGGCGGGCGTTCTTTTGAACATGCGATATCTGCCGATGGGGATCTCGATCGCGGGGTCGACGGAGGGAGGCTGGTTCCAGCGCGGCATGGCCGCCCAGCCGCTGATCGACGCCGGCTGGGCGATGTCGCACCGCGGGGACGGCCGATACGACGTCCCATACATGTGGGGGGTGACCGCGGTGAACTACCCGATGTGGGTCGGAGGCACGGCCCTGGGCGTCTTCGCCGGCGATCTGATCGGCGACCCCGACCGGCTCGGCCTCGACGCCATCTTTCCGGCCTTCTTCCTGGGGCTCCTCGTGTCCGAGGGCAACAGGGGCTGGCGGCCCTTGGCCGCGGCCCTCCTGGGCGCTGCCATCGCGCTCGTCCTTGCACCGGTCACTCCTCCCGGGGTGCCCGTGATGGCCGCGTGCCTTGCGGCACTCGTGGGTCTCCTCCCTCCGCGGGAGGTTGCGCGATGAGCGCGACGTGGGTGACCGTGATCGCGCTCTCGGCGACGACCATCGCGACGAAAGCCGTGGGGCCGATCGCTCTCGGCGACCGCCACCTGCCCCGCCCGTTCACGAAGGTGATCGAGCTCCTGGCCCCGGCGATCCTGGCGGGGCTGATAGTGATCGGGACCTTCACGGATG
The DNA here is from genome assembly GCA_963807745.1 of uncultured bacterium. Classification (GTDB taxonomy): domain Bacteria; phylum Actinomycetota; class Thermoleophilia; order Solirubrobacterales; family 70-9; genus JALZKA01. The sequence goes on from CAWECF010000001.1 coordinate 176,118, forward strand.
CCGACGGCGATCTGGTGCTCGACGCCCGCGCCGCCGGGCTGGGCGCGGCGGCGGCCGTGTACGCGGTCAGCCGCAAGTCGCTCGTCGCGGCCGTCGCCGCTGCCGCGATCACCGCCGCTCTGGTGCGGGCACTGGCCTGAGCGTCCCACGCCTGAAGGGAACTTTGTCCACAACCGGGGAGGCGTCTCGCGCCGGAAATGGATAGCGTCGCCTACGTGAGCGATGTGCCAGATGTTCGCCTGGCCGGGGTGACTCGCCGCTACGGAGACGTGGTCGCGGTCGACGATGTCGATCTCGAGGTCGGCCGCGGCGAGTTCTTCACCATGCTCGGCCCGTCCGGATCCGGAAAGACGACCACCCTGCGCATGATCGCGGGATTCGACGTCCCGGACTCGGGCTCGGTCGAGATCGGCGGCGACGACGTCACGCGCCTTCCCGCCTACGACCGCCCTGTCAACACCGTCTTTCAGGACTACGCGCTCTTCCCCCACATGACGGTCGCCGAGAACGTCGAGTACGGGCTGCGCGTCGCGAAGGTCGAGAAGTCCGAGCGTTCCAAGCGTGCCCGCGAGGCGCTGGAGATGATCCGCCTGGGCGACCTGGGTGGCCGCAAGCCCGCGGAGCTGTCAGGAGGGCAGCGTCAGCGAGTAGCGCTTGCGCGTGCGATCGTGAACGAGCCGCGGGTCCTGCTCCTGGACGAGCCCCTCGGCGCCCTCGATCTCAAGCTCCGCGAGCAGATGCAGGTCGAGCTGAAGACAATCCAGGGCGATGTCGGCATTACCTTCATCTACGTCACGCACGACCAGGAGGAGGCGCTGACGATGTCCGATCGGATCGCCGTCTTCAACGACGGCCAGATCGAGCAGATCGGCGCGCCGGACGAAATCTACGAGCGGCCTGTCAACCCCTTCGTCGCCGGGTTCGTGGGAACTTCCAACGTGATCGAGAGGGACGGGGAGAGCTTCACCGTCCGCCCGGAGAAAGTTCGCCTCCTCGAGGGGGACGGCTCGGACGGCCTCCACACGGAGAGCGGAACGATCGTCGAGGTGGCCTACGCGGGCCCGATCACGCGGTTCTTCGTCGAGCTTGACAAGGGCGGGCGGCTTCAGGTCGTTCGCCAGAACATGGACTCGTCCCCAGGAGAAGACCTTGAGAGGAAAGGTCAGAAGGTCACGGTCGGATGGCTGCCGGAGCACACGGTCGCCGTCGAGACCGCGAACGGAGATAAACAATCCGAAAGGGAGGAAGCGCTATGAGCGCCAAACGGAAACACCCAGCGCGGCTTGCGTGGATCATCGTGGTCTCGCTGCTCGCATTCGTGTTCGCATACGGATGCGGAAGCGACGACGACGACGATTCGAGCGACGCGGCTGACGACATGCTGACTGAGCTCGGCGAAGGTGAGGGCGAGGTCAACCTCGTTGCCTGGGCCGGCTACGTCGAGGACGGCTCGACCGACCCCGCGGTGGACTGGGTATCGGACTTCGAGAAGGAGACCGGCTGCGAGGTCAACGTGAAGGTCGGCAACACGTCGGATGAGATGGTCCAGCTGATGCGGACCGGCGAGTACGACGGCGTGTCGGCATCCGGTGACGCTTCGGGACGCCTGTATGAAGGCGAAGACGTGCAGCCAGTCAACACAGACCTGATCCCGAACTACGAGGACACGTTCGACGCTCTCAAAGACCAGCCGTGGAACACCTTCGACGGCGTCAACTACGGCGTCCCTCATGGGCGCGGCTCGAACCTCCTGATGTACGACCCGGCTGAGGTCAAGCCGGCGCCGACGTCATGGGACGTCGTCTTCGACAAGGCGAGCGACTACTCGGGCAAGGTGACGGCGTACGACAACCCGATCTACATCGCGGATGCGGCGCTTTACCTGCGCGAGCATCAGCCAGAGCTCGGGATCGAGGATCCGTACGAGCTCGACCAGGAACAGTTCGACGCGGCCATTGAGCTTCTTAAGGCTCAGGGTGAGCACGTCGGCGAGTACTGGTCGGACTACACCAAGGAGATCTCGGCGTTTGCCAACGGCGACTCGTCGGTCGGCACGACCTGGCAGGTCATCGCAAACCTGCTGAACGCCGACGGCTCCAAGGAAGAGGTCGTCCTCCCCGAAGAGGGAGCGACCGGCTGGTCCGACACCTGGATGATCAGCTCCGAGGCCAAGAATCCGAACTGCATGTACATGTGGATGGACCACATCATCAGCCCGGAGGCGAACGCCGCGGTGGCGGAGTGGTTCGGCGAGGCGCCGGCGAACGAGAAATCGTGCGACCTGACCGCCGATCCGAAGCACTGCGACATCTACCACGCGGACGACGAGGAGTTCTTCGACCAGATCGAGTACTGGAAGACGCCCGTCTCCGACTGCGGCGACGACCGCGGTGACGAGTGCAAGACCTACGACGAGTGGGTCCAGGGCTGGAACGAGGTGAAGGGCTGATCGAAGCCTCGGCCGCACAGAAGAGGTCGGCGGGCCGCACGCTCGCCGGCCTCTTCCACGGCCGCCCCCGCCTCCAGGCGGGAGCCCTGCTGGCCGGCCCGGTGGGCTGGCTGGTCGTGGGCTACCTCGGGTCGCTCGCCGTCCTGCTGATCACGTCTTTTTGGACGCTGGGTGAGCTGAGCGGCGAGATCGAGCAGACGTTCACGCTCGACAACTACAAGGACGTCGTCTCCGAATCCGTCTACCGCTCGATCACCGGCAGGACCATGATGATCGCGGCGCTGGTGACGATCACCGACATCGCGCTCGCGTTCCCGATCGCCTTCTACATGGCGAAGGTCGCAAAACCCAGGATGCGGGGTGTCCTCGTTGTCGCTGTCCTCGTGCCCCTCTGGTCGGCCTACCTCGTCAAGGCGTTCGCCTGGCGCGGGATCCTGAGCGAGCAGGGAGTGCTCAACTGGGCGCTCGAACCGTTCGGACTCGAGGGGCCCGGGTACGGGCTCGTGGCCGTCTGGCTCGTCATGAGCTACATCTGGCTTCCGTACATGATCATTCCGATCTACGCCGGGCTCGAGCGCATCCCCGACTCGCTCCTGAGCGCGTCCGACGACCTCGGGGCGAAGCCGGGCTACACGTTCAGACGGGTCATCCTGCCACTGGTCTTCCCGGCTGTCGTCGCGGGCTCGATATTCACCTTCTCGCTCACGCTCGGTGACTTCATCACACCGAACCTGGTCGGCTCCGGCGAGCAGTTCATCGGCACGCTCGTCGTTTCCAACTTCACCACGAACCTGCCGTTCGCGGCAGCGTTCGCGATGGTGCCAATCGTGATCATGATCTTCTACCTGCTCCTCGCGCGGCGGCTCGGAGCATTCGAGCACCTGTAGATGCGCCTCACGGGAAGAGCCAACACGCTGCTTCGGATCGGCACCGGCTTCACGCTGGCGTTCATCTACGTGCCGCTCGCGATCGTCGTCGTTTACGCGTTTTCCGAGGCGCGCACCTTCGAGTGGCCGCCGCCTGGCTTCACCCTCGAGTGGTTCGAGAAGGCGCTCGACAACGTGGGCGCGCGGGAGGCGCTCTGGTACTCGGTGAAGACAGGCCTGCTTGCGACAGGAGTCGCTCTGATCCTCGGGACCCTCGCATCGCTCGCCGTCGCGCGGCACCGCTTCTTCGGCCGGGAGACGATCTCGTTCCTTGTGATCCTCCCCATCGCGCTGCCCGGAATCGTCACCGGCATCGCGCTCAACTCGACCTTCACCCAGGTGCTGGGGATACCGCTCAGCATTCTCACCATCGTGATCGCGCACGCGACTTTCTGCATCGTCGTCGTCTACAACAACGCCGTCGCCCGGCTGCGGAGGATGTCCTCATCGTTCGAAGAGGCATCGGCCGACCTGGGGGCCACGCCGTGGCAGACGTTCCGCATGGTGACGCTCCCGAACATGCGAAGCGCCCTGGTGGCGGGTGCCCTGCTCGCCTTCGCCCTGTCGTTCGACGAGATCATCGTTACGACCTTCACCATCGGCGTGGGCGACGAGACTCTGCCGATCTGGATCCTCAACAACTTCTCGAGGCCGAACCAGCTGCCGATCGTGAACGTGGTCGCGGTCTTCGTGATCCTGATCTCGATCATCCCGGTCTATTTCGCGCACAAGCTGTCGAGCGAGGTGGACTCGGGAGCCGGGCCCGCTCCACAAGCGGCCGCCTGACTCAAGCGCGATCCGCCGAAATCCGCTCCTCGGAGCAGCGCGCGGTCAGTCGAACGATTCTGAGTCTGCTCCGCAGACGATTCTGCCTCCGTCGCGCCGAATGACCTTGCGCTCGATGGTGACTTTGCCATCTTGCGCGTTGATCTCCTCGTAGCCGCCTCCAGCCCAGTACCCACTCTTGCTGGACCGGTCCGCGTCGACGAGACGGAAGTCGCCTCCGCCAGGGGGACGCCTGAAGATTTTCACGGTGCGCCCCGAGATGCACGTCTTCTTTGGTGAGGCAACCTTCCCGATGATGTAGTCGGATTGCCCGTCGTTGTTCGAATCGGCAAAGTCGACGAACACGACGTTGGAGGGGGTCGTCTCCCCTGCCGTGGCGTCGATGACCCCCGCCATCAGAAGTGCGCTCAATGCTCCGAGTCCGACCTTCAAGAACATCGTCTTGATTCTCCTTCTGTAGCCCTATACGGCACGGTCCTGGTACGCCTGGCCGTCTGTTCGGAGATCATGCCACTCCCCGCTGAGTCGCCCCCCTACGAGACGTTCGTGGTCGAAGGCTCGTCGATCTGCGCCTTGACGGGCTCTTCGTCGCGTCCGGTGACGGAGTCCTTGAACTCGCGGAAGCCCTTGCCTGCGGACTTGCCGAGTTCGGGGAGCTTCGAGGGGCCGAAGACGACCAGCGCGATGATCAGGACGATTGCGATTTCCATTGGGCCGATATTGGGCATTTGAGTTCTCCTTGGTTGCGATTTCGGGCGGCTCAGGCGTCTACTCGACGACGACCGAGCCCTTCATGAATACGTGGAACCGGCAGTAGTACGTGTATGTGCCGGGTTCGTCGAAGGTCTCTTCCGCCGCGTCGCCCTTGCCTAGTTCTTCGGTGTCGAACGAGCTGTCGTCCGCGGTTGCGGTGTGTGCGGCGGCGTCCTGGTTGGTAAAGGTGACCGTCGTGCCGGCGGGCACGGTGATCTCCTCCGGGTCGAACTCGAACTCGACGATCTCAACCGAGTCGCCAGTGCCGCCCGACGGCTCGGCCGAGGCGTCGTCCGCGGACATGCCATCTGCGGCTGCCACCTCTTCCGTAGGTGACGGCGCGGCGACCGTCTGGTCGCCGGCCTCATCGTTGCCGCAACCGGCGACCCCCGCGAATGCGGGGGCCGCCAGCGCGAGAACGAATGCGGCTGTCAGCCAGCGAGGAATGGCTGGACCGCCTTGGTGACCTCGTCGACGGTCAACGTAGGGTCGAACGCGTCCGGCGCGGCAGGCTCGCCCGCCGCGTTGCGCACGGCCGCCGCGTGGCGACCCTCGACCTGGACGATCGCCCCGGCCGTGGCCAGGAGGTCCTTCGAGGAGATCGCGGGGCCCGCGCCGTTGTAGGCGCTGACGCCGAGGTCCTCGAAGGTGATCGCGGTCTGCAGGAACGTGTCCTCGGAGGAGAACGCGTCGCCGAAGTCCACCTTGGGTGCCTCGACGGGCTTGCCGCCGAGGTCCTCGATGGCCTGGGTCAGGCCGGCAACGTGCTCGGCCTCCTGCTCGCCGAACGTCTTTGCCAGGGCGGCGACGTCGCTCGAGAGCTTCGCCTCCTTGCCTGCCTCCTCGTAGAACGCTGTCTCGAGGTACTCGAGCGTGAGAGCGAAGTTGAGGATTTCAATGTCGCCCTCGCTTCCGCCGCCCTGTGCGAACGCCTTCCGAAGGAGCGGCCCGGCCGCGAACGCGCCGTACGTGGCGCCTGCAGCAAGGACTCCCTTCATCAGGAACGAGCTTCGATCGATGGCTTCGAACTCGATCTGCTCGAGCTCGGGAGCTGTCTGTGTCTTGTCAGTCATATCTCGAATCTCCTTTCTGGGATCCGCGCCTACGCCTTGAGGAACGGCTGGACGCTGTCGAGAACCATCTGTGCGTCGGCCGGGACGGCGAACGCGCCATCCGGCGTGGGGTCCTCTCCGATCAACGTGTTGAGGAGCGCCGCGTGGCGAGCCTCGACCGAATGGATCGCGAGTGCGGCCGCCAGGATCTCTTCGTCCTCGATGGCCGCAGCCTGTCCCAGGTATGCAGCCGCGCCGAGGTTCTCGACCTCAGCCGCCGTCGTCAGGACAGTCATTGCGTCATCGAGGGGGAACTCCGCCTTGGGCTCCGGTGCGGGCTTCTCGCCCAGCTTGTCGAGCGTCGCGAGAAGAGCGTCGACGTGCTCCTGCTCGTGACCGCCGATCGTCTTGACCAGCTCCAGGTCGGCGCCCTTGAACAGGCCGCTGTCCGCGACCGCGGCATAGAAGCCGGCCTCGAGATACTCGAGAGTGAGGGCGTAGTTGAGGATTCCGACATCTCCTTCGCCGAAATCCGCAAGCGGATCCGAGCTGGTTTCCATGTCGGTCGAGGTCTCCGAGCTCGTCGTCGAGTCGTCCTCCTCGTCGTCTCCGCAGGCCGCCAGGAAGGCGCCTGCTGCACCGGTTCCGCCCGTCAGCACAAGAAACTTGCGCCGCGAGAAGGGGTCCCGTGCGGCCCGCGCGATGGCGTTCCGGTCGGGATTCGTGGGTACGGTCATGTCTATCTGACCTCCATTAGGGGGTGTTGCCAATACCGGGGCCCGCCTTAGGACCATGTCCCGGTACTCGCCTCACGACGGCACCGGTCCTTTTCCGGACTTGCCCTTGACATCGAGCGGGTGCCCCTGCTGGATCAGCGCGGAGGCCCTTCCCCCGCGAAAGCGCTACATGTGGTGTCTAGGCGCCCGCCGGCGTGAGTTGAGCGTCCAGCAAGCGCTCGGCGGCATCTACCAGGGTGGCCAGCATGACCTCCGGCGAGACCGCCGGATCATCGAGCGTCACGTTGACCGAGAACCCTGAGATGAGCGCGGCCAGGACCAGCGCCACCTTGTCCGGCGAAGCGGCTCCGAACTCTCCCGTTCGCTGACCGGCCCGGATGATTCCAGCCAGCGTCCGCCTGATGGCGTCCGCCATGGCCTGCCGCGCGAGGCGAGCCGAGTCGTCTCGGGAGCTGAGCCGCCAGAGTTCGATCCAGAACGTCGCTTCGTGGTCCGCCGCGCTCATCTCCAGGAATTCGCGCAGGCGCTCCGATTGCGTTTCGCGCTTGGCCATCCGGGCGCGGGCTTCGTCCAGAAACCAGTTATTGCGGATCTCCATCACCGCCACCAGCACCTGGCCCGAATCCTGAAACCAGTACGTCACGGCGGACTCGTCGGCCTTCAGCCGGGCAGCGAGGTCGGCGAGTTTCAGGTTCGCCAGTCCTTGCTCGGAAATCATCCTGGCGGCGACACCGACGACGTCGCCCCAGTTGACCCGCGGGAGCGGTTGATCAGCCATCTTCGGCCCCCTGGAGCTGCGGCAGGGTGAGGGAGGCACCTAGGAGGATCCCGGAGACCGTCACGCACGCGTCAAGCATGTAGTTGGGGCGGATCGTCGTATCGCCGAGGGTGGCCTGGACCGCCATCGCATCGATCAGCGTGGCGATCGTCAGCGCCGTGCCACGGGTGTCGGTCACCGAGAACTCGCCGGCCTCGACCCCCTCCTTGACCATCTGCTCGACGAGATCTCGAAACCGGCCATCGAGCTCAGCCCTTAGCTCCCGCGCTCGCTCGTCGCGGAGCGCGAGGCTCCAGAGCTCGATCCAAAACGTCCAGTCGAAGTCGGGCACGCACGCCTCCAGGAGCGCAATGATCCGCTCGCCAGGAGTAATCGCGGAGGTCTCAAAGACGATGCTCTCGAAGCGTTGCTCGTCCCGGCGAATCACGTGGCAGAACGCGTGCCACTCGGATTCGAACTCCGCCTTGACGGCTTCCAGGCCCACGCCCGTGCGGCCGGCCAGGTCCGCCAGCGACCAGCCGTCAGCACCCTCGTCGCGAATCAGCTCTTCGGCCGCGTCGAGCAGGGCAGTGCGCTGCGGGGATGTCTCGTTGCCATTCATCGCTCTTTGCGATCTTCGGCAATCAAGCTATTCCGATTTAGCCGGCCCATGCGCCGGCAATGTTTCCGCCGGGAGGGCTACTTCAAGACGCGAATCAGCTTCTTGTTCACGAACTCGTCCATGCCGTACTTGCCGAGCTCGCGCCCGAAGCCCGAGTTCTTGACCCCGCCGAAAGGCAACTCCGCCCCGTCGAGCAGGACGCCGTTGACGTAGACCATCCCGGTGTCGAGACCGTCCGCGACGCGCTGGGCCTGGTCCGGGTCGCTGGAGAAGACATACGAGCCCAATCCGTACGGCGTGTCATTCGCCAGCTCGACGGCCTCTTCCTCGGAGCTGACCTTGTACACGCTCGCAACCGGACCGAAGAACTCCTCGTGATGGGCGTCGTTGTCCGGGGTGATCCCGGTCAGGACGGCGCCTGAGAAGAAGTTGTCCTTCCGGTCACCGCCAGCTATCTCGGCGCCTTGGGCGACCGCGCGGTCGATCTGCTCCTGCAGAGTCTCCGCTGCCTGTGATGACGAGAGCGGCCCCATCTCGGCGTCATCAGACGTCGGATCGCCCGGCTGGGCGGCGGTCATCTTCGCCGTGAACTTCGCAAGGAAGTCGTCGTAGAGCTCATCGGCGACGATAAAGCGCTTCGCGGCGTTGCACGACTGGCCGGTGTTGTCGAGCCGGGCGGAAGCGGCAGCCTCCACCGCTTCGTCGAGGTCGTCGGCACCCAGCAAGATGAACGGGTCGGACCCGCCAAGCTCCAGCACGACCTTCTTCAGGTTGCGCCCGGCGATCTCGGCGACCGCCGCTCCAGCTCGCTCGGACCCGGTCAGCGAAACGCCTCTGACCCGCGGATCCTCGATCACCTTCTCGATCTGCTCGTTCGACGCGAGGACCGTCTGGTAGGCGCCTTCGGGGAACCCTGCGTCGACGAAGATCGCCTGGATGGCCTCTGCCGACTCCGGGCACTGGTGTGCCGGCTTGAGCAGGATCGTGTTGCCCACGACCAGATTGGGACCCGCGAACCTGGCCACCTGGTAGTAGGGGAAGTTCCAGGGCATGATCCCCAGAAGCGGGCCGACCGAGCTCCGGCGGATCAGAGCCGAGCCCTCGCCCGCGAGCAGGTCGATCGGCTCGTCCGCAAGGATCTCCTCGCCGTTGTCGGCATAGAAGCCATAGATGTCGACGCAGAAGTCGACCTCGCCAAGCGCCTGCTCCATGGGCTTGCCCATCTCGCGAACGGCGATCTCGGCCAGGGCCTCCCTGCGCTCACCGTGAAGCTCGGCCACCTTCTTGACCAACGCGGCCCGCTCGGAGACCGAGGTCTTCATCGCCCATTCGCGGTGAGCGTTCGACGCTGCCGCGATCGCCGCCTGCAGGGCGTCATCCGAAATCTGGTCGAACTCCTTTTCCGTCTGGCCGGTTGCCGGGTTGATGACTGCGTACTTGCCCATAAGTGATTCTCTCCTCGATCTCTGGGGGTCAGACCCCCATGTTCGCTTGTGTCAGTTCTTGCGTTTCAGGTCCAGGGGTCAGACCCCGCGTTGTGGTTGTCGTTTGTCAGTGGCTGCCCGGCATTGCCCGGGCGGCGTCGTCGCCCGCACCGTCGCGCGAGCCGTTTTGCTTCGCGTTGAAGTCCAGTACCTCTTCGGGAGGGGTGCAATCCATGCCGACCCCTTCGGCTACGGCGGCGTGCGTCACCTTGCCGCGCGCAACGTTGATGCCGGGCTTGAGGCCCGGAATGCGCTCAGTCGCGCCGACGACGCCGTGGTCGGCCAGCGCAAGCGTGTAAGGCAGGGTCGCGTTCGTCAGTGCGTACGTGGAGGTGATCGGTACCGCCCCCGGCATGTTCGCGACGCAGTAATGGATGATGCCGTCCACCTCGTAAGTGGGGTCGGAATGAGTAGTTGGCTTGGAGGTCTCGAAGCAGCCGCCCTGGTCGATCGCGACGTCCACCAGCACCGCGCTCTTCCTCATCAAGCCGAGATGTTCGCGCGTGATGACGTGTGGCGCCCGTGCGCCGTGAACGAGAACCCCGCCGATAACGAGGTCCATGTCGGGCAGGCGCTCCTCGATCGAAAGCGTCGACGAGAAAACGGTGGACGCTCGCCCCGCGAAGATGACGTCCAGCTCGCGAAGCTTGTCGATCGAGGTGTCGTAGACGAACACGTCGGCCTCCATCCCAATCGCGATGAAGGCTGCGTTCATGCCCACCGCGCCGCCACCGATGACCATGACGTTGGCCGCGGCCACTCCGGGCACGCCGCCGAGCAATACGCCGCGGCCGCCGAGCGGCTTCTCGAGCATGAATGCCCCCGCCTGGGTCGCGATCTTGCCGGCGATCTCCGACATCGGTGCCAGCAGCGGCAGGCGACCCTGGGCGTCCTCCACCGTCTCGTACGCGATGCAGGTGGCCCCGGTGTCGCAAAGGCCCTTCGTGAGCTCGGGAGCGGGCGCCAGATGGAGATAGGTGAAGAGCGTCGTCTCGGCGCGAAGCATCTCGACCTCCGGCGCCTGTGGCTCCTTGACCTTCAGCACCATCTCGGCGTCGCCCCAGACATCCTCGGCGCTCGGAACGATGCGCGCGCCCTGTGCCTCATAGTCCGCATCGGAGATGGCGGACCCCTCGCCGGCCCCCTTCTGGATCAGCACGTCGTGGCCGTGCTCAGCCAACTCCCGCGCGCCGATGGGCGTCAGCGCAACACGGTATTCGTCCGTCTTTATCTCCGTTGGAACGCCGACTTTCAATTTATGTGCTCACCTTTCATCGGAGATACCTTGCGGATGGCTTCGCCGTCCTTAAATGCTTCTCGCGCTAAAGCGCTCATCTGACCAACTCCCGAGCCCTCAAGGCGAGCCACAGCTCAATCCGATCGGTTGCACGGGAAAGGTCGCGGCCGGTCAGCTCCTCGATCTTGCGGATGCGGTAGCGGAGCGTGTGGCGGTGGCAGTAGAGCTGGCGCGCTGCCCGCTCCCAGTTGCCGTTGTTCTCGATGAAGGCCTCGAGCGAGCGGAGGAGCTCGCCGCCGTACTCGCCCTCGTTGCGGCCGATCGGCTCGAGCAGGCCCTCCGAGTAGAGGCGAAGCGCCTCGTCGTCCTGGAGAGCCAGCAGAAGGGTGAACGCTCCGAGGTCCCGGTGCGAGGCGACGTCGGGGCCGCCTCCGTTCTGGAGCGAAGTCGCCTCGAGCGCGCAACGGGCCTCGTGGAACGCCCGCCGGAGCGACGAGACCTGCACGCTTCTGCTGGCGGCCGCCCTCACACCCGGATACGCCGCGATCAGGGCGATTCGCACCTCACGCGCGATCGAGACGGGATCGTCGGCTCCGGTTCCAATCACGGCGCACAGGAGGGGCCCGGACGCGGTCGTCGCGGTGGCGACCAGCGCGGGCACGCCCGCACGGCTCAAGTGACTCTCCAGGGCGTCTTCGGCCGCGGGCGGGTCGGGGAGCGAGAAGACCAACACGGCCGCCTCGGACTCGATCCCGAACGGCCGCAGGCGGCCGCCGAGCTCCTCCGGATCGAGCCTGCCGGCGAGCGCATCGGCGAGCAGGTCGCCGGCCAGCCGCCGCTCGGTCTCGTTCACGACGCGCTCTCGCATCAGCTCGAGGCCCACGACGATCGAAGCCTGGCGGGCGAGGAGCCGCTCGAACTCGCCGAGCGCCCCACGTTCGGAGAGCACGGCGAGCCACCCTGCCGGCGGGGCGCCTCGACGGCCCGGAACAGGCACGACCAACGCGCGATCGGCGAGAGTCTCGGGCTCGAACGAGGTGGCGCCGGCGCCACTCGAGCCCAGCCTGCCGGCGATCTCCTCCGTGATCCGGACGACATCGTCCGCTCGCGGTGAGCCCTTCGAAGGGTGGCGCGCCACCTGATGGAGCCCGGCGTCGAAGACGAGCGCGGAGCCGCTGACGGCCCCCGCGATCGCAGCGGTGATCTCGTCGATCCCGCCCCCGTCGATGACCAGGCGCTCGAGCTGCTCGTGGACCTTGGAGCCTCGCGTGAGAGCGTCGTACTGCTCGTTCACGAGCCGGGTTGCCGCACGCTCCGTGATCGCGATGAACGGCACGTCGTAGGGCACCTCGAACAGCGGCATGTCGTGCTTCTGGGCCGCGTCGAGGATCGCCGGAGGCATCTTCGGGTGGTCGAAGCCCACGCCGAACCCCAGCGCGGCAACCTCGTGCTTGGCCAAACGCGCGACATAGGCGCGCTGCTTGGCGGCCGTGTCGAGGTTGTAGCCCGTCGTCATCAGCACCTCGCCCCCCGAGAGCCACGGCGTTGGATCCTCGTGCTCGGAGATCGACACCCAGCGCACGGCGCCGTCGCCCCCGGGGGAGCCGGCCGTCAGCTCAAGGCCGCAGTCCGAGAGCAGAGACGAGACCGTCAGCATCGCGCTCCGCTCAGGCCGCCGCGACCCGGTCCGCAGCCTCTGTGAGGACCCCGCGAAGGATGCCGGTGATCTCCTCGAACTCGGCCGTGCCGCACGTCAGCGGCGGCGACAGCTGGATCACGGGGTCTCCGCGGTCGTCCGCGCGGCAGATGAGGCCGCGCTTGTAGAGCTCGCCGGAGAGGAAGCCGCGCAGGAGCCACTCAGACTCCTCGTGGTTGAAGCCTTCCTTCGTCTCCTGGTCCTTCACGAGCTCGATCGCATGGAAGAACCCGTCGCCGCGGACGTCCCCGACGATCGGGATCTCCCGGAGCTCCTCGAGCATTCCCCGGAACTCCCCCTCGGTCCGCAGCACGTTGCCGCAGAGGTCCTCGCGCTCATAGATGTCCAGGTTCGCCATCGCTGCCGCGGCGGCGACCGGGTGGCCGGCGAACGTGAACCCGTGGGCAAACGACGCCGTGCCCTTCGAGAACGGCTCGAACAGGCGGTCGGAGACGATCATCGCGCCCATCGGGATATAGGCGGACGTCAGCGCCTTGGCCGAGGTGATGATGTCCGGCTGGTAGCCGTAGCGCTCGCAGCCGAAGTAGTGGCCCAGGCGGCCCCACGCGCAGATCACCTCGTCCGAGATGAGGAGGACGTCGTGCTCGTCGCAGATCTCGCGGACACGCTGGAAGTAGCCCTCCTGCGGAGGGATGCACCCGCCCGCGTTCTGAAGGGGCTCGAGGATCACGGCGGCGACAGTCTCGGCGCCCTCGAACTCGATCCGCTCGGCGATCTTCTCGGCCGCCCACAGCGGGTCGCGGCCTTCCGGCCAGTGATACGAGTTCGTGTTGGGAACGTGGCACCCGCCCTGGGCGAACGGCTCGAACGGCGCGCGGAGCCCCGTCAGGCCGGTGGCCATGAGAGCGCCCATCGTGGTGCCGTGGTAGGCAACCTCGCGAGCGATGATCTTGTGCTTCTGCCCGTGCCCCTGGGTCCGCCAGTAGTTCCGTACGAGCTTCAGCGCGGACTCGACTGCCTCGGAGCCGCCGGAGGTGAAGAAGACGCGATTGAGGTCACCGGGGGCGAGGCCGGCGATACGCGCCGCCAGCTCGATCGCGCCGGGGTGCGCGTAGCTCCAGTTGGTGACGAAGTCGAGCTCGCGGACCTGCCGCTCCATCGCCTCGCCGATCTCGGCGCGTCCATGCCCCGCGTTGCAGCAGAAGAGGCCGGAGAGCCCGTCGAGGTAGCGGTTGCCGTGCTCGTCGTAGACGTAGACGCCCTCGCCGCGGGTGATGATCGGAATCGGGTGCTCGGAGTCGTAGCCGCCCATCCGGGTGAAGTGCAGCCAGAGGTGCCTGCGGGCCATCTCCTGGAGGTCTTCGCCGCTTGCGTGTCCGCTGGCGGGCGCTGACATCGTCGTCGACTCCATTCGTTTCCTCCTAAGTCCGGTTGCTCGTTGGACATTCTGATTGACGTTCCGTACAACCGTATATGCCCCGTACCCTTCCAGACAAGGCCCTCCGGGTCAAATCTGTATAGCGCCTTTTGTACGGACTGGATAACACCTGTTGCACGTTTTGGGAGGTTCGCTACTTGCGGGACGCCGCTGCGGCGCATAGCCTTGGGCGACTCTTGGACGGAAAGCCGAGCGTCACCCTCGAATCCGTAACGAAGCGCTTCGGCGACTTCGTAGCTGTAGACGACCTCGACCTCGAGATCGCAAGCGGCGAGTTCTTCACGCTCCTCGGCCCGTCGGGCTGCGGGAAGACCACGACCCTCCGCATGATCGCGGGCTTCGAGGAGCCCTCAAACGGCGTCGTCAGCATCGACGGCGAGAACCAGGTCGGGCGCCCCCCCTACAAGCGCCCCACCAACACCGTGTTCCAGAGCTATGCGCTCTTCCCCCATCTCTCGGTCGGCGACAACGTCGGCTACGGGCTCAAGCGCAAGGGCGTCGACTCCGCCGAGATCACGAAGCGGGTGGATGCGGAGCTTGAACGCGTGGGGTTGCCCACCGAGAAGAACCGGCGACCGGCACAGCTATCGGGCGGCCAGCAGCAGCGGGTCGCCCTGGCGCGCGCTCTGGTGAACCTGCCGAAGGTCCTGCTCCTGGACGAGCCGCTGGGCGCACTCGACCTCAAGCTGCGCAAGGGACTCCAGGTCGAGCTCAAGCGGATCCAGCGTGAAGTCGGGATCACGTTCGTCTATGTGACGCACGACCAGGAGGAAGCGCTCACGATGTCGGACCGCATCGCTGTGATGAACCGCGGGAAGATCGAGCAGGTCTCAGACCCCGAGGACGTGTACGAGCGCCCGACCACCACCTTCGTCGCCGGGTTCATCGGTGTTTCCAATCTGATGCCAGGCGCCGTCGAGAGCGCCGCGGGCGATCACACCCGGGTCAAGCTCGACGCCGGCGTCTCGCTAGACGTCTCGGGCAACGGCTTCGGATCGGGGGATCGCTGCCACGCAGTCGTCCGCCCGGAGAAGCTTCACGTATCGACCTCGGAGGATTCGAACGGCGACGGATGGCCGTCGGTTGAGGGGACGGTCGAGTCCTCCGTGTATCTGGGCACGGCGACCCAACTCGTCGTACGCATCCCGGGCGACGTCCCGATGACCGTCCTTGTTCCGAATGCGGATGAGGCCGAGCGCGGGCGCCTGCCCGGAGGCGGGGCAAAGGTGAGCCTCAAGTGGGCGCCCGAGCACACACACCTGGTCTCGGAATCACCGGCCACGGGGGCAACTGAAACCAACAGCAAGGAGACGGAAGCTTGAAAGCGCGGATGAAGTTGTCGGTGGCAATGGCGGGACTGGTGCTGAGCTTCGGGCTCGCGGCGTGCGGATCCGACCTCGGCGGAGGCGGGCGCGAGGGCGAGGTCGAGACCGCTGAGGCAGAGGGCGAGGCGTCCGGCGAGCTCTACGTCGCGAACTGGCCCTTCTACATCGACAAGCAGACCGTTCCCGAGTTCGAAGAGGAGTCGGGGGTGGACGTCACCTACCGCGAGGAGGTCGACGACAACAACGTCATCTTCACGAAGATGCAGCCCCTCCTCCAGGACGGCCAGTCGGGAGACCGCGACATCATCGTCGTGACCGACTGGATGGCCAAGAAGATGTACGACCTCGGCTACCTCCAGGACTTCGACCAGGACGCGGTCGCGCCCGCGAAGGAGAACCTCGTGGGATCGCTCGAGAGCCCGGCCTTCGACCCGGAGCGCGACTACTCGCTGCCGTGGCAGAGCGGCATGACCGGCCTCGTCGTCAACACGGCCGAGGCGCCTGACATCAAGTCGATCTCCGACCTGTTCGACCCGAAGTACAAGGGCCGAGTCACGGTGCTCACCGAGCTTCGCGACACGGTGCCGCTGATCATGAAGTCGATGGGCGTGGATCCCGAAGACGCCTCGGCCGATGACTGGCTCGCGGCAATCGACGAGCTGGGTGCGGCTGCCGACTCGGGCCAGCTCCGTGACTTCACCGGGAACAGCTACACCAACTCGATGGCCCGCGGCGACGCGGTGGCAGCGATCGGTTGGTCCGGTGACGCGGTCCAGCTCCAGGCGGACAACCCCGACATCGAGTTCGTGATGCCGGAGGAGGGCTGCATCCTGTGGTCGGACAACATGGTGATCCCGGTCGGTGCGCCGAATCCAACGGCTGCGTACGAGTTCATGAACTACGTGTACGAGCCGGAGAACCAGGCCCAGATCGCGGACTACAACTACTACCTGGCGCCCGTCGACGGCGTCCAGGAGATCCTGGAGAAGCAGGGCTCGCCCGCGGCCGACTCCAATCTCGTCTTCCCGACGGAGGACTACACGGCCGACTGCACGGCGCAGCCGGATCCGCCCGAGGACGAGGCCGAGGAGATCGAGCAGGAGTTCCAGAACCTGATCACCGGCGGCGGTTGATGGGAAGGACGTGAACAGCACCTGCTTGTCGCGGTGCCGTTCGGCAACGCGCGTGACGTATGGGGAGCGGCGTGTCGGGTAAGCGCCGCTCCACGGCGTACTGGCTCCTGGCCCCGGGCTTCCTGTGGCTCGCGGTCTTCTTCGTCATCCCCCTCTTCTTCATGGGGATCGTCGCGCTCGAGTCGGGATCCCTTGACGAAGGCTTCTCGCTCACCTGGGAGTTCTCGAACTTCCCCGACGCGCTCTCGACGTTCGATGAGCAGTTCATCCGCTCGTTCATCTACGCGGGCGCGGCGACGATCCTTTGCCTCCTCATCGCCTATCCGCTGGCGTACGCGATCGCGTTCCGCGGAGGCAAGTACAAGAACGCGCTGCTTCTTGCCGTCATCGCCCCGTTCTTCACCACGTACCTGATCCGGACGATCGCGTGGCAGACGATGTTGGCCGACGAGAGCCCGGTCGTGGACGTTCTCAAGTTCATCAACGTCCTGCCCGACGACGGCCGGCTCCTCGACACCCCGGCGTCCGTCATCGCCGGGCTCACCTACAACTTCCTCCCCTTCATGATCCTGCCGATCTACGCGAGCCTCGAGGGGATCGACAAGAGGCTGATAGAGGCCTCGAAGGACCTGTACGCGAACGCGCGTGACTCATTCCTGCGGGTGACGCTGCCGCTATCGATGCCCGGCGTGATCGCGGGAACGCTCCTCACCTTCATCCCAGCGGTCGGCGACTACATCAATGCCGACTTCCTTGGCGGCCCGAGCCAAGCCATGATCGGCAACGTGATCCAGTCCCAGTATCTGGTGATCAAGGACTACCCGGTCGCCGCGGCGCTCTCGTTCGTGCTGATGGCGCTGATCCTGATCGTCGTGCTGATCTACATCCGCTTCGCCGGGTCCGAAGCCCTGATGGGCGACGAGGCGGAGGATTCGTCTGGAGCCAAGCCATGAAATGGCTGCGCCACAACGCGATCGTCATCTATGGCGGCCTGGCGATCGCCTACATGCTGATTCCGATCGCTGTCATCGCCGTCTTCTCGTTCAACGACCCGACGGGCAAGTTCAACTTCACCTGGCAGGGCTTCACGTTCGAGCACTGGAAGAACGCATTCGGGATCGAGGAGCTGAACGAAGCCCTCACGAATTCGCTGCAGCTCGCAGTGCTTTCCACGATCGTCGCGACCCTGCTGGGAACGCTGATCGCCCTTGCGCTGGTTCGCTACGAGTTCCGCGGGCGCAAGGCGACCAACCTCCTGATCGTGATCCCGATGGCGACGCCTGAGGTGGTAATCGGCGCGTCGCTGCTTTCGATGTTCGTATACGCGGGAGTCGGGACGGGCTTCGAGACTCTTCTCATCGCACACATCATGTTCTGCATCTCGTTCGTCGTCGTCGTCGTTCGCTCGCGGCTCATCGGGTTCGACCGAAGCCTCGAGGAGGCGGCCGCCGACCTCGGAGCGACGCCCTTGACCTCGTTCAGGACCGTCACCTTCCCCCTCCTTGCGCCGGGCCTCATCGCGGCTGCCCTGCTCGCTTTCGTTCTCTCGCTGGACGACTTCGTGATCTCCGCCTTCAACTCGGGGCAGACAGTCACCTTCCCCATCTTCATCTTCGGCGCTTCGCAGCGCGGCATCCCGGTTGAGGTCAACGTGCTCGCGACGATCCTCTTCCTGCTCGCCGTGGTGGGCATGATCCTGGTCGTCTGGCAGCAGCGGCGCGCCGACCGGATGGCCGCGTCTGTGCCCGGCGCTGGCTGAGCGGCCAGACCCATTGGACGCATGACTTCCCCTTTGTAGACGCCCGCCCTTCATACTCGGTGGCGAATGAGCACGGGGATGGATGCTGCACCAGGCGCTGACGAGCAACTGGTCGACGAAAAGCAACTACTCGAGCGGTACTACAGGGATCGCAGCCCAGTCGTGCGCGAAGAGCTGGTCAACCGATTCCTGCCGCTCGCACGCAGCCTGGCCAACCGCTACGCGGGCGGCCCCGAGCCGACCGAGGACCTCCATCAGGTAGCGAGCCTCGGCCTGGTCAAGGCCATCGAAGGCTTCGACCCGACCCTGGGTTACACCTTCGCGAGCTATGCGGCACCGACGATCCTCGGAGAGCTCAAGCGGCACTTCCGCGACCGCGGCCGCCAGGTCCACCTGCCGCGCGGCCTCCAGGAGCGGATCGCGCAGGTGGAGCGGGCGGTCGACGACCTCCCGGCGAAGCTTCAGCGCGCACCGACGGCCGCGGACGTCGCCGCCCACACCGGGCTCGAGGTCGAGGACGTGCTCGAGGCCATGGAGGCGGCCAGCGCCAGGCGCCCCTACTCCCTGGATGCGACCGTGGGCCCCGACGAGGATGCCGCGACCCTTGTGGACACGCTGGGCGACACGGACCCGTCTTACGAGACCGTCGAGTACGGCGAGGCGATCAGCCGCACCCTGGACCTGCTCCCCGAGCGCGAGCGGATGATCCTTCACCTGCGCTTCGTCGAGGACCTGACCCAATCGGAGATCGCGACAAAGGTCGGCATCTCACAGATGCACGTCTCCCGCCTCTTGCGCCGTGCGCTCGAAGCCGTGCGGGCCCAGGTGCAGGAGTAGCCCGCGCTCAGCCGGGCGGCGGCCCAGAGCCCGGCGCGATCTCGATCGAGATGAACTCGCCGTTCTCGCCGGACAGGACCTCGAAGCGATCGGCGAGCTTCGCGATCGAGACTCCCATGCCGGGTAGCTCCATCTGATCCACCATCCGCTTCGCGCCACCATCCGCAAAGGGGCCCACGCGCAGGCAGAGGTTCGGCCCACACTCCTCGATCTGGATCCCGACGCGCCCCTCGGCGAAGTCATCCGCAGAGCCTGCCGCGATCACGTCTCCTACCAGGACGCCGTCGGACATGCGATCGAGTGAGAAGCCGGCTCGCGTCGCAGCGATCGCAAGCACCCGTGCGATGACCGGCTTAGCCGCCTGGCCGGCGTCGATCGCCAACTCCGCCTCCTTCGGCGCGGAGGGCATCTCCGGAGCCGCCTGGTCGTTTTCGGTGTCATCGGGTCCGCACGCGAGCGATCAAGGCCGTGCCGCCTCCTTCGGCGTTCTCGATGGAGAGGGAGTCGACGATCGAGGCGATCAGCGGCAGGCCGAGATGCAGGGATCCCTCGCCCGACGCCGGCCTCGGGCGGAAACCGACGCCCCAATCGCGGACGCGAAGCTCGACCTGGCCGTTGGTCGCCACGGCGATGACGTCGATCCGCCCATCGTCGCGGTCGGGGTACGCGTGGACGACGGCGTTCATGCAGGCTTCGGTGGCGATCTGCTTCAGGTCGGAGAGCGGGCGCTCGGGGATCGAGACGCCATCCGCCAGCCCCGACAGGGCCTGTCTGACCAACGCGAGGTTCTCCGGCTTGGCCGCCAGTGCGAGGCGGAGCTCGGTTGCGGGCGCGCTCATGTCAAGCCGCTCTCAGGTCGCGACGGCCAGCGCCTCGAGCGCCGCCTCGCGGTTCGGGTGGACTGGGAGCTCCTCCGCCAGCCCCGTCACCTCGAGCACGCGGCGGACCGGCTCGGCAGCGCCGTCGCACGAGACTGCGAAGCCGCGATCTGCCTCACCAGCAAGGCGCCGCGCATCGAGCACGGCGCCGAGGATGGAAGAGTCGACGAAGGTCGCTGGTGACAGGTCGATGATGATTGCCTGCTCTTCGTCCGCTATCGCCTCGAAGGCCTCGCGAACCTGGGGAAGCGTGCCGAGATCATGCTCTCCTTCGAGCACGACGACCCCGATTCCGTCTCCACCCGATTCTCGGCGGACTTCTCCCACCACGTCCATATCGCGAGGATATCCAGAAAGCGGGCTAATGCGCCCGCGGACCCTGCCGCGCCGCCCAAGCTTGATCACTGGATAGGACTACCACGCGCGCCGGGTATCTAAACAATTTGCGGGCGGATACGATCGCCTTGATGGCGGAGCACGAGACCAGATTGCTCGTCGGCGGCGAGATGTTGGCCGGCGAGGGCGCCGAGATCGCCGTCGAGAATCCATTCAGCGAAGAGACGATCTCGACGCTCCGCGGCGCCTCCTCAAAACAGGTCGATGCCGCCGTCGCAGCTGCCCGCGGCGCCTTCCGAACATGGGAGTCGACCCCGGCCACAGAGCGCGCGGACATGCTTCACGAGGTCGCGCGGGTGCTCCGCGAGCGGACCGACGAGCTCGCGGCGCTGATGACGGCCGAGGGTGGCAAGCCCGTGATCGAGAACGCCGACGAGGTCGGCTGGGTCGCGGCGGCGTTCGACTACTACGCGGAGATCGGCCGTGACTCTGCCGGCCGGGTGATCCCGCCTATCGAGTCCACGCAGCTCGCCCTCGTCTTAAAGGACGCGCTTGGAGTCGTCGGGTGCATCGTGCCGTGGAACTACCCCCTGCTCCTCCTGGCTTGGAAGCTGGCTCCCGCCCTGGCGGCGGGCAATACCGCGGTTTGCAAGCCCTCGGAGGTGACGCCGCTCTCGACCCTCGCGATCGCGGGCGTCTTCGACCACCTGCCGCCGGGAACGGTGAACATCGTTGCCGGCGCGGGCGACGTCGGCGGCGCGATCTCGTCGCATCGGGACATCGACGCGGTCGCGTTCACGGGCTCGGTCGAAACCGGCAAGAAGGTGGCGGCCGCGTGCATCGACCGCATGGCGCGCGTGAACCTGGAGATGGGCGGCAAGGACCCCTTCATCGTCTGCTCGGACGTCGCCGCCGAGATCGAGGTGGCCGCGCGCGGCGGTGCCTGGGCCGCATATCTGAACGCCGGACAGGTGTGCACGTCGGCCGAGCGCTTCTACGTCATGGAGGACGTCTACGACGACTACGTCGCAGCGTTCGTCGAGCACACGAACTCGCTCGTTGTCGGCGACCCGACCGATGGGGCAACCGACATCGGCCCGATGGTCTCCGCGGCCCAGCGCGAGAAGGTCGTCGCACAAGTCGAGGCCGCCGTTGCGGCCGGGGCCGAGGTCCTGACGGGCGGCGACCGAGCCGGGCATGAACGCGGGCACTTCTTCGCGCCAACCGTGGTAACCGGGCTCGCTCCCGAGACGGATCTGCTTCGCGAGGAGACGTTCGGACCAGTTGCGCCCATCGTCCCCGTCAAGTCGCTCGACGAAGCGATCGAGCTTGCGAACGGGACGCAGTTCGGCCTGGGCGCGAACATCTACACCCGGGACCTGAAGAACATCCTCCGCTGCATGCGGGAGGTCAAGTCCGGCACGGTCTGGTTCAACGACCCCTTGACCGACAACGACGCCGGTCCGTTCGGCGGGTTCAAGCAATCGGGCCTGGGCCGCGAGCTCGGCCGCGAGGGCCTGGAGGCCTTCCAGGAGACCAAGCACGTCCACATCGAGACGGAGCTCGAGGTCAAGGACTGGTGGTACCCGTACGGCGGCGGGCCCGGCGCAAGCGTCTAGCGGTCAGACCGTTCAGCCAACCGCCCACCCCCGGTGCCAGGCACGGTGCCTGGCACCTCACACAACGCTCGCGCCTTGTCTTGGACGTTCCGGCATGACTCGACCCGTCACAATCGAAGGCATGAGCGAACGCGCCACCGAGACACGCACCCTTCGTAACTTCATCGGCGGCGGCTGGGTCGAGGCCGCCGGCTCCGAGACGCTTGAGGACGTAAACCCGGCCACGGCCGAGGTGGCGGCCCTGGTGCCGCTCTCGGGCGAGGCCGACGTGGACGCCGCCGTCCGCGCCGCTCGCGAGGCCTTCCCGGCTTGGCGGGCGACTGCGCCGCAGAAGCGCGCCCGCGCCGTCATGGCGCTCCGCGAGGCTCTCTGGGCCAACCGCGAGGAGATCGCGCAGCTCGTGACCGCGGACATGGGCAAGACCCTCGACGACGCGCGTGGCGAGGTCATGCGTGGGATCGAGTCGACGGAAGCCGCCTGCGGCATCCCTCACCTCCTCAAGGGCGAGAACCTCGAAGGCGTCGCGACCGGAGTCGACGTCGAGCTCGTGCGCCAGCCCGTTGGCGTCTGCGCCGCGATCACGCCGTTCAACTTCCCGGCCATGATCCCGCTGTGGTTCCTGCCGTACGCGATCGCCTGCGGCAACACCTTCATCCTCAAGCCTTCCGAGCGCGACCCCCGGCCATCCGAGAAGATCATCGAGATCCTCGCCGGCGTCGAGGAGATCCCGGACGGCGTCGTGAACCTGATCCACGGCGCCCGCGATGCCGTGAATGGGCTCCTGGACCATCCGGACATCGACGCGATCTCGTTCGTCGGCCAGGCGTCCACAGCCCGCTACGTCAACGAGCGCTCCGCCGCGACGGGCAAGCGGTGCCAGGCCCTGGGCGGCGCGAAGAACTCGCTCGTCGTCATGCCTGATGCGGACCTCGGCGTTTCCGTGCCCGCGATCATGAGCTCGTCCTTCGGCGCCGCCGGCCAGCGGTGCCTCGCAGGCTCGGTGGCGGTGGTCGTCGGCGACGAGGCTCGCCAGAACGAAGTCGTCGAGACGCTGCGCGACGCGGCCTCCGAGTTGGGAACGGGCCCCGGCGACGAAGAGGGCGTCGAGGTATGCCCGCTCGTCGGACCGGAGGCGCGAGAGCGGATCGTCGGCGCGATCGAGCGTGCGGTGCAAGAGGGCGACGAGGTCGTCCTCGACGGCCGCGAAGCCGGCCCGGAGGACGGCGGGCCGGCCAAGACGATGATCGGCCCCACGATCGTCGAGGCAACCGACAACGAGGGCGAGCTCGCGCGCGAGGAGCTCTTCGGGCCCCTACTCGCGGTCGTCCGCGTGCCCGACCTGGAGGCGGCCCTCGAGTTCGTCAACGGCTCGCGCTACGGCAACGCCGGCTCGATCTTCACCACCTCCGGCGAGGCTGCGCGCACCTACCGCTACGGCGTCCAGGCCGGGATGATCGGCGTGAACGTCGGCGTCGCCGCGCCCGTCGCGTGGTTCCCGTTCTCGGGCTGGAAGGACTCCATCGACGGCGACCTCCACGCGAACGGCAACGACGCGGTCGAGTTCTACACGCGCAAGAAGGTCGTCACTTCGCGTTGGTCGTGACGTCGTGAACCCGGTCGCCGCGAAGCTGGGCGAGCTGGGGCTCCCCCGCCCGGTCTCCGAGCTGGCAGCCCGCGACTGGGACGTCGTGATCGTCGGCGCAGGTCACAACGGCCTGACCGCGGCGGCATACCTCGCGCGCGAGGGCAAGAGCGTGCTCGTGCTCGAACGGCGCGAGCGCGTCGGCGGCGCCTGCACCCTGGAGCGGCCCTTCTCCGACGAGCGGTACGTCGTCAGCCCGTGCGCCTACGTGGTCGGGGTGCTGGACGAGCTCGTCATCTCCGAGCTCAGCCTTCGTGAGCGCGGCGTCGAGATCTCGGTTGCCGATCCGGCCCTCTTCATCCCCTTCGACGACGGGACGGCGTTCGTCGAGTTCGACGACCGGGACAGGACGCTCGCGGGGTTGCGCGAGCTCGGCATCTCGGAGAAGGACATCCAGGGCTTCCTCGCCTATGGCGAAACGTTCGACCGCGCCCGCCGCAAGCTCCGCAAGGGCGAGCGGGACGCGTGGGTTGGCGACTCCCCCTCCCGCGCCGAACTCGAGGAGATGCTCGGCGAGCCCGACCTGATCGACCTCGTCTTCGAAGCATCGATCTCCGACGTCCTCGACGCCCACGTCTACGACCAGCGGATCAAGGACGCGCTCTACGGTCAGGGACTCATCGCCGCCTACGGTGGGCCCAAGGACAAGGGGACGGCGATGATCCACCTCATGCACCACATGGGCGAGCTCGGCCCGGACCGGCCGGGCGCCTGGGGCTACGTCAAGGGCGGCATGGGCATGGTCTCGTTCGCGATCTGCGACGCCGCGATCGAGGCAGGCGCCGAGGTCGCGTGTGGTGTGCCCGTCGCCGCGGTTCGCCCCGGCGAAGGCGTCGAGCTGGAGGACGGGACGCTCATCCGTGCCCGCACCGTGATCTCCAACGCCGACCCGAAGCGCCTGCTCGGCATGCTCGAGGCCGGGAGCTCAAACGGGGCGGTCCCCGCTGAGTTCCGCGACCGGCTCGACGCATGGAAGGTCCGCAGCCCGGTCGTCAAGGTGAACGCCGCGCTCACGGAACTGCCCCACTGGACCGCAACCGGCGGCGAGACCTGGCCCGCGGCAGGGACCGTCAACTGCCGCGCCAGCCTGGACGACGCGCAGGCGGCCTTCGAGGCGTCAGCTCGTGGCGAGCTCTCGGTCGGCTTCACCGAGATCTATTCGCAGACGGCCGACGACCCCACGGTCGCGCCACCCGACCGGCACGTGATCTCGGCGTTCTGCCAGTACGCGCCCGCCGGGAAGACCGTCGAAGACTGGGACGCGGGCCTCCGCGAGGACGCGGCCGATCAGGTCTTCGGAATGATCGAGCGCTTCGCACCCGGCTTCAGGGATCAGGTCGTTGAGTACGAGGTCCTCGGCCCGCCCGACATCGAGGAGCGCATCGGCCTTACGGGCGGCTGCATCTTCCAGGGCGAATGCTTCCCCGACCAGATGTGGGAGAACCGCCTCGCGTCGCGCACCCCGGTCGAGGGGCTCTACCTGTGCGGGGCCGCCACCCACCCGGGTGGCAGCGTGATCGGCCTGAACGGCCGGAACGCCGCGATGGCGCTCATCGACGACGAGCGCTGATCACAGCTCTCCTACTCCGAAAGACCGGCTGCCTGGAGTGCCTCTTCCCTACTGGGGATCGACTCCCATCTGATGATCCGACCTTCGCGAAACGTCCACAGCTGCGGATGGTGTCGCTCAAAGGGCGCGCCGCTGCCTTTGCCTCGTCCACTCTCGCGGAGGATCACGACCACACTTGGTCCAGCGCAGATGATTTCCTCAGCCTCGACCCGGTAGTCGTCCCAGGTGCCCCAATAGTGCCGAGAGGCTTTGATGACCGCGTCTCGTCCCATGTACACCGAGTCGAGGTCGGGGAGCGGCCACGCCCGCAGATCCCAGACCACGTAGTCGTCGAGCATTCCCCAGAAGTCCTCGACATTCGCGACCCCGCGGCGTACCAGCTCTTCGTTGTCCTGCGCCATAGCTCAGCAGTATCGCGACCGTCAAGGCTTTATCGCGCCAGCGCTAGTTCCGGCGCTTTTTCACCCTCAGAAACAAGTCCATGTCTTGATGGAGGAAGCATCCGATCGTGTACCTGCCCGGCTTCTTGAACTTGCGGGTGTAGTGAAGCCGGAGCCCGTCGACGCTGTCTCGACGTCGAAGTACGGACCCGGGCCCTGTCTCTCATATCACGTTGTGCTCGTTCTCCCCGACCCAGGTGAACCTGACCCTGTTGTCCTCCTTGATCGTCAAGGACTCGGGGGCGAAGTAGTCGTCGCCCACGTCTACGTTCTTCGTAGCCCGCCCCGCGGCCAGCGGATTCGAAACGACGAACCCAACGGCCAGCACGGCGATGATCATGATGATGCGGCGCAAGTTCTTTGCCTCCCTGGTCAGTTCTTCGGCTTCTTGACCCGGACCGACCCGCGCATGAACGGGTGAATCCGGCAGAAGTACGTGTAGGTCTTGCCGGCCTTGGTCAGCGGCGGCGTCGTGAATTTGTTGGTGCCGGCGGTCACGCCGGAGTTGAACAGATGGCCGTATCCCAGCTGGCCCGAGTCGAACTTGATCGGCCCGTTCGCGAGCGGATAGCCGATGCCCGAGCCCAGGTTGCACGGCGCTTTACAGGACGTGACGCTGTGCCACGCCTGGTCGATGTCAGGCATGTTCTCGATCGCGTCGAGGTTGGTGAAGAGCACTGACTTTCCGCGTCCGACGAGCGGCGGGCGCATGGGCGCGGACGGGAAGTTGTCGAATGCCGAGTAGCCGCCGAGCTCGTACCGGAACCCGTCGATGTCGATGCCGGACGCCCGGACCTTCCCCTTGCTGTCGAGCTTTCTGGGATCGGCGAGCCCGATGTCGAGGCCTGCCTCCTCGTCGATGTTCTCGGGCAGCCGGCCGTGGGTGAGGATGCCGCCGTCGTCATACATGTCCGCGACCGCGGTGGCGTCATCCCAGGGGTCCTTCGCGGCGGGATCGTCGGCCTCAGACACGGCGAGCGGCAGGATGCCCATGGACTCGTACCACGACGCCTTGTCCACGTCGTACGTCGCGTCGATCGAGACCGTGTCGCCTTCCTTCAGGGAGATCCGCCACTCGGGGCGGGTGGCTTTCATGCTCACGTCCCAGCTGATGGCGCCGGCTGGCTCGTAATAGCGGGCGTCCGAGTGGAAGAGCGGCTTAACCTCGGACGGGTCATCGCCGTCGACGATGCCTCCGTCCTCGCCGTCTCGCGCGACCTCGAGGTCCACTGAGGTGCCGCCCGGGTGCAGGTGTCCGGCGCCGAAGACCAGGGTCCGGCCGCCCGCCGGAACCGTCCACTCCGCCTCTTCCGAGATCTTCGACTTCTCCTCGAATCCTGGATCTCCCGCCACCGCGGACTCCACGTCGTCCGGGAAGACGAAGTCACCGTCGCCGTCCTCGTCGAAGCCGCGCTCGGCGTCGAAGACGGGGTAGACGTCGGCGAAGTCTTCGGGGCCCGAGATCCCGCCCGGGTCGATGCCCGCGACGTCGAGCCACTCGACGCTGGCCTCCTCGATGGCCGCCCCGTCGGTGCTGCTGAGCGGCACCCAGTCGATCTCCCACGTCAGGTAGACCTGGCGCCCGCTGTCGGCCGTGAGGCTGTGGATCATGTCGTTGAGGGTCCAATTCTCATTTCCGTTGGCCCTGATCCCGTAACCCTCGGGCAGCATGACCTCGGTTTTCTCCTCGCCGGAGGCGAAGGTGGGCTTGCCTCCCTTGATCCAGACGACGTGGTGAAGGTGGAGGTCATAGACGCTGGGCGTCACGAGCCCCGATTCGGTGATCTCGAGCATGCTCGGCTTGAAGCGGGTGATGTACCCGGGGTCGCTCGAGGAGAAGACGCTCGTGTTACCTGGCCCCGAGACCACCGCCGGGTTGGGGCAAGTCTTCGTGCCCCCGAAGTTGTTGAGGTTCTGACCAGGCTGAATGTTGATCACGGGCGTCCGGCAGGAGTAAGTCGTGGCGTCGTCATAGACCGCCTTGTCGAGGATCGGCTCGACCTCCTGGGCCGATGCGAAGGACGGCATGGCAACGAGTCCCGCGGCGGCGAAGCTCGCGGCAATGAGGCCCCGCCTGATCATGGATTCCCTTCCACGCGACACGGATGCTACCGGGGCGCTGAGGAGCGTTCAGGACGCCCGAGCAGCCGTCATGGCATGATCCCGCCCGATGGCTGAGCCGACCCAGCACTCCCTCGCCGGCTCGGGCGGCAACCTCGTCTTCTTCGAGTGGCCGAACGACGAAGCCACGTTCGTCGCGCTGATCGCACACGGCTATGGGGAACACGCGCGGCGCTACGACCACGTAGCCGACCGTCTCGTCGCCGAGGGCGCAGTCGTCTACGCGCCCGATCACATGGGGCACGGTCTCTCCGAGGGGGAGCGTGCCCTGATCGAGCACGGAGAGGCGCTGACCGCGGACCTCCATCTGGTCGCCGAGATCGCGCGCGGGGCCCACCCCGGTCTGCCCGTGGTCCTAATCGGCCACTCCATGGGAGGGATCGTCGCGACCCGCTTTGCCCAGAAGCACCGGGGTGAGCTGTCGGCACTCGTCCTGTCAGGCCCCGTGATCGGCGGGAACCCCGCGTTGTTCGGATTGCTGGAGATGGACCCCATTCCCGAGATCCCGATCGACCCCGCCGTCCTTTCCCGCGACCCGGAAACCGGGGCGAGGTACGCGGCCGATCCGCTCGTCTACCACGGCCCGTTCCACCGGGCGTCCCTGGAGATGTTCAAACGGTCGGTCGACGACGTAGCCCAGGGCGGGTCGTTCGGCGACCTCCCGGTCCTCTGGATCCACGGCTCCGAGGACGCGCTCGCGCCCCTGGCCGACGCGCGCACGGCGATCGAGAGGATCCGCGGCCCTCGCACCGAGGAGAAGATCTACGAGGGCGCCCAGCACGAGATCTTCAACGAGACGAACCGCGAGGAGGTCCTCGACGACACGGTCGGGTTCCTCCACCGCTCGCTCGGCTGATCACGCCAGCGTCAGCTGCTTGCCCCAGTCCTTGTCGAGCGCCGCGGTGTTTCCTCCCGTGCCTTCGAAGTCGAGGAGCGCGCGCTTGCGCGGAAGCCCGCCGCCGTATCCCGTCAGCGAGCCGTCGGCGCCAACCACGCGGTGGCACGGGACGATGATTGGCACCGGCGTGGAGCCGACCGCGCCGCCCACGCCACGAGGGTCGAAGCTCTCGCCGGTCTCCTCGGAGAGCTTGCGGGCCAGGACGCCGTAGCTCGTCGTCTCGCCGTACGGGATCTCGCGAAGGGCCGCCCAGATCCGCTGCTGGAACTCGGTGCCCTTGAGGTGGATGTCGAGCTGGAACGTCCGCCGCTCGCCGGCGAAATACTCGTCGAGCTGGGCGACCGCCGCCCCCAGCGCGGCGGCGTCTCCCTGCGGCTCGGTCGCGTATCTGCCCGGAAACTGAAGGGCGACCAGATGGGTGTCGGTCCCGACAAGGGTCAGGACTCCGACGGGGCTTTCGTAGCGGACTGCGTTCATCTCGTTCATGCTCTCGAAACGACCGGTCGCACCTTTTCGTGAGGCCGGATCGCGGGTACAGTCGGAAAAGAGACCACCGAAGGAGGTACCCCATGCACGACGACCACGACCACGACCACTCCGAGCCGCACAGCCACGAGCATTCACACGGCGACGAGACGCACACCCACGCTCACACCGAGGCCGACCATGACCATGTCGAGCATGAGCACGAGCACTCACACGGCGACGTGACGCACTCCCATCCGCACGTGCACGAAGAGGGCCTCGAAGAGGACCATTCGCACGATCACGACGACTGATCCAGGAGGGTCTCTCCGGCGGGCGCCGGAACCTCGTCCTCGAAGCCGGCGACCCTGACCCCCAGCAGGCGAACGGGCCGGTCCGGCAGGTTCTCGCGCAGGAGCTCGAGCGCAACGCCGCGGATCGCCTCCGCGTCGTTCGTGAAAGCCTTGACGCTCCGCACGCGCGTAAACGTCGCGAAGTCGTCGGTCCGGACCTTGATTCCGATCGTGCGCCCACGGGCATCACGCTTTTGGAGCTCGCCCGCGAGGCGCTCGGACTGTCCGGCGATCACCTCCTCGAGCCGCGCCCGGTCGGAGACGTCGTAGTCGAAGGTCGTCTCGACCGAGCGTGACTTGGCGATCCGCTCCGTCGAGACGGGCGAGTCCGAGCGGAAATGCGCGCGGTCGTGAAGCGCCCGCCCGTGCGTCTCTCCGAAGCGCTCGATCAGGCCGGGGACCGTGCAGCGCTGGAGCTGGCCGATCGTCTTGACCCCGAAGCCCTCCAGTCGCTGCGCCGTCTTCGGGCCGATGCCGGGGATGAGCCGGACCCTCTCGCCCTTGAAGCGCTCCGCCGCCTGCTCGCGGGTGAGAACGACAAAGCCGCGCGGCTTCTCGGCATCGGAGGCGATCTTTGCGACGAGCTTGTTGGGGCCAATGCCGACGGAGGCATCCAGGCCCGTCTGATCCCGGATCCGCTTCACGAGGCCGCTCATCTGCGACACCGGGTCCGAGACCTCGGACAGGTCGAGGTAGGCCTCGTCCAGCGAGACCGGCTCGATCGGCACGCCGATGGCTTCCATGAGGGCGCGAACCTCGGCCGACCGTTCGCGGTAGTGAGCGTGGTCGACCGGCAGCCAATGCGCGTCGGGGCAGAGACGTCGCGCCCGCGACGCGGGCATCGCCGAGCCGACTCCGAACTTCCGCGCCTCATACGAGGCGGTCGTGACGACCGCGCGCGGCCCTGTGCCCGACACGATCACGGGCTTGCCCGCCAGCTCTGGGTGGCGCTGCAACTCGACGGACGCATAGAACGCATCCATGTCGAGGTGCGCGATCTTCCGAGCCACGTCAGCGCCCGATTTGCACGCCGACCCGTTCCGGGATCCCAGAGACCAGAGTGCTCAGCGGATCAGGCTCCAGATCCAGCTCCTCGGCCCGCTCCTTGCGCAGAAGGGCATCGCGGATGACCGTGCCGCCGATGTAGCGGAAGGGCTCGGGCGGGACACGGATCTCCTTGTGCTCGACGATCGGCAGGCGCGAGTAGTCGTCGCGGCGGTCTAGAGCGAGCGAGGCGAGGATGTGGCCGACCATGCGGGAGGGCCCAACGCCGTTCCCGGTGTAGCCGAAGGCGTAGTGGACGCAGCCGTCGAGCGTCCCCACCATCGGAGTGTGGTTGGGAGAGACGTCGATCGGGCCGCCCCAGGCATGGTCGATCCTGCGTCCTTCGAGCTGTGGGAAGAAACGGGTGAGGTGACTGGCGACCTCGGCGGCGACGCCGGCGTCCACCTCGGCGTGCCCACAGAGGCGAGCCCCGTAGACCATGCGTCCTCCTCCCCAGCCGAATGCGATCCGTCCGTCTTCGGTGGTGCGGAAGTAATGGAGCATGTGGCGGGCATCGGTGATGCACTCGCCACCGGTCCACCCAATCTCTTCGATGACGTCGGGCACTGGCTCGGTGATCACCATGTGGCTCGAAGTAAGAGTCAGGCGCCTGCGAAGCGGAGCAACCGCCTCTTGCGCCCCACCCGTTGCCAGAACCGCTTGGCCCGCGCGCACGACGCCTTCATCGGTCCGCACCTCGACGCCACCCGGGCCCACCTGCAGGCCGCGCACCTTCGAGAGCTCGTAGACCTCGACCCCCGCGTCGATGAGGCGCCTGCGCAGGCCCAGCGCCAGGCGGGCAGGGTTGACCGTGGCTGAAGCGGGAAAGAACGCCGCGCCCCGGAAGATCGGCGACGCACAGCGCTTCTGCACCTCGTCGGCGCGGAGGACCTCCACCGCGTCAGCCCGGCCGAGCGCCTGACATGCAGCGACGGCGGGCTCCCAGACCTGGTCGAAGGCCTTGGCCGTCGAGACCTGGAGGTACCCCCCGTGGTGAAACGAAGCGTCCACCTCCTGGGTGGTGCACCACTCGCCGATCTCCCCGATCGCTTCCTCCGCCTTGCGGGCGAGAGCGAGCGTGCCCTCGTCGCCGAAGTCCTCGCGCATCGAGCCAAGCCCGAACCACAGCGAGTTGGCGAACCCGCCGTTCCGGCCGGACGGGCCGTGACCGCACAACCCCGCCTCGAGGAGGACGACGCGCGCGTTGGGCTCCGCCTCTCGTATGAGCCACGCCGTCCACATACCGGAGAAGCCCCCACCGAGTACGACCACGTCGGCGGACACCTCGCTTCGGAGGATGGCGTTGGGCTCGGGCCGCTGTTCCGCGGAGAGCCAGAATCCCTGCGCGTCGTGGATCACTCCCATCAGTGTGCCGAAGCGCCTCCGCGGGCGCTTCGGCGCCGCCCCGCTCCTACCGCTCTACGAGCTGCTGAACGGCCCACTTGTTGCCGTCGGGATCGGCGAAGAAGACGAAGCGTCCCCATGGGAAGTCCTGAACCTCCGACACCTCCACGCCCCTTCCGGTCAGGTCGGCGTGAGCCTCCTCGATGTCCGAGACGACGAGCTGCAGCCCCTCGAGCGACCCTGGCGCCATCTGAGTCAGGCCCTTCCCGATCGAGATGGAGCAGGCGGATCCGGGTGGCGTCAGCTGAACGAAGCGGAGGTCATCGCCCAGGACGTGATCCTCGTCGGCGTTGAACCCCACCTTCTCGACGTAGAACTCCTTGGCCTTATCCACATCGCTGACGGGAACCGGGACCAGCTCGAGCTTGAAATCGACCTTCATGCGATACCTCCTCGCACGGGGCCTTGCGACCCCATAGACTCTCTCTGACGTAAAGTATCTTAGCAACTAAGCTATTTAGATGTCGAGAGACTCCAAGAAAGAACTCATCTCGCAGCTGATCGCCGCGTACCGGGCGAACACCAGCCAGGAAAGCGCCTTCGACTCGCTGGCCGCGGAGAAGCTCGGCCTGAGCCTGACCGACTTGCGCTGCCTCGACCTGGTACAGGCGTCCGGGGGCATGACCGCCGGCGAGCTCGCAACTTCGTCGGGCTTGACTACGGGCGCGGTCACGGCCGTCATCGACCGCCTCGAGCGCGCCGGCTACGTGCGCAGGACTCGCGACGACTCGGATCGCCGCAAGGTGAACGTGGAGGTCACTCCCCGGCACTACGAGGACGCGGGGAAGGTGTGGCAGCCCTTGATGGAGGACTGGCAGGAAACGCTGGCGTCGCGGTTCACGGCCCAGGAGCTCCGCGTGATCATTGAGTTCCTCGTCAGCGCCACCGAGCTCGGTGAGCGCCATGCGGACAGGATCAGGCCGCGGGGCTAGCCGCAACCGCGACGGGCTCGGCGGCCCGCTCGGAATGGCGCTCGATCATCTCCCGCTGCACTGAGCGGCCGTGTGAGCCGTCACGCCGGCGGTAGCTGCCGTCGGCGTCGAGCTCCCAGGCGTTCATGTCGTCGTCGAGTGACATATCGAGGATGTCGACGAGGTCCGCGCGCGCGCGCTCGTCCTCGATCGGGATGACCAGCTCGACGCGGTTGTAGAGGTTCCGCGGCATGAGGTCGGCGGAGCCGATGTAGATGCACGGGTTCTCGCCCGGACGCTCGAACGAGTAGATGCGCGAGTGCTCCAGGAACCGCCCGACCACCGACACCACCTCGATGTTCTCGGATACCCCCGGCACGCCGGGCCGCAGCGCGCAGATGCCGCGAACATTCAGCTTGACCTCGACCCCGGCCTGCGATGCCCGATAGAGCGCCTGGATCGACTTCGAGTCGAGAAGCGAGTTCATCTTCATCCGAATCCGCGCAGGGTGCTCCGGCGAATGCGACTCGATCGTCCGGTCGATCTCGGCGATCATCTCCTCGGCGAGGTTCAACGGCGCGATCAACGCCTTTCTGTACGCCGAAGGGCGCGCGTAGCCCGTGAGGTAGTTGAACATCTCGGCAATGTCCGAGCCGAGGTCCTCGTCGCACGTGAACAGGCCGAGGTCCGTGTAGATCCGGGCGGTCTTCGGGTTGTAGTTGCCGGTCCCGATGTGGGTGTAGTGGCGCACCCCGTCGCCCTCCCGCCGCACGACCAGGATGCACTTGACGTGGGTCTTGAGCGCCGGAATGCCATAGACGACGTGGACGCCCGCCTGCTCGAGCTTCTTTGCCCAGGTGATGTTCGCCTGCTCGTCGAAGCGCGCCTTCAGCTCCACCATGCAGACGGCCTGCTTGCCGCGTTCGGCGGCAGCGATCAGCGAGGGAACCAGGGGTGAGTCGGCGGAGGTGCGGTACACGGTCTGCTTGATCGCGAGGACGTCAGGGTCGGCGACCGCCTGGCGGACGAAACGCTCGACCGACGTCGAGAACGAGTCGTACGGATGATGGACGAGGATGTCGCTCTCGCGCATCGCCGCGAAGATGTCCCCGTCCTTTCCGTCCTCGCCGACGAGCCGGCTCTGCGTGACCGGGGTGTGCTCGGGGTCGCGGAGCTCCTTCGGCAGGCCCTTGATCCCATAGACGTCCCACAGATCGGTCAGGTCGAGCAGGCCGTTCACCTCGTAGGCCTCGCGCTCCTCGAGCCCCATCGCGGAGACGAGCTGGGAGCGCAGGCGCCTGTCCATCCCGCCTTCGACCTCGAGGCGGACGACCTCTCCGAAGCGTCGCCGCCGGAGCTCCTCCTGAACCGCCTGCAGGAGATCGTCGGCCTCGTCGGAGACGTCGTAGTCCGTGTCGCGGGTCACCCGGAAGAACGAGTAGTCGACCACCTCCATCCCGGGGAAGAGCGCGCCCAGATTCGCCGCGATCAGGTCGTCGAGGGGCACGAGCGTCGCCCCGTCCTCGCCGAGCGGCAGGAACCGCCCGAGAAGCTCCTTGGGCACCTTCACGCGGGCAAGGACCTCGGTGCCCTGCTTGGGGTCGCGCAGCGACACAGCGAGGCTGAGCGAGAGATTCGAGATGTATGGGAACGGGCGACCCAGCCCGATCACGAGCGGGGTAAGGGCGGGGAACACCTGGCGCTCGAAGAGGTCGTGGAGCTCCTCGCGCTCCTCGGGCGAAGCCTCCGCCACCGGGAGGATCCGCACGCCGTTCTCTTCGAGCTCCGGCCTCATGCCCTTGAACGCGGCGCTCACGCGCTCGCGCTGGGCAACGACGCGCTCGTGGATTTCGTCGACCTGCGCGGCCAGGCTCATGCCGTCGGCGCCGCGGACGTCACGACCTGACTCGAGCTGGTCCTCGAGGTTTGCCACGCGCACCATGAAGAACTCGTCCAGGTTCGACTCCCAGATCGCGCAGAACTTGATCCGCTCGAGGAGGGGGACGGTATCGTCCTCGGCCAGCTGCAGGACCCGATCGTTGAACTCGAGCCACGAGAGCTCGCGGTTGAAGTAGAGGCTTGTGTCGTCGAGCGCGGGCACATCCTCGGCACGCGCCTCGGTGAGCTCGTCCTCTTCGGGCCTGCTCGTCAGCGGGAACGCCACGCACCCATGGTAGTTCGACCGCGCCGGAGCAGGTCAACGCCCGGTAAACGTTGGGACGTGCGCTGTCTAAGCCGCGCGAAGCACCGGGGCGGGTGCACGAGGGGCGGGGTCGAACTCGTCGCCCGCATCCTCCAGCCCGGGCCGGCGCATGATCTCGTCGTACGACGCGGCCAACTGGCCGAATGCGGCGTCCCAGCTGCGGCCGCGAACCCGCCGGAGCGCGTTTCTCCTGAGATGCTCGCGTAGGTATGGCGATGCGGCGAGCTGGGCGATGCCCGCCGCAACGCTGAGCGGCTCCGCCTCGACGAGCCAGCCCGTGTCGCCGCTGCGGATCAGGGTCCTGGGGCCGCCTTCGTCGACCGCGACGACCGGGAGCCCGCTCGCCTGCGCCTCAGTGACCACCTGTCCGTAGGTGTCCGTACGCGAGCAGAAGACGAACAGGTCTGAACTGGCGTATGCCTCGGCGAGTTGCTCACGATCGAGCCAGCCAAGGAAGGTGGCCGCGTCTCCGAGCCGCGACCTGAGCTCTTCTTCCTCGGGACCGCCCCCGGCGAGCAGGAGATGGAGCCGCGGATCCCGCTCGCGCGCGATCTCGAAGGCATCGGCCAGGAGATCCACCCCCTTCTCCTTCGAGAGGCGTCCGGCGTAGAGAACCTTGAACTGGCCCGGATAAGCGTTGCGGTTCGCCTTGTCGTGGCTGTAGAGGTCCAGGTCCACCCCACGCTCCCAGCGGCGGATCCTGGCGGCCGGGATGCCGAGCGAGCCAATCGACTCGTCGGCCGCGGTGCTGGGCGAGAGCACGAGCCGGCACCCCGAGTAGAAGAGCGACAGCGCGGCGCGCATGCCGGCTTCCAGGCCGGGATCGCCGGAGCGCAGTCGCGCATAGGCCGCGAGCTCCGTGTGATGGCTTGCGACGAGCGGCAGGCCGGCGATCCGCGCCATCAGGGCCGCGGCGATCCCGGCCGGCCCCGGCGCAGTGACATGAATCGCGTCGTAGGCACCGTCGGCGATCGTCTCGGCCAGCTCGGGAATGCTCGGGATCCCGATGTTGAGGCCGGGGTAGTGCGGCACGTCGACCTCGGCGACCGCCGGAAGGCGGCGATCGACGCGAGAGTCCGTGCCGATGACCTCCACGTCGTATCCCGGGACACCATGCTCGCGCAGGCGCTCGACGGTGTGGCTCACGCCGTGCATCGATCCGATGGCGTCGACCACCAGGGCGACCCGCTTCGGCTCGCCCTCGCGCGAGGAGAGCTTGCGCTTCTCCGCTCCGAGGATCGCCATGGCCGGCACGTATGGGAGCGCCGGGATCATCGCGTCGAAGAGCGGCAGAGCGGCCTCCGCGTATCCCTTGCCCGTCTCGGCGACGCGCTGCACCTCGCCGATCGCCTCGCGCAGCTTGCGCTCGTGCGCACGCCGGGCCTTGCGGTGAAGGTCGGAGTGACTGAATCCGTCCTCCTGCATCAGCTCGATCAGCTTCCGCGGATCGTGCGGGAGGCCTGTCGAGTCGAGCCAGGCACGAACGAGAGCCGTCACCTCGCCGGGATCCAGCCCCGGTGTTGCATCGCCGCCGCGGAGCGCGCCGTCACCGACGACGCGCTGGGCGATCTCGAGCACCGTGGCAGGGCTGCAGGCGGCCTCGGGCAGCTCATCGTTCTCTCGCAGCAGCGCGCGCGTGGCGAGCGCAAGCGCGGAGTGCGCCCACTTCGCCGCGCTGCCCTGAGCGCCGTCGGCCACGGCGAGGCCCTCACGCACGTGACCCAGAAACTCTTCCGGGGAAGACGCGGGCGGCGTCTCGGTCCATGTCCGCCCTATGTCCACCCCGGCGTGGTCGTCCGATCCCCCGATTCCCGTCCCCCCGTGGGTCTCGACGTACACCGCCGAAGGCATG
The DNA here is from genome assembly GCA_963807745.1 of uncultured bacterium. Classification (GTDB taxonomy): domain Bacteria; phylum Actinomycetota; class Thermoleophilia; order Solirubrobacterales; family 70-9; genus JALZKA01. Next base: position 212,806 of record CAWECF010000001.1, read on the forward strand.
TTGAGCTCACGAGCGCGTGAGCCGTTGCGGACCTCCCACACGCCGAAGAGCTGAGCGAGGCGGCGCCGGTGGCGCGCATCGAGGGGCGCCGCGACCTCGAAGAAAGGGTGCGCCAGGGCGCACGTGATCCCGTGCTCGTTCAGGTACGCGGCGCAGGTCTCGAGATCGAAGGCGTGACTTTGCAGGAAGTCGTGGTCCTCGGGCGTGATTCCATAACAGAGGACGTGGACCGCCTGGGGCTCGCCGGCGAACCATGCCGTGAGCTCCTCGGAGATGAAGACGTCGGGCCGGTCGGCAAGCTCGAGGCAGCCGTCGATCGTGTCGTGATCGGTCAGGGTGAAGAAGTCCATGCCCCGCCGCTTGGCGAGCGCGTAGGCCTCCTCCGGAGGCGTCGCGCACTCCGGCAGCCCCAGGCTGCGCTGGATTCCGAGCTTCGCGAGCTCGGAGGCGGTGGAGTGGCAGTGCATGTCTACTCGTGCGCCACGGTGGGGAATCATCGCTGCTCCCTTTCAGATTTGCCTGCAAATGGACGCTTCCAGCTTGGACGCGCAGAGGGTCGTTCCCGTTACGAAGCTGGGAAATCGCGGTGAATCCGATGTGAACGGCCGTTAACCGCATGGCAACCGCAAGGGGCCTCTGATGCGTTGAACTCCCTGGCGTGGCCGTGACGCTCGAGCGCGGGGCGGGAACCGTTGTCCTCTCACGCGGTGCTCTCGAAGTGGAGGTCACGCTCGACCCCGTTCTCCTCTCGGTCGAGCGCAACGGAAGGGTCGCGTTCGTGGCAACGCGGCTCTTCCTGCGTTCGGGATCGGAGACCGAGCACCTCATCCATCTGACCGAAGGTGTCGTCGCCGAGGAGGCGTGGGGGGAGCGCGCGGCACTCGGGGAGGGCAGGGTCGAGGCGGCCGGAGGCCACGGCGTCACCCTGTCCGCGCGGGCAGGCGGCAGCGAGGCGACGGTCCGCATCCAGCTGGCGAGCGACGCGCGGGTGATCGTCGAGCTCGAGGCCGATCCGGCGCCGTTCCGCCTGGAGGCCTCGTGGCTCGCGACCCCGGGCGAGCGCGTGTCCGGCCTTGGGGCGCGCCACGCCGAGCCCTTCGACCAGGCCGGGAGGCGGATCCGGCTCGGCGCGGACCGCCGCTACACGGGCCCCGACTGCCCTCCGGAGATGGCCGACGTGGGAGGCGTTCCCCAGGGTGACTACGTGCCGGCGCCGTGGCTGCTCTCCAGCGCCGGGCGGGCGATCTGGTCCGAGACGCATGGCCAGGGCATGGACCTGGACCTGCGTGGCGACTCGCACTCGATCTCGCAGCTCGCCGCTGCCGGTCCGCTTCGCCTACACCTCCTTTGCGGCGGAACGCCGGCGGCGCGACTGCGGCGCTACCTGAAGCTGACAGGGCTCCCGGCGCTTCTGCCCGAGTGGGCGTATGGGCACTGGAAGAGCCGCGACGTCTACGAGCACCAGCGCGACGTGGAGGAGGACTGGAACGGCTACCGCGAACACGGGATCCCGCTCGACGCGATCGTCATCGACTCTCCGTGGGAGACGCAATACAACACGTGGAAGTTCAATCGCCGCCAGTTCCCCGACCCCGAAGGCCTCGTGGCCGGAATGCGAGAGGATGGCGTCCGCACAGTCGTCTGGGTCACTCCATGGACGAACCTCGAGTCTTCGGACGGTCAGAGGCCACCGGACTCCGAGTCGGAGCTGATTCATTCGCGTCCTGCTTCGAACTACGCCGACGGCGCCGCCGCCGGCCACTACGTGCGCGATCCGCACGGCGACCCGTGGGTCGGCAAGTGGTGGATGGGGACGGGCTCGATGATCGACTTCACCTCAAGCGGGGCCAAACACTGGTGGCAGCGCCAGGCGCGCGAGGTGCTCGAGATGGGCGTGGCGGGGATCAAGGCGGACGACGGCGAGGGCTACTACGTGGCCTCCGACGCGCGGTTCGCCGACGGCAGGCGCGGCGTCGAGGTGGCCTGGGAGTACGGCGACCTCTACCGGCGGGCGATGCAGGAGGTGCTGGACGAGGTCCATCCGGGTGAGGGGGTCCTCTTCGGGCGGCCGGGCTGGACGGGACAGCAGGCCACAGGCCTCACCTGGGGCGGCGACCAGGTTTCCGACTGGTGGTCGCTGAAGACCCTCGTGACAGCAAGCCTGACCGCCGCGGCCAGTGGGTTCTCGAACTGGTCCCACGACGTAGGTGGCTATCTCGGCGAGCGCCTCGCGAAGCGCTGCCCCAGGGAGCTCCTGGTCCGTTGGGCGGCATTCGGCGCCATGACGCCGCTGATGCAAGCGCACGGGCGCTTCGACCAGGAGGCCTGGCGCTACGACGACGAGACCCTGCGCTCCTACCGCGACCTGGTCGTGCTTCACGAACGCCTGGTCCCGTACATCCACGCGGCTGCGCGAACGGCGGCGCGGACGGGTCTCCCCATCATGCGCCCCCTCTGCCTGATCGAGCCCGAGGAGGAACGCTCGTGGGAGGTTGGCGACGCGTACGGTTTCGGCCCCGCGCTCTGGGTGGCGCCGGTGCTCGAAAAGGGGGCGCGAGAGCGGCGCACGTACCTGCCGAAGGGCGAGTGGATCGACTTCTGGAGCGGCGAGCCACAGAGCGGTGGCGTCGAGGTCACGGCGGTCGCGCCGCTCGATCGCATACCGATCTGGGTCAGGCGGGGATCGATCGTCGTCACCTATCCGCAGGAAACCGTCGCCCGGGGACTCGGCGACGGCCGCGGGGGCCGGCCGCTCGAGGCAACCCTGTGGGGCCCGCCGCGGTGCGGCCGCGCCAAGGCCGTGCTCGCGGACGGATCCTCGATCGACTGGCGCGTGGGGCAATGGCATCTCCCGGCGCGTCGCGACGTCGCGGTCAGGACCGTTGACCCGGGGATCGGCGGCGTCCATCCCAGCGTAGATTTCGATGTGTGAGCTACAGCTTCGACCAGCCTGAGCGCCTCGCCTTCGAGATCAGGCGAGTCGCCACCGAACGCCTCGCCAGTGCCCTCGATCATCTGAACGCCGGCATGGCCGAAGATCCGGCGGCCGCGGTCCACAGCGCGCGCAAGGACCTGAAGAAGACGAGGTCCCTTCTCAGGCTGGTCAAGGACAGCTTGGGGCAGGAGCGATTCGACGCGGAGAACGCACGGCTGCGGGATGCGGCACATCTGCTGGCCGAGGCACGCGAGGCCGACGCCCAGGCCGAGGCGCTGCGAGCGCTGATCGACCGGTTCGAGCGCTCAATTGGCGACGAGACCCTGGAAGCCGCGCGCGCCTGGCTCGTGGGCATGGCTCGAGGGGAAAGCGAAAGCCCCGCGGTGGCGCTGGCGGCGGCTCGGGCATCGGCGCTGATCGCGCAGGCGCATGGCGACGCGCGGCTGTGGCCGTTGGGCTACGAGAGCTTCGAGCTGATCGAGCCAGGCCTCCTCCGGACCTACCGGCAGGGCAAAGAGGGGCTGGCCGATGCCATCGAGGACCCCAGCGACGCGACCCTGCACGAATGGCGAAAGCGCGTGAAGGACATGTGGTACTCGCTGCGGCTGGTCGGCGAGGCCTGGGAGCCCGTGATCAGGCCCCTCGCAGACGAGGCACACGAACTATCGGAGCTGCTCGGGAACCATCACGACCTCGGTCAGGTGCGCATTGCAGTGGAGTCGGGGCAGTCCGGCCTGGGCGCCGGCCCGGGGGCCGAGTTGTCCGCCCTGGTCCAGGCTCGGCAGGACGAGCACTACCGCGCGGCGATCTCTCTCGGCCGCCGGCTCTACTCGGAGGGTCCGCGGCGGTACGTCGAGTGGCTGAGGGGGCTCTGGCTGGCCTGGGAGGCCGACACGGCGCGGCAGGCGTCGCAGGGCGGCTTGCCCTCTTCATAGAGCCACGTGTCGAACTCATCCGGTCTGGGGTCGCCTGTGACCTCCTCGATGAGCTCATAGAGGTCCTGAGTGGAAACGTTCCCGAACTCGTTGTCCTGCGCCCACATCGCCAGCACCTCCCGGAAATCCTCGTCGCCGATCTCGTCGCGGAGGACCTGGAGGGCCAGCGCCCCGCGGTCGTAAACCGACCAGGCAAAGAGGTTCTCGGGGCCGCCGGGGTCCGCGGGGGGAGGGTTCCAGACAGGCGCGCTCGGTCCGTTCGCGTCATAGATCCGCTCGAAGCGATCTGCGACGGCCTCCCCTCCGTTTTCCTCGTGATAGAGCCATTCCATGTAGGTCGCGAAGCCCTCGTTGAGCCAGATCTCCTTCCAGCGGTCCACCGAGACGGAGTTGCCGTACCACTGGTGGGCGACCTCGTGGATCACGAGCTGCTGGTTCGGAAGGTTCGGGTAGTAGGAGCGGGTCTGGGTCTCCATAGCGAAACCGAGGCTCGAAGGATCGACCAGCCCTCCGGTGCTGGCGAGGGGATAGGGCCCGGCGACCGTCTCGAGGAACTCATGCGCCTCCTCCGTGCGGTCGCGGAGCACCTCGACCCCGGCTGCATCGAGCTTGCGGTCGACGGCGCCTACGTAAGGGATGCCGGCGACCTCGCCCTTGTCGACGCGGAACTTGCCGATGGCCGCAAGCGCCAGATAGCTCGGCATCGGCTCCGGCTGGTCCCACTCGGTAATCACTCGACGCCCAACCCGTTCCTTCTCGACCAGCTCGCCGTTCGAGATCGCATCCAGGCCGCGCGGCGTGTCGAAGACGAAGTGCCACGCCGCCTTGTCGGTCGGGTGGTCGTTCACCGGAATCCACGAGGGTGTCTGCTGCGGCTCTCCCAGAGCTACGGCGCCGTCGCGGGTAGGTGTCCAGCCGTCCTTCGATCCATCCGGGTTCAAGACCTGCTTCGGCTTCCCCGCGTAGCGCACGACGACCTGGAACGGCGAGCCGTCCGGAATGTCGGCGGCGGGATCGACGATCAGCTCCTGGCCTTCGCGTGTGTAGGACGCCTCCCCTCCGACGTCCACATGGGTCACCTTCGGGCCCCGGTAATCGAGGTTGAACCTTCCCAGGGCCAAGCCCGGCGAGGGAGCGCCATCATCGGTGTCCGCCACGGCCAGGATGGTCGTCCTGGCCTTGATCTTCCCCGAGCGCTGGTAATCCAGCTTCAGGTCGTACGACTCGACGTCGTAACCCGTGTTCCCCATCTTCGGGTAGTAGGGATCGCCGACGCCGTCGTCGCCCTCCAGGGACAGCCCCGCTGCCGCGGCAGAAGCGAATACGCCCGCGGCTACCGCAGCCAATCCCGCTGTTCTTGCGAATCGCAGTCTCATCAGTGAGACCCCCGTGCCTGGTTTCAAGGTAGCAGCGGCTAGGCGGCGATGCGCTCTGCGGGAGCGCCGTTCGCCGACCCGTTCAGGAGATCGAGGATGATCCCCTCGCGAAGGCCGCCCTTGCCGATCTGAAGCGGCTGGCCGAGCAGCTCGGAGAGCTTTTCGAGCAGCAGGACTCCGGCCGGAAGAATGCGGACGCGGCGCGGGTCGAGCTCGAAGCGCTTGGCGACGTCGTCGACGGGATCCGAAGCGAGGACCCGAACGCCACGCTCGAGGGTTTCGTATTCGAGCACCGATCCCACGAGGGTCCGGAGCGACGTTGCGCTTCCACCCACCGCGACAGCCTGGTCGGGCTTCGGCACGTCGACGCCCTCGAAGAACTCGTCGATGTGGTCGCGAAGCTTTCGGATCTCGGAGACGGACGGGGGGTCCTGCGTGAGGAACTCGTCGGTGATCGCGCCCGAGCCGATCTTGAACGACTTGACCCATTCGACTCCGCCAGCGATGGACCCAATGATGATCTCCGACGAGCCTCCACCGACATCTACCACGCCGATGTCACCGGCGACCGGATGGCCGAGCGTCTTTGTCGCGCCGACGAACGCCAGCCGCCCTTCCTCTTCATCGGAGAGGACATCGACCTCGATGCCCGCCATCTCCTCAATCCGGCGAACCGCCTTCTTGCGGTTTCCTGCGTCGCGGATAGCCGCCGTTGCCACTGTGCGGATCACCTCCGCACCCGACTCCTGCGCGAGCTTGACCTGCGTGCAGACGACTTCCCCGACCTCCTCGATCTTGGCCTTGGACATCGACCCGTCCCGCTTCGTGTCGGCGCCGATCTGCGTGTAGGCGCGCTGCTCCATGACTTTGCGGAGCTGGCCTTCCTGCGGCTCGGCGACGAGCACGCGCGTGGTGTTCGAGCCAATGTCGATCGCCGCGCAGAGCATCGTCAAGTCAGGTACCGAGTTTGGCAGACCGTGCGGATAACTCAGCCATTTGCCGAGACTCGATCACCGCTTGTTCACAACCCATTCACGCAACCGATACCCGGTCACGAGGGCTCGCAGCGAAGATTCCCTGCAATGGCGGAACTTCAGCCGCGAGGCCCCTTCGATCAAGCCGTCCCGGCGCCCAAGCCGGGTGACCACTTTTCGGCCCTGGCCGGGCGCTTCGGGCTAACCGTTCCGCACGAATGGTGGCCCTCCGCACACCTTCTCAAGTCCTTCGAAGCCGCCGGCTTCTCCCACGTCCAGGTCGACGCGCCACCCCCGATCGTCCTGTGCGACTCACGACATGTCACCAGGCACGCTATGGCGCTTCGCGAGGCGCTCGGCACCACTGCCCTCTCTTTGATCGTCCACGCGCCCTCGGGCCTTCACCTTGGAAACGCAAGCGGCGACCGCGCGATGGACGGCCTCATCGACTACGTCGTCGAAGCAGAGGCCGAGCAGATCGTGTACCACGCCCTCGCCTTCCCCGACGAGCCCCAGAGCGAGCATGCTCTCCGCGACGAGATGACCTCGCTGCGGCGTGCCGTCAGGCGCGCCGAGTTGCACGACGTCGTCATCGCGATCGAGAATCTGGCGCCGCTTTATCCGGGAAGGGAAACAGTCTCGGCCTCGCCGATGAGCCTCCGTGCAGCCGCGCGGAGAGTGACGTCTGAGGGCATCGGGCTATGCCTCGACCTCGGCCACGCACACATCACCGCCGAGCTCAGGCACACCTCGCTTGAAAGACTTATCGAACCGGTCATGGACGCGGTCACGCTCATCCACGCCCATGACAACTACGGCGCGCGCCGCAAGCAACTCTCGAGCGGCGGATTGGGCGTCGACCCGCTTCGCCTGGACCTTCACCTCCCCCCTGGCCGCGGGACGCTTCCATGGCACCAGGTCGCGCGTCTCGTGACTCGAAGCGTCGCCCCCGTGATTCTCGAGGTCCACCCGCCCTACCGGCCGCGGGTTGCCGAGCTCCACGACAGCGGCTCCCTCCTCTTCGCTACCTCCTGAGAACGACTTTTCCCCGGATCGCCGTGGTTCTAGGAGGGTCCCAAGGGTGACTCGAACGGCGACTCGCCCGGGTGGGAGGCGTCCTGGAACTCCTGAAAGAGTCCGGTGACGACGAACGCGACCTGCTCGCCGATGTCGACGGCGTTGTCGCCGATGCGCTCAAGAGCCCGGGCGACGAGGATCATCGTCATCGCCCACTCGCGCGTGTCGGCGTCCTCGCCGATCTCGATGGCGATCTGGAAGCACTCCTTGTTCAGGTTGTCGACCACGTCGTCCTGGCGGACCAGGTCGCGAGCGGCGTCCACGTCGCGGTTCTCGAAGGCGCGTTTCACCTGGGTCACGAGCGAGCGGACCTGCTTGCCCATCGTGTAGATGTTGCCGAGCATCCGCTCGTCCGCCGGCGGGTCGGTGCCCACAAGCGGGATGATCTTCGCGATGTTCACGCATTGATCACCCATGCGCTCCATGTTCTTCATCACGTGGAGCAGCGCGGAGATCAGGCGCAGGTCGGTGGCGACCGGCGCCTGCGTGGCGAGCATCGTGAGCAGACGCTGGTGTACCTCGAGGTAGCGCCCATCGAGAACGTCGTCGTTGGCGACGACGATGCCGGCAAGCTCCATGTCCTGGTGCTGGACCGCCTCGATGGTGCGGTCGAGCGCCTCGACTACCAGGTCGAGGCCATCGAGCGCTCGGGCTTCGAGCGCCTGCAGGTCGTCTTGGTAGTGCACCCGGGCCTCCTCTGGGGCTTCCTTGCTAACCGACCTTTCCGGAAACGTAGTCCTCAGTCCTTTTATCGCTCGGGTTCGTGAATATCTTCTCGGTGTCGTCGTACTCGATGACGCGCCCCCAGCGGTTCTTCTCCTCGGAATCCAGCTCGACGATGAGAAAGGCGGTCTTGTCGGAGACGCGAGCCGCCTGCTGCATGTTGTGGGTGACGATCACGATGGAGTAGCGGTCCTTCAGGTCCATCATCAGGTCTTCGATCTTGCCGGTGGAGATCGGGTCGAGCGCCGAGCAGGGCTCGTCCATCAGGATCACGTCGGGCTCGACGGCCATGCAGCGCGCGATGCACAGGCGCTGCTGCTGGCCGCCCGACATGCCGAAGGCGTTGTCCGAGAGCCGGTCCTTCACCTCATCCCAGAGCGCCGCCCCCTTGAGCGCGTTCTCGACGATCTCGTCCATGTCGCCCTTCATCCCGAGGATGCGGGGACCGAAGGCGATGTTGTCGTAGATGGACTTGGGGAAGGGGTTCGGCTTCTGAAAGACCATGCCGATGCGCTTTCGGACCTCGACCGGATCCACATCCTTGTCATAGAGGTTCTGGCCGTGGTAGATGATCTCGCCCTCGACCGCTGCCGATGGAATCAGGTCGTTCATCCTGTTGAGACAGCGGATGAGCGTGGACTTGCCGCAACCCGATGGCCCGATCAGGGCCGTGATGTTGTTCTGAAGGAAGTCGACGGTCACCTCGTCGACGGCCAGGTTCCCGCCGTAGCGGACGCTTACGTCCCGAAGCTCGAAGATCGGTTCTTTCGCCACCACGACCTTGTTCGGGTCGTGTGTCTCGGCAACGGTCGACGAGAGGTCGATTCCGGTCCCACCGGCCGTCCGATCGGCTCCGGTCTGTTCGCGGTCGGTCACTGAATATTCCACCTTATTTCACCTACCAGGTTTGTTCGAATCTGTTTCGAAGCCATATCGCGACCGCGTTCATCGCGAGCAGGATTCCCATGAGGACGATGATCGCCGCGGCCGCCAGGGACTTGAACGCCTCGTTTGCATCCGCGGTCCAGCCGAAGATCTGAATCGGCAGCGCGGAGAATGTGCCGCTGAAAAGGCTTGTGTCCGAGGTCGTCGCGAACGCGATGGCGCCGACGACGATCAACGGCGCCGCCTCGCCGATCGCTCTCGACAGCGCGAGGATCGTGCCGGTCGCGATCCCCGGGATCGACGCCGGCAATACCTGCTTCCAGATCGTCTGCCACTTCGTGGCCCCCAGGGCCATCGAGCCCTCACGGATGGAAGGCGGCACGGCCCGGATCGCTTCCCGGCCGGCCACGATGACCACGGGAAGGACCAGGAGGCCGAGGGTGAGCCCTCCGGCGACGACCACGTTCCCCAGGCCAATCGGTCCGCGCACCAGGAACGCGAGGCCCAGCACTCCGTAGACGATGGACGGCACGGCGGCGAGGTTCTGGATGTTGACCTCGATCATCCGGTTGAACCACTTCTCGCGGTTTGCGTATTCCTCGAGATAGATGGCGCTGGCCACGCCCACGGGAATGATGAATGCGGCACAAACGAGCATCAGGTAGAGCGTTCCGGTGATCGCCGGGCCGATGCCAGAGCTCCCCGGATCCACCCGGGACGGGGTCTCCGAGAAGAAGCTGCCGGAGAGGCTCCCTGCTCCCTCGACGATGACATCGACCATCAACACCAACAGGGTGAGAAGCGCGATGCTGAGAAGCGCGAACAGTCCCACCGCGAAACCGACCTCGCGCATCTGCGTCCCGCGCTCGCGGCGGAAGTGCGCGCCGGGCATGGTGACCTCGATCACATCAGCGGCGGGCGGGGGCGGGGGCGGAGCCATCAGTCGTAGACCTGCCTGTATTTCCGCACGAAGCGGATCGCGATCATGTTCATCGCGAGGGTCAGGAAGAAGAGGATCGTGCCGCAGGCGAAGATCGACTGGTAGCCGATCGACCCGGCCGGGTTGTCGCCGTCGGCGGCGGATCCCATGAAGGTCGTGATCGTCGCGAACCCCTCGCGCGGGTCGATCCCGAAGTTGGGCTGGAGGCCGGCTGCGAGGAGCACGATCATCGTCTCGCCGATACCGCGGGATACGCCCAGGACGATCGCGGCCACGATGCCCGACAGGGCAGCGGGAAAGACGACCCGGGTCGCGACCTGCCGCTTGGTCGACCCGAGGCCGTAGGCGCCCTCGCGTAGTCCCTGAGGCACGGCGCGCATTGCATCTTCGGAGATGGACGCGATCGTCGGCACGATCATGATCCCCATGACCAGGCCGGCGGCCAGTGCGTTGAAGCCCTTGACCTCGATGCCCAGGGCCTGCAGGATCTCCGGCGTCACGAAGGTAAGGGCGAAGTAGCCGAACACGACCGTCGGGACCCCGACCAGGACCTCGAGGATGGGCTTGATCGTCTTCCTCACCCGTGGCGTGGCGTACTCCGAGAGGTAGATCGCGGAGGCGAGGCCGATCGGGATCGCAACGAGGATCGCGATTCCAGTGATGAGGAAGGTTCCGTTGAGGAGCTGCCAGACGCCGAACTCGGGATCTGCGAACAAGGGGCTCCACGACCCGTCCGTGAAGAACGTGGAGCCGACGTCGATGAAGAACGGGATCGACTCCACGAGGAGCGCGACGACGATGCCGACCGTTGTCAGGATCGAGATCCCGGCGGCGAGGAAGAGGAGGGCTCGGATGACCTCCTCGCCCCAACGGCGGCGCTTCACGCCGAGAGGCCTGTGGCCTCCCGGCGTGCCGCTTCCGCCTAGATGTGCTGAGCCGGCCTCCATCGTGTGTCTCTTCGGTGGAGCCGGACTCTCGGGCGTTAGCCCGCCACGCCCTCGAACGCGGACTTCGCGTCCTCGGCCTGCGTCTCGTCCATCGGGACGATCAGCGCGGCCTCGGCGATCGATTCGGAGTTATCGACGACGAACTGCATGAACCCGGTGACGGCTTCGCCGTTGTCGGGGTCATCCAGCGCCTGCGTCGAGGGGTACATGAACAGCGGCCTCGACAGAGGCGCGTACTCGCCGGACTGGATCGTTTCGGCGTCCGGAGCAACGCAGCCGTCGCCGCCGTCAACCGACACGAGGTTCAGCTGGTCGGCGCTCTGCTCGTAGTACGAGAACCCGAAGTACCCGAGTCCCGCGCCATCGCCGGCTACCCCGGTTACGAGCTGGTTGTCGTCTTCCGACGCCTGGTAGTCCTTGCGGCTGAGGCCTTCCTCGCCGTTGATCGCGTCCGTGAAGTAGTCGAACGTGCCCGAGTCGGTGCCGGGGCCGTACAGGCTGATCTCCTCGTCCGGGAGCGGCTCACCGGTATCGGCATCGTCGCCCAGGTCCGAGTAGTTGGTGATCGAGTCGTCGGTCCACAGCTCCGCGAGCTGTTCAGACGTAAGGCAGGAGATCTCGAGATCGGGGCTCGTCGCGACGGCGATGCCGTCGTTCGCTACCTGAACCTCGGTGTACTCGATGCCTTCCTCTTCGCAGAGGGGGACTTCCTCGGCCTTGTCAATCGGACGCGATGCGTCAGAGATCTGGGTTTCACCAGCGCAGAAGCGCTCGAAGCCGCCACCCGTACCGGCCGCGCCGACGCTGATCTGCACGTCTGGGTTCTCTTCGTTGAAGAGCTCCGCCGCAGCCTCGGCGAATGGCTGAACGGTGCTGGATCCGTCGATCTGAATCTCACCCGACAGGCCACTCGCGCCCTCGGTGTCGCCGCCGCTGTCGTCGTCGTCGCCGCAGGCGGCGAGCCCGAGTGCGAGGACTGAGCTTGCTCCTACGGCGAGCAGCCAATTCTTCGAAATCACTTTTGATGTCTCCCTTTTCGTTGTCATAACGAGGACGTGAGTTGCAGGAGGAGGCTGCGCGCACCGTTGCGCGCCCGTGTGCCCCCGGAAGTGACTTCAGGCTCGCAGCGCCATGCGGCGATCTTGTTACCGCCATGGGGCCGCCGTGTGAAAAAGGTGTGAACGGAGGGAGGAGTCAGGCGCGGATCAGGCGCGGGTCGCGCCTGATTTGGCCTCGACTGTTCCCGGCTCAGGCGCCGGGTCATTGGCGCCCTCAGCGGCGCCCGGATACGAGACGGGCTCGGGGTGCCCTTCTCCAGCCGGCTCTGCCTCGAACCGGTAGCCCACTCCGAAATGCGTGTGGACGTATGCCCATTCGCTCGAGACCTTCTGGAGCTTCGAGCGCAGCTTGCGGATGAAGACGTCGACGGAACGATCGCCGTGGGCCATCGTGTAGCCCCAGACGCGCTGATAGATCTCCTCGCGCTCGAGCACTTTCCCGTTCGCCTCGGCGAGGCTGTTGAGGAGCTCGAACTCGCGGCGCGTGAGGTTGAGACTTCTCCCCGCGACGAACGCCTGGAACTGATCGGGGCGGATCTCGAGCTCGCCGGCCACGAAAGGCCCCGCCTCCGTCGAACCTTGGCCGCGCTTGCGGCGCCTCGCCACAGCCTCGACTCTCGCGAGGACCTCCTCGGGATGGCAAGGCTTGGAGACCCAGTCGTCGGCGCCCATCCTGAGGCCTCGCACACGCTGAGCGACCGTGGAGCCGTGCGAGACGACGATCAGCCCCAGGTCGGGCAGCGAAGTGCAGACGCGCTCCAGGTACTCCCAGCCCATTGCGCCGAGCGCGGCCGGATCGATCACCAGCGCGTTCAGCTTCATTGCGACGAGCTCATCGAGGGGAACGGTGCTCGTGAGCACGCGATGCTCCCACCCCGCGGCCTCGAGCCGCTTGGCCAGGACGTGAACGAAGCTCGAGTCGGTGTCGATCACCGCGAGCCGGACTGTGCCAGGCGAAGGAGTCATGGCGACAAGGCCATTCTAGATGGGAAACCGGCCCCGCAACGGGGCGTTCACTGAACTTTCACAAGGAAAGTCCCCGGTTTTTCGGCTTGTTCGTGCGCAATTGAGCGGCTTCGGAGCGCGTTCCCCGGATCTTTACGCGATCTTTGGTCTCAGAGCCGATGGTGAAGGCATGAGCATCGGCGAAACAGCCCAGTTCTTCCTGGGCGCCACGGTTGGCCTGGCGGTCATCTTCGCGGCGCTCGTCTCCTCGACCGCGTCGATCCGTGCGGGCGAGAAGTGGGAATCGAACGACAGGTTTCAGGCAACGGCATTTGCGTCGTTCGCCGGCATCTCAGGCATCACCGCCCTCGCAGGGATCGTGTACGGCCTCGTGATGATCGCGTTGCACTCGCCGCTCGCAAGCTGACTTGGCACAAATAGCGCCGGCGGGCGGTTCCAGTACCGTGCCGCGCTGCCATCAACGCGCTCGAAGCAATCGTTCTGGGAATCATCCAGGGCCTGACGGAGTTCCTGCCGATCTCGTCGTCGGGCCACCTCCTCATCGTGCCTGCGTTCGCCGGCTGGGAGGATCCGGGAGCGGCGTTCACGGCCGTGATCCAGCTCGGGACGATCGCCGCCGTGGTCGTGTACTTCCGGCAGGACCTGGCGCGAATCGCTGTCGCCTTCAAGCGCTCGATCAGGGGCGAGCGCTGGCGCTCAGCCGACATCGACGCTCGGATGGGCTGGTACATCGCGCTCGGCACCATCCCGATCAGCGTTGCCGGACTGGTCTTCTCGAATCAGATCGAGGACGGCGCTCGCTCCCTGTATCTGGCGGGAATCACCTTGATCTTGTTCTCCTTCGTGATGCTGGCCGCCGAGCGCTACGGGCAACGACAGCGTGAACTGGCGACGATCACCAGGCGCGATGCCCTGGTCATCGGCGCCTTCCAGACGCTTGCCCTCGTGCCCGGCGTTTCGCGCTCCGGCGCCACGATCTCGGCTGGACTGTTCCTCAATTTCGACCGGACGTCAGCCGCGCGCTACTCGTTCCTCCTCTCGGTGCCCGCCGTGGTGCTCTCCGGCCTGTATCAGCTGAAGGAGGTGGGTTCGGCCGACGGGCCCGGCGTTTGCGTTGACCCTCCTCGCCACAGCGCTCTCCTTCGTCTCCGGCTACATCGCAATCGCATGGCTCCTGCGATTCATCACGAACCACTCGATCGGCGCGTTCTGCCCGTACCGCATTGGCCTCGGCGCGCTGGTGATCGTGCTCACGGCGACCGGTGCGATCAGCACCACCTGAACCCCTCCGGCCCGCCTCCTGAAGCCTGTAGAGTTCGGCGCCATGAAGCGCATCCTCCTGTCCTTGGCCGTGTCCGCGATGACACTGCTCGTCGCCAGCCCGATCGCGATGGCGGCGGACGGAGAGGGCCTCTATGGCCGGACGAACGACAAGGTGATCACCTTCTTCTGCTTCGGCGTGATCATCTTCTTCGCGCTCTTCGTGGTCGTCATGTCGATCCTGCAGAACCGCCTCGAGACCCGCAAGGACCGGGCTCGCGAGGACATCGAGCGCCTTCGCAAGCCCTGAAGCCCGTCTTCGCGCCGTGAGCGAGACGAAGTACGAGCGGGTCGGCGCGGCGGCCGTCCTCACCATCACGCGCCCGGAGCGCCGCAACGCGGTGGACGCCGCTACGGCCGAGGGGCTCAGACGAGGATTCGACGCCTTCGAGGCCGACGACGACGCGCGGGTCTTGATACTCACTGGCGAAGGCCCGGAGGCGTTCTGCGCCGGCGCCGACCTGAAGGCGCTCGCGGAAGCCGTCGCCTCGGGCATCGATCCGCTCGACTGGCTACCGCGATTCGCCGACGGCCCGCTGGGCTTCACCCGGCTTCAAGCATCGAAGCCGACGATCGCCGCGATCTCGGGCTGGTGCCTCGCCGGCGGCCTGGAGCTCGCCCTGTGGTGTGACCTTCGGATCGCGACCGAAGACGCGAAGCTCGGCTTCACCGAGCGGCGCTTCGGAGTGCCGCTGATCGACGGCGGCACCCAGCGCCTGCCGCGGATCGTCGGAATGGGCCGAGCCCTGGAGATGATCCTGACGGGGAGGATCCTGGAAACCGAGGAGGCGCATGGATGGGGGCTCCTCAACGAGGTCGTCCCGGCGGGGACTCACCTGGAACGGGCGCTCGAGATGGCCGAGGGGCTGGCAGCCTTCCCCCAGAAAACGATGCTCTCGGACCGCCGGGCCGCGATCGAGGGCATCGGGATGACCTTCGCCGACGGGATCGCCCACGAGGCCGAGCTGGGTCGCGCATCGGTTGAGACCGGCACCGCCGGGGCGGCTCGCTTTGCCTCGGGCGAAGGGCGCGGCGGGACGGGTACGGGCGTCTAGGCCCTCGGGCGAAGCGCCGGCGCAAGCGAGGCGAGCGCGAAGGTCGCGACCGCCGCCAGGGCGATCGAGGCGCCCGCCGCGAGCTCCAGGTAGTAGCTCGCATAGAGGCCCGCCACTCCGGCGGCGACAGCCAGGCAGGCGGCGAGCGCGAGGCTCGGCCCCAGTCCGCGAGCCAATCGCAGCGCCGCGGCGCCCGGAGCCAGGAGGATCGCCACAACAAGGAGATTGCCCAGGGCTCCGACCGCCACGAGCGTCGCGGCGGCCAGGAGAATCAGGAGGACGATTTCGAGGCGCTCCGGCCTGACTCCAAGGCTCCGAGCCGCCTGCGGGTCGAACCCGGCGAGCGAGAGGCTCCTGTGGAAGGCGCCCAGGGCCGCCAGGACGGCCAGCGCGAGCACCGCCGTGGCTGCAAGGTCGGCACCCGACACGCTCAGCGGATCGCCGAAGAGGATCTCACCCAGGCGCGCCGGAACCTCGGGACGCAGGGCCAGCATGACCCCAAGGCCGAAGAGCGTGGTGACGACCACTGCGATCGCCGTGTCCGAGCCCACCCTGCGCTCGCGTCCGGCGAGCCCGATCGCCACTGCGGCAACGCCGAGCCCGCCGGCGGCCCCCACAAGCAGCGGGGCCCCGGCGAGCGACGCGAGCACCAACCCGGGCAAAGCCGCGTGCGCGAGCGACTCGGCGGCGTAGCTCTGGCGATAGAGGACGACCCAGGCGCCCAACGGCCCGCAGACCAGCCCGAGGAGCGCGACCTCGGCCAGGGCGCGCTGGCCGATCTCGCCGGCGAACGGGTCTGTCAGCGCGTCGAGCATCAGGTCTAGTGGGAGTGGTGCTGGACGACGACCGCCTGCCCGCCGCCCGGGAGCGTGATCAGTTCGCCGCCGTACGTGCGCTCGAGCGTCTGGGCGTCCAGCACCTCTGGCGGGCCGTACGCGATCTGCCGCCGGTTGATGCAAAGGACACGGTCCGCCTCGCGCGCGTCGTTGATGTCGTGCGTCGCCACCAGGATTGCCCGGCCGGTCGCGCGCAGGTCGTCGAGCACGCGCCCGACCCTGCTCGCCGACGCACGGTCAAGGCCACCCAGCGGCTCGTCGAGCAGAAGCACGCGCGCTTCGCGGGCGAGGGCCCTGGCGATCAGCACCCGCTGTCGCTGTCCGCCCGAGAGCTCCCCGAACAACGTGTCGGCCTCGCCCTGAAGGCCGACGAGCGCCAGCGCTTCGGACGCGCGCGCCCGGGAACGCTCGGGCAGGCGCCGGTACCAGGGCGCATCGGCATACGTGCCCATTGCCGCTACGTCGAGGGCCGATACCGGGAAGTCGAGGCGAGCCCGCTCGGTCTGGGGGACGTATGCGACCCGCCCTGCGATCTCGACCGCCCCTGAGCGGCGCGGCAGCTCGCCCAGGAGCGCACGGAAGAAGCTCGTCTTTCCGCCGCCGTTCGGGCCAAGGACAGCAACGATCTGCCCGGCCTCGACCTGGAGGTCGATCTCGGAAATGGCGTCTGCGCCAGGCCCATAGCCGCCGCGGAGCCCCTTGGTCGTCACGAGGGCGCTCATGCCGCGCCTTCCGCGGCGCGCCCCGCAAACGCGGTAGCGAGCGCCGCGCAGGCAAAGGCCGCGCCGCCGAGCACAGCGATCGCGGCCCCCGGCGGGACGTCCAGCTCGAAGGCGATGAGCAGTCCGCCGATCCCCTCGGCAAGGGCAAGCGCTGCGGCGCTCACCTCCAGCGAGGCGACGCTTCGGGTCACGAGGCGAGCTGTCGCCGCGGGCATCACCAGGATCGCCGAGACCAGGAGAGCGCCGACCGCGTCGACCGCTGCGATGACGGCGATAGCGATGGCCGCGACGAGAACCCAGTCGGCCAGCCTGGTGCGAAGGCCGAGGGCCGGAGCGACCTGCGGGTCGAAACCCGACGCGATCCAGGTGCGCCTGCACGCAGCGGCGGCGGCGAGCACGATCACGGAGGCGATGAGAGTCGCGATCAGCTCGGCGTCGCCGATGGCGAGGAGGCTGCCGAAGAGAAGGCGGTCGACGCCAGACCCGGAGTCGAACACGTCGCTGGCAAGGATGATCCCAATGGCGAGTGCGGCGACGAGCAGCAATGCGGTGGCGACGTCCCGCCCGAGGCCTCGAACCCGGCCGAGCCGGTCGAGAGCGGTCGCATACGCGCCTCCAACCGCCAGGGCCGCGAGCGCGGGCGGGATTCCGGCGGGCCCGGCGATGACCAGCCCGGGAAAGGTTGCCGTGCCCACGGCGTGCGTGTAGAAGGCGAGCCGCCGGAGGACGATCTGCGCGCCGATTAGGCCCGCCAGGGGCGCCAGAAGCGCGATCTCCAGCGCGGCGCGCTGCATGAAAGGAAGGCTGAAGGGGTCGAGCGGCCAGGGCATGGTTCAGACGCAGTCCGGGCAGCGGCCCTTGAGGATCACGTCGTGCTCGTCGACGCTCGCGGGAAGTCGCTTCTCGAGAGCGCCGATGGCCCGCTCCAGCGCCTCGTCCTCGAACGGGATGGCCTCGCCGCAGTCGCGGCAGACGAAGTGGTGGTGGTGATGGCGCCCATCCGGCATCGCGGGCTCGAAGCGGGCGGACTCGCCGCCCAGATCGAGTCGCTGGACGAGCCGGAGCTCCTCCAGCACCTCCAGTGTGCGGTAGACGGTGGCGATTCCCACCTTCTGCTCCGAGCGCTTGAGCTCGTCGGCTATGTCCTGCGCGGAGACGACGCACCTCTGACGCCCGATCGACTCGAGCACCGCGGAGCGCGGGGCACTCGCTTTGTGGCCGTGCTCGCGGAGCCGGTCCTCCGCGACGGCGGCCCAGTCGCCCGCGTGGTCGTGGTGTGTCATGGGGAGCGCTCCGTGAGAGGGCATGGGAGGTTCGCCCCGCCGGCGAAGGCCTCGATCATCGCCGCGGCATTCGCTTCGAGGGCACCCAGGTAGGTGGAGCCGGAGGTGCCTTCCTCGCCGAGGGAGTCTGCGTAGAGATCTTCGCCCACGGTGACCCCCGCCTCCCCGGCGATCGCCTCCTCGAGCTCGCCCGAGAGGCCCGCTTCGGCGAACACAGCCCGGACGCCTTCCGTCCCGATCAGGTCGACCAGCTCCGCCGTCTCGCCGCTGGACGGCTGCGCCTGGGTGGACAGAGCCGGCACCGCCGCTCCCACGACTTCGATGTCGTAGCGGTCCGCGAAGTAGCCCAGCGAGTCATGGGAGGTGACCAGCCTTCGCGAGCTCTCAGGGATGGCCTCCATGCACTCTGCGACCGCGCGGTCGGATCGCTGGACCGCCCGCGCGTAGGAGGCCGCGCTCTCGCGGAAGGCGGTGGCGCGCGGCGCGTCCATGGCGGACAGGGAATCGCCGATGGCCTCGGCCGCGGCCACCGCGTTCCTGGGGTCCTGCCACCAGTGCGGATCGACCTCACCTCCGTCGGACCTCACCACGGTCGCCGAATCAAGGAGCGAGATCACTTCGGCTTCCGTCCCGGAGCTCTCGATCAGCTCGTCCACCCACTCGTCCACCTCGCCGCCCGAGGTGACGACCAGCTCGGCTTGGGCGATCGCGGCCGCGTCGCTGGGCCGGGGCTCGTAGTCGTGCGGGTCCGCGTTCGGGGTGAGGATGCCGTGAACTTCGACGCGGTCGCCTGCCACGTGGCGGGTGATGTCAGCTGCCTGGGTCGTGGTTGCCACCACCTCGGCGCTGCCTGCGTCATCGGCCGAGCGGCAGCCCGCGAGCAAAGGGAGGGCAGCAACGCAAATGAGACTCATTCGCAACATCACCAAAGATCATACTCACGGTCCGGCGCTTACGCGACATCCGCCGCGCGCGAGCCGAAGGCTCGGAGGGACAGGACTCCGCATTCGAACCCCCTCAGATACGGAACTCGGTGAGGAGGCGCTTCTCGGCCTCGCCCTCGACCGCGGCGACGACCTCGACGTGCTCGGCGAGCGGCGTGCCGCGCAGCTTCGTGGCAAGCAGGTCGTCGACCTGGAACACGCCGGCCGAGTTGTTCATGGTGATCTCGATCTTCACCGCCTTGTCGTCGCCGGCCGCGATGTCGATCGAGTCGATCGCGGCGGCGGAAATGGCGTGGATACCCATCTGGCCGGCCTGGACCGGGATCCGCGAGCGCCCATGAGCCATGTCCAAAGCGTCGGCCACGCGGACGACCCCCGCCTCAACCGTGTACGGCTCGCCGCGGCGGCGGTGCCCGATGATCGCGTGTAGGCATTCCGCGATCACGATCGTGCGCTCACCGTCCGGATAGACGTCGGCCAGCAGCTCGCGCAGCTTGCGCTCGGCCAGGAAGAGGCTGAACGCCTCGTGGTCGGCGCGATGGATGGACATGCCGACGTCGTGGAGCAGGGCGCCCGACGCGACGACGACCTCGGCATCCCGGTCGCGCATGCCGTGATCGGCGACCATCGCAGGCTCCACCCCGCCCTTGACCAGCAGGCGCAGCAGCCGCAACGCGATGTTGAGCACGATCTGGACGTGGACCCAAGAGTGGTCCGACATCGAAAGACGCTCGGAGTTGAGCTGCGCCATGTGCCACCAGCCCCGGACCTCGGGGTCGGAGTTGATCCCGTCGAGGAGCGCCTCGAGCTTCCGGTTGCCCCGGGTCGGCGCCTTCACATGGGCGCGCTCGATCGCCTCGAGCGGCCGCAACCCGCGCTCGCCCGGGCCCGCGGGCTCACCCGCCGCCTCCTCGATCTCGACCTCGGACGGATCGTCACTCATGCGGTGATTCTGCCACTCGCACCCTCGATCAACCCTCAATGGGGTCTGACCCCATTGAGGGAGGTCGAGGGTTGACTTAGGATTCGCGCGTGGCCGGCCTCCTGGAGATCGAGCTTGCGGACGACGTTGCCATCGTCACGCTCCAGCGTCCCGACAAGCGGAACGCGCTCTCCATCGACCTGCGGGTCGAGCTCGCCGACGCCTTCGCGAGACTCGGCGACGACGAAGCGATCGGCTGCATCGTCCTGACCGGCGCGGGGTCGGCGTTCTGCTCGGGCATGGACACCTCGCAGTTCGGAGGCGACGCCGAGAACCGCAAGCGACTGGTCGAGACCTCGACGAGCGCGTTCGAGGCCGTCGGCGACTGCAGGCGGCCGGTGATCGCCGCGGTCAACGGGCCGGCGCTGGCGGGGGGATTTGCCCTGTCACTCCTGTGCGACCTGCGCGTTGCTCACTCGTCTGCCCTGTTCGGCTATCCGGAGCTCCCGCGCGGCATACCGCCCAGCTATGCGGCGGCGCGCGCGGCGCTGCCCGCGACGGTCGCCAAGGAGCTTTGCCTGACCGGCAGGGTGGTCGATGCCCAGGAAGCGCATCGGCTCGGAATCGCGCGGGAGGTCGTTGACGACGACGTCGTCACCCGGGCCAGGGAGCTCGCCCTCGCAGTGGCTTCCCTGCCCCGCCAGGCCGTGCTCGAGACCAAGCGGCGCATCCTGCTCGAGCGCAACCACGTCTGGGGATTTCTCTTCGACGACGAGCGCGAGGTCTTCCGGCGGGCGCTCCTGGGTGCCGACGGGCCCGACGAAGCCGCCTAGATCAGGGCCGGCGAGGCGTTCCGCAGGAGGACCGGCCACACGAGGGTCTCCCACGCCGCGGCGACGAGGAGCATCGGGATCGCCACGGCGACGGTCGCGAACGTGGCAGCCAGGAGGTTCCCCCACTCGTTCCGGCGGCTGGCGATCGTCCACGCGGCGAGCGGCAGGAAGACAGCCGTCAGTTCGGTCAGCGCGTGGGGCGCGACCGTGAGGACCAGGGTCGCCGGCGAGATCCTGAGCTGTTCGGCCAGCGTGGCTCCCGTGGATCCCAGGATGTATGCCTGGGTCACGAGCGAGAAGGTAATGACTCCAACCACCCACGCGAATGCGAGCGGACGTGCCTTCTCGTGGATCACCCGTTTGAAGCCGGTCATCTGCTCGGCCTGGAACGGGAGCGAGCTCCCCGCGATGAATCCCGCCACGCACGCGACGGCGTGCAGGGCCAGCACGAGCCCGTTTCGCCAGACGACCGCGAAGTAGTCCTGGACATCCGCGTCGAAGCTCACGCCGGGGATGGAGAGGAAGGTCAGGTCGGGCTGCGCGAGCGAGGCGACCACCAGGACCGCGGCGAGCAGCGCTGCAGCGAACGCGAGGCCGCCGAGGAGCCATGCCCTGAGAACGGGGCGCGGATTTCCGCGCCACTCCGCGAGCGCCCCGCGTGTCTCATGCATGCCCTGGGCCAGGGCCATCTCCGAAACGCTCATGAGGGTCCTATCGGCAACGCGCCCGCCGGAGCTTGAGCTCCAACGGGCGCTTGCTTACGAGTGCCGGTCTCCCGGCTGCCGTCCTTGCGCTACTACGCGCCGCAGACGGGCCAGGGGCTCGAGCCGGCGCGCGAGTAGAGCAGCGCCGCCCGGTAATCCTGTTCGGCCTCGGACGCCTCGGCAGGGTTGCCGGAGCCGCCGACCGATGCCCACGTTGCCTCGTCGAACTGGTACTTGCCGTAGTAGCCGGCCGCGTTGACCGCGGTGGGGTCACCGCCGGACTCACACGCGGCAATGGACTCGAGGGTCGCTACCGAGACACCCTCGATCATGCCGTTCTGGGCCTGAGGGACCGCAGGCTCAGCCTGCTTCTCCGGCTTGGGCTTGGGCTTGGGGTCTTCGATCTCGGCCGCGAAGGGCTCGATGAAAGCTGCCTGGGCCGGACCGGCCGAGACAAGGGCGACGGCGCACGTGGCCGCCGCAATCTGGATCTTCGTCGTTATCTTCATGCAACCGAGGCTGGCTACGAACATGTGTTCTATGTGTGACTCCGGTCACACATGCAAGGAATTGCTCACAATCACGCACGGCGCTTGAGCGAATTGCGACTAATCAGGGAGCCGACCGAGGGCCGACCGGCCTTCGGGACCGCCGTGTCTCACGCGCTGCTCGCCCGGGTCGCGGCCGGCGATCTGGGTGCCACATTCCGCCTCCACGTCGCCCAGCCCGTGCTCTCGTTCGGCAAGCAGGACGCGCTCGAGCCGGGATTCCCCCGGGCGGTTGCCGCGGCCAAGGAGGCCGGCTTCGCGCCGGTTCTGCGCCTTGCGGGCGGCCGAGCTGCGGTATTTCACGAGGGCACCCTTGCCCTGGCCCATGCCACTCCAGAGACCACGCCGCGCGAGGGGACTCGTGATCGGTTCGAGAAGTCATCTGGCCTGCTGGCGGAGGCGTTCGGACGCCTCGGCGTAGACGCGCGCATCGGCGAGGTGGACGGCGAGTACTGCCCGGGTGCCTGGAGCGTGAACGCCAGAGGTGAGATCAAGCTGGCGGGCATCGGCCAGCGCCTGGTCACGGGGGCGGCTCACGTCGGCGGAGTGGTGGTCGCCACGGGGACCCAGCGCCTCCGTGACGTGCTCGTCCCCGTCTACGACGCGCTCGGGCTCGAGTGGGATCCCGCCACGGCCGGCAGCGTCGAGGACGAGGTGCCGGGCGTCACGGCGGAGGCGCTCGCCGACGCAATCGTCGTGGTTCTCGGCGAACGCTACGAGTTGGTCGAGGCCGGGCTCGACCAGGGGACGCTCGAACTGGCGCAGAGCCTCACGCCGAAGCACGCGATCGAGCTGTAGGCGTTGGGGCGGCCTGCGGCGGCCGCGCGGGCTCAGGCGCGGAGAAGCGCCCGGGCGTCCTCGGCGCTGGGGAGGCCTTCCGTGGCGCCCCAAGCGGCGACCACGCCGGCGGCGGCTTCCATTGCGGCGCTGACCGCGCCGACGAGCGGCAGGTCGTGGCCGAGGCCGGCTGCGATCACTCCCGCTACGCAGTCGCCGGCTCCGGTGGCATCGATCACCTCCGCGTCGCGCCCGGCAACGACTTCCATGGACCCGTCGGAGAACACGAGGGCGCCCTTTGCGCTGCGGGTGACCACGACGCGCGACGGGCCGAGCTCGAGCAGGGCGGCGCCTGCCTCCTCCACCCCGTCGCGTCCCGTGAGCGCCCGCGCCTCTCCTTCGTTCAGCTTTACGACGCTCGCGCCGGCCACGAGCGCGGAGATCACGCGCACCATCTCCTCGCGCGCCTCCCAGCGGTTCGGGCGCAGATTCGGATCGCAAAGGACCTCCCAGTCCCGCTCGCGCGCAAGCTTCACCGCACGCATCGTCACCTCGCGCTCGGCTTCACCGAGCAGCGTGTCGGAGCCGACGACCAGCACCCCCGGGTCCCCGCCGAGAGCCGAGTCGAGCCGACCCCCCGCGTGCGCGGCCGGGCGGTCGGCGTCTCCGTAGAACGCGAAGGTCGGCTCGGCGTCCTCTGACACGGCCACGAAGGCATGCGATGTCCCAGCGCCCTCGACGAGCGCGAAGCCGTCGACCCCCACGCCCTCGGCAGTCAGGCGCTCGCGGAGCCAGCGCCCCCAGTCGTCGTCACCCGCACCACCGAGCATCTCGACATCGCCCCCGAACCGGGCGGCGCACACGGCAATGTTCGCCAAAGAGCCTCCCTGTCGCGGCACGAAGAAGTCCGCGTCGCCGAGCGACGCGACCGGACGCTCGCACACGAAATCGACGAGCGCCTCGCCCAGGCAGACGATCTTCTTGGAGCCGTTTGGCGTCACCGGAGAAGAGTTCTAACCTGATTCGCATGGACACCGGCTTCCCGAGTCAAGACGCCCAATCCGATTTCGGCCGCGCACGCCGCCGGGCGGTTGGTTCGAACCTCGCTCGCAGGCTCAGGCGGGAGCCCGGCGACGTCAACGTGATCCTCCCCTTCGACGAGGTCGTGGCTGCCCTGGGACGGAAGAGCGAGCGGCGCCTCGGCCTCGCGACGATCGACCTCGACTCGATCGTCGGAACCGTTGACAGGACCCGCGAGTTCGACCGCAGCTTCCGTCCCACCTCGCGCAGGGTCAAGCGCCGCTGGCAGCGGATCGCCGAGGCGATGCGGAGAGGCGAGTCGATGCCGCCGATCGAGGTCTACCGGATCGCGGACATGCATTTCGTGCATGACGGCCATCACCGGGTTTCGGTCGCGCGCCACCTCGGGCTCGAGGTGATCGAGGCGTACGTCACCGAGATCATCACGGAGGTGGGCGCCGAGGCGAGCGTCCGGCTCCACGACCTGGCGCTGAAGAGCCACGAGCGCCTCTTCTTCGAGCGGGTCCCGCTGCCGGCGGAGCACCGCGAGCCGCATCCAGCTCTCGCAGGGCTCCTGGTACGCCGGCCTCGCCGAAGGCGTGGAGGCGTGGGGCTTCCGCGCGATGCAGGCTCGCCGCGAGTTCATGACGCGCGAGGAGGTGGCACGGGAGTGGTTCAGGGAGGAGTTCGATCCGGTGGTCGAGCTGATCCGCGAGGAGAACCTGGCCGAGGGCCTCACCGACGCCGAGGCGTACTCGCGGATCGTGAGCCTTCGCTACCTGCTGCTCCGAACCCACAGCTGGGACGAGGAGACAATCGATCAGCTACGCGCCGAGCTGCGCCGCAAGCCGCCGCGCGACGAGGACACCCTCACGCACGTGATGCGCGGCGAGCTCCGCGGCTAAGAAACCCTCGACCAACCCTCAACGGGGTCTGACCCCGGGTCAGACCCCCTTTAAGGAGGTTGAGGGTTGTCAGTGGCCCAGGTTTGCGCCTGAGTCCGGGTCGAACAGGTGGAGCTTGGTCGAGTCGACCCAGAGCTCTATGTCCTTCCCGCGCTCGGCTTCTGAGGCGGCATCGAGGCGGGCGACGACAAGTCCCTCGCCCGCGCTCGGGACCTCAGAGGTGCCCGAGTCCTCAGCCAGCTCGCGGAGCTCGTCGGACTCGACCGACTCGCCCTTGACCGAGAAGTAGGCGTACTTCTCGGAGCCCATCGACTCCACCAGGTCGATCGAGGCTGTGAACGTGCTTCCACTTTCCTTGTTGTCGCCAACGAGGTTTGCGTCCTCGAAGCTCTCTGGCCGGACCCCGGCGATGACCTTGCCCGAGTGGGAGCTGAGCTTGTCGCGGAGCTTCTCCGGCAGGTCCACCTCGCCGAACGGCAGCTTGACGCGGCCGCCCTCGATAGACGCAGCCATAAAGTTCATCGCAGGCGAGCCGATGAACCCGGCAACGAAGAGGTTGTCGGGTTCGTTGTAGAGGTCCGCGGGCGATCCGACCTGCTGGAGGACGCCGGCGCGCATCACGGCCACGCGGTCGCCGAGCGTCATCGCCTCGGTCTGATCGTGCGTGACGTAAACGGTGGTCGTTCCCAGGTCGTTCTGCAGGCGTGCCACCTCGGTCCGCATCTGGACGCGGAGCTTGGCGTCGAGGTTCGAGAGCGGCTCGTCCATCAGGAAGGCCGACGGGTCACGCACGATCGCGCGCCCCATTGCCACGCGCTGCCGCTGGCCACCCGAGAGATTCGCCGGCTTGCGGTCGAGATGCTGCTCGAGATCGAGCACCTTCGCCGCCTCCTCAACCTTCTTCGTGATCTCGGAGTCCTGGACGCCCGCCAGCTTGAGCGGGAAGGCCATGTTCTCGCGCACGGTCATGTGCGGATAGAGCGCATAGTTCTGGAACACCATCGCGATGTCACGATCCTTCGGCGCGCGGTCGTTCACCACGTTGCCGCCGATCGTGAGCTTGCCGTCCGTGATGTCCTCGAGCCCCGCGATCATGCGCAGCGCGGTCGACTTACCACAGCCCGACGGGCCGACGAGAATCATGAACTCGCCGTCCGCGATCTCGAGGTTCAGGTCCTTGACGGCCTCGAAGCCGTCGTCGAACTTCTTCGAGATTCCGTCCAGAACGATTTCGGCCATGGCTTCTTCTCCTTTATCCCTTGACCGCGCCCGCGGTCAAGCCGGCGACGATGCGCCGCTGGAAGATCAATACGAAAATTATGATCGGCACCGTCACGAGACTTGCGGCGGCGGCGATGTTGCCCGTCGGCTCCGTGAACTGGGAGTCGCCGGTGAAGAATGCGATCGCAGCGGGAACCGTCCGCGACGCGTCGGACGACGTCAGCGAGATCGCGAAGACGAAGTCGTTCCAGCAGAAGATGAACACGAGGATCGCTGCGGTGAACACGCCGGGCGCCGCAAGCGGGACGATTACTTTGCGGAAGGCCTGGAACGGGGTCGCCCCGTCGACCTGAGCCGCCTGCTCGAGGTCCCAGGGGATCTCGCGGAAGAACGCGACAAGGGTGTAGATCGCCAGGGGCAGGGCGAACGTCAGGTAGGGGATGATCAGGCCCATCCAGGTGTCGTAGAGCCCCAGCGCGCGCCACATGTCGAACAGAGGGCCGACCGTGGAGATGGGCGGGAACATTGCGATGGCGAGCGCGCCGGCCAGCACGAGCGCCTTCCCCGGGAAGTCGAGCCGCGCGATCGCGTACGCGGCGAACGCTGCCAGGACGATCGCAATAGTCGTAGCGATCAGGGCGATGCCGATCGAGTTGATCAGCGGCGCGAGGAGGGGGCTGTCGAGCCCGCCTTCGAACAGGCCTTTGTAGTTCTCGAGAGTCCAGTCCTGCGGGATGAACTTCGTCCACAACGAATCGCCTGCCGTGATCGAGGCAGGGTCCTTGAACGAGATCGAGACGATCCACAGGACGGGGATCAATGCGAACAGGACGACAACGATGATCCCAAGGGACCACATGGCCGTGTCGCGGCCGCTACGGCTCTCAGCCATCAGCCAGGTCTCCCTTCATTCATCTTCACGCCGAACCCCTTGATGAAGAGGAACGCGATCAGGAACACGCAGATGAAGATCAGAACCGAGACCGCCGACCCGAGGCCCAGGTTGAGGCGCTCGATGAGCTGGTTGTAGCCCAGGATCGAGACCGACTCCGTGCCTTGGGCACCCCCGGTCATGATGAAGATGTTGTCGAAGATCCGGAAGGCGTCCAGGGTCCGGAACAGCAGCGCGACGAGGATCGCCGGCTTCATCAGCGGAAGGGTGATCTTCCAGAAGCGCTGCCAGGCGGTTGCGCCGTCGACCTTCGCCGCCTCGTAGAGCCCGTCGTCGATGGTCACGAGCCCCGCGAGCAGGAGCAGCGCCATGAACGGCGTTGTCTTCCAAACCTCGGCCATGATGATCACCACCATCGACGAGAACTTCTCGCCGAACCAAGCCTTGTCGTCGGCTATGAACGGCAGCTCGTTGACGAAACCTGTGTCCGGGGTGAAAGCGAACTGCCAGGCGAAGGCCGCGACCACGGTGACTATGCCGTAGGGGATGAGGACGGAGGTGCGTACCACCCCTCGACCGAATATCGCCTTGTGCATGACCAGTGCGATGATCATGCCCAGCGCCAGCTCGAGGGCGACCGAAATCACCGTGATCACAGTCGTGTTGAGAACGTCCTCCCACCAAAGGCTCGAACTGAGAACGGCACCGTAGTTCGAGAGGCCGACGAAGCCGCCGTCCTCAGGGAAGCGCAGGTCGATCTCCTGCAGGGAAAGGACGACCGCATAGCCGATCGGATACGCCGTGACGAGCACCATTGCGATGACCGCTGGCGCGCACAGCATCCAGCCGAGCTTGCGCTCTGATCTAGACCTGTCGCTCATCTGGGAGCCGCCTCCTCGGCCGGGCTCGGATTCGCTTCGCTTCGCCTCACAGGAGACCCTCCCGCTTCACTGCCTGCTCGACGTAGTCCTGGAGCGTCTCGTAGGCGTCGGTGACCTCTTCGGGATCAATGTCCCCGATCGGATGGAGGGCGCTCTGGATCGCCAATGAAAGGTCCGTGTAAGCGGGCGTCACCGGGCGCGGCGCGGCGTCCTCGATCGAGGTCTTGATCAGGTCCGAGAATCCCGGGTACGCCTCTTCGATCTCCTTCGTGTCATAGGCGTCCTCGTTCGTCGGAGGGAGGCCTCCGAGCGTCGCCGCCGTCAGCTGGTTCTCGGGCTGGACCATGCAGGCCGCCGCGTCAAAGGCGAGGTCAGAGTTCTCCGAGAACTCCGAAATGCCCAGGTTGATTCCTCCGAGGGGCGGCGCTGACGGCTGGCCGTCGACAACCGCCGGATAAGTGGTCGCCTCCATCTGCTTGAAGACGTCGGGCGCGTTCTCTTTCGCGCTCGGGTAGACGAAGGGATAGTTCAACATGAATGAGGAGCCACCCGCCTCGAACGAAAGGCGCGCGGTGTCCTCCGTAGACGTGTCGATGTCGGTAGCCGCCGCGTTGGAGCCTGCGAACTTCGTCATGGTCTCCAGCGCGGCTTCGGTCGCCTCCTGCTCGAGGCCGACGGTCTCAGGGCCTTCCAGGACCGTCGCGCCGGCCGACTCGAGCATCGCGTTCACCCAGACGACGAATCCCTCGTACTGGTCCGCCTGTACCTGGATGACGCCGTCCTCGCCGATCCGCTCGGACTCGGCGAGCATGTCCTCCCAGGTCTTCGGAACGTTCTCGACCCTGTCCTTGCGGTACCAAAGGAGCTGAGTGTTGGATGTGAAGGGAGCCGCGTAGAGCTTGCCCTCGTACGACGCGCCCTCGACGACGCTGTCGAAGGTCCCGTCGGTCACCTGCTGCTCGAGCTGCCCTTCCCAGGGCTGGATCCAGCCGGCGTTCGCGAACTCGGCGGTCCAGATCACGTCCATCCCGATGATGTCGATGGACGTGTCTTCGGCGCCGAGCCGCCGGACGAGCTGCTCGCGCTGACCGTCCGCGTCGGACGGGAGGTACTCGAAGGCGATCGTGTACTCGCCGTTGGATTCCTCGGAGCACTTGGTCGCGGCTTCCTGGAAGGCGCCGCTCGGCTCGTTGAAGACGAAGAAGGTGAGCCTGGTTCCTGCGCCCTCTTCCTGAGAGCCGGTGCAGGACGAGAGCGCGAAGGTCGCCGCGAGCAGGGCGACGACGGCTGTGACTCGTCCGGCAATGGAACCTTGGTGCAACTCCTCCTCCTCTCTCTGGAGGCGAATCTACCCCGCAGTAGCGAGTGGCAAACAGAGCGTGGCGATTTTCCCTCCTCGCTCGAGCAGCAATTCGTTCGAGTTCGCTGTGGCCCGGACCGGTCCCGAGAGCCCGTGGCGCCGTCTGATCAGACTCCGGTACAGCTCGTACGTGGCTCCTTCGGCGCCTCGCTGCAGGGAGACGCTCCGCTTCTCGGGGTCGGTCAAGTCCAGCCACGGCACACCGTCGGTGAACCCTCCGAGCGGCTCAGCCTCCCATTGCATCGGGTGGCGGTGGGCGTCCCTGCCGGCGCGATCGTGAGGCGGGTCGGCTTCGTTGCCGTCGACCATCCCGATCTCATCCCCCTGGTAGAGGAAGACCGCTCCGGGGAGGGTCAAGAGCAGCTCCGCCGCGGTCTGGGCATGCTCCTCGCCGAAGCGCGTCGCGAGCCTGGGAAAGTCGTGGTTCGAGAGAGCCCAGGCGATCTGGCCGCAGCTCGCCCCTTCGTTGACGACCTCCGCCAGGCGTTCCGCCTCGAAGGGCGCATGGAGGAACTCGAACGCGAAGGCGAGGTCCAGGTGTTCGAGATACGGGCCGAGCTCCCTCGTCGGCCTGTACACCTCGCCGACCAGGAGCGCATCGCCGGCTGCCTCACGCATCGCCTCGAGCGCAGTGCCGATCTCCGGCCCGGCTTCTGAGTGGGCGTGCTCCAAGCGCCCGTACTCCTCGCCCAGAGGAAGGATGAATGGCGTGGTGGCCATCGGATCGTCGCGAAGGTCTGGGTCCTTCATCAGCTGCTGCACGGCGTCGACCCTGAACCCGTCGACGCCCCGGTTCACCCAGAAGCGGATCACGTCGCCCATCGCCTCGCGCACCGCCGGGACCCGCCAGTCGAGGTCGGGCTGCTCGGGATAGAACGAGTGGAGGTAGTAGCGGCCGGTCTCCTCGTCGAGCGTCCACGCAGGCCCGCCGAATGCGGCAACCCAGTTGTTCGGGGGCTCGTCGGCCCACACGTAGTACTCGGGGTGCTCCCGGAACCAGCGGTGCTCGATCGAGGTGTGGGACGGCACGAAGTCCAGTAGGACCTTCAGCCCCAGGTCGTGCGCCTTGGCGACGAGGCGGTCGAATCCGGCGAGGTCTCCCAGTTCCGGCGCCACCGCGCAGTGATCCGCGACGTCGTAGCCCATGTCGGCGAGGGGCGACGGGTAGATCGGCGAGAGCCAGAGGGCGTCCACCCCCAGCTCCACGAGATGCCCCAGCCGCGACTCGATTCCGGCCAGGTCGCCGATGCCATCGCCGTCTGAGTCCTGGAAGGACCGGGGGTAGACCTGGTACACGACCGCGTCGTCCCACCAGTTGCCGTGTCCGCCTCGCGCCACAGGGCATTTGTAGCTGCCCCGTCGTCCGTCCCGCGTGTTTATGATCCTGGCCGTCCAGCCAATGTCCCGCGACCACGGCTACTTCCCGCAGGGCTCCATGCTCCGCAAGGTGCAGCGCGAGCGCGCCGTCGGCCTTCTGTACGGCCAGCGCGCCCTGGGCATCGGCGCCATCGACCCGCGCAACTTCATGGGCACGCTCCTCCACGACCGCTCGGCGGATCGCCCGTTCCACCGCCTGGTCGCGACGGCGAAGATGTTCGAAGCCATCTTCTTCGGCACGCGCGACAAGGCGGACCGGATCCTCGACGCGGTCCATCGCATGCATTCCGGGGTCAAGGGCAACCTGCCGGAAGACGCCGGGAGCTTCAGGGCCGGGACGCCGTACTCGGCTCACGACCCAGAGCTGATGCTGTGGACCATCGCCCCCGCCGCGGAGTCGGCGGTGTACTTCTACGAGCTCTTCGTGCGCGAGCTCTCCCAGACCGAGCTCGACGAGTTCTGGGCCGACTACGTGCGCTTCGGCGAGCTATTCGGCATGCCCGCCTCGGTCGCGCCCACCTCATGGCGCGGCTTGCGCGAGTACGTCGACGCCAAGGTCAACGGTCCCGACGCCTACCTGACCGACGAGGCGCGGGTGATCGGCCGGGCGGTGATGCTCGAGATCCCCACGTCCCCCGCGCGCCGCGGCCCGATGCAGGCGCACAACCTGGTGATGAGGGGCTCGCTCCCGCCGCGCATCCGCGAGCTCTACGGCCTCCGCTGGACGTCCGCCGACGCTTTGGCGTTTCGCGCGGCGGTCACCGCGGCGCGCGCCGCCCGGCCGGTAACGCCGCGGACGATCCGCCGCGGATCGTGTGTCGCGCAGTTCGACGACGTCGCCGCCGCCGAGCGAAGGCGGATCGCGAACGGGTGGACGTCGCCGGTGGAGCTTCCGGGTGAGGCACGCGCCGCCTAGCCCTCTTTCGTAGGATCGCCGCCGTGCGCATCCTTGCCTTTTCAGACCTCCACCGCGACCTCGGCCGCGCCGCGTCGCTCGTCGAGCGCAGCGCGGACGTCGACGTCGTCATCGGCGCGGGAGACTTTGCCTCGGTCCACGAGGGCCTCGCCGAGACGATCGATGCTCTCTCGGGGATCGAGACCCCCACCGTTCTCGTGCCGGGCAACAATGAGACGGCGGACGCGCTCCGTGAGGCAGCCGCCGGATGGAATGCGGCCGCGGTGCTGCACGGCGAGTCCGCCGAGGTGAGCGGACGGACGTTCTTCGGGCTCGGCGCCGGGATTCCCGTCACCCCGTGGGACTGGAGCTTCGATCTCTCCGACGAAGAGGCCACCGATGCGCTCTCGGCCTGTCCCGAGGGAGCGGTGCTCGTCCTTCACTCGCCTCCGCTCGGTCACTGCGACGTCGCGGGCTCCGGCCAGAACCTGGGGTCGCAGGCGCTGGCAGATGCCATCGAGCGCTTGGGCCCGCCGCTCGCGGTCTGCGGGCACATCCACGAGAGCTGGGGCGCCCGCTCTCGCATCGGCGACACGGAGATCGCGAACCTCGGCCCGGACGGCGCCGAGTTCGAACTGGAAGACTGAGCGCATGGGCTTTCTGGGCTGGATAATCCTCGGGCTGTTCGCCGGCACGATCGCGCGGGCGCTCATGCCCGGCCGCACCGAGCCCGGTGGGTGCATCGGAACGACGGCTATCGGAATCCTCGGCGCGCTTGTCGGAGGATGGATCGCGACGGAGCTCGACCTCGGCAAGATCGACGACTTCTTCGATCTCGAGACCTGGCTGATCGCAATCGGCGGCTCGTTCCTCCTGCTCTTGATCTTCCGGATCTTCTCGCGCTGAGTCCGAGCTGAGGCCCCGAACCCTCAAGTAACCCTCATCGGGGTCTGACCCGGGGTCAGACCCCCTTTAGGGTGGTCGAGGGTTGCTGCCATCCTCGATGGATGGCCACGTACGCGCGAGTTCTCCGAGTGCCGCGCTTCGCCGTGCTGATCGCGTCGACGATGCTGACGCGCATCCCGTACGCGATCAACGGGCTGGCCGTGATCCTCTTCCTGCGCGCCGAGACCGGCTCGTTCGCCACGGCCGGGCTCGCCGCGGGCGGGCTCGCGCTCGGCGCCGGCATCGCCGCGCCGCTGGTGGGACGGCTCGTCGACCGCCGTGGGGCTGTCCTTTTGATGCCGGTGGCCGTCGGTCATGCCGCCGCGATCCTCTCGCTCTGGGTCTTGGGCGTCTCCGATGCGCCGCCCGCGCTCCTCGTGGCGTGCGCGGCCCTGGCCGGCCTTTGTTACCCGCCCTCCGGATCGGTTCTGAGGTCGCGCTGGCCGGAGATGATGGATGGCGATCCCGAGCTCCTGCGTGGCGCATTCGCGCTCGACTCAGTGATGATCGAGGTTTCGTTCGTCTCCGGCCCACTCCTCACCGCCGTGCTCGTTGCCCTCGTCTCACCCCAGGCCGCGTTGGCGGTCTCGGCGGCGCTGGTCGTGGCCGGCACAGCTCTTTTCCTCTTCTACCTGCCCGACAGGCGCCGGGTCATCCCACACGAGAGCCGTGTCGGCGGGCTGGGCCCGCTGCGCTCGCCGGGCATTCGCGCCGTCGCCTTGTCCACGATTCCTTTTGGCTTCATGATCGGGACGGTCGAGGTCGCACTGCCCGCGTTCAGCGAGATCGAAGGCTCGGCCGCTCTCGCCGGTGTGCTTCTGGCGCTCTGGTCGCTGGCAAGCGGAGTCGGCGGGTTGGTGTTCGGCGCTCGGCAGCCCAGGCGCGAGCTCCTCGATATCTATCTGTCGGTAACCCTTCTCTTCCCGTTCCTGTGCCTGCCGCTGATTCTCGCCTCCTCCCCCGTTGCGATGGGCGTCCTGGTGCTGGCGGCGGGTGCCCCCATCGCACCGCTGATCGCCACTCGCAACCAGCTCATCTCGATCGTCGCGCCGGCCGGAACCGGGACCGAGGCCTTCTCCTGGCTCATGACATCGCTCATCGCCGGCATCTCTTTGGGCACGGCAATCGCAGGCACGGTCATCGAGCACGCCGGCTGGGAGGAAGCCGTGGGGGCGGGCGTCGCGGTCGCACTGGCGGGCTCGATTGCCTCGTTCGTGTGGCGTGGAGCGCTAAGGCCCGCACCGGCCGCCGCCTGACACGTCACCTGGTGCCTGGCACCATTGGCGCATGGACGTAGCGCTGCTTGAACGTGCCCTCGCCGAGGAGGGCCAGCCCTCTTACCGCTCCCGGCAGATCTGGGAGTGGGCGGCGCGTGGGGCCGCCGGCTACTCGGAGATGTCGAACGTGCCGGCCGGCCTCCGGGCGCGGCTCGAAGAGGAGGTGCCGTACTCGACGCTCGCCCTGGAGCAGGAGGCGCACGCGAAGGACGGGACAGTGAAGGCGCTCTTCAAGACGTCCGACGGACGCCCGGTCGAGGCGGTGCTCATGCGCTACCGGGATGGCCGCCGCTCGATCTGCGTCTCGTCGCAGTCCGGCTGTCCGCTCACGTGCACGTTCTGCGCCACGGGAACGATGAAGTTCGGCCGCAACCTCACGGCGGGCGAGATCGTCGACCAGGCGCTCCACTTCCGGCGGATCGAAGCGATCGACCACTGCGTCTTCATGGGCATGGGCGAGCCGATGATGAACCTCGACAACGTGCTCGAGGCCTGCCGCAGGCTTCCGGACGTCGGCATCACCCATCGGCGCACCGCGATCTCCACGGTCGGCTGGATCCCGGGCATCGAACGGCTCACGGAGTCCGAGATGCCGATCCGGCTGGCGCTCTCGCTGCACGCGCCGAACGACGCGCTCCGCTCGGAGCTCATGCCGGTGAACGACCGCTACCCCCTTACCGAAGTGCTCGCGGCATGTCGGGCCTATCACCGCAAGCGCCGGCGGATGGTCTTCGTCGAGTACGTGATGCTCGCGGGGGTCAACGACTCGCGTGCGCTCGCCAAGGAGATGGCCAAGGTCCTCGACCCACGGGCGTTCAAGGTCAATCTCATCCCGTACAACCCCACTGGAACGTTCGATGGATCGGCGCCGGGCGCGATCAAGGTCTTCCGCGACGAGTTGCAGCGGGGCGGCCTGAGGGCCACGATCCGGCTGACGCGCGGCCAGGACATCGACGCCGCCTGCGGGCAGCTCGCCGCCCGTTCGTAGCGGCCGCAACCTCCGACGCGAGCCTTAGCCTCCGCTCGAGATGGCGGAGGACCAACGACCGACACGGCGGCCATCGTTCGCGGCACGCCTGCTCGGCGGCAGCGCCCGCAGCGCGCGCGTGGTGGCCGAAGCGACGGGCATCGACGATGCGGTGGACATCGCCACCGAGGAGGCCATCGTGCGGGCGCTCGAAAGCCCGGCGGTCGAACGAGCGCTGGTCAGGGTCCTGGAGGGCCCAGCCGTCGAGGAGGCTGTCGAGAGGCTTCTCGCGAGCCCGGCGGTCGAGCGAGCGGCAATCAACGCCCTGGACAGTCCGCTGGTCGACAAGGTCTGGGACCGCCTCCTGCAAAGCGACGAGGCCCAAAAGCTGGTCGAGCGGGTCGCCGAGGCGCCGGAGGTGAGGGCCGCCATCACGCAGCAGGGCTTCGGCCTCCTGGAGGACATCGGGCGGCAGATCAGGCGGATCGCCCATCGCCTCGACGGCGCAGCCGAGACCCTGGCCAGGCGCCTCACGTTTCGCTCCGCGCGCGACAAGCCGGAGGAATCGGACAACGCCGGCCTCGTCACCCGCGCTCTCGCCTTCGGAGTCGACGGGGCGCTCGTGGCGGCGATCTTCTTTGCTGGGACCGCGGTCGTCGACTTCACGATCTCGGCCTTCACGGAGTTCGACCGCTCGTCGACCTTGGCGATCATTTTGGGCATCGTCTCGCTCGTCGTCCTCAGCTCGAGCTACCTGTTCTTCTTCTGGACGCTGACCGGCCAGACGCCCGGCATGCGCTTCCTGGGAATCCGCTTGGACGACTACGACGGGACGCCGCACCTGAGCCCGCGTACGGCCGTGCGCCGGCTGTTCGGCATCGTGGTCGCCGCGATCCCCCTCGGCGCCGGCTTCCTGATGGTCCTGTTCTCGGATCGCCGGCGCGGTCTCCACGACCGCATCGCCCGCACCGAGGTGATCCTGGTGGACCGCCGGGGCAATCCGGAGTCGGCCCAACTCCGAGCCGAGGCTCATCGCGAGGAGAAAGCCCGGCGGAGAAGCTGAAGGCCTAGCTCTCGAGCTCCGGCGGCAGCGCCTTCGGGCCGTCCGGATACATGAACTCGAGATCGTCCTCCGTCATCTCGAGAGTGCTCGAGACCGCCTCGGGCGGTGCTCCGACGACGAGCCAGAGCTGGTCGAAGCCCGTGTCGTTGAAGAGCTGGCGGACGGTGTCGGGCTCGACGATGAATGCGTCGCCAACGACGAAGTCGAGAACCTCCTCGCCGATTCGAGCGCGGCCCGCCCCCTCCAAGAGAACGTAGAGCTCCTCCTGCGAGCGGTGCCGGTGCTTCGTCGACGCCTGGCCAGGCTCGATCCGCCAGAGCCGCGAGCTGAGCTTCTCAGCGCCGAGCTGCTTGGCCAGGTCCGTGTTCAGGACGCCCATCTGGTTCGAGCGGCGCCAGAAGGCGTCGGCGGCATCGAGCCTTCGATAGGACACGGCTACTTGCGCTTCGGCGCGTAGAGGTCGGTGACGGTGCCCTCGGCCATCTCGGCCGCGAAGGCGACGGTCTCCGACAGCGTCGGATGCGGGTGAATGGTGAGCCCGATGTCCTCGGCGTCGGCGCCCATCTCCATGGCCAGGCACACCTCGGCGATCAGGTCGCCTGCATTGGGACCGACGATGCCCGCCCCCAGGATCCGGCGGGACCCGGGTTCCACGAGAAGCTTCGTGAGCCCCTCCGGCCGGTCGAGTGCCAGCGCGCGGCCCGAGGCCTGCCACGGGAACACCGCCTTCTCGTACTCGGTGCCCCGTTCCTTCGCCTCGGTCTCGGTCAGGCCGCACCAGGCCACCTCGGGGTCGGTGTACGCGACCGAGGGGATCGCGCGGGGTTCGAACACGACGTCGTGGCCGGCGATTCGCTCAGCAGCGGTCTTGCCTTCGTGCGTCGCCTTGTGGGCGAGCATCGGAGCGCCGGTGATGTCGCCGATCGCGTAGATGTGGGAAACGTTGGTGCGGCGCGACGGATCCACGGGGATCTCGCCGCGCTCGTTCACCTCGACCCCGGTCGCCTCGAGATCCAGGATGTCGCCGTTGGCCCGGCGGCCGACCGCGACCAGGACGAGGTCGAATGTGGCGCCGTCGGGCGCGTCGTCTCCCTCGAAGGCCGCCGTGATCCCGTCGTCGCCCGCCTCTATCGAGGCGACCTTCGTGTTGAGGTGGATCGCGGCGTAGCGATCCGCGACCCGCTTGGCAAGCGGCTTGACGAGATCGGGGTCGCAGCTCCGGGATCAGCTGGTCCGTCAGCTCGACCACGGTCACCTCCGAGCCGAGAGCCTCGTAAACCGAAGCCATCTCCAGGCCGATGATCCCGCCGCCGATCACGAGCAGGCGTTCGGGGATCTCCGGCAGCTCGAGCGCGCCCGTCGAGTCGACGATCCGCTCGTCGTCTGGCAGGTCGGGGAGCATGACGGCGCGCGATCCGGCGGCGATGATCGCGTGGTCGAACTCGACCTTCTCGCCTTCGACTTCGATCTCGTGGTCTGAGGCGAACTTCGCCTCGCCGTGGATAACGGTCACCTTCCGCCGCTTCGCCAGCCCGTCGAGGCCGCCGGTCAGCTTGCCGACGACGTCCTCCTTCCAGGAGCGGAGCTTGTCCAGATCGATCTCCGGCTCCGCGAAGGTAATCCCGAAGCTCGCGGCGTCCTCGGCCTCGGCGAGCACCTTCGCCGCGTGGAGCAGCGCCTTCGACGGGATGCAGCCGACGTTCAGGCAGACGCCGCCGATCCGCTCATGGCGCTCGACCAGCGTCACCTCCAGGCCAAGGTCGGCGGCACGGAACGCGGCCGCATACCCGCCAGGCCCCGACCCCACGACCACGAGGCGCTTCCCCTCGGGCAGTTCGGGCTCTTTCTTCTCGGCTTGCGGCTCCTCGCCAGCGGCGCCTGAGGGGTCAGGCACCTTGTCCGCGGCGGGCTCATCCGCCTCGGCGGCGTCGGAGCCAGACCCCGCGTTCGGGGATTCGGCATCACCCACTTCGGCGTCGGGCTCCGCCTCGGCCTCGGACTGGTCGTCCTCAGCTCCCCCCTCCAGCACCACGATCGGCGTGCCTTCTGAGACCTTGTCGTTGACTGATACCAGGACCTCCTTGACCGTTCCCGCCTCGGGCGAAGGCACGTCCATCGTCGCCTTGTCCGATTCGAGCGTCACCAGCGGCTGCTCGACCTCGACCTCGTCGCCGGGCGAGACGTGGATCTCGATGACGGGGACCTCGTCGAAGTCGCCGATGTCCGGAACCTTGATCTCGCTCACAGCAATGCCCTTCTGATGTCTTGAAGCTCCGTCGCCAGGTGCGCGGTGAAGCGCGCCGCGGCGGCGCCGTCGATCACGCGGTGGTCGTAGCTGAGCGAGAGCGGGACCATCAGGCGCGGCTTGAACTCCTCGGCCTCCTTGTCCCAGACGGGCTGGACCTTTGAGCGCGTCACGCCCAGGATCGCCACCTCGGGAGCGTTGATGATCGGGGTGAAGCCCGTGCCGCCAATGCCGCCAAGGGACGAGATCGTGAACGTCGAACCGCGCATCTCCTCGGCGGAGATCTTGCCCTCGCGCGCCTTGCCCGACAGCTCCGACAGCTCGCCTGCGATCTCGAGCAGGCCCTTGCGATCGGCCTCCTTGATCACCGGCACCAGGAGACCCTGGGGCGTGTCGGCAGCGAAACCGATGTTGAAGTAGCGCTTGATCACGAGCTCATCGCCGTCGAGCGACGAGTTGAACTCCGGGAACTGCCGAAGCGCACCGACGCAGGCCTTCATGAGCAGGGCGACCATCGTGACCTTGACGTCTGACTGCTCGGAGTTCACCTCCTTGCGAAACGCCTCGAGGTCCGTGATGTCGGCCTCGTCGTCGTGCGTGACGTGCGGGATCATCACCCAGTTCCGGGCCAGCGCAGGCCCCGAGATCTTCTTGATGCGGGACAGGGCAACCCGCTCGACCTCGCCGTACTTCTCGAAGTTCACCTTGGGCCATGGCGCCAGGTCCAGGCCGGGGATCCCGGCCGGCGCGTCCGGCGCGGCCTTGGCCGGAGCGTCCTTCGCAGCCTTCACGTCCTCCTTGAGGATGCGCCCCTTCCGCCCAGAGCCCTTCACACCGGCGAGATCAACCCCGAGCTCGCGAGCCATCCGGCGCACACCGGGACCTGCGTAGAGCGTGTCGCCCCCGCCCCCTTCGCGCCGAGAAGTGGAATTTCCACGACTATTGTCGGAATCCCTACTCTCGGCGTCATCCTCCGCCTCGGCGGCGGGCTCCTCTGACTTGGCTTCGGGCCCTGCGGACTCTGCGGACTCCTCGCCAGACGGCACGTCCTCCTCGGGTTCCCCCTTGGATGCCTTGTCCTTCTCGTCCTCGTCTGAGTCCTCGTCGTCCGAGTCGCCACCACCCTCTTCGAGCACCAGCAGCGGCGAGCCTTCGCTGACCTTGTCGTTCAGGGAGACGAGTATCTCCTTCACGGTCCCCGCCGCCGGCGACGGCACGTCCATCGTCGCCTTGTCGGACTCGAGGGTGACGAGCGCCTGCTCCTCGGCGACCTCGTCGCCCTCGGAGACGAGGATCTCGATCACGGGAACCTCGTCGAAGTCGCCGATGTCCGGAACTTTGACTTCCGTCGCCATCAGGAAACCCACCGGCACATGGTTCTTCCGTGCCCTGCGTCGCTCATCAGCTAACCGCCGGGTCGGGGCGATCCGTGTCTATCTCGTACTTCTTGATCGCGTCGGCGACAACGGACGACTCGACCTCGCCGTCGCGCTCGAGTGCGCGCAGCGCCGCAACGGCGACGTGGTGGCGGTCCACCTCGAAGAACCTCCGCAGATCCTTGCGCCAGTCCGAGCGGCCGAACCCGTCGGTCCCGAGCACGTCGTAGCGGGCGTCCACCCACTGGCGAATGCCGTCGGGTAGCGCCTTCACGTAATCGGTGGCCGCGACCACCGGCGCGTCGCTTCCACCCAGACACTCCTCCACCCAGGTCTTCGCGACGTCACCCGAGCCGAGCCGGCTCTCGCGCTCGCGAGCGAGCCCGTCACGCCGAAGCTCGGTGAACGACGTCACGCTCCACACCTCTGCCGCGACATCGAAGTCCTCACGCAGGAGCTCCGCGGCCGCCTCCACTTCGCGCAGGATCGTGCCGGAGCCGAGCAGGCGGACCTTCGCCCCTTCGGCCTCGACGACTCGGTGCATCCCGCGCAGGATCCCCTCCTCCGACCCGTCGGGGATCGGCGGATGCGGATAGTTCTCGTTCATGATCGTGAGGTAGTAGAAGACGTCCTCCTGCTCGCCCAC
This sequence comes from uncultured bacterium, assembly GCA_963807745.1. Classification (GTDB taxonomy): domain Bacteria; phylum Actinomycetota; class Thermoleophilia; order Solirubrobacterales; family 70-9; genus JALZKA01. Next base: position 252,636 of record CAWECF010000001.1, read on the forward strand.
CATGCGGCGCAGGCCGTCGTGGACGATGACTGCGAGCTCGTAGGCGTATGCGGGGTCGTACGAGACGCAGTTGGGGACGGTCGCCGAGAGCATGTGGGAATGGCCGTCCTCGTGCTGGAGGCCCTCGCCGTTCAGAGTCGTCCGCCCGGCCGTGCCACCCAAGAGGAACCCGCGAGCCCGCGAGTCGCCGGCCGCCCACGCCAAGTCGCCGACCCGCTGAAAGCCGAACATCGAGTAGAAGACGTAGAAGGGAATCATCTGGACGGCGTGGTTCGCGTACGAGGTCGCCGCGGCGATCCATGAGGACATCGCTCCCGCCTCGGTGATGCCCTCCTGGAGAACCTGGCCCTTCTGGTCCTCGCGGTAGAACATGAGCGAGCCGGCGTCCTCGGGCTCGTAGAGCTGTCCGACGTGCGAGTAGATCCCGAGCTGGCGGAACATGCCCTCCATCCCGAAAGTCCGTGTTTCGTCGGGCACGATCGGCACGACCCTGGCGCCGATCTCCTTATCGCGAAGGAGCGCGGCGAGGATGCGGACGAACGCCATCGTGGTCGAGATCTCGCGCTCGTCCGTTCCGTCGAGCTGCGACTGGAAGGTCTCGAGGGGCGGGACCGGAAGCGGCTCGTCGACCTTGCCGTTGCGAGCCGGGAGGTAGCCGCCCAGCCGCTCCCGGCGCTCCTTCAAGTAGCGGATTTCGTCCGAGTCGTCAGGCGGCTTGTGGTAGGAGACGTCAGCGATCTCCTCCTCCGAGATGTCGAGCTCGAAGCGGTCGCGAAAGACCTTCAGCGCCTCCTCGTTCATCTTCTTCTGCGAATGGGTGATGTTCTGGCCTTCTCCGGCCTCGCCCATTCCGTAGCCCTTGATCGTCTTCGCCAGGATCACCGTCGGCCGGCGAGATGCTCCCTGCGCCGCGGCGTAGGCGGCGTGCACCTTGCGGGCGTCGTGCCCCCCGCGGTTGAGCGCCCAGATCTCCTCGTCGCTCATGTCGGCCACACGTTCCTTGAGCTCGTCGTACGCGCCGAAGAACTTCTCGCGCACGTAAGCCCCGTCGCGAGCCTTGTAGGTCTGGTACTCGCCGTCGACGGCTTCCTCCATCCGCCTGACCAGCAGCCCGTCGTGGTCCTCGGCGAGAAGCGGGTCCCAGCGGTCGCCCCAGATGACCTTGATGACGTTCCAGCCGGCGCCCCGGAACATGGTCTCGAGCTCCTGGATGATCTTGCCGTTGCCGTGGACCGGCCCATCCAGGCGCTGGAGGTTGCAGTTGACGACGAAGACCAGGTTCGAGAGCTTCTCTCTCCCGGCCAGGCCGATCGCGCCGAGCGACTCGGGCTCGTCGGTCTCGCCGTCCCCGAGGAAGCACCAGACCTTCCGGTCCTTGGTCTCGGCGAGGCCCCGATCCTCGAGATATCGGGCAAAGCGCGCCTGGTAGATCGCCATGATCGGGCCCAGGCCCATCGAGACGGTCGGGAACTGCCAGAAGTCGGGCATGAGCCACGGGTGGGGATAGGAAGAGAGGCCTCTCTCCCGCGAGACCTCCTGGCGGAAGCCGTCCAGCTCTTCCTCGCCGAGGCGGCCTTCGAGATAGGCGCGGGCATAGATGCCCGGTGAGGAGTGGCCCTGGATGTAGACGAGGTCGCCGCCGTGATCCTTGGACGGCGCTCGCCAGAAGTGGTTGAAGCCGGTCTCGTAAAGGAGCGCCGCCGACTGGTACGAAGCGATGTGGCCTCCGAGCTCCGACGACTCCTTGTTGGCTCGCAGGATCATCGCGATCGCGTTCCACCGGACGAGCGAGCGGACCCGCCGCTCCATCGCCGGGTCGCCGGGCAGCGGCGGCTCGTCGTCCACGTGGATCGTGTTCACGTAGGGCGTCGGCCCCACGTACTCGATCGCCGCGCCCTTGTGGCGCGCACGCTCGACGACCCGCTCAACCAAGTCGTGGGCGCGCCTCGGCCCATCGTTCTCCACGACGGCGTCGAGGGCCTCGAGCCACTCCTCAGTCTCGACTGCATCGATGTCAGCCACCGACGCTCAGACTAACGACGACCAGCCGCGCGGCCTCAGCTGATTGGCGAGTGGTGCCTGACGCCCGGCGGCCGGTAGTCAGGCACCGCTCGCCCTAGAGCGGCTTCGCCGTACCCGCCAGATGCGGCTCGCCGTCGCGGGGCGAGCGCACGGCGAAGGTCACGCCGCTCGCTTGAGCGCCCGAGGCGAACTCGACCTTCGACGGAAGCAGGATCGGGCGCTTGAACGCGACCTCAACCTCGAAGCCGCCGGGCAGCCGCGGCTCGAGCGCAGCAACGCAGCGCGCCTTGGTCCACATGCCATGTGCGATCTGGCGAGGGAAGCCGAGTGCCTTCGCCGTCAGCCCGTACATGTGGATCGGGTTGCGGTCGCCGGAGACGCCGCCGTAGCTCCGGCCGAGGTCGGCTGCCAGCGACCACTCGGCCTCGGCATCGAGCTCGGGGTCGAAGGCGGGACCGGCGTCGCCCGCCGACTCGGAGCCCTTCCCGCGGCGCAGGTTCGTGCTCTCCGAGACCCACACCTCCTCCCCGTCCGAGCGAACCGACGTGAGGAGGGCGAACGTCTTGCCCTTCGGATGAGGCCTGAGCTCGCCCGCGCTCACTCGGATCTCCAGCCGCTCGGTGGCGCCGATCGGCCGGCGCTGCTCGATGCGGTTCTGAACGTGGACCAAGCCCACGGCGGGAAAGGGGAAGTCGCCCTGCGTCATCAACGCCATGTGGAGCGGGAAAGCAAGGATGTGCGGATAGGTGGCGGGAAGCGCGTCCTTCATGGTGAATCCGCAAACGCGGCAGTACTCGGCCAGGCGTCCCGTATCCACGCCGACGTCCTGGAGGACTAGCTCGTCGCCGGGCATGTCGCCACCGCCCCCCGCGATGAACGGCAGGCGCCCCGCAAGGGGCAGCGACCCGATCGCCGCCCGACCGTAGAGGCCCAGGGTGGACGGCGGACCGTCGAGCGTCCGAGAAGGGTCAGGCACCGGCAATCCGTTCAGATGACGTCGGCGGGGTCAACGACACCAGCCCCTAGGCGCCGATCAGGCTCTGGCCGCAGACGCGCACGACGTTGCCGTTCACGCCGGCCGAGCCGGGGCTCGCGAACCACGCGATCGCCTCCGCGACGTCGAGCGGCAGCCCGCCTTGGAGCATTGAGTTCATGCGGCGGCCCGCCTCGCGCGTGGGGACCGGCATCGCCTGGGTCATCGCGGTCTCGATGAACCCCGGCGCTACGGCGTTGATCGTGACTCCCGCGCCTCCGACCACCGCCGCCATCGACTCGACGCGGCCGATCACGCCGGCCTTCGAGGTCGAATAGTTCGTCTGGCCCGCGTTGCCCGCGATGCCCGAGATGGAAGAGACGCCGATCAGTCGGCCGTTCGGCCGGATCAGGCCGCGTTCCAGAAGCCCGTCGTCGATCCGCTCCTGCGCGGAGAGGTTGATGTCCATGAGGAGGTCCCACCGATCCGCGTCCATGCGCCCGAGCGTCTTGTCGCGGGTCACCCCAGCGTTGTGGACGACGACGTCGACGCCCTCGTGCTCGGATGCGAGGTGGTCGGCGATTCTCGCCGGTGCCTCGTCCTGGGTGATGTCGAGCGCGATGGCCGAGCCGCCGATCTGGCGGACGACGGTCTCGAGGTCCTCCTCGAGGGCCGGGACGTCGAGCCCGACCACGTGCGCTCCGTCGCGCGCGAGAACGTCGGCGATCGCCGCGCCGATGCCACGCGATGCTCCGGTCACGAGCGCGACCTTGCCGTGGAGCGGGCGCTCCCAGTCGAGCGCCGGAATCTCCGCAACGGGCTCGGTGATCCGCATGACCTGTCCGGACACATAGGCCGAACGGGGCGAGAGCACGAAGCGAAGCGTCGAGTCGATCGCGTCCTCGGCGCCGTGGTCGACCTGGATCAGCTGAGCAGACGCGCCCTTGCGGACCTCCTTGCCCACCGCGCGCGTGAAGCCTTCCAGGGCGCGCTGCGCGGTCGCCTCGCGTGGGGAGCCGCAGGCGCCAGGGATCGACCCCAGGACGACGACCCGGCCCGATAGCGCCACGGAGCGGATGGTCGCGTGGAAGAAGTCCCACAGCTCGTGGAGCTGCCCGGAGTCGACGATGCCGGTGGCGTCGAAGACCAGCGCCTTGAAGCGGGTTTCGTCCGCGACGTCGGGGTTCCAGACGCCTGCGTCGAGCCCGGCCTCGCCCGCCGCCGCACGGACCCCGCCCTCGAGCTCCGTGCGAACTGATGCTCCCGCGCCCGCGAGGACGCGTGCGACCGCCCCTGACAGACGGCCGCCCGGCGCAGCGCCGAGCAACACCTCGCCCTCGATCAGCGGCTCACCCGGCTCGTAGCGATCGAGGTCAACCGGCTGGGGCAGGCCGACGTTGCCCGCGACGAAACCGCCGATCCGGCTGTTGACGACCTGCGAATAGAGATCTTCAGGCATTGCGTTTCTCTCCTTAGCGCTCGAGGATCGCGACGACGCCCTGGCCGCCGGCCGCGCAGATCGAGATCAGGCCACGGCCCTCGCCGCGCTCGGCAAGCGCCTTGGCGAGCGAGGCCACGATGCGCCCGCCGGTCGCGGCGAACGGATGGCCGGCTCCCAGCGATCCGCCGTTCACGTTCAGCTTCGAGCGGTCGATTTCGCCGAGCGGCGCGTCGAGCCCGAGGCGCTGCTTGCAGAACACCGGGTCCTCCCACGCCTTGAGCGTGCAAAGGACCTGTGCGGCAAAAGCCTCGTGGATCTCGTAGAGGTCGAAGTCCTGGAGCGTCAGGCCGTTGCGCTCGAGCATCCGCGGCACCGCGTAGGCGGGGGCCATGAGGAGGCCCTCCTTCTTGCCGACGTAATCGATCGCGGCGACCTCGGCGTCGACAAAGCGCGCGAGCGGCTCGATCCCGTGCGCCGCGGCCCACTCCTCCGTGCCGAGGAGTACGGCGGAGGCGCCGTCCGAGAGCGGCGTCGAGTTGCCGGCCGTCATCGTGCCGCTTTCACCGCCGAACACGGGCTTCAGCTTCGAGAGGCCTTCGACCGTCGCGTCGGGCCTCAGGTTGCCGTCGCGCTCGAGGCCCAGATACGGGCTCACCAGGTCGTCCATGAAACCGCGGTCGTAAGCGGCCGCGAGGTGCTGGTGGCTTGCCGCCGCCAACTCGTCCTGCTCCTCGCGCGTCAGGCCCCACTCCTTTGCCATGAGCGCTGTGTGCTCGCCCATCGAGAGGCCCGTCCGGGGCTCGGCGTTGCGGGGAAAGTCCGGAACGATCTGACCGGGGCGGATCTTCGTGAGCGCCTTGATCCGGTCGGTGGTCGAGCGCGCGGCGTTTGCCTCGAGCAGGATCTCGCGCAGGTCGTCGTTGAGCGAGATCGGAGCGTCGGAGGTGGTGTCGGAGCCGCCCGCGATGGCCGAGTCGGCCTGGCCGAGCGCGATCTTGTTGGCGACCAGGATCGCGGCCTCCAGGCCGGTGCCGCACGCCTGTCCCACATCGAACGCGGGGGTCTCCGGCGCGAGCTTCGTGCCGAGGACGGACTCCCGGGTCAGGTTGATGTCGCGCGCGTGCTTGAGCACCGCTCCGGCCGCGACCTCGCCGAGCCGTTCGCCTTCGAGCCCGTGCTGCGAGGCAAGGCCGTCGATGACCGTGGTCAGCATGTCCTGGTTGGAAGCCTTGGCGTACTGGGCGTTCGAGCGCGCGAACGGAATCCGGTTCCCTCCGAGTACGTACGCGGCTCGTGTCTTTTCGGTCACAGGCGAAGTTCCTTTCGTATCGAAGGTGCCAGGCACCTCAGCGGAGGTCGGCCGAGGTTTTGTTGAGCAGGAAGCGGGCGATGATCAGCTGCTGGATCTGCTGGGTGCCCTCGAAGATGTCGAGGATCTTGGCGTCCCTCGCCCACTTCTCGAGGAGCTCGGACTCGTCGTAGCCGACGGAGCCGCAGAGCTCGATGCACCGAAGCGCGATGTCCGTGCCCGCCCGGCCGGCCTTCGCCTTGGCGTATGAGGCGTGCAGCGAGTTCGGCTTGGAGTTGTCGGCCATCCAGGCCGCCTCCATCATCAAGAGGCGTGCGGCCTCCAGGTCGGACTCGAGCTCGATCAGCGTCGCTGCAGCGGCCGGCTGCGTGTGGACCGGGCGGTCGTAGTCCGGCTCGACCCCCGCCTCGGCGAGCAGCTCGCGCGTGAAGTCGATCGAGGCCTTGGCCACTCCCACCGCCATGGCGGCGACGAGGGGGCGGGTGTTGTCGAACGTCTTCATGACGCCCGCGAACGAGCGCTTCGTGTCGATGTCCGGGCTGCCCAGGAGGTCCTCCTTTGGCACCCGGCAGTTCTCCAGGCGGAATGCCGCCGTGTCGGAGGCGCGGATTCCGAGCTTGTGCTCCAAGCGGTCGAGGACCATCCCCGGGTTGGAGCGCTCGACCACGAACGACTTGATCGCGGCACGGCCCTGGTCGCGGTCGAGCGTGGCCCAGACGACCACAAGCTCGGCGCGCTCACCGGCGGTGACATAGATCTTCTCGCCGTTCAGGACGTACTCGTCGCCGTCGAGCGTCGCGGTAGTCCGGATGGACGCCGAGTCCGAGCCGGACTCCGGCTCGGTGATCGCCATCGCGGCCCACCGGCCCTCGTAGCGGAGGAGCTGCTCCTCGTTGGCGACCGCGGCGATCGCAGCGTTGCCGAGACCCTGGCGGGGCATCGAGAGGACCAGGCCCACGTCGCCCCAGCAGGTCTCCATGACGCCGAGCGCCGAGGACATGTTGGTGCCGTTGCGGTTGCCCGTCTCTTTGGAGGCAGACGATTTCACGCCCGCGGCACCGGCGCCGCTCGACGCGCCCGAATCGTTCATGCCGTCGATCAGGGCGGCGAGCATGTCGAGCTCCTTGGGGTAGGCGTGCTCGGCCTCGTCGTACTTCCGCGAGATCGGGCGGAGGACCTCCAGGGCGACCTGATGCGCCTGCTCGGAGAGGACCTTGAACTTCTTGGGTGTCTCGAGATTGATCATCAGAAACACCCACCGGCACTCATGCTTGTTTCGCAGCTAAAGCAGCTCATCAGACCAGTAGCCCTCCTTCCACCACGCCGGCAGCTCGCAAGTCGCGATACCAGCGCTCCACGGGATGTTCCTTGATGTAGCCGTGCCCGCCGAGCAATTGGACGCCGTCGGAGCCGATCTGCATGCCCTTCTGGGCGACGATCCGGCGGGCCAGGGCGGACTCGCGCGAGTAATCGAGTCCCTGGTCGACGCGGCTGGCGGCTCGCAGCATCACGAGCCGCATGCCCTCTAGCTCAGTTGCCATGTCGGCGACCTTGAAGGCCACGGCTTGGCGGTGGGAGATCGGCTCGCCGAAGGCGATCCGCTCGTTCACGTAAGGAATGACGTAGTCGACAACGGCCTGCGCGGTGCCGACCGCCAGCGCGGCCCAGGCGATACGGCCCAGCCGGACGCAGTCCGCGTATACGTCGGGGCTGCCTTCGCCCAGCAACGCCTCCGCGGGAACCTCGACGCCGTCGAGCCTCAGGTTGGCGGTTGCCGCCGCGCGCACGCCCATCGCCGGCTTGGCCTCGACGAGCACGCCCTTGGTGGCCGCTTCGACGATGAAGAGGGCCGGGCGGTCGTCGAGCGTCGCGCCGATGACGAAGAGCTCGGAGTCCGCGCCGCGCGCGACGAGCGACTTCTCACCCTCGAGCTTGAAGCCGTCCCCGGTCCGGGTTGCCGTGGTCTTGAGCTCGAACGGATCGAAGAGGGCGTGCGGCTCATGGATCGCGAGCGCCGCGGCGGGGACGTCGTCGCCGATCAGGGCGGGCAGGTAGGTGCCCTGCTGGCCGGAGTCCCCCCAGAGGCCGATCGCCGTGGCGACCGCGGCGGGTGAGAGCGCCGCGAGAGCGAGGCCCATGTCACCGCGGCCGAGCGCCTCGGTCACGAGCGCCGAGGTAACCGCGGAGCGCTCGGATACGGCGCCTCCCAGCTCCTCGGGCACGCCGAGCATCGAGATCCCGAGCTCGTTGGCCTGGCTCATGAGCTGCGCGGGCGGGACGCATGCCGCGTCCGCGTCGAGCGCCGCCTTGCGGAAGTGCTTCTGCGCGAAGTCGCCGACCGCCTCGCGCATCATCGCCTGCTCATCGTCCGGCGTGAGGTCGAACAGGTCCGAGCGGACGCCGGTGGACTGGCGGGCGGGCTTGCCGTTCCGCGAGACCCTGGAGAAGGTCCGCCCCGCCGCGCCGGCGGCCCGGAAGCCGTTCTTGGTGGCTCCGTTCACGACGCGCTCGGCGCGCTCGCGGAGGCCGAGCCGGTCGAGTACGTCACTGCCGGCGATCGTGGTCAGCGCCCTGAGCCCGAGCGCCATTCCTTTGTCAGCTGCTGCCAAGTGAAAAAGCCTTTCCTACTACCGGTAGGTTTCTGGGAAGCCGATCGTAGCAACGCGAGGCGCCAACCCGCGTAGGATGCGGCTTTCGCCGTCCACCGCGCCGAGACAGCGCCGAAACCGAGGGGTGCCCACGTGTCGTTCAACCGCCTGTTCTTCGTCCTTTGCCTGATCGCGACGCTGGGCCTCGTGGCCGCGGGTTGCGGTGACGACGACGACTCCTCGGACTCGGACTCCGAGGAGACGGCCACCGTCTCCTCCGAGGACTGCACGCCCGATCAGCTCGAGACGGTCGCGCCCGACACGCTCACGATCGCAACCGACGACCCGGCCTTCCCTCCCTACTTCGAGGACAACGACCCGACCAACGGCGAGGGCTTCGAGTCGGCCGTCGCCTACGCGGTCGCCGACGAGCTCGGGTTCTCCGAGGACCAGGTCGAGTGGGTCGTGGAGCCCTTCAACCGTTCGTACGCGCCCGGAGAGAAGGACTACGACTTCGACATCAACCAGATCTCGATCACCCCGAAGCGGGCCGAAGCGGTCGACTTCTCCTCCCCGTACTACGAGGCGAAGCAAGCGGTCGTGGCACTCAAGGACTCCCCCATCGCCGACGCCTCGTCCATCGCCGAGGTCGCGGACGCTCAGATCGGCGCTCAGATCGGCACGACCAGCCTCGACGCCATCGAAGCGGTGATCCAGCCGACGTCCGACCCGCAGGTGTTCGACACTTCGAACGACGTCGTCTCCGCGCTCAAGAACGGCCAGGTCGAGGCGGTCGTTGTCGACGTGCCGACGGCGTTCTATCTAACCGCGGTGCAGGTGACGGACGCGCAGATCGTCGGCCAGTTCGCGGGCCCCGAGGGCGACGAGTTCGGCCTCCTCCTCGAAAAGGACTCGCCGCTCACCCCGTGCGTGTCGCAGGCCGTCGACAGCCTCAGCGAATCCGGTGAGCTGGCCGAGATCGAGGAAGAGTGGCTGAGCGCGGCAGCGGACGCTCCGATCCTGGAGTAGCCGCTACGCCAACGGCGGGTGACCGCCGCGCGGAGCGCGAGGCGGTCAGGCGTGCCCGCGCACGCCGAGGGGCCGCGATCGCAGCCGTCTCGACGATCGTCGTCCTCGGCGGCCTCGCAACGCTGATCCTCACGAGCCCCGGATGGGACGAGGTCCAGCAGAGATTCTTTGATCCCGAAGCCTTCGTCGAGATCTTCCCCGAGGTCCTCGAGGCGTTCTGGCTCGACATCCGCGTCTTCATGGTCGTCGAGGTTGCAGTCCTCATCCTCGGCCTGGTCGTCGCGATCGCGCGCCTCGCCAAGGCACCGGCCCTCTTCCCCCTGCGGATCCTTGCCGTCGTATACACGGACGTATTCCGCGGCGTCCCCACGATCCTCCTCATCTACCTCATCGGCTTCGGCATCCCGGCGCTCGCGCTCGAGGGGCTACCGACCAGCAACGTCGTGCTCGGCGGCATCGCGCTCACGCTTTCCTATGGTGCGTACGTCGCTGAGGTGTACCGCGCCGGCATTCGCTCGATCCATCCGGGGCAGCGGGAGGCCGGGCTTTCGATCGGCCTGACCGAGAGCCAGGCCATGCGCCACGTCATCCTCCCCCAGGCCGTCCGCCGGGTCGGGCCCCCGCTGCTCAACGACTTCATCGCGCTCCAGAAGGACGTTGCGCTGATCTCGATCCTGGGAGTCGCCGGCGAGGCGTTCCGGGTTGCACAGATCGAGGCGCAGTCGACCTTCAACTACACCCCCCTGCTGGCCGCGGCGCTGCTCTACCTCTGCATCACGATCCCGCTGGCTCGCCTTCTCGACTGGTGGGACAGCTCGGCACAGAGGGCTCGCGGATGAGCGCCCCGGTCATCGAGATTCGCGGCGTGACCAAGGCGTTCGGCGAGCTCGAGGTCCTGAAGGGGGTAGATCTCGAAGTGGCCGAGCACGAGGCGGTGGCCCTGATCGGCGCGTCCGGCTCGGGCAAGTCCACGCTCCTGCGCTGCATCGACCTCCTCGAGGACATCGACGACGGCGACATCTTCCTCGACGGCGAGGTCATCACCGACCCCTCGGTGAACACCGTCGACGTGAGGAGGAAGCTCGGGGTCGTCTTCCAGGCCTACAACCTCTTTCCCCACCTCGACGTGATGGAGAACGTGATCCTGGGCCGGGTCCGCGCGGGCGGCGCCGACCGCGCGGAGGCCGAGGAGCAGGCGCTCAAGCTCCTCGCCCGCTTCGGCCTCGAGGGCCGGGAGCACGAGCGCCCCGACAACCTCTCGGGCGGCCAGCAGCAGCGCGTGGCGATCGTCCGCGCGTTCGCGGCCCGGCCTCGGGCGATGCTCCTGGACGAAGTGACCTCCGCTCTCGACCCCGAGCTGGTCGGCGAGGTACTCCGCGCGGTCCGCGACCTCCGCTCGGAAGGCGTCACGATGCTTCTAGCGACGCATGAGATGGGCTTTGCCAAGGAGGTGGCGGACCGGGTCGGCTTCCTCCACGAGGGCCGCCTGATCGAGATCGGCCCACCGGCACAGCTACTGGAAGACCCGCACGAGCCCGAGACGAAGAAATTCCTGAGGCGCCTGCTAGAAGCGGGACGCGCCTGAGCGCGGACAGCATCCGGGGCGATCACGCCTGCCCGGGCCTTTGGTGCGGGCATGGAAACCGACTGGAGGGAAGAGGCCTACGAGTCCGAGGTCGAGCCTCCAGACGTTCGGAGGGTTATGCACCTCCACGGTGCAAACTCCTCCAGAATCATCCCAACCTCGCCCGACTGCCTCATGCGGCTTCGTCCTAAGCACCGAAGGCCCGCGGACCGCCGAGCAACGAAAACCGAATTGACCCTTGACATCGATTCTTGCCCCGGTTTAGGTTTGCGGCGGGGGGAGGGAGCGCCCGCCGGGCGCTAGCTAAGGAAGGGACTACGTCCAGGGAAAGGACTCCATGATCAGTCGCAGGGTCGTAACAAGCTCGAAAACCATCTGTGCGCTCGGTGCGTGTGGTGTGGTGGGAATGTTCTCCGCGATAGCAGCCGCTGCCCCGAGCGACGGGCAACTCGGTGGGCCCCCGACGACCGACCTCGCTGAGGCGGGGTGTCCGGATGGCACGGCCATCACGGGGCTGACCGGCGAGCTCACCGATCCCGGTGGCAACACGGTGGTCGCGACAATCGCGCTCATCTGCGAGGAGAGCGCAGTTCCGACGGGGGAGGAGCTCGGTGACAGGGCTACGAATGCCGAAACCGGAACCGACTCAACGCAATGTGGTGACGGCGACGTTGCTGTTGGCATCGTCGGTCGCGAAGGCGACTTCCTCGACCAGATCACCCTGCGCTGCCAGGACGCGAGCCTGACCGGGCCGACCACTGACGCAACTACGAGTTTCGGCGGAGCCGGTGGAGGGGCTGATGGGCCTTATGACTGCCCTGCCGGCCAGCATCTTGTTGGCTTCACGGCCTCTGAGGAGTTCAGCGGCGCGGTCGTAAGACACGTAGCCCCCGTCTGTGCACCTCGCGTCGTTCTCGTCCGTTGTGGGGGCCAGGACCCGACGCTATCCGGGACCCCTGGCAACGACACGCTCGTTGGGACTCCCGGCAAGGACGTGATTGTCGGTCTCGCGGGCCGCGACACAATCAAGGGACTCGACGCCAATGATCGCCTGTGTGGCAACGACGGCAGGGACACGATCAAGGGGGGAGGCGGGAACGACGATATGAACGGCGGACCCGGCCGCGACAAATGCGTCGGCGGACCCGGCAACGACGACGCGAGTAAATGTGAGGTCGAGCGTTCGATCTGAGTTCTGAGACCGGGGCAAGGGGGTGGGCAGCCCGCCCCTCGCCCATGCTGCAAGGAACGAACGCCCCGGTCCGGTCGCCGGGGCGTTCGTTCAATCAGGGGCGGCTGGCGCCCCGTTGGTTAGGTGCTTTCAATGCGAAGCACCTGGTGTCAGCTCACGCCCGAGCGCACTACTTCGCGATGCGGTCGCGGAGCATCGACCCCGCTTTGCCCACGCGGTACGACCAGGCCACAAAGGGCGGCAGCGGGAAGCCGGGCGAAAGCTCGGCTGCTTCTCCGGTGCGAAGAGGCACCTCGAGGTCCACGGTGACGGTCGGCACGATGAGACCCTCGGGAGGGTGCACATCGACCAGCCTCAGGCCGACGGGACCGCCACCGCGCACCGCCTGCCATGCAGCACGCGCGGTGCTGCGCACCCCGAGCCGCTTGATCAGTCCCACCATGAGAACCCCTTACCCCGTCCTGGCGATGTCACGCGCCGGCGGCGCGTGACTAGTCCAGTTCGGGGATGTGCCGAGCGACGTGCTCGGTGAGCGTCCGCCGCACCCAGGCCTGCGTGTCTGAGTCGGCCATCCGGTAGCGGCCGATTAGGAGCTTCTGCTCGTCGATCGGCAGCCCTGCGATCTCCCAGCGCACCGCGAGCCGCTCGAAGAGCATCTCCGTCCGGCGACGCCAGTCGTCGTCCACGGTCGCAGCGCCGCGCTCACGCGCCTTCGCGATATTCCGGATCGAGCCGGCGCTCAGGGTCTCGCGGAGCGTCAGCACGTTTCCCTCCGGGTCGGTGTAGTCGACGGTCGCCGCCGGCTCGCGATCCTTCGGCCTCCGCGGCATCAGCACTCCTCCACGACGAGGTCTGTGAGCGGAGTGTCCGGAGAAGCCTGAGTGGCGGCATCCGAGATCACCAGAACCAGGGCCGGCTCGACCTTGAGGCCCTCGCAAGCGGGCTCCGAGGCGACGACCCCCTCGATCGCCAACTCCTTCTCGGGCAGCAGCTTGACCAGGAACTCCTCCGCCGTGATGTCGCTGCTCGCGGCGCCCGACGCGCCTTGGGCCCCGGTCGCCCCCGAGTCGGCCGGCGCGTCGTCATCTCCCCCGCATCCTGCGAGTGCGATCACCGCGACGGCGAGCGCCGCGCAGAGCCTGGCGCCTCTAGCCCCCATCAGTCGATCAGCCGCTTCTCCATACGGTTCACGCCGAGACGCCACATCGCGATCGCGAACGCCACCAGGATCGCGTAGTGGATCCAGTCAACCGCCTCGAAGCCAAAGGATGCGCCCCGCACCAGCTCGACCAGGTGATAGAGCGGGTTGAGCCAAGCGGCTACCTGCGCCCACTGCGGCAGCTGGTCGATGGGGAAGAACGTGCCGGCGACGAGAAAGAGCGGCGTGATCACCAGCGTGGTCACGTAGTTGAAGTGGTCGATCTTGCCGACCGTCGCCGCAGTGGCGATCCCGAGGCCGGAGAAGCCGATCGCCGTGGTGAAGGCGAAGAGCGGTACGAGGAGCATCCCCCAGGCGGGGTCGAGGCCGAAGAACATCGCGACCAGCAAGGGGAAGCATCCGTAGAAGCCGGCACGTAGCGAGATCCACAAGACCTCGGCCGTCACCAGTTCCTCGACGTCCACGGGCGCAGCAAGGATCGCGTCGTAGGTGTTCTGGAAGCGATGCTTGACGAAGGTGCCGAACATCGACGGGAAGGCGCTCGAGAAGATCACCGCGGTCGCGACCATGCCTGTCGCGACGAACTCGACGTACTCGAGTCCGCCCACGCCGTCGATCAGCGTCGCGCCCAGCCCCAAGCCGAAGGCGAGGAGGTAGATGATCGGCTCGAGGACGCTCGAGAAGGTCGTCGCCTTCCAGAAGGTGCGGAAGTTCGCGACCTCGCGGCTCATGACGCCGGTGATCGCCGCCGGCTCGAGCCGCTTGGCGCCGACCTGGCTCATTCGGCTTCGGTTCCAGTCAGGAGCACGAAGACGTCCTCGAGCGACGCCGCTCGGCGAATTGCCTCCTCCGGGACGACGCCGTTTTGCGCCTTCTCTGCGCCAACGATGGCGACGGCCGGACCCGCGGGCCGGACGTGGAGACCCTCGGACTCCGCCACCGCGCGGACCTCGGCCAGGCGGTCGGGCGGCCCATAGACCTCCGCCGTCTCGCGTCCCGCGTGCTCCCGGATGAGCTCGGAAGGCTTGCCGCGCGAGATGATCTTGCCGGCGGTCATCAGCGCCACCTCGTCGGCGAGGCGCTCGGCCTCCTCGATGTAGTGGGTGGACATCAGGATCGTCGAACCGCCGCCCCGCAGGCCGTCGATGAGCGACCAAAGCTCGGTGCGGATCTGCGGGTCGAGGCCGACGGTCGGTTCGTCGAGAAGGACGAGCTTTGGCTCGTGGACGAGCCCGCGCGCGAGCAGAAGGCGGCGGCGCATACCGCCCGAGAGCTTGTCCACCGCATCCTTGCGCCGGTCGGTAAGGCGAGCTAGCGCCAGCGAGCGGTCCACCGCCGCGGGTACATCCTTCACGCGGTAGAGGCGCGCGTACACCGACAGGTTGTCCTCGACTGTGACGTCCACGTCGAGGTTGTCGAGCTGCGGGACGACGCCCATCTCACCGCGAGCGACCTTGGCCTCGGCGGGCAGGTGGTGGCCGAGGACGTTGATTTCGCCCTCGTCGGCAATGGCCTGACCGGTCAGGAGGCGCATCGACGTTGACTTCCCCGCGCCGTTAGGGCCCAGAAGGCCGAGGCAGATCCCCGCGGGCACATCGAGGTCCAGCCCGTCGACCGCCTGGATGTCGCCGAACGCCTTGCGTACGCCTCTCATCTCGATCGCGTTCATGGGAGTTCGAACTTACCGAGCGCCGGTGGTAGCTTCGGTCCATGGTCGTTGCCATCGCAGGAGGTCACGGAAAGATCGGATTGCTCTTGACCGCCCTCCTCGCCGAGCGCGGAGACAGGATCCTTTCGATCATCCGCAAGCCCGAGCATTCCGACCATGTCGCCACCGCCGGCGGCGAGCCGGTGCTGATCGATCTCGAGCATGCGGAGGCAGAGGAAGTCGCGCAAGCGATCTCCGACGCCGACGCTGTCGTCTTCGCGGCTGGAGCCGGCCCCGGTTCGGGTGCCGCCCGCAAGGAGACGGTCGACTACGGAGCCGCCGTGCTGCTGGTCAAAGCCGCTCACATCGCGAATGCAACGCGCTACGTGATGATCTCGTCCATGGGCGCGGACGCCGAGCGCGGCGGCGAGGACGTGTTCGACGTCTACCAGCGCGCCAAGGGCAGGGCCGACGAGGAGCTGGCGGAGTCGGGGCTCGAGTACACGATCGTGCGGCCCGGAGGGCTGACGGACGACAGGCCTACCGGCCTCGTCGAGATCGCGCCGGAAGTGGAGCGCGGCGAGATACCCCGCGGCGACGTCGCGGCCGTGATCGCCGCGTGCCTTGCGGAGCCGAAGACGATCGGCCGGACATTCGAGGTCGTTTCAGGCGAGGACCAGATCGAGCCGGCCCTCAACCGTGTCGCAGGCTGACCGCTAACTGAAGTCGTCCGAGGTGATCGTAGGTCTGCCGGCCTGATAGAGCCACTGGTCGAAGTAGTCCTCCAGCAGGTCGAGATCGTCCCCTTCGAACTCGGAGACCTCGATCATCAGGTCCACAACCTCCTCCGACGAGACGTTGTCGTATGCATACCGCTCCTGGAGTTCGCGCGCGAACTCGAAGAACTTCTGCGTGCCGACGATCTGGCGGTAGCCCTCGTACGTCATGGCGCCGCGCGTGTACGTCGGGAACGTGGAGAACAGGTCCACCGGGTCGTCGTTGAGCTCCGTGGGGATCGTGTCCCACTTCGGATCGGTTGGGCCCTGGTAGTTCGTGTTCCACTGCGCGCCCGGCGAGTTCGTGGACGTCCCGTCCGTGAAGTTCCAGCTCCACGCGACCCACTGCGCCCAGCCCTCCTGGAACCAGATGTCATCCCAGTTCTCGAGCGTCACCGCGTTGCCCATCCACTGGTGCGAGATCTCGTGGACAAGCGTCGACTGGCTGACGCCAGGCGCGCCGGTCGAGCAGTTGCCCGCGAAGTGCGACTTGGTCGCGTTCTCGAGGGCATAACAGACACCCGGGACCCGATCGGCCACCACGCCGTTCGAGTCGTACGGATAGGTGCCGAACCGATTGGCGAGGAAATTGTGCATCTCCTCGGTGCGGCCGAGCGCCGTCGCGATCGAGGCCTGCTGCTCAGGCGTCGCAGTGGCCTCAACGAAATTGTTCTGCGGGATCAGGCGGCCCGTCAGCGACTCCGTGATCGTCGGCGTTGTCCAGTCGAACTGGCCGGTCGTCGCGGTGGTGAGGTAAGTGGAGGTCGGATCGTCCTCATTCCAGTTCCAGGTCTCCGTGGCGTCCGGGTTGTCCGGGTTGGACACGAGCTCGCCCATGCCGACCGACTCATATCCGTCCGGCACGGTGATCGAGGTGGCGAAGGTCGCCTTGTCCGTCGGGTAGTTGTTCGACGGGAACCAACCCTGCGCGCCGTTCGGCTCGTTCACGGTGAAGCCGCCGTCGCAGACCTCCACCTCGCTCTCCATGTAGCAAGCCGGGATCCAGCCTTCCCAGGAAGCGTCCGGGTCGGTGATCAGCTGGGGCTCACCCGCGTACTCGACCTCGACCGTCATTTCCACACCGTCGAGAATGCCTGCACCCGCGGGGTCGATGACGAGCTTTTGCAGCTCCGTCGCCGGGGGGCCCATCACGGGCTCCGCCGCGTCGTGCGAGAAGGAGTCCGCGGGCTGGCCGTTCACGGTGACCGCGGTCACGCCGATGTCCTGGAAGTCCATGGTGAACTCGCTCAGGTTCTGCGTGGCGGTCGCCGTCATGGTGGTTTTAGTCCCGGCCTCGAACAGGTTGGCAACGGGGTCATAGACCAGGTCGATGTCATAGCGCTCGGCGTCGTAGCCGCCGTTGCCCGTCTGCGGATAGAGGTCGTCGCCGGTTCCGCGCGAGCCCGGAGAGAAGACCGGCGGTGGCGAAGTGACCGTCACCTGCCCGTCAGCCACGAGGCAGCCCGAACGCTTGGCGGGAGTCGCACAGGCCACCATGAAGTACGTGCCGTCCTCGATGTCCTCAGGGATCGTTGATTCGACGCCGAACTCGGTCGACTCGTCGCGCTTGACCTTCTCAGTCTTCGTCATGCCCAAGACGATGGGGCCCTGCTCGTCCACGTCGTCCGAGCGGAGGCTGATGCGGATCGTCGCCTTCCCGCCCTTCCTGCCCTCGTTCTCGACGACGCCGAGCGCGGTGAAGGTGTCACCCGGCTCCGCGTTCGCGGGCGGGTTGGAGATGTTCGTGACGGAGAACTTGGGGAGCTTGGCCGCCTCGGCGCCGGCCGCGAAGCCGAGCGAGACTGCCATCGCTGCAAGGGCCAAGGAGAACGACCTGCCTGCGCGAACCTTCATCCGACCTGCTCCTTCTGTTGAGCCCCCGCTCGCTCCGATCGGAGCAACTTTTACGTTTTATCAGCCGACGCTGAGAATCTCCAGCTTCTTTTCGCCGTTGGGGGTTTCGAAGGCGACCTCGTCGCCTACGGAGGCGCCAAGGAGGGCCCGCCCGACCGGGCTCTCAGCCGAGAGCTTCCCCTCCGCCATCGAAGCCTCCAGGCGGTGGACCAGCGTGACTTCCTTCTCATCGCCGGAGTCCGCGTCGCGGAAGCGGACGCGTGAGCCGACCGAAGCGGAGCCGCCTTTGGGGGCCTCGATCACCTCGGCGCTCGCCAGCATGTCCTCGAGCAATCGGATGCGCGCCTCCAGATGGCCTTGCTCATCCTTGGCTGCGTGGTATTCCGCGTTCTCGGAAAGGTCCCCTTCCTCGCGCGCGGCCTTGATCGCCGCGACGATCCGCGGGCGCTTGACCTCGCGGAGCTCCTCTAATTCGGCCTCTGCCTCAGCCTTCCCCTGTGGGCTGATCTCGTTCACGGCGTCGCTCATACGCGCCTCACGCTACCCGACCAAGGCTAGAATCAATGGAGAGATAGGGGGCGAATCAGATTCGACGTGGGTCATGTTCGCCTCGATGTTGCGAGTCGAGGATCCAGGGTTGGCCTCGTAAAACTCTCCCTGGAAAACCATAATTGCGGACCATGAGTTCGCCCTTGCGGCCTAGCAACAACTAGGACCATGAGGTATCGGCCCGGATGCCTGTGTCCGGATCACCGGTATCAACAAGCAGGCTTGCTACTCGGGTAGGACCTTCGATCCGAGAGGACATTCAAAGGAAGGTATGGCGCCAGTGACGTACCCCACGGATTGACCGACCTGGCCGCCGAGATCAGACTCCGATGGGAACGCTCGTAGACGCATCGAGGCAACGTCCGCGGACGCCGGGGCAGTACCGGCCGCCTCCACTAGAACTCGCCGAGAGTTGGAGTTTCCACGACATGTGTGGCTGTTCCAGCTCTCGGCGCGGTTCAGGAGAAGTTCTCCCGGCGGAACGGGCGCATGCCTCGCGCCTCGTAGTTCGCCAGCGCGTGCTCGCCGTCCATCGTGTTCGTCGACACCCAGACGCGGGGCGCGAGCTCGAACCCGCGCCGGATTGCGTGCGCGAGCAGGTCCGAGCCGAGGCCCTTGCCCTGGTACGGCTTGCGGATCCCGAAGATCGAGATCAGCGTCGAGTCGCGATCGACCCGGAGCTCGAAGTAGCCGGCCGGCTCGTCGCCGACCTCGGCGATCCACGTCTCCACGCCGCCCTCCCACGCCGCCCACTGCGCCTCGGACCAGCGCAAGCGGTCCACCCACTGGTGGGGCGCGCCGATCTCCTCATAGAGCTCGCGGTTGATGCTTGGATCGTGGACCCGGCGAAAGCGATATTCGACCCTCGCCGCTCCCGCGGGCTCGCGAAGATCCTCGGGGTCGGTCAATTCGAGGTAGGTGATCGTCTCTGTCATGCGCGGGATCGGTTCATCGGGCCTTAATCCGAGTGGGACAAGATAAGAGGGTGAGTGCCCACGAAACACCCGGCGACCTGCGCGAGTACGAGCCGATCCAGCCCGGCGGCGGTCGCTCGGGGTCGTTCACCGAGCGAGCGAAGAAGTACTTGGGGCCTATCGCCATCGCGATCATCGCCTTTGCGAGCAAGGCAAAGGCGATCCTTCTGCTGCTGCCGAAGATCAAGGTCCTCTCGACCTCGGCGACGATGCTTGTCTCGATCGCCGCCTACTCGCTGATCTGGGGGTGGGCATTTGCCGCCGGCTTCGTGGTCCTGCTCCTCGTCCACGAGATGGGGCATGTCATCCAACTACGCCGCGAGGGAATCGAGGCGTCGGCGCCGATGTTCATCCCGTTCATGGGAGCGTTCGTTGCGGCCAAGTCGCTCGGCGACGATGCGGGCGCCGAGGCACGCGTCGGCCTTGCCGGGCCCGTGCTTGGCTCGCTTGCGTGTCTGATACCGGTGGCGATCTGGCAGGCCACCGGCAACGAGTTCTGGCAGGCGCTCGCATTCGTCGGCTTCTTCCTCAACCTCTTCAACCTCCTCCCCGTGCTGCCCCTTGACGGGGGCCGGGCGATGGCGGCGCTCTCGCCATGGGTCTGGGCATTCGGATACGCGGGGCTCGTCGCCCTCACCTTCGCCTTCCCCAACCCGATCATGATCCTGATCCTGCTCCTGGGCGGAATGGAGACCTATAAGCGCTTCAAGGCTCGGAACACGCCTGAGGCCAAGGCTTTCCACAACGTCCCGCGCTCGACCCGTATCTGGGTTGCCGTCGTCTACCTGGGCCTGGCCGCCCTGCTGACGCTGGGAATGTCGGAGACCTTCCTCGAGCGTGACTTCGACGACGTCTGAATGGTCTGATCAGCGCGCGGGGGCCGCGGGCGGCACACTGAGGGACATGGAGAAGGAATTCGACGTGATCGTCATCGGCGCGGGCCCCTCGGGCGAGGTGGCCGCGGGGCGGCTTGCCGACGCCGGCCTGGACGTCGCGCTCTGCGAGCGCCACCTTGTGGGCGGGGAGTGCTCCTACTACGCATGCATGCCTTCCAAGGCCCTCGTCCGGCCCGGCGAGCTGATCGGCGAGGTGGGAAGGGTGCCCGGGATCGAGCTCGCGTCCGACGCGCCGACTCCGGACAAGGTGCTTGCCCGGCGCGACGAGGTCATCCACGACCTCGACGACTCGGTCCAGCTTCCCTGGCTCGAGGACCGGGGCATCGAGCTCTTCCGCGAGGAGGCTCGCCTTGACGGCGAGCGCAAGGTCATTGCCGGAGACGACGTCATCACGGCCCGCAAGGCCGTCATCGTCGCCACCGGCACCGGCGCGCTGCTGCCACCGATTCCGGGGCTGGCCGAAGCGGACCCATGGACGAACCGGGAGGCCACGACCGCGAAGGAGGTCCCGGAAAGCCTGATCGTGATCGGCGGGGGACCCGTAGGTTGTGAGCTGGCGCAGGCCTGGAATTCGCTCGGTGCAGACGTGGTGCTCCTGGAAGTGGCGCCGCGACTCGTTGCCGCCGAGGAGGAGTTCGCCTCGGAAGAGCTGGAAGCGGCGCTGAAGGAGGCGGGCGTGGACGTCCGCACCGGGGTCGAGATCACCAATGCCGCGGGCGAGGAAGGCCGGGTCCATGTGACGTTCGGCGAGGGCGAGACGATCGAGGCCGAGCGCCTCATGGTGGCGGCGGGTCGCAAGCCTCATTCCGCCGGCATCGGGCTCGAGACCGTCGGCCTGCCGGAAGGCGACTGGATCGAGGTCGACGATCAGCTGCGGGTCAACGGCTTCGACTGGCTGTACGCCATCGGCGACGTCAACCGGCGATCGCTGCTGACGCATTCTGGGAAGTACCAGGCCCGCGTGGCTTGCGAGACGATCCTCGGTCGCAAGGCTGCCGCTACCTCCGATCTGGGCGGGCCGCCCAGGGTGACGTTCACGGACCCGCAGATCGCCGCGGTGGGGCTGACAGCGGACAAGGCGGCAGATCAGGGGATCCGCGTCGAGACCGTGGACGTCTCGACCTCGGGCAATGCCGGCGCGAGCTTCCACGGCCGTAACACCCCCGGCACCTCCCGGCTCGTGATCGACAAAGAGCGCGAGGTCATCGTCGGCGCGACGTTCGTTGGCTATCAGACCGCGGAGCTTCTCCATTCGGCGACGATCGCCATAGCTGCCGAGGTGCCCGTGGCCGAGCTCGTGGAGGCGATCCCCCCATTCCCAACGCGCACCGAGATCTGGCTCAGGCTGCTCGAGGCCTACGGCCTGTAGCGCCCCCTCCGGCTAGAGCGAGAGCTTCGTCTTCAAGTCGTCGAGGAAGCCGCGCGGGAAGCCGGAAATCGAGTCGAGCTCGTCGAGTGACTTGAAGCTCCCCTCCCGCTCCCGGAAGGCCAGCACACGACCCGTCTGGGTCACCGACAAGCCCAAGCCGCGCAAATCCTCGTATGACGCCGAATTCAGGTTGACTTGCGACGAGGGAGTCGCAAGCTCGGAGGTCTGTTCGCCCGGAGATGACTCCGCACCGGTGGCGGGCTCAGGGTCGGGATCGGGCTCAGGCGCCGCATCGGCCTCCGCGGCCGGCTCGGGGGTCGGCTCCAGCTCGGGGGGCGCTTCCGGCTCGGGTTCCGCAGGGATGTCAGGTCGGAGCCTCGGCACGAACTCCGGATCAGGCCGAAGCCTGGGCTCGGGCGGAATCTCGGGCCGAAGCTTGGGCTCGGGCGGAATCTCGGGCCGAAGCCTGGGCTCGAATGCCGGCTCCGGGCCAGCCTCAGCTTCCGGCGCGGTCTCAGCGGGCTCAGCATCCTGCTCGGGCTCCGCCGCATCGGCTTCGGGCTCGGGCTCGGGCGTCGGTTCCGGGTCCGGAGCCGCGGGCTCGAACGGCACGGCAAGGCTCTCGCTCTCCTTCACGGCCTCGTACTCGTCCGGATCGAAGATGTCGTCCACGACGGACTTCGCACGACGCTCCGACTCGGTGGCACGGGCCTCCGCCTCGGAGATCCGATCCAGGAGCTCACGCAGCCGCTTGCCGCGCTCGAGCTCGTCCGACTTCAGCTTTGCCAGGCGCTCAGCGCGGGCAACGCGAGCTTCAGCTTCGGCCGCGCGGCTTTCCACATCCTCCAAGCGCTCGGCGGCACGCTCGAGAGCCTCGGCGGTGCGCTTCTGGTTCTCCAGCAGGCGGAGCTCGGTTTCGCGGAGCTCCGCGGCCAGCGCCTGTTCCTGGACACGGCGCTCTTCGAGTTGGCGCTCCGCACCCTGAAGCTCCTGAACGAGCTTTTCCATCTCGGGCTCTGACCGCTCCGCACCGGCGCGGACCCTCGCTTCGGCCTCCGCGGCCGCCTCCTCCGCAAGCCGGGAAACGTTGGCGCGCACTTCATCCAGCGACTGCTCCGCGGCGGGAGCCGGATCCGGCGTGGGGGCTGCCAGGGGCGAGATGAAGGCTTCCGGAGGGTCGGCCTCCCGGGTGGGCTCCGGCTCGATTGGCGACTCGTCCTCCGCCTCGAGCCCAGCCAGAGCGTGCGGGGCAGGCTCATCGGTTCCGTACGCGGCCGCCTCCTCCTCAGTGGGATCCGCCGGCCCGCTCTCTGCGGCGGCCGCGGCCTCTCGGACGCGCCTGTCCGCCTCGGCTTCGATCGGATCGACCTCCTCCGCCTGCTCCGCACGCTCGAGCCGCTCCATCGCAGCTCGCTCGGCAGCAGCAGCCAGCGAATCGCCTCCGAGCAAGCCACCCGGCTCGGGTGGCGCCGCAGGCACTCCCGGCGTGGGCGCAGGCGCAGGCGCAGGCGCCTGCGGGCTCTCGGCCGATGACGCCATGCTGACCCCCTCCTCGGCGGAGGGCTGGTGAAGAATCGTGTCGAGCTGAGGCTCCTCCGGAGCGGGGGCCTCGGGCGGAGCAGGGGGCGGCGCGGGAGCCGGGGCCGGCGCCGACTTGCTCGCCTTCTTCGCAGCCTTGGCCGCCTTTGCGGCTTCGCGGCGTTCGACCGCGACGCGCTTTTTCTCCTCGCGCGCGCTCGCGCGCTCCGCCTTCTTCGCCTCGGCCAGCCGTGCTTTCTCGTCGCGGGCTTCCTTGCTTCCGCCGATGCCGAAGAATCCGCGCGAAGAGCGATTCGCCTTCTTCGCCTCTGCCGCGGCCTTCTTCTGCGCCAGCTTCTCAGCTTTCTCCTGCTCGGCGGCTTCCTGCTTCCGGCGCTTCTCTTCCAGCTTGGCTTCGCGCTTGGCCGCCTTGGGGTCGGGTTCAGGCGCTGCGACGGGCGGCGGCATGGCGGGCGTCTCCGCCGGCGCCGCGGGCGGGGACACGGGCGCCTCAGCCGTGCCCGGCGAGGTCGGGCTCGTCGCTGGGTCGGGAAGTGAAGGCTCCGCAGGACCTGGGCCGGCGGGCGGCGGGGGCGTTTCGGCCGTCTCGGCTTCCTCAGGCGTTTTAGCCGTTTCGGCCGGGGCGGCGGGAGCAGGCGTGGGCGGAGGCGGTGAGGAAGGGGGCGGCACGGAGTGCGGCGCTGATTCGTCAACCGGATCAGTCCCCGCCTGGACAGCCTGTTCACCGGGCACGGAAGCACCTCCGGGACCGGCCGGGGACGGCTGAACCGGCTGCCCCTCAGGGGCGGGCAGGTCATCGAGAGACGGCGCGGCGTCCCCCTCTTGCTTGTCGTCTCCGTCGTCCTTACCGGACCTCTGAAGCCTGAAGGAACGCATCGCACCTATCGTTTCACAACGCGGGGGAAACTCCTGCGAGCGGACTCAAATGTGAGCGTCGTTGCAGGGGACTAGCGCATCCGGTGGCGCATCTCGCGCTCGACCTCACGCCTGACCTCCCGATCACGTATCTCACGACGGCGGTCCTTTCCTTCCTTGCCCCGGGCCAGCGCCAGTTCGACCTTCGCGCGGGGGCCCTTGAAATAGACGCGAACCGGCACGAGCGTCAATCCCTTCTGGGAAGTGGCCCCCAGCAAGCGCTCGATCTCATGCGCATGGAGCAGGAGCTTGCGAGGGCGATCCGGCTCGTGGTTCTCCTGGGCGGCCGGCGGATAGGGCGGGATGTGCATGTTGCGAAGCCAGACCTCACCCTCGTCCACGACCGCATACGCGTCGGCCAGCATCGCCTTGCCGCCCCGAAGCGACTTCACCTCGGTGCCGAGGAGCTGCATGCCCGCCTCGAACTTCTCGACGAACTCGTACCGGTGCGCCGCACGCCTGTTGGACGCGACGTCGCCGGAAGCGAGCTTTCTCTTTCCCTTCTTGGCCATCACGGTCTAGCTTGGCGCATCAGGGGCCGCCGACCGGCTACCGAGCGCACGCCGAGGCGCGCTCATGGGACCTCTTCGAGGTCGGTGCGGCCCCGCGGCGCATCGACGCCCGAAACAGAAACCGTGATCGCGTCGCCGAAGCGCACCTCGCGCCCCGTCCGGCCGCCGACTAGCGCCGTCTCGGTCTCGTTCAGCTCGAAGCGCTCGCCGCGCATGGTCCTGGCGGGCACGAACCCCTCGTATACGTCCCCGAGCTCACCACCGAAGCGGACGAACGCGCCCGCGTTGATCACGCCTGAGACCTCGCCGTCGAACCGGGTCGAGTGGCCACGCCCGAACAGCTCGCGCTCGAGCAGGAAGGCGGCGCAGACGCGATCCGCCCGCCGCTCGATCTTCATCGCCTCCCGTTCGCGATCGGAGCACCAGGGCCCGGCCGCACGGACGTCTGACGCGTCGGGTGCGGCCTCGCCCGCTCCGACCACCGACAGGAGCGACCGGTGTGCGATCAGGTCGGGGTAACGGCGGATCGGAGACGTGAAGTGCGAGTAGGCGGGGCTACCGAGCCCAGCGTGGCCGAGATTCTTCTCCGTGTAGTACGCCTGCTTCAGCGAGCGTAGGACCAGCGAGCCGAGCGACTGGGCACCCTGGCCGCGCCGGCGCGCCTCGCGTGCGACCCAGTGGCTGATCTCGCCGACCAGGTCGCCGGCCTCGGTCGGGCTCATGGTCTTCTTCGAGCCGGGCGCGGGCACCTCGATCGCGGCCAGCTGGTCCAGGAGGCGCTGGACGCGCGCCGGGTCGGGCTGCTCGTGAACCCGATACAGCGCTGGAGCGCTCCGCTTCTCCAGGAGGTCCGCGACCTGCTCGTTCGTGAGGATCATCAGGTGCTCGATCAGCTGGTGAGCCTCCGTCTGCGGGACGCTCTCAGCGCGAACGACAGCCCCGTCGGAATCGAACTCGAACTCCGGCTCGAACGACTCGACCTCGAGCGCGCCGCGCGGACGCGCCTCGGCGAGCATCGAAGCCGCCCTGCGTGCGAGGTCCAGCGGCTCGGCGATGAGCTCGGGGGCGCGCTCCTTGCCCGCGAAGATGCGGTCGAGCTGGTCGTAGTCGAGGCGTGCGCCGGAGCGGATGCGGCTGCGGTAGAAGCTCGCCGAGCGGACCTTCCCGGCCGCGTCGATGCGCATCTCGGCCGTGACGGCGAGGCGATCCTGGTCGGGGACCAGGCTGCAGGCTTCGTTCGAAAGCGCGCCGGGAAGCATCGGCTCCACCATGCCCGGGACGTACACGCTGGTCGCCCGCCGGTAGGCCTCCGAGTCGCAAGCCGACCCAGGGCGGACGTGAGCGGAGACGTCGGCGATGTGAACCCACAGGCGGATGCCGTCACCGTCAGGCTGCGCGGAGACAGCGTCATCGAAGTCACGCGCCGTTGCCGGGTCCACCGTGAAGGTGGCCAGATCCCGCAGGTCGCGCCGGGTTGGATCCACCCCGCCCGCGGCGGCCGGCGCTTCGCGCGCTTCGTCCTCGACCTTGCGCGAGAACCCACGCCGCTCCAACCCCTCCCACAGGAGCGCCTGGACCACGTCGCGCGCCCGCTTCGGCGAGCCGAGCGCCCGCACCGCCTTGACTCCCCGCGCGCTGGGGACGGCGAGAACCATCTGTCCCGCGTCCGCGCGCACCTTTCCGCGCTCGAGCGGCATGCGCCCTCCACGCTCGAAGAGGGGTTCGACGACGTGGAAACGCCCGCGCTTGACGACAACGCCAACGAACGAGCCGGACCGTTCCGCCCTCAAGGGAGCTTTTCGCCCAGGACCTCGAGCGCCCTGTCGAGGGCCTCGTCGCGCTCGGTCTTCAGGTCCGCCCTTTCCTCCACGTCGGGCGGGATCCCGTCGTCCGCGATCGAAACGTCCTCGGAAGTGAAGTACTCGGCGACGGTCAGATTGATCGCGGACCCGTCGGGCAGCGGGACCGACTCCTGGACCGTCCCCTTGCCGAATGTCGTCTCACCTACGAGGGTCGCCAGGTCGTAGTCGGACAGCGCGGCAGCGAGGATCTCCGACGCGGATGCCGTGCCACCGTCGATCAGGACGACGGTGGGCTTGGGGTCGATCGCATCGCCGAGTGCGTCGTAGACCTCCTCGCCCGTCGTCCGGCCGCGCGTGGTGACGATGTCGCCATCCTCGACGAAGACCGACGCCGAGGCGATGGCTTCGTCGAGGCGCCCGCCGCCATTGCCGCGCAGGTCGAGGATGAGGCCCTCGGCGCCTTCGCGGTAGAGGCGATCGATCTCGGAGCGAAGCTCCGCGTGAGCGCCCTGGTCGAAGCTCGAGAAGAGGACGTAGCCGACCTTGCGGCCGTCGACGCGCTCGATCCGGCCTTGAGCGGCGGGAATGCTCACCTGCGCCCGCTCCACCGGGATCTCCTTGGTGCCATTGCCGTCGACGGGCTGGATCGTCAGCTCCACCTCCGTGCCGACCTTGCCCTTGATCTTCGCCGTCGCAAGCTCGGCGGGAATGCCACCCAGGTCCTTGCCGTCGGCGGCCAGGATCACGTCGCCGACGTCGATGCCTGCGCCCTCCGCGGGCGAGTCCGGGAAGACCGCCGTCACTTCCAGCCCCTCGGGAACGGCCTTGATCGAGAGGCCGACCCCCTTGAACTGCCCGCCCAGCGATCTCTGGAACTGGCGGAACTCCTTGGGATCGAAGTAGTGGGAGAACCTGTCGTCGTACTCCTTGCGGAGCTCGTCGATCATCCCCCGGATCGAGCCCGACTCGAGCTCTTCGTCGGTTACCTCCTCGAAGTAGTTCTCCTCGATGAAGGCCTCGGCCTGATCGCGGACCGTGGGCCCCGACGAGATCTGGTCGCCAGAGAGCTCGAAGTACAGCGCGATCGCGGCAAGGGTGATCGCGGCCCCGACGAAGAGGCCTGAGAAGAAGCTCGAACGACGGGAGGGGTCAGGCACCGTGCCTGCGCCCCTTCGTCAGCCCTCGCTGGCTTCGGTGCCAGACCCCAATCAAACCCTCAGGAAGCGGCGCAGAGTGATGCCGCTTCCGAGGGCGGACACGATCATCGCCGAGGAGACGAGGATGATCACCAGGGGCAGGAAGCCCATGGTCGAGAGGGAGTCCACGAGATTCAGGTTGTCTGAGAGCGGGTCTACGACGGTCACCTTTCCGAGCCAAAGTATGCCCACCGCTACCGCGGCTCCGGCCAGACCGACGATCACGCCTTCGATCATGAACGGCCACCTGATGAACCAGTTGGTCGCGCCGACGAGCCTCATCACCTCGACCTCACGCCTACGGGCGTAGATCGAAAGCCGGATCGTGTTGCCGACCAGCATCAGGGAAGCGATCAGGAGGAGCACCGCGAGGATCGCGAGCACGACCGTCACCGCGCCGGTGACGCGTGTGATCTTTGATGCGTCCTGGCGGGCGTCGCGGACCTCGTCGACGATCGGGCTGATCGGCTGGCGGTCGCCCGCCGGGCCGGTCTTGGTGATCGCTGCGGTCACCGCGCCCAGGTTCGTCGGGTCGTCGATGTCGATCGCGAACGAGGGGGGAAGCGGGTTGGAGTTCAGCTCGCCGAGGGATTCGGAGAGCTCGCCTTCGACACGGCCGGCGAGGACTTCGATCGCCTCCTTGCGGGAGACGAACTCGACCGCCTCCACGTGCGGGATGGTTTCGAGCTCGGAGCCGAGCGCGTCGATCTCGTCGCGGGCGGCGTCGTTGAAGAGGAAGACGTTGAGCCCGATCTGGTCGCGGACGTCCTGGGTCTTGTCACCCGACGCCTTCAACACAGGGATCAGGACTCCGAGAAGGAGGGTCGTGACGACGATGGTCACGATCGCGGCGATCGAGGGAGCGGCCGACCGGCGCAGGGCCCGGATGGCTTCGGAGAAGAAGAAGACAGCGCGGCTCATGCTCGCTACCAGTCCAGGATGTCGTTGACGCCGGTGGACGGCTCGACGTCGAGCTCACGTGCGAGGCGAGCCGCGAACTCGCGGGTCGACTCGTCGTGGTAGCCGCCCGAGACCTCGTCGCGGATCAGACGCCCGTCCTCGAGCTGGATGACGCGACGGCGCATCTTGTCCACCATCTCGCGGTCGTGCGTGACGACGAGGACGGTGGTGCCGGTGCGGTTGATCCGGTAGAGCAGCTGCATGATCCCGATGGACGTCTCGGGGTCCAGGTTTCCGGTGGGCTCGTCAGCGAGGAGGAGAGGCGGGTGGTTGACGAAGGCACGCGCGATCGAAACGCGCTGCTGCTCGCCGCCCGAAAGCTGGTCCGGGTAGTTGTGGATCTTCGACTGGAGGCCGACCAGGCGGATGATCTCCGGCGTCTTGCGGCGGATCTCAGAGCGCGACTCGCCGATGACCTGAAGCGCGTACGCCACGTTGTCGTAGACCGTGCGGTTCGGAAGAAGCTTGAAGTCCTGGAAGACCGTGCCGATCCGGCGGCGGAGCTTCGGCACGCGGGAGTGGGGCATTTCGTTGATGTCGTGCCCCGCGATCTCCACATCGCCGGAGGCGGGCTCGACCTCGCGGATCAGGAGCTTGATGAGCGTGGACTTGCCGCAGCCGGTAGGGCCGACGACGAAGGCGAACTCTCCCCTGGCGACCTCCAGCGACACGCGCTCGAGCGCAACGTGCCCGCCGGGATAGACGACGGTCGCGTCCTTGAGCGCGACGATCGGCGGCTTCGGAGCCGGCGCCCCTGTGCGCGACTCATAGCGGGTTGAAGCGTCGTGTCCGCGGGCACGGCCGCGGCTCGAGCGTGAGCGTGTGAGAGCCATTGGCTGAGATCCTTCTTCAGGCATAAGCGGGTTCCTTTGGCGGCCACCTCCTGCAAGGCGACGGCCATCCGAGTGATCAATCAGCTTAGCGCAGATTATGAGTGAACGCTAATGCTTCGCTAAGGCGCAACGAAAATTGCGCTCTGTAGGGTCCCGCACGTGCGACTGGACAGGCGCCAAGCCGTTGCGCTCTTCGTCATCGGCGCCCTCGGGGGGCTCGTCGGGGACGCGTGCCACGTCGCCACGGGGACGACGACGTATCTGGACGAGACGTTCCCGTTCATCTGGAAGAGCCAGCTCTGGTTCCCCATCGCGGTTGGCATCGCGACCGTGTCAATCGGCGAGCTCCGCCTCCGCCTTGGACCGCCCCGCCCCGGGAACAACCCGGTCGAGGCCGCCGCGGCGATTGCGAGCGTGATCGCCCTTTACGCCCTGACGGCCGCGATGACGGACGAGGAGCCGCTGACCGCAACCGTCCTGATCTGGTCGCTCGCGATCCTGATCGCGGCCAGGTTCGGCGGCGGGATGCCGGCGCTCGTTTGCGGGGTTGCGGCAGCAGTGCTCGGACCCCTTGCCGAGATCCTGATCGTCGAGGCAGAGCTGGCGATGTACGCACCTTCCGCAGACGGACTGCTCGGAGTGGCCGAGTGGCTTCCAGCCCTCTACTTCGCGTTCGGGATCGTCGCTGCCCGCCTCGCGGAGCTGATTCCAGCGACACGACCGGGAGGACGAGGATGAGCGAATCACTGGAGAACGCGATCGCGCGGTACAACGAAGCCTGGAACGCGCACGACCTGGACGCGATCATGGCCGCGCACGCCCCCGACATGGTCTTCGAGAACCACACGGCGGGCGAGTCCGCCGAGGGCGAAGACGTCCGCGCTCACATCGCGGCCATCTTCGAAGGCTGGCCGGACCTCGCCTTCGAAACCCGGCGCCTCTACGTCCGCGAGGACCTGGTGGTCCAGGAGTGGACGGCGAGCGGCACCCATCAGATGACGATGCGCCGCGGCGACCTGGTCGCCGAGCCGACCGGCCGGCGGATCGAGTGGAAGGGCCTCGATGTGATCCCGTACGAGAACGGCCTCATCAAGCGCAAGGATGTCTACTCGGACTCGGTGTCCATCCTTCGGCAGGTCGGCCTCCTCGACTGAGGCTCGGGTCCTAGTTAGCGCCGCGTCCGTCTGGGTACATGCGGTTCCGAGGAGTCGGCGCCGAGAGCGCTCGGCGCATTTCCAAGGGAAGGAATCCAGATGGCGTTTCGCAGGACCACCACGGTGCACCACGATCGAGGCACGGGCCTTGCCCGGGGCCCGGCCTATGTAATCGGCAGCATCCTGGCCGCGTTCGGCCTGCTCATGCTGGTCTCGGGCGGAGATGATCCGGTCAACTTCGCGACCGGTGGGTTCCCCGACGCTGATGTGGGCGGCGAGGAGTTCATCGGGTTCGAGTGGACCGGGTGGACGGCTTGGATCACGATCACTGCCGGCGCACTTCTGCTCTTCGGGGCGGCTCAGCACGCCCTGGCGAAGGGCTTCAGCCTCGTCGTCGGCCTCGGCCTCGGCGCATGCGCGCTGATCGGGTTCATCGACGGTGACGTCCTGGGCCTGGCTGCGGCCAACTGGGCGACCGAGCTCGGCTGGGGGATCGCGGCGGTGCTTCTCGTCCTGAACGTGCTCGCGCCCAGAGTCGGCGGCGATGACCGCGAGGTCCACCATGAGCCTGTGGTTGACCGCGACCGCGACCGCGACGGCGTCGACGACCGCGACGAACATCACGGCCCTGTCGTCGACAGGGACCGGGACGGGGTCGATGACCGCCGCGAGAGCCGGGTCCCCTAAGGGGCCGAAGTCCAGTCCGGCCCGAACAGGGGCGGGTGCGAGACGATCGGCTTGAGGAGCAGCGCCTCGCGCGCGCGGTCTGCGATCCCGCGTGCGGTCAGGCCGAAATGCTCCATACAGGCCTCGCCCGTCCCTGAGATCCCGAACTCGTCGCCCATGCCGACGGCGAAGATCGGGACTGGGTGCTGCTCGGCGGCAACCTGGCGCACCGCGTCCGAGAGGCCGCCGACCACACGGTGCTCCTCGGCGGTCACGGCTACGCCTGTCTTTGCGAGCGTCTCCAGGATCGACTCCGAGTGGATCGGCTTGATGATCGAGACGTTCACGACCTCGGCCTCGATTCCGTCCTCGGCTTCGAGCGACTCGGCCGCCTCGAGTGCGCGCCAGACCATGTGCCCTGTCGCGATCAGCGAGATGTCCGAGCCCTCGCGCAACACGTCGACGCCGGTGCCGAGCGTCTCGGGAACATCCTCGTAGACGACCGGAGTCGCGGGACGGCCAAAGCGCAGGTACTGGGGCTCTTCGGACTCATACGAGTCGAGGGTCGCGCGGTAGGCCTGGTTGTAATCGGCCGGGACAACCACGCTCATGTTCGGCATCACGCGCATGAGGGCGATGTCCTCGATCATCTGGTGCGAGGCGCCGTCCTCGCCCAGGGAGACGCCGCCGTGCGAGGCGCAGATCTTCACGGGGAGCTCGTTGTGAGCGATCCCCAACCGGATCTGGTCGTAAGCGCGGCCGGTCGCGAAGATCGCGAACGTCGACGCGTACGGGCGCTTGCCGGTTGCGGCGAGCCCGCAGGCCATCGACATCATGTTCGCCTCCGCGGCCCCGACGTTGAAGAACCGCTCGGGGAACGCCGCGCCGAACTTGGCCGATTGGGTCGACACCGAAAGGTCCGCGTCGAGCGCGACGACGTCCTCGTGCGCTTCGCCCAGCTCCACAAGCGCTGCCCCGTAGGCGTTGCGGGTCGCGCCGGGCTCGGCTTTGCCGGCCATCACTCGGCCTCCTGCTGGAGCGCGGCGGTCTGCTCCTCCAGGCGTGCCTCGAGCTCCTCGAGCGCCTCGACGGCCTGCTCCGCGCTGGGCGGCTTGCCGTGGAAGCCGAAGCGGCCTTCCATGAACGAGACGCCGCGGCCCTTCTTCGTCTGCGCGATGATCGCCGCGGGGCGGTCGAGGGTGCGGCTTCGCTCGAGGGCCTCGACGATCGCCTCCATGTCGTGGCCGTCGATCTGGATCGAATCCCAGCCGAACGCCTCGAACTTGGCGCGCATGTCGCCGATGTCCATGACCTGCTCGGTCGTGCCGTCGGTCTGGAGGTGGTTGTAGTCGACGATCGCGGTGATGTTCCTGAGCCCGAAGTGCACAGCGGCCGTTGCCGCCTCCCACGTCTGCCCTTCCTGGCAGTCCCCGTCGGAGAGGACGCCGAAGACATGGGCGGTGTCCTCGAGCCCGTCGAGGCGCAGCGCCAGCCCGATCCCAACGCACATCGAGAGTCCCTGGCCGAGCGAGCCGGTTGAGACCTCGACGCCTGCGGTCTTGTTCATGTCCGGATGGCCCTGAAGGGGTGCGCCGATCTTGCGGAGCCCCTGGAGGTCTTCGTGCGGGAAATAGCCGTGGTGCGCAAGCGCCGCGTACTGGATGGGCGCAGCGTGTCCCTTGCATAGGACGAAGCGGTCGCGCTCGTGCCACGCCGGATTCTCCGGGTCGTGGCGGAGGACCCGGTTGTAGAGGGCCGAGACGATGTCGGCCGCCGAGAGCGAGGAGTCCAGATGGCCCGACTTGGCGACGGCCAGCATCCGGACGCAATCGAGGCGGTGCACCGTCGCCCAGCGCTCCAGCTCGGCAATCGTCGGCTCGACCTCGCCCCGTGCGAGCTCCTTGGAAGGCGGGTGGGAATCGGGAACGGAGCGCAGATGGCTCATGGGCGCGAGGTTACCGTCAGCGGCCCAATTCGGTGATGCTGCCGGACTCCCCATCGCGAATGCGAGCCTAGGTGTCGCGAGGGACGGAACCGCACGGCCCGATCACCGCAAAATGCGGGAAGGCCAGCACCCCGGTTGCCATATTGGGTGCGTGGACCAGTTTCGCATTCGCACGCTGACGCTCATAGTCGCCGCAGCCCTGATCGGCGTCGGCGTCGGCCTGGCGACCGGGCTCTTCGAGGACGACGACCCGGTTCCGCCGACCACCGCCGCGACGACCGTCGCCGGCGAGCCCTCGCCGCCCTCAGGCGAGGACGGTGGCGGCAAGGGAGGCGGGAACGGGACGGAGCCCGACCTGCCCCCGACCGAGACGGACCCGGAGGGCCTGGAGCCGGGTCCCAGCGGGCCCGCTCCGTCCTCGGACGACGAGACGGCCGCCGCAGAGGCGGCTCGTGGCTACGTCGAGGCGATCGACGCCCGGGACGGGCGGGGTGTGTGCGGTGCGTTCGCGCCCGGCGGCATCGGCACCTTGAAGCTGCCCGAGGAGCGCGGATCGTGTCCCGCCTCTCTGGAGGCCTCGCTCGGCTTCGAGGGGAAGGACGGCCAGCCCGTCTGGGATCACTCCGAGATGACCCAGGACGTCTCGGCGCAGATCGACGGCGACTCCGCGCGCGTGGTCGCGACCGTGTTCACCGAGTACGCGGACGTCCGCGAGCCCACGATCGAGGACGACATCGTCTACCTGACGCGGTCCGGGGACGAATGGCTGGTGGTCAAGCCCAGCGCCACTCTCTACCGCGCGGTCGGCATTGCGGACATCCCGCTGAGCGCACTCCAGCCGCCGGGCTAGCGCTGAACGGAAGTGATGTTCGCGCGGGGCGCCCCACCCTGGAGGATGGTGAAGTAGGCGCGCTTGGCGCTGAGCGCGGTCGACCAGATGCGCTTGTTGCGACTGGTCAGCACGTGGCCGGTGTCGTTGTTTCCGAGCTTCTTCAGGCGAAGCTCCCACTTGGCCTTGGTGCCGCGGACGTAGAGGAGCGACGACCCGCGAACCGACGGGTTCGCCAGTTGCACGACGTTCGAGCGGATGACGACGTCGCGGCGCACGCCCTTGAGCTGCGCCTTGACGATCCGGCTCCCCTTGGGAGTCAGGATCGAGTACACGAGCGTGTTGCCGTCGATGCTCGGCAGGCTCACCTGATCGGGATCGCCCGCGGCGGCGATCGACTTCGGCTCGCCGGCAACGCCGGAGTCGGCGATCTTGCGCGCGGCGAGACGATCGCGGCCCTCGTTCCGGGTCCGGTAGGCGATCCAGTTGTTGGAAACGGCCACGGCATCAACGCCCGGCGCATCGAACGAATCGACCTCCGCGAAGCCGGGGCGGCCGAGGATGCGGACGGTCTGCCCATCGATGACCGCCGCGTACTTGTCGGCGATCGACGGGTCCGTGCCGGGCAGGCCCTCAGGCCCCTGGCCCTCGGTCACGAACGCGAGGTCGCCCGCGCCTTTCGCGAACGCAAGGGTCGGGCCGGCGATGGACGGATCGCTGGCGCCCCTCACCTGCTTGACGTCAGCCTGTGCCGTGGCGGCGAACGAGAGCGCGAACGCGGCCGCGACCAGCGCAAGCGCGTCGCCGAAGCGGATCGCGCGGTAGAGCTCCGGCCGCTCTGCCATGAGCGTGATCGCCCGCCGCCCAAACGGGCGGGCCGCGAACGGCGCCAGGGTCACGATCGGGATCGCTCGCCCTACCCCGAACCCCAGTCCGATCGCCAGCCCCGCGACCGGCTCGCCGAGTGCCAGCGAGATACCCGCCAGCGCCCAGACACCGAAGGTCAGGACGAAGGTCGTGAAGCCGAGGCCCAGGAGGATCCCGTAGAGGGCCGCCGCGACCGGCATCGGCATGATCCGGCGCCAGTGCTCGGGAAGCTGGCGGCGGATCTGCGGAGCGATGCGCCTGCCTCGCGCCTCGGCGATCGCGGCAAGGAAAGCCACTACGCCGGCGACCGTGTAGGACAGCCAGCCTGCCTCGCCGGGCATCGCCGCACCGATTAGTGAGATGCCGCCGAACGTGAAGACCGCGCCAATGAGCGCGCCTGGGAAGAATGTGGCGCACGCGGCAAGGGTCGTGGGCCGCCCGCCGGTGTGGCCGGTGGGACCGATCGTCTCGATCATCGAGAAGCCGCACGGGGACCACGTACCGGTAGCGCCGATCAGGAGGCCGGCGACGACGAGGGCGATGATGACTCCCGCATCCATCGCGCTAACACGGCACCTTCGTCTGGAAGTACATGACGCAGAAGACCTTGCGGCCCGAATAGCAGTAGCCGGTCAGAGAGGCATCGCCGTTGATCCGGGTGTTGGATTGCGAGCAGCAGTCG
Source organism: uncultured bacterium (assembly GCA_963807745.1). Taxonomy (GTDB): domain Bacteria; phylum Actinomycetota; class Thermoleophilia; order Solirubrobacterales; family 70-9; genus JALZKA01. Next base: position 287,900 of record CAWECF010000001.1, read on the forward strand.
ACGAGCTTTCGCACCGTCCCACCGCAGCAGCGGAACCAGGCGCCGTCGATCTGCGCGTTGATGTTGTACTGGCGCGCGGTTTCGTCGCAGACCTTGGAGCGGGGCGCCGCGGGTAGCGGCCGGCCATCGGGATCACGCTGGACCTTGCCGTCGTCGTGGACGGGCAATCCCTTCTTGTTGATGAAACGCCCCAGGTTGTCGATCGGCTTGCCGGTCGATGCGTCGAGGGGCCAGCCGTTGGCGTCGATGCGCGGCGTCCCCTTGGGGTGGACGCACGACCCCGTCGTGAAGATGTGCCCGCAGAAGTGATAGGCGTCAGCCTCACCCGGCTCGATCGCGCGGCCGATGACGCTGCCGGCGGTGGCCGCCATCATGGCCCCACCGATCCGGGCGATGAACCCGCGCCTGGAGGTGTTCCCGGCGATGCCGTCGAGCGCCTCGCCGACCCTGTCCCGATCGGTGCGCTCAGGCATGCGCTGCCTCCGCGATGCCCTCGCGGCGTCTCTCGCCCGTTGCCAGGATGGATTCGAGCTGGGCGAGGTTGTTGAAGGTTCCCTTGGCGAGCACTGTTCCCTGCGTGTCCAGAGCGACAGCGTAGGGGCTCCCCGGGACGTCGAGCGCCACCCAGGCATCGCTCTGCGCCACCTCGTCGAACCTTCCGACCGCGACGGCGGGGTGGGCGGCGATCGAATCGACCGCGGGTCGCATGGCCTCGCAGATATGACAGCCGGCCGACGTGAACACCGCCAGGCCAAGCTCCTTGCGATCGAGGCCCGGGATCTCAGCGGCGATCTCCGTGCGCGATCCCACCTCGGGTCCTTCGTGCGAGATCTCGAGGGCGGACCCCGGCCCGACCCGCATGCGAAGGAGTCCCACCTCCCGGGCCAGCGCGAGCGTCATCGCGCCGAGGGCTGCCGACGCCGCAAGCGCGCCGACCAGGCCGAGGCCGAGCCACTCGTCGGTCGTCAGGTCGTCGGAGGGAAGTGCCACAACGGCCACGAACCCGGCTGCCAGGGCGAAGTTGCGCGCCACGCCGGCCCAGCCGATGCGCGAGCGGGCGCCGAAGCAGCCGCAAGGCTGGCCCGCCCGTCCTCGCGCGATGGCACCGGCCATCACGAGGCCGAACATCGTCATGAGCCCCGCGCCCAGAACCGCCGCCTCGGTTGATCCCGCCACCAGCCCGACCGCCAACCCAATCTCGATCGCGATCAGGGACCAGAAGCCGAGCGTCCGCGCGAGGGGGCTGTCGAAGCCGAGCCCGGCAAGCGCCTCACGTCCAGCGGAAGGGCTTGCGAGCTTGGCCAGTGCTGCCCCTGCGAGGACGCCTGCCAAGACCAGACGGAGCCCCATTTCGACCATGGGGAGAAGCTAGCGAACGGCGCCGTCAGCCGATCGAAACCATGCGGTCGATCGGAAGCTTCGCTTTCGCGGCGACGTCGGCATCGACCTTCACTTCGTACTTCATGTCGCGCAGCGAATCCCGGAGCTTCGGCAGGGTGATCATCTTCATGTACTTGCAGAACGCCATCCGGTTGGCCTCGACGAGGTTCGCCCCCGGCGCAGCCTGCTGCAGCGGATAGAGCATCCCGTTCTCGGTCGCGACGATGAAGTCGCCGTCGGGGTTCGCCTCCACGTGGGCGAGCATCCCCGAGGTCGAGAGCATGTGAACGCCCTCGGAGTCGATGTCGCCCGAAGCGACATATTCCATCGCCTGCGTCGAGCAACCGCACTCGGGGTGGATCAGGAACTCGGCGCCGGGGTTCTCCTCGCGCGTCCGCTTGATGTCGTCCGGCCGGATTCCCGCGTGGACGTGGCACTCGCCGTCCCAGACGTGGAAGCGCGCGTACCGCTCGGGGTCCTCGGTCAGGCCGGTCTCGCGCGCGACGAAGGAGCCGAGCCACATGTCCGGGCCAAAAAGGATTTCCTGCTGGGGGCCGTGCTCGGCCCAGATGTGCTCGACGACCTTGACCGCGTTCGAGGACGTGCAGCAGTAGTCGGTTAGAGCCTTGACCTCCGCCGAGGTGTTCACGTACATCACGACGAGGGCGCCTGGGTGCTCCGCCTTCCACGCGGCCAGCTGATCAGCGTTGATCGAGTCCGACAGCGAACAGCCCGCTCCGAGGTCGGGGATCAGGACGGTCTTCTGCGGCGAGAGGATCGACGCCGTCTCGGCCATGAAATGAACGCCGCAAAAGGCGATCACCTCCGCCTCGGCGGCTGCCGCCTCGCGGGAGAGCTGGAGCGAATCGCCGGTGAAGTCCGCAACATCCTGGAGCTCTGCGAGCTGGTAGTTGTGGGCGAGGATGACCGCGTTTCGCTCCTTGGCGAGCGAGCGCACCTCGTCCGAGAGCGCACGGATCTCACCGGGCTCCAGGGCCAGCTCTGCGGTTGGGTCAACGGTCGGCAGCTCGAGTGCCATTCCTTGTCCTTTCCGGATGTTCGCCTGCCCGTGGGCATGAGCGAATGACTACCTAGAGTCTAGAGATCTACCGGCACATGCCGGTTTCGCAGCTAGCTGCTCATCTTGTGACTTATGCCCGAGCTTCCTGAAGTCGAAATTGCGGCCCGGCGGATCGGCTCGGTGCTCGAGGGCGCGGAGGTCGAGTCAACCCTTTCGCCGGGCATGGTGGCCCTGAAGACCTTCGATCCGCCGCTGCGCGCGCTGGAGGGCATGAAGGTCGCCGGCTCGACCCGTTACGGAAAGATGCCGGTCGTCCAGTTCGAGGGAGGCAGCGAGGGGCGCCTCGATCTCCTCGTGCATCTGATGTCGGCGGGCCGCCTGCAGGTCTTCGACAAGCGCGCATCCCTTCGCGACCGGGCTTCCCGCGTGCTGATCCGGCTTACGGACGGCCGCGAGCTTCGCCTCCGGGAGTTCGGGACCAAGCAGCGCGCCTGGGCAAAGCTCCTTCGCGAGGGAGAGGTCGAACGCGACGAGATGGTCTCCACCCTCGGACCCGAGGCATGGCCGGCGCCGCCGGTGCCGGAGCTCGCGAAGGCCTTGGATCAGCCGCGCCTGCTCCACCCGCTGCTTCGCGACCAGCGCACGATCGCCGGGATCGGGCGCCAGTGGGCCGACGAAATCCTGTGGGAGGCGAAGCTCTCGCCCTTCAAGCGCGGAGCCGACCTCTCCGAGGACGACGTCGCATCCATCTACGACGCGCTTCCCGTGCTCGGCTCGGCCATCGAGCACTACGAGGAAGTGATCGGGGACGAGCTACCCAACAAGATGCCGCTGCCCCTGAAGGTGCACAAGCAGGAGGGCAAGCCCTGCCCGCGCTGCGGCACCACCATCGAGGCGGTCTTCTACTCGGAGCATCAGGTCAACTACTGCCCGCAGGAGCAGACCGGCGGCAAGGTGATGAAGGACCGCCGGCTCTCGAAGCTGTTGAAGTAGGCCTAGAAGCGGCGCATGCGGACGCTGGCCCGCTGCCACAGCTCGCCGTAGCTCTCCGTTCGGGGGCGCTCCATCTCGCGGACGAGGGGGCGTCCCGGCGCCGACGGGACCGAATCGATGTCGCGGGAGCGCGCGGCGATGAGCGGTGAGTCGAGCCGCTGCGTGCGGCTGCCCTTGTCGTGGTCGTTCACTTTTGGATTCCTTTCCGTGGACTGAGCTACTGGTCCGGTTGCCCGCGACCGGCGTGATCAGAACTGGGGTCTGGCCCCCTTCTGGCTCGGGGGCCCCCTCAGGGTGCCTCGGCCGATCGGACTAGGAAGACGCACCTTCCAGGAGCAGGCTCAGGTCCAGGGCAGGCGCTGAGTGCGTGAGCGCTCCGACCGAAATGAAGTCGACGCCGGTTGACGAGATCTCCGGAGTGGTCGCCAGCGAGACGCCACCCGAGGCCTCGAGCTCTGCCCGTGCCCCGCCGTCCCGCGCGATCGCATCGCGGGCCGCCACCGCGGAGCGGAGCCCGGAGATGGTCATGTTGTCGAGGAGAAGGCGGTCCGCCCCCTCGGCGAGCGCAGCCTGCACCTCCTCCGTGTTGCGCACCTCGATCTCCACAGGCATGGCGGGCTGGGCCTCCCGGGCCTGCCGGATCGCCTGCGCGATGCCGCCCGCAAGGGCCGCGTGGTTCTCCTTGATCAGGATCGCGTCGTGAAGGCCCATCCGGTGGTTGCGCCCACCCCCCGCGGCCACCGCAGCCTTCTCGAGCGTGCGGAGCCCGGGGATGGTCTTCCGGGTGTCGAGGATCTCGGCGTGGCCCGAGCGCGCGGCCTCGACGAACTGCGCGGTGAGGGTCGCTATGCCCGATAGGTGGCCGAGGAAGTTGAGCGCCGTGCGCTCTGCCGCCAGGATCGACCGCGCCGGGCCCGCCACCGAGGCGATGTCGCGAGCGGCGCCGTCGTACCACTCGCCTTCTCCCACCAGGGACTCGAACCGCTCGGCGCCGGCCTGCTCGAAGGTCGCCGCCGCCGCCCCGAAGCCCGAGATCACGCCTGCCCCCTTCTGCACGATCCGCGCGGTCGTACGCACTCCGGCGGGTACGACCGCCTCCGCAGTGACGTCGCCGGGGCCGACGTCCTCGGCCAAGGCCCGCGCGACGAGATCGGAAAGCCCATCCTCAATCACGGGGAAACACCGCCATGGTCGCGGTGAAGCCGTGCAGGAAGTTGCGTCCCCCGACCGGGCCGATCTCTCCTGCCGCGAAGAAGCCTCCCGCCGGGGCGCCGAGCACGTCGGCAAGGACTCCCGCGTCGTGGCTCGGCTCGTCGAACATGTGAGACCCCCTGCCGTTGCACGAGAAGACCAGCGTTCCCGCCGCGCCGGAGTCACCCAGGGCCACCGCGCGGGTAACGAGGGAATCGCGCAGATCGTCGGACGCAGAGGACGCGTCGCGCACGTGGATCCGGACCGTCTGGCCGACGCGCATCACGTTCGCAATCGCGACTGCGCCGGTACCCGGATCGACTCCGACGATCGGGCGGACCAGGAAGTCTCCGCGCTCGTACTCGGGCTGGTTCTCGTCGATCACCACGCCGATCAGAAGCCCCTCGGCTGCCAGTGCCTGCTCGTGATGGTCGAGGTCCTCGATTACTTCGCGGAGCCTGTCGAGCGCGGGCTTCGAGGCAAGCTCCGAGACGACGTTTCCCTCGGCCCCCGTGACAGTCATCTCCGGCCCGACCGGCGCCGCGCCCTGCGAGACGCACGGAAGTATCTCGACGCCGCGAAGGCTGACCGCGACCGCCCCCTCGTCGACGATTTCCGAATCCAGAAGGAGGCAGGCCGACCCCTCCAGCGCGGCGCTCGCGAGGCCACCCAGGACCGGCATGGACGGGCGCACGTCGTTCAGGTACGCCAGCAGGGCATCGGCCGAGAAGGAGTTGGGGTCGGCGAGCAGGAACATCGCGTCGCCCAGGTCGGCCGGGTCCCCCGGCAGGCCGCCCAGGGCGACTTCCCCCTCCATGGCGACGCTGGTGATCGCGAAGGTGTCCACCTGTGCATCCGGCGCCGACAGCGCCCAGACGACCGCGCCCGCGTCGTCCTCGAGCTCCTGACCGCCGCCGATGACGCCCCCGGCCCCGCACCCGATCAGGGCAACGGGGCCCAGGCGCGAGTGCACGATCTCGAGGACCTCCTCGGAGTCGGCCAGGTGCGCCGCGCCGACGAACACGAGGCAGAGGTCGCAGCCACCGTCAAGGCCTGCGGCCGCATCCTCGGCAGCCGCGATGAATGCCTGCGACGTGTCCTCGAGATCCGAGACCCCAACTGAGACTGAAACGGGCATGCCTCCACGCTACCTGCGTACGACCGCCACCACAGGGCAAACGTCCGGCGATGTCCCCTATGGGGTACAGCGCGGGACGTTTCGCTCGGGAGGGGGCTAGTTCCTGGCGGCGTAGTTCAGGTACTCGCGGACGAAGCCGTCGATGTCGCCGTCGAGCACGCGGGCGGCGTCGCCCATCTCGAAGCCGGTCCTGTGGTCCTTCACGCGCTGGGTCGGATGCAGGGTGTACGAGCGGATCTGGGAACCCCACTCGACCGCCTTCTGCTCGCCGCGCTCCGCCGCCAGGGTTTCGGCGCGCTTCCGCTCCTCTTCTTCGAGGAGCTTCGCCCGCAAGAACCGCATCGCGGTCTGGCGGTTCTGGAGCTGCGAGCGCTCGTTCTGGCACTGCACGACGATGCCGGTCGGGATGTGGGTGATACGCACGGCCGAGTCGGTCTTGTTGACGTGCTGGCCGCCGGCCCCCGAGGCGCGGTATGTGTCCACGCGCAGGTCGTCTTCCTCGATCTCGATCGCGACCTCATCGGCGACCATCGGCCCGACGTCGACCTGCGCGAAAGCGGTGTGGCGCCGCGACTGTGAGTCGAACGGGGAGATCCGCACCAATCGGTGGACGCCTCGCTCTGCGGAGAAGAGCCCGTACGCATTCTCGCCCTTGGCTATGAAGGTCGCCGTCTTGAGGCCGGCCTCCTCCCCCTCGGATGCCTCGCCCATCTCGACCTGGAAGCCCCGGCGCTCTGCCCAGCGCAGGTACATGCGAAGGAGCATCTCCGCCCAATCCTGCGAATCGGTCCCGCCCGCCCCCGAGCGCACCGTCACCACGGCGTCGCCCGCGTCGTACTCGCCGTTGAAGAGGCGCGCCTCCTCGAGCTCCGCCAGGCGCTTCTCCACCGAGCCGAGCTGAGCGTCCAGCTCGGAAGCGATCTCTGGGTCCTCCGCCGCCATCTCGAGCAGGTCGCCGAGGTCCCCGATATCGGACTCCAGCGAGCGAAAGCCTTGGAGCTTCTTCTGCGCTCGCGCGTGCTCGGCTGAGGTCTTCGCCGCGCTCTCCTGGTCGTCCCAGAAGCCGGGGGCCTGCATGCGCTCCTCGAGTCCGGCTATCTGCCCTTCGAGCGAAGCGGGGTCAAAGGTAGTCCGCGAGGAGCGTCAGCCCTTCGCGTGCGGCACCGACGCGCTCGTCGATCGTGCGTTCTTGCGTCGGCTCGGCCATCGCGGCCAAGCATAGGCGGCTTCGCGATTCGACCCTAGGGGTCGACATCCCCCTCGAACATGGCGAAGGGCGCGCCCAATGGATCCCTGAGGGCCGCGATTCGCCCATCGTCGATCTCGACGGGTTCCATGTCGACGGACCCGCCAAGCTCCCTCGCCTTCGCGGTGGCCGCTTCGATGTCCGCGACGGTGAAGTACACGGTCCAGCTGGGCGCTTCCCCGGCTTCGGCCGGGAGCGGCACCATTGAGGCGTTCATGGACGCCATGGAGTCGTCTCTGAAAAGGCCCCAGTAGGGCTGCTCGTCAGTTCCCATCGATTCGACGCGCCAGCCGAACAGGGAGCCGAAGAATGCCTGCGCCGCCGCCGGATCGGACGTGTTCAGCTGGTTCATCGTGAGCGCGCCGACGTCGTTCACCAGTTCGGCGCCGTGGTGGCCCCGAGCCTCCCACAGCCCGATTGCCGCGCCAGTCGGGTCGAGCACGAACGCCATCCTCGCGACGTCTGGGATCTCGAAGGGTCCGGCAGCCACGGTTCCGCCAAGCTCGCCTACGCGCGCCGCGGTGGCACCAACGTCGTCGACCGCGATGTATGAGTTCCAGGCGTTGACGGGCTGCTTCTCTCCCCGCTGAAGGACAGCCGCGACCCTTCTGCCTCCGAGCCTGAAGATGATGTAGTCGCCGTGCCCAGCCTGAAGCTTCTCGCCTTCCCAGCCGAAGAGGCCCGAATAGAACGCCCCGGCGGCCGCGGGGTCATCTGTCCCCAGCTCAACCCAGTTGAAGGTTCCGTTTTCGTAACCGCTTCGCTCGCCCATCCGGCCAGCCTAACCTCGCTTCCGGGGCACCGAGTTCTGCCCTACGGGATGAGATCGGAGCTCAGGACGCGGGGATGGCATCGATCGCATCGGTGATCGAACCGAAGGTCTGGTCCCAGCTCCTGACGAGGCCATCCTCGACGCGGTAGAGCGCTCCGAACGGCTCCTCGTCAGCCACGTCACCCGTCTCTGCCCAGGTCCACACGCGGCGGGCCGCGACCGCAACCCAGTCACCGGTCACCGGCAGGATCTCGTCGACTTCCACGCGAGAGACGAGATGGCCCTCGGTCGTCGGCTTAGCCCACGCCACGACCTCTTCGATCCCGCGCTTGCGGCCGCGCGCTCCAAGTGCCTCGACCTCGGTGTGGAGCGTCGCGGCAACGGCCGCTTCGTCGCGCTCGCGAAGGGCGCGCAAGAGGCGATAGACGGAGTGGGCACTGGATCCCAAGGAGCCATGACGCTACTGCCACAACTCCTCAAGCGCCTGCCGATTCCGGCCCCTGCGCGTCAGGGGACGCGGAGAACATCGGATCGCGCCAATGCGCACGTTCCGGTTCCGACCACGTCCTCCCGGGGTAGCGCCACGTAGAACTTTCCACGCGCGTCGCGCTCCCCCACGGCGAACCTGCCGCTGTCATCGGTCTTGTCTGAGCCGACCAAGCGGTCCCCGCTCCTTTCTTGCCGGTAGACCTTCACCTTCCGTCCGGCCGCACACCCCTGCATCTCCGCGGTGACCGCGCCCTTGAACGTGCGCTTGCGGCGATAGGTGAGGGTCACCGAGCGCGCAACTTCGATGAGCGGCTGCCAGGCGGGATTCGCGTCGCTGCCGAAGTTGTCCGTGAGGATCGTCGGGCCGGTGTCGGTCCCGTCGGCAGCCGCGACCGCCAGCTCGTAATCCGCCGCAGGCATAGCGCTCTCGAACGCCACCATCGAGCCGTCCGGAGAAAACACGGGATCCAGCTGCGGCCCGGTGAAGCTGCCGATCAACGGGCGGGTAGTCCCACCGGTCGAGGGGACGATGTGGATGTCGCCGAGATACTCGAACGCGATCTCGGACCCGTTCGGCGAGTAGTCCGGATTGGCGAAGATGGGATCGCAGATGCCCGTGTCGACGGGGCACGTCGAAGGCAACGGCTGCTTGGAGGAGCCATCCGCCGCCATCGTCCAAAGGACACCGTCGTGGACGAAGGCGATCGTCCCGTTCTGAGGTGAGACGGCCGGCATGCTGCTGGGGTCGTCAGCGTCGTAGGCGGCGCTGTCGCCCGCTTTCGATGTCGTCAGCTCCACGGCCCCCGTGCCGTCGCCATTCATCGACCAGATCTCACCTGCACCCCGTTCCCAGACGATCCGCGAGCCGTCAGCGGAAAAGACCGGCGCGCTGTCCACCACGGCATCGTCGGTGAGCGCAACCGGGGTCCCCTTCCCGTCGGCCCGGCCCAAGAAGATCTCTGGTCCGCCGTCGATTCGCACGAACACGACCTGCGTTCCGTCCGGCGAGTAGCTCAGCTCGAAGTTGCTGATGCCGTCGTCGTGGAGACTCGCCTCGGGCGCAGCCAGGGTCGGAGTGGCCTTCTCGAACATCCGGTTCGCGCGATCCCAGCCCAGGTCTCCGTTCGCACCCGGCGAAGCGGCCATCGCGGCGTTGCCGCCGATCCCAAGCAAAATCATCCCGAGCGCACTCGCCAACACCCCTGTCTTTACTGCCATGCATCCGACTCCCTCCCCCCGCTAGTTCTCCGTTTCAGTATTGCGCGGCCTCTGACAGGACGCGCCGATCGCCCGAGGTCCCGCCACCCCCTACGATCCTCACCCCGAAGGGGCCATGACGCTACCGCCATGGCCCCTCATCCGCCTGCCGCTTCAGGCCCCTGCGTACTGGAGTGACCCCGGGGTATCGAGCAGCTCCCCCGTCTCGATCAGCGTCTTGAGCCCAGAGAGGATCATCGGCCAGCCGCCGTAGAGCTCGGCGTTCGCGTCGTCGGGCAGCTGATCGTGGACGACCGTCAACCGGCACGAGTCGCCGACGGGCTCGATCTCCCAGGTCACCCGGGTGGATCCGAGGGATTCCACGTCGTCCGACCAGAGTGCGGTGAAGCTCTGGACCAGCCGCCGGGGCGGATCGACTTCCAGGTTCTCGCCCTTGGCGATGTCGACGACGCCCGGCACCGAGGCCTCGTAGCTCGAGCCTTCGCTCCAGTCAGAGTGGGTCTCGACCCCGAAGCTGTACTTCGCGCGCATCTTCGGGTCGGTGATCGCCTCCCAGAGGCGCTCGGGGGTCGTCTTGATGTAGATCTCGAAAACGGCGGTGCCGGCACCCACCGGAGCGGTGCCTCGCGCCCACGAAACCGTGTTGCCTTCATTCATTGGGCTCTTCCTCCAACTCTTCCTTGAGCCCGGTGAGCGCTGCCGCCCAGGGCTCTGCGTATTTGCTCACCCAGCGTTCCTGGATGAGCCGGATCGGGACGGGGTTGAGGAAGTGGAGCTTCTCGCGGCCCCTCTTCCTCGTCGTCACGAGGCCGGCCTCCTCGAGCACCTTCAGGTGCTTCATCACGCCGAAGCGGCTCATCTCGAACCGCGCTTCGAGCGCCTGGAGGCTTTGCCCGTCCTGACGGAACAGCTCGTCGAGCAGCTCCCGCCGGGTCGGATCGGCCAACGCCTTGAACACCTCGTCCATTACCGGAGGAGTATACGTGACCTATTGGTCACATGTCAAGCTGAGCCGCTTACGCCACGGGGGTTGAGAGCAAGCCTGGCTAGGACGCAGGATGGTCGATGAAGCGAGCTTGGGTAATCCCAAGTGAGCGAGGCGACCGTCCGAGGACACCGCCAGGCGCAGCTATCAACCCCCGTGACAGTTCTTGAATTTCTTTCCTGAGCCGCACCAGCATGGATCGTTGCGGCCCAGCTTCTCGTTCTCCGACTTGACGACCGTCGAGGGGTTCTCGCCGTTGCCCGAGGTCACACTCGTAGGGGTGGCGGGCCTGACGGGGGCGGCGGTGCTCGCAGCGGGCGCAGCCTGGGCTGCGGCGTCGCGCAGCGCGGATGGCTGACCCTCTTCCGTGCCGCCCGAGTAGTTGACGTCCTGGGGTGCCTTGCGGCGCGCCTCCATCTCCTCGCGCTGCTTCGGCTCCACGTTCACCTCCACGTGGAAGATCATGCGCGCGAACTCCTGCCAGATGGAGGCCATGAGCTCCTCGAACATCATGAAGCCCTCGTTCTTGTAGGCAACGAGCGGATCGATCTGGGCGAAGCCGCGGAGGTGGATGCCTTCGCGGAGATAGTCCATCTCATAGAGGTGCTCACGCCAGCGGTTGTCGATGATCTGGAGCAGCACCTGGCGCTCGAGCCAGCCCATCAGCTCCGGCCCGAACTCCTGGGCGCGCGCCTCGTATGCGGAGAGGATGTCGTCGGAGAGCATCCCGCCGATCTCGTCGCGCGTCGAAGTGCTGGGGTCGAGCGAGTCGAGGTCGACGTCGAGCGGCCAGATCGACTCCGATTGAGAGCGAAGCCCGGCCAGGTCCCACTCCTCGAAGACGTCGGCAGTCGTGAACTCCTGGACCAGCCGCTCGGGCACGGCGCCGACCTCGGAGCGGGCGACCTCTGACATGTCGCGGCCCTCGAGGATCTCGCGGCGGTACTTGTAGATCACCCGCCGCTGCTCGTTCATCACGTCGTCGTATTCGAGGACGCGCTTTCTGATCAGGAAGTTCTGCTGCTCGACCTTCTTCTGAGCGCCCTCGATCTGCTTGGTGAGCATCTTCGCCTCGAGGGGGTACTCCTCGCCGTGCTCGTCCACCGGGCCAAGGCGATCGAGGATCTTGTAGATGCGATCGCCGGCGAAGAGGCGCACAAGGTCGTCTTCGGCCGAAAGGAAGAAGCGCGACTCTCCGGGGTCGCCCTGGCGGCCGGAGCGGCCTCGAAGCTGGTTGTCGATCCGCCGCGACTCGTGGCGCTCCGTCCCGCAGATATAGAGGCCACCGAGCTCGCGGACCTTGTCGCCCTCGGCGGCGCACTGCTCCTTCATCGCCGGCAGCTCGAGCGCCACGGCGTCTTCCCATCCATCGTCGCCGGGCTTCATCCCGGTCTTGGCCACGATGCTCTGCGCCATCGCGTCAGGGTCGCCGCCGAGCTTGATGTCGACGCCACGGCCCGCCATGTTGGTCGCGATGGTGACCGAGCCGAGGCGGCCGGCCTGGGAGATCGTCTCGCCTTCGCGCTGGGCGTGCTCCGGCTTTGCGTTGAGGACGACGTGGTCGATGCCGTTCCGCTTGAACTCGGCGCCCAGCATCTCAGAGACCTCGACGGAGATCGTCCCGATCAGGATCGGCTGGCCCTGCTCGTTGCGCTCCTTGATCTCGTTGACCAGGGCCTTCCACTTGCCGGCCTTCGTCTTGTAGATCTGGTCGTTCGCGTCGTCGCGGACCATCGGGCGGTGGGTCGGGATCTCGACCACCGGCATCTCGTAGATCTTCATGAACTCCTGGGCCTCGGTCAGCGCCGTGCCCGTCATCCCGGAGAGCTTGTCGTAGAGGCGGAAGTAGTTCTGCAGCGTGATCGTCGCCAGCGTCTGGTTCTCCTCGCGGATGCGGACGCCCTCCTTGGCCTCGATCGCCTGATGGAGGCCCTCCGACCAGCGCCGCCCTTCGAGGATGCGCCCCGTGAACTCGTCGATGATCATCACCTGGCCGTCGATGACGGCGTAGTCCGTGTCCTTCTTGTAGAGCGCCTCAGCCTTCAGGCACTGGATCAGGTGGTTGACGAGCGTCCCGTTCTCGGACGTGTAGAGGTTGTCCACGCCGATGAACTTCTCGGCCTTGTGGACTCCGGCCTCGGTTGGTGCGACCGTCTTGTGCTTCTCGTCGTACTCGAAGTCGTGCTCGGCCTCTGAGGTGTCGCGCGACTCTCCGAGCGACTTCAGCTTCGTCACGGCCTCCTCTCCGATCATCTGCTTCGCGAGGCGCGCGAACGTGTAATAGGTGTCAGCCGCCTGCTCGGGGCGGCCCGAGATGATCAGCGGGGTCCGCGCCTCGTCGATGAGGATGTTGTCGACCTCGTCGACGATGCCGAAGACGTGGTCGCGCTGGACGCATTCCTCCAGGGTCGATGCCATGTTGTCGCGCAGGTAGTCGAAGCCGAACTCGGAGTTGGTGCCGTAGGTGACTCCGGCCCCATACATCTGGCGGCGCTGGGGCGGTGGCATCTGAGCCTGGATCACGCCGACGTTCACGCCGAGCGCGTTCAGGACCGGGGCCATCCAGGTGGCGTCGCGGCGCGCCAGGTAGTCGTTGACCGTGACGACGTGGACAGAGCTGCCGGCAAGCGAATTGAGGAAAATCGCGGGAGTCGCGGTGAGGGTCTTTCCCTCGCCCGTCTTCATCTCGGCGATGGCGCCGTCGTGGAGAACCATCGCGCCGATCAGCTGGACGTCGTAGTGACGCTGGCCGAGCGTGCGCTTGCCCGCCTCGCGGGTCAGCGCGAAGGCCTCCGGCATCAGGGATTCGAGCGACTCGCCGTTGCCGCCGCGCTCCCGGAGGGCATCCGCCTCGGCCCGGAGCTCCGTATCGTCGAGGAGCTCCATCTCGGGCTCGATCTCGTTGATGCGGGCGACCGTCTGCTCGAACTCCTTGAGCTTCTTCCCCTCGCCGACGCGAAGGGCTCGGTCGATCAGTCCTCTGCCTGGCATTCATCTCTGAGGGTATCGCTCTGCTTAAGGCTCGCCTCACCGCTGGCGCCTATCCTCGCCGGCTATGGCGATCCCTCCCGTCGGTGCGCACATCTGGGGCGACGACCCCCTTTCCGAGGCCGAGTCGATCGGCGCGGAACGCGTCCAGCTCTTCCTCTCCAATCCACAGGGCTGGGAGAAGCCGCCGCCGCGCGACGACGCCGCCGAGCTGAAGGCCGCGGACCTCGGGATCTATGTTCACGCTCCGTACCTGATCAACGTCTGCTCGCCCAAGCCGAACGTCCGCTTCGGCTCGCGGAAGATCCTCAACCAGACGTGCGAGGCAGCCGAGGCGATCGGCGCGCTCGCGGTGATCGTCCATCCTGGCCATGCCGAGGACGGCCTGGACGAGGGCGTGGCGCGCTGGACGTCGACGCTCGAGCGGATGGAGACCTCGGTGCCCGTATATCTGGAGAACACGGCCGGGGGTGAAAACGCGGTCGCAAGGCGCTTCGACGCGCTTGCGCGCCTATGGGAAGCGGTCGAAGCGGCGAAGACCGACGTCGAGCACGGCTTCTGCTTCGACACGTGCCACGCCCACGCGGCAGGCGAAGACCTGTCCGACGCGGTCGAGCGGGCGATCGAGATCACCGGCGGCATCGACCTCATGCACGTGAACGACTCGCGCGACCCGGCGGGCACGGGAGCCGATCGCCACGCCACGATCGGCGAGGGGCAGATGGACCTGGACGACCTGCGTCACATGGTCGCCGCCGCCAATGCGCCCGCGGTCGTCGAGACGCCTCGCGAGATCGAGACGCTCAAGGCCGACATGGCCTTCGTCCGCGAAGCTTTGTCCGGCCGGAGCTAGACGGCGCGGTTTCGAAGCTGGGCGGAGAAGCGGCGGGACTTCGCCCGGTGGCGGCGGAGCTCCCGGTCCTTCTTGACCTGTCGGCGCACGTCCTCGGCCAGCTCGTGGATCGTGGCGATCATCTCCGGACTCGCCTCCTTGGCACGGATGGTCTTGCCCTTCAGACGAAGCGTTGCCTCCGCCACATGCTTCGCGGCGATGCGTGGGTTCTTCTCCTCTGAGAGCTCCACGTCCAGGGTCGCCAGCTCGGAAACCTGCTTGGCGACCCGCTTGAAGCGCTTGCGGATTGCGTCCTCGAGCTCTGGGGTGACCTCGGTGTTCCGGCCTCGGACCTCGATCCTCACTGACAGCCTCCTCGCAGTTGTTGGATGAGCACCTTCAGGTGCGAAAGCAGCATCTGCCGGTGCGTTGACTGGAATGTCGCCTGCCCCGGACTCTACGCCTCTCGGTGGATTTCGCAAGGTGCTTATGTGTCCGGAAATTCGGCCCTCAACCCTCCGCGCGAGCGAAGGTGAGGGCGCGGACCCGCTCTGCGCCCAGCTGCCTGAGCACCTCGGCGCATGCGAGCAGGGTCGAGCCGGTGGTGGCGACGTCGTCGACGAGCCACAAGTCACGGCTGAGGAGCGGCACGCTCGCGTTGATGGGCCGGACGGTTGGCGGATCGATCCTTCGCTCCTCACGCCCACGGCCAACCTGGCGCGGCCCGTCGTCGCGCTCGAGACACAGGATCGTCTGTCCGCGTCCGAAAGTGACGAGGCGGGCGAGCGCGTATGCGAGGTCGAAGCCGCGAGCGCGCTCGCGTGCCGGCGAAGGAGGGACCGGAACGCAATAGAGATCGCGACCGGCCCCGACGGTCCGGACCATTCGCTCGGCGGCGACCTCCGCGAGCGTAAGGCGCTGCGCGAACTTCATCTTCGCGACGATCTCCCGAGCAACGCCGTCGTACCTGGCGGCGCTCCAGATCTCGAGGCCGCCCACTTCGTCGCGGACCGGGTAAAGGCACGCGACCTTTCGCTCGCAAAACCGGCAGATCGAATCGCGGTACTCGCAGGGCTCAGCGCACAGAGCGCATAGCGGGGGTGCGACGAGGCTGGCGACGGCTTGAAGCACGCCCCCGACCCTGCCACGCCCGGAATCACGGGTGTCGCACGAATTGCGCCATTTCTATCTCCGCCTTCGCTCAGTCGAAGACGGCGCGCTCGACCTCGGCCAGGTCGTTCTCGCAGCCGATGACGGCCGGCGCCTTGCCGAGAGCGGTGTCCGGGTCCTTCAGGCCGTGGCCGGTCAGGACGCACACGACCGACTCCGGCGGGGTATCGCCCTCGACCACCGGCAGGCCGTGCGTGAGGATCCCCGCGACCGAGGCTGCGGACGCCGGCTCGCAGAACACTCCTTCGCGCGAGGCGAGAAGCCGGTACGCGTCGAGGATCTGGTCGTCGGAAACGGCTGCGATGCGCCCGCGCGACGAAGTGACGGCGGTCATCGCCTCCTCCCAGCGGGCGGGGTTGCCGATGCGGATCGCGGAGGCGACCGTCTCGGGATTCGCGATCGGCTTGCCGATGACGAGGGGCGCAGCGCCCTCGGCCTGGAAGCCGTAGAGCTTCGGTGCCTTTTCACGCTCGCCGAAGCCGCGCCACCACGCGGTGATGTTGCCCGCGTTGCCGACCGGGATGGCGAGCGCTCCGGGCGCCTCGCCGAGTTCCTCGATGACTTCGTACGCCGCGGTCTTCTGGCCTTCGATCCGGTACGGGTTGACCGAGTTCACGAGCTCGATCGGGTGCTTCTGCGCGAGTTCGCGGACAAGTGTCAGCGCGTCGTCGAAGTTGCCGCGGATCGCGATCACGCGCGCGCCGTGCATCAGCGCCTGGGCGAGCTTGCCGATCGCGATCTTTCCCTCCGGGACGATGACCGCGCCCCGCATCCCGGCCCTGGCCGCATAGGCGGCCGCGCTCGCCGCCGTGTTGCCCGTAGACGCGCAGATCACAGCCTCCGCGCCGCGGCCGGCGGCACGCGAGACGGCGACCGTCATCCCGCGGTCCTTGAAGGAGCCGGTGGGGTTCGCCCCCTCCAGCTTCAGGAAGACGCGCGCGCCGACCCGCTCGGAGATGACCGGAGCCTCGACCAGCGGCGTCGAGCCCTCGTTCAGGGTCACGACGGGGTCGTCGTCCTCCAGCGGGAGGTGCTCGCGGTACCGCTCGATCAATCCCTTGGCCATCGGGCCGGACCTTACGCGCTAACCGGCTTGCGGAAGTAGACGAAGAAGTCGGCGAGAGGCTCGTCCGGCTCGTACTCGACCCATCCGAGCCGGGTGTAGATGTCCCGGTTGGACGCCATCAGCTCGTGGGTGAAGAGGTGCACCTCGCCGTAGCCGAGCTCGACGGCTCTCCGCTCCGCGATCTCCAGGAGGCCGCGGCCGATCCCCGCCCCGCCGAACGCGGGGTCGACCGCGACGTTGTCCACCCATAAGTGGCCTTCTGCAGGCTCCAGAAGGATCACTCCCCGGACCACTCCGTCGGCTTCGTCGACCCACCCCTCGAAGTCCGCCAGCCGGCGCGAGTAGTCGTCGTCCATCGGCCGGGGGCGCCCGCCAAGTGGCTGCACCCAGTGCTCATACGCGCGGTTGACCAGCGCGGAGACCGCTGCGGCATCCTGCGGAGTCGCGCGGCGGATCAGCCGAACTGCTCCTCGATGACGCGGATCGCGCGCGGGTCGGCACGCATGAAGTCGAGTTTTCCGAGCTCGGCCAGCGCGCCGTAGAACGCCCGCTCAGACGTCTCGTGGAGGATCATGACTAGCCGCGCCTGCTCAGCGGTCCCCCGCTGGACCATGCTCTTGACCGAGATGCCCGCCTGACCGAGCACATCGGCCACCGCCGCCAGGACGCCGGGGCGGTCCGCGACCTCCAGGTGCACGTAGAAGGACGATGCGACGTCGGACACGACCGCCAGTTCGCGGCGCGTCTCGTGGACGGGGGCATCGCCGGCCAGGATCGACACCACGTCTCCGAGCACGGCCGTCGCCGTTGCGACTCCGCCCGCCCCGGGGCCGGACATCGTGATCTCCGTGATGGCGGGCGCCTGGACCATGACCGCGTTGAACGGACCCTCGACGGGCGCAAGCGGGTGCCCGGGGTACAGGAAGCACGGGAAGACGCGGACGCTCACGCCGTCGTCCGTCAGCTCGGCGACTCCGAGCAGCTTCAGCGACAGGCCCAGCTCCTTGGCATAGGCCATGTCCTCCGGGCTGATCTCGGTGATGCCCTCGTACGAGACGTCGTCGAGGTTCACCGGCGTGTCGAAGGCAAGGCGAGCGAGAATCGCCATCTTGGCCGCGGCGTCGGCCCCGCTCACGTCGTCGGTCGGATCGGCCTCTGCATAGCCGAGCTCCTGGGCGCGCGCCAGCGCGTCGTCGTACGAGGCGCCGGTCCGCGCCATCTCGGTCAGGATGAAGTTGGTCGTCCCGTTGACGATCCCGAAGACCTTGGTCATCTCCGTGGCGGCGAGGCTTTCCTGGATCACCCGGATCACAGGCACCACTCCGGCGACCGCGGCCTCGAAGCGGAGCTGGACTCCGTTGGCCCGGGCGGCGGCGAAGAGCTCCTCGCCGTGCTGCGCGACCAGCTGCTTGTTGGCCGTGACAACGTGCTTGCCGGCTTCGAGAGCGCGCAGGACGTAGTCGCGAGCCGGATCGGTGCCGCCGATGAGCTCGACCACGATGTCCGAGCCGTCGAGGATCTCGTCGAAGTCCCCCTCGGACCGGCGCAGGACTCCGGAGATGGACGGCCGCCGCCCCGCGACCTCAGCGACCGCGTCGGCCCGGGACTCGACCAGCTCGGCAAACGCGCCACCGACGGTGCCCTTACCCAGGAGGCCGATCCGCGCCGGATCAGACATCGCGGGCCACCAGATCGTCGAGGGTCTCGCGGCGAACTACGACGCGGGCCTCTCCGTCCTTCGCGAAGATGACCGGGGGACGCGGCATGCCGTTGTAGTTGTTCGCCATGGCATGACCGTACGCGCCCGTCGCGGGAGTTGCCAGGACGTCGCCGACCCTGGGCGCCGCCATCTCGACGTCGCTGACGATGATGTCGCTCGATTCGCAGTGCATTCCGGCGATCGTGACGCGCGCGTCGGGCGCGTCGCCGGCTCGGTTTGCCACCAGGGCGTCGTAGCGCGCGTCGTAGAGCATCGGCCGCAGGTTGTCCGACATCCCACCGTCGACGGCAACGTAGGTCCTGACGCCGGGGATCTCCTTCACCGTGCCGACCTCGTACAGCGTGATGCCCGCGTTGCCGACGAGCGAGCGGCCCGGCTCGACCAGGATCCGGGGCGCAGGGTCGAAGACGCGCTCGACTCCCTTTACCTTCAGGTCCACGTAGTCCTCGATCGACGGGGGCTCGTCCCCGGGCTCGTACGCGATGCCGAGGCCGCCTCCCACGTTGAGCAGGCGGAGCTCGTCCTGAGACAGCCCCGCATCGTCCGCGAGGCGCCCCAGGGCTTCGATCGTCTTGACGTAGGGCTCGAGCTCGAAGATCTGGGAGCCGATGTGGGCATGGAGCCCGGCGAGGCTGAGGTTCGACGACGCGCGGATGGCCTCGATGCCCCGCGCCGCAAGCCCGTCCTCCAGGCCGAAGCCGAACTTCGAATCGAGCTGGCCCGTCTGGATGAAGCTGTGGGTGTTGGCCTTGATCCCGGGGGTGACGCGGATCATTACTTCCTGCGGGCGGTCGAGCATCGCGTCGAGCCGCTCGATCTCGTCGAACGAGTCGCACACGATGTGCCCCACGGACGATTCGGTCGCCAGGCGGAGGTCAGCCTCGGTCTTGTTGTTGCCGTGGAGGTAGATGCGCTCCGGGGACGTTCCGGCGCGGAGCGCGGCATGGAGCTCGCCTGCCGAAGCGACATCCGTAGAGAGCCCCAGCTCGGACACGAGGCTGAAGATCGCGCCGATGGGAGCGGCCTTCGACGCATAGACGACCTCGAAGCTCTCCGTGCGCGCGGCGAATGCGTCGAGATAGTCCTGGGCCCTCGAGCGGATGTCGTCCTCCGCGTACACATACGCGGGCGTGCCGAACTCGCGCGCCAGCTCCACTGCGTCGCAGCCACCCACCTCGAGGTGGCCGTGCTCGTTCACCCGGGTGCCGCGGGGTAGATGAGGTGCGGGGTATGGCGCCGGCGTTGACATGGGGCGGTCATTATTCCCGGCGATGCTTCGGCGGACCCTTCCTTCTCCGAATGCCCCGAGTGTCATGGGGGAGCACGAGGGCCGGCCGTACTGGTTGTGGCTGCCCGAATCGGAGGGCCCCTGGCCGGGGATGGTGATCCTCCACGGCGCCGGATCGCGCAAGGAGAACCACGGCGACTTCGCTCGCATGTGCGCCGCCGGAGGGTGGGCGGCGATCTCGTACGACCAGCGCGGCCACGGCGATTCGGCCGACGAGATGAGCCCCGCTGCACTCGCCGACGTGGCGAAGATGGCCCGCTTCCTCGCGTCCGACAGCCGCGTCGACTCGGACCGGATCTGCGTGCGCGGGTCGAGCATGGGCGGCTTCTGGGCGATTCACGCGGCTGCAACCTCCCCTTCGATCGCGGGTGCCATCGCCATCTGCCCGGCGGGCGAGGAGCATCTGCGCCGCATGCTGGGCGCTGAGGAGCTCGACTTCCGCACCTCGGAGACGTCGCGGGACGCGCTCGCGGCGTGGCTGGGCGAGCACGACCTCCGTGAAGCTGCGGAGTTGATGGGGTCCAAGCCGCTGATCATCCTCCACGCCAAGGGCGACGAGCGGATCCCGAGCGATTTCTCGGAGGAGATCGCCGATAGGAAGCCCCGGCCCGTGAAGCTGGTGATCCTGCCGGGCGGCCATCACCGCTCGGTTCAGCACGACCCCGAGATGCAGTCGATCGCGCTCGCCTGGCTGAGCTCGAAGCTCTAGCCGCCGAGAAGCCCGCCGACGGCGCCGTTCACCTTGTCGCCGAGGTTGCCCCCGCCGACGGAGTTGCCGACGTTGTTGAGCGTGCCGCCAACAGTGTCGTCGACCTCATTCGTGACCGGATCCGTCAGCTCGGAGATCGGGGCGTCGACGCCAAGGCCGCCGGCCGTGTCATCGACGCTGCCTACCGTGCCCTGAACCGCGCCGGGAGTGCTGGTCCCCGGGCCAGGTCCCGTGTCGGTGCCCCCGCCAGCGATCGGGTCGCCGCCGGGCGCGCCGGAGCCGTTGCCACCGGCGCCGGCCGCCGAGCCTGGCGGCAGAGCGGCGACGATTTCGGCCAGGGCCGCAGCGGTCGGCGTGGCGGGATCCGCCGCGACCGCATCAGCGGTGGGCGCGGCCGCCAGAGCGGCCGCCTGCGGGGCGCCCGAGTTCAGCGAGACCGTGGACTCCGAGCCATCGTCGGAGCCGAAGGGCATGCCCTCGAATCCGACATACGCGGCAACGGACGCGAACGCAAGGACCGCCGCGGCGATAAGGGCGGCGGTGACGCCAGACCCCGTTGCGAACGTGCGCGCGTTGACGTTCTTGGGGGCGCGCTTCTCTGCGCTTGGGATGTTGACCGCAGTTTCCATACCGGGGTTACGCGAGAGCCAGGCTGGCAAGCGTGACACGCCACCTCTGGCTGAAATATCGACCTTTACGTATCAGGCGTTAGCAAGTCCACCGATCGGTAGTACGTGTGGCCACCCTTGAAGTAGGTGGATCACCTGCAACAAGGTACCCCGTCCAGCGTCCTCTATGCGCGGCGCCCAGGATCAGAGGTAGCCGAGCGGGTCCGTCGCCACACCGTTGATGCGGATCTCGAAATGGAGGTGGTCGCCGTAGCAGCTTCCGGTGCATCCAACCAGGCCGATCACGTCACCCTGGGAGACGGAGCCCGAGGTGATGTTCTGCACGGACTGGTGGGCGTAGCAGCTCGTGAGGCCGCCGCCGTGGTCGATGCAGGTGAAGTTGCCGTAGCCGCCGCTCGTCGCCTCTGACTGGGCCAGGACGACGTTGCCGTCCTTGACCGCACGGATGGGCGTTCCCGTCGGCACCGCGATGTCAATGCCGGCGTGGAGGCGTCCCCAGCGCGGCCCGAAGGGCGAGGTAACGGGGCCGTTGACCGGCCAGATGAAGCCGCCGCTTGCGCCCTGGACCGGGCCGGCAGGAAGCGGGTCGGTCGTGCTGGTCGAGCTCTGGGCGTCGGCGAGGGCCTGCTGGATCTGCTCGTTCAGGTCGGAGATGTCGCCTTCGAGATGCTCCTCGCGGACCTGGGTGGCCTCGAGCGCCGCGGCCTTGTCGTCACGGACGACAGCCAGCTCGGCCTCGCGGGCCTCCAGCTGCATGCGCGTCCTCTCGAGCTCCGCCTTCTTGGCTGCGATCTCGTCGCGAGCGTTGCGGATCTCGCCGACCAGGTCCTCGGACTCGTCACGCAGGTCGCGGACGCGGTCGACGATGCCGGCGTCCTGGTCCTGGATGCGATCGAGGTAGTCGTACCGGTTGACGAGGTCGTCGAAGCCGTCGGAGTCGAGGATGACCGTCAGCGCGTCGGGCTGGTCGGACTTGTAGATCTCGACCAGGCGCTTGGAAAGGACCTTGAGCGAACGGGTCAGCCGTTCGCGAAGCGCATCCAGGCGAGCAGCCTCGGTCTCCAGGCGTTCCTGCGTCTGGGCGAGCTCTTCGGCCACGATGGCCTCACGGTTGCGCAGGGTGGCCACCTGCCCGGCGAGCTGGTTGATCTGGTCGGTGTACCCGGCGATCTCGGTGGAGAGGACCTCCCCCTTCTCGCGCACCTGCTCGAGCTCGGCCTCCTTCGAGTCCCGCTGCGACTCGAGGTCCTGCCCAAGGGCGGTCCCGCCCGCAAGGGCTACGCCTGCCGCGGTTGCGGCCAGCAAGAGACGAACGGATTTCGAGGGGCTCGCGGGCACGATCCGAAGGTCAAAGTACCAACAAAACGGCCGTTTGCAAGCATTCCTTAACACTATTTATGGGAAATGCAAGGACTCTTGCACCTGCGGCACCACTACCTTTCGCCGCGTGAAAGGGGTCCGCTACTTCCTCTCCGACGTCTCCTATTGGATGCGCTCGAACCCGCTACGCGGGCTCCTGGCCGTTCTGGCGCTCATCGCCGTGATCGGCGGATTCGTCTTCGTCGGCACCAGGATCGCGGGCGAAGACACGACAGTCGTGGAGTCCGCGCCCGCGCCCGAGATCTTCGTCGGGCAGGGCGAAGCCGCCGAAGAGTCGGCGGATCTGGGCTTTCCGGCGTTCGCTACCCGGAACACGACACGGGTCGCGGGAGAAGACTCTGTTGCGAACGCCGCCGGCGTCGCCCTTGCGACATTTCCGAACGGAGGAGCGGTCAAGGGGCCGACCGCCGTGAGCCTCGTCGACTCAGAGGACTGGGCGGCCGGAATCGCAGTTTCATCGCTCGTCGCCGAGCCCGTGGGCGCCCCCGTGCTCCTCACCCGGGACGGCAGCCTCGACGAGCTGACCGCGAGCGCGCTCGAAACCCTCTCCCCCACCGGCGGCTCCGAGTCGGGCGGTGCGCAGGCGTTCGAGGTGGGCGACGCCGGCGCGGCCGAGGGGCTCGACACCAAGGCAATCGAGGGCTCCAACTCAGCCGAGATCGCGGCTGAGGCGCTCGAGCTCCGCGAGCGCCTCACCGGTGAGAAGCCCGAGCACATCCTGGTGGCGACATCCGACGAGCCCGAGTTCGCGATGCCGGCCGCAGCATGGGCGGCCCGCTCGGGTGACCCGTGCTGTTCGCGCAAGCCGATTCCGTCCCGTCGCCGACGATCAAGGCCATCGAAGAGCACGAGGACGTCCCCGTCTTCGTGCTCGGACCGGAGAGCGTGATCTCGAACGACGCGATCAAGGAGATCTCGGAGGCCACCAAGGCCACCGTGAGCCGCGCGGGCGCCGAGAAGGACCCCATCGCAAACGCCGTCGCGTTCGCCAGGTTCGTCGACGGAAGCTTCGGCTGGAACATCAACGATCCCGGCCACGGATTCGTGATCGCGAACACCTCCAGCCCGGCCGACGCCGGCGCGGCCTCGGCCCTGTCGGGCACGGGCACGTGGGGACCGCTCCTTCTGACTGACGATGCCGAGAAGCCGCCACCCGCCCTCGAGGGATATCTGCTCGACCTCAAGCCCGGCTACGAGGACGACCCCACCCGCGCCGTCTACAACCACCTCTGGATCATCGGCAACGAGGAGTTTCTGTCCGTGGACGCTCAGGTCGAGCTGGACGAGATCGCCGAGGTGGCGCGGATAGAGTCCGGCACGGGCGAGGAGCTCTTGGGAGGCCCAGCCGAGCCCGAGACGCCACCGGAGCCCAAGAACGAAGACACGAAGTCCGAAGACAGCGACGAGGCACCATGAGCGAAGCAGAGCGGCCCGACCGCCTCGGTGGCCGGCAGATCACGATCGACGACATCCGCGCTCTCGCGGGTCCCGCGACGCCTCACTTCTCACTTCAGATCCGCAACCGGATCGCCAAGCTCATCCAAGGCCTCCCGGCGGGCGATCCAGTCAGAGCCGAGGGGGAGCGGCAGATCGAGCGGCTCACCGAGCTTTCGGCTCACTCCGGCGAGCCGCGCGGCGCGCGATGACAGTCGCCCAGGACGGCGCGCGGGAGCGCCTCGGCGAGGTCCTGGACGCGCGCTCGAACGCGTTGTCCAAAGAAGGCTCGGCATGGGAGCACGGCTACCTCGACCTGCTCGGCGAGGAGGCTCCAGATTCGACGGGCGTCACGCAGGACCTGATGCTCACCCGGATCGTCCCGGTCGTCTACGAGCGGTGGTGGAGGCCGACCCTGGCCTGGGCCGCCAAGGGCCTGACGGGCCCAGGCATGGCTGAAGAGGTAAGGATCGCCCGCCTCTTCCTCGGCCTCAGCCATGGCGACCGCGTTCTGGACGTGGCCTGCGGGCCCGCCAACTTCTCCCGCGCGTTCGCCCGCGCCGCGGGCGATGACGGGTTGGTCGTCGGCATCGACGCCTCGGCGACGATGCTCGCACGCGGCGCCGAGGACACGAGGAAGGCCGGGTTGGACAACCTCGCGCTGATCCGCGGCGACGCGACCGCCCTCCCCTTCGCCGATTCGAGCTTCGACAGCGTCTGCTGCTTCGCGGCGCTGCATCTCTTCGCCGATCCCTTCGACGCAATCGACGAGATGCGTCGCGTCCTGGCGCCCGGCGGGCGGATCGCGATCATGACCTCCATCAGGCGACCGGTGACCGTCCGCCCGATGAAGCCGGTGGTGGAACGGCTGAGCGGCATGCGCGTCTTCGAGCCGGACGAGATCACCGAGGCGCTCGCGGAGCGCGGGTTCGAGGGGGTCCGCCGCAGGGTCTCCGGACTCGTGCAGTTCGTCGGCGGTCGCCTGGCCGACGACTAGCGCTTCGCCGGCACGGCGCCAGGAGCGCCTGCGAGGCCCAAGCGCCGGGCGGGGCACGCCGGTACGGTGGCGTAATGCGACCCCTTCGATATTCCATCAACGTCACACTGGACGGGTGCGTGGATCACCGCGCGGGATCGCCGGACGAAGAGACACATCGTCACGCCACGGAGACCCTCGAGCGCGCCGACGTGCTCCTCTTGGGCCGGGTGACCTACGAGATGATGGAGTCGGCCTGGCGGCCGCCGGGACACTTGGCGGAGGTGCCCGACTGGATGCTGCCCTTCGGCCAGACCATCGACGCCGCGAAGAAGTACGTCGTGTCGAGCACCCTGGAGCACGTCGATTGGAACGCTGAGCTCGTGCGCGGGGACCTTGGGGAGGCCGTCCGAGAGCTGAAGCGGGAGCCGGGCAAGGGGATATTCGTGGGAGGCGTAAAGCTCCCTCTGGCCTTGGCGGAGCTCGGGTTGATCGATGAGTACGAGTTCGTGGTGCATCCCAGGATTGCGGGCCACGGGCCCACGTTGTTGGCGGGCTTGTCGAAGTATGTGGACCTGAAGCCGATAGGCCGGCGGGAGTTCAGCTCCGGGGCGGTGGCTTTGCAGTTCGAGCCCTGCTGAGCCCGGTGGCGGGCGGGCCGCCCCGTCCTAGCGGTTGGCCGGGCCGAAAGACTCGAACACCCGGCGCTGGTATTCGGCGATCTCCTCCGGCGGGATGAAGTACGTCGGCGGGCCGAGCGAGATCGAGTCGCCCAGGGCAGCGACCCCGGCGACCTTCTCGCGCACCCGGTCGATCGTGCCGACCGCGCAGTAGGCATCAACCATCTCGTCGGTCACGGCAGCGGCGACCCCCGCCAGGTCGCCGGCGCGAAACGCGTTGCCGACGGCCTCGGCCTCCGAGCCGAAGCCGTCCAGCTGGAACACGGGCGCATAGGTCCGCACGGTCGCATAGAAGGCGAGCGTCTTCCGGGCAGCCTCGTAGGCACCCTCGATCTCCGATTCGTCGGCGGCGATAGCCACGCACATGCCCGGGATGAAGTCGAAGCTGGAGCGCTCGCGGCCGGAGCGCGAGAGGCCCTTCTCGAAGTTCGGGATCATGACCTCCTCGAGCCAGCGCGGCGAGCAGATCAGATGGCCGAGGACGCCGTCCGCGACGTCGCCCGCCATCCTTGCCATGCCCTCTCCCACGGCCGCGACGTAGATCGGCACCTTTTCGCGGATGGCGGGGTGAGGGCGCGCCCAGCCCTTGATGTCGATGTCGTGGTAGTCGCCCTCGTAGCGGATCGGCGCCCCGGCCGAGGCGCTCTCCATGATCAGGCGGGTCGCCTCGACGGTCTCCCGGAGGTGCGGCGCGGGGCGGCCGTACTCGGCGCCGTGCCACTTCTCGTTCAGGCGCTTGACGCCCGCGCCGAGGCCAAGCCGGAAGCGACCTCCGGACATCTCGTCGATGTCGAGCGCCGAGACGGCGAGGAGGAACGGGCTCCTGGTGAACGCCCACGTGATTCCCGTGCCGATGCCGATCGACTCGGTCTGCGATGCAAGCCACGTCGCCTGGGTGATCGTCGAGCGGTAGAGCTCGATCGCCCAGATGCCCTCGATGCCCGCCTCCTCGGCGGCTGCGGCACCATCGGCGAGATCCCGGGCGGTGTCGCCGAGCGCCATCACCTGGATGCGGTCGAGAGCGCTCATCGGATCCCGCAGGTTCTCGAGCCGTATGCGCGAGCCAGCTCCTCGGCCTCGCGGAGCGACTCCGGAACGCCGTCCAAGAGTGCGCGCGGGTCGGACTCGATCTCCTCGATCCCCGCCTCGGTGGCGTCCAGGATCGCCTGCACCTCCTCCTCGTCTCCCTCGGGCGCGCCGATTGCTCCGATCGCGGCGACCTCGGACTCCAGCGCGGGCACCACGATCCCGATCGCGACCTCCTCGACCTCCTCGGGGGACGGGTCCTGCTTCGACGTGACCAGGTCGTCGGCCGCAGCCTCGATGCGGGACTCGGTGGACTGGCAGATCTCGTCAGCCTGGCGCAGGAACTCGACCTTCGACAGCGGGTCCGAGACCACGGGCGAGAACCCGCCTTCGTCGTCCTCGCCGCCGCAGCCGAAGAGGAGCGCGGCGGCCACGAGTGGGGTCGCGGCCGCCGCCCTCAACGTTTAGACCCGCTCGATCAGGGTGCCGGTCCCGAGGCCGCCGCCGCAGCACATCGTGACGAGGCCGGTCTCCGCGTCGGAGCGCTCCATCTCGTGGAGGAGCGTGGTGATCAGCCGCGCGCCCGAGCCGCCGAGCGGGTGGCCCAGCGCGATCGCGCCGCCGTTCACGTTGACCTTGTCCATGTCGGGATCAAGCTCGCGGCGCCAAGCGGCGACGACCGAGGCGAAGGCCTCGTTGACCTCGATCAGGTCGATGTCGTTGATCCCCATGCCGTTCCGCTCGAGGAGCTTCTGGGTCGCGGGGATCGGGCCGGTGAGCATGATCACGGGATCGACGCCGACCGTGGTCTGGTCGACGATCCTCGCGCGCGGGGTGCAGCCGAGCTCCTCGGCCTTCTCGGCCGTCATCAGAAGGACCGAGGCCGCGCCGTCCGAGATCTGCGAGGAGTTGCCGGCGGTGATCGTGCCGTCCTCCTTGAAGACCGTCTTCAGCTGGGAGAGCGCCTCGATGTTCGTGTCGGGGCGGATGCCCTGGTCGACCGTGTGGGTGTCGCCGTTGACCTGAACCGGCACGATCTCACGCTCGAAGCGGCCCTCCTCGGTCGCCTTCGCGGCGAGCTGCTGCGAGCGCGCCCCGAGCTCGTCGAGCTCCGAGCGGGGGATCTCCCACTTCTCGGAGATCATCTCGGCCGAGAGGCCCTGGGGGATCAGGTTGTACTTCTCCATGAGTTGAGGCGAGTAGGCCGCGCCGTGCTCGGACATGACCTGCATGCCGTCCTGGAAGGAGATGTGGCCCATGTGCTCGACGCCACCGCCGATGACGACGTCGTGCACGCCGGAGGCGACGAGCGCCGCGGCGAAGTTCACGGCCTGCTGCGATGAGCCGCACTGGCGATCGACGGTCGTCGCCGCCGTCTCGATCGGGAGGCCGGCCTCGAGCCACGCGTTGCGGCCGATGTTCATGCCCTGCTCGCCGAACTGCTGCACGCAGCCTGCGACGACGTCCTCGACCTCTGACGCGTCGATGCCGGCGCGGTCGATCACCTCGGAGTAGGTCTTGGCCAGGAGCGTGGAGGGGTGGACGTCCTTGTAGATGCCCTTCTCCTCGTGGCCGCGACCGACCGGGGTTCGAACCGCCTCGACGATGACGACCTCGCGGCCGCCGAACTTGCCGTTACTTGCCATGGGGTGCCTCCTATTGGTTAGGTGAGTGCTTTAGCACGAAAGCAGCATGTGTCGTTGGGGATCTGATGTGTGAGCCCGGTGGGTGCGTTCGTAGTGCTCAGCACGAGAAGTAGAACGAATCAACGCCGAGGGTATCCGGTGACTGACTCATCAGTCAGCCCCGGGTCGCCTCCGTTTCCGTGACGCCCGGCGGCGTCCATCCGGGGCCGTGCAATGCGATCCCGAGCTTGGCGCGGAGGCCTTGCGCCTTCTTCATGTCGTGCCACATCGCGATGTACTCGTGGAACGCGACCCGGACCGGCTTGAACGTCTTGAGCTGCGTGGTCAGGCCGTATCTGACCCGCTCGCCTTCCGGCTCATACGTGCCGAACATCCGGTCCCAGATGATCAGGATCCCGCCGTAGTTGCGGTCGAGGTACTGCTCGTTGATCCCGTGGTGGACGCGGTGATGCGACGGGGTGTTGAAGACCGCCTCGATCGGCCTGGGAAACCTGCGGACCCGCTCCGTGTGGATCCCGAACTGATAGATGAGCGACCAGGCCTGCGCCAGCAGGACCATGTACGGCTCGAATCCGACGAGGGGCATCCACAGCCAGAAGGGGAAGTAGGTCATAGGCACCCACGTCTGGCGGAGCGCCGTCGAGAGGTTGTAGTGCTGGGACGAGTGGTGGACGACATGGCTCGCCCAGAAGAACCGGCTCTCGTGCGAGACCCGGTGGAACCAGTAATAGGAGAAGTCGTCGGCGAAGAAGAGGAGGACCCAGACCCACCAGTCGCCGTCGTCGAGCCGGAGCGGAGTCAGCTCATAGAGGGCGACGTACGCGGCGAGGACGGCGAACTTCCAGACGAAGTTGATCGCCACGTTCCCGACGCCCATCGTCAGCGACGTTCGCGTGTCCCGGGCCTCGAATCCGACCAGCTCCTCGTCGTGGTCGCCGAGATGGCGGTAGGCGAGATACTCCGCCCCCAGCAGCAGCAAGAAGTACGGGATCGCGTAGTAGAGGACCTCCGCCATCTTGAGGACGGCAGGGTAGCGGCGCGCTAGGGCCCGGGCGCCGCTTGGTCGTGCGAGATCCTGGACGGCCACCAGTTCCGCTCGCCCAGCTTGAAGGCGATGGCTGGAACCAGAATCGTCCGCACCACGAAGGTGTCAACGAGCAGGCCGAAAGCAACGGTGAAGCCGAGCTGGAAGAGCGTCTCGAGGGGCAGCGCCATGAGGGCGCAGAAGGTGCCGGCCAGGATGATTCCCGCAGACGTGATGACGCCGCCCGTGCGCTCGAGGCCCGTGATCACGGCCTCCTTCGTCTCCTGATGTGCCGCCTCCTCGCGAATGCGGCTGATGAGGAAGATGTTGTAGTCCACGCCGAGCGCAACGAGAAAGATGAAGGCGAAAGTCGGGATGCCCGGATCGGAGTCGGGCTGGTTGAGGATCTCCGTGAAGATCAGGGTGCTGGCGCCGAGCGCGAACGCGTACGACAGGACCACCGTCGCCACGAGGTAGAGCGGCGCGACGATCGCTCGCAGAAGGATCACGAGGATCACGAGGATCAGGAGGAGGACGAGCGGGACGATCAGCTTCGCGTCCTCTCTCAACGTCTCGGCCGTGTCGTAGTTCTCGGCGCTGACGCCGCCGACGAGCGCCGTCTCGCCGCCGGCCGCCGTCCGCACCTCCGCGCGAAGCTTCGGCACGAGGTCGTTCGCCTCATCGGAGAACGGGTCCACGGAAAGTGTCGCGTCCAGGCGGACCAGGTCCCCGTCCTCCGACTGAGCGGACGGGAAGACGCCATCGACGCCGTCGACGCGTTCGATGGCTTGCTGCACCGATTCGGCAACACCTGCCGCGACGACGATGTTGGTGGCGGCAGTCTGTCCGGCCGAGAGCTTCTCCTCCAGGACCCGCTGCCCGTCTACCGACTCCGGGGGGTCGCGGAAGCCTTCCCCGAAGTCGATGACGCCCTGATCCTTGAGGCTTCCGAGAGCGCCGGCGACCAGGACGACGAGCGTCGCGACGATCGCGAAGGTCGGATGGTCGTGCACGAAGTGCCCGACGCGCCGCCAGACGTTGACCGGGCGCTTCTGCTCGGAGCCCTGACGCGGGATCGCCGGCCAGAAGGCGTTACGCCCGAGGCAGGAGAGCAACGCGGGCAGAAATGTGAGGCCGGCGAGCAGCATCACCGCGACACCGAGCGCCAGGCTCGGGCCGAGCGTCTGAGTCGCCTTGAAGTCCGCGAGCGTCAGCACGAGCATCGAGGCGATGACCGTGGCGCCCGCCGAGAGGATCGCGGGTGCCGTTCGCTCCGTCGCCCTGGCCATTGCCTGGTGCTTGTCCTCGATCAGGCGTAGCTCCTCGCGATACCTGGAGACGATCAAGAGGCAGTAGTCGGTGCCCGCTCCGAACATGAGAACGATGAGCAGCGCGGTCGTCTGCCCGTTCACCTCGATCGCGCCGGCCTCGACCAGCCCGTAGACGGCAGCCGCTGCGATCCCGTATGCGAACGCAACGACGATGAGCGGCACGAAGGCGATGACCGGCGAGCGGTAGATCATGAGCAGGAGAACGAGGACGAGAGAGACCGTTACGAGTAGGAGCACGAGGTCGATCGACTCGAATACCTCGATCGAGTCCGAGATGATCCCCGCGATTCCCGTCGTATAGGAGCGGAGCTCGCCCTGCCCCGCGTCAGCCGGCGGCGTAACGTCGCGAATCGCCTCGACGTTGTCCTGGATCTCCTCGGAGTCCTCGGAGTTCGTGCGGATGAGGAGGAGAGCAGTCGTCCCGTCCTCGGAGATGGCGGGCGGCGTCCCCTCGGGAGGCGCCTGGCCTCTGCTCGCAGCCGGGTCTGAGCCGAGTTCGACCGGTTGGTCGCTTCCGGTTGCCGCCTCGCACTCGATCGGCCCGCGGGGGCCGACCGCGGCCAGGATTCCTTCCAGCCGGCCTTCGGCGCAGAGCGCTCGGGCGTCCTCCTCGATACGCGCAAAGTCATCCTCGGTGAGCTGCGCCTCGCCGCGCGTGTACAAGACGATCGCGTCGACCTCCCGGCCGTCCGCAAACCTGTCACCCACGATGTCGTTGACCTCGGTCGACTCGGCGCTCTCGGGAAGAAACGCCTCGTTCTCGTTGGTGGTGGCCTCCTGCAGCTTGGGCTGGAACTGGAACAACGCGAACCCGACGAGCACCCAGATGGCGACGACGGCCCACTTGCTGCGGCGGCCACAGGCGAAGCTGGAGATGGCTTTCAACACGGCCGGGCGATCCTAGAGACGCGATTTGGGCCGCCGTCTGGCTCGAGTGGAATCGCGACCCTGATAGGAAAGGCTCCGTGACGAGCCCCAACGGCTACAAACGCCCCGCCGTTGCGGGCAGCGGCACGATCGCTTGCGGCCTCGCGGCCTGCGCCTCCACCCTGGGAGAGGTGATCCTGCTCGCGCGCTCCGACACGTCGGCCTGGCGGGCCGAGGAGCAGGCCGAGACGGCGGCCAAGAAGCTCGAGGGTGCGGTGGCCGGACACATCAAGGTCACGACCGACGCCGGAAAGCTTGCCGGCTGCGACCTGATCGTCGAGGCGATCACCGAGGACGCAGACGCCAAGGGTGAGCTCCTCGGCTCGCTGGCCGGGACGGCTCCGGAAGCCGACCTCGCCTCCACGACTTCTTCGCTTTCGATCGCCGACCTGGGCGACCGCGCCGGCGCTTCCGATCGCGTCTTCGGGCTACACGTCTTCAACCCGGTCCCGAGGATGGAGCTGATCGAGCTCTGCATTCCCGGCGGCGCGCGCGAGGGCCTTGCCGAGAGGGCGCGGACATGGTGCGCGGCCCTCGACAAGACGGCGGTCGAGGTGCCGGACTCGACCGGGTTCGTCGTCAACCGCCTGCTCTTCCCCTATCTCTTCGACGCGGTGAGGTTCATGGAGGAGTCGGGCCTCACCCCAGCCGCGGTTGACGACTGCATGCGCCTCGGCGCCGGGCACCCGATGGGCCCGCTCAAGCTGCTCGACTTCGTGGGCCTCGACGTTGCGCTTGCGATCGGCGAGAGCCTTGGGGACGAGGTCGGCGACGAAGCCCACTCCGCGCCCGCGCTCGTCGCGGACATGGTTGCCCAGGGCAAGCTCGGCCGTAAGTCCGGCGAAGGCTTCTACACCTACTAGCGCGCAGGCGCCCGGCCGGGAGTCCGGCGACGCCTTCTACGCCTCGACCTGGCCGCCCTTGCCGGCGAGGTCCCAGACCACGTCCGCCTCGGAGACCCCTTGGCGGCCGGCCTGGTCGGCGACCTCGGCCCAGGGAAGGCGGGCGTCCGGAAGCTCGTCCCAGCGGGCAAGCTCCAGCGCTTCGAGCGCTCCGCTGAGCGCCGGCCCAAGGCGCTCCTGAGTCGCGAGAGACGCGGCGAGAACCTCCCGCTGCCTGTCGGTGAGTCTCACGGTCCACATCGCAACCGCGAAGGTACGACTCACGCCGGACGAACAACCAGACCTCCCAGAAACCCTCAACCAACTCTCAACGGGGTCTGACCCCGGGTCAGACCCCCTTTAGGGAGGTTGAGGGTTCAGTCGTCGTCTGTTTCGGACGGGACGACGACGGGGTGCTCGGTCGTGAGCGGGCGGATCCGGACCGCCACGATGCGGTTCTCGCGAACGGACTCGACGCGGATCTCGTAGCCGTTCGCCTGGATGCGGTCGCCGCGCTTCGGCAGGCGGCCAAGCTGCGAGAAGACGTAGCCGCCGACCGAGTTGTAGGCGTCGGAGTCGACGGGCAACTCGATGCCGGCGTCGGCGAGGTCGCCGATCGCAACGTGGCCGCGGACGTACCAGTCACCGTCGGCGAGACGGCGAACGGTCGAGGAGCGCGCGTCGGTCTCGTCCTCGATCTCGCCGACGACCTCCTCGAGGATGTCCTCGACGGTGACGATCCCCACCGTCCGTCCATATTCGTCGACGACGACGCCGATCGAGCTGCGCTGACGCTGGAGCTCGGCCAGGAGGTCGTCCAGCGGCTTCGTCTCGGGCACGATCGGGACGTCGCGAATCGCGCTCTCGATCGAAGCGTCGGCGCCGGTGTTCATGTAAAGGCGCACCAGAGAGTTGTTGTGGACGACGCCGCGAACGCGATCGGGGTTGTCGTTCTCGATCGCGACCAGGCGGGTGTGGCCGGACGACACGCATCGCTGGAGCGCGTCCTCGACCGTCTCGTTCGCATTGACCGTGACGACGGCCGGGATCGGCGTCATCACCTCGCGCGCCTCCTGCTCGTGGAGGTGGAAGACGCCGCCGAGCATGATGGCCTCACCGGGATCCAGGGTCCCTCCGCGGGCCGAGTGGCGGATGATCCCCTTGACGTCCTCGGATGTGTGCTTTTCCTCGAGGCCGGACGGGTCCACTCCGAAGAGGCGCACGATCGCGTTGGAGACTTTGTTGAGGGCCCAGGTGAGCGGCGCCGTGCCCATCCGGAACCAGTTCACGGGACGCGCCAGCACGCGCGCGGCCGGCTCCGGCTTGGTGATGGCCATCATCTTCGGCACCTGTTCGCCCACCGTGATGTGGAGCGCTGTCGAGATCGCGAAAGCGATCGCAAAGGCGATACCGACGGCGACCCCTTCGCTTACGGGCCCTTCGATCGCGGGCTCGATCACGCTTGCCAACGCGGGCTCGCCCAGGAAGCCGATGCCGATCGAGGCCATGGTGATGCCGAGCTGGCACGCGGCAAGGACCTCGTCCAGTCGCCCGAGCTGCTCGAGCACCTCGTCGACGCCGGCCTTGCCCTCCTTCGCGAGGGCCTCAAGGCGCCCGCGGCTCGACCTGACGAGCGCGAACTCGGCGGCAACGAAGATGCCGTTGAGCACGACGAGGAGGAGCAGCGCTACCAGCGCTACTGCAGTCATCGTGCGACCGGCCTAGAGCCGGTACTGGGAGGGTGGTCGTCGTCCATCGGCGACTACCGGAGAATACCCGGACTTCCAGTCATCCAAGCTCGTGCGCCGCGGTTTGCGCCGGAGTGTCCCAACGGGAGCGCGGTCGCTGCGCTTTTCCGCCCAACCGGTCCTGGTGCCCTCGCTAGGTTGCGAAGGGTGGACCAAGACCAGGTGCCATACGTCGACGCGCTTTCAGAACACGCCGCGCGAAACCCGGCCAGGCTGACCGTTCCCGGGCACAAGGGCGGGGTCGGCGCCGACCCCGCGATGCTTGAGGCGCTGGGCCAGAAGGCGTTCGACATGGATCTGCCCGCCCTGATCGAGGGCATCGACGTCGGGCCTCCCGACCCAAACCCGTTCGAGCAGGCGCAGCGGCTCGCGGCGGACGCGTGGGGAGCCGCTCGGACGTGGTTCCTCGTCGGCGGGGCCTCGCAAGGGAACCACGCCGCCCTGCTTGCCCTCCGGCACACGGGTCGCAGCGTCGTGATGCAGCGGAACGTCCACTCGAGCGCGATTGACGGCTCGGTCCTGGCAGACCTCGTCCCGACATTCATCGCACCCGAGATCGATCCCGAGTTGGGCGTCGCCCATTGCCCGACGCCCGCCGCCCTCGAGGCGGCGCTCGACGCCGCACCCGACGCGGTTGGAGCGCTCGTCGTCTCCCCCACCTACTTCGGCGCTTGTGCCGACATCGCGGCGCTCGTCGAGATCTGCCACTCGCGCGGCCTTCCTCTGATCGTCGACGAGGCGTGGGGCGCGCACCTCACCTTCTCGGAAGAGCTGCCCCAGGCCGCCCTTGCCGCCGGTGCGGACCTCGTGATCTCATCGACCCACAAGATCATCGGCAGCCTCACGCAGTCGGCGATGATCCACCTGGGCCACGAGAGCCTGATCGACGGCCTGATCGTCGACCGGGTGGTGACGCTTCTCGAGTCCACCAGCCCGAGCTCGCTGCTCACCCTTTCGCTGGACGCGGCACGCCGCATGGCGGCCGTTCACGGAGCCGAGCTGATCACCGAGACGCTCTCGACCCTGGAGGTGGCACGCCAGCAGATCCGGGAGATCCCGGGCCTGGACGTCCTGGACGAGCGCATCATCGGCAGTCCCGGTGTAGCCGGCTGGGATCCGCTGCGCCTGACGGTTGACGTTCGCGGCACCCGGGTCACCGGCCACGAGTTCGCGGACCTGGCCTTCGACCTGGGCATGGACTACGAGCTGGCGACGGAGACGGTGGTTGTCTTCACCTTCGGCATGGGCGGAAGCGCCGCCGCGCTCGCCGACCGGCTCCTCGCAGCGCTGGCACAGGTGGTCGACGATCTCGGCGCGAAGGAGAAGGCGCCCGCGGTCCCGTTCGCCGTCCCGCCGCCGTGGGGGCCGCTCGAGATGAGCATTCGCGACGCGTTCCTGGGTCCGCAGGAAGCCGTGCCGTTCGACGCGGCCGAGGGCCGGATCGCATGCGAGTCGCTGGCCGCCTACCCGCCGGGAATCCCCAACGTTTTGCCCGGCGAGCGCCTCACCCGCGAGACCCTCGACTTCATCTCGGACACACTCGCCCACGGCGGAAAGCTCCGCGGCGCCAGCGACCGTACGCTGGAGACCGTGCGGGTGGTGATCGAATGAGACAACTGCCGACAGGTGCCTCCTTCGGGGCAGGGGTCCTCGCATGATCTTTGGCGCCGACTCCGAGACCGGGACGCTTCGCGACGTCCTCCTCTGTCCTCCCGACAACTTCCGCTGGGGCGCGACGAGCGTGATCTCCAAGTCAACGCTGGAGAGCGGCCGCCCGTTCGACCCGGCGGCAGCCCGAGCTCAGCACGCGAGCCTCGTCGCCGCGTACGAGGAGGCGGGCGTGACCTGCCACTTCCTCGAGCCCGACCCGGCGCTGCCGTACCAGGTGTTCGCGCGCGACTCGAGCGTGATGACTCCCTGGGGCCCGTTCGTGACTTCGCCCAAGCAGTACTGGCGCCGGGGCGAGTACGCGGCCGTGATCCGCTTCTACCAGGGCGCCGACATCCCGATCTGGCAGATGGCCACGGCCGGAGCGATCGAGGGCGGCGACGTGATGATCGTCGAGCCGGGATGCGTGGTCATCGGAAACGGCGAGGACCGGACCGAGCGCCCGGCCGCCAAGCAGCTGGCGGCCTATTTCGAGGCGGAGGGTTGGGAAGCCCGCGTCGAGCCGATCCCCGGGATCTTCGTCCACATCGACGTCCTGATGGCAATCGTCGCGCCGAAGGTCGCGGCTGTCTGCACCGACATCGTCTCCGGCAGCCTGGTTCGCTGGCTCGAAGGCAAGGGCTTCGAGATCCTCCCCGTTCCGGAGGAGGACGCGTTCGCACTCGGCGTCAACGCGATGTCGCTGGGCGACGGTCGTGTGCTTACGGGCGCCGGCGCCAGGTCTCTGAACGAGCAGATGGAGGCGCGGGGCCTCAAGCTGCTGGCTCCTGATCTGGAGATGTTCACTCTCGGTGGCGGCGGCGCCCATTGCCTGGGGCAGGCGCTCCGGCGCGACCCTGCGGCTTGACCGCGCCCGGCCAGATCGATGCCGATCGGGTGATCGCGGACCTCCGCGAGCTCGCGAGGCGAACCTCCGACGACGGCGGATCGCAGCGAGTGGCTTGGACGCAGACCTGGCACGACGCACGCGCCTTCCTCGGCGAGCTTCTCGATGAGATCGGAGCGATCAGCGAAGCCGACGAGGCCGGGAACCTCTGGGCGCGCCTGGGCGGCGATGGCGACGGCGAGGCCGTCGCGGTCGGCTCCCACATCGATTCCGTCCCCGACGGAGGCTGGCTCGACGGCGCCCTGGGACTGATGGCGGCCGTCGGCGTGCTCAGGAGCCACGCGAGCGAGCGTTCGGGGCGCAAGCCGCTGGTGCTCGTCGACTGGGCGGACGAGGAGGGCTCCCGCTTCGGCTACAGCCTGTTCGGCTCGTCGGCATTCGCCGGAAAGCTCGACGCCGAGGCCGCCGCCGAGCTCCGGGACGCGGATGGCCGGACGATGCGAGAGGTCCTGGCCGAGAGCGACGTCGACGTCTCCCGCGCGCCGAATTGTGCCGCGCGGCGCGCCGGGCTGGCCGCCTACCTGGAGCTTCATATCGAGCAGGGCCCGGTCCTGGAGGCCGAAGGCGCGACGGTCGCCGCGGTCGAGGGTTGCCAGGGCATCGAGCGCGTGCGCTTCACGTTCACCGGGCAGGCGGCTCATGCTGGCACCACGCCGATGGCGATGAGGAAAGACGCCGGATTGGCCGCTGCAGCCTGCGCGCTTCGCGTGGCTGACCTCCCCGGAGGTCTCGGAGGCGTCGCGACCACGGGCGAGCTCCGCCTGGAGCCGGGCATCTCAACCGCCGTCCCCGGAGCCGCCCAGCTGGCGTGCGATCTGCGGAACCCCGACGCGGCCTCGCTCCAGGCGATGCTGGACGCGGCCCGCTCAGGCGCCGCCGAGTCCGCTGCCGACCACGGCTGCGAAGTCTCGGAAGAGGAGATCTTCAGGATCGCCCCGACCACTTTCGACCCCGAACTGGTCGACGCCGCGGCCAGAGCGTGTGAGGAGAAGGCAGGACGGGAGTTCCGGCTCACGAGCGGAGCGCTCCATGACGCTGCGAGCGTGTCGAGAGTCATGCCCGCGGCGATGATGTTCTGCCCGTCCCGCGGCGGGATCAGCCACGCGAAGGAGGAGGACACCTCAGAGGAGGACCTCACGGTGGCGATCGAGGCTTACGGAGCGCTGGTCGCCGGAGTGCTGGGGCGATGACCGGGGGCGACGACGTGGTCAAGAACGGAGCCACCGGTGAGCGTGTCCGCTTCATCCGGACGGCCGCGGAGACGGGCGGTGAGCTGCTGGTGATGGAAGATCACTGGACCCGTCCGGGACACGTCGTGCCCCGCCACGTCCACCCCGGCATCGAAGAGCGCTGGACGGTCATCCACGGGACAATCGTCTACGACGTCGACGGCGTGGAGACGGTCGCCGGGCCCGGCGACTCCGTCATCGCCCCGGCGGGCGTTCCGCACTCCGCTCGCGACGGCGGCGACGGCGAGGTGCTCGTGCGCATCGAGATGCGCCCCGCTCTTCGCTGGGAAGACTTCGTTCGCCAGCTTTTCGCCCTCGCGGGCGAGGGCCTGGAGGACGAGGTCGGCGCCCGCTCCTTCTTCGAGCTCTTCGACGAGTTTCAGCCCGAGATCCAGCTCGCGCCCCAGGACGCTCCTGGCCGGGAGGCGTAACGCATCGCGTCCATGATGAACTGCCCCTCATGGACACAGACTTCTCGGACCTAACCGCCCTGTACATCAACTGCACGCTCAAGCGTTCGCCGGACACCTCCAACACGCAGGGCCTGATGGATCTCTCGATCGGCGTGATGGAGAAGAACGGCGTCTCGGTCGACTCGATCCGCGCGGTCGACCACGACATAGCGACCGGCGTCTGGGACGACATGACCGAGCACGGCTGGGACAACGACGACTGGCCGGCGATCCTGGAAAAGGTGATGGCCGCGGACATCCTCGTGATCGGGACACCCATCTGGCTCGGCGAGAAGTCGTCGATCTGCACAAAGATCATCGAGCGCCTCTACGGCCATTCGTCCGTCCTGAACGACGCCGGCCAGTACGCGTACTACGGGCGGGTCGGCGGCTGCCTTGTGACCGGCAACGAGGACGGGATCAAGCACTGCGCGATGAACGTCCTCTACTCCCTCCAGCACCTCGGCTATTCGATCCCGCCCCAGGCGGACGCGGGTTGGATCGGCGAGGCGGGGCCCGGACCGTCATATCTGGACGAGGGCTCGGGCGGGCCGGAGAACGACTTCACCAACCGGAACACGACGTTCGCGACCTGGAATCTGATGCACCTGGCGCGGCTTCTCAAGGACGCCGGGGGGATCCCCGCCCACGGCAACCAACGCTCGGAATGGGACGCCGGGTGCAGGTTCGACTTCGAGAACCCCGAGCACAGGTGAGCGGCACCGGGGAGGTCCGAACTGGCGACAAGGGGCTGAAGAAGGACTCGATCGGGTTCCTCGACGGCCTTTCGATCGGCCTGGCCTCGACCGCGCCCGCCTATTCGCTCGCCGCGGTCATCGGCTCGATCGTCGTGGCGGTCGGGGTCAAGGCGCCGGCGGTGCTGCTCGTCTCGTTCGTCCCGATGTTCTTCATCGCGGCGGCGTTCTTCTACATGAACCGCGTCGACACCGACTGCGGGACCACCTTCAGCTGGGTCACCCGCGGGATGGGCCCTTGGATGGGCTGGATGGGCGGCTGGGCGATCTGCACCACCGGCATCCTGGTGATCGGCTCGCTGGCCGACGTCTCGGCGTACTACCTCTACGACCTGCTCGGGCTCACAGGCGGAGAGACGAACAGCGGCAACCCCAAGCCGCTCTTCAAGAACGACCTCGCCGTGGCGATCGGGGCCGTGGTGATCATCGCGGTGATGACCGCGATCTGCGTGATCGGCACCGAGATCTCGGCGAAGCTCCAGCGGGTCCTGACCATCGGCCAGGTGGCGATCCTGCTCCTGTTTGCCGGCGCTGTCTTCGTGAGGCTCATCTTCGACAAGGCCCCGGAGTCGTCGATCTCGCCCGAGCTCAGCTGGTTCTCTCCGTTCGGGGCCGAGTACTCGGGGCTCCTGTCCGGCGTGCTTCTGGCCGTCTTCATCTACTGGGGGTGGGAGTCCGCCGTGAACCTCTCCGAGGAGAGCGAGGACTCGTCCCGCGCCCCCGGCCTCGCCGGACTCGCGAGCACGGTGATCCTGCTCGTCACCTACGTCTCGGTGACGGTCGCGCTCGTCGCCTACGCGGGGCTGGGCCAGGTCGAGAAGTTCGACGACGATGCCGGCGTCCTCAGCGCCGTTGCCGGCGATGTCCTGGGGAACGACCTGGCGAAGCTGCTCGTGATCGCCGTGATCGTCTCGGGCATCTCATCTGCGCAGACCACGATCCTGCCCGGCTCGCGCACGTCGCTCTCGATGGCCGCCGCGGGAGCACTCCCGAAGCCCTGGGCCAAGATCCATCCGCGCTTCCTGACGCCTGCTTTCGGGACGATC
This sequence comes from uncultured bacterium, assembly GCA_963807745.1. Taxonomy (GTDB): domain Bacteria; phylum Actinomycetota; class Thermoleophilia; order Solirubrobacterales; family 70-9; genus JALZKA01. The sequence continues at coordinate 327,824 of CAWECF010000001.1, forward strand.
GTGATCGGGGTTCTCGCGACCCTCTGGTACGTGCCCGGGAAGCTGATCTCCGAGAACTTCCTCTTCGACTCGCTGTCGGCGCTCAGCCTGATGATCGCCTTCTACTACGGCCTGACCGGGATCGCGTGCGTCATCTACTGGCGCAAGGAGCTCTTCCTCTCGGCCAAGAACTTCATCTTCATCGGGATCGCCCCACTGGTCGGCGCCTCCCTGCTCGGCTACCTCCTATACGAGTCGGTCGGCGACCTCTCGGACCCCAAGGCCTCCTATTCGGGCACCGAAGTCGTCGGACTCGGTGTCCCCCTGGTGATCGCGATCGTGTTCATGAGCCTTGGGCTCGTCCTGATGCTCGCCTGGCGCTTCCTGGGCGGCGAGCCGGCGAGGGAGTTCTTTGCCCGCAGGCCGTTCGAAGCGGTGCCGCACGAGATCGCGGCGGGCGACGGGACCGTAGAGGCGATCGGGGTGTCCGAGGACGAGGCAGATGCCGGAGTCGGCGCCGACAAGGAGGATTGAGATGGGTGTCCTGATCTTGGGGTACGACGGATCGGACTGCGCCAACGCGGCGCTAGACGAGGCAACCAGCCTGGCGAAGAGCCTCGGCGACAGGATCGTGGTCGGCTTCGGCTACGGCCCCGGCGGGCCGGGTGAGGAGTACATCGCCACCAGGGACATGGTCCGCCAGGTGGGAGAACGGGTGACATCGGAAGGGCGCGAGCGCGCGCGCTCACAGGGAGTAGAGGTCGACGTCGAGCTTGTCGACAAGCGCCCGACCGAGGCCCTTCTGTCCCTGGCCGAGAAGCACGATGCCCGTGCGATCGTGGTCGGCACCTACGGCGAGCATCCGATCAGAGGCGCTCTCCTCGGCTCCGTTCCGAACAGGCTCCTCCATCTCTCAAAGCGGCCGGTGCTCGTGGTGCCGGCGCCCGGATAGGCGAGGGGCGTTTGCCCCTTCCGTAGTCTCACGCAGATGCCCTCCGATTACGAGAAGCTCCGCGACCTTCCCATCCACGTCGAGTCCTACGAGTTCGAGGCGAACGACTTCGAGTACTCGGCCGAGTTCACCCGCGGCTCGACGATCGTCCATCTCAAGGGCGGCGGCCACGAGGGCCTGGGAGAGGACGTCGCCTACGAGGTTCTCGACCACATCGCGAACCGGGACCTGGGGCCGCGCTTCGACCTCACCGGACCCAAGACACTCGGCGAGCTGTGCACGCTCCTCGGCGAGCTCGACCTGTACGAGGGCTCGCCTCCCGAGCGCGAAGTGTCTCGCGACTACCGCCGCTGGGCGTACGAATCGGCGGCGCTCGACCTGGCATTGCGGCAGTCAGGCATCTCCCTGCACGAAGCGGTGGGCCTCGACCCGAAGCCGGTCCGCTTCGTCTGCTCGACGCGGCTCACGTCGTTCGGCGACGAGTCCGAGTCCTCGACCCACGCGATCACTTCCCGGCTGGAGCGCTACCCCGGCCTCGAGTTCAAGCTCGACCCCGAGAACGATTGGACGCCCGAGCTGATCGAGGAGATCGCGGAGATCGCGACCGTCCAGGTGATGGACCTCAAGGGCTACTACAAGGGAACGGTGGTCGAGGTGGAGACGGACCCCGAGCTCTACCGCGCGGTCGCGGAGAAGTTCCCCGAGGCGTGGCTCGAGGACCCCGACCTGACGGACGAGACCCGGGAGGTCCTGGAGCCCCACTGGGACCGGCTGACCTACGACGCGCCGCTTCATTCCCTGGCCGACATCAAGGAGCTTCAACCGGAGCGGGCGATCAACTCGAAGCCGTCGCGGTTCGGCTCACTCGAAGAGCTCCTCGGGGTCTACGCCTATTGCGAGGAGAACGGGCTTCAGGTCTACGGCGGCGGCCAGGGCGAGGTGGGCCTCGGCCGTGGGCAGATCCAGTACCTGGCGTCGCTCTACCACCCGGACACTCCCAACGACACCGCGCCCTCGGGCTACAACGACCCGGCCGTCCCCGAGGGGATGCCCACGAGCCCGATGGACCCGGTCCCGTCCGAGACCGGTTTTCGCTGGGGCTAGCCGCTCTCGCCGCCGGGCGCGCCCGCGTCGGCCGAGGCCAGGGCCTTCTTCCATGCCTTTGCCTTGCCGCGCCCTGACATCACGTTGAAGGTCTGAAGCACGGCGCCTCCGACCGGATGGTCGTAGGAGACGACCCACTTCCGTTCGGGGCCGTGGATCAGCATCATCGGACCGCCGGTGATCGGCCAGCTGATCGTGCAGTCCTCGAGCGGCATGGAGAACGCGACGACCTCGCGTCCCTCTTCGATACGAGCCTTGAGATCCTCGACCTCGAGCTCCTCCTCCAGCCAGCCGAGCGTGGCCTCGGCGGCTTCCTCGTCCAGGCGGAACGAGATCACCCCCTCCGAAAGCGCCAGGGATCCCGAGATCGGGAAGGGGTTGAACCGGTTTCTCAGGAGCCAGGCTTTGTCCTCGCGGACCCTCACGTGGGTAGTGTCCCGCAAATGCCTGAGAAATCCTTCGCGCAAGCGCTCAACGACCATGTCCCATCTGAGTTCGCCGCTTCGCAGGCCTACCTGGCCGCGGCCATCTACTACGACGACCTCACCATGCCTCGGATGGCGGCATTCTTCTTTCGCCAGGCCATCGAGGAGCGCAACCACGCGATGATGATCATCCAGTACCTCCTCGACATCGAAGAGGAGGCCACGATTCCCGGGGTCTCCGCGCCCAAGACGGATTTCGCGGACCTGGTCGAGCCCGTGCGGCTGGCCCTTGACCAGGAGCGCAAGGTGACGGAGCAGTTCAATGGCCTTGTTTCGATCGCCCGCGCGGCCAACGACTTCCAGGGCGAGCAGTTCCTGCAGTGGTTTCTCAAGGAGCAGGTCGAAGAGGTCTCGCTGATGAGTGACCTCCTCACCGTCGTCGAGCGGGCCAAGGACAGGCCTCTCGACATCGAGGAGTTTCTGGCCCGCGAGGGCCTCGGAGACGGCGAAGAGGCCGACCCCTCGGCGCCACCTGCGGCCGGAGGAGCCGTCTAGGAAAGTCCGGCCGGAGCCGGGCTAAAGCCTGGCACCGGCTATTTGCTGTCGGCGCGGAAGCGCGCCAGCTCGGCCGCCGCGTTCGAGCGGACCTTCGAGCGGAGGATCGGAGTCCATCCGAGCGTAAGGCCGGCGGTCCCCAGGGCCTGCCGGGACCAGCGCCAGAACGGGAAATCGTCCTGCTGCTCCGCGATGAGGCCCGCGTCGTCGAACTTGAAGTCGGAGCGCACCCGGTTCGTGACGCTCCGCCCGGTGGCCCCGAAGGTGTAGGTGGCTATCCAGCGCGCGGCGCCCGCCTCGGCGTCAGCCTTGGCCTCCGGCAGCTCGACCGCGAGGTCCGTGGCCCTCGAGGTCAGCATGCGCCACATGTCGCCTGCCTGGGCTCCGGTCAGGTCGGGGAACACGGGGTCCGAGAAGTGCCCATCGGGCGCGTAGCACGAGGCCATCGCCTCTCCGTCGTGGGAGTCGAGCCCCGCATAAAGCTTGCGGATCGTGGCTTCATTTCGCTCGGCGCTTCCAGCCATCGCCCCGAGCCTACCCCGAGCGGCGCCGTCACGTCTGATCGTCTGTCACCATGTTCTGTTCGTGCTTAAAGGGAAGGTAAATGCGCGCGCGAGTCTCGCTGCCGTCGGGATCGGCTTCTGGCTGACGATGGCCGGCGGGGTGTCCGCCGGCCCGAACAGCGGTGAGCGGATCATCGGCGGCAACGAGGCAGACCCCGCCGATTGGCCGTTCATCGCCGCGATCACCACCCGCAACGGCTCTCAGTTCTGCGGAGGCTCGGTGATCGCGAAGGACGCCGTCATCACGGCCGCCCACTGCATGTTCGACTACTTCGGCAGGCCGCTGAAGCCCCGCGAGGTGCGCGTCGTCACGGGCAGGCCGGATCTGCGGGACGAATCCGAAGGCAAGAGCATCCGGGTCGGCCGCATCACCGTCCACCAGGAATACAAGCGCAACGGCCACCGCGACGTGGCCGTCCTGAACCTTGCCCGCAACACGCCGGCACCTGCTGTCGACCTGCCGACGCCGGAAGAGGCGGACGCCGAGACGACGCCCGGGTCAGAGCTGTGGGTGGCCGGCTGGGGCGGGACGAAGCCGAACGGCGCCAAGCCGTCCGACGTGCTGCTGGACGTTGCCGTCTACGCGATCTCGGACGAAGAGTGCGAGCCGAACTTCTCCTACTTCCGAGCGGACGAGGAGGTGTGCGCCTACGGCGCGGCCCAGGGCGGCAACCGCTACAACGACTCGTGTTACGGGGACAGCGGCGGCCCACTCGTGGCCGACACGCCCGGCGGCAGGCTCCTCGTCGGTCTCGTCTCCTACGGGGGTCGCGAGTGCGGCGTAAGGGAGCCGGGCGTCTACGCCGAGGTCGCCAGGAACCTCAACTTCATCGAGCGAAGGGGCCGCCTGCCCTAGCCCGAGCCGGGCCGGGCATGCGTGGGGAGCGGGAGCGACGGGACTCGAACCCGCGACCTCCGGCGTGACAGGCCGGCGCTCTAACCAACTGAGCTACGCCCCCGGCGCGCTCGATTCTACGCACCGCCCCTGTAGGGGCGGATCGCTAATCGGGTCAATAGGCTCGGCGCGATGCGGCTGGTGACCTACGAAAGCGATCGCGGAGCCCGCGCGGGTGTTCTCGACGGCGAGCGCGTCGTCGACGCATGGGATGCGCTCGGCGAGGAGCGGTCCGGCCTGCGCGACCTGCTCGCGGCCGGCCGGCTGAGCGACCTGGCGAATGCAACCGAGGGCGCCGAAGGGGTGCCGCTCGCCGACGTGGCCCTCATGCCGCCGATCCCCGACCCGGAGAAGATCCTCTGCATCGGCCTGAACTACCGCTCCCACGCGGAGGAGACGAAGCAGTCCATCCCCGATGTCCCGACCGTCTTCGCGAAGTTCCGGAACGCCCTGGCCGCGCCGGGCGCGACGGTCGAGTTGCCGAGAGCGAGCAAGAAGGTGGACTACGAGGCCGAGGTCTGCATCGTCATCGGCACCCGGCTGAAGGAGGTCGACGACGAGGCCGCGCTCACCGGGATCGCCGGCTACACCCTGCTCAACGATCTCTCGGCGCGCGACCTGCAACTCGCAACGACGCAGTGGATCTCGGGCAAGTCGTTCGACGGCGCTGCGCCGTGCGGGCCCGCGATCGTTACGGCCGACGAAGCCCTCTCACATGACGCGATCGATTTCTCCCTGACACTGAATGGCGAGGAGATGCAGCGTTCCTCGACTTCGGACCTCATCTTCAAGGCGCCCCGGCTCGTCGCCCACCTCTCGAACCTGATGACGCTCGAGCCGGGCGACCTGATTTCGACCGGCACCCCGTCGGGAGTCGGGATCGCGCGTCAGCCGAGCGTCTGGCTGAGCCCAGGGGACGAAGTCGAGATCAGCTCGCCCCAGCTGGGTCGTCTTCTGACGAAGCTCGCGTAGAGGTTTCGCCGGGCTCCTCGGCGGGCTGCGAAGCGGTGCCTCCGTCCACCTGAAGACCCGAGCGCAGGATCAGGTCGTCGGCCGCCGAGGCGGTGAGCGGCCTCGCAAGGAGATGGCCCTGGCCCAGCGCACATCCGAGCTCGACCAGGCGGCTTGCCTGCTCGGGCTCCTCGATTCCCTCGGCGACGGCGTGGAGGCCGAAGACGTCCGCGAGGTCGAGGATGGCGCGAAGGATCGGTGGCTCGGCGTCGGGCTTGCCGATCTCGTCCACGAAAGGTTTTGCGATCTTGAGGTTGTCGAGCGGGAGCTGCTTGAGGTAGCGGAGCGACGAATGCCCGATGCCGAAGTCGTCCACCGCGATCTCGACGCCGAGCGACTTCAGGTCCCTCAGCCGGCCGGCGGCGGCGTCCAGGTCGTCCATCAGCGCCGTCTCGGTGATCTCCAGGGTGAGTCCGCGCGGATCGAGCTGTGCGACGCGCAACGCGTCGGCGACCTGGGCCACGATCTCCTCGTCCCGGAGCTCGGACGCCGAAAGGTTGACCCCGACCTTGATTCCGTCCGTGGCGGGGTAGCGGGCGCGCCAGAGCGCTCCTTGGTGGCAGGCCGCGGCGAGGACCCAGCGCCCCAGATCCGATATGCGCCCGCTGGATTCGGCATGGGGGATGAAGCTGTCGGGCCTCAGGAGCCCGCGGGTGGGATGGTTCCACCGTACGAGGGCCTCGAGCCCCGCGATGGCGCCGGTCTTGAGGTCGAAGATCGGCTGGTAATGGAGCTCCAGCTCGTTGGCCTCGATCGCGCGCTTGAGATCGACCTCGAGCTCCATCCGCTCGACGATGTCGGCGTGCATGTGGGGGGCGTAGGCGCGATAGCGGCCCTTGCCCTCGGCCTTGGCCCGGTACATCGCGAGGTCGGCGTCACGGAGCAGCGTCTCCGCGTCCTGAGGTCCCGCGGCGATCCCGACGCTTGCCCCCACGTACACCTCGCGGCCCTCGATCGCGATCGGATCATCGAGGGAGTCGAGGACCCGGCTCGCCGCTGTGGCGGCGTCCGGGGTGTCGTCGATCTCCTCGATCAGGACAGCGAACTCGTCGCCTCCCAGGCGGGCGATCGTGTCCGAGGGGCGCAGACACGCCTCGAGCCGGCCGGCGACCGCCTGGAGCAGCTCGTCGCCCGCGCGATGTCCCAGCGAGTCGTTGATCGTCTTGAAGTCGTCGATGTCGATAAAGAGGACCCCGACCGGGTTCCCGCTGCGCGCCGCGCGGCTGACGGCGAAGGACAGGCGATCGAGGAAGAGCGCGCGGTTCGGCATGCCCGTGAGCGAGTCGTGGAAGGCCTCGTGCGCAACATCGTCCAGCGCTCGAGCGTGGTTCAGGGCCAGGCTCGCGTGCTCGGCCAGGGCAAGGAGCGACTGCTGGTCCCGAGCCGAGTAGGAGCGGTTCGGGTCATCTGAGGCCGTCACGACACTGCCCACGACCAATGCTCCCTGCAGGACCGGGGCGGCCATCCCCGCGTGCAACCCCTCGTTCCGCCAGATGTCGGGGATCTGGTGCACGAGCGGGTCGGTGCCCTTGTCGACGACGACCAGCCGGCCCTCCCTTATCGCGCGAGCCCCAAGGCCTGGGTCGTGCTCGCGGCGCTTTGCGCCGAGGAACTCCGCGTTGAGGCCGACGGACGAGACGACGGTCGAGCGCTCGCTCCCATCCTTGTCCCGCATGCGGATCATCCCGGCCCGGTCGCCGATCAGCTCGCATGCCGCGCCCACCACCTGGTCGAAGATGTCGTGGAGCGGCTTCTGCGCGACGATGGCGCGCTGGATCGTCGCGAGACGCTCCAGCATCACCTGGCGATCACGAAGCGCATCGAGGAGCCGCGCGTTCTCGGCCGCCTGGCTCTCGGACGAGGCCCGCATCCCGCGCTCGTTGTCGACCACGCTGAGCGTGCGGCTGCCCAGCGCGATCACCCGGCCCAGCCCCTGCAGGAGGTCGATCTCCGGAGGAGCGAACGAAGGCTTCATGCGGGCGACCACCAGGACGCGGCCGTTGTGCTCGCCCGCGTCCGTGCGCCGGGCGGGTGCACGCTCCTCCCCCAGGGCGATCCAGTCGCTGCGCCCTGACGCGACCGCGCGGAGGTCCGCCGGGTCGAGCTCATGCGCCATCGGCCCTGCCGCGACCGCGAGCTGGTTGCCCTCGATCAGGCCGGCGGCGTCCGCCTCCAGGACTTCCACCGCCCGCTCGACCAGGCGCACGATCGCCGAGCGCTCGTCGTCGAAAGAGCTGACGAGCGTGAGGAAGTCGGAGAGCTGGCGGATCGCCCAGCCCTCGGTCAGCGGCCCGTGACGAGAGTCACTCATGCCGACTGAGCCGAATCGCGTTTTCGCGCGTATAGAGAAGCACCCGTCCCATGTCCCTCGTACAAACAATCACAAGCAGGCAAGCCGCGGATCAGAAGCCCCTGAGAATCGCCGTCATTGGCACAGGTATTGCAGGGCTCTCGGCCGCCCGCATCCTCGCCCGGGAGCACGACCTCGCCGTGTACGAGGGCGATGCGCGTCCGGGCGGCCACGCGAACACGGTTCTGGTCACCGATCGCGGGGGCAAGGAGCACTGGGTCGACACCGGGTTCATCGTCCTCAACGAGAGGAATTATCCACACTTCGAGAGTCTTCTCTCCGAGCTGGGCGTTCCCACCCGGCCCTCGGCGATGGGGCTGTCGATCTCGGCGCGCGACGGCTCGTTCGAGTTCGCGGGAACGGCCCGCGGACTGTTTGCCCAGCCGTCGAACCTGATGCGGCCGAAGTTCCTCCGCATGCTTCGCGACCAGCTTCGGTTCAACCGGGACGCTCGCCAGACCATCGGGCGCAGGGGCGGGCCGTCGGTCGGCGAGTTCGTGCGGGACATGGGCTACTCGGACTGGTTCATGGAGCGCATCGTCATGCCCGAGGTCTCGGCGGTGTGGTCGTCCGACCCTGCTGCCGTCTGGGACTTCCCGGTTTCGTTCCTCGCCGAGTTCCTGGAGAACCACGGCCAGCTCGAGCTGCGCGGCCGCCCTCAGTGGCGCACCGTGGTGGGTGGCTCGCGCGCCTACGTGAATGCCATCGCCGACGGGCTCGGCGACGCGCTTCGCCTGAACGCTCGGGTCACCAAGGTCGAGCGCCTGGCGGGCGGGGGCGTGGCGGTCGTGGCGGACGGGATGGAGACCGAAGTCTTCGACGAGGTGGTCATCGCCTCGCATTCCGACCAGGCGCTCGCGATGCTGGCAAATCCCACCGACTCCGAGCGCGAGGTCCTGGGCGCGATGCGATACCAGCGAAACGAGGCCGCGCTCCACACCGACCCGTCCCTGATGCCCAGGAGGAAAGGTGCATGGGCCAGCTGGAACTTCCACCTGAGCGAGGGCTCGGAGCTGCCCACGATGAGCTACTGGATGAATCGCCTCCAGGGGCTCGACGCGGAGGAGGACATCTTCGTCACACTGAACAGCACGGATTCGATCGATCCCCAGAAGGTCATCGAAGTGATTCCCTACGAGCATCCGATCGTGACTCACGAGGCCGTGGCGGCGCAGCGGCGCTGGGGCGAGATCTCGGGCGCCGACCGCATCCACTTCTGCGGCGCATACTGGCGCTGGGGCTTCCACGAGGACGGATGCTGGAGTGCGATCAGGGCGTGCGAGCCCCTGCTGGGCGCGGAGGCACGCGTTCCACTGGCGGTTGCGGCATGACGACACGACTCGCGCCACCTGCTGCATCCGCGACCAAGGGCGCTCAGCCGACACAGAGCGCCATCTACGAAGGCTGGGTCCGCCACCGCAGGCACGACCCGGTCCAGCACGCGTTCCGCTACCCCCTCTTCATGGCCTACCTCGACCTGGCGGAGCTCCCCTGGGTTCTCGATCCGTTTCCGGGCTGGTCGGCGCGCCGCCCCGCGCCGGCGCGGTTCAAGCGGGAGGAATACCTGGGCGATCCGGCCCGCCCGCTCGCCGACTGCGTTCGCGAGGCGGTGGTGGAACGGGGAGGCAGCGAGCCCGCCGGACCGATCCGGCTGCTCACGAACCTGCGCTATTTCGGACACACCTTCAACCCCGTCTCCTTCTATTACTGCTTCGACGAGTCGGGGGAGCGTGTCGAGTCCGTCCTGGCCGAGGTCACCAACACCCCTTGGGGCGAGACGCATTCCTATCTCCTCGGGCGTGCCGGCTCGGAGCACGTGATCCGCGGCGAGATCGACAAGGCCTTTCACGTCTCTCCGCTCATGGATATGGACCACACGTACGACTGGCGCTCGACCGAGCCCGGCGAGCGCGTCCAGGTTCACATCGACTCGCGGTCGGCCGGCGACGGATCGAGCGACTTCGACGCGACCCTCTCACTCGAGCGGGTCGAGCTCTCGCGCGAGTCGACCCGGCGCGTGCTCACGCGGTATCCGGCGATGACCATGCAGGTCATGGCGAAGATCTACTGGCAGTCGCTCCGCCTGTGGCTCAAGGGCGCTCCCTACTTTCCCCATCCGGAGCGCGGATGAACCGCCCGGTCGATGCCCTCTCGCGCCGCGCCGGGCACGCGATGCTCCGCCGCGTGACCGACGGCTGCCTCGACGTGACCGAGCGCGGTCGCACCACGACATTCGGCTCGCCCGAGTCGGATCTCCGTGCGCGAGTCGAGATCCTCGACCCGGCAGCCTGGACGATCCTCATGCGCGGCTCGACCGGGTTCGCGCAGGGCTACATCGACCGGCTGTGGACCACCGACGATCCGGTTGCCGTGGTCAGGGTGGTCGCGCGCAGCATGCCGCCGCTCGACCGGATGAGGAAGGGGTGGCACCCCCTGCTCGGGCGGGCGCAGAAAGTCGCGGGGCTGGTCCCGCGAAACACCAAGGACGGGGCGCGCCTCAACATCTCGGCGCATTACGACCTCGGGAACGACCTCTTCGCCGCGTTCCTCGACGAGCGGCTTATGTATTCGAGCGCGTACTACGAGTCTCCGGACGTGAGCCTCGAGGAAGCACAGACGGAGAAGCTCGACCGGCTCTGCCGCCAGCTCAAGCTCGAGCCGGACGACCATCTGGTCGAGATCGGAACCGGCTGGGGCGGGATGGCCATCTACGCGGCGTCTGAATATGGCTGCCGCGTCACGACTACGACGATCTCGAACGAGCAGCGCGAGTACGCGCTCGAGCGGGTGGCCAATGAGGGGCTCCAGGACCGGATCGCCGTGCTCGATCGGGACTACCGGGACCTTCGGGGAAGGTTCTCGAAGCTCGTCTCGGTCGAGATGATCGAGGCGGTCGGCTGGCAGTACTTCAAGACGTTCTTTCGCAAGTGCTCGGACCTCCTCGAGCGTGACGGCCTGATGGCTCTCCAGGCGATCGTGATCGACGACGCCCTCTACGAGATCGAGAAGGCGTCGAAGAGCTTCGCGAACACGGTCGTGTTCCCGGGCGGGTGCCTGCCCTCCGAGCGGGTCATCGCGGAGCTCGTCACGCACGAGACCGATATGAGTGTGCGCTGGGTCGACGACATCACCCCGCACTACTCAGAGACGCTCCGCGAGTGGCGCAACCGCTTCGAGGCGGCTTGGCCAAGCCTTCGCGGCTCCCGCTACGACGAGCGGTTCCGCCGCATGTGGACGTTCTATCTCGCGTTCTCCGAGGGGGGCTTTCGCGAGCGCCGGATCCGGGACCTCCAGATGGTCTTCGCGAAGCCCGGGTTTGCCCCGCCCGCGCTGCGCGAGCCCGCACTCGCTTCAATCACCGCATGAGCATCCACCACGTGAGGGCCGGCCAGGGCCCACCGCTCGTGCTCATCCACGGGCTCGGCGGAAGCCACGTCGTCTGGGAGCCGGTGATGGAGCTCCTCGCGGCCGAACGCGATGTCATCGCCATCGACCTGCCCGGTTTCGGCGAATCCGACCCGCTGCCCGGCGGAATTCGCCATTCCGCCCTCGAGATGGGACGGGCCGTCGCGACGCACCTCGATTCGCTCGGGGTCGAGCGCCCGCATCTGGTCGGCAACTCCCTGGGAGCGTGGACCGCGCTCGAGATGGCAGCCGATGGCGCCGCCGCCTCGGTCTGCTGCATCTCCCCCGCCGGCCTCTGGCGGGACGAGTTGGGGCCGCGATCCTACGACTCGCGCAGGCTCGGGCAGCGAGGGCGGCGACTGATCAACGTGGCGATGCGGACGGAGCGCGGGCGAAAGGCCTTGATGAGGACGACCGTTGCCCGGCCCGAGCTCCTGAGCTCGGCCGAGGCCATCAGGTGGCTGGCGGCGTGGCTTGATGCACCGTCCTACGACGACGCGAACGACATGATGCGCGGTATCCCGTTCGAGCGCGCCGCCGAGGTACACGTCCCGGTCACGATCGCTTGGGGCGAGGAGGACCGGCTGGTCGCTCCGCCCAGGCCCGAGCGGATGCCGCCCGGCACGCGCTACCTCAGCGTCCCCGGTTGGGGGCACACGCCGACGCGCGACGATCCTTCGGGCGTTGCAGGCGTTTTGCTCGAAGCCAGCGCGGCGGCGGCTCCAGCCGGGGTCTGACCCCGAACCGCCGAGCGATCGCGTCATTTGAGCGGCCCTCGGGGCCTGACCCCTCCTATGGCGTTAGGGAGCCCTAACTCCGTGCTAGGTTGCTCTCTCATGCCAAAGGGCCGCGCCGTCAAGACGAAGAAGAAGTGCTGCAAGTCCGGACCGCGCTGCAAGCGCTGCCCGGCCGCAATGAAGAAGCTCGAGCGCCGCGGCCTCGCGACTCGCGTGTCGAAGCGCCACTACGTCGTCTCGCTGGACGCGAAGAAGAAGGACCTGAAGCTCGCCCGAGCCCGCTGAGGACCCGAGGGGTCAGACCCCCTCACCCGTCGCTGACTGCGCGTGATGCGACGCCTGCCTAGGATGCTCTCGGGAGCGAGACATGGAGGTTTGTGACAGGTGAAGATGCGCGCGGCGGTCCTGGAGGAGTTCGGCGAGCCCCTCGTAGTTCAGGAGATCGATCTTGCGGACCCGGGTCCGGGTGAGGTTCTGGTCCGGCTGGTGGCGTGTGGGGTATGCCACACGGACCTCTACACGGCGTCGGGCGTCGACCCGTCCGGCTACGCGCCGACCGTGCTCGGGCACGAGGGCGCGGGCGTGGTCGAGGCGATCGGCGAAGGCGTGACCGACGTCGAGCCCGGCGACCACGTGGTGACCCTGTTCTCGCCCCAGTGCCGGGAGTGCGTTCACTGCCTCGATCCCCGCACCAACCTCTGCCTGGCGATACGCGAGCAGCAGAACCTCGGCTACCTGCCCGACGGCACGGCGCGGCTCTCCCGCGACGGGGAGCCGATCAGGCACTTCATGGGCACTTCGACGTTCGCCGAGTACACCGTGATGCCGCAGATCGCCCTCGCCAAGGTGCACCCCGAAGCGGCGCTCGATGCGGCGTGCCTGTTCGCCTGCGGGCTCTCCACCGGGCTCGGCGCCGCGATGTTCACCGCGAAGGTGCAGCCCGGCTCGACCTGTGTCGTCTTCGGCGCGGGAATGGTGGGGTTGGGCGCCGTCGCCGGATGCCGGCTCCAGGGTGCCGACCGGATCATCTGCGTCGATCTCTCCGATGACCGGCTCGAGCTGGCCAAGGGCCAGGGCGCGACCGAGGTCATGACCGGCGGCGAGGACACCGTGGAGAAGATCCTCGAGGAGACCGGAGGCTTCGGCGCGGACTACACGTTCGAGGCAACCGGCAACGTGAAGGTGATGCGCCAAGCGGTTGAGGCGGCGCGCATGGGCTGGGGCCTGGCAACCGTCGCCGGCGTCGCCGGCAAGGGCGAGACCCTGGACGTCGTTCCGCGCTTCCTGATCACGGGGCGGCGCATCGCCGGCTCGTCGTTCGGCGGCGTCAAGGGCCGTGACGGCGTCCCCGCTCTCGTCGACCGCTACCTCGCCGGCGACATCGACGTCGAGCCGTTCATCTCTCACCGCATCACCCTCGACGAAGTGAACAAGGGCTTCGAGCTTATGGAGGCCCAGGACGGCATCCGCAGCGTCATTGAATTCAGATAGCGATAAGGAGTAGCGATTGATCCTGCAGCGAGTCGAACAGTCCGAATGGCTGTCGAATGCGTACCTCGTGATCGACGAGCCCGGAGGACATGGCGTGCTCGTGGACTCGAACGGCGTCACCGATCCGCTTTCCGAGCGCGCTGAGCGCGAAGGGACCGAAATCACGCACGTGGTCCTGACCCACCATCATTGGGATCACGTCTTCGAAATGGAGGAGCTGGCGAAGCGCTTCGGCGTCCCGATCATCGCCCACGAGAAGACGGCCGAGCTGCTCGAGGGCCGCCAGGTGGACGAGACGTTCACCGAGGGCGACGTGATCGAGTCGGGCTCGCTGCGGATCGAAGTGATCGAGACGCCGGGCCATTGCGCCGACCACTGCGCCTTGAAGATCGACGACACGGACGTGATCACCGCCGATGTTCTGTTCAAGGGCACGGTTGGCGGCACGCGCGCCCCTGGCGCGACCGGGTTCGAGGACCTCAAGAGCTCGATCATGGACAAGCTGATGGCGCTGCCGCACGAGCTGCGGGTCCACCCCGGTCACAAGCAGCCGACGACCATCGGCACGGAATGGGAGGAGAACCCCTTCATCCGGATCTGGAGAGGGCTCGACGACGAGGGATCCGAGCCGGTTTCTATCGGGCCTGCGGACGCGGAGGAGCGCGAAGCCGCCACGCTCGTCCTCTGGGCCCCCGACTACGATGGCGGCAACAAGGCGTGGGTGCGCTTCGAGGATGGCTCGGACGCAGTCGTAGGTGGATCACAGGTGAAAAGGGAGAGCTAAGGCTGACGCACCTAAACTCCTGGCGGGCGGTTAGCTCAGTTGGGAGAGCATCACGTTTACACCGTGAGGGTCGTCGGTTCGAGCCCGGCACCGCCCATTGTTCTGGTGAGGGTCTTTAGACCCGAAAGCAACAGGTGCAAGCGCCGAAGGCGCGCGTAAGAGGTATCTACAGGATGAACCTAGGCATCGAGAATCGCGTCGCGCTCGTCATGGGGGCGAGCAAGGGGATCGGTAGGGGCATCGCGGGAGCGCTTGCCCGCGAGGGAGCGAAGGTCGCGATGGCGAGCCGCTCGCTCGAGCGCCTCGACGAAGCCGCCGCGGAGATAGACGGCGAGACAGCGACGTTCGAGGCGGACACGGCCGACCTGGAGGGCCTGACCGCCCTTCCGGGCGCGGTTGCCGAGCGGCTCGGGGGTGCGGTCGAGATCCTGGTGACGAACACGGGAGGGCCGCCACCCGGGAGTGCTCAGGACCGCTCGACGGATGAATGGGAGGCCGCCTACCGCGAGCTCGTCCTCGCACCGAGGGCGCTGATCGAAGCGGCGCTGCCGGGGATGCGCGAGAAGGGCTGGGGCCGGATCGTGAACGTGGGGTCGACCTCGACGATCGAGGCGATTCCGCACCTCGCGCTTTCGAACGCGCACCGGATGGCCACGATCGGCTACTTCAAGACGCTTGCTCGCGAGGTCGCCGGCGACGGCGTCACGGTCAACACAGTGGCGACCGGGAAGATCGCGACGGACCGGATCGCGCACATGAGCGGCTCGATGGACGCCGCGCGCGAGATGGCCGAGCGCGACGTCCCGGCGGGGCGGCTCGGAACGCCCGAGGAGTACGGCGACCTGGTGGCCTTCCTGGCCTCGGAGCGCGCCGCGTATGTGACCGGGACGACGATCCCGATCGACGGCGGCCTCTTGCGGTCCGTCTAGCCCTCGCCGAGCGTTCCGTTCGAGGCGAGGAGAGCGTTCGAGTCCGCAACGGCTTCCGCCTGGAGGTCCGCGATCACCTTGAGCGGGCTCTCGTCGGTCAGCCCGAGCCCGGTCCACCTGCCTTCGTCTTCGTCGTAGACGCGGACCCCGAAGTCGGGCTCCTCGTCGACCTGGGGTGAGGCGAAGATGACGGCACAGCGCGCCTGCGGATCCCCGGGAGCGGTCGAATCGTCGCCGAGGCCGACGATCTCCGCGTCCTCGTCCAACCGGGTGACGAGGGTCTGCCGGTAGCCGTGCGCCGTGTACGCGTGAATCCCATCCTGCCGAGGCGCCACCACGTCGTCGTTCCAAGCTTCGAAGCAGGTGCCGGCGAGAATCTCCGACGGCTCCTCGTCGCCACCGCGGGCCACGACGACCACTACCACGATCGTTGCAAGCAGGATCGCCGCGCCGAGCGCGATCACCAGCCGCGCGCGCTGCGAGGCGTCGTCGCCCCCGTGGCCGGATTCCTGCGCGTCCCCGCTCATCGCGAGCCACGATAGCCGCGGGGGAACCGGCGCACGCCAGGGAGCGATATGGGAGGGTGCGGCTCAGTGAGGGTGACGTCCGGGATCAGGGTGAAGTTGTGGGCGACCGCCGCTGTCTGTGGCGGTCTGCTCGCGCCCGCCCCCGCGCTCGCGGGGCACGGGCTGACGCTCGACCATCCGTATCCAAGCTTCGCTCCGCCTTCCCCGCCCTCGCCTGCCTCGCAGTCCGGGGGAAAGGACGCGACATGGAACCTGGTCGGCACGGTCGCAACAGGCAACCCGCACACCGACCTCGACTTCTTCACCCAGAGCGGCGAGACGTACGCGTCAGTCGGCACGCTGGGAATCGGCCCCAACGCGGGCGGGCAGTCGATCGTGCAGCTCACCGAGGGCGGCGAGGTCTCACCCAGCTTCGTGACCGGCCACCCATCCGCGGGGTGCCTGTCGGACCCGTCCGCATCAACCGGGCTCCAGCATGACGTAGAGGCGACGCCGAAGGGCGCGGGGCTGCCGCTCAACACGAAGAACCCGTTCGCGGTGCGCGGCGACGCGCAGCTTCTCGTCGACACCTCCGACGCCCCGGGGCGTTGCCACGACCAGGGCGCGGTCGGCATCACACAGGCGCCGCAGGGCGGCTTGGAGCTGATCGACATCACGAACGTCGAGGCACCGGTGGAGATCGGGCTCACGAGCCACATCGGCGAAGCCCACACCGTGAACGTGGACCCGAAGCGCCCCCATATCGCTTACGTCTCGTCCTCTGACCAGGTGTCGGTCGACGAGGAGGGCAACCGCGAGAACGAGGACCCGGGGGATAGCCCGCTCGAGCTGGATGGCATCGAAGTGGTGGACATGTCGTCGTGCATGAACCTGCCTGGAGGGATGACAACCGAGGAGCGTCGCCAGGCGTGCCGCCCCGACGTCTATCGCTTCCGCTGGCCGAAGACGAAGTGGTCGCTCGGCCACACGCTCCAGAATCAGGTGTGGGGCTGCCACGAGCTCGAGGTCTACCCATCGGACCTCCTCACGTGCGGAGCCGGCTCAGGCCTCATCAGCCTTGACATGAGCAATGCCTTCAAGGACATGGGGACGCCCAACGACTACTCCGACGACGTCCCGCGCGGTGAAGAGCTCCCATGTCGCCGGCGCGACTCGACCTCGCTTGCACCGTTTGCGACTGCCGCGAAGATCGTCGACTGCGTCGACGGCAAGGGCGACGGCACGACCGACCTGACCGTGCCGGAGTGGCTCGAGAGCGGAGCTCCCTCGCTCAAGGGCGTCAAGTGGTACGGCACGGTGCGCCACCAGGGACGGGGCGCGGGCGGAACCGGCACGCCGACGTACGACTCGACGGAGGACATCGACTTCAACCACGAGGCTGAGCTGACCCCCTCGGGCCGCTTCCTCCTGGCGACGGACGAGCGCGGCGGCGGCATCCTGCCGCCTGACGCTGCGTGCTCGCCCGGCGTCGACAACGTGATCGGGAACGGAGGCATCCACGCGTACAAGTTCCCGAAGGTGCGCAAGAAGGTCACGGGCCCGAAGAAGTCGTTCCGCGCATACGCCAAGAAGCCCAAGGGCGGCAAGGCGATCTATCGCATTCCCATTCGGACCGGGCCCCAGGCGAGCCTCTGCACGGCCCACGTGTTCCAGATCATCCCCGGCCAGAACCGCATCTTCATGGGCTGGTACTCGCAGGGGACGCTGGTCCTCGACTTCAAGGAGAAGCGGAACGGCCGCTTCAAGTTCAAGGAGGCCGGCTACCTGATCCCCGAGAACGCCAACACCTGGGTCTCCCACGTCTTCGATTACGAGAAGAACCCGGACGGCACGTTCACCTACCGTGGCGCGACCGGCGACTTCAACCTCGGCGCTGCAGGGCGCAGCGCGATCGACGTCTACGAGACGACGCTGCCGGCGCCGCCGAAGCCGCGGCGCATCACGGACTCGGCCTGCGGGCGAAAGCACTGGGGCGCGCTCATGACCAAGCGCGGCGTTCCGTTCTCCAGCAAGGCCGCGTGCCGCGCCTACGCGCGCTGAACCGCTGAGTCCCCCGGCGCAGTCGGCGCCCAGAAGTCTCCGCGGCGCATCCGGACCGCGATCCATGAGCCGCCCACGAGGATCATGGCGATGCTGATCACCTGCGGCTGGGTCAGCCCGAGCACGACCTCGTCGTTGCGGCGGATGAACTCGACAAGGAGGCGCTCGACCCCGGTCAATACGAGGTAGAGCGCGAAAAGCATGCCGACGGTGAGCGCATCGCGGAGGCGCCACAGGGCATAGGCGATCGCCCCGACGGCGAGGGCCTCATACACGGGAGTCGGGTGGACCTCCTCGGTGGTCGGCACCGTGCCGTCGGGATAGGACATCGCCCACGGTCCGTCCCACGGAATGCCGTAGTCGCCGTCGCCCGAAAGCTGGCACCCGACACGCCCGATCGCGTAGCCCAGGGCAAGTGGCACCACGGCGATGTCGCAGACCTCCCACACGGCGAGCTTTCGCCAGCGGGCCCACAGGAGCACTCCCGCCGCACCGCCGAGCGCACCGCCGAACCAGACCAGGCCCGAGCCCGAGAACACGGGCTCGCCCGGGTTCTGGATGACGAAGTCGAGCTTGGCACCGATCAGGCCGCCGACGAGCGCGGCGAAGACCATCTCGTAAGCCCAGTCCGGCGGCTTTTGCAGCTCGTTGAAGCGCTTGGCGAGCACCGCCCCCGCCGCGATGAATCCCAGCGCGAAGCACAGACCGAAGGTCTGGAGGGTGATGGGGCCGATGTCGATCTCAGGCTGCATGGTGCTTTGGGAGCGATGTCGATTCCGCTGATAGCCCCGACGGGGATCGAACCCGTGTTTCCGGAATGAAAATCCGGCGTCCTGACCACTGGACGACGGGGCCGCGCCGAGCGAGTTTAGAAGCCGTCTGCCGAAGTCTTGGCGGCTACGGCCGGGACGAAGTCGTGGCCGAAGAGGATCGCGAGCGCTCCGACGCTGCGGAGCGCGCCGATGTTGTTCGCGCCGCTCTTTTCGGGCGCGGGCGTGAGCCCATCGCCCGCTCGAGCTCGCAGACCGACTCTTCGATCAGCTTCGACAGCCCGGCAGCCGCGGGCAGCGCCTCGGGGTCGACATAGCAAGCGAAATGCACGGAGTCCGAGTAGGTGAGCACGCCGATCGCGAGCGCATGACCTTCCGTGATCGGGATGACGGGGTAGATCGCCTCGACCTCGCACCCCGCTGCATACAGGCGGATACGCGGCCCGGGCACGTTCGAGACGGTGACGTTGTACATGCGTGGGCTCGCGGCCATCCGGGCAGCGCGCTCCTTCAGGAAGCCCGGCAGCTGGCCCGCCCCACGGAGGATCACTTCCGATCCCGCGATCCGGCCGGACTCCTTGAGCTCCTTCGTGGCGCCATGGATGACCGACAGCCTGCGGAGTGGCCGGCTCTCGTCCAGGGGCAGGTCCAGGAAGGCGAAGGTGATCTGATTACCGCCGCTCTCCTCGCCCCGCACGCTCACGGGAACCATCGCGCGCAGGGGCTTCGACTCCGCGCCATGGAGGTCCGCAAACCTGCGCAGGGCGCCCGAGACCACTGCAAGGACCACGTCGTTCAGCTTCACGTTCCGGTCTTCCTTGATGCGAAGAAGCCGGTCGAGCGCCATGCGCTCACACACCAAAGAGCGCTTCGGCCCGATGTCCCGGTTCAGAAATGAGGGCGGCGCAGGACGGACCACGTCCTCGGCGACCTGAAGCGCGGCCCGGCGCATCGTCTCTGCGATCCGCACCGTCTTCCGGGGCGTCATCCCCAGCGCGGCGACCCGCCTGGCGGCGCGAAACTGCTCCACGGCGCCATCCACGACCGACCCGGCTGCCAGCCCAAGCGGTCCCGCCGCCCGCTCGGGCTGCCAGTCGACCCGCTCGGGCAGCGCCGCGTCAGGCGCGAGGTCGAACAGCAGCATCCCCAGCTCGACGGCGGCGATCCCGTCGACCATGGCGTGGTGGACCTTTCCGATGATCGCGCCACGGTTGTCGTCAGCAAGGCGCGGTACCACCGCGATCTCCCACAACGGCCGCGAGCGCTCTAGCTGAGTGGAGAAGAAGTTTCCCGCGATGACGT
The DNA here is from genome assembly GCA_963807745.1 of uncultured bacterium. GTDB lineage: Bacteria > Actinomycetota > Thermoleophilia > Solirubrobacterales > 70-9 > JALZKA01. The sequence continues at coordinate 347,643 of CAWECF010000001.1, forward strand.
CGAGTTGCGCCCTGGTGGGTGGCGCCGAATCGATCGTCCTCACGTGGTGGTGCAGCTGAAAGCCGGGGTCGTCCACCCACGCGGGCTCCCCAACGGGCGAGGAGGCAAGACGCTGGCGGAATCGCGGCGCGAGGTGCAGTCGCGCCGCGATTCGACTTGCCAGCTGATCCACGTCGAGCCCACGGCTCTCCCCTCCGCTGGGTAGAAGCAGAGGGGAAAGCCACCCGACGTGCATGTGCGCAACGGGTGTCTCCACGGTCAGGAAGGAGGAGTCGAGCGCGGAGAGTCGTTGCACTTATGAAGGGTTGCGCGACTCGCGCGCCATTTGTCTGTACGCGATGCCAGAACCGGGCGGTCTGCGTTTCGCCCGGATGTCGAGTCGGGTGGCCCGCCCGTCAGCCGGCGATGAGCAACTCGAGCAGCGCCTTCTGGGCGTGCAGCCGGTTCTCCGCCTGGTCCCAGACCGCGGAGCGCTCGCCGTAGAGGAGGCCCTCGGTGATCTCCTCGCCGGGATGCGCGGGAAGGCAATGCAGGACCACCGCGTCGTCAGCGGCGACGTCGATCAGCTCCTCGCGCAGCTGATAGGGGCGGAGCGCCGCGCGCCGTTCGTCCGCGGTTGCCTCGTCGCCCATGCTCACCCACACGTCGGTGTACAGGGCATGCGCGCCTTCGGCCGCCTCAAAGGGGTCGGCTGTCTGCTGCGCGGCGACGCCATCTTCCAGCCGGTAGCCCTCCGGGGCGGCCACGACGACCTCTACCCCGACCATGGCGCCGAGGACCGCGAGGGATCGCGCCACGTTGTTCCCGTCGCCAACATACGCGACCTTCAGGCCGCTCAGATCTCCGAACCGCTCCGCGAGCGTCGTCAGGTCCGCGAGCGCCTGGCATGGGTGATGAAGCGGGGTCAAGCCGTTGATGACCGGCACCTCGGAGTGCTCGGCGAGCTCGAGGACGGTCTCGTCCGATCCCGATCGGATCACCACGCCGGCGACGAAGCGCGAGAGCATCCGCGCCGTATCGGCAATCGACTCCCCGCGCCCGAGCTGGAGCTCGTCGGCCCGGAGGGGAAGCGGATGGCCCCCGAGCTCGGCAACTCCCACCTGGAACGAGATTCGCGTGCGCGTCGACGGCCGCTCGAAGTAAAGGGCGACCGTCAGGCCCCTGAGCGCGTCCTCTTCGGCTCCCGCCGCGCGGCCACTCTTGAGCTCCCGCGCACGCTCCACCAGACCCAGCACCTCGCCAGGTGAAAGTTCTTCTCCGGTCAGAAAATGTCGTGGCGCGGCCATCGGGAGGTTGAGACTAGTCTGCACCCACCCGTCCAGACCGACCAACCGGAGGAGTCCATGGCTGCTGCCAAGAAGGGGTCGAAGGCCACGCGCCCGAAGCCCGCCGCGAAGAAGAAGCCCGCAAAGAAGCCCGCCGCGGGCAACAAGAGCGTCGAGGAGTTTCGCGACGCGCTCGAAAAGAGCGTGACCATCAGCCGGGACCGGATCCAGGAAGTCATGGACGACGCCGTCAAGCGGGGCCGGATGACCCGCGCCGACGCGAACAAGACCGTGTCGAGCCTCGTCTCGAAGGGGCGCCAGCAGACCGACGAGCTCGTCGCCGAGCTCGAGAAGCTGCTCGACCAGGCCCGCAAGGGAGTCGAGTCACGTGTGGCGCCCGCCCGGAAGCGTGCCGAGAAAGCAGCCAGCGCCGCCGTCAAGCGCGCCCGCACGACCGCTGACCCCGTCGTCGCCGAGGCCGACAGGCTTCGTCGCCGCGCCGGTGTTGCCAGCTCGTCGCCGATCACGGGCTACGACAGCCTGAACGCGAGCCAGGTCAAGTCCCGCCTCAAGGACATGAACAAGGCCGACCTGCGCAAGGTCCGGACCCAGGAGAAGCGCGGCAAGGCGCGCAAGGGCATCCTGGACGACATCGAGAAGCGCCTGGCCTAGGGCTGTAACCATGGGGGTGTGTCCACCGCACCCCCCAAACCGGCTCGCCCCTACAAGGGAGAAGAGCTCGAGCTGACCGTCGAGTCGCTCGCCCAGGGCGGGCGGGGCGTCGCGCGCCGCGACGACGGCTTCGTCGTCTTCGTCACGGGCGGCTTGCCGGGGGATCGGGTGCGGGCGCGCGTCTCGCGGTCGAAGCGCGGATACGCCGAGGCTTCGTCGGTCGAGCTCATCGAGCCCAGCCCGGACCGGATCGCCGACACGTGCGTCCACGAAGGCGAGCCATGCCCAGGGGCGCCATGGCAGGGCCTCCCCTATCAGCGGCAGCTCGAGCTGAAGGCCGAGCAGGTGGGCGAAGCGCTCCGCCGCCTCGGAGACCTCGAAGGGTTCGAGACGGAGGAGATCGTCCCCGCCGTGTCCGAGTGGCGCTACCGCAACAAGCTGGAGTACTCGTTCGGGGACGCCGACGGCGACCTCGCCTTGGGGTTTCACCCGCGCGGCGACTGGCGCCGGGTCGTCAACGTCGAGGACTGCCACCTCGCGTCCGAGCGCAACAACGCGGCCCGCAACGAGGTCCGCGAATGGGCGCGCGAAAACGGCCTGCCTCCCCACGAGTCCACCGACGAGCGCGGAGTCCTGCGGCACCTGGTGGTGCGCGAAGGCATCCGTACGGGCCAGGTCCAGACGCGCCTCGTCACAGCGCCTGCCGAGTTCCCGCGCCCGCCGGTCGATCTTCACACCGTCATCGACGGACCCTCCGGAGGCACCGACGGGCCGACCGGAGTCCTGGGAGAGGAATACCTCGAGGAAGAGCTGGCCGGGCTCCGATTCCGCATCTCGCATCCGGCGTTCTTTCAGACCAACACGGAGATGGCCGAGACCCTGTACGGGATCGCGGGCGACTACGCGGGCCTCGACGGATCGCAGCACGTGTGGGACCTCTACTGCGGCATCGGGACGATCGGCCTCTCCCTCGCCGGCAGGGCGAAGTCCATCTGGGGCATGGAGTCGGTGCCCGAGGCGATCGCCGACGCGGAGCGGAACGCGCTCCGCAACGGCATCAACAACACCCGCTTCATCGCCGCGGACGCGCGCATCGGCGTGCGCCCGCTGATCGAGCAGGCGGGGCGCCCCGACGTCGTGATCATCGACCCGCCCCGCGCCGGACTCTCGAAGAAGGTGGTCCGTCGCCTGATCGAAACCGAGGCGCCGCGCATCGTCTACGTGTCCTGCAACCCCACGACGCTCGCGCCGAACGCCGCGCAGCTCGTCGAAGCCGGCTACGAGCTCAAGCGGATCCGGCCCGTCGACATGTTCCCGCAGACGCCCCACGTCGAGTGCGTGGCGCTCCTCGAGCGCACCGGGCGCTAGTTTCCCGCCGATGCCCGATAAGACAAGAGGCTTCGGCGTCGCCGCCGGACTCGATCCCGAGATCGCCACGCCCCTCGGCGCCCGCTGCGAGGAGCTCGGCTATGGCTCCGTCTGGTCGAACGACACCCCGATGGCCGAAGGGCTCGAGACCCTCGCCGCATTCGCCGAGGGAACGGACTCGATCGACCTCGGAGTCGCGGTGATCGCCATCGATCGCCGCATGCCCGAGGAGATCGCAGCGCGGATCGAAGAGCTCGGCCTGCCCCACGAGCGCCTCTGGCTCGGGGTCGGCACCGGCTTCTCGAAGAAGCCGCTGACCGCGATGCGCGAGCACCTGCCGGCGCTTCGCGAGGCGCTTGGCGACATCCGCCTGGTACTCGCCGCGATGGGCCCGAAGATGTGCGCCTTCGCGGGCGCCGAGTTCGACGGGGTGTTCTTCAACTGGATGACGCCCGGGTTCGCCGCCGATGCTCGGAAGCACGTCGAGCGCGGCGCCTCGGAGGCAGGGCGCGACACGCCTCCGGTGATGGGCTACGTCCGCACGGCGATCGGCGACGACGCCAGGAAGCGCCTCGGCAAGGAAGAGGGCTTCTATCGCGAGCTCCACGACGGCTACCGCAACCACTTCGAGCGCCTCGGCGAGGAGCCCGGCACCGTCGGCGTCGCCGAGCCGGACTCCGCCGCCGCCCAGCGCAGGCTCGACGAGTTCGCCGCGCTCGACGTCACCGTCGTACGCGGACTTGCGAGCGCGAACCTCGAGGCGATGAGCGCACTGGCCGAAGGCGCCGCACCCTAGCGGCGCCCACTGCGCTACAGCGGTAGCTTCCGGCGATGCGCGTAAGCGCTCACCTCAGCAAACCGTCGCCGACTGTGGCGAGTTCGCGTCGGCTAATACGGCGGCAGGTCCGCGTACCAGTCGCCGAGGACCCGGAAGGAACGCCAGAACTCGCGCTTCGATTCTTCCGAGTCGAGCGACTGGTCGATGTCGGGCACGAAGAGTGCCTCGACCGTCGGGGTGAAGGGCTGAACCTCGCCGAGCTTCGGCTCGAGCGGGCGCGCCAGCGGCACCTGGACCTCGTTCAAGGCCTCGAGCGCCTCGTCGCCCATCACAACGATGAGCCGGGGGCCCACGATGGCGATCTCCTCGACGATCCGCTCGATGCATTCGGCGGCGGCAAGAGTCGGATCCGAGATGGGGCACTTGACGCAAAGCGTGCCGTAGACCGTGAGCGGATCGACGCCGAGCCGCTTGAAGCTTTTCATCAGCGCGTTGCCCGGCCGGCCGTAGAAGGCGACGCCCTCCTCGATCTCGGACGGGGTGGGCGCGTACTTCAGGATCATCACGTCGGCCTGCGGATGACCCGAGCCCAGGACGGGCATGAGGTTGCCGCGCGGGCAGTGCGAGCACTCCTGCAGGCGGCGCGTGAGCCCGTTGAGCTCGCGGATCGCCCGCTCTAGGTACTTCTCCTGGATCTCATCGTCGGTCACGGGCACAGCGGTGACGTTCTTCCGGGTTGGCTCGCCGCCTCCTGCCGAAGCGCCTTCCTGCATCAGCCCTTGCTCACCTGTCTGCCGCCGCGACCTCCGCTCGTCTGGATGAATTTGAGCGCCTGGACGTACACGAGGTTCTTGTGCTTGCGGACGATGTCGGCATCGCGCATTGCCTCGAGGAACTCCTCCGGGCCGTCGAAGTCGTGCACGCGGATCATCACGCTGCCCAACCCCTGCGCGACGTGGCTGTCCGAGCCGGCGCCCGGCACGAGGCGGTACTTGGTGGCGAAGCGCTCGGCCTCCTCGTTGAACGCGGTGAGGGTCACTCGCGGGTTGAACACCTCGAGGATGTCGATCTCGTCCACCATGTCCAAGAGGTGCTCGTAGTCGGGCACTGAGTGAAGGCGGTCGAACGGGTGCGGCACGTAGACCAGCCCTCCCTGCCTCCTGATCTCGGCGATCGTCTCGGCCATCGTCATCCCACGCTCGATCTTCTCGTCGATGAACAGGCCGATCACCTCGCCCTGCTCGGCGGTCTTCACCTCCTCGGCGACGATCACCTTGATCCCGACCTCCTCGGCGATCTCCCGCGCCTCGAGCGCGCCGGAGACGACGTTGTGGTCGGTGATCGCGATCGCGCCGAGCCCCTGGTCGCGCGCGGTCTCCAGCAGGGTCCGCACGGGCGTCGCGCAGTCGGGCGAGTGATCGGTGTGCATGTGGAGGTCGACGCCGATCTGCTTGCGGCGCGAGATGCGCTTACGGACCGCATCGTCTCCGCGCGGGTCCTGCCGGCGGGCGGCAACGCGGCCGTAGATCTCCTCGAGCTGGTCGCCGACCTTGCTCCAGTCGCGGCTCGCTCCACTGGCGCGATTGGTGAACTCCCGGCGGAGGTCCACTCGCCTCGCCAGCCGCTCGATCTGGCCGGCCAGCGTGATCGCGTCGCCCGGCGGGAACATCAGGCCAAGCTCGCCGGACCTCACCAGCTCGTCATAGAGGGGAAGCTGCGAGACCACCGGGACGGTGCCTGATCCGAGCGCCGCGCGGATCAGCCCTGGAGCCGTGCGCGGGCCGCCCGACGCGACGCAGACGATGTCGGCAGCCGCCACCAGCTCCCCGGGATCCATGCGCCGCGGGCCCACCGCGTGCACGCGGTCGCGCAGCCGGCTGGAGATCCTCACGTCGCCGCCGTCCGGCAGCCACACCGCCGCCTCCCAGTCGAGGTCTGCGGGCAGGCGCCGGAGCGCTCGCATGAAGAGGCGAAGCGCGCCGCGCTCCTCTTCCAGGCAATACGCGATCCGAACGGGCGCATCGGCTTCCCGCTCCCCACCCGGCCACTGGCCTTCGAGGGACCGGACACCCGGCTCGACCAGCTCGTAGCCGCCGGGGAAGTAGCGCTGCATCAGATCGGACGTCTGGGTGCACGTTGCCGTCCGGGCGTCGAGCCGCCCGAAGAAGATCTCCACCAGCGGGCGGGCGACCTGCGTCGACAGGACCCTCTCCGACGGCTCGTGGAAGCTGCCGACGTTGAGCGACCTGGAGTGGCGGAGTGCGACCGAGGCGGCGCTGGGAGCGAAGGGGTCGTGGACGTGGACGATGTCGAAGTCGACCCCGCCGAGCAGGGCTTCGAGGCCCTTCGAGACGTCGAGGGGAAGCGGCACCCCACGCGCGCGCGGCCCTGGTGGCATGGGAAGCCCCGTACCCACCGCGAGCACGGGCGGCCCGTCTCCTCCCGCGCGCTCGCCGCGCCACGATCCGTTGAAGAGCGCATCGGGCCGCTCGCGCGCGGCGTTGATCAGCCGCCGTGCCTCCCGCGTCCCGCCCCGGACGCTTGACGGTGCGGCAACAACCACCTCATGCCCGCGTCCCGCCAGCTCGGAGGAGGCCTGTTCGACGAACTCGTTGATCTCGTGTCGCTGGCCCCATGCCAGGGGCGTCACATGGGCGATCCGAAGGCGGTCTGCGCGTGACGGCACCTGACCAGCATATGTCGGCCCGGGCAAGCCGAGCGGCCCCCACCGCTCGAGGCGATGGGGGCCGCAATCCGGCCGCGAGCTTGGCTGGACCTAGCGGTCGAGCCTGAGCTTCGTCGTGATGATCTGCTGGTTCGAGTTCCCGTCGGTGAACGTCGAGACGATCTTCAGGGGAACGGACTTCCTGCCGTTCGCCTTCCTGATGTCCTTGACGTCGCCGTTGTCCAGGGTGAACACCTGGTTGGTCTTGCCGGCATCGCCGAGGAAGCTCGAGTTCGTCGCCAGCTCGGTGCCGTCCTTGAGCTGGAGGGAGCTCGACTCGGAGCACTCCTGGTCGCACGAGTAGCTGTACTTCAGCTGCTTCGACTTCGCGACCTTCTTCTCGGTCTGGAACGGGACGCTTACCAGCGCGACGAGTGCGCCAGGCGTTGCCTCGTCGTCGACGATCGAGACCGTCGTCGTCATCGGTGACGACGCGAGGTTCGCCGACGCGCTCGGACCGCTCAGCGTGACCGTGACGGTCTCGGCTGCGCCCGGCTCGTCCTCGGAGTCGTCCGTGACCGGGATCGTGATCGTCTCCTGTGCGTCGCCCGGGGCGAACGTCAGCGTTCCGTTCGACGCGGTGTAGTCCGTTCCGGCCGTAGCCGTGCCGTTCGACGTCGCGTAGTTCACGGTGGCCGTCTGGTTCAGCGGCCCTTCGCGGACCACGGTGACCGTTGCGGGACCGCCGTTCTCGGCGACCGAGGTCGTGGTGTTCGCGAACCGCAGCACCGGGACGGGGATCAGCGAGATGCCCTCGAGCGGCGCGGTGCCGTCGGGGCCGATCTGGGGCGTGCCCGAGATCGGGGTAGCTGCACCCGTCATGAGGTTGATGCGGTGGAACGTCGACTCGGGGTCGCCCGCGACCTGGACCGCGGCGTACGCGACCCCGGTGCCCTGCTCGATGTCGAATCCGACGTTGTCGGTCGCGTCCGCACCGAGCGGGCCGACCGTAGACAGCGCGCCGCCGTTCGGGTTGGTCTGGAGCGCCAGGATGTCGAGGTCGGAGTCGATGTCGTACAGAGCGGTCGACGTAGTGCCATCGAAATTGTTCGTGTACGCCGATCCGACGACGTTCGGGACGGCCGCGTCGTTCACGTCGCCCGCCGAGTAATCGAGGTCCCCATCGATCAGGACGCGCTGACCATTGTTCGGGTTGTAGCGATAGTTGTTGTCGCTCGTCCCCGAAGGCGCGTCGTTGGTCACGCGGATTCGATCGACCTGCGGGTTGAAGTCGAAGCCGAAGCTCGTCGGGGCGGCGGTGAAGCCGTCGGCGACTGCGCCGGTGACCCGGGTTGCCGTCACGGTGCCCGCCAGGGCCGTGTTCGGCTCGAGCACGTAGACCGTCCCGCCTGACGCCTGAGCGAACAGATTGCCGCCGCGCGGGCGGTAATCGAGGCCGATCAGGTCCGTGTCCGTGGCCCCTCCGGGAAAGGTCACGGTCGTCGGGGTGCCGTTGATCAACGTGCCGGGCGTACCGACCGCGAACTGAACGATCTGATTGCTGGTGGTCAATCCGGTCACCGTCTGGTGAACCGCGTAGCTCGGTGCCGCGTTCACGGCTCCGAAGGTGAGCGCCGCCCCGGCTGCGATGCCGAGCTTCAAGCGCTTTGAAAGCTTCATCTGGTCGGATCCTCCTCGTGGTGTTGTCGCCCAACGTGCGAAGACATCCGTCCTCCCTGCCGGCGGGCACAAATTGATCGGTTGCACTTCGTTACGCGGCGGAGGGCCGATCGGTTCAGGGAGACCACGAAAAAGGGCCCGCCACGAGGGCGGGCCCTTGGCTCAGCTACCCGCTGAGTCTCTTGCTCGGACGCCTAGGCGTCCGAGGCGACCGCGTCGGCGGCGGCCTCTGCGGCCTTCGCGCCCGCGGCGGTGCGCGAGTTCTTGGCGATGAAGTCCTCGGTCAGCAACCGGGCGTCCGCGTCGGGGCGCTGGGTGTGCGGGGACTTCATGAGGTACGAGGACGGGCCGTCGAGCTGGCCGGCGATGCCGTTGTTGAGCGCCAGCTTGATCAGCCGGACCGCGTCGATCACGACGCCCGCCGAGTTAGGCGAGTCCCACACCTCGAGCTTGAGCTCGACCGTGAGCGGCACGTCGCCGAACGACTTGCCCTCGAGGCGGATGTGCGCCCACTTGCGGTCAGTCAGCCACGGCACGTAGTCGGACGGGCCGACGTGCACGTCGTCATCGGGGAGCTCGGTGCCCATCACCGATGTGACGGCGTTCGTCTTCGAGATCTTCTTCGAGTCGAGCCGCTCGCGCTCGAGCATGTTGAAGAAATCCATGTTGCCGCCGACGTTCAGCTGGGACGTGTGCTGAAGCTCGACACCGCGCTCGTGGAAGAGGCGGGCAAGGTTGCGGTGCACAATCGTTGCGCCGACCTGCGACTTGATGTCGTCACCGATGATCGGTAGACCCGCGTCGTTGAAGCGCTTGTCCCAGTCGTCCTGACGGGCGATGAAGACGGGGAGGCAGTTGACGAAACCGACCCCGGCTTGCAGCGCCTGCTCGACGTACCACTTGGTCGCGGCCTCGGAGCCCACCGGCAGGTAACAGACGAGGACATCGGCCTTCGTCTTCTTGAGGATGCCGATGATGTCTGCGGTCTCGCCCGGCGCCTTGGTGATCTTTTGCTTGAGGTACTTGCCGAGGCCGTCGTGCGTCATGCCTCGGTGGACCTCGACGCCCATATGCGGGACGTCGGCGAACTTGATCGTGTCGTTCTGGCCCGACCAGATCGCCTCGGAGAGGTCCTTGCCGACCTTCTCGGAATCGATGTCGAAGGCCGCGACGAACTCGATGTCCTTCACGTGGTACCCGCCGAGGTCCACGTGCATGAGGCCCGGGACCTGCTCGGAGGGATCGGCGTCCTTGTAGTACTCGACGCCCTGGATGAAGCTGTTGGCGCAGTTGCCGACGCCGACGATCGCGACGCGGACCTTGCCGTCGTCGTGTCGCGTGCCGTTTGAAGACGCCCCGTTGGTCTCGGGCGCTCCGTTGGTAGTGCTCATTGGTACGAAATCCTTTCGGAAGCGGGTAGCGGCATGAAGTTACGCCACTGCCACCGTTTGGTTACACCCGAGTCAGGCTTCTTGTGTCTGCAGCTCGCGCCGAACGTGCCAGACGCGCTGACCGACCGTGAAGGTGGTGAGGCCGGCCATCACATATATAGAGGCCGGCAGAAGGTCGACGCCGTCGATCAGCTCCTCGGCACCGAAGACCAGGCCGATCGAGAGGATCACGACGCGGACCGCCCGCGTGGCGAGCCCCACCTTGCATTCGACGCCGAGCGCCTCAGCGCGGGCACGGGTGTAGGAGACCATCAGCGAGCCGAGCACGACGAAGACGCACGCCGCCGCGGCGTTCGAATCGCCCGCCTCCGCGAACTGCCAGGCGATCGCGGTGAGGACGATCCCCTCCTCGATCCGGTCGAGGGTGGAGTCGAGGAAGGCACCGAAGAGCGTCCCCTTGCCCGACATGCGCGAGTAGCGCCCGTCCAGCGTGTCCATGACCGACCCGGCGATGAAGGCGAGGCCGCCCAGGAAGATCATGTCGCCGAAGATCAGCGCCGCGGCCGCCAGGTTTCCGGCGAGTCCCGTCATCGAGATCGCATTCGGCGTCAGACGCGAATCGATCAGCCGGTTTCGCGCGTACGAGCGCCACGCCTGCGAGGAGCGCGATCCGGACGCTCCCCCGTCGTTGCCCGTCAAAGCATTGCCGCCGGATGATCCACGGGGGCCGAGTCTATGCGCCCCCGGCCTCCAGAAACCGGATCGCGCGGTTGATCAACTCGGGCTGGTCGACCCAGGGCCAGTGTCCGGCGCGGTCGACCTCCTCCAGGATCGCGTTCGGCGCGCGCTCCGCCCAGCGCGGCCCGATCTCCGGCCCGATGTAGGGATCGTCCTTCGCCCACAGAAGAAGGGTCGGAGCCTCGAGCGCCGGCAGATCGCGGCCCAGGTCGTCGAGCTTCTCGGCCGGCGCCGAGCGATACAGGCGGAGGATCGCGTCCCGTCGTCTCCCGCCGCTTCATGTTGCGGTGGATCCGGTCGGCCACGTGTGCGGGCATGGGCCTGAATCCCGGGCGCGCCTCGCGAAGCGAGAGGTCGATCAGCCGCCCCCTCGAGATGGCGTTCGCCAGCTCGCCTGCGCCACGCCTGCGCCAGATCCGGGCCGTCCGGTGCCACTCGTAGCCGAGGCCGAAGGGCACCGAGTTGAAGGCGACGATCCGCTCCACCTTCTCCGGGTTGCGCAGGGCGGGAAGCAGGCCGATCGAGCCCCAGTCGTGGATGACCAGGGAGTACCGGTCGAATCCAAGGGACCGGATCAGGTCCTCAGCCCAACGGCCATACGCGTCGACCGTGTAGGGAAACCGAGCGGGGTCGGGGGCCTCGGAGCGGCCGAACCCCGGCATGTCGGCTGCGACCGAGCGGCGGTCGAGCCGCTCCATGAACGGGATCCAGTCGTCGGAGTCGGTCGGATTGCCGTGCCAGAACACGACCGGCGTGCCGTCGCCCGGCCGCTCCCGCAGCCAGGTCCGGATCCCGTCCACCTCCGTCGTCCGCTCCCGCACGCGACGTAGATTAGGTCCGTGCCTGCCTCGACCAAGGAGGATTGGAAGCGACCGCCGAGGCGGCGCGTCATCGCGATCCGCGACCGCCTGCGCGAGATGTACGGCGCTCCGCAGAACAAGCCGCACCGCGACCCCGTCCACGAGCTGGTCCTCACGATCCTCTCCGCAGAACACGTCCGACACGAACCGGGACGTTGCCTACGCGGGCCTCCGCGCCAGGTTCGACTCGTGGCGGGAGGTGAGAGACGCGCCGACCGATGAGCTGGAGGAGTCGATCCGCAGAGGGGGCCTCGCGCCGACCAAGGCCCCTCGCATCCAGGCGGTCCTGCGTGAGCTCGGCGATCCGATCGACCTGGATTGGCTGGCAGACGCTCCCCGCGAGGAGGCCATCCCGTATCTGACCGCGCTCCCGGGCGTCGGGCGCAAGACGGCGGCGTGCGTGATGATCTTCTCGTTCGACCGCCCGGAGATCCCGGTCGACACCCACGTTCACAGGGTCGGCGGGCGGCTGGGGCTGTTCCGCTCGAACGCCTCGTGGGAGGAGGCCCACGACGAGATGCTCCGTGTGACTCCTCCCGAAGACGCTTACGAGCTCCACGTCAACCTCATCAACCACGGCCGCGCGCGGTGCAGGCCCGCACGCCCGAAGTGCGCCGAGTGTGCGCTCCGGCGCATGTGTCCGTACGCGAGGGCCAATCCGGACAACTAGGCCGGTTGCGGGAAACTACGGATGAAAAGGGCTCCTCCTGAAGCCACAATCAGAGGCGGCAGGAGTTAACGCGAGCTAGGGGCTCGCCCAATGGAGGAGTCATTTTGAGTACGAGTTTCAAGCGCACGCGCGCCCGAGGACGCGCTGTTGCGATCGCCGCGGTAATGGCGATCGGCGCGGTCGTCTTCCCGGCGGCAGCGGATGCCGGCCAGCAGAAGAAGCCGGCAAAGCCGGATGTCATGACGCGCAACCTTTACCTGGGCGCGGACCTCGGCCCGGCCATCGCAGCGCCGACCGTGCCCGACGCCTACACGGCTGTCGGCGACATCTACAAGAACATGCAGGACATGAACTTCAACGCGAGGGCAAAGCTCCTGGCTAACGAGATCGAGGACGCATCTCCCGAGCTGATCGGGCTCCAGGAAGTGTCCATCTGGCGGCGCGACGACGACGTCGACATCGAGGACACTGCTTTCACCGCGGAGGAGGTCGTCTACGACTACCTCGAGTTGCTCACGGACGAGCTGAGCTCGACGCGGACTGGAGTACAAGGTGGTCGTCGTCCAGCAGGAGGCCGACCTGCGAGTTCCCAGCTGACGTCGCGGCGGCGACAACGACGGTCCGGACGGCAGCCCGGACTTCGACGGGCGACTGACGATGCGCGACGTGATCCTGGCCAAGAAGAACGTCAAGGTCAAGGAGTTCGGCGGAGCGAACTACCCGATCAACGCCTCCGTGACGACGCCGCAGCATTCGGCGCAATCGAGGTCAAGCGCGGATACACGTACGCCGACGTGGTGATCAAGAAGGGGACGAAGAAGTTCCGCTTCATCAACACGCACCTCGAGTCGTTCAACGCGTTCGTCCGGAACCTCCAGGCGAGCAACCTGACGATCTCGAGCGGCGTGACCGACGTACCGGGCCTGCCGACCATCCTCGTCGGGGATCTCAACTCCGACCCGGATGACCCGTCCAACGACCCCGGTCCTCCGGCCGGCGGCAACAACGACGCCTACGAGACGGTGATCGCGGACGGGTTCATCGACCTCGGAGTCGAGGTGAACACCTGCTGCTTCGGCGAGGACCTTCGGGACGACCCGCCTGCGGCATTCACGTCACGTATCGACCACATCCTCGGCAAGGGCGCGGTCACTGAAATCAGCTCGGCCCTGATCGGGGACGACCCCGACAACAGGTCGGGCACCGGCCTCTGGCCCACCGACCACGGCGGGGTCATCGCGAAGCTCCAGGCCGGCTAGCAACCCCACGGACGGGGAGCACACGGAGCGGGTGGCCCAGCGGGTCACCCGCTCCGACTGTGCTTATAGACTCGCGCCGGTGAACAAGGGGCCCTTTCTCATCTTCGGCGCCATCGCGGTGGTCTGCCTGCTGGTCGCCGCAAAGGTAATCGCCGGCCAAGGCTCCGAGGGCGCCGCTCCGGTGGCTGTCGCCAGCCAGGATCAGGACGGCAAGCAGCTGTTCGTCAGCAACTGCGGTCCGTGTCACACGCTGGCCGCCGCAGGTGCCGACGGAGTCGTCGGGCCGAACCTCGACCGCATCCTCGCGCCGGGCGGAAACGCGACCTACGAAGGCAGCTACACGCGGGCGCTCCAGGCGATCACCTGCGGCTACGGCGAGGGCCGCATGCCGGCCGGGATCATCGAGGGCGAGAACGCGAAGGAGGTCGCCGCGTTCGTAGGCGCCTACGCTGGTCAGGCCGGCTCCGAGTCAGAGCCTCTCGTGGACACGGACGACCCGGACGAAGCGCCCAGGGACGACCCGGGCCCCTGCGGCGAGTAGCCGGCGCTACGCAGACCCCGGGCGCTAGGCGTGGCGCGCAACCCCCGGGTGGCAACGCGCCGACCCTGGCCGGATGTCACCCCTTCCCGGGGACGCGGACATCCATGTCCGCCCGCCCACCGGACATCCATGTCCTGGCTATATCCCCGGAGAAGGGGCGAACACCCGTCCAGGGTCTGGTCGTGGCTAGATCTGCTAGCCTCGCACTTAGATTTCTTTCGGAACTCAACTTGAATATGGAGAGCTGAACATGGCTAAGACAATCGGAATCGACCTGGGTACGACCAACTCGTGCGTCGCCGTCTTCGAAGGTGGCGAGCCGACGGTGCTGGAGAACTCGGAGGGCGGGCGCACCACCCCGTCCGTCGTCGCGTTCACCGATGGAGGCGACCGCCTCGTCGGGACCGTGGCCAAGCGCCAGGCCGTCATGAACCCCGAGAACACCATCTTCTCGATCAAGCGCTTCATGGGCCGCAAGGAGGCCGAGGTCAAGGAAGAGGAGACGATCGTCCCGTACAAGGTCGAGGCCGGCCCCGGCGGCGACGTGCGCGTGGATGTCCGCGGCAAGCAGTACTCGCCGCCCGAGATCTCCGCGATGATCCTGCAGAAGCTGAAGTCGGACGCCGAGGCCAAGCTCGGCGAAACCGTCGACTCGGCGGTGATCACCGTCCCGGCCTACTTCAACGACGACCAGCGCCAGGCCACCAAGGACGCCGGCAAGGTCGCGGGCCTCGACGTCAAGCGGATCATCAACGAGCCCACCGCGGCGGCGCTCGCCTACGGAATCGACAAGTCGGCCGAGGATCAGAACGTCCTCGTGTTCGACCTCGGCGGCGGCACCTTCGACGTCTCGATCCTCGAGATCGGCGACGGCGTGTTCAAGGTGCTCTCGACCGCGGGTGACAACCACTTGGGCGGCGACAACTGGGACAAGGCGATCGTCGAGTGGATGGTCTCCGAGTTCAAGAAGGATCAGGGGGTCGATCTGTCGCAGGACAAGAACTCCCTGCAGCGCCTCTACGAGTCGGCCGAGAAGGCGAAGATCGAGCTCTCCTCCACGCAGGAGACTCAGATCTCGATCCCGTTCATCACAGCGGTCGACAATCAGCCGCGCCACCTCGAGATGCGCCTGTCGCGGGCGAAGCTCGCGGAGCTGACGGCCGACCTCCTCGAGCGCGTAGTCGCGCCCGTGAAGCAGGCGATGTCCGACGCGTCCGCAAGCTCGATCGACCACGTCGTCCTCGTCGGAGGCATGACCCGCATGCCGTCCGTCCAGGAGAAGGTCAAGGAGCTGACCGGCAAGGACCCGCACCAGGGTGTGAACCCGGACGAGGTCGTCGCCATCGGCGCCGCGATCCAGGCGGGCGTGCTCTCGGATGACGTCAAGGACGTACTGCTCCTCGACGTCACCCCGCTGACCCTCGGCATCGAGACCAAGGGCGGCGTGATGACGAAGCTCATCGAGCGGAACACCACGATCCCCTCACGCAAGGCCGAGACGTTCTCGACCGCGCAGGACAATCAGCCCGAGGTCGAGATCCACGTGCTCCAGGGCGAGCGCGAGATGGCGGCCTACAACAAGTCGCTGGGCAAGTTCCAGCTTGCCGGGATCCCGCCCGCGCCGCGCGGCATGCCGCAGATCGAGGTCGCGTTCGACATCGACGCCAACGGCATCCTCTCCGTGTCGGCCAAGGACCTCGGCACGGGCAAGGAGCAGAAGATCGAGATCAAGGGCGGCTCCGGGCTGGACGACGCCGAGGTCGAGCAGATGATCAAGGACGCCGAGTCCCACGCCGACGAGGACCGCAAGCAGCGTGAGCTGGCCGAGGCCCGCAACGTGGCTGAGAACGCGGCCTACACCGCGGAGAAGCAGGTGTCCGAGCTCGGCGACCAGATCTCCGACGAAGAGAAGTCCGGGATCGAGTCCCAGATCGCCGCGATCCGCGAGTCCCTCGACTCCGCGGACGCAGCCGACCTCAACGCGAAGACGGAAGCGCTCCAGAGCACGTTCCACGGCATCTCCGAGCGGATCTACCAGTCCGCCGCGGCCGAGGGCGCGACGAACGGCGCGGAGGGCGGCTCCTCCCCCAACGGCTCCGGCGGTGCCGATGCCGAGGAGGAGGTCGTCGACGCGGAGGTCGTGGACGAGGAGCGCTCGTAATGACCAAGCGCCCGCAAGTCGAAGCCGACATCGCCGAGGCGGCGGAGGCGGAAGAACCGAGCGCGGTGCCTGGCTCCGACGCTGTCGAGCCAGATGAGCCTGCCGGCGACGAGGTGCCTGGCACCTCAGTCGCCGCCATGCCCGACGCCGAAGTTGTCGAGAGCCTCAAGCGCGAGCGGGACGAGTACCTCGACCTGGCGCAGCGGACCCGTGCCGAGCTCGAGAACTTCCGCAAGCGCTCGGCGCGCGACTCTCAGGACGCAGAGAAGCGCGGGCGTGCGCACGTCGCCCGGAGCCTTGTGCCCGCCGTGGACAACCTGGAGCGCGCGCTCCAGGCGGCCGGCGTCGACCTCGATCCCTCGAGTGCCACGGAATCTCCGGATCCCGCCAGCCGCGAGGTCTCGGCTCACGAGGCGCTCGCTGCCGGCGTGGCTCTCGTTCACGGCGAGATCGTCGGCGCGCTCCGCAATGCGGGCGTTGAGTCCTTCGACCCCGCCGGCGAGAAGTTCGACCCGAGCCTGCACGAGGCGCTCTCGGCTCGGCCGGCCGCGGACGGCGAGGAGGCCGGCGTCGTGGCGGAGACCCTCCAGCGCGGCTACTCGCTGGGCGACGTCCTGATCCGCCCGGCGCGAGTCGTCGTCACGTCGTAGGGAGAGGGGCGGTGGGACGCTATGGCTAGAGACTTCTACGACGTCCTCGGCGTCGACAAGAAGGCCTCCGACGAGGAGATCAAGAAGGCGTACCGCAAGCTCGCGCGGGAAAACCACCCCGACCGCAACGCGGGCGACTCCGCCGCGGAAGAGCGCTTCAAGGAGATCCAGGGCGCCTACGACACACTGTCGGACCCCGAGAAGCGGCGCGAGTACGACTCGGGGGGCGCCTTCGGCTTCGACCCCCGCAACTTCGCGGGCGGAGCGGCCCAGAATCTGGGCGACATCTTCTCCTTCTTCAGCCGCGGCCGCGGAGCCGGGGGGATGCGCGGCTCCGATCTGGAGACGGACGTCTCGCTCACCTTCGACCAGGCCATGTCAGGGACCGAGATCACCGTCACCGTGCCGAAGCAGGCCTCCTGCACAACCTGCGGCGGCAGCGGCGCCAAGCCGGGCACGACTCCCCACACCTGCCCGCGCTGCCAGGGGCGAGGCGTCGACTCCGAGAGCCAGGGCTTCTTCTCGATCTCCCAGCCGTGCCAGCGCTGCGGCGGCCGGGGCCAGGTCGTCGACGACCCATGCCCGACCTGCCAGGGCTCGGGCCTGACGATGCAGCGGAAGCGCTATCGCGTGAACGTGCCGGCCGGCGTTCACGACGGCAGCCGCATCAGGGTGGCCGGCAAAGGCGAGGACGGCCCGGGCGGCGGGGAGCCTGGCGACCTCTATGTCCGGGTGCGGGTCGCACCATCCCCCGTCTTCGGCCGCCGCTCCGATGGCAACCTGGAGGTCCGTGTGCCGATCACGATTCCGGAGGCCATCAACGGCGCAACCGTCGAGGTTCCAACTCTCGACGGCACGAAGAGGATCAGGGTCCCCGCCGGGACGCAACACGGGACGATTCAGCGCCTGCGGGGCGAAGGCCCCCCGCGTCCAGGTGGCCGCGGGCGCCGCGACATCCATTACCGCCTCGAGATCGAGGTCCCGTCCGACCTCTCGCGCGCAGGGCGCCGGGCGGTCGAGGATCTCGCCAAGGCGCTGAACGGGCACGACCCGCGCGAGCGGATTCTCAGCGCTGTGCGCCGGAAGCCGACCGGCGACGGCGAGAAGATGGGTGCGGATTCATGACTGTCCGCCGTACAACCACGACCACGGTCCGGGTCGACTCGAGCCGCGGCGTCTTCATGATCTCGGTGGCGGCCGAGCTGGCCGAGATGCACCCTCAGACGCTCCGCATGTATGAGGCTCGCGGGCTCATCACCCCCAAGCGCTCTCCCAAGAACACCCGCCTCTACTCGCAGGACGATGTCGACCGGCTCCGCCGGATCCAGAAGATGACCGCCGAGGAGGGCCTCAACCTGGCGGGAGTCGAGACCGTGCTGGAGATGGAAGCCGAGCTCGAGCGCACCCGCTCAGAGGTTGCGAAGCTCCGCGAGAAGGCCGCTGCCCTGGAGGCCGAGATGGCCAAGGAGATCGACCGCATAAAGCGCAGTGGAGAGATCGTGCCCTACGGCAAGTACGAAGCCGAAGGCATCGCTCGGCAGAGCCAGGAGTTGCGCAGCTAAGGCGCCGAGACGGTGCTTCCCCTCCGACGCGACGATGCGCTAACAAGGAGGGAGAGATGAGCGAAACGAGGACTGCGGCAGTCGTCGGAGCGGGCATCGGCGGGCTCTCGGCCGCCATCGCACTCGAGCACGCCGGCTACCAGGCGACCCTGTACGAGCAGGCGAATGAGATCCGGCCGCTGGGCGCGGGACTCTCCGTATGGCCCAACGGCGTAAGGGCCCTTCGCGCGCTTGGCCTCGACGCGCTCGTCGACAACGAAGAGGCGACCATCAGCACCGGCTCCATCCGCCGTGCGGACGGTTCTGCTCTCGCCCGGTTCGATCCCGACGCCATGGCGAATCGGTGGGGCGAGCCCCTGCTCGGGGTCCACCGGGCCGCGCTCCATGCGGCTCTCCTCGCGCGGATCGATCCGTCGCGGATCGTCCTCGGTGCGAAGGTCGAGGGACTTGGGGTCGAAAACCGGCTACAGGTCGCAGGCGACGAGGTGCAGGCTGATCTGATCGTGGGCGCAGACGGCCTGAACTCGGCCGTCCGGCGGTCGATCCTGGGCGACGGCGACCCCATCGACTCGGGGTTCGTGGCGTATCGCGGAGTGGCGCCGTGGGACTGGGCCGTGCCGGATGGCGAGTGGTGGGGCGAGCGGGGCGTCGCGGGCCTGCTTTCGCTCCCCAACCGCAAGGCCTACTGGTACGTCGCGCATCGCGGCGACGAAGGGCCGCCGGAGTCCCTTGCGCGCGACTACGCCCACCCGGTGCCGCAGATCGTCGCCGCGACGCCCCCATCCGAGGTGCTCACGCACCGGCTCTTCGACCGCGACCCCGTAGAGCGATGGTCGCGCGGGAATGTCGTCCTTCTCGGCGATGCTGCCCACCCGATGCTTCCCTTCCTGGGACAGGGCGCATGTGCAGCGCTCGAAGACAGCGTCGCCTTGGGGAAGGCAATCGGCTCGTCCAAGGGCGTCACCGGGGCGATCGCGCGGTACGAAAGCGTTCGCGTGCCGCAGGCAAAGAGGCTTGTCCTGGGCTCCCGCCAGGCGGCGAAGGTCGCGATGGCCGACTCGGGGCTGGCGCGCCGCCTACGGGACTTCGCGATCGGCCACGTCCCCGAACGCGTGCGGATGAGGCAGTTGGATCGCTTCGTTTCCGGCCAGGGCTAGATCTGCCACTCGCCGCCGTAAAGAAGCGGTACGACGCTCCCGTCCGCGGCGACGCCGTCGATCTCCACCTCGTGCCCGCCGACCATGAAATCGGTGTGGACCTTGGACTGGTTGAGGAGCTCGCGGTGCGGTGAGTCCTCCGGCAGGTCCTCGATCGTCCAGCCGAAGCCCGCGCCGTAGGCGATGTGGGACACCGCGTTCTCGTCGAAGAGAGTGTTGAAGAAGACGAGCCCGGCAGCCTCGACCTGCGATGAGTTGTCGACCAGAGCTACCTCGCCGAGGCGCTTCGCGTTGTCGTCGGTCTCGAGCTGCGCGCGGACGATCTCTGCGCCCCGCTCCGCGCGCACGTCGGTGATCTCGCCCTCCGCGAAGGTGACTTCGAGGCCCTCGACCACGCCGCCGTTGAGCGCCAGGGGCTTGGTCGAGCGGACCGTCCCCTCCGCGCGGTTGCGGTCCGGGCTCGTGAAGACCTCTTCGGTCGGGATGTTCGCCATGTGGTCCTGGCCGTGCTTGGTGCGCTCGCGGCCGCCAAGGAACTTGGCGCCGGGAATCAAGCCGATCTCCAGTTCGGTTCCCGGGCCCCGGTAGCGCAGCGCGTCGAAGGCGCGCTCGTTCAGGATCTCGCACCTCGCGGTGAGCTCGTCGGCCCGCTCGTGCCAGGCCGCGGCGGGGTCCTCCTCGTTCAGCCGGAGCGCTATCTCGAGCGCTTCCCACAGCCGATCGACGTCGGGCTCGCCCAGCGCCTCGGTCGCCCATTCCGGGTCTGGATAGGCGACGATGGTCCACGAGAGCTCAGAGGCCGAGACAGCCTCGATCCAGCGCTTGCGCAGGTCGGGCATCGTGGCGTCGGCCAGCCGCTTTGGATCGAGTCCCTCGAAGATGCCGGCATGCGCGGCTCCAGCGATCCGAACCGTCGCACCCGCGTTCTCGATCGCGTCCTCGAGCCGCTTGATCTGCCATCGGGGCGTAATTCCGACCGATTGTTCCGGAGCTCCGGCAACGTGCGCCCGGTGAACCCACGGGTCGGTCAGCAGAACGTCGACGTACGAGGCGCCGTGGGCGTACGCGTCTTCAGCGATCGCGCGCACCAGCGGCGCATGCGCCGGCTCGGCCTGAACCATGAGCGACTGCCCTTCGCGCAGATTCACGCCCACTCCGACGACCAGCCTCGCGTAGCGGGCAAGGCGCTCGTCTGTTGGCGGCCGGTCTGCCACGGCGAACAGACTATTTGGGTGTTCCAGCGCCCTGGAGGAGGGCGGCGGCGAGGAGTCGGATGGTTTCCTCGCCGTAGGGCATGGACGGATTGCCATCGGTGAGGACCGCAAGCGAGTAGCTCTCGCCGCCGACGTCCACGCGCGCTGCCTGATGGACCAGCTGACCCGTGTCGCTCGGCCTCCATCCGCCCTTGAACCGCACGCGCGCATCGTCAGGCGCCACCTGCGGGATTCCCCAACTCTGCGTCGAGTGGATCGACGCCAGCATCTGCGACGCCTCCTCTCCGTGAGGAAGGTCCAGGAGCTCGTCGAGCTTCGACATGAAGAGAGCCATATCGCCGGCCGTGATCTGGGCGTTCGACCAATGACCGACGTCGCCTGAGAAATGAGCCATGCCGGCGGCGTCGGCAACCTCGTTCATCCCCGCGTCGCCCACGCGTGCGTAGATGGCATCGGCCGCATCGTTGTCCGAGAGCGTGATCATTCCTTCCAAGAGCGAACGGGTTGAATCGTCCAGAGGCGCCTCCTCTCGGCGCAGGCGCCGCAGCTCGGCGACGAGCAGCATCGACTTGGTGACGCTCGCCGAGAAGAACTGGCGGTTCGGCTCGAATTCGAGCATCCGCCCGCCGGGGCCGATGGCCGCGAACGAGACGAGGCCGCTGCGGTCGTCGACGATCTGACGCGCTTTCGAGAGAGCGTCCTCATCTGGCCAAGCGGGCTTCTTGGGCTTCGACTTCCCAGCCTTCTTGGCCGCCCCTCCCCGCTCGCCGGGCTCTTGCCTCTCGTCCGCCTTTACCGGCGGCGTCATCTCGGCGGCCCGTTCGCGTGCCGTGTCGGCGGGCGAGGTAACGGCGCGCCCGAAGAGGACTCCGAAGACCGCCGCCCCGGCGAGGCTGATCACGATCCCCGCGACGACGGCCATGCGGCCGATGGCCGATCGAGTGCGATTGTTGCCTTCGCCCAAGATCACAGCGTATGTTGCGCCC
This sequence comes from uncultured bacterium, assembly GCA_963807745.1. Taxonomy (GTDB): domain Bacteria; phylum Actinomycetota; class Thermoleophilia; order Solirubrobacterales; family 70-9; genus JALZKA01. Next base: position 369,260 of record CAWECF010000001.1, read on the forward strand.
ATGCTGAGAAAGAGAAGATTGAGTGATGAGGAGCGGTTGGTCGGCGCGTTTCTCGCTGCCGGGCGCGTCGCCATCGGGGCCGGAATCTGGGCCGCCCCCGGACTGACGGCGAAGGCACTCGGGATGAAGGCGTTCGACGGCGAGGCGCTCGCCCTGGCTCGCCTCGCGGCAACGCGCGACCTGATCCTGGGCGCATGGCTCGGGGCCGAGCTCCGCGACGGTGGCCGTCCGCTCACCCCGGCCGTCGCCCTCACCGCGTGCGACGCGGGGGACGCGTTGGCCTTCGGGCTCCTTGCCGCGCGCGGCGGCGACAGCCTCGCGGCGGGCATGAAGGGCCTCGCGGCGGCCGGTCCTGCGACCGCTCTCGGCGCCTGGTTCGTGACCCGCCTGCGTGACTGAACCCTCCCAAAAGGGTCAGACCCGGGGTCAGACCCCTTGAGGGTTTGTGGCTAAACTTTAGTCGTTCACACTTAGATTTCCTGCTATCATTGCCGGAACGATGAGACCTGACCGGTTCACGAACCATGCCCAGGAGGCGATCGCCTCCGCGCAACAGCTTGCGAGCGCCTCGCGGAACACCGAGGTCGCTCCCGCGCACCTGCTCCTGGCGCTGCTCCAGCAGGAGAACGGGCTCGCGACATCCGCCCTTCAGCGGCTTTCGGTGGACACCGCTGCCACCGCGCAGGACGTCCGGGAGGACATCGCCGGCCTCGCCTCGCTCTCGGGCGACGGCGCCGCTGAGCTGCGGCCCTCCCAGGCCTTCATGCGGATCCTCGAGCAGGCCGAGAAGGAGATGAAGAGGCGCGGCGACGAATACATCACCGTCGGCCACCTCCTGCTGGCGCTCGCCGCCGACGACTCCCCGGTCTCCAGCCGCCTGCCCGAGCCGGACGCGATTGCGAACGCCCTCGAAGAAGTTCAGGGCCCGGGGCGCGTCACCTCGCCGAACGCCGAGGAGATGGCGGAGGCGCTGGACAAGTTCGGCCGCGACCTCACAGCCGAGGCCGAGCAGCAGAAGCTCGACCCCGTGATCGGCCGCGACGAAGAGATCCGCCGTGTGATCCAGGTCCTTTCGCGCCGCACCAAGAACAACCCGGTGCTCATCGGCGAGCCCGGCGTGGGCAAGACCGCGATCGTCGAGGGGCTCGCCCAGCGCATCGTCGACGGCGACGTGCCGGATTCGCTCCGCGACCGCCGCGTGATCGCGCTCGACATCGGATCCCTCCTCGCCGGCTCCAAGTACCGGGGCGAGTTCGAGGAGCGCCTCAAGGCGGTCCTCTCAGAGGTCCAAGAGGCCGCCGGCCGAATCGTCCTCTTCATCGACGAGCTTCACACGATCGTGGGCGCCGGCGCCGCAGAAGGCGCGGTCGACGCCGCGAACCTCCTGAAGCCGATGCTCGCCCGCGGCGAGCTCCGCGCCGTCGGCGCCACCACCCTCGACGAGTTCCGCAAGCACATCGAGCCCGACGCGGCGCTCGAGCGGCGCTTCCAGCCCGTCCTGGTCGGCGAGCCCGACATCGGCGACACGATCGCGATCCTCCGCGGCCTCAAGGAGCGCTACGAGGAGCACCACGGCGTCCGCATCGCCGACTCCGCCGTGGTTGCCGCCGCGACGCTTTCCGAGCGCTACATCGCCGACCGCTTCCTCCCCGACAAGGCGATCGACCTGATCGACGAGGCTGCGTCCCGCCTGAAGATCGAGATCGATTCGGTCCCTACGGAGATCGACGAGGTCAAGCGCCGCGAGACGCAGCTCGAAATCGAGAAGCAAGCGCTCTCGAAGGAGAAGGACGATGCGTCGAAGGCGCGCAAGGAGACGATCGAGGCGGAGCTCGCGGATCTGGGCGAGCGCTCGGCCGAGATGACCGCGCGCTGGCAGAACGAGAAGCAGGCGATCGAGGCCATCGAGGTGGCGAAGTCCAACATCGGCGACGCCGAGCGCCGCTTCGACCGCGCGCAGCGCGACGCTGACCTGGCCCTGGCCGGAAAGATCCGCTACGGCGAGATCCCCGAGCTCGAAGAAACCCTTGCGAAGCAGGAGGCGAAGCTCGCGGAGCTCCACGCCTCCGGCGCTTCGATGCTGACGGACGAGGTGACCGACCAGGACGTCGCGGAGGTCGTCGCGAAGTGGACGGGCATTCCCGTCTCACGCCTCCTCGAGGGAGAGGTCGAAAAGCTCATCCACATGGAGGAGCGCCTGCACGATCGCGTGATCGGCCAGGACGAAGCCGTCGAGGCCGTCTCGAACGCTCTGCGCCGCTCGCGAGCCGGCCTCGCCGACCCGAACCGGCCGATCGGCTCCTTCCTCTTCCTCGGACCCACCGGCGTCGGCAAGACCGAGCTCGCCAAGGCGCTCGCCCAGTTCATGTTCGACTCCGAGCAGGCGATCGTCCGTATCGACATGTCCGAGTACATGGAGAAGCACTCGGTGGCCCGCCTGATCGGCGCACCCCCGGGCTACGTCGGCTACGACGAGGGCGGCCAGCTCACGGAGGCCGTGCGCCGGCGCCCCTACGCGGTGATCCTCCTCGACGAGATCGAGAAGGCCCACCCCGACGCCTTCAACGTCCTGCTCCAGATCATGGACGACGGCCGGCTGACCGACGGCAAGGGGCGCACCGTGGATTTCACCAACTCCGTCCTGATCATGACCTCGAACGTCGGGTCGGCGGAGATTGCGTCCGAGTCGATCGACGAGCGCATCCGCGAGCGGATCGAGGGCATCCTCGCCACCACCTTCAAGCCCGAGTTCCTCAACAGGATCGACGAGACCGTGATCTTCCACCGCCTCTCGCGCGAGGACGTCGGCAAGATCGTCGAGCTCCAAGTCGACCTCCTGACGCGCCGGGTCTCCGAGCGCGGCATCGAGATCGAGCTCACCGAGGACGCGCGAACGCTCCTGGGCAACCTCGGGTTCGACCCCACGTATGGAGCGCGTCCACTCCGCCGCGTGATCCAGCGCCGGCTGGTCGACCCGCTGGCGCTGAAGCTCCTGGAGGGCGAGTTCGCCGAGGGCGGACGGGTCCGCGTGGACGCCGAGGAAGGCGAGTTGGTCTTCAGGCCCGCGCCGATCGTGGTCGCAGACGTCGCCTAGCCGCCCCACCTACACTTCCGCGCGTGAGTGACGGGCACCTACCCGCACCCTTCGTCGTCGGCGTCGGGCGCTCGGGCACGACGCTTCTGCGGCTGATGCTCGACGCCCATCCCGAGCTCGCGATACCGCCCGAGACCCATTTCCTGCCGGCCCTGATCGGTCTCTTCGATGGGCGGGAGCCGGACACCGAGGAGCTCGTCGAAGCCGTCGAGAGCCATGCCGGCTGGCGTGACTTCGGCATGGACGAAGACGAACTGCGAGCCGCGTTCGAGACCCGCAGCCGGGTGGAGGCGCCGGGCGGCCCAGCCGAGGCGATCCGCTCCTTCTACAGCGCCTACGCGGCCCGCCACTCCAAGCCCCGCTGGGGCGACAAGACGCCCGTCTACATCGAGTCGATCGGCCGGATCGGCACCGCGCTCGGTGGTCAGGCGCGCTTCGTCCACCTGATCCGCGACGGGCGCGACGTCGCCGTCTCACGGGGAGCGCGCGCGGTCAAGCGCGGCCGTGAGGCCACTCCCGCCCGCGAGGAAGCGGAAACCTGGAAGCGCCGGATCGAAGGCGCCCGAGCCGAGGCCGGTTCGGTCAGCCATTACCTCGAGCTTCGCTACGAGGACCTGATCGCGGAGCCCGAGCGAGTGCTGCGGAAGGTCTGCGAGTTCATCGAGCTCGAGTTCGACCCGGCGATGCTCACGTACCACGAGCGCGCTTCCGAGCGCCTCTCGGAGCTTTCGGACCTGCCGGGCAAAGGAGGCAAGGTCCGCCCAGGGTCGGAGCGGATCGCCGCGCACGCCCTGACCTCCGAGCCTCCCCGCGCCGACCGCGTGGAGCGATGGCGGACCGAGCTGACGGCCGAGGACATCGCGGGCTACGAGGACATCGCGGGCGAGCTCCTGGCGGACCTGGGGTACCCGCTGGCGGGGGGATCGCGGTGAGGGTCGGCGTCTCCTCCTACTGGTTCAACCGCGGCCAGGGGGTGGTCGGCCGCCAGCTCCGCTCGGCGCTCGAGAGCCTCGGCCACGAGACCTTCGTCCTGGCCCGCCCGACGCGCGACACGAACATCAAGCCGTCGTTCGTGGACGACGAGGGAGTCTGGGACCAGGGAGGCGTGACCGTCGCGTCGAGCTACGTGATCCCCGGTGGAGGAGATGCTGGCGTGGGGGCTTGACAACTCCCTCGACGTCGCGCTCTTCGACCAGAACTACCAGTTCGAGGAGATCGCGGCTCTGCGCGAAGCGGGCGTGCGCACGTACGGCCGCTTCGTCTGGGAGCACTTCGGCGCCGAGCACGTCGAGCAGGCGCGCCGGGCCTTCACCTCGGTCTACTCCGTCACGGCCTGCGAGGCCGACCGCTATCGCGAGCTTGGCCTGGAGACGCCGCGCGTCCCGTGGGGCATCCACCCCGAACTGATCCGCGACCCTGTCGAATCCGAAGACGAGATCGTGCGCCTCTTCTTCCCAGGTGGGTTCATGTCGAAGCGAAAGCCCCTAGCCGAGACGCTGAAGGCCTTCCGGAAGGCGAAGGGCCCGGAGCTCCGGCTAGTCGTGAAGGCGCAGGTGGAGCGTGGGGTCGACGACGTTCGCGAAGCCGCACGAAAGGACGAGAGGATCGAGGTGATCGCCGAGGACCTTCCCACCGACGAGCACCTCCGCCTGTTCGCGTCAGCCGACGCCTGCCTGGCGCCAAGCCGCTGGGAGGGCCTCGGCCTTCACCTCTTCGAGGCCACCGCGCTCGGGCTGCCGATCGTCACCAACGACAATCCCCCGATGAACGAGGTCGTCCAGGACAGGCGGAACGGCCTGCTCGTCCCCGGCAAGCCGTCCAAGCAACGCCCTCGGTCCGACATCGGCTCGTTCGACCCCGACCGGCGCGCACTCACCAAGGCGATCGAGAGCCTGCGCGACGCGGATCTGCGCTCGACGCTTCGCGCGGGCGCCCTCGAGAGGCGCGAGGAGCTTTCATGGGACCGGACCGTGCAAGCGCTCGGCGCGCTCGTGGAGGCGCCGGCTTGAGCGAGCGGCTGCTCGAGCGCGAGCAGTTCTTCCCCCACGGCGTCGAAGAGGTCTTCGAGCCGTTCTCGCGGGCGGAGAACCTCCAGGCGATCACACCGCCCTGGCTCCATTTCCGGATCATCTCCGAGCTACCGATCGAGATGGGAGTGGGCGCGCTCATCGAGTACCGGTTGCGCTTTCATGGCGTCCCCGTGCGCTGGCGGACCGAGATCGAAGTCTGGGAGCCGCCGCACCGGTTCGTGGACCTGGCGCTCAAAAGCCCCTTCGCGCTCTGGCACCACACGCACGAGTTCGAGGCCGTCGAGGGCGGCACGCTCGCACGCGATCGCGTGCGCTACCGCGTCGGGTTCGGCCCACTCGGCGAAGCGGCGCACGGCCTAGTCGTCGCCCGCGACCTCGAGCGCATCTTCGACTACAGGCGCGAGGCAATTCACCGGCTGATCACGCGGTAGTGTGAGAAGCACACCTTGGAGAGGCCGATGAGACCAGGAGGAAAGAGATGCCGACCTACGTGATGCTCACGAATCTGACCGCGGACGGAGTGAAGACGCTGAAGTCGAACCCGAGCCGTGTCGGCGAGGTCAATAAGGAGGTCGAGGCCCTTGGTGCGAAGGTCCTCGACCAGTACGCGGTTCTCGGCCGCTTCGACTTCATCACCGTGGTCGAGGCGCCCGACCCCGAGACGATGGCCAAGGTCTCCGTGGAGCTCGGCTCGCGAGGCACCATGACCTCCGAGACGCTCATGGCCATTCCCGCCGACAAGTTCGCCGACTCGATCTAGCGCTGAAGCCGGCTCCTACCCACACGCCCGCATGAAGGTCCTCGTCGTCGGCGGCGGGGGTCGCGAACACGCAATCGTCCGGGCGCTCGGCCGCTCGGCGAGCGTCACCGATGTGCTGTGCGCGCCGGGCAACGCCGGCATTGCCGCTGACGCCCGCCTGGTCGAGGCCGGCGCCGATGACGTGGATGCGATCGTCGCCGCGGCCGGCGAGGAGGCAGCCGACCTCGTCATCGTCGGCCCGGAGGCTCCGCTCGTGGCGGGCGCCGTCGACGCGCTGGAGCTTGCCGGCATCCCCGCTTTCGGCCCTTCCGCGGAAGCCGCGCGCCTGGAGGGATCGAAGGTCCACGCGAAGGAGCTCATGGCCGACGCCGGGGTCCCGACGGCCGGGCACGAGGTGCTCCGCGACGCCGCGCACGCGCTCGATCGCCTCGCCGATGCCTCCTATCCCCTGGTGCTCAAGGCCGACGGCCTGGCCGCGGGCAAGGGCGTGATCATCTGCGGTTCCGAAGAAGAGGCGCGCGAGGCGGTCGACATCTTCTTCACCCAGCGCCGGTTCGGCCAGACCGAGGTCGTCCTGGAGGAGTTCCTGGAAGGCGAGGAGCTTTCGCTCCTGGCGCTGTGCGACGGCGAGAACGTGATCCCACTGGCGCCCGCGCAGGACTACAAGAGAATCTTCGACGGAGACGAAGGCCCCAACACGGGCGGCATGGGCAGCTACTCGCCGGTGCCGGGGATCGACCCGGCGCGGGTGGATGAGCTTGCCGACGTCGTTCACCGCCCCGTCGTCGAGCTGATGGCGAGCCGAGGCGCCCCGTTCAGGGGGATCCTCTACGCCGGGCTCATGATGACCTCGGACGGCCCGAAGGTTCTTGAGTTCAACACCCGCTTCGGCGATCCCGAGACGCAGGCCGTCCTGCCCCGCCTGCGCTCCGACCTCGCGGAGCTTTGCCTCGCCAGCCGCGAGCCCGCAGGCCTTGCCGGCATGTCCGCGGACTTCGCTGACGACTGGGCCGTGACCCTCGTCCTGGCTTCGGCCGGCTATCCCGAGTCCTCGTCGAAGGGCGACGTGATCTCCGGGTTGAGCGACGCGGCGGCGCTTGACGGCGTCGAGGTGACTCACGCCGGGACCGCGCTTGACGCCGATGGCAACGTGGTCACCGCCGGCGGCCGGGTAATCAACGTGACGGCTTTGGGCCCCGGCCCGGCCGAGGCCAGGGCCCGCGCCTATGAGGGCGCTCGGGCCATCGAGTTCGAAGGCATGCAATTACGCACCGACATCGCGCTCAGGGCAACCGAGCGCGTTCCCGGCTGACGGCCGGGAAGAAAGGGAGAAACGAATGGAGACAGCCGACCCTCAGGGCCGACGCGAGACCGAGACGGGAGTCGCAGAAACCGTGGCGACGCCATCGGAGCCGATGCCCGACGTCGAGAAGGCGTTCGAGGAGATAGAGGTCGATGCCCCGAGGGTCGGGATCATCATGGGCTCGAAGAACGACAAGCCCAAGATGCAGGCCGCAGGCCAGGCGCTTCAGGAAGCGGGCATCCGCTACGAGGTGCGGGTCATGAGCGCCCACCGCGATCCTGAGATGGTGCGTGAGTACTGCCACAACGCGCGGATGCGCGGGCTCAAGGTGATCATCGCCGGGGCGGGCATGTCCGCCGCCCTCCCGGGCGTCGCCGCCGCCCATACGGACCTCCCGGTTATCGGCGTGCCGATCATGGGCAAGTCCCTCGGCGGTCTCGACGCGCTCCTCTCGGCGGTGCAGATGCCGCCCGGCATCCCTGTTGCGTGCGTGGCGATCGACGGCTCGAAGAACGCCGGAGTCCTGGCCGCGCGGATGATCAGCATCTGAGTCAATTGATTCCGCGTTATACCCGCGAGGAGATCGGGGCGGTCTGGACCGACCGCCGCAAGATGGAGGGCTGGCTCGCCGTCGAGCTCGCCACAACCGAGGCGTGGGCAGCCGAGGGCGTGGTCCCAGCCGAGGCGGCATCCCAGGCGCGTGAGCGCGCGGCGTTCGAGGTGGAGGCCGTCTCAGAGCGTGAGCGGACGACCAACCACGACGTCGCCGCCTTCGTGGACGTCGTCGCCGAGTCGGTCGGCGGCGACGCGGGGCGCTGGATTCATTACGGCCTCACATCATCGGACGTCCTCGACACGGCGCTCGCGCTCCAGATCCGCGACGCGGGCGAGATCGTCGTGGCGGGTGCCCGGGCCTACCGTGACGCCCTGAAGGAAAGGGCGCTCGAACACGCCGACACGCTCTGCGTCGGGCGCACGCACGGGGTGCACGCCGAGCCCACCACGTTCGGGCTGCGCCTTGCCGGCTTCGCCTTCGAGGCGGATCGCAACCTGGCCCGGCTCGAGGACGCGTTCGCCGGCGCGACCGTCGGCGCCATCTCCGGCGCAGTCGGCACCTACGCCTCGGTTCCGCCGCAGATCGAGCGCCACGTCTGCGAGTCCCTCGGGATCCGCGCCGAGGACGCCTCGACCCAGGTCGTCCCTCGCGACCGCCACGCGGCGCTCCTGTCCGCGATCGCGCTCGCGGGCGCCGGCCTCGAGCGCTTCGCGACCGAGCTGCGCAACCTGCAGCGCACCGAGATCCGCGAGGCGGAGGAGCCGTTCGGCAAGGGCCAGAAGGGCTCTTCGGCCATGCCCCACAAGCGCAACCCGATCACCTCGGAGCGGATCACCGGCCTCGCGCGCGTCTTGCGGGGCTACGCGCAGACGGGCCTCGAGAACGTCGCTCTTTGGCACGAGCGGGATATCTCCCACTCGGGCGCCGAGCGGGTCGTCCTGCCCGACGCGACGATCGCGCTCGACTACATGCAGCACCTCGCGACGCGGGTCGCCTCGGGCATGGTCGTCCACGAGGAGCGGATGAAGGCGAACCTGGACCTCACCCACGGCGCGATCTTCAGCCAGCGCGCGCTGACGGCTCTCGTGGACTCCGGCATGACCCGCGACGACGCGTACCGCACGGTCCAGGCCGCGGCGCAGGAGGCGTGGGACACCGGGACGCCGTTCCGGGAGCTCCTGGGTGCCGCCGCGCCCGAACTCGACCTGGACGAGGTTCTTGATCCGCGCGCGTATACGGCTCACGTGCCCGAGGTCATGGCGCGCCTCGAGCGGATGGGCTCTGCCCGCGCCGTCTAACGTTCCGGGCGCATGAGCGCCCAGGACCAAGCCGAATACACCCTCGCCGACCGCCCCGGCAAGCAAGCCGACCACATCACGCCGATCACGTTCGTCGGCGGAACTGGGCGAAGCGGCACTCACGTGGTGGCTCGCTTTCTGGGCAGGCACATGCGCCTGCACTCGATCGGGGTCGAGTGCCGCTTCCACACGGACGCGGATGGCTTTCCCGGCCTCCTGGACGGCAGCGTGAGCGTGGATGCCTTCCTCAAGCGCCTGCGGGGCTTCTGGTTCAAGGGCAAGATGCGCGGCCGCGACCGGGGCATGTTCCGCTTCCTCTCCGAGGATCGCTTCGAGTGGGCCGTCGCGCGTTTCGAGGACGCCTACGATCCCGCCGATCCCGACCCCGCCTGCCGCCGGCTCTTCATCGACCTCCTGTGGGAGCAGGCGGTTGCCAAGAGCGCGAGCGGCTTGATCGAGCAGAGCTGCGACACGATCGCGCAGGCACCCACCCTGATGCGCCTCTTTCCGGAGGCGAAGTTCGTCCACATCGTCCGCGACGGACGGGACGCCTCGGCGTCGCGGGTCGGCCAGACTCGCGGGCTCGTCTACCCGCGCACCCGCAACCAGGGGATCGACTGGTTCGAAAAGAGAATTCGCCGGATCGAAGCGGGCGCCCGCCAGATCCCCGACGACCGCCTGTTCCAGGTGAGCCTGGAAGACATCCTCACGCCGCCGCGCCACGATGCTGCGCGCGATGTCACCCGCTTCGTCGGTGTCCGCTTCGGTCGGCGGATGCGCCGCTACTTCTACGGCAAGATGGACCTACACAACGCGAACACGGAGCGCTGGCGCGAGGGCATCTCAGAGCGGAAGCAGGACTCGATCGAGGCGCGCTACGAGCGCACGCTGGAGAGCCTGGAAGCCGACGGGGTCTCCTGCGCTCCGATCCTGCGAGCCGTGTTCGACCGCCGGCGCGAGCCCGACTACGAGCTGCCGCCCAAGCCTGAACCGGAGCCGGAGCCGGAGCCGGAATCCGCCTCTGCCTCGGCTTCGGCCTCAGCTGCGGATGAGGCAACGGCCTCGCGGCCCTCGGGCGTCGAGACCTCGTAGCCGAGATCGTCGAGCAGGTCGCCGGCGATTGCCTCGAACCTGGCGACGTCCGCCGGATCCATCAAGTCGCGCCACCTTCCGACCCGGTCGGACCGGGGCGCCTCGGTGACGAGCGAGTGGGCCTGGACCCGCTCGACGGCCGGGCGTAGGGCGCCGCCATCCTCGTCGTCGAGGTCCCGCGCGATCTCCTGAAGGCGGTCGGCCGAGCGCTCGTGGTAGGCGAGCATCGCCGGGTCGTATGGAAGCTCGATGAATTCGCAGATCTCCCGAAGCACCGGCTCGGGGTCTTCGATCAGGTCCTCGTAGCGCACCTCGAGGTAGTGCTTGATGCGGGGCACCTGGCGGCGCGCGCGGCTGATCCTGCGCTTCCAGATCTTGGCGTGCCGCTCGACCGAGAGGTCCTCGGCGGTCATGCGTCCTTCCCGCGAGATCGCAACGTCGCGGCCGTCACGGATCAGGTGCACGAACCTCGACTCGGGCAGCATGCGGTGAACGACGCCCATCTGCTTCACGTAGCCGGGCGTCTTGTCCCCGTAGCGCGTCTTCCCCTGATTCTCGGCATAGAGCTCGTAAAAGGCGCGCATGACCTTCTTCGGTCGCACCTTCTCGTCCTTTTCGATGCGCGCCAGCAGAACGTCTTGATCGAGCCCGAAGTCTCCCCAGCGGCGGTGCTCGACCAGGAAGTCGACGACCTCGGGCGCCGTCATCCGGTCGCCTGCCTTCCGCCGCTGCTTGATCGCGTCGAAAAGCGCGGGGATGAAGTGGGTCTCAGGCGGAATCGCCAGGTCGGGATGCGAGTCCAGCATCATCCGCAGCAGGGTCGTCCCGGAGCGGTTGACGCCCACCACGAACGGGACGGGAGCGGGGCGGTTCTCGAGCTCCTGGGCTCGCTTGGCCGCGCGGCGCTCCTTGCGGGCGCGCTTCTTCGCCTGCTTGCGGCGCTTGCGGCGGATCTCGAGCGGGTTCAGGTTCATGCGGGCGATGAGGATTGCACACCAGATCTATGGGCAATGTCCGACCCGCCATGGCGCCGCTCCAGAATCGCCGGCGTGCCGCCCGCGGGAGACATGGTCACGTTGCGGCGAATCGGCCGCTCCGGGCGGTCCGTGGCGGGCCGAAGATCGCACTCGCGGATGATCGTTCCCAGCGCGATCCGCATCTCGAGCTGCGCGAACGCCGCGCCGATACAGCGCCGGGTCCCGCCGCCGAACGGCACCCACGAATAGGTCTCGGGCGCATCGTCCAGGAAGCGCTCCGGGCGGAACGCATAGGGCTCCGGGTAGAGGTCCGCGCGGGTGTGCGTAAGCCAGATCGCGGCCAGGATGATCTGCCCCGGCTCCAGGTCGAAGCCGTCGAGCGTGGTCTGCTCGCGCAGCTCGCGTCCGGTGAACGGCACGACTGGGCGGACGCGCAGCGTCTCCGAGATCACAGCGTCGAGGTATTCGTGCCCGTCGCCCGAGCGGACCTCTTCCCGGAGCCGCTCGAAGGCGTCGGGGCGGCGGAACAGGAGGTCGAACGCCCATGCGAGCGCCGTGGCGGTCGTCTCATGGCCCGCCAGCAGAAGCGTCATGAGCTGATCGCGCACCTCGGAGTCGGACATCTCTGTGCCGTCCTCGAACCGGGCGGACACCAGCATCGAGAGGATGTCCTCGCGCTCGCCCAATCCGGGATCGGCTCGGCGCTCGGCGATCTGCTCGGCCAGGAGCTCGTCGACCCGGTCGATCAGCCCCTGGAGCCGGCGATACGGGGGCGAGTTGCGCGTGATGGGGAAGAGCAGGCCGATCGCGCGGGGCGACCCGGTGGCGGCGAGGATCTCCGTGAGGCCGGCGGAGAGCTCGTCGTGGCGCTTTCCCTCTTCGACGCCGAAGACGGCGCGCAGGATGACCTCGAGGGTTATCGCCTGCATCGTCGGGTGGAGCGCGAACGCCTCTCCCTCGCGCCACTCCGAGATCGCCGCCTCCGTCGCTTCCGCGATCACGTCTTCATAGGCCCGCATGCGCTCACCGTGAAACGGCGGCAGCATCAGCTTGCGGCGCCGGAGGTGCTCGTCGCCCTCCTGCCGGAGCAACGAGCCCTCACCCAGGAGGGGCTTGAGGATGATGTTGCGGCCCGGCGCGATCGTGTTCACCCGGTCGCGCTTGAAGAGAGCCTTGATCGACTCAGCGTCCGAGACGAAGAGCACATCGCCCGGTCCGTAGAGGGAAGCGCCGAACGTCTCGCCGAGCTCGCGGCGCCAATGCTCCATGAAGGAGATCGGCCGCACCAGGAACCGCGCGGTCTGCACGGGCTTGGGCAGCGGCACGCTTGGAGGAGCGGGCATCTCGAGGATCAATCTAACCCGCGCCGCGTCCGTTGTTAAAGTCGCCGCCCGTGAGCTCAGAAGCCCTCTCCGACCTGAACCTCGTCGCCTCCGGCAAGGTGCGCGAGATGTACGAGATCGAGGACGACCTCCTGATGGTCGCCTCGGATCGGATCTCCGCGTACGACGTTGTCCTCCCCACCCCGATTCCTGACAAGGGCGCGGTGCTGACGCGCATGTCCGTCTTCTGGTTCGAGACGACGGGCGACATCGTCCCGAATCACATGCTTACGGCCGATGTCCCCGCGGAGGCAGAGGGGCGCGGGCTGCGCGTGAAGAAGCTCGAGATGTATCCGGTCGAGTGCGTGGTCCGCGGCTACATCACCGGCTCCGGCTGGAAGGAGTACGGAAAGACCGGCGAGGTCTGCGGGATCAAGCTCCCCGCCGGCCTCCAGGAGTCGCAGAAGCTCCCCGAGCCGATCTTCACCCCGGCCACCAAGGCCGAAGTCGGCGACCACGACGAGAACATCTCGTTCGAGCGCGCAGTCGAGACGATCGGCGACCGCGCCCTCATGGAAGGCCTGCGCGACACCTCCATCGCCCTTTACGAGCACGCCGCTGCGCATGCCCTGGAGCGCGGGATCATCATCGCGGACACCAAGTTCGAGTTCGGCGCCTCGCCGGGAGCCGAGATCGTGCTGGGCGACGAGGTGCTCACGCCGGACTCCTCCAGGTTCTGGCCGGCCGACGACTACGAGGCCGGTCGCGGCCAGTCCTCGTTCGACAAGCAGTACGTCCGCGACTGGCTCGACGAGTCGGGCTGGGACCACTCTCCACCCGGCCCCGAGCTGCCCGAAGAGATCGTCCAGGGCACCCGCGCCAAGTACGTCGAGGCGTACGAGCGGATTACTGGCCGCAGTTTCTGAGTGAGGGGCTTTAGCCCCGAAAGCAGCATGTGCAAGCGCCGAAGGCGCGCGTAAGGGGTATCTACGAGTTACGCGGGCCTACAGTCTCCCCCGTGAACGTCTTCATCCAGGGGATGCGCCGGTCGGGGACGACGATCCTCTACGACGCTTTCGCGGAGGACCCGGAGGTCCGTCGCTTCTATGAGCCGTTCCGCGAGGACGCGGAGACTCCCGGCGGCGGGTCGGGCGCCCGCTCCGAGGACCTCTTCGCCGAAACGCGCGAGATCCGCCGGCAGTTCAAGCGCGACGAGCACCCCGAGGTCCCTCTCGACCTCTTCAACCACGGCGGCCCACGGGCGCCCGGGCTAGAGCTCCACCCGGCCTTGCCCGAATGGGGTGTCGACTTCCTCAGCTACCTGCTCCGGCAGGCGCCTCAGGTCCTGATCAAGGAGGTCCGCCTCTTTCGCAAGGTGCCCGACCTTCACCGCGTCGACCACGGCGCGACCTTCGTCCACATCGTCCGTGACCCGCGCGCAGTCGTGGGCTCGATGCTCCTCGGTCGCGGGCGCCGCCACGCGACACGCTACGAGGACGCCGACGAGTTCTTCGATGCGTGGACGCGCCGAAAGCTCTGGTCGTCCAGCCGCATGGCCCGCGACTTGCTCGCCGAGGGCGAACACGAGGGGCTCGAGCGGGGCGTCCCGGACTTCATGCGACCGCTGGTTGTCTGGAAGGCGGTGTGGGACGGCCTGCGCTCGGATGGACGGCGGCTCTTCGGCGACCGTTACGTGCTCGTCCGCCTCGAGGACCTGCGGGTCGACCCCGCGGGAGAGCTCCACAGGATCTATGACGCGATCGGGCGCTCGACGCCCGACGGCGTCCGGGACTGGGCGGCACAGAACGTACGCAAGGAAGCCGACATCCAGTGGGGCGACGATCCGCGGTGGGCCGCGGCGGCGAAGGCGCTGGGCATGGAGGGGGTGCTGGAGGACGCTGGCTATGGAGAGATCCTTGGGCTCGACGGCACTTCGCGACCGCTGCGCCTGCGCTCCCCCGACGCCGACTCGCCCTCTCGCCTCGACGCAGCCGTCGGCCGGGCCCGCCGCGCGGTCGATCGCGCAACCGGCCGGGCGCGTCGCTAGGTTTCGAGCGGTGAAGGCTCGCGTCCTCATTCGCCCCAAGGAGGGCATTCTCGACCCGCAGGGCAAGGCCGTCGAGCGGGCGCTTCCCGCGCTCGGGTTCGACAGCGTCCGCGACGTTCGCGTCGGCCGGCTGGTCGAGCTCGAGGCGGACGACGCCTCGCACCTCTCCGAGCTCTGCGAGAAGCTCCTCGCTAACCCGTTGATCGAGGACTACGAGATCCAAGAGATCGGCTGATGTTCGGGGTCCTGCAGTTCCCCGGCTCCTGTGACGAACGCGACGCGCTGGCGGCGTGCGAGAGGGTCGGCGAGGCCCGGATGGTCTGGCACGAGGACATGAGCCTCGATGGCATCGACGCGGTGGTCGTGCCCGGCGGGTTCTCCTACGGCGACTACCTGCGAGCCGGCGCGATCGCTCGCTTCGCTCCGGTCATGGACGCGGTTCGCGAATTCGCCGACGGGGGTGGTCCGGTCCTCGGGATCTGCAACGGCTTCCAGGTGCTCTGCGAGGCGGGGCTGCTCCCGGGAGCCCTGCTGCCCAACGACGGCCTCCGCTTCCTCTGCCGCCAGGTAGATCTCGAGGTCGTCTCGCCCGACTCCGAGTGGACGAAGGGCATGGAGGTCGGCCAGACCCTTTCGGTCCCGGTCAAGCACATGAGCGGCCGCTACTTCGCTCCCCCCGCGACTCTCGACGAGCTCGAAGCCCGTGGCCAGGTCGTCCTGCGCTACGCGCCGGGTCAGAACCCGAACGGCTCGTCACGCGACATCGCCGGAGTCGCCAACGAGCGCGGCAACGTGATGGGCCTCATGCCCCACCCCGAGCACGCCGTCGATCCGCTCACGGGCTCAGACGACGGCCTGAAGCTGTTCGCGGCCGTCGCGAAGAGCGCCGTCCCAGCCTGAAGCGGACCGTCAGCGCTCACCGGGGCGACGACTCATCCGGAAGCGATCCGCCAAAGACCAGGAAGCGAAACACAGGGCTCCCACAGCGCCGGTGGCGGTGAGCAGAGCACCCGCCGCAGCTACCTGAGCGACCCCTTTCGAGCCAAGGATCAGGATCGAGGTGGTCACGCCCAGGGTGGGACCTACGGGGAGCAGTCCGACAGCGGCCGTCGCGACCAGGAGGGCAACCGAATCCAGCAGGGTGATGTCGACACCGATGCCCTGCAGCACGAGCCAGTTGCGGAACACCTGTGCCGAGACAGCGAAGATCGTAAGAGCGATGATCCGGTTGCGATAGGCAAGGCCGCGCATCACCGCGAGCCCTTGCCAGAACCCCTCGCGCTTGCGGTCCGCGAGGCGGCTGAGCGCAGCCACGATCGCACCGGCGACAGCGAGGGCGATCAGCGGCGTCCACCAAGGGATCCCGAGCGGCCCGATGAGGGTGAACGAACAGATCGCGGCCAGCGCGATTTCGATCACCACGATTGGCAGCTCGGCGGCGACCAGGGCACCCGCTCTGGGCGACGTGGACGGATCCGTGCGCCGCAACTCCGCGATGCGCACAGCGAGCCCGAAGCTGCTGTTCAGGAGATTGCCGAGGTATCCGATGGCCGCCGCTCGGTAAAGCGGGCGCCGCCCGGCCGTTCCCCCGGCAGCGAGGACGCAGACGTGCCAGGCCTCGCTGCGGGCAATGAGCCAGATCACCTGCATCGCTACCGCTCCGGCCAAGACGGCGGGCGAGGCGGCCCCGAGCGATTCCGCGAACGCGTCGCGCTTGTCGTACAGGCCAATGATGAGCGCCGCCGTCACAGCGACGCCGAAGGCGATGCTCACTCCCTTGGAGTGGCGGCGGAGCCAGGTCTTCTCAGGCGCGGCCGCGGGAAGCCCTTCCTCGACAAGACGTAGCGTGGGGTCGGCCTCAACTTCGCGGAGATCGAGCTCGAGTGGGGGCTCGTGGGGGCCATAGGCGCGCTTGCCCCGCACGAGCGCCCAGTCGACCGCATGGCTTCTGAGCGGTGTGGGCCGCCTGTGCCTCTGCTTGAGCTCCTTTCGGCGCGACTCCCACCGATCCGAGCGGCGCAAGGGCGGGATCCTGCCTGCAGCCACATGCACGCGCAAAGCGAGGGTGTGCCACGCAAACACCGTCCGGTCGAGCGCGGGAGAGATCACGCGGGGGACCCCGGGCGCGCCGCGCTGGCCACGGAGCCACGAGAAGTAGTCGCGCTTCGCGGCGGGGGTGAGGAACCGGCGGTCCCGATGAGGCTGTGCTTTGGGGACCGCGCGCTTTTCATGTCCGAAAGCCTCCCGCGGGACGCCGGCCTCCTCGGCGATCCGGCGAGGGATCGGCCGGTCGTACCCGGCGCCCAGGACCCACGGCTCCATCTCGGCCGAGCCGCTGATCCCGACGACTTCTGCCACCTCGCGCGCTGCCCAGAATGCGGGGGCGCAGTTGACGAAGCCTGCGTGGAGGCGGTACTCGCAAAAGCCCAGCCCGGAAGCGTCCTTGCGAACGATGTCGGGGCTCAGGGCGCTCCACTCCGGATTCCAGATCGAGTCGCCGTAGAACCCCGAGACGAGCACAGCACCCGAGAGGTGCTCGCGGGCGCCATGGAACCCGATCAGGCCGCTCCCCCCGCCGGCTGCCAGGAACGGCACCTCCGTGAAGCCGTCCAGCTGAGGCTCGGACCTCCACGCGTCACGCTCCACGACGATCGGTTCGATCCCCAGGGCGCTTGCAACGGGCACCCCGCTGTCCGGGTGGCCGCTGCCCGTGGTCTCGAAGCAGATCGCCGCCTCGGCAACCGGCCCCCACGGCGAGAGCAGTCGCCGCGTTGGCGTCATAGCCGGACGAGAGCGTCCCGAGAAATCGGAGTGGGAACCGCCGCGACGAATCCGCCATGTTCGCCGCGAGCTCTCGGAACGTCGAAGCCAGAAAATCGCGATATCCGGCGAAGTTGCCGAACGAACCGGCCACCTTCGGCTTGTCCCGCTGCTCCAGCAGGCCTCTGCTCCAAACCAGATCGCGAAAATACGTAAGGCGGGCGGTGCCTTGCGAGGTCTCCACCGAACCTCGGTACCTGTCGATCCCTCGGACGATGGAGGTCGCCCGCGCCCGGTACTTCGGGTCGGTCACCGTCGCGCCGGCAGCCTGGAGCAAAGCGAGCAGCGAGTTCGATACGAGCGTCTCGCCTGCCGGAGTGACCATGTGGCAGAGGCGGTCGATGGTCGACGTCGGGGTGACGAACACGGCCGCATCGCCCCGGATCCGGACTCCCGAGCCGAGGCTCACCGCGACCTCGTCGAAGGACCCTGCCTCGAACCTGCCCGTCCATGCGCCTTCGTACGCCCATTCCGCCGCGACCTCGACACCTGGCCCATGCCACAGCTCAATGTCGTCGCCGCACCGCGCGAGCCACGCGAGCGGGGGCCAGTCCGGCATCTCGCGTGGCTCAAGGCGCATGCGCCGCAGCCTAGAGCGGGCCGACTCGCCGCAGGTAGCCTCGCGCCCATGGGCGAAAACATCGATCCCACTTGGATCTGCTTCTCCGCGCAGACCCGACCCGAGGAGGGATGGCTCGACGAGCGTCTCGAGCGCGTGCGCAGCCACTACGGCCAACTCGTCGACTACCCGCTGACAACGGAGAGCGCGGTGGCCGGGCAGGCGGGAGTCGCCGTCATCGGCGATGCCGACCCGGCATGCAGGTGGCCCCACTTCGCGCGCGACGAGCGCTACGCGGTCGCGACCGCGTACGTCCCGACCGGGTGGGAGCGGGTCACGGGCTCGGCGCCGCTCGCCGAAGCGCCCCTCGCTCTCGCCCGTTCCCTGGCCGACAGGCCCGACGACGCGAGCCACAAGCTCAACGCTCCGGCGGGGATCGGAGTTCTGGATCTCCAGGCCGAGCGCCTCCTCGTAATGAACGACGCGCTGGGTGCGGCGCGCGCCTACGAGGCCGAGGCGGGCGGCGTCACGGCATGGTCAAACAGGCCTGGTGCGCTCGTCATCTTCCTCGGCATGGATGCAAGTGCCGACGCTCGCGCGTGGCGGGTGCTCGCCGCGGCTTCATGGTTCCTCGGCGACACGGCTCCCATCGAGGCGATGCGGCGCCTGCCGGGCGGAACCGTGGTCGAGGCGCGAGCCGGCCGCGTCGAGAAACGGCGGACGCGGGCGCTCGAGCGGTGGGTCGCGCCGGGCGGCGACGTCGCCGAGCTCGCGAACCTGGCGATGGACGACGCGCTGGCACAGGCCAAGAGCGCCGCCCAGCTCTGGCCTGGCGAGGCGAAAGTCGACCTCTCGGGCGGCCGCGATTCGCGCCTTTCCGCGGCCGCGGTCATCGCCGCCGGCACACCCGCCCGCTTCCTCACGTCCGACGCGACGCCGGGTGAAGCCGACGTCGCCCGCGCTCTGATCGCCGCGGCTCCTGGCGATCCTGTTCACGAGGTCAGCCGCACCGAGGCTGGCTCCGCCACGCCGAGCACCGACCTCATGGAGCGGGCGGCCAACCTGCATCTCCTCCACGACGGGGTTCGCCATCCGCAGAAGCTCAGGGGAAAGATGACCCTCCCCCGGCCCCGTCCTCAGAACGCAACCTTCTCCGGCCATGGCGGCGAGATCGCGCACGGGTTCTTCTACAAGAACGAGCGGCAGCTGAAGAAGGTCACGCGCCGCGCGAAGCGCGTGCCGGAGCGGATCATGCGGTTCTTCGCCAAGGACCACGACGCCGCACGGCCCGAGGCATACGAGGAAGCCGAGGTGGAGGTCACCGCGTCGCTCGAGGCCGGCGAGGCCGCGGGTCTGGACGGCCCTGTGCTCCTGGACTGGTTCTACCTCACCGATCGCTTCGCCCACCGCTCCGGGCTGGCCACGGATTCCGAGCGGATCTCGGTCTTCGCCACGCCGGGCTTCATCCGCGCGTCGTTTGCGCTTGAGCCGGAGGACCGCCTGACCGATCGCCTCCACCTCGACCTGATCGGGCGCCTTCTCCCCGAGTGGCGCGATCAGCCGTTCTTCGAACCGCCGAAGTCGAAGACGCCGAAGATCCGCCGCGATCGCCTCTGGGAGATCGAGCGCGACGTGGGTGCGTTCGAGGACATCCTCGCCGGCGGCGGCGCGTGGACCGAGATCTACCGTGAGGACGAGGCGAAGGCCGCCTGGCATGAGCTTCGCGCCGGCGGCGGCTCCGCGAAGTGGGAGGCGGCGTTCGAGGGAATCGTCTACCGCCACACCTTCGACGAGCACCTTCGCCGCCTCACGCAAGCGGGCCGGGGCTGAGCCTCTAGCCTTTTCCGCGCATGTCGGACGAGTCATTCATCGCCAGGACCCTGCGCGCCCGTCGCCTGCGCGGAAGCGCCGAGCCGGGCCTGCCCGCGCCTTTCGTGGTCGGCGTGGGCCGCTCCGGTACCACGCTTCTGCGCTTGATGCTCGACGCGCATCCCCAGATGGCGATGCCGCCCGAGACCCACTTCTTCGACAGCGTCCTGGAGGCGTCCGGGCGCTTCCGGTTCGGCCCCGAGCAGGCGCTGGCTGCGATCACCGAGGACGAGCACCGGCGCTGGAACGACTTCGGGCTGGGCGAGGACGAGCTGCTGGACCGCTTCGAGGCGATCCGCCGCTTCAACGCCCCTGACGCGCTTCGCGCCTTCTACGAGCTCTACGCGGAGAAGCAGGGCAAGGAGCGCTGGGGCGACAAGACCCCGCCCTACGTGAAGACGATGCGCCGGATCAAGCGTGTCCTGCCCGAGGCGCGGTTCATCCACGTGATCCGCGACGGCCGCGACGTGACGCTCTCGAACAACAAGCGCGTGATCGAGCGGGGCCACCGCGAGCCGGTGCCTGCCGCACGATCGGCCCGGCGCTGGAAGCGGCGAATCGAAAAGGCGCGCGCCGACGGCCCGCACCTCGGCGAGTACATCGAGATCCGCTACGAGGACCTGGTCTCCGACACCGAGCCTGCCCTGCGGAAGGTCTGCGAGTTCATCGAGCTCGACTTCGACGAGGTGATGCTCCGCTACCACGAGACCGCTGCCGAGCGCCTGTCAGAGATGGCCGGCGCCATGCCCGCTCGCGACGGCCGGCCCGAGCGCGACGCGGGCGAGCGGCTGAAGGCTCACGCCCTTGCCACCAAGCCGCCGACCAAGGAGCGGATCGAGGTCTGGCGCGAGGACATGAGCGCCGAGGACCAGGCCGAGTTCGAGCGGGTTGCGGGCGACCTCCTCGACGACCTCGGCTACGCCCGCGCGGCTTCCTCGTAGGCTTTACCGCCCGCTTTCATGGCCGTTCTCGTCCCATCATTCCTCCGCCGTGGCACCAGCCACGAGCCCTTCCCCTTCGTGGTCGGCATGAACCGCTCGGGCACCACGCTCCTGCGGATGATGCTGGACGCCCATTCGGACCTGACGATCCCGCCGGAGACGCATTTCGTCCCGGACATGATCAAGGCGGCGAAGGCCGACGGTGCCACGCCCGAGAGCGTGCTCGAGGCGATGAAGGAGCACCGCGAGTGGGGCGACTTCGAGATCTCCGACGAGGAGATGCTCGGGCGCTTTCGCGCGCTGCCGAAGCTGAAGGCAGGCCCGGCCGTGCGCTCGTTCTATGACATCTACTCGGAGCGCCAGGGCAAGCCCCGTTACGGCGAGAAGACCCCGACCTACGTCCAGAAGATGAAGCTGATCCAGCGCGCCCTGCCCGAGGCCCGCTTCTGCCACGTCATCCGAGACGGGCGCGACGTTGCGCTCTCGGTTCTGGACCGCACGGTCCGCGACCTCACCGCCGGTGACGTCGCCAAGCGCTGGCAGAAGAAGGTCACCAAGGCGAAGGAGGACTCCCCCTCCCTCAACCACTACATGGAGATCCGCTACGAGGACCTGATCCTGGACACGGAGCCCGTCCTTCGCAGCGTGTGCGAGTTCTTCGAGCTTCCCTGGCAGGACGAGCTCCTGACCTACCACGAGCGTTCGGCCGACCGCCTCCAGGAAATGGCGCGCGCCCTGCCCGGTGGCGGCAAGTCGAAGGAGCTGTCCGTCGAGCGGCGCATGAAGACGCACGAGATGACGACGAAGCCTCCGTCGGCGGATCGCGTCCAGCGCTGGCGCAAGCAGATGACCGAGGAGCAGCGCCTCGAGTTCGAAGAGGTCGCGGGCGACCTGCTCGCCGAGCTCGGCTACCCGGTCGGCGAGCCGGTCGACGCCGCCGCGGCGTAGAGGCCAGTTGTCCCATGAGCACCTTTAGGTGCGAAAGCAGCATGTGCCGGTGGGTGATCCTGATGCGGGTCGGCATCGTCACCAAGTGGTTCGCGTCCGGCCAGGCGGTCGTCTCGCGCTACGTGCGCTCGGCGCTCGACGAGCTCGGCCACGACACGTTCATCCTCGCGCGCGAAGGTACGGGGCCGCGGTCCGGCGTGACCGAAAGAGTCCCCGACCCGGTCTGGGACCAGCCCGGCGTCACCGAGACGGGCGAGTCCGACGTGCCGCTCGCGACCTACCGCGAGTGGGTGGAGCGCGAGGGCATCGACGTGATCCTCACGGACAACCTCTACCAGTTCGAAGAGCTGGCGGCGCTTCGGGCCGAGGGCGTCAAGACGATCGGGCGCTTCGTATGGGAGCACTTCTCCGAAGAGCACGTCGCCGGCGCGAAGGAGGCGCTCGACGTCGTCTATTCCCTCCACCGCGGCGAGCAGGAACGCTACGCCGAGATGGGGATCGACAGCCCCTACGTGACCTGGGGTTGCCACCCCGAGCTCCTCGCCGTCGAGCCCGACAGGGCCGACGACGGCCTGGTGCGCCTGCTCGTGCCGGGATCGTTCATGGGGCGCCGCAAGCCGCTCTCCGAGATGCTCGAGGGCTTCTCGATGACCTCTGACGATCGGCTCCGCCTGATCATCAAGGGGCAGACTTCACGCAAGGAGGGGAAGCTCGCCAAGGCCGCCGACGCCGACTCGCGCATCCAGATCCTGATCGAGGACCAGCCGACCGACCAGCATCTCTCGTTCGTCGCGGGCTGCGACGTATGCCTCTCGCCCACCCGCTGGGAGGGCCTCGGGCTGCCGCTTTACGAGGCGATCGCCTTCGGGCAGCCGGCGATCACCAACGACAACGCGCCCATGAACGAGGCGGTGCTGGATGGCGTGAACGGCTACCTCGTGAGCGCTTCGGTCGAAGGGACTGCGCGCTCGGGCATCACCTCCTGGAGCCCCGATCCCGGCGAGCTTGCAAAGGCGATCGAGCGGATCGCCGACGATGGCGCCCGCGCCGAGCTCGCCGCGGGCGCTCGCGAGGTTCGCGACGGAGAGCGCGCGTGGTCGCGCACCGTCGAGGGCTACGGCGAGCTCCTCTCAGCAGTTAGATGATGAGCACCTTTAGGTGCGAAAGCAGCATGTGCCGGTGGGTGTCTCCTGATGCGCATCGGCGTCGTCACGAAGTGGTTCAACCGCGGGCAGCCTGTGGTGGGGCGACACACGCGCTCCGCGCTGGATGCGCTCGGCCACGAGACCTTCGTGCTCGCCCGCCCCAAGAAGGAGCGGGGACCCCAGCCGGGCGCGCTCTCCCGCGATGACGTCTGGGACCAGCCAGGGGTGACCGAGGCGTCGGAGTACGACATCCCGCTCGCCGACTACACCGAGTGGATCGAGCGCGAGGGCATCGAGGCGATCCTGTGCGACCAGAACTACGGCTTCGACGAGCTCGCCCAGGTCCGTGCCCAGGGGGTCAAGGTGATCGGGCGGTTTGTCTGGGAGCACTTCACCGCCGAGCACGTCGAAGGAGCCCGCCGCGGCTACGACCTCGTCTTCTCGATGACCCGCGCGGAGCAAGAGCGCTACCGGGGCATGGGCCTCGAGACCCCGTACGTGCCGTGGGGCTGCCACCCCGAGCTGGCCGAAGTCGGCGAAGCCGCCGCCGCCCGCCGCCGGCAAACGTCCGACGCGATACCCCAGGGTGTACACCGTGGGACGTTTGCCGAGGGGGAGGCGGTGACGTTCGTGTTCACCGGGGGGTTCCTCGGGCGGCGGAAGCCGCTCGAGCCCGTGCTCGAGGCGTGGTCGCTGGTCAAGAGCGAGCGCGCCCGCCTGATCGTGAAGGCCCAGGTCGAGCGCTCGCGCCTGACCGCCGCCGAGGAAGCGGCGACCCGCGACGGGCGCATCGAGCTGCGGATCGCCGACGAGCCGACGCGGCAGCATCTCGAGACGGTCGCCGCGGCCGACGTGACCCTGTCGCCCGCGCGCTGGGAGGGCCTCGGACTGCCGCTTTACGAGGCAGTCGCCTTCGGACAGCCCGCGATCACGAACGATGTGGCGCCGATGAACGAGATCACGCGCGATGGCGAGAACGGCCTGCTCGTCGCCTCGGTGCCCGACGGCACGGCCCGCTCGGGCATCCCGGCGCACGCCTTCGATCCGGCCGCCATGGCAGCCGCGATCGACCGCCTGGCCGAGGATGACGCTCTGCGATCCGATCTCTCGGCCGGCGCCGTCGCGCTCCGGGAAGGCGAGCGCGCGTGGGAACACACGCTTCGCGGGTTCGAATCGCTGCTACAACTGACCGCCCCGTGACCACCTACCGAAAGTTGAAGAAGCGCGCACGGATCATCCGCGCCCGTAAGCGCCTGACCTCGACCGGCCCGGTGCCGCCGCCCGCACCGTTCGTCTGCGGCGTGACACGCTCGGGAACGACTCTCATCCGCCTCATGCTGGACTCACACCCCGAGCTCGCGATCCCGGGCGAGACGCACTGGGTGCCGAAGCTGATCCGCCGCATCGAGAAGGACAGGATGCCCCCCGCCGAGCTGGCCGAAGTCATCATCGATTCGAAGCGCTGGCAGGACTTCCACCTGGACCCGGACGCACTTCGGCAGCGCATCGCAGCGATCCCTAAGCCGAACGCCGCCGACGTGATCCGCGCCTTTTACCTCGAATACGCCGAGCGCGAGGGCAAGCCGCGCTACGGCGACAAGACGCCCGGCTACATCAAGGAGATGGTCCGGATCCAGCGCACTCTCCCCGAGGCGCGCTTCATCCACATCATCCGCGACGGGCGCGATGTCTCCCTCTCCCACATGCGGATGAACTGGGGACCGAAGACCTACGAGGAGTCGGCCACGCTCTGGGTCGAGCGGATCGCCAAGGCCCGCCGCATGGCACCGAAGATCGAGCACTACCACGAGGTCCACTTCGAGGACCTCGTCCGAGACACCGAGGGGACACTCCGCAAGGTCTGCGACCTGATCGAGCTCGACTTCGACCCGGCGATGCTCGACTACCACGAGCGCGCCGAGAAACGCCTGGAGGAGAAGAACGTCGATCTCGTCCGCCGCCACGGCCCGACCCAGCCGGCCGCAGCGCGGATGGAGTCACATCGGCTCGCCAAGGAGCCTCCGCGCGAGGATCGCCTCGAAGCCTGGCGGCACAAGATGACCGCGGAGGAGATCGCGAGCTACGAACGGATCGCCGGTCCGCTCCTGCTCGAGCTGGGCTACGAGCTCGCGAGCTGACCCGGCGCTCCCATCCCGGCGAAGTCATGTGCTTTGCATGGAAAGCACGTAGGCGCACCACGCGAAGGCAGGGTTTATCTCACATGGCGGGAGTAAACCCTGCCCTCGCGGCCACCGGGTGCGGGAGGAACTGGGCGAGCGCTGAGACTTAGGTGCTTTGGACGAGAAGCACCTAAGCCCGCTTCGCGTGGAAAGCGGACCGGCGAGACCCGCTACTCCGTGATTTGCCGCTTAGCCCTCGGCGCGGAAGGTGAAACCGTCGAGCGAGACGTAGTCGTCATTCGAGTTGCTGTCCGGGCCGTCGTACACAACTTCACCGCTGCCGAGCACCGCGATCT
The DNA here is from genome assembly GCA_963807745.1 of uncultured bacterium. Classification (GTDB taxonomy): domain Bacteria; phylum Actinomycetota; class Thermoleophilia; order Solirubrobacterales; family 70-9; genus JALZKA01. Next base: position 394,497 of record CAWECF010000001.1, read on the forward strand.
GCGAAATAGCCGCGTTGTTGGAGAGGGCGCCCCAGCGCACGATGCCCGCCGGCCGATATCCAGGCGGCAGGGTGAAAACGGCTTGACCTTCGGTGGCATTTCCGGTGCAGCCGATCGATCCCTGCAGGTGGACGACGCCGGAACGGTCTTTCCAGAAGCCGGCCTCGATCGCGAAAGCGACAGGCGTGCTCCACGGAGTGGAGGTGGCGCAGTCGGCCATCGTTGGTGTCTGAACGCCCTCACGCGGTGCAAGGTCCGCATTTCCCACGGCGCCATCCTGGATCTTGTCCGTTGTCACGCTCCCATCCGCGAGGTCGGCTTCCTTGACCTGGCCGTTCACGATGTGCTTTGACTTGACGCTGTTGCGATCAATCTGGGTGACTGCGAAGGCAGTGCCGCCGGTGAGCACGAGGAATAGAGCGAGAGCTCCCATCCACTGATGACGAAAGTGCGAGGCGAAGGTGCGCAGCATGGAGAACTCCCTGATCGTGCGACGCGCAACCCCCTGGGCCCCTTGCAGCCCCTGCGCGGCGATTCCCGCTCAAGCTAAGAGCTGCAAAAGGCCAAGGCAACGGTAAAAGCCCGCAGACTTTCTGCGGGAAACTACGGAGGGTGCGTTGCGCTCCAACCGCGCTAGCTTGCACCATCCCATCCCGGTGAATGCGACGGGTAGAACGCCCCCGGAATGATCGCCGGGGCGTTCGCTTTCACGCGGGAGAAACATCGCTGCGACCAGCGTCAAGGCTTAGGTGCTTCTCGTCCAAAGCACCTAAGTCAGCTCAGACGCAGTGGCTGCTCGATCACCCAGTGCGAACTGAGGCTCGCCAGGCGACTCTCAGTTCGCACTCGCCGACTTATGTGCTTTCCATGCAAAGCACCTATGTCCGAGAACCGACACATCGGAGGAGTTAGTTGACGCCGCCATGCGGTGCAGCGGCTCGGGTCTGCGGCGCCTGCGAGGGGACAGACGCCTCACCAGCGCGGGCTCTCAGGCTACGAACTGGCGAGCTGAGGAGGGCCCGCCAACGGGCTGTGCTCCGCGCTCCTCGTCAACCGCAGGTCATCGTTCACGAGCGCGGCGAGATGGCTCACCGCGGGCGGACGGATATGGCGGTTATGTCTCGCGGGTAGTCCCCGCACCTCAATGCGCGGCGCGAGCCCATCCCAACCCAGCCGCGGAGCGTCGGTCAGATGCGCCGGTTGCGAGTTGCACCTGTAGAGGTAGAGCGGCGCCGGGATCGGCGGCGGCGTCCAACGGTCCGCCGCGATTGAACAGCCCATCCGCAGGTAGCGAAACCTGAGCTCGGGCGATGGCAGTCTGAGGCCCAGCAGCACCGAAAGGACCATGCGGTAGTCCGCGAGCAGCCTGCCCACGGGCACGCGCAGCCGCCGCCACCCACGGCGGGGGCTTCGGATCATCGACCGGAAGGACAGGTTCGGCGGCAGGCTGAACCGCCTCAGCGGACGGGTCAGACTATTGCCGCGCCTGAGCCTCGGGACGGGGGTGTCGAAGAGGCCGAGGTATGCGATCTGCTCGCCATCGCGCAGAAGCTTGGAGGCGATGTCATACGCGACCAGCCCTCCGAATGACGTGCCGGCGATCCGGTACGGGGGCGGGACGGACGTCTGGCGAATCGCCTCGAGGCAATGCGCGGTGATCTGATCCATACGCGTCACCGGCTTGCTGCGCCCGTCGGCGCCGGGAAGCTGGATGACCTTTACCGGCTGGTCCACGCCGATTGCATCGGCGAAGTGAACGAGGGCAGTTGCGTCGGACCCGGCGCCCGGAACGACGAAGAGGGGCGGCTCGCCGCCTGAGGGATTGAAGGTGACCACGCTCGCGGAGACCTGCGGCGCGCCGTCGAGGATGCCGCGAACATGCTCGGCGAGCGCCACGGGCGAGCGGTGCTCCAGCAACACGGCGGGCTGCAACGAGAGCCCGTAGGTCGATTCAACCGCGGCGCACACCTCCGCCGAAGCCAGGGAATCCCCTCCCGCAGCGAAGAAGTCGTCGTCAGGCCCAGTCTCATCGATCTCGAGCGCCTCTTGCCAGAGGAGCATCATGTGGTCCACCAGAGGGTCCTCGTGCCCTCCCGCATCTGGCGACCGGCGATCACCGCCCTCGGCCAATCGGGCAAGACGCAGTCGGTCGACCTTCCCGGCCGGAGTGCGCGGCAGGCTCTCCATCACCCTCACAAGCGCGGGAACGGCCTCGGGTGGGACGAGTTCGCCGACGTGGTCCTGCAGCGCCCGGTGCGCGACCGGCCCCCCTTCGAGATTGGACGCGGCGAACAGAGCCGCCGCAGTGCCACCCGCGGCGGGTGTGAAGGGAACGAGCGCCGCGTCCAGGACGCCATCGTGCCGAAGCGCGGCGGCCTCGACCTCCGTCGGATCGACTCTCTGACCGTGAATCTTGAGGCGACGGTCGTCACGCCCACGGACTTCGAGTGAGCCATCCGGATGCAGGACCCCCCGGTCACCGGTGTGCAGGACAGTCGCCCCGTCGCGCTCGGCGAATCGCGTCCCGGCCGGCCGCTCCTCTGAGCCGAGATACCCAGCCGAGAGGAACTCGCCGCTCACGACGATCTCGCCCTCGACCCCGGTCCTGAGCGGCGTATCACCGCTCTCGATCGAGACCTCGATCCCGTCCAGCGGATGGCCTGAGTCCAGGCCGGAGCGAGGTCCTGCCTCCGAAAGGGGAACGACTTTCTGGCTCACGACGCCGTTCGCTTCCGTGAGGCTGTACCCGGTAACCAGAGAGGCATTGCTGTCGCAGATGCGCTGGGCGAGCTCAACGTCGCTGGAGAGCAGCCGCTCGCCCGTAAGACGAACGACTCGAAACCGGTTTCCATCGAGCAAACCGGCCCCGCCAAGGCGACGGAAGAGGGAGGGAGTCGAGTGCCAAACGGTCGCCCGGCTTCCCCTAACGCGCTTTTCGAGTGCCCTCGGCGTGCTTCCGGCGGGGTCGAGCACATGCAGAGATGCCCCGCTGAGAAGCGCGGTGAAGATCGGGGACGCTGCCGCCGCCGTCCACAGGGGAGAGGCGAGCGTGAACCGATCCTCCGGTCCCGCGTCAATTGCCGCCGCATAGCTGCGAACGCGGTGGAGCACGGACGCATGCCGGTAACCCACCAGCTTGGGAGTGCCCGAGGTCCCCGACGTTACGTAGACAGCGCACAGGTGGCCGGCGTCCGTCGCCGGTGCGTCCGCCGGTGCGTCCCAGTCTCCATCTCGCACACCCGCTCCGATCGGGTCCGCGGCCGGCAGTCCAACTGCCTCGAGCCTCTCACGCCGGCGCTCGTCCGTAACCCAGATCAGCTCGGGTTCGATCTCCGCCAGAAGCGCCTCCAGGCGCTGCCGAGGCTGAGCAGGAGAGAGCGCGCAGTACGGCCGGCCCGCGAGCAGGCAGGCGACCAGCCCGACTATTGCGCGAGCGCCCTGAGGCATGATCAGCGCAACGGGTTGGCGAGCCTCGCCGTCAGCCGGTGGCAATGACGCTGCCAGCCCACCCGCCTCGGCGATCAACTCCCTATAGGTCAGCTCCCCCTGCGGGTCTGAGAGGGCAATGCGATCGGGCCCGATCCGCGCAATCCGCTGTAACTCGAGGCCGAGGTCGAAATTGCCCGTCATGCGGAGCTGGTCAGACAGACCGGCGATAGGAGCGGTCGAGCGCCAGCTTCCGGAGCGTCGAATCGCCCTCCCGCATGGGGTAGCTCTTGCCCTTCATCAAGTGCTCGCTCAGGTCGGTCCTGCACGCGGAGGTGAACGCGTACATCACCTGGTAGCGGGGCACCACGCAATCGCGGCTTCCGTAGTGGAAGCACCGGCTCGAGTCGATGAAGAGCACCGTGCCCTTCGGCATATCCATCGATATCGCTTCGGACGGGTCGACGTGCTTGTAGACCTCTTCGTCGGTGAGCCGGTATGGCCTGCCGCGCCGGCCGTAGCCCGTCGCCTTCGCGACCCGGTCCGAAGCCGACTCCGGCAGGAATGTGAACGGCCCGCTCTCCGCGGTGACGTCGCGAACGAGCACGATCACGTACAGAAGCGGGTCGTCGTGAAGGTCCCGGTGGTAGAGCTGACTGTCGCGGTAGGGCCCGTCCGCTTCGGGGTCGTACTTCGAGCTGGACTCGACCATCCGGACTCCGGGCGGGCGGGTTCGCGAGAGAAGGGGGCACTGGCGCAAATAGTTTGCGGCGACCTTCAAGACCGGCGGCGAGAGCACGAAGTCAAGGAAGGCGGGATGGTCGACCAGGTCTTGGTCTTTTCGCAGGTCGCGCATGAACGGCTTACGCCGATCGGTGTGCGGTTTGTCGCCGCGCTCGGCGACCACGGCTTCGGCCGCCTCGGTCAGCTGCTCGAGGTGCGGGAGCTTCAGGGAGGTGTCCAGCAGGTAACCGTCAGCCAGCTCGCCGGGATCGTGCTCGACCGGCCCGGCCTCAGCCAGAAGCTCATCGAAGGAATCCTTGTAGAGCCCCTTGCGATATCGGTGCGCATCCTGGTAGCGGACGCGATTGATGCTTTTGGACAGGCGTCTCGTGTTCGTGATCCCAAGCCATTCGAAGTCGTCCTGGTCGATGCGGCGCGCGATCGTCTTCGTGGCCCCGCCTTTCTTCTTGCTCACTCTCGCCTCCAGTTGCTCATTGCGGTGGTCCTGCCGGAAAGGGATGGCCGTAGATCGCCTGCCATCGCGTATGGAACTCGACATCTCCCTCGCCATGCTCGGGTGGTCCCACGCCGGAGAGCCCGAAGCCCCCGAACGGCAGCGAGGCGCCCGCGCCCGCGGTCGGCTGATTCGCCTTGAGGATCCCAGCCTTCGTGGTACGGGCGAACTGGTCCACCGCTTCCTGCGACTGCGTATGGATCGAGGCCACGAGGCCCTGAGGGACGTCGTTACACCGCTCGATTGCGTCGGCGAGCGAGGCGGCGCGGATCAGAACCAGCACCGGACCGAACGATTCCTCCCTGGCGACCTCCGAATGTGGGTTTGGGTTTTCAATCAAAGCGGGCGGCACGAATGCCAGAGCGCCTTGCTCACCATGGGTCTGCTGCCCAGCCCACTCGGGTCGCCAGACCTTGACGCCACTCGCTTGCGCCCGCTCGATCAGGGCCTCGAGCCTGGCCGCCGCGTCGGCGGAGATCACCGGGGCGAAGGTTGTTTCAGGCGAGCTCGGGTCCCCGGCTCGCAAATTCTCGACTCGGTCTTTCACTGCCTCCACAAGGGGGTCATACACGTCCTGAAGAACGATCGCGCGGCGGGTAGCTGTGCAGCGCTGCCCGGCAAAACCGAAGGCTCCGGCGACGAGCGCGTCCGCAACCTTCTCGATGTCGACGTCGTCGCAGACGAGCGCGGCGTTGTTTCCCCCGAGCTCCGCCTGCAGGGGAATCAGTTGCTGGGCACAGAGGTCATGCAGCGCCCGACCGGCCTCGAGCGAGCCGGAGAGGCTGACGGCCCGAATCGCTCCGCTGCCCACGAGCGGGGCGACCTTGTCCGGGCCGCCCTCCACCCGCTGCAGAACGCCGGGCGGCAGTCCCAGGGACTGGACGATCTCCTCGAGCGCAGCCGACACGGACGAGGCCAGTGGCGAGGGCGCCCAGACGACGGTGTTTCCGTGCACGAGCGCCGGGACGATCTTGCCTACGGGGATGCCGATCGGGTTGTTCCACGGGGTGATCATCAGGACCGGACCGTGGGGGACCCGACGTGCCAATCCATCCGGCGTCCGCAGAACAGGGGCGGCGGCCCCCTCGAGCGCCTGGTCGGCGAGCTCGGCTGCGTAAGAAACTTCCTCCTGCGCCTCCCTCAGGGGCTTGTGAATTCCGGCGGCCATCGCCTGCGCGAGCCGGTCGGCCTCGTCCCGGAGCGCGTCACCCAGTGGCTGCAGCAAAGCGGCGCGCCGATCGGGGCTCAGCTCCCTCCAACCGTCGAACGCGTCACTCGCCCGCGTCGCGGCCGCTCGGGCCGTCCGCTCGTGATCGGTTGCAGCGCGCGGAGGTTCGCTCCCATCCCATTCGCCGATACCGGCGAACCGGAACCCGCGCGCGCTCATCCAGCGTCGCGTTGCGGCCGCATGAGGCGCGTCGTTGCTCGCAGTCGCGTCGAGCCCGATGATGACTTCCATCCCAGCCGCGGAGGCGTCGAGCGCCGTGCTGCGAACGCACCCGTGGAGATGGACCCCCACCATCACCAGTTCGTCTATCTCCCTCTGCCTCAGGAGGTCGAGCAACTCCCCCGACTGAAACCCGCTGTAGTGCGTCTTTTCGACTATCGGCTCGCCTTCGTGAGGGGCCGCTTTCGAAGCGAACTCCCAGCCGGCGGCCCCTGGAACGAACTGTGCCCAGTCGTGCTCCTGCCAGTGTGGGAGAGCGCCTTCGCCGTCTGGACCGACGGTGGTACGGACGTGAATGATCGGAAGCCCTCGCACGCGGAACCGCTCGAGCCAGGCCGAGGCTCCCTCGAGAATCCGTCCCGCGCCGGGTTCTAGACGCTGATCGTCGAGGAACGCACTCTGAAGGTCGATCGCGATCAGGCAGGCTCGCACGCCGGTTGCTCGCTGAGATTCGAGAGGCAACTGCGCATCCACTCCTGCGTGCCGACAACCGTGTTCCCGGTGGACTCGAGGTCCTCCGTGACGATCCCCGCACGCCAGGTGGAACGAACGGCGCCCTCGAGCGAGTCCGCGACATCGTCCCAACCGAATCGCTCGCGAACCAGCATCGCGAGGCTGAAGATCTGGCCTGCCGGGTTCACCCGGTCCATCCCCTCGAGGTCTGCGGCACAACCGTGATTCGTCTGGAAGATCGCCCCGCCGTCCCGGGAGTAGCTGGCCCCAAACGTGTTCCCGCGACTGCCCATGATGTGGCCACCCAGGTCGGAGAGGATGTCGCCGAAGCAGTTGGATGAGACGATCACGTCGAATGACTCCGGCTCGCGCAGCATCATGTACGCGGCGACGTCGATATCCAGGATCTCGACTTCGATCCCATGGGTGTCCGCGGCCTCGCGTGCCCGCTGGACCCAGGCCTGGTGGAGCTCCGGGAGCCCTGCCTCCTTTGTCACGACCGTCATCGCCCCACGTCGGGACGCTGCCAGTTGGGCCGCAAGCGATGTGACGTGGGCGATTTCCGCGTACTGGGTCGGGAAGGCCATCGTGATCGTCTCTTGGTCCGACTCCTGTTCGAAGACGTGGCCCTGGTAGAGACCGCCAAGATTCTCGCGAACGACGAGCAGGTCGACCGGTTCGGGCGTGGGCCGCCAGCGCCCGCAATCGGCCAACTCCTCAAACGATTGGACCGGGCTCACCTTCGCCGAGAGCTTGAACTCCTGGCGAGCGTTGTAGACGAAGCGCTCACCCGCGGCCCCTGCGAGGATCGCTCCACCGCGCTCGAAGACGCTTCGGCTAAAGCGCACCACGTCGTCGGGTAGGGCCGCGCCGGTGGCGCGGAGAGCCTGCTTGCCGATCATTCCGCCCACCTCGATCTCGGGCATCACCGGCGGCGACGACGCGCGCAGCAGCGTCAGCGCATGGTCGGTCAACTCCGGGCCACAGCCCTCGCCGGGCAGGACCCCGATCAGCGGCGCGACCTCGCGGTCGAGCTCTGACCTCTTCAATCGCATGCGAATTTGCGGATGCCCATCAACGCGCCGGGCGCGATCGCTCTGCTCTGACTCCCCATTGCCAACCCGCAGGCTATCGCAGGCAAAAGGTCGCTGAGACAGGCTGCCGCATCGAGCCGACGGGTCCGTCCTACTTCGTCGGGGCGATGGCCTCAAAGGCGTCCGCTGGACTCTCAAAGGCTTCAACTGATGCGATGAGGCCGCTCGCGTCGGGCTGGCTCCGAGCTCTGCAAGAGCGACTAATAGTCACGGGCGCACGAGCTGAGCTCGCACCGCCTCGAAACCGATCCCAACCGACAACGCATCCCCCACACCGTCCTTGCCCGGTTTGCCGTTCGCCTTCACCAAGTCGAGGTCCGGCGCTAGGGGGGCCAACGAGTTGTCCTGAATCTCGAGTTCAGTGATCACCAGGTCGTCGTTCTGGTCGAACAAGTTGAAGATCCTCTTACCCGTCGAATCAGCCGCACAGCCCCCATCCGGCTGTCCGGGCATCGTGCAGTCCTGCTGTACGAGAGCGGTGAAATGCGCGGAAAGCTCCGGGAGCAGATACGTATCGACCTCCTCGGTAGTGATCGTGCCGTTGATTCGCCCATCGGCGCAGCTCGACGGCGAGCACGACGCAAAGATCTTCCCCTTCTTGAGGGTGAGGTCAAGGGTGCGACCCAAAACATCCAGCCGCAACGGAAGAGTCCCAGCAGCAGTCTTCACGTTGCGTTTGACGATCCTCGTTGCCAATTTGGGGGAGCGGGGCTCCGAGCTTGACTCCGTGAATGAGCCGAAGCCGGAGAAGTCCGGGTCTGCTGTCGGCTCCGCGAACAGGACCTGCCAAGTCGCACTCGTGGTCTTCTTGAAAGACGGCGTTCGCAAGGAATGGAGCATCAGCAGGTCGCCACGCTCAACTGCGGCGTCCAGATCGGTCTGAAAGTCGAAACCCTGCTGGCTCAGGATCGCAAAGAATTGGCCGAGGCCGTTGTCGCGCTGGCCATCTTGATCAATGTCTCTGGCGTACGCGTTCACCTGCGTCTGAGTCGCGGGCAAAGTCAGCACTGTGGTGACGTATCCGTACTTCTTGGCGCCTGACGACGACATGGCGGCACTGGCACCGATGCCGAGCAGCCCGACAACAACGAAGACAGCACTGGCATGGGTCAAGTGGCTGCGAATCCCTGCAAACAAAACGGTCTCCCTTCCGAAGTTCCCCCCCAGTTCGGGCAAGAAGATCCCATGCGGCGGGCGGTCTGTCAAGGCGCAACCATCAGCGCAGGATGCATTGTGCTTTACACGCAAAGCACCCAACTGAACGGGGTGCCTACGACTCGCCCGGTGGCCTCAGCGGCAGGCGCTCCTTCAGCCAGCGCAAACGCTCGCCGTCGGGGATCGGCGGCCTGAGGTCGTCGACGAAGCCTGGGACCGCGAGCCACTTGCGGTAGTGGACCTGGACGAGCTGCTCGAGCGGCATGCTGCGGTCGGGCTCTGGCATCTTCGGCCGGCGGCGGAGCATGTAGTTGTAGGGCGCCTCCAGGACCTCAACCCGGTCCCAGTTCCTTGCCATCGTCACGGCCAGGGCGAGCTGGTCCATGTTGCGGCGGCCGTCCGCGGGGAAGTGCTTCGCGTTCATGAGCGTCATGAAGTCGTTCAGCCACTGGGCGAGGATCCCCTCCTCGCGGCGAACCGCGAGGAGGCCCGAGTTGAAGTAGGCCCGGATCTGGGTGCCCGCTCGGGTCGTCTCGGTGAACGGGCGCTCCTCGACGTCGCAGAGCTGATACATCCGCAGCCAGTACTCGTCGTTCGCATCGTCGGGGCCAGTCGAGCCGCGCTTCTTCTGGCCGACCGGCCTTGCCGCCGCGCCGCGCTCGACGTCGAGACGGACCGGGTCGTTCATGAAGAAGGTGTCCGTGTCGCAGACCGCGATCACGTCGTCGGCGAGGTTCTGCTCGGCCCAGGCTGCGCTGAAGACTTTGTTGGCGATGGGGTACTTGGGGAACTGGTCGTTCAGCTCGTCCGTGTGGTGCTCGACGGCGAGGCGGTCGAACTCCGCGAGCGTCGCGTCGGCGATTCCCGACTCGCCTCGCGGTTCGATCGAGACAATGCGCGCGTCGGCATGGGTCCCGCCCCAGGTACGGACCGACTCGGCAAAGAGCACCGCCTGCTCCTCGAGCGACCCTGCTTCGACGCAGATGACGAAGGCGAGGCTCACGCGCTCACCCGAGTCCGAGGTTCATCTCGGCGGCCAGCGGGCCGCAGATCCGCTCGATCGTCTCGCGCTGCCCGGGCTCGAGCGGGTCGAGCATCTCGTCGCCGCGTTCGGCGCCCTCCATCTCGAACGACTCGGTCCGCTTGAAGACGCGATTGGCGGACTCCAGCGGGCCTCCGCGCTCGTACTCGTCGTCGAGCGCCTCCAGCGGCGGGATGTCGAGCGTGGGCCGTGCGCCCGTTGCCGTTTCGGCGATCTCGCCGACGATCCGCTCCGGCTCGGCGCATAGCTCCTGGTAGGGAATGATCTGGTCGACCAGATCGCGGTCAGCCCAAAGTCGCCCGTACACCCGCTCCCACTGGCGCGCCGCTGTCTCGACCGGATCGTCGGACATGAGCTCGCGCCAGCCTGCGGGCTTGACTCCCCACCAGCCTTCCTCGGGGGCGCGGACGGCATGCGGGTTCTCGACGTGCTTCTTGAGGAGCGAGAAGACGTTGGGGAGCGGACGCCGGGCGATCGCGACGATCTGCGCGTCGGGAAAGATCTCGCGGAGCCACGGCACGCGGACCGTGTTGTAGGGGTTCTTCATGACGAGGGCATCCGGGTTGCCGGCGATGTCCGCCAGCTCCGATCTCAGGTGCTCGGCGATCTCGGGCGTCGCGTCTTCTGCGCCGAGCTCATGGCCGCGGGCGCCGCCGTCACGCTGGTAGAGCGTCCCGGCCGGATAGGCCTCGGGCGAGAAGGGCGGATCGTCGCCCCAGTACTCCTTGCCCTCGCGGCGGACCGGGTTCGAGAAGCCCTCGAGCCGGGTCAGGAGCCTGAGCATCAGGCTGGTGCCCGACTTCTGGAGGCCGACGACGAGGATGAGCGGCGGGGTCACTCCGCTGGGGTGCTCGAAGGGGTCGCGGGCTCGTAACCGAGCTCGACGAGTAGGTCACCGGCGACGCTCTCGAACTCGGCCACGTCTTCCGGCGACATCTGGGTCCGCCATTTGCCGATCGCCGCGGTGTCGACGGGCTTGGTGGTCCGCTCATGCAGGGCCATTCGGCTCTCGGCCGAGCGCGGCAGGCGCCCGCCCATCGCAGGGATGTCGCGATCGAGCTCTGACAGGCGCTGCTCCGAGCGCTCGTGGTGGTGGAGGATCGCGTCGTCCCAGGGCAGCTCGATGAACTCGCAGATCTGGCGGAGCGTCGCCTCAGGCTCGGAGACGAGCGTCTCGTAGCGGAGCTCGAGGTAGTGCTCGACCTTCGAGCCCTGGCGCTGCGCCCTCTTCAGCCGCTTCTTCCATCGCCTCGCCGACTTCGTGATCGGCACGTCCTTGAGCGCGAGCGTCTTGGTGCGCGAAAGGGTCACATCCCGGCCGTCGCGGATCAGGTGGATGAAGCGGGCCTCGGGCAGGACCTTCGAGATCTTGCGGATGTGCTGCGTGTAGCCCGGGGTCTTGTCGCCCCAGCGCGGCTTGTCCTGCTTCTCCGCGTACAGCTCGAAAAAGGCACGAACCACTGGGCCCGGCTTGATCTGCGGCAGTGCGCGCCAGCGCTCCGTGAGCTCTGAGGCCTCCAGGCCGAAGTCGCCCCAGCGCCGGTGCGTGACGAGAACCTGAGTGAGGCTTTCCGGCGTCGCATCGTCCTCGCGTGCGGCGTCGATCAGGTCCGGGACGAAGCCGGTCTCGGGCGGAACCGCCAGCTGTGGATGCGCATCGAGCATCAGCCGAAGGAGCGTCGTTCCGGAGCGGCCGACGCCGACCACGAACGGAACGGGTGGCCCTGGCGGGCGCTTGCGGCGCCCAGGGATCTTGTCGAGGATGCCCATGCGGGACGTAGAGGCTAGGGATCTGAGGTGAAGCGGCGCCAGAACTCAGGGTCGCGCTCGATGTCCGAGAAGACCTCGGCACTCAGAGCCGCCGTCTCGGCGCGAAGCTGCTCGTTGATCTGGCGGGCCGGGTGGTAGCGCCTGCGGAGCGCGCGGGTCACGCGGGTCTTGGGCAGCGCGTCGAGCATCCGGGCGCGGCGCGACTCCCTCGCCTCGGGAAGGCCGCGCTCGGCGTTCAGAAGGCGGCCGCCCCGCGGCTCCCTGAAGCCGCCGCCATGGTGATAGGCGAGGTCGCCGTAGACGGCGAAGAAGAGCGGGTGGAGGTCGGTCTTGTTCGTGCGCTCGAGCGCGCGCCAGCCGATGCCCTCGTGCTCGAGCTTTCCGAGCAGGTTGCCGCCAACGTCCGAGACCTTGTTCCCCGCCTCGTTCTGCCACTTGTGCCCCGAGTGCCAGTCGCCTCCGATCTCACGCCAAAAGCCCACGGTCGTGAGGCAGAAGCAAGGATGTGGCTGCGGATCGCCCATCTCGGCGCGGCGGACGGCGATCAACGGCTCGGCCTGGCTCAGGCTCTCGATCGCTGGGGCCATGGAGGCAATGGGGAACGCGTCGCCGTCCACGAAGAGGACGGGGTCCGCCTCGTCCTCGGCGTGCGCCTCGATCAGATCGCCCAGGATGTTGAGCTTGGTCGCGTGGTCCTTGATCCTTTCCTCGGACGAGTACGAGAACTTGTCCGAGTGGTCGTTCGGAAGCTTGTTGAGGAAGGCGTAGGTGCGGTACGGCTGTGGAGCGTGCTGCTCCAGGTAGGCGAGCTGGATGTCGACCCAGCGGTCGTCCTTCCAGTGGACCGTCGCGACGTGAAGCATCAGAGCCTCAGGCCTCCCGGGCGACGACTTCGGTGTTGCCCACCTCGTAGCCCAGCTCGACCAGGAGCTCGCCCGCCTCGCTCTCGAAGGCAACGCGATCCTCGACGCTCATCTGCGTGCGCCAGCGCCCGACCCGGTCCTTGCGAGGAGGCTCGGCCGTCAACCGGTGGAGATGAAGGCGGTCCTCCGCCGTGCGGTGCTTCCGGTGGCGACCCTCGGCAAGCTCCTCACCCTCGGGCAGGTCGCGTGCGATCTCCGACAGGCGATCATGCGCCCGCTCGTGGAAGCTCAGCATCGCCGGGTCCCAGTCGAGCTCGAGGAACTCGCAAAGCCGCTTCAGCGAGGGCTCTGTGTCGAGCACCAGGTCCTCGTAGCGGACCTCGATGTAGTGCGGCACCTTCGAACCCTGCTCGCGGGCCGCGAGAACCCGCTTGCGCCAGCGGCGGCCGTGGCGGTCGGGAGTCGGATGGTCGGAGCCGCGCCCCAGCTGCGAGAGCCTGACGTCCCGGCCGTCGCGGATCAGGTGGATGAAGCGCGCCTCGGGCAGGTGGCGGTGGATCTTCTTGATGTACCTGGAGTAGCCGGGCGTCTTGTCGCCCCAGCGGGGCTTGCCCTCCTTTTCCGCGTAAAGGAGGAAGAATCCGCGGATCGCGTCGGAGATGTTGAAGGGCTCGATCGCGGCGAACCGGGTGCGAACGTCGTCCGCCTGGATGTCGAAGTCCGGAAAGCGGCGATGCGTGACGACCAGCTCTGCGATTTCGTCGGCGCCCACACCCTCCTCCTTCGAGGCCTCGATCAGCTCCGGCACCAGCTGCGTCTCGGGTGGAATCGCAAGCTCGGAGTGCGCGTCCAGCATGAGCCGGAGCATCGTCGTGCCGGAGCGCGCCGCCCCCACCACAAACGGTGCGGGTGGACCGGCTTCACGGCTTTGCGCTGCGGATTTCCGCTTCCCGAAGAGTCCCACCCGGCGATGCTAACCGCCGAGAGCCCAGGCGACGGGATAGGCGCCTCCCCCGGCGGATAGAGTCGGGCGCTCGATTGAGCGCTGACGGCACGACAACTTCGAAGCACCGCGAGCTCGGCCTCACCGACTCGGAGTTCGACCTCATCAACTCGAAGCTGGGACGCGAGCCGAACGACGTCGAGTTGGCGATGTTCTCGCTCCTCTGGTCCGAGCACTGCGCCTACAAGCACTCGCGGAAGCTGCTCGGCCGGCTGCCGACCGAGGGGCCGCGCGTCGTCATGGGGCCGGGCGAGAACGCGGGCGCCGTGGACGTCGGCGATGGCTATGCGGTCGCATTCAAGGTCGAGTCGCACAACCACCCTTCCGCGGTGGAGCCGTTCCAGGGGGCGGCGACCGGAGTCGGCGGAATCCTGCGCGACGTCTTCGCGCTGGGCGCCCGGCCGATCGCGATCCTCGACTCGCTGCGCTTCGGCGACCTGTCCTCCGAGCGCTCGCGCTACCTCTTCGACCACGTCGTCGCCGGCATCGGCCATTACGGCAACTCGATCGGGGTCCCGACGGTCGGGGGCGAGGTCTACTTCGAGCCCCCGTACGAGCAGAACTGCCTGGTGAACGCGATGTGCATCGGCTTCGCGAAGACCGATTCGATGGTCCGCGCCGCCGCGGCCGGCGTGGGAAACCAGGTCGTCCTGATGGGCGCCTCCACGGGCCGCGACGGGATCGGCGGTGCCTCCGTCCTCGCCTCGGCCGAGCTTGACGAGGCGGACGAGTCGAAGCGCCCGTCGGTGCAGATCGGGGATCCGTTCGAGGAGTCGAAGCTGGTCGAGTGCTGCCTGGAGCTGCTCGGCGCCGGGCTGCTGGTCTCGCTCCAGGACCTGGGCGCGGCCGGACTCACCTCGTCTGCAGCCGAGATGGCCTCCGCCGGCGGCGTCGGCATCGACATCGACGTCGCGCGGGTTCCGCTGCGCGAAGCCGACATGGAGCCGTTCGAGATCATGGTCTCCGAGTCGCAGGAGCGGATGCTCGCGGTGGTCGAGCCGGCGAACGTGGAGAGGGTCTTGGAGGTCTGCCGTAAGTGGCAGGCCGCGCCCGCGGTCGTCGGCGAGGTGACGGACTCGGGCCTCTTTCGCGTCCTTCGCGGCGACGAGGTCACCGGCGAGATGCCGGTGGAGGCGCTCGTCGACGGCTGCCCCCTGTATGACCTGGATCCCGAGGAGCCCAGCGGCTGGATCTACGGCAACGAGCGGACCATCGAGAGCGATGACCCGGGCGACATTCTTCTCGAGCTCCTCGCCTCGCCCTCCATCGCCTCCAAGAAGTGGGCGTTCGAGCAGTACGACTCGATCGTCGGGTCGCGCACCGTTCGCCGCCCCGAGTCCGCCGACGCCGCGGTCCTCCAGCTTCCCGAGACTCACAACGCGATCGCGACCTCCATCGACGGCAACGGGCGCCGCGTCGCGTGTGACCCGTACAGGGGCGCCGTCGAGGCGGTGCTCGAATGCGCCCAGAACCTCGCCTGCGTCGGCGCCGAGCCGCTGGGCCTGACGAACTGCCTGAACTTCGGCAACCCGGAGAAGCCGGCCGTCGCATGGCAGCTCGACCGCGCCGTGCAGGGCCTCGCCGACGTGTGCAACGCGATGGAGGTGCCCGTCGTGGGTGGCAACGTCTCGCTCTACAACGAGACGGATCGCGGGCCCATCTACCCCACGCCGGTCGTTGCGCTGGTCGGCGAGCTGCCCGACCCGCGCAAGGCCGGCAGGCTGGCGCTGGCGGATGGAGACACCATCGCTCTCGTCGGCCCATACGACCCCTCGCTCGCCGGCTCGGAGCTGGCGAAGCTCCGCGGCGAGCTCGAGCCCGGCCTTCCGGAGATCGACCTGGACGCGCACCTCGCGGCACTCGCCTTCGTTCGCGCCGAGGCGCGCTCGGGCGAGCTCGCGATCCACGACATCTCCGACGGAGGGCTCGGATGCGCCCTGGCCGAGATGGCGATCGCGGGCGGGGTCGGCGCACGCTGCGATCTGGACGCGCTGGTCCGCACCCGCGGATCGGAGCCCGAGGCGGCCCTCTACGGAGAAGGCCCCGGCGGCTACCTGATCGCCGGTCCCGAGGAGATCCTCCGCGAGCTTCAGACCCGAGCCAAGAAGGCGGGCGTCGACGCGTGGGTGATCGGATCCGCCGCCGGCGATCGCATCGAGATCTCCTCGGAGTGGATGGAGCCCAGCGTCACAGTCGCCGCCGCCGAGGCCGCCTGGCGCTCGCTGGCCGACCGCTTCGCCGAACCGGTGGCAGCCGACGCGTAACGCTCCGGCCCCGCGGGTGACCAACCCGCATGAGCCGCGATCGACTGATCCCTGCGCTTCTGATCGCGACCGCGCTCGGAATCGGCCTCATCGTGCTCCAGCGTTGGGTCGCCGAGACGAAGACCGCGGCGATCGTCCTGGTCGCGATCTGGTTCGCGATCGTCGGCGTGGCCGCCCTCGTCGTGACCTCGCGCCGGCCTGAGCTGCGCACGCCTGTGCTCGGCACGTTCGCGGCCGTCCTGGTCGCCACGGTGGCGATCGGCTACGCGACAGGCTTTCGCGACACGACCGTCGACGAGGACGTCGTCATGGCCGCGGAGCGTGTGCCCGAGCGCGATCGGGACGCGGCACTCGCAGGAAGCACCGACGCTCCGGAGCAGGCCGTGCCCGAGCGACAGAAGGCCGATGGCCCGGTCGAGCTCTCACAGGGATCCTTCACCGGCGCCGACGGCCACGCGGGGACCGGGGTCGCCACCGTGGTCCGCGACGCCGACGGGTCGCGATCGCTCACGTTCACCGAGTTCGAGGTCGACCCGGGCGCCCAGGTCGTCGTCTGGCTCACCGAGGACGAGGCGAACCTCGACGACCGGATCGACCTGGGCGGGCTGAAGGGAAACGTCGGAGACCAGGCATACGAGCTGCCCGATGACGCGGACCTGCGCAGGTATGACACGGTCGTCCTGTATTGCACGCCGTTCACGGTCCGGATAGCCGTCGCGCCTCTGAGCTGAGTGCCCCGTCCGGGTCGCTTGGCGATCCGGGGTCACTGGTAGCCTTGCTTGGTAGGCGAAAGCCCGCTCCGCGAGTCAGATCCAGACCCAGGCGAAGCACCTTATGAGCTCTTCCAAAAGTGCCCCGATCGGGGCTCAGCAGGGCATTTCCGACCGCGATGGTCCGCGCGACGAGTGCGGCGTCTTCGGCGTTTACGCGCCAGGCTCCGAGGTCGCAAAGCTCGCGTACTTCGCCCTGTACGCGCTCCAGCACCGCGGTCAGGAGTCCGCAGGGATCGCGACTTGCGAGGGCGGCCACATCACGACCCTCCGCGACACCGGCCTCGTCTCGCAGGTCTTCGACGAAGAGAAGCTTCGCGCGCTCGACGGCGACATGGCCATCGGCCACGTCCGCTACTCGACAACCGGCGGCGGCTCGTGGGAGAACTCGCAGCCGGTCTGGCGCGACGACGGGCGGGAGATCGCGCTGGCCCACAACGGCAACCTGACGAACGCTGTCGAGCTCTTCAACGAGCTGACCGACAAGGGCCTTCGCTTCCGGGGCACCTCCGACTCGGAGATCATCTGCGCGTTGCTGTCGGTCGCCGAGGAGCGGCCGATCGAGAACGCGGTGGAGGCCGTGATGCCCCGCCTCCGAGGTGCCTACTCGACGGTGATCATGACCAAGCGCGCCGTGGTCGCCTTCCGTGATCCGCATGGCGTTCGTCCCCTGTCCCTCGGCAAGCTCGGCGACAGCTGGTGCGTCGCATCCGAGAGCTGCGCATTCGACATCATCGGCGCCGAGCTGGTGCGCGAGGTCGAGCCCGGGGAGCTCGTCTCGATCGGCGAGCGCGGGCTCGAGACCCGCCAGGTCATCGAGCCCAAGCGCCGCGCGCATTGCGTCTTCGAGCACATCTACTTCTCGCGGCCGGACACCCGCCTGGAGGGCAAGGTCCTCCAGGAGGTTCGCTCGAAGATGGGCGAGATCCTCTGGCGTGAGGCGCCGGTCGAAGCCGACCTCGTCATCTCGGTGCCCGATTCCGGCAACCCGGCCGCAACGGGTTTCGCAAGGGCCGCGGGGCTGCCTAAGGACGACGGCCTGATCAAGAACCGCTACGTCCAGCGCACCTTCATCCAGCCCGGGCAGGAGCTTCGAAAGCACGGCCTCCGCATGAAGTTCAACCCCCTGCCGGAAGTCCTGGCCGGAAAGCGCGTCGTCGTGGTCGACGACTCGATCGTCCGCGGCAACACCACCCGGCAGATCGTCGGGATGCTGCGCGACGCGGGCGCGACCGAAGTCCATCTCCGCATCTCCGCGCCGCCAATCCGCAACCCCTGCCACTACGGCGTGGACATGTCGACGCGCGAGGAGATGATCGCCCACGAGCGCACCGAGGCTGAGATCGCCGAGGAGCTCCAGGCGGACTCGCTGGCCTACCTCTCCCTCGACGGTGTCTACGAGGCTGTCGGAACTCCGCGGGAGTCCCACTGCGACGCGTGCTTCACGGGCGAGTACCCGCTCGGCGACCCGACGGCGGCGGACGGCAAGTTCGCGCTCGAAGAGATCGCACGCATCCCGGTGAGCGGCTGACGCCCCGGGGCGAGTCGCCGGGCCGTCGGCCATGATCAGGTCATGACCACGCTGGACACCCGTGCCGAGGAGGCGCTCCATCGCCACTTCGGCCACCCCGGCTTCCGGCCCGGGCAGCGCGAGGCCGTCGACGCAGCGATGGGCGGTCGCGACGTCCTCGTGGTCATGCCGACCGGCGCGGGAAAGTCGCTCTGCTACCAGCTGCCGGCGCTCGAGGACTCCGAAGCGCTCACGCTCGTCGTCTCGCCCCTCGTATCGCTCATGCAGGACCAGGTCGACGGCCTGGGCGACCGTGCGGAGCTGATCAATGCGCAGCGCACCGGCGCCGAGAACGCCGAGTCGCTCCGGCGCGCTCTGGCGGGCGAGGCGAGCATGCTCTACGTCGCGCCCGAGCGGTTCTGGGCGCCGGGAATCGGCGAGAAGCTCAAGGGAAACGTCGGCCTTTTCGTAGTGGACGAGGCCCACTGCGTCAGCCAGTGGGGGCACGACTTCCGCCCCGAGTACTTCAAGCTCGGCGAGATCGCGCGCCGCCTGGAGGCGCGCTCGATCCTGGCCGCTACTGCGACGGCGACGCCGCGGGTCTCCGTGGACATCGTCAACCGCCTCGGCCTGGACGACCCGGTCAGGATCGCCACCGGGTTCGAGCGCCCGAACCTCTCCTACGACGTCGTGCCGACGACGGGCGAGCGGGAGCGTGAGGCCGCGGTGTCGGCGCTTCTCTCAGCGCCTGGCGCCCTGCCCGCGATCGTCTATTCGGGCACGCGAAAGCGAACCGACGCGACCGCGAAGCGGCTCAGCCGCGAGCTCGGCTGCAGCGTCCCGGCCTACCACGCAGGGATGGACCGCGAGCCCCGGGCCGAAGCGCAGCGCGCCTTCATGTCGGGCGATGCGCCCGTGGTGGTGGCGACCAACGCGTTCGGAATGGGCGTCGACAAGGCAAACGTGCGCACCGTGATCCACGAGGCGGTCCCCTCTTCGCTGGAGGCCTATTACCAGGAGGCCGGCCGCGCTGGGCGCGACGGGCTGCCATCGCGCTGCGTCCTTCTGGCAAGCGGTCAGGACAAGGGCCTCCACGTCTTCTTCATCAACCAGACGCCCGACGAGGAAGCCAAGTCCCTGAAATGGGCCCAGTACCGGGCGGTCTGGGGCTTCGTCGACGGTGAGGGCTGCCGGCGGGTCGCGATCCTGCGGCACTTCGGCGATCGCTCGGCCCCGCGGTCCGAGGGCCGGTGCTGTGACGCGTGCGACGGGCCGATCGAGGGCCTTGCGGCGAAGAAGCTCGCCGCGCGGCCGAAGCGCGCTCCCGCCGAGGGCGGCGAGGACGTGCGCGACGCGATCCTGCGCGTGGTGGAGGAAGCGTCCCCGTCGGTAGGCCGGACGCGGACCGTCGAGATCCTTCGCGGCGGGCGCTCGAAGGTCGTCGCCAAGTACTCCTACGACGAGTTGCCGGGCTACGGCGAATGGAACGAGTGGCGCGCCGACGAGCTTCTAGGCGAGGTGGACGCGATGCTGGCCGCGGGAGTGATCCGCTCGACCGGGGGCAAGTTCCCGAAGCTCGAAGCCGCGTAGGTTTCCCAGCGTGAGCTCCGAGAGCGCTTACCGGGTGGCTGTGCTGGCTTCGGGCACCGGCACGAACCTGCAGGCGATCCTCGACTCCGTCCACGCACGGGACGGCATCGAGGTGGTAGCCGTCGCCTCCGACAAGCCGGGCGCGATGGCGCTCGACCGCGCAGCTGACGCCGGGATCGCCGCCGAGTGCTTTCCCCGCGACGGGTTCGATTCACGGGAGACGCGCGACGAGGCGATCTCGGGCTGGCTCGCCGAGCGAGCGCCGGACCTGGTTGTGCTCGCCGGGTACATGCAACTTCTCTCGCCCGGCTTTATCGAGCGCTGGCGCAACCGGATCGTCAACGTCCACCCCGCCCTGCTGCCGGCCTTCCCGGGCCTCGACGCAATCGGCCAGGCGCTGGAGGCTGGAGTCGACGTGACCGGGGTGACCGTCCATTTCGTCGACGAGGGTGTCGACACGGGCCCACGGATCATGCAGCGTGCCGTGCCGGTGCCGGCCGACCGTGACAGGGACGCGCTCGAGGACGCGATTCACTCGACCGAGCACGTGCTGCTGCCCGAGGCGATCCGCCTGCTCGCGGCGGGCCGGGTCACCGCTGAGCGCATCGCCGAAGCGCTCGCCTCAAAGGTGGACGTCGGCGGGACGGGCGTTCCCTTCGCCGATCTGAGCGCGGACGATGCTCGAGCCCAGGGGCAGCGGCTCTCGGACGTCGGGACGTGGGGGCCCCTTCAGCGCGTCGCGAAGGTCGCGCACGCCTGGAAGCTCCTGGCCGCGCAGATGGACCGCGACGGGGCCGGCACGGTCGCGGACCTGCCCGGCGCCGACGTGGTCGAGCACGCCGAGAGGCTTTGGGTGATCCCTCCCCCGGAAGGACTCGTGGAGGGCATCCGGGGCTAGCCGCGGGCGCCCGAGGCGGGCTTGACTCGTACCTCTCGGGAGAGGTAGTGTCAATTGCGATGGACTTGCAATTGACAGGAGCCTCCCCTTAGGTGACCGCGAGCCATCCCGCCCCCAGCATCGCCGCCCGAAGCCTCGAAGAGGCCATAGCCGCGGTCCGCGAGCAGGGACTGCGGGTCTCGTCCGCCCGGCGACTCCTGCTCAAGGCACTGTTCGCCGCCGACGGACCGCGCACCGCGGAAGAGCTGGCCGGTGAGGCGGCGGCGGGCGACCCGGCCTCCGTCTATCGCAACCTGGAGCGGCTGGAGGCGATCGGCCTCGTCCGCCACGTCCACCTGGGACACGGCCCCGGCCTTTACGCCCTGGCCGGATCCCTGGCCGACGGTTACGTCGTGTGCGACCTCTGCGGAAAGCGCGAGCCCGCGACCTCGGAGCAGCTGGAGCGCGTTCGCGCGGCGGTGCGAAAGGAGTTCGGCTACGAGTCGGCCTTCTCGCACTTCCCGATCGTCGGCTTGTGCCCGGAATGCAGGGCATCGTCGTGAGCTTCGACTTCCTCTATCACCCGATCGAAGGGATCGACGAGTCGGTCACCGGCCTCTTCGAAGGTGCGCCCATGCTGGTCGCGCTAGGGCTTGCGTTCCTGCTCGGGCTTCGCCACGCGTCGGACCCCGATCACCTCGTCGCGGTCACGTCGCTGGTGGCGGCCGACGACGCCGATACCCGCGCTGCCGCCCGCCTGGGCGCCTGGTGGGGCGCCGGCCACGCCTTGACGCTTCTGGTGATCGGGGTGCCGCTCATCCTGTTCAAAGCGTCGCTGCCCTTGTGGCTGGAGAGCGGCGCCGAGAAGACGGTCGGAGTCGTGATCCTCTTCCTGGCCGTCCGCGTGCTCTGGAAGTGGAAGCGGGGCGACTACCGCTCCACGAGCCACGGCCACGAGGCGCTCGAGCATCGCCATCTGCACAAGGCCGGGCGGCACGGGCACACGCAGGTAAGGAGCCCGCGGCAAGCGTTCTCGATCGGTGTCCTCCACGGCCTAGCGGGAACCGGCGCGGTCGTAGTCCTCCTGATCGCCGCCCTCCCGACCCAGGTCGAGGCGATCGCGGCGATGGCCGTGTTCGCGCCGATGTCGATCGCCTCCATGGCCGCGTGCACCGCCGCGTTCGCCTGGGTGCTGACCAGACCCGTCGTCGAGCCCGTCTACCGGACCCTCCTGATCCCGCTCCTTGGCGCGTTCGGTGTCCTCTTCGGGCTCTGGTACGTCGGGCTGACCTAGGCCTCGGAGAGCCGGGCCGCGGCGACCGCGACCTGGCCGAAGGCGATGCCGCCGTCATTGGGCGGGAGCGCCTCGGGGACGAGCGTCCGCAGGCCTTTCGCCTCGAGCCGCGCCAGGGTCCGTTCGGCGAGCAGGCGGTTCTGGAACACGCCGCCTGACAGCGCGACGGTGTCCAGTCCGCGCTCGCGGCAGGCCCGCTCCGCCGCGGCTGCGGCGCCCGTCGCAAGGCCACGGTGGAAACGCGCCGCAACCGTCTCGATCGTCACGCCCGAGTTCAGGTCGTCCACGACGGAGCGAATTGCCGCCCGCGGGTCGAGGACGACCGGCGCGCCCCGTCCGCCTTCGACGTCGACGTCATAGGCGGCATCCTCACGCAGGTCCGCGATGCCTTCGAGCTCGGCCGCGGCCTGGCCCTCGTACGTCACCCGTGCGCGGACCCCGCAGATCGCCGAGACGGCATCGAACAGGCGGCCCGCGCTGGTCGTGACCGGCGAGCTCACACCTGTCTGGACGATCCCGCATACCGCCTCCCAGTCACTGGGGTCCACGTCCCCGGCGAGTGAGCGGGGCATCGGCGGATGCTCGGAGTCGAAGGCGTGCGAGAGCCACGATGCCGCCATGCGCCATGGCTCCTTGATCGCGCGATCGCCGCCCGGCAGGCGAACGGGCATCAGCATCCCGGCACGATCGAAGCCGGAGAGGTCGCCGTCGAGGAGCTCGCCGCCCCACACGGACGAGTCGTCGCCGTAGCCCGTGCCGTCGAAGATCAAACCCAGGGCCCGGCCCGTCTCGCCGTGCTCGGCCAGGCACGCAGCCAGGTGGGCGTGGTGGTGCTGAACGCCGACCAGTTTCAGTCCGGGGTCCACCTCGGCGCGCTCCAGGGCGTAGCGGGTCGAGAGGTAGTCGGGGTGCAGGTCGTGGGCGATCACCCCGGGCTCGACCGCGAAGAGGCGCTCGAAATGCTCGACCCCCTCGCGGAACGATTCCAGCGTCTCCCAGTTCTTGAGGTCGCCGATGTGATGAGACGGCCAGGCGCGGCGGCCCTTCGCGACGCAGAAGGTGCTCTTGAGCTCGGCGCCGCACCCAAGCGCCGCGGGCGACTCGACGGGCAGGGCGACGCTCCGCGGGACGTACCCCCGGGAGCGCCGAAGCTGGATCGGGGTCCTGCCCGCGACGGCTCGTACGACCGAGTCGTCGGTGCGCATGTGGATCGGCCTGTCATGGACGAGGAATGCGTCCGCGATCGCTCCAAGCCGTTCCAGTGCGTCCTCGTCCGCGTAGGCGATGGGCTCGTCAGAGAGGTTCGCCGAGGTCATCACGAGCGCCCGGCCGAAATCCGCCAGCAACACATGCTGGAGCGGCGCGTACGGGAGCATCACACCGAGGTCCCGTGAGAGGGGAGCGACCGCAGCGGCGACCGATGCCCGCTCGCGCCGGCGCGCGATCACGATCGGGCGCTCGCGGCCCAGGAGCAGCTCCTCCTCGGCCAGAGTCAGCTCGATCAGCCTCCGCGCCTCCTCGATGCCGGTGGCCATCAGGGCGAAAGGCTTCTCCGCGCGCCGCTTGCGGGCCCTGAGCGCAGACACCGCGGTCTCGGACGTAGCGTCGCACGCAAGGTGGTATCCGCCGATGCCCTTCACGGCGAGGATCGCGCCGTCGCGCAGCATCTCCGCGGCTTGCGCGAGCGCATCGCCCGCTCCCGCGGTGCCAGGCACCGTGCCTGGCACCAGGAGCGTGGCCTGGGGGCCGCAGGCCGGGCAGGCGTTCGGCTGGGCGTGGAAGCGCCGGTCGAGCGGGTCGTCGTACTCGGCCTGGCATTCGGCGCACATCTCGAAGCCGGCCATCGTCGTCAGGGGCCGGTCGTAGGGAACGCGTTTGACGATCGT
Organism: uncultured bacterium; assembly: GCA_963807745.1. Lineage (GTDB taxonomy): Bacteria > Actinomycetota > Thermoleophilia > Solirubrobacterales > 70-9 > JALZKA01. The sequence goes on from CAWECF010000001.1 coordinate 418,178, forward strand.
GAACCGCGGACCGCAGTCGGTGCAGTTGATGAACGGGTAGCGGTGGCGCCGGTCGGCGGGGTCTGAGAGCTCGGCTAGGCAGGCTTCGCACGTCGCCATGTCCGGAGAGACACTCGCGTCCGGTTCCCCGCCGCTGGGCGACGGAGCGATCGCGAACCCCGCCTCGCCCGTCGGATCGATCGCCCGGGCGCACACGGACTCGACGTCGGCCAACGGCGGCGCGTGGGCGTCGAGCCGGCGGACGAGCTCACCCACGTCGGCGTCCTCGCCCTGGGCCTCGATCAGGACGCCGTGCTCGTCGTTCAGGACGAATCCCGCGAGGCCCAGCTCCAGCGCCTCGCGGTAGACGAACGGTCGGAACCCGACGCCCTGCACCGTCCCCGTGACCCGGATGCGCACCCGCCTGGTGCCAGGCACCTCACCCAACGCTCACCCACCGGCCTCCGCGGGCTCCACCAGCTCCACCAGCTCCCGAAGGACGTGGTAGGCGCTCGCCTGCGCCTCCTGGATGCGGGGGATGTGCTGCGAGCGGGTCACGATGACGTGGTCGGCCAGCGAGCTCTGCGCGATCTGCCCGCCGTCGTAGCCGACCATCGCGACCGTGACCATCTCGCGTCTTCGTGACTCGGCGAGGGCATCGATGATGTTCAGGGAGTTGCCCGAGGTCGAGAGCGCGATGGCGGCGTCGCCGGCGCGCCCGTGCGCGATCACCTGACGCTGAAAGATCGCCTCGACGCCCACGTCGTTGGCCACCGCCGTGATGATCGACGTGTCCTCGGTCAGGTCGAGGGCGCGGCGCGGCTCCCCTCTCCCGCCGGGGAGCTGCTCCCGGAAGTCGGCGGCTACGTCCATTGCGTCCGTAGCCGAGCCGCCGTTGCCGAAGGCGAGCAGGCGCCCGCCCGCGTCGAACGAGCCGCGGAGCGCCGCGGCGGCGGCCGAGAGCTCGTCGCTGTTGTCGCCGAGGGTCTGAGTTCGGAGCGCTCCGATCTCCTCTGCCTTCAGGAGCACCGACGCCCGGACGTCGGCCACGACCGGCTCCAGCTCCGTCTGCGCCTCGGAGAGGAAGGGGTAAAGAAAGCTGGACGCGCCGGGATCGTGGACCTGGCGTTGCTCGCGTCCTTCCAGGAGACCGCGGTGGTCGAAGAAGACGTGGACCAGCTCCCAGAGCAGGTGGTAGAGCGTCTCCACGAGCTCCTGGCGCACGAAGGGGTCGAGATCCATCGGCGGCGCGAACTCCCACTCGGCTCCGGATCCCTCCCCGAAGGCCAGGGTGAGGCAGCCCCGTTCGCGGGCCAGCGCGAGGGCGTCGCGGGCGCTCTGCGCACCCTGGCCCTCCTCCTCGGCCCCGAAGGCGACAGCGATGTCGTCGGGCTCGCAGACGGCGTGCGCCTGGGGAAGCAGGTCGCCGCCCTCGGAGGCGATCCCGATCGCGGGCAGCGCGCGCTTGCCGACGATCACCGGATGGACGAACTCGACAGCGACGTGGCGCGCGTCGGACCGGGCCACCGGGGTGGCGCCGAAGGCGACCAGGCGGCCGCCTCTGGCGAAGCGCTCCGCCATGCGGTGGCAGCACCGTGCGATCCGGTCGGACTGGGCCTCGAAGAACGCCTGGTTCGCCTGGGCCCTGACCCTGGTCAGCTCGCCGAGGCGCTCTGCGAGCGCGGGAGCGGGCGCGCTCAGGCGACGGCCTCGGCGCGCTGCGGTACGCCCGAGAGCCAGTCGCGGAACTCGTCCACGCCTTCGCCCGTCCTGGCCGAGACGAGCATCGTCCGAGCGCCGGGGTTGACGGTTTCGATGTTCGCCAGGAGGCGATCCGTGTCGAACTCGAGGTGCGGGAGCAGGTCCACCTTGTTGATCACGACCAGCTCGCAGGCACGGAACATGAGTGGGTACTTGAGGGGCTTGTCCTCGCCCTCGGTCACGGACGTGATCATCGCCCGGACGTCCTCACCGACCCGGAACTCCGCCGGGCAGACCAGGTTGCCGATGTTCTCGATCACCAGCAGGTCGATCGCGGTGAGGTCGAGGTCCGGGATCGCGGAGCGCACCATGTTCGCGTCCAGGTGGCACTCGCCACCGAAGCCGTTGCCTGTGTTGAGCTGGACGACAGGTATGTGGAGCCCGGCGATGCGGTCGGCGTCCATCGAACCCTGGACGTCACCCTCGAGCACGCCCACCCGCAGGTCCACATCGCGGAGCGAAGCCTCGAGCAGGGTCGTCTTGCCGGCCCCCGGAGCGCTCATCAGGTTGACGACGCGTACCTCGTTGCGGTCGAAGTCGTCGCGGTTCGCCCGCGCGATCGTCTCGTTGGCGTCGAGCGCGTCCTCAGCGACCTTGATCTTGGTGCGGTGCATCAGGTACCTCTTCCTTCCCTAAGTCAACTGGGTTTGGGGGGACGGTGCTTCGTCGGTGATCTCGATCGACTCGACCTCCAGCTCTCCGCCCGTCAAGACTTCGCCCGGCTCCCCGCAGGTTGGGCACCGGAAGGCGGGAACTGGCGGCGGCCCGTCCGCCGCGTACTCCTCGTGCGTTGCCATGGGCGGCGGCGCCGGATCCCATTCGCACCAGCACGCGGGGCAGCGGAGCTGCGAGTCGACGTGCTGGATCCTCAGCTCGGCGCCCTCGCAGGGCGTATCGCGCGAGACGATCTCGAAGTAGAAGGCGAGCGAGTCGGGGACGACCTGCCGCAGGCGACCGAGGCGTACGTCCACGACCGTGACCCGCTGGCCCCGGGCGTGCTTGATCGCGGTGTCGACGATCGCGGACGAGACCGAGAGCTCGTGCATCAGCCCTCCGCCTTCGCCGCGGCTGCCTCAGTGGCCTTCGCCCGTGCCTTCGCCGCCTCTGCCTCCGCCGCCTCGGCGGCCTCGGAGCGAAGCTCGTCCAGGGTCTCCGCGACCAGCTTCACGCCGCGCTCGACAGCGGCCGTCACCTCGGGTGACATCCCCAGGCCGTGCTCCTCGACCACCGCCGGCTCGCAGGCGACGATCACGACCCGGCCGGGCCAGCCCCCGATCGTCTTCACGAAGCGAAGCACTGTCTGCGGGTCCATGCCGTGCGGGTTCACGACCTCTCCGTCACCGATCACCTTGATCTCGGCCGGATCGGGGTCCATCACGTAGAGCGTTCCCGGATCGCCACCCTGGCGGCTCACGTCGACGAGGATCATCGCGTTGTACCCACGCATCAGCTCGTAGGCGAGATCCAGCCCGCCCGTCCCGAAGTCGAGGACGGTGACTCCCTCCGGGAGGTCCGTCTGGAGCAGGCCCTTCACCACCTCGCTTCCGAAGGCGTCGTCCTTCATCCACGTGTTGCCGACCCCGGCGACCAGGATCTGGGGCTCAAGTGGGTTCAACTTCGTCCCCTTTGAAGAAGATGTAGCGGCCGGTCTCGCGGAAGAGCTCCTGCGAGGCGTCACCGTCGATCGTCACCCCGACGTGGACCTTGTCGTCCATGTCGCGGTAGATGCGCTCCACCGTGGCCGTCCGGCCCGCGAGCATCGTGTCCATCGGGTCGCGGCTGGAGTCACCCGGATGGAGGATCACCTTCCCGCCCTTGCGGATGGTGCCGCGAGCCACATCCATCTTCGGCTCGCCGGGGTTCGGATGCCCTGGCTCGGGTGGCGGGCCGGGGTCCTCCATCCCGTTGAGCACGTCCGTCGGGCGCATCAGGCCGTGGAGGCGCATGAGCTCTTCGTCGGTGGTCTCGTCCGCTTTGGCGATCATCTCGCGAACCGCGGGATCCTGCTTCTCGATCTCCTCGCGCTCCGAGTCCGACAGCGCCTTCACGTGGAGGATCAGCGCCTCCTCGATCTCGGTGTTGTCGAAGAGATTGCCGAGGCTCGACGGGGAGAGCTGCGGATGGTCCGGCAGGACGATCGCCGCCCCCAGGATCGCGCGATCTTCAGAGTCGGCGAGAACGGGGAATGAGTTGACGCTGTCGCACTTCGCGACCGCCTCGCCGGCAGGGCCCGAGCGCTCGAGCGGCGATGCGAAGCGCCCGGCGGACGTCTCGATCACCACGTGCGTCGAGATCAGGCTGGCCTTGAGCGCGTCGCCTCGCTTCATCTCCGTGCCGTTCTCGACTGGAGTCGAGTTGTGGACGCACATGCGAACCCGGGCGAGCCCTCCGCCCAGGTCGTCCGCGCGGAGGCGGATCCGGCCCTCGATCGACTGCTCGCCCTCGAAGGCGAACTCCTGTCCGACGCCGCCGTTCGCCAGGTCGGCGAGGGGCGTCGGCGGGATCTGGAGGCTTCGCGCCTCGGCCTCGTGGCGGTTGCCGGCGGTCTGGAGGAAGCGCACGGTCCCGCCGACCTGGGCGCCGTCGGCCTCGTGGAGGACACAGTCCACCCGCAGGTGGTCGAACGTCGAGGTGCTGCCCTCCGCATAGGCGGGCGGATAGACGATCCCGAAAGGAGTCGGCGTCGCGTTCTTGGTCGCGCTCGGCGTGTACGGGTAAAGCGCGTAGCCTTCGTAGAGGAGCGACTCGACGAGGGTCTCCAGCCGCTTCTCCATCTAGAGGTCCTCCGTGCCCGCGCTCTCGGCGCGATCCAGGATGCGGCTGACCGCGTCGTCGAACGTCGGCGCGCCCATGCTCGCCTTGAGCCGCTCGATGCGGGTCACCGTCTCCGAGTGGAGGGGCACCCAGTTGCGGAACGGATGGTGCTCCGCGGTGAGTCGCGTCCAGGCCTCCATCGGCATCTCGAAGCGCTCGGAGCGGTCCCAGGGCACGGGCGCGGTCTGCACCCGGCCGTCGCCGCGCTCGTACATGATCGAGCCGTTGAAGTGGAACCGGAGTGGCACCGTGCCGGACTCGTCCAGGGCGCCGAAGTACTTCGCCGAGGCGACCTCGAGGTCGTAGGAGACGGGCACGATCAGCTCGAACTCGCCCTCCCCCGTGAAGCCGTGGACCATTGCGGAAGTCGCCGCCCAGCGGAACGCGCCGGTCGTCGAAGCCCAGCGCTCGGGACCGCCGAAGAGCTCCATCAGCCGCTCGCGCTCGCCCGGCGCGTAGGAGCGCTTGCCCGGCTCGACCACGACGATCGCGGTCAGCGCAATCAGATAGACCTGCCGCATCGAGGCGTCGGAGATAGTGCCCTTGAACGAGAGGGCCGGCTCTACTGACCGAGGAACGGGCTCCGCCGATACGACCTTGAACTCCGGATCCGAATCGACCGGCGGGGTCACCTCCGGGGTCGCAGCAGGTGCACCGTTCGACTCCGTCATGCCGGCGTGCCCCGTCTCAAGCGGGAGAAGAAGTCCGCGATAGCCGTGTCCACACCGTCGCCGCCTGAGATGCCGTCCCAGGCCATCTTCACCGCCCCGACCATCTCGTAGCAGCGGTCGATCGGGACGATCACGTACTGCGGCGGTTCGGACATGCGGTTGACGATGAAAGCCTCGGCGTCGGGTTCGAGCTGGGAGAGCTCCGGGTTCGCCGCTACCAGGTCGGCCCAGGCGTCCAGGTCGAGTTCGCACTCCGTCGAGCCCGCCGGGCTCGGATAGAAGGCAACGGTCTCGCCGGTGTCGCCGTTCTGGGTGAAGAAGGCGAGCGCGATCGGGATTCCCAGGCGAGCCCACATCTCGTCGGCCATCTGGAGGTTGTCGAGCCAGGTGACCTTGTGGCCGACGGGCCGGAACTCGGACTCGGCCGACTTCTCGGCCAGGCAGACTTCGCAGGCGCAGAGGATGCGGCGCTCGGCGAGGTGGAGAAGGTGCCGGTGGTCGTGGGCGATTGGAGTGCCGCAGACGTCGCAGACTTCCTCGGGGGCCGGTCCAGGCATCTGTGTCCGGCCCTGCGCGGGCGCCGGCGGCGCGGTGGGGCGCAGGCCCCTGAGGCCACTCACCAGGTCAGCCCTCCTGCGACTGGCGGTCAGGCGATCGAGCGCGCCGTTGCCGTTCTGATTCATGCTGCCTGTGGCAGGGCGACCCGGACTCCGCCTGAGTCGGCGAGGAGCGGGACGGGATCGAGCTGCGCGCCTCCGTCCTTGGCAAGCCCGGCCCTGGGGAGTTCGTAGGAGGCGCCGCACCCTGGGCAGGAGAGGCCTCCGCCCAGAAGCGTGCCGGTGGACACGGCCGACGTACAGGCGGGGCAGCAGTCGACGAAAGCAAGGAGGGTCCCCTCGACGCGGGCGACCGCGAGGGTCATGCCCCCGACCTCCGCCGACTGGACTCGGCCCTCGGCCACGGACTCCGCACCGTTGAGCGAATGCCAGGCTCCGCCGTTGGACGAGTTGAAGGCCGCTTGGGCTTGCGCGGTCGCGGAGGCCGGTGCCGGGGCGCCGTCGGCCGAGACCTGCAGGACGGGCAGCTCGAAGCCGCTTGCCGGCTCAGACGCGGAGTCAGCGATGCCCTCGACGATGAGGCCTTCGAGATCCGGTGCGACCTCGTCGAGCGCCTGCTTGACCGCGAGCTCGAGCGTGGCCGAGGATGCCGGGCACGTCTTGCAGCTGCCCTCGAGGCGGATCCGCGCGACGCCATCCGAGACGTCCAAGAGCTCGACCCCGCCGCCGTGCGAGTCGAGATAAGGCCGGACCTGGTCGAGGGCCTCCATCACGCGCTCGTCGAGGGGGACCGGATAGAGGTCATGGATGAGCAGCAGGCTGGCGATGACGCCGTCGTCCGCCATGGCCTCCCTGATGGCGGACGCCCCCTCGCCCGCGTCGTCGAGCTTTTCGACGATGCGGCGCATGCCCTCGCCATAGAGCTCGACGATCGCGCCGACCAGCTCCTCGGCGAGCGCCCGGCCACGCGGGTCGGTCAGGTCCTCCAGTTGCGCCTGGAGGACCTGAACCCGCTCGACGAGCTGCTCTGCGCTGATCCCCTCGGCGCTCAGCAGCTCAACCCCGTTGGCGTGTGCTGGACCTTTCTGACCATGCCCTTCCCGTTGTACATGTGCACGCCACACGGCAGGCACGGATCGAAGCTCCGTACCGCCCGCATGATGTCCACGCCCTTGAAGTTCTCCGGGCCGTTCTCCTCGAAGATGGGTGTGTTCTGCACCGCATCCTCGTAGGGGCCGGGAGTTCCATAGGAGTCGCGCACGCTCGCGTTCCACGGGGTGGGCGGGTAGGGCTGATAGTTCGCGATCTTCCCGCCCTGGATCACCATGTGGTGCGAGATGACGCCGCGAGCGGCCTCATGGAACCCGACCGAGACGGCGTCCTGGGGGACCTTGAAGTCGGACCAGCTCTTGGTCCGGCCGGCCCTGACCTCGACGAACGCGCGCTCCAGGCAGTGCAGCGCGACCAGCGCCGAGTAGGCCTGGTGGTAGGTCCTCGCGCGGTCACGCTCGATCGCGTTGGACTTCTCGGGCACGTTCCACTCGAGCTGCATCTCGCCGTGGTTTGCCGACTTCGGCAGGACCATCTGGATCGAGTGGCCGGTCGCCTTCGCATAGCCGAAGTCGACCAAGCCGGCTTTCGCCGTACACCACTGACGGGCGAACGGCCCGCCGCCGGTGTCGCAGGCGACATAGCGGTCGTTGCGATCGTCGTAGATCCGCGGTGAGACGACCCACGAGTACTTGTCGTTGAAGTCGCGCGCCTGCGGCTTCGGGATCGTCACCTTGTTCCACGGGTGACGTGGGTCGACCGGGTTCCCGAGCGGGTCCTTGTCGACGAACGTCTCCTCGGTATCGGTCCAGTCGTCGAAGTACGACGAGCCGAGCAGGATGCGGATCTTGAGGTTGATGTCCACGAGATCCGTGGTGATCAACTCGCCGCCGATCGCGATCCCGGGCGTGATGTAGCGCTTGTTGCCCCACTCGTTCATGTTCTCGTAGGACGAGTCGGCGTAGTCCGGGTCGTCAAAGGCGCCCCAGTTGACCAGGTCGGTCTCGCGGTACCCGACCATGTCGTACCCCGGCAACTCCCTCAGGAAGAAGTCGTAGAGGTCGTCGTGCATGGGCACGCTGCGCTTGACGTAGTCGAAGTAGCGCATGAGCCGCACGTAGTAATCGGTCAGCGTCTGGTGCGTGATGTGGGCAGAGCAGCCGCCGGGCATGATCGTCGACGGGTGCGTGTGCCTGCCACCGAAGAGGCAGTACATCTCGCGCGTATACCTCGCCACCTGAAGCGTCTCCAGGTAGAAGTCGCCGGTGAAGGGGTTGAGCGAGCGCATGATGTCGGCGATCGTCCGATAGCCGTGGATGTCAGCCCCCGGCGCCAGCTCCTGCTCCGCCTTCGCGAGGAGTGAAGGGTTCGTCTCCTTCACCATCTGCTCGCAGAAGTCCACATTGCACATGCAGTCGTTGAAGATGGCGTGGTCGAAGATGAAGTCCGCCGTCTCCGCGAGGTTGAACGCAAGCTCGCCGAGCGGGGGCATCTTCACCCCGTACGCCATGTTCTGGTTCAGGCACGAGCAGGTGCAGTGGTTGTCACCGCAGATGCCGCAGATCCGGCTGGTGATGAAGTGCGCGTCCCGCGGGTCGATGCCCTTCATGAAGATGTCGAATCCCCTGAAGATCATCGACGTCGAGTAGCACTTGTTCACCTTCTTGTTGGCGAAGTCGATCTCGGTGTGGATGCCCAGTGAGCCGACGATCCTGGTGATCGGGTCCCAGGACATCTCCTTGACCATGACCTTCTGATCAGCTGCGGGTGTCTCCGTTGCTGCCATTTTCGATTTCCTCAATTCTCTCTATCGCTCGAGATACCTAACGACACATGTCCCTTTCGGGCTAAAGCCCTCACCTAATTCCTGGCGTAATTGCGGGGCTGGTAGCCCGTCGTCAGCGTGTTCCCGGGCTTGCGCCACTCGGGCTCCACGTCGTACTTCTTGTCCACGTTGCGCTTGCGGAAGTACCGCACCGCGGGCCCGAACGCGAACTTCTGGAAATTCGAGGCCATGTTCCCCCACGGATCCGGATCCATGAAGGGCATGTACTTGTCCGGGAAGCCGGGCATCGTGCACGCCATGCAGATGCCGCCCACGTTGGGGCAACCGCCATAGCCGTCGACCCAACCGCGAACCGGCACGTTGCACTTGACCACCGGCCCCTTGCAACCCAGCTTGACCAGGCAGCGCGGGTCGTCGCCGTACTCGGTCGCGAACTGCCCCTGCTCGGCGAACCCGGCGCGGTTGCAACCCTCGCGGACCGTGCGGCCGAACAGCCACCGCGGGCGCAGCTGCTCGTCGAGGTCCGGCACCGGCGCTCTGCCCGCCAGGTGCATGGCCAGGTAGAGCAGGGACTCGGTCACGTTGTCCGGCTGCGCGGGACAGCCGGGGATGTTGACGACGGGAAGCCCGGCGGAGGACTTCCAGTTCCAACCCAGGTGATCGGCGACGCCCATGGCGCCGGTCGGGTTGTTCTTCATCGCCGGGATGCCGCCGAACGTCGCGCAGCTGCCCACGGCGACCACGGCCGCGGCCTTCGGCGCCAGCCGGTCGAGCCACTCGGAGGTCGTGATCGGCTGACCCGTCTCCGGGTTGTCGCCGATCGCGGCCCAGTAGCCGTCGCCCGACAGGTTCTCGTTCGGGATCGAGCCTTCGACGATCAGGACGAATGGGTCGAGCTCGCCCTTCTCGGCGCGCCACCACCACTCGATGAACTCCGCGCCGTTCTCGTACGCGAGCACCGGATGATGGATGTGGAGCTTCGGCATACCCGGAATCGTCTGGAGGATGAGGTCCTCCAGGCTGGGATTCACAGCCGAGGTCATGGCGACGGAATCCCCGTCGCACGAGAGACCCGTCGTCATCCACAGGACGTGTGCCTCGACCGCCTCGGTCGCGGCCTGATCGGGTACGAACTCCGCCGGTAGCGCCATCGCTAACTCCTTGGTGAGGGGGCCCGCGCTCCCTCGTCGTTTTTCTCGAACAGGAAAGTCATCAGCAGATCCTCGGGAGGGGGTCGCCGGCCAGGAGGTCCATCACGCGCCGGCCGCCGAAGGCGGTCTCGACGAGGACCATGCCGGGGGGCTCCGCGACCACCTCGGCGATCTCGGCCGCCGCGTCGCAGCCAGGCACGGAGCGGAGAGCCGCGAGGGCGGCGTCCGCGGATTCGGGCGCGACGAAGGCGACCATGACTCCCTCGTTCGCGACGTACATCGGGTCGATGCCCAAAAGCTCGGAAGCGCCGTTCACCTCGGGGGTGACCGGGATCGCCGCCTCGCTCACGGTGATGCCGACCGAAGAGGCGCGCGCGAGCTCGTTCAGGGCGGACGCGACGCCCCCCCGGGTGGCGTCGCGCATCGAGCGGAGGTCCGGGCCGGCGGCGTCCAGGAGCGCGTCGGCGACGGGCCAAAGCGAGCGGGTGTCGGACTCGACATCGGCCTCGATGCCCAGCTCGCCGCGGGCGAGCATGATCGCCGTGCCGTGCTCGCCGATCGTCTTCGAGACGAGCACGCGGTCGCCGGCCTTCAGGCGGTCGGTGCCCAGGGATGCGCGGGGATCGATCTCGCCGATGCCGGTCGTGCAGACGTACATGCCGTCGGCGAGGCCGCGCTCGACGACCTTCGTGTCGCCGGTGACGACCGAGACGCCGGCCTCGGATGCCGTGCGAGCGATCGCCTCGACCTCCTCGCGAAGGACGTCCGCGTCCAATCCCTCCTCGAGGACGAAGGCGAGGCTGAGCGCCTGCGCCTTGGCCCCCGCCGCGGCGAGGTCGTTGACGGTGCCGCAAACTGCGAGCTCGCCGATCGAGCCACCGGGGAACTTCAGAGGCTTGACCACGAAGGTGTCGGTGGTCATGGCAACCGAAGTGCCGGCGACGCTCACGACGCCGGAGTCCCCGAGCTGGCTCAAAGCCTCCGAGGCGAACGCAGGGACAAAGAGGCCCTCGATCAGCGTCTGCGTGGCCTTGCCACCGGCGCCGTGGGACATGTTCACGGCCGAGTCCTTGAAGCGGGGGCGCTTGGCGCGGGCGGTCTCGATGATGTCCAGCACACGCTGCTCGCGATCCGGCGCCGAGGGGCGTCCCGCGCCGATGCGCTTCTCGGGGGTGACGGCGGGCTCTGTCACGAAGGCACCCACAGGCACATGCTTCTTTCGCGACGTTCGTCGCTCATGAAACAACTGCCTCCTTCTCCCGCGCGTAGCGGCCGAAGTTGTAGTACGCGGCGCACGCTCCCTCAGGGGAAACCATGCAGGTGCCGATCGCGTGCTCCGGCGTGCAAGCCGTGCCGAACACCTTGCACTCCCAGGGCTTGATGACGCCCTTCAGGACCTCGCCGCACTGACACGCCTTCGGGTCCGCGACGCGAACGCCCGGCACTGTGTACTTGAGCTCGGCGTCGAAGTCCGCGTAAGCCTCGGACAGCTTCAGCGCGGACTGGGAGATGAAGCCGAGCCCGCGCCATTCGAAATGCGGGCGGAGCTCGAAGACCTCCTGCATCACCTTGAGGGCGGCGGGATTGCCCTCGTACGGGACGACCCGCTTGTACTGGTTCTCGAGCTTCGCCTCGCCCTTTCGAAGCTGGGCGAGGATCATGCGGATCGTCTGCAGGACGTCGAGCGGCTCGAAGCCTGCCGTGACAAGGGGCTTGCCGTACTCCGCCGGGATGAACTCGAACGGGCGAACGCCGACGACGGTTGAGACGTGGCCCGGGCCGATGAAGCCGTCCAGGCGAAGGTCGGGAGAGTCGAGCAGCGCCCGCAGCGGGGGCACGATCGTGACGTGGTTGCACACGCAGAGGAAGTTGGTGACGCCTTCCGCCTTCGCGCGCTTGAGCGTCAGAGCCGTGGACGGGGCCGTCGTCTCGAATCCGATCGCGAAGAAGACGACCGTGCGGTCCGGGTTCGACTTCGCGATGCGAAGGGCGTCGAGCGGCGAGTAGACCATCCGGATGTCCGCGCCGTCGGCCTTGGCCTCCAGGAAGCTCTGACTGGAGCCCGGGATGCGCATCATGTCGCCGAAACAGGTGAGGATCACCTCGGGATTCTCGGCGGCGATGGCGATCCCGTCGTCGATCCGGCCCATCGGCATGACGCACACAGGGCACCCGGGGCCGTGCACCAGTTCGACGTTCTCCGGGAGCAGGTCGTCGATCCCGTACTTGTAGATGGAGTGGGTGTGACCGCCGCACACCTCCATCAGCTTGTAGTGGCGGCTCGGGTCGACCTCGCCGAGGATCTCGCCCGCCAGCACGCGGCCGAGCTCGGGATCGCGGAACTCGTCCACGAACTTCATACGCCCACCTTCGTTCCGAGGTGCGCGATGGCCGTGCCCGCGTGCACCAGGAGCTCGTCGCCCGGGGCAACTTCGCCGACGAGCGCGATCTCGACCGTCTCGGTCTGCCCCTCTTCGTTCTGACAGAGCGCCAGCATGCGCTCCGCATCCACGCGCCGGACCTGCAGCGGGAGAGCCACATCGCCGCAGGTGATGCAACCCTCCTCCCCTACGCCACAGGCGCCGGCGTGGCCGGCGTGATCCCCCTGCGGCTGTGGGGTGAAGCTCATTCGATCACGCTGGCCCTTAGCTCCTCGAGCTCCTGCTCATAGTCGTCGCCCATTCCTTCGAGCATCTTCCGCGTCGCGATCGCTTCCTCCTCGTCCACCTTGGAGAGGGCGAAGCCAACGTGGATGAGGACCCAGTCGCCTACCTCGGCGCCGCCTGATGGATCGTCGTCCAGAAGGCCGATGTTGACGTTGCGCCTGACCCCGGCAATGTCGACCTTCGCGAGACGATTCGCCTCGTCGACAACTTCGAGTACTTGGCCGGGGATGGCCAGACACACTTTGGAACGAACCTTCTCTCCAACGGTCCCCGTTCGGACTCTCGGTCCCGATCCGGGTACCGACCTGTTGGTTCTGGCCGAACGTACCACCGATTCCCAGGCCTCGCAAGCACCTACTCTTTAGTCGGAATTGGATCGAATCGCCCGTCGGCCCAGGGCCGAACGGCCGGTTTCCGGGAGCGCGTCGTTTAGGGTGGTATCGGTGAGCGAGCGGGTCATGGACGTAGAAGCGACCGAGGGGGGATCGGCACCCGCGGGGGAGCCCGTGCGCGTCCGCCGGGCGCTTATCTCGGTCTCCGACAAGACCGGCGTCGTCGACTTCGCGCGGGGCCTCGCCGAGCTTGGAGTCGAGCTGCTCTCAACAGGCGGAACCGCCGGCGCGATCCGCGAGGCGGGGTTGGACGTAACCGACGTGGCGGTGTTCACCGGCCAGGAGGAGATCCTGGGCGGACGGGTCAAGACCCTGCACCCGCGGCTTCACGCGGCCCTGCTCGCAAAGCGCGACTCCCCGGAGCACATGGCGACGCTCGAGCGCGAGGGGATTGAGCCGATCGACCTCGTGTGCGTGAACCTCTACCCGTTCTCAGAGACCGTCGCGCGACCCGACGTGACCGAGGACGAGGCGGTCGAGAACATCGACATCGGCGGCCCCACCATGATCAGGGCCGCGGCGAAGAACCATCGCTCGGTGGCCGTCGTGGTCAAGCCGGAGAGCTACGACGCCGTGCTGGCCGAGCTTGAAGCGTCCGACGGGGCGATCTCCGAGGAGACACGCCATTGGCTTGCCAACGAGGCGTGGGCCGACATAGCGCTCTACGACTCCGCGATCTCACGGTGGTTCGGCCTCAGGTACGAGGCGTTCCCACAGCACTGGGTGTTCGGCTACGAGAAGTTCCTCGACCTCTCCTACGGCGAGAACCCGCATCAGAAGGCCGCCCTGTATGTGGAGTCGGGGGCACGCTCGCACGTACTGGCGCGCATGGCGAAGCTTCACGGGCGCTCGCTCTCGTTCAACAACGTCTTGGACCTCGACGCCGCGACGAAGCTCCTCGCGGAGTTCGAGGAGCCCGCCGCGGTGATCGTCAAGCACAACAACCCGTGCGGAGCGGCCATCGCCGGCGACATCGCCACGGCTTATGAGAAGGCGCTCGCATGTGACCCCCTGTCGGCGTTCGGGGGCGTGATCGCGCTCAACCGCCCGGTCGACAGGGCACTTGCCGAGCGGCTGCACGAGAACTTCATCGAGGTCCTGATCGCCCCCGAATACGCAGATGACGCGCTTGAGGTGCTCACCCAGAAGGAGGCCATCCGCATCCTCCACAACACCGAGGACGGCGGGCCGGAGCCGCGCGAGCGGGACCTGAAGAGAGTGCGCGGCGGCCTCCTGGTCCAGACTCCAGACCTGATCGAAGAGGACCGCGAGTCGATGGACGTCGCGACCGCAGCCCAGCCGGACGACGGCTCCTGGCGCGACCTGGACTTCGCGTGGCGGGTGTGCAAGCACGTGCGCTCGAACGCGATCGTGATCGCGAAGGATGGGGCGACGCTCGGGATCGGGGCCGGACAGATGAGCCGCGTCGACTCGGTCCGGATCGCGATCGACAAGGCGCGTGAGGCGCGGGGCGACGACGCCGGGGGGCTCCTCGGTGGCTCGTCGGTCGCATCCGACGCCTTCTTCCCCTTCCCCGACGGCCCGCAGATCGCGATCGACGCGGGCTCCAAGGCATTCATTCAGCCCGGCGGCTCGAAGCGGGACTCGGAGGTCGTCGAGGCCTGTGACGCGGCCGGCGTCGCGATGGTCATGACCCGGCGACGCCACTTCAGGCACTGACCCGATGTCCCATCGGGTTCTGAGAATCCTCTATCTGGTCGTCCCGCTCACACTGATCGTCGCTTTCGTCTTTCGCCCCACCCCGATCCTCGGCGTCGACGGCGAGTCGCTCGCTTCCTCAGCCGGCGTGGATGTTTCGATGGAGGTCGAGCCCTGTTCGGAGGGCGACCGCGAGGACACCTGGACCTGCTCGCTTCCCGCAGTGGACGGGGGCGAGCCGACGGTCATTTCCCTCGAGGTCGACTGGAAGGGCTGCTGGACCTCGAAGCTGTCGGAGAACGGGTCCGTCGACCCGCCTTCTCAGGGGTGCGTGACGTTCATGGACCACCTGAAGTCCATCGACTAAGAAAACTCTCAGCCTCCCCTCAGGAGGCTCTCAGCGTGGGGGGACAGTCTTGCCTCATCAAGCGGTCGGCGATGGGCCGGCCCGATGAGAAAGCAAGGAGCAAGACATGCCAGGACAGACAACGTTCGACAAGGTCATCGTGATGGCCGTGGCGGCACTGCTGGGCGCGTTCGCACTCAGTGTCGCCGGCCCGGTGATCTCGCAGGCGGGAGCCGACATCAGCGGCAAGCGCGACGACGACCTCCGCGAGATCGAGGTCAAGGACGACGATGACGACGAAGGCGACTCCGCCAACAGGAGCCGCGGCTCGGGCGGATCGAAGGGCTCCGGCAAGGGCGATGGCTCGAAGTCCAGGTCCCGAGAGTCGAACACGACTCGCGGAACGGGAGCGTCCAACACGAACACCCGGGATACCAAGACAGGTACCTGGACCCGGAACAGCCGATGAGCAGTGCTCTCGCAACGAACCCCCAGCCGGCGGATACCAGCTGGGGGTTCGCCGAGGGCGATGAGATCGCCCCGGGCCGCACGACCCTCCGTCGCCTCGGCGGCGGACGGCGTTACGACGCATACCTCGGATGGGACGACCATCTGCACTCGGTCGTCGTCTTCAAGGTGGTCCGGCCGCACCTGGTGGAAGACGAGCGCACGCTCGCCGGCCTCCGCGAGGAGTGGGAGATGGTCAGTCGCCTCGCCCACCCGGTGATCCTGCGCGGCTTCGATGCGATGCTCGACGGTCCGCGCCCGCACCTCGTCCTGGAGCACCTGGAAGGGCCGCGCCTCTCCAGCCTGGTGCGGCGCTACGGCCCACTTCCTCCAGAGCAGTTGATCCCGCTCGGCGTCCAGCTTGCCTCGGCGGTCCACTACCTGTCCCGCGAGGGGATCATCCACATGGACATCAAGCCGTCGAACACGATCATGGGAGCTCCTCCGCGGATGATCGACATGAGCGTCGCGGTCACCATGGACGAGGCGAAGACCCTCCGGACCCAGGTCGGCACCGACGCCTACATGGCGCCCGAGCAGGCACGGCCAGAGGATCTTGGCCCGGTGGGGGTTGCAGCTGACGTCTGGGGGCTCGGCGTGACGCTTTACAAGGCGGCGTGCGGCAAGCTTCCCTACTCGGAGCCGGGCGAGGACGACGGCGCGGCCGCCGAGGAAAGGTGGCCGCAACTGGTCGAGGCCCCCCTGCCGCTCGAAGCGCGTGTGCCGGACGAGGTCGCTCGCACGATCATGGACTGCCTCGCGTTCGAGCCTGCTGATCGGCCGAGCCCTACCGAGGTGAGCGCCCGTCTCGAGCCGGCGCTGGGCGATCTGCCGAAGCCCCGGCTCGGCCGGCTGAAGCCCAGGCTTTAGGGCGACACTTGAGCCTTCGCCTCACTCTGGCGGTGACCGCCGCGGTCTTCATCTGCGGCGTCCTTCTCTTGCCCGGCCTTCTGCGGGGCTCGACGGAGCCGCGGATCGACGCGGTGAGTATCGGCGGACTGTCCGCCGAGCAGAGGGCTGAGAGGCGCGAGGCGAGAGAACGCCGCGAGGCCAGAGCGCGCGAGGGCGCCGCGAGCGTATCGCCGAGCTCCGAGAGCGCCGCGAGCGTCGCAGGGAAGCCCGGGAGCGGGAGGAGGCGCCGCCGCCGGCGCCCGTGCCCGCACCCGTTCCGGCTCCAACTCCGGAGCCTCCGGTGACGACACCTGCTCCGGCGCCTCCCGCCCCCGTCCCACCCCCGCCGGCCGATGACGACGATGATGTCGACGATGACGACGATGACGACGATGGGGATACCTAGATGAGCGCCGCAGACTCTTCGGGCAAGAGCTCACCGAGGCGCACGAGCCTTACGCGGCGCATTTCCGGTTCGCTGCGCTCGCGCCTTCTTCTCTCCTACATCGTGCTTCTTGCGATCGCATCGTTCGCGTCGCTCCTCGCGGTTCGGCAGGTTCTCCTCGTCCGTCTGGATGATCGGGTGGCGGAGGATCTCCAGCAGGAGGTTGAGGAGTTCGAGCAGCTGGCGGACGAAGGCGTGGACCCGGAGTCCGGGCGTCCGTTCGGAAACGACGTGAAGACGCTCTTCGACACTTATCTGGCGCGGAACGTGCCGGACGACGACGAGGAGTTGATCACGGTGCCGCGCAAGGGAACTCCGCAGCGCTTCGGCGGCGACAACACGACGAGCTTCTCTTTCGCCGACTTCATCCCCGACTGGCGCACTCTGAACCGGGTGGAGCGGGGCGAGGTCCAGTCTCCGGCCGGCGACGTGCGCTACGTGGCGGTTCCGGTTGAAGGCGAGAACCGGACGCTCGGCACTTTCGTGGTGGCGATCTTCGTCGCCGACGAGCGCGAACAGGTGGACGAAGCGGTGCAGATCGTCGCGGCTGTCGCGGGCGCCGTGCTCATTCTCGGCTCACTGGCGGCCTTCTCGATCGTGGGAAGGGTGCTCTCCCCGCTCTCCGAGTTGCGAGACGCCGCGCAGTCGGTCTCCGGGACCGAGATGAGCAAGCGGATCGACGTCGACGGGGACGACGAGGTGGCCGAGCTGGCTCACACGTTCAATGGCATGCTCGACCGGATTGAGATCGCGTTCGCCAGCCAGCGCGAGTTCATCCGCGACGTGAGCCACGAGCTGAGGACGCCCATCGCTGTGTCGCGCGGTCACCTGGAGCTGCTCGCCGGCGGGCACCTGGCCGGCGAAGAGGAGCGCCAGGCGACGATCGCGCTCGTGACGGGTGAGCTCGACCGGATGAACCGGTTCGTCTTCGACCTGCTGCTGTTGGCCAAGGCGGAGAGCCCGAACTTCCTCCAGCTGGAGACCGTCGCGCTGGGTGAGTTCACGGCCGAGCTGGTCGCGAAGATGGAGGCGACCGCGGATCGCGAATGGATCGACGGCGGGCGGGCGGCCGTCTCCATCGTCGCTGACCGCCAGCGCCTCACGCAGGCTGTGATGAACCTGGTTGGGAACGCGGTCGAACACACGGAGGACGGCGACGAGATCGAGGTCGGCGCAAGCGTCGCCGGCAACGAGGTGACGATCTGGGTGCGCGATTCCGGGGTGGGAATCGCGCCCAGCGAGCAGCGTCAGATCTTCACGCGCTTTACTCGCGGAGGTGGGAGCAGCCGGCTTTACGAGGGCACGGGAATCGGGCTCGCGATCGTGAGGGCGATCGCCGAGGCGCATGGCGGCAGGGTGCGGGTGACGAGCCGGCCGGGAGAAGGGGCGCGGTTCGACCTGATACTTCCTGTCGAGCAGGAGATTCCCGAGGAACACGACGATCCTTCGATTGAGGTGGGGGCGCCGTGAAGCGGGTGCTGATCGTCGAGGACGAACCCCGCTTCGCGAGCTTCCTCGAGAAGGGGCTCACCGCGAACGGCTACACGACGATGGTGGTCGGCGACGGCGTGTCGGCGGGGGCCGTTGCCGACGATGACGAGTTCGACCTCATGATCCTGGACCTGGGGCTGCCCGACATGGATGGGATCAGCGTGCTCGAGATGGTGCGCAGGCGCGGGGTCACGATGCCGGTGATCATCCTCACGGCCCGCGACGACATGAGCGACAAGGTGTCCGGGCTGGATGCGGGCGCGTCGGACTACATGACCAAGCCGTTCAGCCTCGAGGAGCTCCTCGCGCGGCTGAGGGCCCGGATGCGCGACGAGGACCGGGTGGAGGTGACCGTGCTCGAGGCCGGCCCCGTGGCACTCGACCTCAGGACCCGACGGGCGACGGTCGAGGGCGAGATCGTGCCCCTCACAGCGCGCGAGTTCACGATGCTCGAAACCCTCATGCGCCATCGCGACCAGGTCCTCTCGAAGGAGCAGCTGCTCTCGCACGTGTGGGGCTACGACTTCGATCCGGGCTCGAACGTGGTCGAGGTCTACGTCGGCTATCTCCGGCGCAAGCTCGGCGGCGACCTGATCGAGACGGTGCGCGGGATGGGCTACCGCCTGCGCATCTGAGAGGAATCTCAGGCTCCCATCATCCGGCTCTCAGCCTGAAGCGGGATCGTCGTTCAGGTAAGCGACGAACTCCCGGAAGGAGTGGTGATGATGGACAACAGAACGACAGTGATTGCGGTCGCCGGAGCCCTTGCTCTCGGTGCGGTGGGCTCCAGCGCCCTGGCCGACGAGGACGAGGGATTCGAGCGATTCGATCCCGTGAAGGTCTCGCAGGAGGACGGCCGCGACGACCAGCGCGACGATCGCCGCGACGATCGCGACCGCAACTCGCAGGGCGAGCCCGGCCGCGGCGACGATGACGACGTCGATGTCGAGCCTCGCGACGAGGACGACGACGAAGGTGGCGACGGCGGCAACACGCACTCCGGCGGCACCCAGGACGGCGCGGCCGACAACTCCGGCAGCGCCGGCAACCAGGCCACGGGTGACGACTCGGCGGTCGCGGCCGAAGCGCCTGCGGCGGCCCCGGCACCAGCACCCGCACCAGCCCCCGCGCCGGTCTACGACGACGACTACGGCTCGGACTACGGCGACACCTAGTCAGACCGATCGTCGAGAGTAGGGATTCCCGCACATATCGTGGGAATTCCTACTCTCGGCATGCCCCCGGAAGGAATCGAACCTTCGACGCAGAGATTAAAAGTCTCTCGCTCTAAGCCACTGAGCTACGGGGGCCTACCGCAATCCTAGGCAGCCTCGAAGGGGCGTGAAAGGTGGATGCCGGACTCCTTGATTGAATAGCGCCCATGCGCGTCTCCGCCAAGGCTGATTACGCCGTTCGCGCCGCGGTCGAGCTGGCGACGCTGCCCGCGGAGGTGCCCGTGAAGGCCGATCAGATCGCGATCAGCCAGGACATCCCGCTGCGGTTTCTCGAGAACATCCTGTACGAGCTCCGCCAGAACGACATCGTCGAGCTCGGACGGGGGCCAGACGGCGGCTACTACCTCACGCGGCCCGCCAACGAGATCACGGTTGCCGAGGTCATCAGCGCCGTCGACGGACCGGTCGCCGCGGTGCACGGCCACGAGCCTGAGGACCTCACCTACCTGGGCAGCTCCAAGCCGCTTCAGGACGTCTGGCTGGCGCTACGCGCGAACGTCCGGATGGTGCTCGGGGCCGTTACTCTGGCCGACGTCGTCGCCGGCGCTCTTCCCGAGCCCGTGCGCGCGCTTTCCGGGCATCCTGAGGCGACCGCCGGTCATCCCACCTCGCTTTGAACCTGCGCGAGCGCAGACGCCGCGGCCGCACGACGCCGGCCCGCTCCGCCTCGCCCTCCATCTGGCGCCACGTCGCGCCCAGCACCATGCCGAGCCAGATGAAGATCAGGGCGAACACCACCCACGCGATGAGCTCCGCCGTCTCCATCGGCTCTCCTGAACGCCGCGCCTAGACGGCGACGAGCTCCTCGGTCCGGGGCCCGTTCTCGTCGAACACCTTCTTACGGCTCGGCCTGACGTAGACGATCTGGCGCTCGCCCAACTCGAGCAACTCTGCCTGCTCGCGCGTGAGCTGGGCCCACATCGGCGGGCCTTCCGCCGGCAGCAGCTCCACTCGCACCTCGAACCCGAGGTGGACGATCCGGTCGATCATCGCCTCGACGGCTCCCGGCTCGGGCACGTGCTGGATCACCAGGTCGTGCGGCCGGATGAACTCCTGCCCGATCCGGTTCACGGGGCCGACGAAGCCCATCACGAACTCGGTCGTGGGGTGCTCATAGATCTCGCGGGCGCCACCGGCCTGCTCGACCATGCCGTCATTCATCACCACGATCTGCTCGGCGACATCCATCGCCTCTTCCTGGTCGTGCGTCACGAAGATCGTCGTGACATGCATCTCGTCGTGCAGTCGGCGCAGCCACGCACGCAGCTCTTCACGCACCTTCGCGTCAAGCGCACCGAACGGCTCGTCAAGCAAGAGCACCTTCGGCTCCACCGCGAGCGCCCGGGCAAGCGCCATACGCTGGCGCTGCCCGCCGGAGAGCTGCGACGGGTAGCGGTCGATGAAGCCCTCGAGGTGGACCAGGCGAAGGAGCTCGCGCACCCTCTCCTCGATCTCAGCCTTCGGCTTCTTGCGAATCGCCAGGCCGAACGCAACGTTGTCGCGCACCGTCATGTGCTTGAACGCCGCGTAGTGCTGGAAGCAGAATCCGACGTGCCGGTCCTGGACGGCCACCTTCGTCATGTCCTGCCCGGAGATGATGATCTTGCCGGAGTCGGGCTGCTCGAGGCCCGCGATCACCCGCAGGAGCGTCGACTTGCCCGAGCCCGATGGACCGAGCAGAGCCGTCAGGGAGCCGTCGGGCACCTCGATCGACACCTCGTTCAGTGCTACGAAATCACCAAACTTCTTCGTTGCGTTTTCGACGACGATTCCCATTAGGCAGGAGCCTCCTCGGGTTGGTCGCGGTCAGCGACTGTGTATGGGGACGCAGTTGATTTGTCCCTTTTGCGAACCAGGTTCATTGCGCCCAGCGTGATGAGCGCGATCAGGGCGAGGACCAGCGCTGCCGCGTAGGCCCCCGCATTGTCGAAGGTTTCGTAGAGCCTCCGGACCAGGAGCGGAGCCGTTTCCTGCTCACCCGCAGTCTTGGTGGCGACGACCGAGACAGCGCCGAACTCACCCAGGGCGCGAGCGGTCGCAAGCACGACGCCGTAGGTCACACCCCAGCGGATAGCGGGGAGCGTCACACGCCAGAACGTCTGCCAGCTGTTCGCGCCGAGCGTGCTCGCCGCCTGTTCCTGGTCGTCGCCGATTTCGCGCAGCACCGGCTCCACCTCGCGCACGACGAACGGCAGCGAGACGAAGGTTGTTGCGAGCGCCATCCCGACCGGGCTGAAGATCACACGGACCCCGTTGTCGGCAAGCCAGGTTCCTAAGCCGCCGGGGAAGATGGCACCGAGGAAGTCACTGTTGATCCCGTACACGACCAGGAGCGCAAGCCCAATCACAACGGGCGAGATCGCGAACGGCAGGTCGATCAGGGCGTTCAGGAAACCCTTCCAGCGAAACTTGTGGCGCACCAGCACGATGGCGCAGGCAACCCCGAAGATCGTGTTCAGCGGCACCGCGACCGCCACCATCACCAGGGTGAGGTAGAAGGCGTGCTGGGCCTCGGGGGTCGTGAGCGTGTCCCAAACCTCGGCGAAGTTGGGATCGCCCCAGCCTTCCGGGAAGAACGCCTCCTTGAATACGACCAGGAGCGGGAGTATCAACAGCAGCGCGAGATAGCCCAGCGCGAGGCCGCGCAGGCTCCAGCGAATGCCGCGACCGCCGGAGACGACGTTCGGGCGATTCTCTGTGCCCGGCGCGCTCATCCCTTGGCCGCCCTTCGTCCGGCGAACTGAATGAGGAAGAGAATCGCGACCGAGAGCAGTAGGAGGACGACGGACAAGCAGGCGGCTGTCGCTGTGCGACCCGCCTCGATCTGCTCGAAGATGTAGATGGACGCAACTTTCGTGTTGAACGCGTTGGCGAGCAGGACCAACGAGCCGAACTCGCCGATGGCACGAGCGAACGCGAGCGCCGCTCCCGCCGCGAGCGCAGGCGTCAGGTTCGGCAGGATGACCTTGCGAAAGATGGTGAAGCCGCTGGCTCCGAGCGAAGCGGCCGCTTCCTCCATGTCCTTGTCGAGCTCCATCAGCGTCGGCTGGACGGAACGGACGACGAACGGCATCGTTACGAAGAGGAGCGCCATGATCACGCCAACCTGCGTTCCCTGCACGAAGGTGACGTGGAGGAAGGTGCCATCGGTGACGCCCGAGTCGCCGTAGAGGGCGAGTAGCACCAGTCCCGCGACGATCGTGGGCAGGGCGAACGGCAAGTCGATGATCATGTTGAGGAACTTCTTGCCGCGGAAGTTGTCGCGCACAAGAACCCAGGCGATGATCGTCCCGAAGAACCCGTTGACGAGCACGACGGCTGCCGCGCAGAGGAAGGTCAGCTTGAGAACCCGGACCGCGTCCGGGCTGGAGACGGCATCCCAAAAGAACGAGATGCCCTCGCTGAGACTGTCCCCCTCGCCGAACGCCGCCGTCACGATGGCGATGATCGGGAGGAGAACCATCACGGACAGGTAACCCGTGACGAGGCCTCGGGTGAGGCCTTGGCCCCCGAAGTGGACCCGTGGGATCCACTTCGGGGGCGTCTCGGCGTGTGCGGTGGACGGGGCCAACTACTTACTCCGTGGCCTCGCCCAGCTCGCGCTGAATGTCAGCGATGAGACCCGCCTCGGGATCGAAGAACTTCGTGGAGACTTCTCCCCAGCCACCAAGGTCGTCGATCGTGTACAGGGTCGCCGGCTCGGGGAACGTGTCAGAGAACTCCTCGAGCACGGCCTCGTCGACTGGGCGGTAGCCGTTCTCGGCGAACAGCGTCTGCCCTTCTTCCGAATAAAGGAAGTCGACGAAGTCCTGCGATGCGGAATCCGCATCTTCTGTGACCGCCAGCGGCGTATCGATCCGCAGCGTGTCGTCGGGGATGATCAGGTCGAGCTCCTCGCCCGCATCCTGAGCGCCGATGACCTCGTTCTCGTACGAGATGATGACGTCGCCCTGACCGCTGAGGAACGTGTTCAGCGAGTCACGAGCCGACGCGTCCTGGACGACCGTGTTGCCGAGCATCTGCTCGACGTAGTCCAGGCCCGCTTGCTCGTCTTCGGCACCGCCGGCCTGGGCAAACGCCGCCATGATGTTCCAGCGCGCGCCACCCGAGGTGAACGGGTTCGGCGTCACGACTTCGACGTCGTCGCGGATGAGGTCATCCCAGTCCTGGATGTCCTTGGGGTTGCCGGGGCGGACACCGAACGAGACGACGGAGTTCTGCACGATCCCGTCGTAATCGCCCTGTTCCTTCCAGTCCTCCGCGACTTGCCCGGATTCGACGACCCGGGTGATGTCGGGTTCGAGTGAGAAGTGCAGGACATCGGCAGGGGCACCGCCCTCGACCGCACGCGACTGATCGCCCGATGAGCCGAACGAGGCGGAGACATCGACGTCAGCGCCTTCCTCGGTCTCGTTGAACGCCGGAATGATCGACTCCTCGTACGCCGCCTGCGGCGTCGAGTAAACGACCAGATCGATTGAACCACCGGAGCCGTCGCCGCCTCCCTCGTCGGACGATCCACCGCACGCGGCGATTCCGAGAGGAAGGGCGAGCAGCACCATCCCGGCGCTGAGCTTGCTCTTCATGGACCTCATAGTACAGATTCTTGCCTTTCTTGATGGGTTTGGTTGCAAAACGGTTCGGCAGGGTACCAGAACCCCTTCATCCCGATAGGCAATTAGGATTTAGGCCGTGAGAGTCAGTGCCAAAGCCGAGTACGCGGTTCGCGCGGCGATCGAATTGGCGGCATCCGACGGCGAGAATCCGGTCAAGAAGAGCGTGATCGTGGAGGCCCAGAAGATCCCTCCAAAGTTCCTCGAGAACATCCTCGCCGAGCTCCGCCACGCCGGCCTGGTCGAGAGCCAGCGAGGCGCCGACGGGGGGTACTGGCTGACCAAGCCGGCCTCGGAGATCAGCGTGGCCGACGTGATGCGAGCCGTCGAGGGGCCCCTGGCGAGCGTTCGAAGTCAGCGCCCGGAGGCACTCGAGTACGACGGCGTCGCCGAACCGCTGCAGAAGGTATGGGTGGCGCTCCGGGCGTCCATCCGCGACGTACTCGAATCCACATCGCTCGAGCAGCTGGTCTCCGGAGACCTGCCGGCCGATCTCCTCGCCATCGTCGAGCCGCCCGAGGCCTGGGCCTCCCAGTAGTCAGCCGGCGAGGTGCGCCAGCGCCGGGCGCGCGTTCTCGAACCATCCGCCACAGACGGCTCCAGGATTGGAGAGCCGGGACTCGAGCGCGAACAGGGATGAGGTCGGGCACGACGCCCCCAGCTCCAGGAGCAGCGGACGCAGATGCATCTCGGCCGCGAGCGCGTGCCGCGGCGTCCGGGCGATGGCTACCGGGATCGCGACGGCGCCCGCGAGCACGCGGTCGGGAAGCGCATCGGCGAACATCTTCAACTCGCCCGTGTAGCTGCCGCGCCTGATCGGAGTCGCGACCACTACGACGTCCGCCCCGGCGATCTCCGCGACGTCCTCCTCCGAAGGAAGCCCGTCGCGGGCTTCGATCAACCTCCAGGAAGCGCCGGTGCCGCGCCCGTCTACGAGCTCGCGCGTGAGCCGGACCGACACGGCCGTCGCCAGCGCCGAGGTCCGCGAGTGCGCGCGCGGATCGCCCGCGATCGCAATCACGCGATGGCGCTCGGTGATCGGGGCCTTCCGGGGAGTCTTTGTGCGGGTTGCGTCGTACATGACGAAACAATGTCTACCAGATTAGTAGAGAAAGGGTGGCACAGTGCCCTCGCCGAGGCTCATACGCCTCGCCGATCTAGTAAACAGTTTGGCGATGGCACTCCACCCCGCCGAGAACCGTGGCTACCGCGAGCTCATGCTCACCGCCGAAGAGGCGCGCACGCGCCTGCGCCGCATCGCCGGCCACCTCGACCTCGAGACCCGCGCCGTCTGCGACAGGGGCTCCGAGACTCTCGGCGACATGCTTGAAGCGCTCAAGCCCGCCCTGGCCGAACACGACCTCCACGGAGAGCTCGCGGCACGCGGGACCGGCGCGCGGATCGGCACCGTTCGCGCCGAGATCCTCGACCGCTTCCTCGAGCGCAATCAGGCCCTTCGCTTCGCCGTCGACGACGTCGAGCACGTGACAACGCTCCTCGCCTACATGGGCGCCGTCTCGGCGGGTCGCGGCAAGAAGCACCTGCCCGAGCTGTGCGGAACCTGGGAGCGCAAGCTCCGCCGCCAGGTCAGCGCGCTTCGCAAGGCCGCCGTGGAGCTTGGCGCTCATCCCGACGAGGCGATCGAGCCGCTCGATCCAGGCGCTCTGGGCAAGGCCGCTCACGGGACCGCGGTCGCAACGGGCACCGTCGGCGAGGCCGTCGACAAGGCGGTCAACTCCGTCAAGGAGAAGTCGGGCAGCTTCTTCGACCAGGCTCAGGCGAACGGCGAGTCTGGCGAAGCCGATGGCGACGACAAGAAGCGCCGCGGCCTGTTTCGCCGCAGCGGGTAGACCCGACCTTCCCCTTTTCAGGAAGGTCGCAGTATCTAGAGCTCCGGGGTCCCGTCTTCGGGGGTGGACGCAAGCGCATGCGTGCGCTTCGGGATGCGGCCGGCACGACGGGCCGCGTGGCCGGCGACCACCGCGCTTCGCATGGCGCCCGCCATCAGCTCGGGATCCTCGGCTCGGGAGACGGCGCTCGCCAGGAGCACCGCGTCGCAGCCGAGCTCCATCGCCAGTGCGGCATCGGACGCGGTCCCGATGCCCGCGTCAAGGATCACCGGCACGGACGCCTGCTCGACGATGATCCGGATGTTGTAGGGATTGCGGATCCCCGCACCCGAGCCGATCGGCGAGCCGAGAGGCATGACAGCCACGCAGCCTGCCTCCTCGAGGCGGCGCGCCAGGATCGGATCGTCGTTCGTGTACGGGAGCACGACGAAGCCATCGGCGACGAGCTCCTCGGCCGCGGTCAGAAGCTCTGATGCATCGGGAAGGAGCGTGCGGTCGTCGCCGATCACCTCCAGCTTCACCCAGTCCGTCCCGAACGCCTCGCGTGCCAGCCGCGCGGTCTTCACCGCGTCGCGAGCCGTGTAGCAACCTGCCGTGTTGGGGAGCGTGAACAGGCCCAGGCGATCGATCACGTCGGTCACCGACCCCTGCGCGAGCGGGTCCACCCGGCGGAGCGCAACGGTCACGATCTCCGCCCCCGACGCTTCGAGCGAGCGCTCCATCTGCTCCAGCGAGCGGAATCCGCCAGTGCCGACGATCAGCCGCGAGGACCACTCACGGTCGCCCAGCGCCCAGGTGGCCGTCGCCTCGCCGCTAACCGCCTTGGACGGCATGCACCACCTCCACGCTCTCCCCCTCGGAGAGGATCCGCCCCTCCCATTCGCCTCTCGGCACGACCTCGCCTTCGACCGCCACGGCTATGCCCCGCTCAACCTCCGAGGCGCCGGTGACGGACACGGCATGAGCCACGGTCGAATCCTCCGGCAGCTCGCGGCTCTCGCCATTCAGAACGACTCTCATGACGCCACCCTTTCAAAGCGCGCCGGATCCGCGGCCCCGAGCTCGGGCGGCAGCGCCTCGCCGCGAAGGAGCTCAGCAACTCCATGCGCGGTCAGCGGAGCGAGGAGGATCCCGTTCCGGAAGTGGCCGGTCGCATAGACCAGGCCCTCGACGCCGCTCGGCCCGACGATCGGCGCGTTGTCCGGCGTGCCGGGGCGCAGGCCCGCGACGACCCGCTCGAGCTCGAGCTCGGAGGTGTCCGGAAGCGCCCGGTAGGCCTCGCGCAAGAGCTCGAAGACGCCCCCCGCTGTAACGCGGGTGTCGAAGCCCATCTCCTCTACGGTCGCCCCCGCGATCAGCCGGCCATCCGCGCGCGGGACGAGGTAGACGCGCTCGGACACCACGATCCTCCCGGCGACCGGATCGGCGGGTGCGCCGCGAAGCGTGAGTATCTGGCCCTTGACCGGGCGCACGGGCGGCAGCGCCTCGCTTGGCAACCAGGAAAGCGAGCCCGACCAGGCGCCCGCAGCGACGACGGTCACTTCGGCCGGATGCTTTTCACCGTCCTCCGTGAGAACGCCCCGAACCGCGTCCCCGTCGTGGAGGGCGCCGGTGACGAGCGAGCCGGTGGCGATCTGGACCCCCTCCCGGTCGCAGGCACGCCGGAGCGCGGCAACGACCGCGACCGGATCCACGCCCGCTTCGTGCGGAGCGTGGGCTCCGGCGAACGCCGAGGGACCGAGGCCGGGCTCGAGCTGGCGGCACTCTCTTCCGGAAAGCCACGACGCGTCGAGCCCGTGGGAGGCCATCAGCTCGTACCGCCGTCGCAACTCGCGCGCCTCGTCGGCGTCCAGGGCGACATGCAGCGCGCCGTGCCGCAGGAGCGACGACTGCGCACCGCCAACGTCGGAGAGCTCCTCGGCGAACGAATCCCACATCCCATGCGACGCCAGGGCGGCGTCGAGCAGCGCTTCCTCCCCCCAGGTCGCCTCCCCCACCGGGGCCAGCATCCCGGCAGCGACGCCCGACGCACCCGATCCGGGCTCGGCACGCTCGATCACCCGCACGCGCAGGCCGCCCTGCGCCGCTCGCCACGCGCACGCGAGGCCGATGACGCCGGCCCCGACGATGACTACGTCGAGACGCTTATGAGTGTTTTGAGGCCGGAGCTCCGGCAAGATCTTGAGTCCTTCCCTTGCGCCGGCATTACCCGGTTCAGGTTCATACGGTCGGCGGCTCGCGCTGCCCTCTCAGCCCGTCGGTGGGGCTCCCGTCACCTGGAATCGTAGCCCCGTCCCAAGTGTTGCCCGCAGCATGCGCAGAGCGCACCCGCAGGGCAACGCGCCCGCGATACTGAGGCCATGACCGACGATCGTGCGGATGCATCACTCGTAGCGCGGCTCCAAGCCGCCCGTCTCTACTTCGTCTGCGACGGCCGGCCGGGCGACGGCGATCCCGCGCCCCTTCTGGATGCGGCCCTCCGAGGAGGCGTCGATGTGATCCAGCTGCGCGAGAAGGCGCCGCGCTGCGCGGACGAGCTCGTCTCGCTGGCCGAGCCGTTTCGCTGGGCCGCGGACGAGCACGGCGCCCTGTTCTTCCTCAACGACCGCCCCGACCTCGTCGCCGCCTGCCGCGCCGACGGCGTTCACGTCGGCCAGGACGACACGCCGGTCGCGGAGGCGCGCGCCCTCGCGGGGCCGGGGGCACTCGTCGGGCTATCCACGCATTCGCCGGAGCAGTTCAACGCTGCCCTCGGCGCCACCGGCGATGCCCGGCCCGACCAGCTCAGCGCCGGGCCGGTCTGGGAGACGCCCACCAAGGAAGGTCGTCCCGCCGCCGGGCTCGACCTGATCCGCCATGCAAGCGAGGCCGGCACTGACATCCCCTGGTTTGCGATCGGTGGCATCGACGCCTCGAACGTGGCCGAGGTCGCGGCCGCCGGAGCGACCCGGGTCGTGGTGGTGCGCGCCATCCGCGACGCCGCCGATCCCGAGGCCGCGGCGCGCGAGCTGCATGCAAGGCTTGGCCGCAACTAGATGGGCTCACGGGAGAGAAAGCGCGCCGAGAGGCGCAAGCGCAAGGAGCGCTCGGGCGAGCGCTACGCGGAGCTGGCGGCGCAGCGCGAGGCGCGCGCGGCCCGGACCGAGGCAAAGAACCAGGCGGCACGAGACGCCCTCGATCCGCTCGAGCCCGACGAGAGGCCGACTGTGGTCACCGTCGCGGCGATCCTCTCCGGCCTTCTCGTGCTCGGAACGCTCATCACCTACGCCGCCGGCGTCGAGGTCAGCACGTTCGACGACTTCGGGACGAAGACCGGCGAGGAGAAGCCCAATCTCTTCTTCACAGTCATCTCGTCCCTCGTCCTCGGGCTGATGACGTACGGGCTCTGGAAGGCGCGCTACTGGGCGGTGCTCGGCTTCCAGACGCTCCTGATCCTGCTGATCGTGATCACGATCCTCGCACTCGTACAGGCGACGGAGATCCTGCGAGCGCTGGCGCTGTTCGCGTTCCTCGCGGGGGCGAGCGTCCTCTTCTACCGGATGGTCAAGGCAATGGCCCGGATCCAGATGCCCGACCGCGGCGGCTACGGGTAGAGTCGAAGGCATGGCGGAATCCTTCGACGTGATCGTGATCGGCGGTGGCCCCGGCGGATATGTCGCGGCGATCCGCGCTGCCCAGCTCGGCCTGAATACGGCCGTCGTCGAGAAGGACAAGCCGGGTGGTCGCTGCCTCAACTACGCCTGCATCCCGGCGAAGACCATGCTGCACTCGGCCGAGGTCCTGGACCACGCCGAGAACTCGGCAGAGCTCGGGGTGAAGGTCTCGAAGGCCTCGATCGATTGGAAGGCGCTCGGCGAGCGCCGCGCCAGCGTCTCGGAGACGCTTTCAGGCGGAGTGAAGATGCTCTGGGACAAGAACAAGATCACCCAGATCGAGGGCGAGGGCTCCCTGACCGACGACGGGAACGTCACCGTTGGCGGCGAGACCTACGAGACGAAGAACGTGGTGCTGGCCACCGGCTCGGTCGCCATGTCGATCCCCGGAGTCGAATTCTCCGAGCGGATCGTCGACACCTGGGGAGCCTGGTCCCTTCCGGCGCAGCCCAAGAAGCTTGCGATCGTCGGCGCCGGCGCATCCGGCTCGGAGATCGCGTCGGCGTACGTGCGCTACGGAACCGAGGTGACCCTGATCGAGATGCTCGGGCAGATCCTGCCGCTCGAGGACAAGGACTGCGCCCGCGTCGTCGACCGGACCTTCAAGAAGCAGGGCATCACCGTCGCGACGGGAGCGCCGATCGAGAACGTCGAGGAGACGGCGAAGTCGGTCAAGTTCACCTATGGCGAGAACCAGGGCGAAGCCGACTACCTGGTGATCGCCGGTGGCCGCGCCCCCGACACCGATCCGCTCAACCTCTCCGGAGCGGGAGTGGAGACCGAGGAGAACGGCAAGGTGAAGATCGACGAGCTTCAGCGCACATCGAACAAGAATGTGTTCGCGATCGGGGACCTGGTGCGCGGGCCCGCGCTGGCGCACAAGGCGTCCGAAGAAGGGGTCGTGGCGGTCGAGACCATCGCGGGTGCCCCCACCCACCCCGTCGACGTCGACCTGATCCCCGGCGCGACCTTCTGCCACCCGCAGGTCGCCTCCGTCGGGCTGACCGAGGCGGCGGCAAAGGAAGCCGGCCACGACATCAAGGTCGGCCGCTTCAAGCTCGGCGGGGTCGGCGCCTCCGCCGTTTACGACGACCGCGAGGGCATGGTGAAGATCGTCGCGGACTCCAAGTACGGCGAGATCATCGGCGCGCACATCGTCGGCAACCGCGCGTGCGACATGATCTCGGAGATCGTGAACGTGATGGCGCTCGAGGGCGGCTACCAGGAGCTGGCGCGGATC
Organism: uncultured bacterium; assembly: GCA_963807745.1. Taxonomy (GTDB): domain Bacteria; phylum Actinomycetota; class Thermoleophilia; order Solirubrobacterales; family 70-9; genus JALZKA01. The sequence continues at coordinate 448,935 of CAWECF010000001.1, forward strand.
GTCCACCCCCACCCGACGATCTCCGAAGCGGTGCTCGACGCCGCCCGCGCGGTCGACGGTTGGGCCACGCACGCGTAGCGCCGCCTTGGCGCAGCCCGCGAGCTTTTACTACGACCTCGGATCGCCGTACGCGTACCTCTCGGCCGAGCGCATCCACACCGTCTTCGAGGAGGCCGGTGCGCCGCCGCCCGTGTGGAAGCCGGTGCTGCTCGGAGGCCTGTTCGCCCGGTTCGACCGCGGCTCGTGGGCTCGCACCGACGCCCGCGACGAAGGCATGCGCGAAGTGGAGCGCCGCGCGCAGGCCTACGGGCTGCCGCCGGTCCGCTGGCCCGAGAACTGGCCCTCGGACTACCTGTTCGCGATGCGGGTCGCGACGTTCGCAACCGAGATCGGCCGTGGCGTCTCGCTCCCGCTCGCCGCGTTCCGCCAGCACTTCGCCGCCGGGCGAGACCTGTCGGAGCCCGACAACGTGCTGATCGCCGCCGCTTCGGCCGAGCTTCACCCCCGCGCGCTGACGACCGCGGTACGGCGGGACAGCATCAAGAAGCGCCTCCGCGACACGACCGACGAGGCTGCCGACCTTGGGGTCTTCGGCGTCCCGAGCGTCGTAGTCGGCGGCGAGGTCTTCTGGGGAGACGACCGCCTCGAAGATGCTGCCGGGGCCTCGGCTATCGTCGCCTAGGTAAGTGAACGATGGCTGACGGAAGCGCGAGGGGGTCGGTCGAGCGCCTGGAACCCACCAAGGCGGAGCGAGCCGCTGCGCGCAAGGTGGCGGAGTCGAAGGCGACGATCCCGCATCTGTACGTACAGGGCACCCTGGGGCTCGAAGCGGAGGCCAGGACGACGCCGGCCCTGGTCGTTGCGATCGCGGCCGCGCTGCGCCAGGCGCCCCGACTGAACGGCGCTTACCGGGATGGCGCCTTCGAGACGTATTCACGCATCAACGTGGGTGTCGTGGCCGACGACGCCGACGGGCTCGTGGTGCCTACGATCTTCGACGCGGACGAGAAGGATGAGGAACGGATCGCCGCCGAGTTGGAGTCCCTCGAGGCCGGAGCCGCCGACGGCTCGATTACCGCACGCGAGGTTGCGGGCGGAACTTTTACCCTCGCGCGTGGTTCTGGTTATGAGGGATGCGCCTATCTGCCCGTGATCAACGCAGGCCAAGCAGCCAATCTGGGGATCGGGAGCCCTCGAGACGGCAGCGTCTCGGCCACGGTCGCCGCGGACGCGAGGATGATCTCGGGGCCGGAAGCGGCCTCGTTCCTGGCACTGATCCAGGCGGAGCTCAGAAAGCGGACGGAGCCCGAGTAACCATGAGCGCAGAGGGGAATGGAACGGGAGGGATGCCGCATCGCATCATCGACGTTCCGATCGAATCGCTCCCCCTCATCGACGAGCACTACATCGAGATCGCCGCGAAGCCCGAGGAAGTCTGGGACGCCCTGATCCGAGCGGTCTCCGGCGCCGGCGAGAGCCGGTCCGGCGCTCCCATCTCCAAGGCGCTCGGCTGCGAGGAGACCGAGATCGAAGGCGCGGCCGGCGAGATCGGCTCGAAGATCCCCGGGTTCGTGGTCACGCGTTCCGTCAAGCCGGCCGTCCTCGCGCTGATGGGACAGCACCGCTTCGCCCAGTACGCGCTGATCTTCTCGATCCTGGAGAAGCCGAGCGGCCTGATTCTCCTCAGCGCCCAGACCCGTGCTGTCTTCCCCGGCCGCAAGGGACGTGTCTACCGGGGTCTTGTGATCGGAACCCACGGCCACGTCGTCGTGACGACGAGCCTCTTGCGCCAGGTCCGGCGCCGGGCGGAGCGGATCCACGCCCGTCCGGCCCGCGCCTGACCCCCGCTCACATTTTTTGGTTGAAACATCGTCAGCCGGGGGTATAGTCCCGAGTAGCGATCGGCACGAGCCATCAGCTCATCGCTGATCCAGACATAGGGCGCCCGGGGAATCCCCGAGCTCCCATCGTCCAGTAGGCGCCGCGGAGGAGATCCCGAAGCGGCGATGGCCAGGCCGGCCAGAGGAGATCCCGAAGTCCGGCCAGACACGAAGGGCGGAGAGATGAAGCGAAGCGATGGCGCTGTCGCGAGCGAGCCTCGGCACGAGGAGGCTCACGCGAGCGCAGAATCGAACAGAACCACCAAGGACGCGACGGTCCGCGACCTCGCAGGCCCAAGGCTGACCCGGGAGGACCGTGCGGCGCTCCTGCGGTTCATGGCGATGATGCGCTCCTCGGAAGAGCGCGGGCTGACCCTGTATCGCCAGGGCAAGGTGCCCGGATCGTTCTACGACGGGTGTGGCCAGGAGGCGATTTCCGTCGGCTCCTCCTTCGCTCTCGCCCCCGAGGACCGAATGTGCATCCTCCATCGCGACCTGGGCGCGCACTTCGTTCGCGGCCTGACGCCTGACCGCTACCTCGCCAACTACATGGGGCGCTCCGGCGGCGTCACGGGCGGCAAGGACGGCAACATGCACTTCGGCGACCCGTCGCTGGGTTGCATCGGGATGGTCTCGATGCTTCCCGACATGGCGCTCGTCGCCATGGGGATGGCGCTTGCCTTCAAGGTGCGCGGCGAGCAGCGGGTAGCCATGACCTACTTCGGCGAAGGCTCGACGGCGAACGGCCAGTGGCACGAGGCGATGAACATGGCCGGCGTCCAGCAGTTGCCGATCGTCTTCATCCTCGAGAACAACGGCTTCGCCTACTCGACGCCGAACGACCTGGAGTTCGCGGTCGACCCGGTCGAGCGGGCACGCACATACGGGTTCCCCGGAGTCGCCGTCGACGGTAACGACGTCGAGGCCGTGTTCGAGGCCGCGCACGCCGCGGTCGAGCGGGCGCGCGAGGGCGGCGGTCCGACGCTGATCGAGTGCCGGACCATGCGCATGCACGGCCACGGCGCTCATGACGACATGAGCTACGTGCCGGAAGGGCTCCACGAGGAGTGGGCCAAGCGAGACCCGATCGAGCTTTATGCGAGCCGCCTCGTGGGCGACTTCGGCTTCGAGAGCGCAGAGGTCGACGAGATCCGCAGCGAGGTGCGCGAGTACGTCGCCGGCTGCGCCGAGAAGGCGCTCGCCTCACCGATGCCCGATCCCGAAGGCGCTCTCGAGGGCGTGTTCGCGGCGGGCAGTGAGCGGCTCGGCGACGGCAACGCGCCCTGGTCGAGATGGCAGGCGCGAAACGGCCATTCGAACGGCGCGTCCGAGAGGAGCGCGGCATGACTCCGGAGACAGCGACCGCAGCGCCCGTGGAAACTCCGGACGTCCGGGGCGAGATCACCTACCTCGAGGCCATCTCCGACGCGTTGCGCGAGGAGATGAGGGCCGACGAGACCGTCATCTGCCTGGGCGAGGACATCGGCGCGTTCGGGGGCGCGTTCAAGGTCACCGACGGGTTCTTCGAGGAGTTCGGCGCCTCCAGGGTGATCGACACGCCGCTGGCCGAGAACGCGATCATCGGCGCGGCGGTCGGCGCGGCGGCCGAGGGGCTCCGCCCGGTCTGCGAGATGCAGTTCGCCGATTTCATCGCGTGCGGCTTCGACCAGCTCGTGAACGTGGCGGCGAAGCTCCATTACCGGCAAGGCGTGGCCGTGCCCATGGTTGTCCGGCTGCCCTCGGGTGGCGGCTTCTCGGGCGGGCCGTTCCACTCGCAGAATCCCGAGGCCTGGCTGCTCCAGGCGCCCGGCCTGAAGGTCGTCGCCCCCGCGACGGCCGCCGACGCCAAGGGTCTCCTGACCAGCGCCATCCGCGATCCCAACCCCGTCTGCTTCCTGGAGCACAAGGGCCTCTATCGCAACGTCAAGGGAGATGTCCCCGAGGGGGACTACTCCGTGCCCATCGGCGAGGCGCGCGTGGCGCGCGAGGGCTCGGAGGTGAGCGTCATCGCCTACGGATCCAGCGTCCACCTTGCCCTGAACGCGGCCGAGGAGCTCGGAGAGGACATCGAGGTCCTGGACCTGCGGACGCTCTGCCCGCTCGACACCGACGCGATCCTGGCAACGGCACGGAAGACGGGCAAGGTCCTGGTCGCTCACGAGGCCACCCGGTCCTGCGGTGTGGGCGCCGAGGTCTCCGCGCTCGTCTCCGAGCACGCTTTCGAGCATCTCGACGCTCCCGTCCGCAGGCTCACCGCCCCGGACGTGCCCATTCCATTCAGCCCGCCGCTCGAACAGGCGGTCCTGCCCCAGCCCGACGATATGAAGGAGGCCCTCCGTGAGCTCCTCGCTTACTGATTCAGGGACGATCGCCGTCGCGATGCCGCAGATGGGCATCTCGGTCAGCGAGGGCACGATCCTCGAGTGGCGCAAGGCAGTCGGCGACCAGGTCGAGGCGGACGAGACGATCTGCGACGTCACCACCGACAAGGTCGACGTCGAGATCCCGTGTCCCGCGACGGGCGTTCTGGCCAGGATCGTCGCCGAGCCCGGCGACACGGTCCCGGTTGGCGAGCCGATCGCCGAGATCGACACAGGCGGCGGTGGCGCGTCGGACGCTCAGCGCGACACCGATGCGCCACGCGAAGCCGATCAGCCCGGCGACGGCACGACTGTCGCGCAGAACGGGACCCACGCGACGGAGGGCGACCGTTCGGGATTCATCTCACCGGTCGTCCGCCGGATGGCGGACGAGCATGACGTCGACCTCTCGCAAGTCGAGGGCCACGGAGTCGGCGGCCGGATCCGCAAGAAGGACCTGGTCGCGCACCTCGAGCATGCGCCCGCGCAGCCCAAGCCGTCGCGGCCGCTTCACTCCGATTCGCCCTACGTCCCCGACGAGCCCGCCCCGGCGAAGGCCAGCGCCGGCGGCCGGCGCGAGCCGATGTCGCCGATGCGCAAGTCGATCGCCGAGCACATGGTCCGCTCGATCCAGACCGCGGCGCACTGCACGACCATCGTCGAGGTGGACTTCTCGGCGGTCGCCCGCCGCAGGGCCGAGCTGAAGCCGGGCTACGCCGAGAAGGGCGTGCCGCTCACCTACCTCGCGTTCGTCGCCCAGGCGGTCGTGGAGTCCCTAGGGGAGTACCCGGCACTGAACGCGTCCGTCGAGGGCGACGAGATCGTTCAGCACCCCGACGTGAACCTGGGCATCGCAGTATCTCTCGACGCCGGGCTGATCGTCCCGGTGATCCCGAAGGCACAGCGCCTCTCGCTCGAGGGCATCGCCGCCGGCATCGCCGACGTCGCCGGCCGGGCCCGCGAGGGCAAGCTCGCGCCCGACGAAGTCCAGGGCGGGACCTTCACCATCACGAACCCCGGCCAGTTCGGCGCGGTTCTCGCGACCCCGATCATCAACCAGCCGCAGGTGGCGATCCTCGATCTCGAGGCAATCGTCAAGCGCCCGGTCGTGGTCGAATCGGAGGCCGGAGACTCGATCGCGATCAAGCCGATGGGGTTCCTGCCCATGTCGTGGGACCACCGCGCCCTCGACGGAGCCGAGGCAGCGCGCTTCCTGGGCGCTGTCAAGTCGCGGCTCGAAGGAGGCTCGGCCTGATGGCGATCGCGATCCGGCCCGACCTCGACCACGAGGAACTGGTGGTCCAGACGGGCGAGCGAAGCGGAGCGACCATGGCGGTCGCGATCCATTCCACCCGGCTGGGGCCGGCGCTGGGCGGCGCTCGGCTCTGGCGTTACGAGCGGGACGAGGAGGGCGTGGCGGACGCATTGCGCCTGTCGAAGGCGATGACGTTCAAGGCCGCCGCCGCGGGGCTTGACCTCGGCGGCGGCAAGGGTGTGATCTGCGCGCCCACCTCGTCGCCGCCGACCGGCCTGGATCGCCAGTCGATCCTCGACGACTTCGGCGACCTCGTGGAATCGCTCGACGGCCGCTACATCACAGCGGAGGACGTTGGCACGTCCACCGAGGACATGGAGGAGATCGCGACCCGGACCAGCCACGTGACCGGGATGCCGGTGGGCCGCGGGGGCAGTGGGGACCCGAGCCCGTTCACCGCGCTCGGAGTCCAGGCCGCCATGCGCGCCGCGTGCACTGCGGCTTTCGGAGTGAGTGACCTGCACGGCCGCGTCGTGACCGTCGCCGGCCTTGGCCACGTCGGCGAGCGCCTCGCTCGCGGGCTGGCAGAGGACGGCGCTTCGCTCATCCTCTCCGACATCGATCCGGCGAAGGCCTGGCTGGCGGAGGAACTCGACGCGCGCTGGGCCGAGCCCGACGACGCGCTGACCATAGGGTGCGACGTGGTCGCGCCGTGTGCTGTGGGCGGAGCGATCCATGCCGGGAACGTCGAGGAGCTGCGCTGCAGGGTCATCTGCGGCGCCGCGAACAACCAGCTTGCCGACGAGAGCCTCGCCGGACGGCTGGCGGACCGCGGAATCCTCTATGCGCCCGACTTCATCGCGAACGCGGGCGGGCTGATCAACGTCTACCGGGAGCTCCACCGCTCCAGCGCCGAGCGCGCGACCGAGCTGGCGCTTGGCATCGAGGCCACGATGGCGCGGGTCTTCGCTCGCGCCGAGGTCGGGGGAACGACGCCGCTCGACGCTGCGCGTGAGCTGGCGACCGAGCGCCTCGACCGGCCGTCCTGAGACCGGGCGGGTTCACATCGCGCCATAGTTGTTCGCGAACGAGTCTTCGGAAGTGAGGGATTGATGACTGCTGACCAGGATCTGCGTGAACATCGGGAGGCGCTCGTCCGCGAGCACATGGAGTCGGAGAACCACCACGACTTCGACACGACGCTCGGGACGTTCGAGCACCCGCGCTACGAGATCATCCCGACGGGTGACGTCTTCGATGGCGCCGATGAGGTCCGCGGCTACTTCGAGACGTCGCGGACGGCATTTCCGGACCAGCGCAACAAGCTCCTCGAGCTCCACCACGCGGACGACGCGGTGATCGTGGAATTCGAGCTGGAGGGGACGCACGAGGGGCCGCTCCGGGGAATCCCGCCGACCGGCAAGCCGTTCAAGGTGCGCACGACGGCCTTCTTCCTCTTCGAGGGGAAGGAGCTCGTCTGCGAACGCGTCTACTTCGACTCCGCGACGATCATGGGGCAGCTCGGCCTGATCCAGCCCGGGCCATCGCTCTCAGACCAGAACGGCCAGGACTGACCGGTGCCGGAGGGGCCTGAGCTCTGGGTCGTCCGCGCCGGCACCATGCCGTACGCGGAGGCTTTGGTGCTCCAGGAGCGCCTTGCCGGAGCGCGGCGCGCCGGAGAGATCCCGGACGTGGCTCTCATGCTCGAGCACTGGCCCGTCTACACGAAGGGCAGACGCTCGGAGCCCGGGCACCTGCCGATGGGCGAGGACTGGTACCGGATGCAGGGCATCGAGATCGCCGGGACCGACCGCGGCGGGCAGGTCACCTACCACGGGCCCGGGCAGCTCGTCGCCTATCCCATCTTCGACCTCGGTGCGATGGACGGCGACGTCCACGCGTACGTGCGGGCCCTCGAGGCAGCGATGATCGGCGCGCTTGCCGATTTCGACATCGCGGCTCAGGTGTTCGCCGGACTGACCGGCGTGTGGACCGCGGGGGATCCGCCCATCGAGCCGGGCCAGATCGGGCCCCAGAGCACGCCCGTCGGAGAAGCCGGCCTCCCAGGGGGAGAGGCTCGGAAGATCGGCTCGATCGGCATCCACGTGAGCGGCGGCATCACCACGCACGGCCTGGCGGTGAACGTCAACAACGACCTTCAGCCGTTCGAGTGGATCGTCCCTTGCGCGATCGACCACGTGCGGATGACGTCGGTCGGCCGCGAGCTCGGGGGCGAAGCGGACATGGCCGCCTTTTCCGCCGCTGTCCGGGACCGCCTTGCGGAGGCGCTGGGCCGACGGCCGGTCGACCGGACGATGGCCGAGCTCGGAGCCGTCGCCGCTTGAAACACGAAGAGGCGCAGCGGATGGCGCGCGAGGAGGGCGTGTCACCCGTCCGGTACCGGATGGTCCGGTTCGTGGCGGTCCCGTTCATGCGGCTCTGGTGGGGCCTGCGCATCGAGGGCGAGGAGCACGTCCCCGAGGAGGGTGCCGCGATCATCACGCCCAATCACAAGAGCTTCTTCGACTCGTTCTTCCTGGCAGCGGCGACGAAGCGGCCGCTGCGCTTCATGGGCAAGTCGGAGCTGTTCGAGGGCAGGAAGGGAAAGCTCCTCGTCCGGCTCGGCGCCTTCCCCGTCCTGCGCGGGCAGTCGGACGCGGAGGCACTCGAGACGGCACGCATCATCCTCGAGCAGGGTGAGCTCCTGTCGCTCTTTCCGGAGGGCACCCGCGTGCGCGACCCCGATGCGCTCGGCACGCCAAAGCGGGGCGCGGTCCGCCTGGCACTCGAAACGGGCGCGCCGCTCATCCCCGCTGCGATCACGGGCACGGAGAAGCTTTTCGCCGGTCCGGTGCCCCGCCCTCGAACGGTGCGCGTGGCCTTCGGAGAGCCGGTTCCCGTTACGGAGGTGCCGGCCACGCCCGAGGCTGCGGCGGAACTCCTCGACGACGAGCTATGGCCGAAGGTATCGGGTGAGTTCTCGCGGCTCCGCGCCCATCCCGGCCTGATCGCGGCTGGCCTGGCCGCGGCGGGAATCGGTGCCGGGGTGGCGGTAAGGCGCCGCCGGGCCGCGGCGCAGAAGCCGTGGTGGCAGAAGGCCGGCACCGGCAAGCCCAGGAAGAGGAGGCGCAGATGACCGGGTCTAGAATGAAGGGAGTGAAGCCGCCTACCGAGGCCCCTGTAGATCGCATCCACGTGACGCGTTCGCGCGCGAAGCCAGGCGGAAAGGCGATGGAGGGCGGCCGTCCGTTCCGCGAGCGCAAGCCGCCGTGGCTGAAGGTTCCGGCCCCGGGCGGCCCGACCTACCGGAAGCTGAAGTCGGCGATCGCCGACGACAACCTCCATACGGTCTGCGAGGAGGCCGCGTGCCCCAACGTCGGCGAGTGCTGGGAGCGCGGCACGGCGACCTTCATGATCCTCGGCGACGTCTGCACCCGCCGCTGCGGCTTTTGCAACGTCCAGACGGGCGTTCCGACGTGGCACGATCCGCTCGAGCCTGCGCGGGTCGCCAACCAGGTGAAGAAGATGGGCCTGGTCCACGCCGTGATCACCTCGGTCGATCGCGACGACCTGCCCGATTACGGCGCCTCCGCGTTCGTCGGGGTCATCCGGTCGATCCGCTCGATGGCGCCTGACTGCAAGGTCGAGATCCTCACGCCCGACTTCCGCGGCCAGGAGATGCCGCTCGCAAAGGTCATCCACGAGCGCCCCGATGTCTTCAACCACAACGTCGAGACCGTGCCGCGCCTCTATCCGAAGGCGCGGCGCGGATCCGAGTTCCTGCGCTCCGCTCGGGTGCTGCGGATGGCGAAGGAGATGGGCGGCGATGATGTCGTCACCAAGTCAGGACTGATGGTCGGCCTGGGCGAGAGCTTCGACGAGATGCTCGAGACGTTCCAGATCCTGCGCGACCACGAGGTCCAGATCCTCACCGTGGGCCAGTACCTGCGGCCAACGGAGAACCATCTCCCGGTGGACCGCTATTGGCATCCGGACGAGTTCAAGGCTCTCGAAGAGGCCGCGTACGGGATGGGCTTCGACGCGGTCGCATCGGGCCCCCTGGTCCGCAGCTCGTATCACGCTGACGAGGCCGCGGCCAAGGCCGCATCAGCCCGCGCCGCGTAGCCGTTGCACGAGGCGTAGCTGGGGAGGCCACCGCGTAGGTTCCCGTCTTCCGTGCTGCCTCTCAAGGACAACATTCCGACCGGGCGGTTTCCGATCGTCACGGTCCTGTTCATCCTCATCAATGTCGCGGTCTTCGTCTGGCAGCTCTCGCTCGACGACGGGCCGAACTCGAGCGAGTCGCCGAAGATCCCAGGCCTCTCTGCCGCCGACGAGGCTGTCTTCGAGCTCGGAGCGATCCCGTATCGGCTGACCCACCCGGGCGCGAGCTGCGGCGTGGTGACGGTTCGCGAGGGGTCGAACCCGCAGGGGCTGGAACCGATCGTCTGCGAGAGGAGCGCCGATCGGCGCCAGGCCGAGATGGCGGCGGGCGTTCAGGTCATCGACCTCGAGGGGCCGCCCTGGTGGGCGACGATCCTGACATCGATGTTTATGCATGGCGGGTGGCTGCACATCATCGGGAACATGCTGTTCCTCTGGGTGTTCGGCAACAACGTCGAGGACGCGATGGGAAGGCTCCGGTTCGTCGCGTTCTACCTCTTGGCCGGCGCGGTGGCGCTCTACGCACAATCGTCCATAGACCCTGCGTCCACAGTGCCGACGATCGGCGCCTCGGGAGCCGTCGCGGGCGTCCTGGGGGCCTACATCCTGCTCCATCCGAAGGCGCGGGTGGTGACGCTCGTCATCATCATCTTCTTCGTGACCCTGATCGAGATCCCAGCGATGGTCCTGCTCGCCCTCTGGGCGGTGCTTCAGTTCCTGCCCGCACTCGGACAGATAGGCGTGGGAGACACGCCCGCCGACAGCGTCGCCTACGTCGCCCACGTGGGCGGGTTCCTGTTCGGCCTCGCGATGATCAAGCTGTTCACCGCTCGCCGGGACGAACGCCCGAAGCTCGGAGTCGGCTGATGGACCTCGACGGACGCTCGGCGATCCTGTTCGGAGTCCTCGTCTTCCTGATCCTGTTCGCGGGGATGACCTTCGTCGTCCTCTTCAAGGACGGTCTGACGATCCTTGTCATCTTCGCCATCCTGATTCTCGCGATCATCGGCATCGCGCTCTGGGGCGCGGTCTCCGAGCAGAACAGAAGGCGCTAGCGCGGCAGGTCGCGAAGGAGAATCCGAAAGACGCCCTCCAGGGTGTCCTCTCCGTACTCGTGCGAGGGGCTGTGCTCAGTCATCACTGCCAATCCGATCCGGTGACCGTCCTTCGAGAGCAGAACGACCTGGTGGTTGACCAAGCCCGACCGGGATCCCCAGCCGCCCTTGAAGTGAAGATGCCACCCGCGCACGGGAACTTGGCCGATCCCCCACCGTTGCGACGAGGTGATCGAAGTGAGGAGATTCCGTGCGTAGTCCCAGTGCCGGTCCGGCACGTAGTGCTGAAGGGTCCGCATGAAGAGTGCCTGATCGCGAGGCGTCGACTTGGACGCGCCCCAGATGTCGTTCCACCGAAAGCTCTTCATGTCCGCGTCCTCCGCGAGCTCCTCGAGCGGGGCTCGACCGAGCATTGAGTCGATCTTGGACGCCGTCTCGTTGTCCGAGCGGCGGATCATGGGCGCTAGCAGCGACTTGTCGTAGTCGGTGAGCGACCGGTCGGAAGCCCGGCGCAGGTAGGCGACCATGAGCATCACCTTGATCGTGCTTGCCATGGGAGCGCTGCTGTATCCCTTGAATTCCCGCTGCCTTCCGCGCATGTCGAAGACGGAGAAGGCGACTTCGCCAGCGCGCGACTGCGCGTACTCCTTGGCCGGGCGCGCGTCGGGGCTCCAGCTCTTCGCCTCGGCGTGGGTGATGACGCGCTCGCCCGGCGCTGCCACGGAAGGCTGGACACACAGGAGCGCCGTAGCGATCGCGAGGCCTGCGACTGAGCGCTTCACCGAGGCAGGTCCTTGAGAAGACGCTTGTACACGCCCTCGAGGGTGGCACGCCCGTAGGGCCGCGAGGGGTTGCCCTGGGTGAGGACGGAGACGCCGATTCTCCGCTTGCCATGAGTGAGAAGCGCCATCTGGTGCTCGACGCGGTATCCCTGAAGGCCCCATCCGCCCTTGAAGGCAAGGTCCCATCCCTTGGGCTCGACGTGCGCGACGCCCCAGCGCTGGCGGGGAATGATGTTCTCGAGCTGCCGCAGCGCGAAGTTGCGGTGCCGCTTCGGCAGGAGACCGGGAAGGCGCCGCATCAGGCGTGCCCCGTCCTTCGGCTCGGCGCGGCAGTAGCCCCAGATGTCGTTCCACTCGAAGCCGGACATATTCGCCGCGTCTGCCAGGCTCTCGATCGGCCCACGGCCCAGCATGTCGCGCACCTTCGTTGCAGACGCGTTATCGGACTCGCGGATCATCGGCACCAGGAGGTCGCGCTCACCCTCTGTCAGGTCCCGGTCGTCCACCGAGTCCTGCCGGAGGTATGCGGCGAGGAGCATCACCTTGAACGTGCTGGCCATGATGTAGCCGCGCGATCCCTCGTGCGCTGAAAGGCGGTCGCGCATGTCGTAGATCGCGAAGGAGACCTGGGTCGAGCGGGACTTCGCGTAGCGGGTCGCAGCCCCCGTGTCGGGATGCCACTTGCGTGCCTCCTCGGGGCTGATCCCCGCGTCCGCGCCCGGCGGCGCGGCCCCGAGCGCGGCCACCGAGGATGCGAGAGCGATTGCAAGTCGGATCCGCATGGAGCTCACCTACCCCAAAACCGCGGCGCACGCACGGGTAGCGGTGGCATGGACAGTTTCCCTGGGAGTTGCCGGGTGATCGATCCACCACAGGACGAGGCCGGCGAGCCCGCTCCGCAGGAAGTCAGCCGTCGGCTCGACCAGATCTGGCTCGAGCCCCGGGGAGCTTTCGCGGAGGAAGTGGGACATGACCTCCGTGGCGCGCCCGCTGACCCGCCGGCGGGCGCTCTCGATCTCCCGGTCGCCCGTGCGGTCGCGAAAGATGACGAGCCAGGAGTCGGAGTTCTCGGCCACGTAGTCGAGCCAGCCGTCGAGGACGCGAGCGACAGTCTCGTCGGGCGCGGAGCCTGGCCGCTGAGCCGCCTGAATGAACCCGGGAAGGTCGGCCTCGTGACGGCGCAGGATCTCCAGGTAGAGGGCCTTCTTCGAGTCGAAATGGCGATAGATCATCGGCTTGGTGATGCCGGCGGCGGCCGCGATGTCGTCCAGCCTGGTGGCTGCGTATCCGTCCCGGCCGAACAGGCGCGCGCCCTGGCGGCGGATCAGCTCGCGCCGTGCGTCGGGGCGCATGCGCGTTCTCGGTGGTGCCACGTTCTCCATCGTCCAGTGGTAAGTTACTGATTGGTAACTACGGAAATGGAGCAGGCCATGGGCAATGCGACGGTCGACCCGGTCCACGGGACGCGATACGAGTTCGAGCGGCGGGGTGAGGACATGCTCGTCGACACCTGGATGGATGCAGGCGGAGGTCTGCCGAAGCACTACCACCCGAAGCAGACCGAGGTCTGGTGGGTGGTGTCCGGCCAGGTGACGGTCCACTTCGACGGCGAGTGGAAGCCGTTCACCCCCGATTCGGGGAAGATCGAGGTCACGCCCGGGATCGTGCACGGCTTCAAGAACGAGAGCGGCGCCGAGGCGCACCTGCGCTGCGAGGTACAGCCGGCGCTGTCGCTCGAGGAGTTCCTGACCGAGTCGTCGCGCGCTGCCCGGGAGGGCCTCTTCATGAAGGGCGGGATTCCGAAGAGCATCAGGGGCGCCCGGTGGGCTGCCGGCTTTCTGGCCCGCCACGAGGACGAGACGGTGATGACGTTTCCCCCGCGCTTCATGCAGAAGGCGATGAAGCCGCTGGCGCCGAAGGGCTAGGCGGCTTCGGCCTTGGCGAACGAGTAGTCGTCCAGGTCGAAGTGCGTGCTGCGCCAGTTCACTTCGAGGGTGGGCGACGAGCGGAACGGGCGGTCGCCGTGCTTGTCGAAGTAATAGGAGTTGGCGATGGCGCATGAGGGCTGCTCGAGGATCTGCCATGGGCGCCGCGCGAGCATCTGCTTGAAGTAGCGCTCGTTCGCCTCGGGGGTGACCTCGACCTTCGTGGCCCCTTCCAGCTTGGCCCGGTCGATACAGCGCAGGATGTGCTTGACCTGGTTCTCGATGAGATTGAAGTAGGAGGAGCCGTTGTAGCCGTACGGGCCGAGGATCGTGAAGATGTTCGGGAAGCCCGGCACGCTCACGCCCTGGTAGGCCTGGAACCGGTTCCGGTCCCACCAGCTCGCGAGGTCGACGCCTCCGGCACCCCGCACGGGGTAGGGCGGCATGTTGCCCTCCTCGAAAGCCATGAAGCCCGTCGCGTAGATGAGCACGTCGAGCTCATGCTCGTGACCGGCGGTTCGCACCCCGCCGTTGGTGATCTCGGCGATCGGCTCGGTCTGGAGCAGGACGTTGTCGCGGTTGAAGGTGCGGAGATACGAGTTGTGGAAGCCGGGCCTCTTGCACCCGAGCGCGTACTCCGGCGTCAGCTTCCTGCGGACCTCGGGGTCCTCGACCTCGTCGCGCAGGTGCTTCCGCGCGATCCGCTCGCCCAGCCCGGAGATCGGGATGAACCGATGGAAGTGGAGGGCGGTCGGGAAAGTGATCTCGACGAAAATCTGGCTGACGAGCCGGTTCACCCTCAGGCCGCCGGGGAGCTTTGCGACGAGCTTCGCGAGCTTGCCTCCAAGGGAGCGATCCGGCTTGGGGAGGCACCAGATGGGTGTGCGCTGAAAGACGGTGAGGTGCTCGACCCGCTTGGCGATCTCGGGAACGACCTGTACAGCGCTCGCGCCGGTGCCGATGATCCCGACCCTCTTCCCTTCCAGCGAGATGTCGTGATCCCAGCGCGCCGTGTGGACCGTCTCTCCCTCGAACGACTCGATGCCGGGGATGTCTGGCTTCCGCGGCTGGTTGAAGACGCCTGTTGCGCCGATCACGAAGCGGGCGGAGACGATCTCGCCCGAGTCCGTCTCGAGCCGCCATAGATGTGCGTCGTCGTCGAACGCCGCGCTCGTGACCGTCGTGCCGAAGCGGAACTTGGGGCGGATCCCGTACTTGTCGACGAGATGCTCGGCATAGGCCTTCAGCTCCTCCCCGGGCGCGTAGAGCGCTGACCAGTCGGGCATCTGCTCGAACGAGAACTGGTACGACGGCGACGGAATGTCGACCGCGACGCCCGGGTACGTGTTCCAGTGCCAGGTACCCCCCACGCCTTCGCCGGCCTCGATGATCACCGCGTCGTCGATGCCCGCCTCGGCGAGCTTGATCGCGGCGCCGATGCCGGAGAAGCCGCCGCCGACGATCGCCACTTCGTGGTCCGGGCGGGGCGAGGCGCCGTTGGAAGATGCGGTCATGCCTACATACTGACCGATCGGTCAGTTCAGAAACCATCGAGTAGCGTCCAGCGCGTGGAAGCGACGATCTATTCGATGAAGATCTCCCACCCTGGACGCACGGCCGAGCTCATGCTGGCCCACAAGGGCATCGAATCGCGACGGGTCGAGGTCCCGCCGGGCTCCCAGCGCCTCCTGATGCGCCGCCACGGCTTCAAGGGCGGGACCGTTCCGGGTCTGAAGCTCGACGGGCGGCGTATCCAGGGAACGCGGCAGATCGCTCGCGCGCTCGAGGAGGCGGAGCCCACGCAGCCGCTCTTTCCCGCAGAGCGGGACGCTCGCGATTCGGTCGAGGTGGCCGAGCTTTGGGGTGAGCAGACCTATCAGCCGGTTCCAAGGCGCATCTTCAGGTGGGCCGTCTCGTCGGATTCCGATCTGCGAACCGTGATGGCCAAGAGCGTGGGGCTGCCCGCTCCCGAGCTGACGCAGTGGACGATGTTCCCGCTGGCCCAGTTCTACCTGCGCTACGAAGGCGGTGGCGAGAAGGCGGCCCGGCGGGACGTGGCCGAGCTTCCCTTGCACCTCGACAGGATCGACGGATTGATCGCAGACGGGACGATCGGCGGCCAGGAGTTGAACGCCGCGGACTTTCAGATCGCGACGAGCACGCGGGTCCTTCTCAATTTCCCCCAGTTCCGGCCGCTGATCGAAGGCCGGCCCGCGGGCGAGCACGCGATGCGCATCGCACCCGACTTCGGCCGCGAGATGCCGGTCAAGCTGCCCGCCGCCTGGCTGCCTGGCTGAGCGCCCTCCACGCCGAAAGTTGGAATTCCCTCGATATGTGTGGGAATTCCAACTGTCGGCGGCGATGGAGCCAGCCGGAATCGAACCGGCGACCTCCGCGTTGCAAACGCGACGCTCTACCAACTGAGCTATGGCCCCTCTCGCTCGATTGTAGGTTCCGCGGCGTACTCATCGGGCAGCAGCCGATGTGAGACGATCATCAGCGGAGTCGAGCGCGAGGAGTCGAGATGGCGGACACGAAGACCGCGACGCAGGAAGACACGGCGGCCAAGGAAGACAGCGAGGAGCAGCACACCGACCATTCGCCGATGGCCGCTGAGGCGGTGCGCGAGGACGACGCGCCCAAGCCCGCGCAACGCGCCGAGGTCTCGAACCTCGACATCGTCCGCCACTACTTCGACAAGGCGGCCGACCACATGAAGCTTGCGGACGACGTGCGCGTCGTCTTCTGGACCCCGTACCGGGAAGTCACCGTCCAGATCCCCATCAAGTGCTCCGACGGCAAGATCCACGTCTTCTCCGGCTACCGCATTCAGCACAACGGCGCCCGCGGCCCCTACAAGGGCGGCATCCGCTTCCACCCCGAGGTGGACGTCGACGAGGTCCGCGCCCTCGCCTCACTCATGACCTGGAAGACCGCCGTCGCCAACGTCCCGTTCGGCGGCGCCAAGGGCGGCGTCAACTGCGACCCCTCCAAGCTCACCCAGGCCGAGCTCCAGAAGATCACCCGCTCCTTCATGGACAAGATCGAGAAGGTCCTCGGCCCCACCCGTGACATCCCGGCGCCCGACGTCAACACCAACGCGCAGGTGATGGCCTGGATGATGGACGAGTACGGAAAGCTCCACGGCCACACACCGGCGATCGTCACGGGCAAGCCCCTGTCGCTGGAAGGCTCACTCGGCCGCGAGGCAGCCACGGGCCGCGGCTGCGTCTACATGTTCCGCGAGGCGGCACCTTCGCTGGGCCTCAGCCCGGCCTCCACGAAGTTCGTCGTCCAGGGCTTCGGCAACGTCGGCTCGTGGGCCGCGCGGATCATGCAGCAGCTCGGCTCGCAGATGGTCGCCGTGTCCGACGCGAACGGTGCGGTGAAGAACGACGACGGCATCGATGCAGCTGCGCTCCATGACCACATCTCCGAGGGCGGGCTCATCACGGAGTTTCCCGACGTCGAGGAGATCGACCCCGAGGATCTCGTGGCGGTGCCGTGCGACGTCTTCATCCCCGCGGCGCTCGGCGGCATGATCCGCGAGGACAACGCGGACCGGATGAACTGCAAGGTGGTCGTGGAGGGCGCCAACAGCCCCACCACGCCGGCCGCCGACCAGATCCTTCGCGACAAGGACACCTACATCATCCCCGACGTCATGGCGAACGCGGGCGGCGTAGTCGTCTCCTACTTCGAATGGGTGCAGAACCTCCAGCACTTCCAATGGGACGAACGCGATGTGAACGACAAGCTCGCAACGAAGATGCGCAAGGCCTACCGCGACGTGTCCGCTCGGGCCAAGGAGGAAGGCCTCGACCTTCGCGAAGCCGCCTACCTCGTCGGCATCGAGCGCGTCGTCGACGCGGCCCGCACCCGCGGCTACATCGAGGCGCCTTCGTCCTCGACCTGACGGGCGTGCCGAGTCGAACGAAGGCCGCAATCGCGGCAGCGACATGCGCCCTCGCGCTGGCCGGCTGCGGCGGCGACGACGACGAGTCTCTCACTCCGGACACCGCGTTCTTCAACGCGCTCGCGACCCTGGACGCGCCCGAGCCGGTGGGAGCGGGGGTCGGCTGGATCGACGTTCCGGTCCTGCGCGAGGCCGGTGGAGACGCTGCCCTCCGAAGCGCCGGCCCCGCTCTCGGACCGGGCGGTGGCGACCTCTTCGACGAGCTCCAGCCGAAGCTCGCCGAGCTCGGCGCCGACCCGTATGAATCCGCGGGCGCGCTCTCGGTGAACGCCTCGTTTACCTTCGGCGTCCGCCTTGACGGCGTCGATCCCGCGGGCATCGAGGAGATCGCTGCGCAAGACGGCGAGCTCCAGCCCGAGGAGGCCGAGGGGTGGGAGCGCTACGACCTAGCTGAGCGCGGCGTCCTGCCGGACTCCGAGCTGCAGGAGGCCGCCGACGCCCTCTCTTCGCACGTCGGCATCGCCGAGGACGCCGTCGTCCTCGCGCGCGCCACGCACGCCCGTACAGACCTCACCGTGCCGGCCAGCCCCGGAAGCGAGACGCCATCGCTGATCCTTGCGAGCGAGTGCCTAGGCGACGTCGCGGCGGCGCGCATCGTCCCCAACAACTTCACCTACGTCTCGGGCATCGGCCCCGACCTCTTCGTCATGGGCATGCGCGCGCCGACAGCCGAGGGGCCGGGAAAGGAGATCTTCTGCGGCGTCGACACCGACCCGGAGGAGATCGAGCGGGTCGCCGAGGCGATGCCCGAGCGCCTAGATCCCTCGGCTATCGACGTCACCACCGACAAGCCCGTGGGCAGAGTCTTCTCGTCAGTTGACGTCGACACGCTGGAGGGCGAGGGGAACTACGCGGCTCGCGCCGTCCTCACAATGGCCGACGGCGCCGAGCCCGGCGCCGTCTTCCGAAGCTTCGACGTCGGCAGCGCGGAGACGTTCTTCGGCCTCCAGGGCCCGGGATCCAACAGCCTCGTTCCGTCGGAGCCTTAACTAGAAATCGAAGTCCTTGGGTTCGCCTTGTTCGAACCAGAGTTCGTCGTCGTCCGGGTTGTCGCGCAGGAACTCAGGCGTCTCTTCGAGGACGTCGTCGTCGCTGGTCCCCTCTTCGCCGGTCTCGGCAACCTCGGTTGGCGGGAAGTCGCTCGTCTCGGGCGGCGATGGCTCGCCCTCCTCCTCGGAATCCGGCTCAGGCTCGACCTCGTGCGGCGGCTCGGCAACCTCCGCTTCGGCGGGCTCGGCGAACGCCTCTTCGACGATGAGCTGCTCCTCCTCGGGCAGCGGCTCCGACACCGAACCTCCGACCTCCTCGATCTCCTCGTCCAGATCCAACTCCAGCTCGCCCAGCTCCAGATCGGCGGGCGGCTGCTGCTCGAAGAAGACGGTGGGCTGATCGGCGATCGCCTCGCGCTCCGCCGTGGTGAACGTCGGCGCGTCCGCCGGATCGACCGGCTCGTTCTCCACCGGTGGGCCTTCCGGCTCGGGCGCCGGCGCGGCATCCTCCGGTTCGGGCGCCGACTCGGGCTCCGCGCTTTCCAGCGCGGCCGGTTCCTCCTCGGTTTCGAGAACGGTGGTCTCCTCGATCGGAGTGAGCGCGGGCTCCTCGTCGGAGGGAGCTTCGATCACGGCGTCGTCGGGTGTCTCCCCGTCGAAGACACCCTGGACAGGCGCCGCCTCTGCTTCGGCGGTGGGGCTCTCTTCGAGCTCGCCCTCCGGCTCATCGGACTCGACCGCGGCCTCCTCGGAGGTCGAGCTTGGAAAGTCGGGGTCGCCCGGGCGCGCCGGCGGGCCGAAGGCCTCGTCCTCCATCTCCTTGAGCTCCTCTTCGTCCGCGCCGGCATGGCGCTTCAGCTCGAGGTGCTCGCGAATTGCGTCGTCGAAGATTCCCATGGGGCGCTCAAAAGCTACCGACAAACCCAGGTTATGTGACCTGCTGGTCTTACCTGTGCACGGGTACACGCTCAGGCGCGGTGACCACGCGATTCTTGCCCGAGCGCTTGGCCTCGTAGAGAGCGTCGTCCGCGGCGGCGAAGAGCTGGCGGACGGTGGTGGCCGAGAGCGGGATGGTGGCGGTGCCGAAGCTGGCCGTGACCTTGAGCACTCCGCTCCCGTCGAGGAGCGGGATCTCTTCCTCGGCCAGGCGCTCGCGGATGCGCTCCGCAAGCTCGACCGCGCCGCCGGTACCGGTCTCGGGCAGGGCGACGACGAACTCCTCGCCTCCGTAGCGCGCCGGCTGGTCGACTGCGCGTGGGAGGTCGAGGAGAAGCTTCCCGATGAGGCGAAGAACCTCGTCGCCCTGCAGGTGCCCGTGCGTGTCGTTGACCGACTTGAAGTTGTCGACATCGAGGATGACGAGCGAGAGTTGATGGCCGAAGCGCTCGGCGCGTGAGGCCTCACGGTCGATCGTCTCCCGGAACGCCCGGTTGTTCGGCAGGCCTGTGAGCTCGTCCGTGACCGCCTGTTCCGAGACCCGTTCGTGCGCCGAGATGTTCTCGATCGAGACCGACGCCTGGCCCAAGAGATAGAGAAAGACGTCGCGCTCCTCGTCGATGAACGCCCACCCCGTGCGACCGATCGACAGGGATCCCACCTGCACGTTTCCCGACAGCGTCTTGAGCGGAGCTGCGATCGCAAAGCCCGCATCGCGGCGAAAGTCGATCTTTGCCCCCTCCCTATCGGCGCGCTTCTGGCCCGCCACGGCGGCGTCGCGCGCGGGGCCTTTGAAGCCGTTCGGCACCTCGATCACCTCGCCGTCGGTCAGCGACACCCGCGCGTACTCGGCGTTGCAGGCGCCGAGTGCCGTCTCGGCGACGATCGCCAAGAGCGTCCTCCGGTCGAGGCCTGCGGCGAACGCCTCGCCCAACCGGCGGACCGACCGGTCGAGCTCGGTGCGCTGGCGTCGTAGCTGACTGATCTGCTCCTCCAGCTGGCCGGTCATCTTGTTGAACTCGTCGGCGAGGCCCGCCATCTCGTCCCGGCCCACCACGGGGACCCTTTGCGAGAAGTCACCCGACCCGATCCGCTTGGCCGCACTCAGCATTGCCGCGATCTGCGATTGGAGGGTTCGCGCGATGACCGCGACGCCCGTGAGCGCTATCGCGAGGAAGATTGCGACCAGGAGGGCGACGCGTGGTCGCGAGTCGAAGAACCCGGCTGCCTCGACCGGCGCGAACACGGTGACCGAAGCGCCGTCGGGCAGCTCAGCCGTCGAAGCACGCGCTTCGGCACCGTCGATCTCCACGTCTCCGGTGCCGCCCGCATCCGGCAGCGAGCCCGGGTCGACCCCCTCCGGGGCGACCGGCTTTCCGTCGACGGGGACTACGGCCGACGTCAATCCGGTCAGCTCCTCGACCCGCCCTAGGTACTCCTGGGCGCTGATGGTGGACGCGACGACCCGAAGCTCGCTTCCGTTCTCGTCCGTAAGGGTCGCCGTCGCGACAGGCGAGGCGGAGCGGACGGGCACGAGCTCATCTCCGTCAGGCGTGGTGATCGCGAGATACTCGAGCCCGCCCTCGGCGCCCGCGAGCGCCGCGGCGCTCTCGATCTCCTCCGAGCTGCCATCGGCGAGCGCGGATGCCACCTCAGGATCGGCCACCACGCGCTTGGCTGCGCGATCGGCAGCGGACGTCTCGTCCTCGTACACGGAGATCGCCGCCTCGAGTCCGGTCGAGACCTGCGCATCAGCCTTCCCCGCCTGAGAGTCGCCGGTCACGTCGGAGGCCAGCACGGCGATGGCGGCGATCGGAATCGCCACCATCAGGAGGAAGAACAGGCCGAGTCGAGTCCGAAAACTCATGTAGTGAGGTTAAATCGGCCGCGCGAGCGGGGCTTTGAAGGTCAAGCGCTCTGGTGGCCTCCATTCCGTCGCAGCTGCAACAGGTCGCCCAACCGAACCGCGCCTGGTGACCGCCCGGCCTCGTGAGAAGGCGGCTCAATGGCCGTTATCCTGCGATGGGACCGGCCGAACGCCGGATTCGGGGCTATAGCTCAGCTGGTAGAGCGCCTGGTTCGCAATCAGGAGGTCGGCGGTTCGAGCCCGCCTAGCTCCATCTCGGAAAGCCCTGCTTAGCAGCGGGTTACTCGCGCGAAGAGCCCTTAGCGCCCAGCGAGACGGTTCGCGGCTGGTGCCCAAACGTCCCCCGGTTTCCCCGACATTGCGCTCCATCGAGCGACAGTCGTTGCTCCTAGCGCAGCCTCCGAAAGTGTCGCTTTGCATGGAAAGCAACTGTTTGAACAGGCGTTGCCGCTTTTCGCGCGGAGAGGTCATTGCGGCACCGCCTGTCCGAGTGTAGGCTCGCCGTGATGTTCGGCGAGGGGAGCAGGCACAGGTGAGCCACGAGTGAGCATCGACCTCGACGCCTTCGATGAGTTTGAAGCGAGTGCCTGGGAAGAGCGGGTGGAGGGGTACGCAGGGTTCTTCGGCGATATCACGGGCCGCCTGGTTGAGCCGCTCCTGAATGTTGCTCGAGTGGGTCCGGGCACGCGGGTGCTCGACGTGGCCACCGGGCCCGGGTACGTGGCGGCGGAGGCGGCTCGTCGGGGAGCGACGGTATGGGGCGTGGACGTCGCGGAGGCGATGCTCGCCCGGGCAAACGCGGAGCATCCGGACATCGAGTTCAGGCGCGCCGACGCCCAGTCGCTCCCGTTCGAGGACGCTGCCTTTGATGCTGTGGTCGGCAACTTCGGGCTCCCACACTTCGCCCGCCCGGAGCTGGCGGTGGCCGAGAGCGCACGGGTCCTTGCGCCGGGTGGCCGGTTGGCGCTGACGACCTGGGACGCGCCCGCGGAGATGCGCATGTTCGGCGTGTTCCTCGAGGCTGTCGCAGAAGTCGGCGCGGGGCCGCCCGACGGCCTGCCCCCGGGTCCCGATGTCTTCCGGTTCTCCGATGACGGTGAGTTTCGGCGCTTATTCGAAGGACAGGGCCTAGTCGACGTGGAGGTGCGACGCGTCGCATTCACACACCCGGTCAGGTCATTCGAGGATCTCTGGCGCGCCCTGCAGCGGGGGACGGTTCGGATGGCCTCGTTCGTGCTCGGCCAGTCGGAGGAGACCCGGGAGGGCATCCGGGCGGCCCTTGAGCGCCGTCTGGCCACATACCGCACCGACGGGCATTTCGATCTGCCGGTCTCGGTGAAGCTCTGCTCCGGAGGCAAGGCCGGCTGACCGAGTGCTGGCTGCTCCCTTCGCGTGAAAGCGGAAGCTGAGTAGCCAACAATCGCACTTGTCGAAACAGTCGCTTTGGACGAAAAGCGCTAGTCCACGTCACCCCCCGAGCCCGACGACTGCATGGAGTCGGGACGGGGCCACGCGCCGGGATACGCATCGCGGCAATCCCATGATCACTTGATTGGGCACCAGCCGCGTTCTGGTGCCCAAATCCGCGCACATCCGCGCACATCGGAAGGCATCGGATCACGCAATCCACGCCTATTCGTGCCTGAGAGTTCCCCGCTTCGCAATCAGGAGGTCGGCGGTTCGAACCCGCCTAGCTCCATCACCAGAGGCAAGACGCCACCGTTACTCGTACTGCAGTGCCGTAAGAACATCGAGACGGCCAGCGCGCCGCGCGGGCAAGATCGAGGCGACTACACCGGCCAACACGGCGACGAGCGTGAACGCGACCAGCGTCCCGAACGGGACACTGAACGTGACCCCCTCATCTGAGAGTGCCTCCGCAACTATCGCAGCCAACACGAGGCCAAGACCCATCCCGGTCAGCCCGCCGATCAAGGCGATGATGATGCTCTCGTCGCGAATCATCCGGCGAAGCTGACGGCGCTCGAGCCCTACCGCTCGAAGCATTCCGATCTCCCGCGTTCGCTCGAAGACAGCGAGAGCCAGGGCGTTGAGCATCCCGAAGAGGCTGACGATGACCGACAAGCCCAAAAGGACGTAGAGCAGATTCAAGAGCTGGTTCACGCCGCTGACCCGCTCGTCGATCCATTCCTCCCGTGGAAGGATTTCGAGCCCGGCGAACTGATTGAGGGCGCCTCCATCTGTGGCAGAAAGGGCGCTTTCGCCCTTCTCGTTGATGTTGACGAGCACGAGCTTGTTTGAGGGCCGGGCGAACGTACGATCGAAATCCTTTTCGGAGATCGTCACCTTCCCGAGGATCGGGTCCAACTTCGAGATCGCGGGCGCGTCCTCGAATGCACGGACGGTGAAGATCTCCCGATCTCCCGTAGGGGTTTTGATCTCGAGCGAGGACCCGATGTCGAGCCCGTTCTCGGCGGCGAAGTCACGATCCACCACCGCGCCGCCGATCAAAAGGGCGCCGGGAAGCTCGTCTTGGGCAGACCCGTAGAACCGATAGGCCTCGGTCACTTCGAGCTGATTCACCGCAGTGATTTCCAGCTCGTCTCCAAGGACCTCTGCCATATCGCTGCGAACCCCGACTACGGCCGAGGCGAAGCCTGACTTGTCAAGCTCACGCTCGACCGCGACCGGGACGCTGTCGGTTTCGCCGCTGCCCTCGACGATGTAGTCGGCAGTGATTTGACTCTCGAGCGCGCCTCGGGTAGCCCCTCGGAGGCCTGATCCGAGCGCGGCCACCAAAGTCACAAGCGTCAGGCCGATCATCAGGGCGCTGGCTGTGCGGGCCGTACGTGCCGGGTTGCGGCCAGCGTTGTGAACCCCGAGGTCGCCGGCGACTCCGGCGCGCCGGAAGGGCGCCCCAATCGTGTGGGCGAGTGGGCGCGCTATCGCGGGCCCTACCAGGACCACGGCGATGAACAGAGCGAGCGCCGTCAAGCCCGCGAACATGAGCTTGCTCTCGACCTCTCCATCTCCCAAGACTCCGAACGCGAACAACGCCGCCGCTACGAGCGCGAGGAAGGCGGCGATCGGAAGTCGCCTCTGGCTGATTGCGCTTCTCGGGAGGATGGAGCCCTCCCGGACGGCGGCGATCGGAGGAACGCGAGTCGCCCGCAGCGCCGGCGTGATCGTCGAAAGAACGGTCACGGAAACTCCGAGAAGGATGGAGACGACCGCGGTCCGGGTTTCGAAAACACTCGGGGCGTCGGGAAGACCGAGGCCCAGGGCATCGAAAAGCGAGGTCAAACCCTTCGCCAGCAACAGTCCCAGGAGGACGCCGAGCGCAGAAGCGATGACCCCGATGATCAGACCCTCCAGCAGCAGTGACGCAAGAATCTGCATCCGTGAAGCGCCGAGGGTGCGTAGCGTCGCAAGCTCCCTGATCCGCTGCGCGATCGTCATCGAAAGCGTGTTGAAGATGACGAAAGCGCCAACGAAAAGCGATATTCCTGCGAAGGCCAAGAGGAACGCGCGTATCGCGTCAATCGCTTCCTGACTGTCTTCTGAATCTGAGGCAGCCTGAGCCGATCCCGTCTCGACCTGAAGGTTGCTCGGCAAAGCCTTCGCAATGTCCTGGGCGAGTTGGTCCGGAGACGCGCCGGGTGCGGCCTCGACCGAGATCTGGTCGAGTTGCCCCTGCTTGCCAACAAGCCCTTGCGCCGTCGCGACGTCGAACACGGCGAGGGTCGCATTGCCGAGAGAGTCCAAAGAGCCGAACTCCACCGTCCCAGTGATCGTCATCGTCTGCGTTCGGCCGTGAGAGGCGGCTTCAATCGTGTCGCCAACGCCTAGTGCGTTGTCCTCAGCTGTTGACTTGTCGATGGCGATCTCTCCCTCGCCGGACGCCCAGTCACCTTCCGCCAGGTTGAGCGGCGTGAACCTCGTGTCCTCGGGATTGACGCCGAACGCAAGGCCCTCCGCGTTCTCGCCTCCCAAGGGCTCTCCGTCTGCGTCGATCAGGTCTGTGGCGTTCGAGGTCGACGACAAGTCGAAGATCTGACCGCTGGCCGACGCCACCCCCCGGACGTCTTCGACGTCTGCGATCAAACTCTCCGGAACGGTCGGGCTCCCGCTCGCCGAGCCTTCGAC
Source organism: uncultured bacterium (assembly GCA_963807745.1). Taxonomy (GTDB): domain Bacteria; phylum Actinomycetota; class Thermoleophilia; order Solirubrobacterales; family 70-9; genus JALZKA01. Next base: position 474,231 of record CAWECF010000001.1, read on the forward strand.
GATCTCCTTGCCTGAAATGACCACGGCGGTTTCGTCGTACGAGCCTTCGAAGATGCCGCCGAAGGCCTCGTCGAGCGTGTCCGTGAGAACGTAGGTTCCGCTCACCATGGCGACGCCCAAGACGATCGCAAGAGCACTCATGACCGTCCGCAACTTGCGATCGAGAAGGCCCTTCAGCGTGGTGCGAAACATCAGTGCTCGAGCGCGGCGAGGGCCTCGAGGATCTGTCGCTCACTCGTTCTCGGCAGCTCGTTGACGATCTCTCCATCGGCCAAGAAGAGGACGCGGTCGGCGATTGCTGCCGCGTGAGCATCATGAGTGACCATCACGGTCGTCTGGCGGTACTCATCAACGGAGCGCCGCAAGAGTTCGAGGATCTCACCGCTCGTCCGCGAGTCGAGGTTTCCGGTCGGCTCGTCCGCGAAGACGACGGCCGGGCGAGTGACCAGCGCGCGAGCGATCGCCACCCGCTGCTGCTGTCCGCCGGAGAGCTCGCTGGGCCGATGGCTGCTTCTCTCACTCAGCCCCACGTCGTTGATCAGCTGATCGAGCCACTCGCGCTCCGGCAGGTCGCCGGCAATCCGGGCCGGCAGAACAACGTTCTCCGTCGCCGTGAGCATCGGCAGGAGGTTGAAGAACTGAAAGATGAAGCCGATCTGGGTGCGCCGAAGACGAGTCATGGCCGTGTCACCGAGCGTCGTGATCTCCGTGCCGTCGATTTTCACCGTCCCTTCGGTTGGCTTGTCGAGGCCCGCCAGGATGTGCATGAGGGTGGACTTGCCCGAGCCTGACGGGCCCATGATTGCGGTCAGGCTCGCCGGCGCAATACGCAGACTCACGCCTCGAAGTGCATGCACGGCGGTTTCGCCCTCGCCATAGCGGCGGCGAATTCCATCCGCGACGACGATCGAATCCTGCGTCGTGTCAGGAGCAGGCGAGCTGACGGCTGTCTCGTTCATTCTCTCTCTCCTCCACGGCCTATGGACTCGTTGCGGCTGCTCGCTGCTCGGGCCCAGACAACACTGATGAGGGCCTGAACCCCTTGACGATCAGGTATATCGCGAAGGAGAGCTCGAACGCAGCCTCTGGAATCGAGAAGAGCGCGTGGGCGCCGTCCTGCTCGTAGACGTCGAACAGGACCGCGATCGCCGACGCGAAGAGGAGTGGACCGCCAATGACGCCCAGTAGCGCCAGGCCTCGAGGCATAAGGCCAGTGCGGTACATCATCCAGCCCAGCAGGATGCCATTGACGCCCACGCAAAACCCCGGCCCGAACAAGAATGTCCAGTCGTGGACGGCGACGAGCGAGTGCCCGGCGATTTCGAGCGTCGCCGGGTCCGCGGACCCGGCGAAGTCGTCGCGCAACGTGAGGATCGATAGGAGGCTGATGGCTCCAACGGCGATGACCGCCGACTCCATGATGCGTGACGCGACGTAGCCGAGCGCGAGGATCTCGCTGTACCGCCGGAGGATCGAGAACATCGCGACTGCCATCCCGATTTGGGCGATGATCTGAAAGATCTCGAGGAGAGCGCCCAGCTGGACGCGCCATACGTCCCCCGAACCAAGGATGAAGTCGGTCTCGTTGAGGATCGGCTCGTAGAGGATGAGGGAGGCCGGAATCGACGTGAGAAACGTCGCCAGCATGAGCCAGCCCGCGATCGACGCAGTACGTCTTTCGGCAGGGGTCGCAGCCCTCACAAGCACCTGATCATTCACTGATCAATCACCTCGTTCTCCCCCCGGAGAGCCGCCCTCGTCCAAACAGGCGGGCTATGTCGCCGGGACTATAGACAACTTCAAGGGCGCACTAAGAACCCGCGCCCGGCAGCCGACGAACGCGGGATGTGCCGTTCCGGTAGCGGCCAATCTGGCCTGACGATTGGGCACCAGCCGGGTTCTGGTGCCCAAATCCGAATACATCCGCACACATCCGCAGGCATCGGACTCCGAAATCGACGCCTATTCGTGCCTGAGAGTCCCCCGCTTCGCAATCAGGAGGTCGGCGGTTCGAACCCGCCTAGCTCCACTTCTCGTTCTTGATTTCCTGACTGATGATCATCGGGACGGTGCGCGCGACCGCGACAGCACTACTCCGCTCAACAGCGTGAACACAATCGCGCCCGCGGCGCCGAACACGGTGAACTGCTCGTCGACATCGACGCCGATCCCGGTCGAGGCCACCCAACCCAGCGCGAGCAGGATTGGCATCGCGGTCGCCCAAGCGAAGGCGAAATGTTTGCGCCCCTGTTGCATCAAGGCGAGACCCTGACCCACACCGAGAAACACGCCGCTGATCGCGCCCATGAGAGCGAGCGAGCCGACATCCGTGTTGTAGCCAACCGCCGCGGCGGCGACGACAAGCCCAGCGCCATAGGACACAGCGCTCGTCGCGATCCACCTTCGCCCCTCGCCGAAAGCATCCTTTGCCGCCCACCACTCTCCGGCTCCGAGACCAGCCCCAGTAATGAAGCCACCGATCAACGCAGCAAGGGGAGCGTCTACCGGACCACTCACTGCCCAGCCGATGAGGCCCGCAATCGGAAACGCGAGTGCTACCGCGGCCCATCGCCAACCTGGAAAGAGCGACGTTCGAACAGGCCCCGCGTGCTCGTCCATAGATTCCTTCGATCTCGCCCCTCCCGGATGGGGCCGCGCGATCAAGCGGGAGGAACGGCAGGATCTCGAAGGGCGGCGTGTCCTGCACGGAGGGTAGCCCCATCTCAACTGGGCGCTAGTTCCGCTCGGCGCTCAAAGTCTCATCACGCGCTGCCCGCGATGCGGTTAGGGTAGGGCCAAGGAGGATTCAAAGGTGTGTGAGCTTGGGGGGTCTTAGTCCAAGACGACTTGCGGCGATTGCCGTCGCCCGCCCCGGTCGCGTTCTGGCGATCTGGGGAGTACTCGTGCTCGTCGGGTTCGGCCTCATCTCAGGTCTGCTTGGGTCTGCGCTCTCCAGCGAGGCGGACGTAACCAGCAATCCCGAGTCAAAACAGGCCGGGGACCTGATCGACGAGCGTTTTCCCGAGCGCGACGCGCTCGACGAACTCGTGATCGTTCGCTCGGAGGAGCTGACTACGGAGGATGCAGCCTTCGAGGAGCGGGTTCAGAGCCTCACCGATGAACTTGCAGCTACTGACGGGGTCGAGAACGTGTCGAGCTACCTCGACGGCCCAAGCGAGGTGCTGATTTCCGAAGACGGCCACGCGACCCTCCTCCCCATCACCCTCGTCGAGGACGAGGAGGTCGACAGCATCGAGGCCATTGTCGACACTGCTACCGCCGCCGATGGGAAGGACGGCTTCGCGGTCAACATCACGGGGGAGTTCACAGTCGGGCTCGACTTTCAAGAAGTCTCCGAGGAAGATCTCCAGGAGGGCGAGCTGAAGTTCGGCCTCCCCGCGGCGCTGATCATCCTCTTGTTCGTCTTCGGCACCGTGGTCGGGGCCCTTGTTCCGCTCACGATGGCGCTGATCTCGATCATTGCCGCCCTCGCCCTGGTCGCGGTGATCGGGCAGCTGTTCGAGGTGAACCTGTTCGTCACCAACATGCTCGTCGCGATGGGGCTCGCCCTCGGGATCGACTACTCGCTCTTCATCGTGTCGCGACTGCGGGAGGAGAAGGCCAGGGGCCTCCCACATGGGGAGGCGATTCTCAATGTGTCGAGCACGGCGACTCGGGCGGTTGTACTCAGCGGCACCGCGTTCTCCCTCGCCCTCCTCGGGATGTTCCTGGTCCCGACCACGATCCTGCGCAGCCTCGCGCTGGGGGCAATCGTTGTTGCCATCGTCTCGATCTTCGTGGCGCTCACCTTCCACCCTGCGCTGCTCATGGCGCTGGGCGACCGCATCAACAAGCTGCGCGTGCCCTGGATCGGCAAGCGGGTCGCCGAATCAGCCGGCACCGAAGGCAGGTTCTGGGGCGGTGCGGTGCGTGCTGTGGTCCGGCACCCGACGGTCAGCCTCGTCACGTCGGTTGTTGTCCTGCTCGCGCTGGCGGCGCCGGTCCTTGGGCTGAAGCTCGGCGCTTCGGGGCCTTCAAGCCTCCCCGACGACGCCGCGGGCAAGCAGGGTATTGACGCCTTGGAGCGTGACTTCGCTACCGGAGCGACTGAGCCGGTCGAGGTCGTCATCGACACCCGTGACGACCCCGGCCTCGACGCCCAGATCATGGCCCTCACGACCAGCATCGAGGACGACCCCGACTTCGCGGCCCGCAGCATCTTCTTGGAGGAAGGCGACGGGGTCACCGTCCTCTCTGTGGCCCTAAACGAAGAGGGCAGCAGCGAGGAGGCTTCTGCCGCTGTGGACCGGCTGCGGGACGACTACGTGCCGGCAGCCTTCGGCGCGTCGGCTGAGCACGTCCTGGTGGGCGGCCTCCCAGCCGAGAACCGCGACTTCTTCGCACTGATCGGGAACTGGCTCCCGATCGTGATCGCCTTTGTCCTGATCCTCACCATGGTGCTGCTCACGCTTGCCTTCCGCTCGATTGTGATCGCGCTCACCGCTATCGCCGTCAATCTTCTCTCAGTTGGCGCCGCCTACGGAATCCTGGTGCTTGTATTTCAGGAGGGCTTCGCCACCGATTTTCTCGGCTTCGGCGAGGTAGACCGAATCGAGGCGTGGGTGCCCGTGTTCCTGTTCTCGGTCCTCTTCGGCCTGTCGATGGACTACCAGGTGTTCCTGCTCAGCCGCATCCGCGAGCGCTACACCTCGACCGGCGACACCACCGAGGCGGTTGTGTTCGGTGTCGCCTCAACCGCCCGGCTGATTACAGGGGCAGCGCTGATCATCATCGCTGTATTCCTGGGCTTCGCCTCCGGAGAACTGGTCTCCTTCCAGCAGATGGGCTTCGGGGTTGCGATCGCGCTGCTCATCGACGCGACAATCGTGCGCTTGGTCGTAATTCCCGCGGCCATGCAGCTACTCGGGGAGTGGAACTGGTACCTCCCCTCATGGCTTGAGTGGCTACCCCACGTTGAAATCGAGGATCCAGAGCTCTCGTCAGCTCAACCTGCCCGCCGGATCCGTGCGAAGTCGACGGAAGTCGACGGATGAGCGGCGGAGTCGCGATCGCCGCCGGCGCAGGCATGGGACTGGTCCTGGGGATCCTCGTGAGTGTTGCGACCGACCTGCCGCTGGCCCCTGAGCTCGGCGCGGCGCTCGGGGCGCTCATCGGCTGGCTCGCGAGCCGGGACTCTCACGCAGGCGTATGAGCGAGCAGACGGGCGCCGGCATCGTCTTGATCGCGGTGCCGGTCCTCTTCAATGTCGGCTTCACCCTGCTCGCGCGGCGCTTCGATTACCCGGACATCCTGCGGCTCCCCACCCATGAGGTACTCGAGCGCTTCCGTGCCGGGGGCACCGCCCTGATCCTCATCTGGTGGGCCTTCGCGATGTCCGCGGTGCTCTTCGCCGCGCTTGCTGTCCTCCTTGCCCTCGCCGTCGACGGCGCCGACCCCACGTTGATCGCTCTCGGGGTCGTCTCTGGCGTCCTCGCCTCAACGGCGCAGTTCCTCGGCCTGATCCGCTGGCCGTTTCTGGTCCCCTACCTGGCGCGAAAGTCCGCGGAGGCGGGGCCCGACTCACCGACCGGCCAGGCGGTGGATGTCGTCTTTCAGTCCTTCAACCGGTACCTCGGCGTCGCTGTGGGCGAGCACCTCGGGTACGCGTTTACGGGGATCTGGTCGATCTTCGCGGGATTGGCCCTGATCGACTCGACAGTCGCCCCAGATTGGCTCGGTGTGGTGGGTGTTGCGATTGGGCCCCTGTTCTTCCTGTGTTCCGTGGAGTTTCTCGGACGGACCGAGGACGCCGGCTGGAGGCTCGCGGAATCACTGACTCCGATCATCTACATCGCCTGGTCGCTGTGGTTGATCGTGGTGGGGATCGCGCTGCTCGTCTGAGCTGGAGCTCCGACGGGGTGCTTCCAACCGGGTGACGCAACCTGTGGGACACTGGGGATTCCGCTCACTTGGGTGGAGGACCGAACAGGGAGGTTCACTTGGATAACGCAGAAGCTCCAGACGCAGGGAACGGAGCCGCGCAGCTGGACGTGCTCGTCATCGGCGCCGGACAGGCTGGCTTGGCCATGGGCTACGAGCTCAAGCGCCGAGGGCTCGACTTCGTGATCGTCGACGGCAGACCTGACCTCGGCGACTCGTGGCGATCGCGCTGGACCTCACTGACACTGTTCACGGCCGCTCAGAACGACGGCCTGCCCGGTATGCCGTTTCCCGCGCCGCTCGACACCTATCCCAACAAGGACGACGTCGCAGACTTTCTTCGCGACTACGCGGCCGAGTTCGAGCTGCCGGTGCGCCTCAACTCCAAGGTCACTGCGCTTTCGCGGACCGACGAGGGCTATGTGGCCGAGACTGCAAGCGGCAGGATCGAGGCCAAGCAGGTCGTTGTGGCGACCGGTCCTTTTCAGGAGCCATTTACCCCGGACTTCGCCTCGGAACTCGCCTCGGGCATCACTCAGCTGCACAGTGCTGAGTATCGAGACCCCGAGAGCCTTCCCGAGGGCTCGGTCCTCGTCGTTGGAGGAGCAAACACCGGCTGTCAGATTGCGCTTGAGCTTTCCGAGACCCGCGACGTCGACATCGCCGTCGGTGACCGGCTCCCCGCGCTTCCGCAGAGGCCCTTGGGGCGCGATATCTGGTGGTGGCTAACGAAGCTCGGGGTCACCCGGGTCACTCTCGACTCGCGCCTCGGCGCACGGCTGTCGCAGCGCGACGTCGTGATCGGCGGAGGGCACAAGGAGCTCAAGCGGCATGGCGTCAACGTTCGCCCGCGCGCGGTGGGGACGACAAACGGCTCGGTCCGTTTCGCCGATGGAGGAGCAGGCGAATACGACGTCGTCATCTGGGCCACCGGTTTCCGCGTTGACCACTCGTGGATCGACCTCCCCGGCGTTAAGGACGAGGACGGGCGCGTCAAGCACACGCGCGGCGTAACTCCGTCCCCAGGCTTGCACTTGCTCGGCCTGACCTGGCAGTGGAAGCGCACTTCAGCCCTGCTTGGCTGGGTCGGCGAGGACGCCGCCTACCTGGCCGAACAAATCACAGGGACAATCGGATCACCTGTTCCCGCTGAGGCAGCCGCCGCGCGGGCGTGACGAATTCCTGGAGGAACGAGATGACTGAGACAACCCCCGCCGACCACTTCCCGACCGAGACCGAGGGCCTCACTGAGGCCGAACGCCCGAAGACGATCGAGCTGGCCGACGGCGATCGGTTTGAGATCGAGGTCACCCCGGTCCGCAAGCAGCTTGGCGACGCCGAGGTGCGAATGCTGGCCTACAACGGCTCGATCCCGGGGCCCGTCCTGGTCGTCGACGAGGGCTCTGAGGTCGAGGTCGTGGCCACCAACCGCGGCGATATCGAGACCACCATCCACTGGCACGGCCTTCGCCTGGCCAACGAGGCCGATGGTGTCCCCGGCGACACCCAGGACCCAATCGAGATCGGCGAGTCCTACACCTGTCGGGTCAAGTTCCCTGACGCCGGCATCTACTGGTACCACCCGCATCTGCGTGAGGACTACGCCCAAGAGATGGGTCTCTACGGGACGATCATCGTCCGACCCCGCGATGAGAGCTACTGGGCGCCCGCCGACCGCGAGCTGGCGGTAACCCTCGATGACGTGATGATCGAGGACGGGAAGATGGTCCCGTTCGGTCGGTCGGGGCCGAACTTCACCGCGATGGGTCGCTTCGGCAACACGATGCTGATCAACGGCCAAACCGAGTTCGATGAGGAGGTCGTCGCGGGCGAGGTCGTCCGTCTGCACCTCGTCAACACGGCCAATACCCGCATATTCAACATCGCCGTCAACGGCGCGCGGATGAAGCTGGTCGGTGGCGACAGTGGCCGCGTCGAGCGCGAGGAGTTCGTCGAAGAGGTGCTGCTCTCACCGTCTGAGCGGATCACCGTCGACGTCCTCTTCGACTCGTCGGGCGAGGCTCACCTCGAGCACCGCACCCCCGATCACACCTACGACCTAGGCGCCTTCAAGGTCGAGGAGGCCTCGGCCCCGAATGGCAGCGCCGCCGCCTTCGAGGAACTCAGGGTCGATCCCGAGCTGGCGGCGATCCGCGAGTCGATCGCCGAACACCTCGAGCGCGAGCCCGACAAGTTGCTGAACATCAACTCGGAGATGCCGATCCTTTACGGCGACGATCAGGCCGAGGCCTCCTCGTATGTCTGTCCGATGCACCCGGAAGTCACCTCGGAGTCCACGGACGAACCCTGTCCGAAATGCGGGATGAAGCTGATCCCGGCCGAGCCGACGACCTTCGTCTGTCCGATGCACCCTGAGGTGACGGCCAAGTCGGCCGACGAACCGTGCCCGAAATGCGGGATGAAGCTCGTCCCGGGCCAACCTGCCCCAACGACCTACGTCTGTCCGATGCACCCCGATGTCACTGCCGAGTCGGCTGAGGATTGCCCGAAGTGCGGAATGAAGCTGATCCCGGCCGACAAGGCCTCGGAGATGGCGGGAGGCAACGGTCACGCTCACGAGCACGGCGACCACGGCGACGGTCTCGAGTGGGAGGACCTGATGCCGGAGATCAACCGCAAGACCGATCGCTCGAACATGGTCTGGCAGCTGGTCGACGAGGAAGGCGGTGGCGCCAACGACGAGATCTTCTGGTCCTTGACGGTCGGCGACCAGGTGAAGATCCGCCTCGTCAACGGGATGGACCAGGAGCACCCGATGCACCACCCGTTCCATATCCACGGCGCAGGCCGCTTCTTAATCCTGTCCCGTGACGGTGAGCCCGAGCGGAACCTGGTCTGGAAGGACACGGTGTTGATCCGCGCCAACGAGACCGTCGACATCCTGCTCGACGTGACCAACCCGGGCCGTTGGATGGCCCACTGCCACATCGCCGAGCACACCGAGATGGGGATGATGTTCATGTTCGACGTCGCCCCGGCCGCCGAGGAGCGCTAGGTCGACGAAGGTCGCAGAGGCGCGAGTTCCTGTATGTCGAAGCCCGCGTCCGGCAGCTCGCCGAACGCAGGGCCCCATCGACGCTGCTGGACCGAGTACGACGACCGGGAGGGCTCGACCCTAATCATTGAGCTGCCCGGCGGCCTTTACCGCTTCCGAGCGATCGCTGAAGTCGCGCTGCTCGGTAACCATTCCCCCGCGGGTGTGGAAGAGCTGGAACACCGGCTTGCTGACGGCGACCCCGCTGCCCGATCCGTGTCCACTTTGCTGAGCCTTAACGAGAAACGCATCTCCGAAATCGATCATCTCCTCGGGTTCAAACCGGAGGTCCCCGAATGCACCAAGCCAATTCCGCCACATCCGAAGGTATCCGTCACGGCCGACAAAAACCGCCTCTTGGTCGGGAGCGATCAGGTCGGTCCCTGGGCGATACTCGGCTTCATCCTCCCAGCCCAGAAGGACCAGGTCGAAGTCTCGCCGGTTGGCTGCTGCATAGGCCCGCGCGACACGACGGGCGAGCATTAATCGCCTGAGCCGAGACCCGGACGGCATCTCGGACAACCGCCGGGCGAACAGGCGGTACATGGAGGGAAAGCGGAGGAGCAGGCGTTCGTCCAAAGTTCGCCGCCTACTGGCCCTGTCGTTCTCACTACGAAGGGTGACCTTTGTTCCATGCAAGACCTCGATGCGCTCCTGGGCCATTCGCGAGAAGTATCTCGCGCCTCGAAGAGCATTGGGCACTGATTGCGTTCTGGTGCCCAAATCCACGGTCATCCGCGCACATCGAGACGCATCCGATCCCGCAATCCACGGCTATTCGTGCCTGAGAGCCCCCCGCTTCGCAATCAGGAGGTCGGCGGTTCGAGCCCGCCTAGCTCCATCTCGGAAAGCCCTGCTTAGCCAGGGGTTTCGTATGAGAGGAGCACTCAGCGCCGAGCGAGGCGGTTCGGACTTGGTGCCCAATCGGTGAAGTTGGGACGTGCGTCGTGCCCGAACGCGCGTAGGGTGAAGCTGGATGGCTGACTCGATCGCAACTGCGCCTGCCACGAACCTCAGCGGTGGCGAGCCGCAGACTTGGCACGTTCTCCCTGCAGAAGACGTGTCCCGGGAGTTAGAGGTAGCCCCGGACCAGGGCCTGAGCAGCGCCGAGGTAGAAACGCGCCGGGCGCAGTATGGGCCCAACCGCTTTGCCGAGGCCAAGGTCGAGCCGCGCTGGCATGCGCTCTTCCGCCAATACCAGGACCCGATGCAGATCGTGCTCGTAGTCGCCGGCGCGATCTCCATCTACCCGGTCGAGCAACTCGGCACGGGCCTCGTGATCCTCGCGCTGACGGTCGTCAACGCTGTCCTCGGGCTGAGCCAGGAGGGCAAGGCGGCGGCGGCCGTCGCCGCACTCGCGAAGATGATGATCGTCAAGGCGCGCGTGCGCCGCGACGGAGCGCTTGCGCAGCTTCCGGCCGAGGAGCTCGTCCCTGGCGACATCGTGGAGATCGAGGCCGGGGACCTCGTTCCCGCCGACGGCCGCCTGCTCGCCGCAGCGACCCTGGAGGTGGCCGAGGCTGCGCTGACAGGCGAGAGCCTGCCGGTCGCGAAGGGCGTGGACCCGGTGGCGGCCCCGGATGCGCCCCTTGGCGACCGCTCGGGCATGGTCTACATGAACACGAACGTCACGCGGGGAACTGGGGAGTTCGTCGTCACCTCCACGGGCATGGCGACCGAGGTCGGCCATATCTCGCGGATGCTCGAGTCGCAAGAAGACTCGAAGTCGCCGCTGACCGTGCAGCTCGAAAGGCTGACCAAGCAGCTGGTCACGATCGCGGGGCTAGCTCTGGCCGCATCGGTCGCCATCAACATGGCGCGCGGGCAGAGCTTCACGGCGGTATTCACCGCCGGCGTGGCCTTCGCTATCGCGGCGATCCCGACCGGGTTGCCGGCGGTTGTCACCACCATCCTTGCGCGCGGCACCCGCCTGTTGGCCGAAGCAAGCGCGATCGTCAAGCGGCTTCGCTCGACTGAGACATTGGGCGCCACCTCAGCCATCTGCTCCGACAAGACCGGGACTCTGACGCTCAATCAGATGACCGCGGTCGAGCTCACGATCCCCGGACGTCGCTACACGATCTCGGGGGCCGGCTATTCGACCGAAGGCCAGATCACGCACGTCTTTGGTGAGGCCCCGGTGGACCTGGAGCAATTCATGCTGCCGCTGGCGCTCGCCTGCGACGCGGTCGTCACCGCGGACGGCGAGATGATCGGCGACCCGACCGAGGGCGCGCTGGTCGTGCTTGCCGCAAAGGGTGGTCTGGACATTGTGGGAACTCGCGAGCGCTACCCGCGGGTTGCAGAGCTGCCGTTCGACACCGCCTACAAGCTGATGGCGACCTTTCACCGAATGGCCGACGAATCCGGGCAGGAGGTCGTCCGCTGCCTCGTGAAGGGCGCACCCGACCAGCTCCTTGCGCGAGGTTCCTCACACCTCGACCCAGGCCTAGCGGTCGCGCCCGCCGATGAGGATTTCAAGGCGCGGTTCCTGGCCGAAAACGAGCGTCTCGCCGCGCAGGGACTCCGCGTGATCGCAACCGCGCGCAAGGACTTCCCCGCAGCCGGCTTCGACCCCGGCGGTGACCTGCTCGACGAAATGAACGACCTGACGATGCTCTCGCTGGTTGGCATCGTCGATCCTCCTCGACCGGCGGCCAAGGCGGCGATCGAAACCGCTCACCATGCCGGGATCCAAGTCCGCATGATCACCGGCGACCATGCGATCACCGCCGAGGCGATCGGGCGGCAGCTCGGGATCGAGGGACGGGCGATCACGGGTGCCGAGTTCGCCGAGATGAGCGAGGACGAGGCTGACCAGCAAATCGACGAGATCGGGGTGATCGCGCGCGTCACACCCGAGCAGAAGGTCCGGCTGGTCGACATCCTCAAGCGCAAGGGGCACGTCGTGGGCATGACCGGCGACGGGGTCAACGACGCCCCGGCGCTCAAGCAGGCGGACATCGGAATCGCGATGGGGATAACCGGCACCGAGGTCTCGAAGGAGGCCGCCGCGATGATTCTCACGGACGACAACTTCGCGACGATCGTGAAGGCCGTTGAGCTCGGGCGAGGCCTCTACGACAACCTTGTCAAGTACATCCGGTTCCAAATGGGCGTGCTAGCCGGACTGATCGCCACGTTCCTCGGCGCGAGCATCCTCAACATCCTCGGGGGTTTGCCGTTCCTGCCGCTGCAGACGCTCTGGGTGAACTTCACCACCCAGGTTTTCCAGTCGATCGGCCTGGGCTACGGCGAGCCGAGCGAGGGGCTGATGGAGCGTCGGCCGCGCAAGCCCGAGGAGCCGATCCTGACCCGTTCGAGCACGCTCTGGTTCGTAATCGCCGGTCTCGTGATGGCAGCCGCGACCTTGGGGGTCATCGCTGGGGCCGACCACTTCGAGAGTTCCGAACTGGCACGCACGATGGGGCTGACCACATTCGCGATCGCCAACCTGGTCTTCTCGTTCTGCGCGCGCGACGAGCTGCGCTCGGTCTTCAGCCTCGACACGTTCAGCGACCGCACCTTCGTCATGACGTCGCTCCTGTCGGCTGCTGCGATCGTCCTCGCGACCGGGCTCGACTTCCTGCGCCGGCTGTTGGACACGACCACGCTTACCGGCTACCAGTGGCTGATTTGTATCGGCGCCGGGCTGACGATCGTCGTCGCGTCCGAGATACGCAAGTTGATACTGCGTCGCGCAGAGCTCAGATCAGCGTCTTGAGAGCTTCGGGAACGCTGACATTTGGCCTCGAGTCGAGGCCTAGTACACACACCGCCTTGATAACGCGGGTGGCGTTCTCGGACTCGATCGCAATCGTCTGCGTCGAGCGGCCATCGATGCGAAGGTCCGTCAGCTCGGCCATGCATCCCTCCACCGTGAAATGCCGTCGCGTCTTGTGGACGGGAACCGCCCGTATCGACGAATCGAGGCCCACCAGGTCGACGAGGTCGTATCTCTCGCTCTCGATCGGGGCCGAGGTGCGAAGGGCTGCAAGCACCGCCCTCGCTTCGGCCGCTGAGATCGGCACCGGGGACTTCATGACCGGCTTCCACAACTCGAGGCCGTGCTCGTCGACCCGTTTGAGCCGCTTCAGGTCCATGAGGCCATTGCGGAGCTTGACCGCATCCACGCTCGCTTCGGAAAGCAGATAGGTCTCGTCCGAGTCCACGACGCGCTCAGGCTTACCGAGCCGCCCGCCGGTTTCGGCGAACTGCTCATCGAACGTCCGCCATTCCCAGCGCAGCGCTGTCACGACGCCCGATCATGGCGGAATAGACATAGGATTGGCCTGTGGCCTCGGCTCGTGTTCAAGGCGCGTGAGTACTCGCGACCGCCTGCTTGGGCAGGTTCTGGTCGAACCAGGTGAGGCGGCCAACCTCTCCCGGAGGGACCCGGGGTCGACCTTCGGCGAGGAGTTTGCAGAGCTCGCGGAGGCGGAGCTCCAGCAACGCGCGAAGGACGTGATCGCGCGTGGTGTCGCAGAGCTTTCCGAGGCGCAGGAGTTGCTGTGGGCGAGCGACAGGTACGCCCTCCTCGTGGTGCTGCAGGCAATGGACGCCGCGGGCAAGGACTCGGTGATCAAACACGTGATGTCAGGTGTGAACCCGCAAGGCGTCCAGGTGGTCTCGTTCAAGCAGCCTTCCGCCGAGGAGCTCGACCACGACTTCCTCTGGCGCGTCTCCAAGTCTCTGCCGGAGCGAGGGCGAATCGGCATCTTCAACCGGTCGCACTACGAGGAGGTCGTCGCGCTGAAGGTGCACCCGGAGTGGCTCGAGTCACAGCGCCTGCCTCCCGCCGAGCGAGACGAACGTTTCTGGAAGGAACGTCTTGAGGACATCAACGCCTTCGAGCGCCACCTCGACCGCAACGGCACGAAGATCGTGAAGCTCTTCCTCCACGTCTCGAAGGAGACTCAGCGGGAGCGGTTCCTGGCACGCCTCGACAAACCCGGCCGGGAATGGAAGTTCAACGCGGCAGACGTCGCGGAGCGAGCGCGTTTCGACGACTACATCCGGGCTTTCGAGGATGCAATCACCGCCACCTCGACTCCGTGGGCACCGTGGCATGTGATCCCAGCCGACCATTGGTGGGTGGCGCAAGCGCTCACAGCATCGGTGCTATCGGAAACGCTGAGTTCACTCGACCTGAGCTGGCCGGAGGTCTCCGCCGCAGATCACGCTGCCAACCTGGAGGCCCGGCGGTCGCTAGAAGCTGAGCGGCCGGAGCGCTGAGAGTCACCATCCGGGGCCTCGCTCGACTCGTACCAGCGATCGGGTGGCTGCCGCGCTACGACCGAAAGTGGCTGCGAGCCGACGTCGCGGCAGGGATCGCGGTCACGGCGCTGGTTGTGCCCAAGAACCTCGGCTATGCCGAGATCGCCGGGATTCCCGTGCAGAACGGGCTCTATGCGGCGGCGGCTGGGGGAATCATCTACGCGCTCTTTTGCACCTCGCGCCAGATCTCCACCGGCCCGAGCTCCTCGATCGCGGCAGTCGCCGGAGCCGCAGTTCTTGCAACCGAGATCGGTGGCGGGGAAGCGGCGCAGCTCGTTGCTGCGGTTGCCATCGCTACTGGGCTCTTATTCATCCTCTTCGCCGTTCTCCGCCTCGGGTGGATCGCCCAGTTTCTGTCGAAGGCGGTGATCACCGGATTCCTCGCGGGAGCCGCGATCGACGTCGTCATCGGGGAACTGCCGAAGCTGACCGGAACGTCGGCCGACGGCGACAACGCTTGGCAAGAGCTCGGGACATGGATCGGCGGCCTAGCTGACATCGACCGGACGACGACGCTCGTCGCCGTATGCGCACTGGTCCTCATCCTCGGCCTGCGGCGTTTCAAGCCGAGGATTCCGGGCGCCTTGGTTCTTGTGGTGGGTGGCCTGCTCGCCTCGGCGGCGTTGGAGCTGGGTGCGCATGGCGTCGAGCTGGTCGGAGACGTGCCGAGCGGGCTCCCCAGTCCGGAGCTTCCCGACTGGTCTCTGATCAGGGCGCACTATCCGCAGATCGTGATCGCGGCCGCCGGAATACTCCTGATCGGGTTTTCGCAAACCGCCGGGGACGCGAGGGCCTTTGCCGCGCGGCATCGCTACCGCATCGACGTCAATCAGGAATCGGTGGCGCAGGGGCTGGCCAACGCAGGCGCCGGGGTCCTGCAGGGAATGCCGGTCACTACCAGCCTCTCGGCCAGCTCGTTGAACGAGTCCTCCGGAGCCCGGACTCAACTCTCGTCGTTGGTCACCGGGGGGTTAGTGATCGCAACGCTTCTGTTCCTCGCTCCCGTGTTCTCGGACCTGCCCAAAGCTGTCCTGGGAGCGGTGATCATCGACGCCGTCGTCTTCGGGATGATCGATGTCACCGAACTTCGCCGCCTCTACCGGGTGACGCGCTTCGACTTTCTCGTCGCAGTGGCGGCGATAATCGGCGTGCTCTCCGTCGGCGTCCTCGCCGGAGTGGTGATCGGAGTCGTCCTCTCGCTCGGCTGGCTCATCTACGTCGTGACCAGGCCCCCGATGCCGTTGCTCGGGCGCGAGTCCGGAACCCGATTCTTCCGTGACCTCGACGAGAGCCCCGACGCCGAAACGTTTCCCGGTATCGCTGTTCTCCGCCTGGATGGCGGCCTTTTCTTCGCCACTGCTGAGGCGCTTGAAGAGAGGGTCCGCGAGGTCACCCACGAGCACAGCCGCGCCCTCGTGCTCAACCTTCAAGGCGTCGACTTCGTCGACTCCCAGGGTGCAGCGAAACTCGCTGAGATCCATGAGCTGATGGAGTCCACGGGAGTAACACTCCGGCTAGCGCG
Organism: uncultured bacterium; assembly: GCA_963807745.1. GTDB lineage: Bacteria > Actinomycetota > Thermoleophilia > Solirubrobacterales > 70-9 > JALZKA01. Next base: position 490,025 of record CAWECF010000001.1, read on the forward strand.
CCTGAAGCCGCGGGTCCGCTCGGTGCTCGAGGCCGACGGGACGGTCGATCTGATTGGTCGCGACCACATCCACGGCGATGTCAACAGTGCAGTCGAGGCGCAGCGCCGCGCTCAAGCCGTGATTTGAGGGTGGAGACAGGCGCGGGCGCGACGCCCTTCGGTTTCGTAGTCTGTGATCGCGCGCCTTAGATGCCTTGTATGGACGCAGGGATTTGACAAGGACCGTCGTCTCAGGCGTCGAACCATCTCCTTAGCACCGGAGACGGCATCGACCGCTGAAATGGAGGCAAAGCATGATGGAGCAATCGAATCCAGGTCGCAGCGGAGAATCCGGCTGGGCCGCATTCGCGGGCATCGTCATGTTCATCATCGGGTCTCTCGACGCGCTCTGGGGGCTTGGTGGCGTTCTGAACGATGACATCGTCGTCGTAGGCGGCCAAGGTGCGCTCATCGCCGACATCACGACCTGGGGTTGGGTGCATCTCCTGCTTGGTTCGGCCGTTGCGCTCACCGGCGTTGGCCTCTTGATGGGCAGCGGAGTGTCTCGTTGGCTTGCCGTATTGCTCTTGGCGGTTAATGCGATCCTTCAGATCGTCTGGTTTCCCGCAGCCCCGCTTTGGGCTTTCATGATCATCATCTTGGACGTGACGATTATCTACCAGCTGACGGTCCGCTGGGATCAGCAGGCTCGCTGGGACTGAGGGTTCTCCGCCAGGCATGAGCGACTGCCTAGATGTGGTCGGTCGTGCCTAGGAACGCTGCGGCTCCGGACGACCTAGGTGCTGAGTCATTCTGATTGGGCACCAATTCCGCTCTGGTGACCAAATCCGCCAAGATCCGCACACATCGGCAAGCCGCGGATCCCGTAATCGACGCCTATTAGTGCCTGAGAGCTCCCCGCTTCGCAATCAGGAGGTCGGCGGTTCGAAGCCGCCTAGCTCCACTTCGCGACGGCGTGCGCGTCGCTGGTGGGAGAATCGGATCCGATGGCTGGTGACGGGAAAGCGGATCCTTGAAGCGCGTCTGTGTGATCGGCGCCGGCTTTGCTGGCCTCGCCGCGGCGGACGCCCTGCGTGCCGCGGGCGCCGAGGTGACCGTGATCGAGGCGCGTGGCCGAGTGGGCGGACGGGTGTGGTCGGCTCCCTTCGGGGACGACGCTGTGGTCGAGCGAGGTGCGGAGTTCATCCTCCCGGGCTATGACTTGATGAACGATCTGGCCGCCCGTTTCGCGATCCCGCGGGTGCTGAAGGGAACGCCCTATGGACGACGGATTCCTGTCGGCGATGAAGCTGTGCCCCCGGAGGACCTCGAGGCCGCCTTCAGCCGCATCGGCGAGGGCGAGGCAGGGAACGCAGCAAGCGCCGCGGACGCGATCGACTCCCTGCGCTTGGACCCGGCTGTCGCGATGCTGATTCGAACGCGCGTCGCGATCTCGAACGGCCATCCCGCCGACGACCTCGATCCCTCGGTACTCGACGAGGGAGCCTCCACGTTCGGCGATTTCGACAACCACACGCTGGAAGGCGGCAACATGCGACTCGCCGTCGCGCTGGCGACCGAGCTCGGCCCGGCTGTGCGTCTTGAGTCCCCGGTCCGGCGGGTGCGGTGGTCGCGGGACCAGGTGAGCATCGGTTTCGACGATGGCGACGTCCAGGCCGAGGCGGTCGTCGTCGCGATTCCCACGGCACCTTTGGCCGAAATCGAGTTCGACCCCCCGCTCGAGGGCGAGACGGCAGATGCACTGCGTGCCGTGACCTATGGGCAGAACTCGAAGCTCTTCCTGCGCCTGCGTTCGCCGGCACCACCGAGCGCGATCATGTCCGTGGCCGGGCACTTCTGGACCTACACGCAGCTGGCCGCGGACGGTAGGCCGGCTCCCTTCGCGACGGGCTACACCGGCACGCAGTCCGCGATCGAAGACCTCGGCGACTCGAACGGATTCGAGCGCTGGGTCGCCGCGATGACCACGCTTCGCGATGACCTCGATTTGGAGCCCGAAGGCGCCATGTTGTCGAGTTGGCACGACGACCCCTGGGTGCGGGGCTCCTACTCGGCGCGCACCCTCTCCTCGCCGCTGCGCGACGATGATCTGGTGAAGCCGATCGGGCCGCTCTTCTTCGCCGGCGAGCACACCGCGGGCGAATGGCACGGGCTGATGGAAGGGGCGCTGCGGAGCGGACGCCGTGCGGCCGAACAGATCCTCTCTGGAGCTCGCTGAGCTGATCGCTGCATGATCCGAAGCGGCCGTCGGGGCACCAGCCGCGTTCTGGTGCCCAAATCCGCGTGCATCCGATCTGCTCTCGCACACCCGACCGTTCCTGATAGTGAATTCAGGCTACGGTTCCCACATGAGCCGGTTTGAGCGGTTCGAATCTGCCGACGGCACAATTCTCGCCTGCGATGTCGCGGGGGACGGACCGCCACTTGTGCTCGTACACGGGACCAGCGCCGACCACACGCGTTGGGCTCCCGTTATCACCGCCCTCAGTGCCGAATTCACGACCTACGCGATGGATCGACGCGGGCGCGGGGCGAGCGCTGATGCCAAGGCGTACTCGATCGAACTGGAATTCGACGATGTCGCGGCCGTGATCGAGCAGATCGGAGGAGACGTCGATGTGCTCGGTCACTCCTACGGGGCCGTGTGCTCGTTGGAGGCGGCGCTGCGCACCCCGAGAGTCCGGCGGCTCGTCCTCTACGAGCCGCCGCTGCCGGTCGGCATCGAGATCTACCCGCCCGGTTTGATCGAGCGACTGGAGCAACTCTTGGCCGCGGGGGACCGTGATGGTGTCGTTGCGACGTTCTATCGGGAGGTCGTCAAAATGCCTGAGGCCGAGTTGGACATGGTGCGCGGCGATCCGAGCTGGGAGGCGCGGCTGGCGGCGGCTCACACGATTCCTCGTGAACTGCAAATCGCCGATGCCTACGACCCCGACTTCGAGCGCTTCGCCAAGGTTCGCGTTCCCACGCTCCTGCTATTGGGCGGTGACAGCCCGCCGTTCCTCGTCGACCCAACGCGTCGCCTGCACGAATCCGTCTCCGAGTCGAAGCTGACGGTGATGCCGGACCAGCAGCACGTCGCGATGAACACGGCGCCCGATCTGTTCGTGGGGCACATCATCGACTTTCTCGCGTGACGGTCAGGCACGGGAGCTCGAGATCGCCTGGCGCCGGCGACCATCAAGACTGGGCACCAGCCGGGTTCTGGTGCCCAAATCCACGTCCATCCCCGCATATCGAATCTGAAATTCGCCGCCTATTCGCGCCTGAGAGCACCCCGCTTCGCAACCAGAAGGTCGGCGGTTCGAACCCGCCTAGCTCCATTCCCTGGTCTATGCGCGGCCGCCGGAGTATGGGAGTAGCTTGTAAGAAACTGGCCCTGCAGCCGTCAGTTCTGGCCGAGGAGCGATCTCACGCCGATACGCGCGCCGCGCGACGAGGCAACTCACTCCCAGGCAAACGGAACGGACTGTGGGGCTAGTCGCGTTTCCGGGTGCTATGAGTCAGGCAGCGGCTTTGTGCGCACGCAGCGCGTCACTTGGAAGGTCAGGAGCGCCCGTGGCGCGGGATGCCCCTCGGCCGAAGGACGCTTCCAAGGTGAACGTCTCGGTCGCGACATCAGTATCTGGGTCATGGCTTGACAGGAACGAGGTGACCCTTTGATGGGTCACTCTCGTTACCTCAGAGACCGCCTCGAGCTTGTAGTCGGCCAAAGTTGAAGCGACGCCGTGTGGCTTGTACCCCTTCATGGTCCTGTCTGTGGCGATGTTGAAATCGGAAACGCCATCGACCATGACGCAAGTGACGATGTTGCCGTCTATTTGGGTGTGGGCATCCGTTGGCGTGACGCCGGCATATTCAAGCCACAGAGCGACAAGTGCTTCGGTGACATCAGCTGAAAGCGTCGGCGTCAGCGGAGCGGACGGCCCGTAGGCTCGACTGTCTGCAACCCACGGAGGTGGTGTCGTGGAGTTCCTTGCCGTGTCTCGTCTACGCGGCGTACGAGATGAGTCCCGGTCTTCCATGGGCTGTCGCCCTTTCCGGCAACGTGCCAAGCGGGGAACCACAGGACAGGATCGCCGATAGACACCGAGGTTACGCGACGGTGCAATCGTCGTCACCTGGGACGAGCCAGGGGCACCTCATCGTGCGAGAATTCTCCTGCCCTCACCAAGCGGGTAAGGAAACGATGATCGAGAGTCAGGAACTCGAACGTTCGCAAGCGGCCCTCCTCGCGCGTTATGCGCCCGAGACGACCGTTCGGCGACTCACTTGGTCCCAGGGGGAAACGCAGGTCCTCGAGCTCGGGTCAGGCCCTCCGCTTCTACTCGTTCATGGCGGTGGAGACCATGCTTGCGAGTGGGTGCCGATCTTTGCCCCACTCGCGCGCAACCGCCGCGTGCTCGCAGTTGATCGCCCCGGCCACGGGCTCGCGGACCCCTTCGACTACCGGGACATTGACCTGAAGGCTCACGCAGTGAAATTTCTCGAGGAAGTCGTGGACGCGCTCGGCCTCAACTCGGTTGACATCGCTGCGAACTCGATCGGAGGCTGGTGGTCGGCCATGTTTGCGACCGAGAAGCCGGATCGCGTGTCGCGGCTTGCGATTGTTGGAGCGCCGCCAGGAGTCAATCGAACCGTTCCGCTCCCGCTTCGCGCTTTCGGCGTGCCGCTTATTGCGCCGTTCATCGGGCGGCGGCTCTTGGCGAATCCGACGCGCAAGAGCAGCCGCAGCTTCTGGGGCATGATCCTCGTCGAGCACCCTGAGCTTCTCGTCGATGAATTCCTAGACGTCGACGTCGCTCACACCCGGAGAAACAGCGAGACTATGGTTGGGCTGTTGACGTCGCTCATCGGTCCGCGAGGAATCCGCGACCGCTACATCCTCGGCGACGACTGGCAGCGCTTACGGACACCCTCGCTCTTCCTTTACGGCGATCGGGACAAGTTCGTGGCTTCCGGCGTGAGAAAGGCGTGGGAGAACATCGATGCCCAGAACGAGCGATTAAGCGTCGTCACCATCCCTGGCTGTGGACACCTCCCCTGGTTCGATGATCCCGACTCCGTAGTCGCCGAGCTGGAACGATTCTTGGAGAGCGGGTAGGGAAAGCCATCCTCCCTTCAGGACGAACGTCCGACAGTGCCCCCTATAGGGCGTACTCACGGACGTTCACCCCAAGATCGCGCGTAGAGGCGCTTCGGGCGAAAAGCGCTTACGCTTTAGGGAGACCGGGATGACTTTCACCAGAATCACCACGGCAGGCGCCGGGACGATGGGTTCGCAAGTCGCTTGGCAGATGGCGTTTCACGGCAAGCGCGTAACGGTGTACGACGCCATTCCCGCCGGCTTGGAGCACGGCAAGGCTTTGCACCAGGAGTACGCGCAGCACTTCATCGAGGAGCGCGGTGCCACTCAGGAGGAGATCGACGCCACCTTCGCTCGCCTCACGTATTCGAGCGTCTTAGCGGAGGCCGTGCGGGATGCAGACTTGATCAGCGAGTCGGTGCCAGAGGACTTGTCCATCAAGGAGTCCTTCTGGAGCGAGGCCTCCAAGCATGCTCCGGCGCAGACCGTTTTTACGACCAACACCTCGACTCTTGCGCCGAGCAGGTTGTCGAGCTTCGTCGACCGGCCGGACAAGTTCCTGGCCCTGCACTTCGCCATTGGCGTGTGGGAGTCGAATATCGGCGAGGTCATGGGCCATCCCTCCACCGACAGCACAGTCTTCGATGACGTGCTTCAGTTCGCCGAAGAGATCGGCTTGGTTCCCATCCCCCTTCGAAAGGAACGAAGCGGCTACATCGTCAACAGCTTGCTCGTGCCATGGTGCACCGCCGCCCTTGAGTTGGTCGTGAGCGGAGTAAGCGATGTCCAGAGCATCGATCGAACCTGGATGATCACGCTGCAAAGCGGGATGGGGCCTTTCGGGATGATGGATCGCATGGGCCTCGGCGTCGTGCACCACGTCGCGAAGCTGGTCGCCGAAACCACCCCGAACAGTCCAGCGCTCGAATCTGCCCGTTATCTCGACGAGCATTTCATCCAGAAGGGAAAGCTTGGGGTGGCTTCCGGCGAGGGCTTCTACACCTATCCGAACCCGGCTTTTGCCCAGCCGGGTTTTGTCTGACACGGATCAGGTGCCGCGACGGTCGCATGATCACGCCTGACCAGCTCATCCCTCCGCCGAACGAGCTCGTCCGCCGGAATGGAGAGCCGGACACGATCGCGGGATGGAAGGCGCTGGCAGACGATCTCCTGACCGATCAGGCATGCGCATTCCACCGCAACCTGGAGATCTCATCTCGCTACGCCTGGATCTACAAGTTCCTCCCCGCCTATCTCAAGTGGGCTGGAATGGCAGCGTTCGCGTCGCACCACGTTCGGCTCGCTCTCTTTCCGTTTCGGCTGGACTCCGATCGGACTGGCTACGTGGACATCCCACACAGCCTCCGTCGCCAGAAAGCGCTGCTCCTGACGGACGTGAACACGATCCGCGAGACGAACTCCGCCATTTTCGACGACATCTTCTGGGTGCACCTCGCATACGGCGTCGCCGAGGACGGACTCGAATGCCTCCGCAAGCTGTTGGAAGCGGATACTCACTATGCGCCCGTCCTGGCTGGATTCGAGGCGATAGACCATGGACGTCGTGTCCTGGAAGACGAGACGGCGTCCTCGGAGGCTCGACGGACCGCTCAGGATCTCATCTGGAAGGGCAACGTCCAGCTTCTCGAACACGAGCAACGCGCCTTGGTGCAACCCAACCTGAATCGCCTCTCGTGCGCGTTCGCCAGGCTCTTCTCCATCGGCTCCGCCCTCACCTTCGAGGTGCGTGGAGTCCGGCATGAGGCTTCCTACTTCACCTCGTTCTATCTCTACTCGCTCACACGAGGGATCTCGCAAGCGCTGCATGCCCAAGCGTGGCCGAGGATCACCCGTTTCGACGACCGCTGGCGTTGGATCGTGACGAGCATCGTCCCACGCTTCCGAAAGCTCGAAGCCGACACGCGCTTGGTTGACTCGAGTCTGAGTCGCATCTTTGACGAAGCGCGCGACTACGCGTCGAATCCTTGCGTCGTGCCACGTCGACGATCGATGGGCGACGCATCGGTACTCACCTCCTCCTGACCCGCCCGTCGCGCTGGATGCCCAATGGCTCGTCGTACGCGAGCGAACTGGAGAGGTGACTGCCGTCTCGACGCTCCGCCACCAGCCGCTGTAGCTTGTGGGCCGATGGCTGAAGAACCTGCTCCCCAGAACGAGACTCGCGAGATGTCCGACCTGGTTGGGGTCAAGCTGACGCTCGCCCTGGGGGTGTGGCTCATAGCCATGCTCGCCTGCTTCTTCTTCGTCGGGGCTGTAACCGGGATGATCGTCCTGGTCGCCGGCGTGGTCGGCTTCGGCTGGTTCTTGTTCAGCGCTGTGCGCCGCGCTGAGATCCACGACTGACCGGTCAGCCAATCGACGCCTACTCGTGCATGGGGAGCCCACTCCTTCTCAGAAAGTGGGTCGGCGCATGATGCTATTTCTGGAGCATGGCGGGCAAGGCATCTGAGCGGCTCGTTTGGGCGGTCGACACTCTAGACGTCCGCCCGTCCGACCGTCTGCTCGAAGTCGGCTGCGGCCACGGAGTCGCGGTCTCCCTGGTCTGCGAGCGGCTGGCGACGGGAACGATCACCGCGATCGACCGCTCGCCCAGGATGATCGAGATGGCCACGCGGAGGAACCGCGAGGACGTCGACGCGGGCCGGGCTGTGCTCGAGGCCGTCGCGCTTGAGGACGCGGACCTCGGCGATCGGCGCTTCGACAAGGTCTTCGCCTTCAACGTCGCTCCCTTCTGGCTGCAGCCGCCGGCGGCGCTCGATGCCGTGCGCGAGCACCTCGCCCGGGATGGCGCCGTTTACATCTTCTGGGACGCGCGCCACTCCGCGCCGGAGCGAGCCGGGGACCTGGGGAACGAGCTGGCCGACCGGCTACGCGAGGGCGGATTCTCCGTCGACACGGTGCTGGTCAAGGACTTGCGTCCGGTCCCCGCGGTGTGCGTGATAGGCCGGCCCCAGGCCGGATAGAACACCTGCCCGAAGTCGAGGGCCGCTCAGCGGCGCTCGTAGGAGCCCGAGTCGCAGCGGGGGCCCTGGGGCCGCTTCGCGCCACGCTGGTCGCGTTTCGGACAGCCCTTCCTTGGGGCGGCGTCCACCGCGTCACTCGCGGCGGCGAGCTTGTGCGTCAGGGTCGGGCCACCATTCTCGGCCAGGAGCCCCAATCCGGAGTCGGCATTGGGCTGATCGCTGTTCCGGGTGAATTGGCAGCTGTCGGCGCCGTCCTCGACGTTGAAGCCTTTCGACTGCCAGGCGCCCGGCTGATCGACGAGGCAGGTGGGCCCGAGAGGCGCGGAGCTGGCGCCCACGATCGTCGAGCGGAAGGTGAAGAATGGCGGCTGCGGGTTCGTCGGCCCGGGCTCGTCTGTGCCGTCGAAGATCGCTCCTCCCGAGGAGGCGGCGACGTTCGGCCCGATCGTGGTGAACGCGAACTTCAGGGTCGGGTAGTTGTCCGTGGAGATCGCGCCGCCTGTGTCCGCCTGGTTTGCGGTCAGAGTGCTGTTCTTGAACGAGGCGACCGCGTTATTCCGGATGAGCATCCCGCCACCGGTCGCCGGGGAGGTGTTGTCCCAGACGGTCGAGTCGGTCACGGTCAGCTTGGCGTCGTTCTGGACGAAGATCCCGCCTCCCTGACTGAAATCGGGGTGATCGAGGAAGTTCTTCGCCACCGTCACGCGTCGCAGCGTCATCCGCCCCTCGTTCTGATTCGTGAGGCCCCCGCCGCCGGTGCCCGCGGAGTTCTCGAGGATCTCCGAGTCCGTCAGGGTGATCTTGGCTTCGTTGCGATTGTTGATGGCGCCGCCGCGACCAAACTCCCCCGTTGTGTGATTGTCGAGGAAGGTCGATGAGATCACTTTCGTGACCGCTCCGAGCTCGTTCTGAAGTCCCCCGCCCTCCTCGAGAGCCGAGTTGTCCTGGACTACTACCTTCCGCAGTGTCAGCCGGCCCTCGTTGGAGATCGCGCCGCCAGCCTGCACCACCCCCGCCGGAGCGCCACCCTGAAGGGTGAGACGGCTGATCTCCACGCGGGGACCCGGAGCGAAGATCTCGACGATGCGATCCACTCCCCTGGCGTCAATCGTCGTCTTGTTGGGCCCCTTGCCCACGATCTCGATCTTCCCTGCGTTGAAGAGGTCGAGGTCGCCGCTCAGTCCGTCGCCGTCGCCGCTATCGGGGATGTCGAACTCGTAGGTCTCAGCATCGAGCAGGATCCGGTCGTCGTTGAAGCTCAGAACTGCGCGCCGCGCCGCCTCGCGAAGCGAGCAGTCGTTGGCCTTGCAACCGTCGGGGTCGGGGTCGTCGGTACGCGTCGGCTCGAAGGTGCCCGCGGAGGCCTGAGCGGCGAACGCGACCATGATCGCCACGGCGAGTACCACGATCTTGCAGGCCAAACCCTGCACGCCCTAACCCTAACTCCTCGCAGGCCTCGCCTGTAGGGTGATCCCGATGCTGACTGAGGTGGCCGACGGCGTCTGGGTCCGGCAGAGCGAATGGGTCTGGACCAACTCCATCGTGGTGCGCGGGCAAGATGGGTTGATCCTGGTCGATCCCGGGGTCGAGGGCCCCGAGCTGGACCAGCTCGCCGATGACGTGGACGGGCTTGAAATTCCGGTGGTCGCCGGGTTTTCCACCCATCCCCATTGGGACCACCTGCTTTGGTATGAACGATTCGGCGACGTGCCGCGCTACGCCACCGCTGCCGGCGCCAAGTTTGCCGGTGAGACCATGGAACTGCAGAAGGAGGGCGCGGAGGAGGAGGCATCCGACGTCCCTCTCGAGCTGATCGGGCTCGTCACCCCGTTGCCCGCGGACGGCGGGCCCGTTCCAGGCGAGATCATCGAGCATCGGGCGCACGCGCCAGGCCACGCCGCGGTCCTCCTCGCCGACCGAGGCCTCCTTCTCGCCGGCGACATGCTCTCCGACGTGCTGCTCCCGATCTTCGACTCTCGCCAAGACGATCAGGTGAGCGCCTACGAGACTGCACTTGGCCGGCTGGATGAGGCCGCCAAGCATGTCAATGTCCTGGTCCCCGGCCACGGCGCCGTCGCCAAGGGTCCCGAGGTTGCTGCCCGCCTCGCCGCCGATCGTGCCTATATCGACGCGGTGCGGCTGGGAGAGGAACCGGTCGACGCGCGTCTGGAGGCTGCGGACTGGCTCTCCGGCATCCACCAGTCGAACTTGGAACAGGCCCGAAGGCGGTAGCGCCTTCCGTTGAAGGCCGCGATGGTGCTGAGCCAGTCGCTCAGCGCTGGAGATGAACGTCGCCTGCCCTAGCCACTCATCCCGCCGCTGTGGCCAGTTGGCGACGATGGTGTGCGTACGCGAGGAGCCCGACCGGGAGCGGCAGCCAGTACGAGAACAGCCGGTAGCCGAGTGTCGCAAGCACGGCGTCCCCGGCGCTTACCCCGGCCAATGCCAGCGTGGCGGTCAGCCCGGCCTCGACAAAGCCGAGGCCGCCCGGCGTGACAGGGATCTGCGCCAAGACCTGAGCGGTGCAGAACGCGAGCAGGACAAGTGCCGGCCGCGGTGTGGCGCCCACCGCCGCCAGCGCTGCAAGCAAGGTCGCGTAGTCGAATGCCCAGCGGCCGATCGCCGCCGCCAGAGCGCGCTTCCAGCGCGCGCCCAAGGTGGCGAGCAGACGGCCCCGCTCCAACTGGAGGCGCTCCGGCAAGCGGGTAAGTGGCTCAGCGCCGCGCCGGAGACCGTTGCGAGCGCGCTGGACCTGCCTGCCCACCCATGCCAGGGGCGCGTCGAACGCGAGCAGGACCGCTCCGGCCGCCAGCACCACCGCGAAGACGGCGACCCCGACCGCCGTGGCCTCGATCAGATCGCGATCAACGGTCCCGCGAATGAACGCGGGAACCGCGAGTACCGGGAGAGCGAGGACGACTGCGAACGTGAGCAGATTGACCGCCGTCAGTCCCGAAACCGCTCTGCCACGGTCGACATCCGACTCCACCAGCATCCGGTACTGCAGCGCAGCGCCCATCGCGCCGCCGCCGGGGGCGACTTTGGAGAGCGCGTTGCCGGCGAGCTGGGAACTGACGACCGGCGGCCAGGGTGGATCGTCCAATGCGGTTCGCTGGACACCCCATAGGCAAGCCATCGCGAGCGTTTGAAGCGCAGCCATCGCGGCGAACCACGGCAGAGCGATGTGTTGCAGCCCTCGCCACGAACCCGCGACCTCGATAACGCTGGGAGCAACCAGGTAAAGCGAGATTCCGGTCACCGCGAGCCCGAACACGGTGCGTTTCAGGTTCCGAGGCTTCTTCGCTTCCGCCTCTCCCTGTTCGATCTCGCGCTCCGCGTCGGCGTGTTGCTCGATCGCGTGTTCGACCCGATCGCCGATCGAGTCGGCACGCGCTCCTGCCTTCTCCTCGGACATGGCCACACAGTAGTCGCGCGGCAGAAGACCCCCTCGGCCCGCGTGAGCAGAACCCGGGTCTGGGTTCAAGCTAGACGCTCAGCCTCCTCGCCGGCCTCGCCAAGTTTCTCGACGATCCAATAGTCGTCTCGGCGGAGGACGACGCATTCGACGTCCGCGGCTACATGGTGGGGTGCAACGACGAACTGACGGGGATCCGATCGCACCGCTTGCCACTCCAGCGCAGTCAGGCGCAAGAGCTCCGTACAGGCAGCACTCTCACACTCGCAGCGGAATCCGACTTCAGACTCGCCGAGCTCAAGAAGCTGCGCTCGCGTGCGATTCAGATCACGCGCCCATGACTCGTTGTAGGCGACGCGCTCCTCTCGGCTCCCCCATGGTGGCTGGAAAGAGTCGTCCACCCGACAATTATGGCTCCGGCGGCTGACATTTGCATCGGTTGCCTAAGACGTAAAGCGCCTTGGACACTCACCTGAGAGCGGAGTCCGTGTCGCGGGATACTGCGTGGGCGATGTCGCAAGAGGACGTGGAGACCGTCAAGGCCCTGTTCGCAGCTTTCGCCGATCGAGATTCCGATGCCGCGGCCGAGATTCTCGACCCTTCCATTCAGATTCACCCAGCGATTGTCGGCGGACCCGAGAGCGTCGTCTATCACGGTCGGGACGGAATGCAGCAGTTTTGGGCGGACGTTGACACTGCGTGGGCGGAGTTCCGGATCGCACCAGAGGAGTTCCGAGAACTCGACGGAGTTGTGCTCGTGCTTGGACGGGCGTTCGCCCGGGGCCGGGGGAGCGGAATTGGCCTCGACCAAGGGGCGGCGTGGATCGCTCGACTCCGCGAGGGCAGGATCGTTGAGTTCCAAAGCTTCACCAGCAAGGAAGAGGCCCTCGAAGCCGTCGGGCTGCCGGAGTAGGCCCCGCGGACGATGAACACATGTAGGGTCGCTGGCGATGTCCACGGTCGAACCTACGCTCGCTGCTCCCGCTCCGGCCCGCGCTTCTACGAGCGCGATCTTCGGTCGGGTCATGGCGCTGGTCGCGATCACGGTCGGCTTTGCTGCAGCCGGCATCTGGATCGGTCGCGAGCTGACCGGCTGGCAATGGTTCATTCCCTGGCTGATCTCCCTCGGCTGCCTGATCGGCCTGAATGTTGCCAACGCTCGCGGCTCACATGGCCTCGCGCTCGGGCTCCTGTTCGCGTTTGGGCTGCTGCTGGGGATCAGCGTCGGAAGCACCGTCTACTACTACGCCGAGACCGATTCGACTGCGGTCGCTCAGGCCGCCGCCGCAACAGCGCTCTTCACACTCGGTTTGGGCGCCGGCGGATACGCGATTCGCCGTGACTTGTCGTTCCTTTACCGGATCCTGTTCTGGCTGTTGCTTGCCCTGATCGTCTTCGGAGTTGTTCTGATCTTCGTCAATCTCCCCGGCGGGGCGACGATCTACGCGCTGCTTGGCCTTGCGATATTCGGCGGATACGTGGTGGTGGACTTCAACCGGCTGCGACGAGCCGGAGGCGAGGAGGCCATCCCGCTCGCGGCGGGGATCTTCCTCGACATCTTCAACATCTTCCTGCTCTTTCTGCGGCTGTTCGCGAGTCGCTGACGCCTGAAGCTAGGGGCCCGTACCTGCCCAATCACCGCTAGCGGGGCACCCGCCCTGGCCGGGGTTGCCGCACGTGTGCAGCGTGACGCCGGTTCCGGCTCGGGTGATCGTGAACGTGGTGCCCGTGGACGATGACACGGCCACGGTGTATGCGCCGACCGCCAGGTCGGCGGGTTCCTCCAGATCGCTTGCAACCAGCGTCTCCTCGATCCTCTCGAGGTCAGCTGCCGAGGCGCCCACGTAGGAACCCTCGTTGTCGGTCGCATAGGTCTCAATCGCGGTTTGTGCCGTGCGAGCTGCAGCCTTCGCGTCTGCGTCCTTGGCCTTGTCTCTTTGAGCAAAGAAGGAGGGAATCGCGATCGCGGCCAAGAGGCCGAGAATCACCATCACAACCAGGAGCTCTACGAGCGAGAAGCCGTCCTCGCCACCTTGCCCGGTAGGTCTGTGATTCCGTCTAGCAAACACATATCTTCAATCGACCGGCGCTCGCGTTCGCCTGACAGGTGAACGGCGGCCCATGGACGTATGGCCTAGCTCGCGACCTCCTCACGCGCCTGTATCCCATTCCTTGACTGTTTCCCGGCAAGCTGAGAGGCTCGCGGTTGCTACCGAACCCGTAAGGAAGGAATCTCACGTGATCTCGGGCATTCGTAGCGGATCCATCAATGTGATCGCAGCACTTGGATTGACCGTCGCGGGAATGGCGATTGCCGGAACGATGACGGCCAATGCTGGCGGGGGTGCCCCCCAGTGTCACGGGGAGCCACCGACGCCCGGCTACAACTTCGGCGACGGCGATGACGACATCAAGGGGACAGGCGCGCCCGAGGTGATCGTGGCCGGCGGCGGCGACGATCAGGTAAATGGAGGTGGGGGCGACGATCTGATCTGCGGTGGCAGTGGGAACGACAGCATGGGCGGTAACGACGATGATGACTACATCCTGGGCGGCCAAGGCCGCGATTCGATCGGGGGTCAGCTCGGCCGCGATGTGGTCAAGGGCGGGGCTGGTCAGGAAGAGGGGCTTGCGCCGTTCCGTGGCGACCCTGAGAACCTGCTGGCGCACGTCACCGGGGGAGAGAACGCTGACCGTGTCTTTGGCGGCGGCGGGGACGACCTCGTCGAAGGCAATGAGGGGCCCGACCGTCTGGCGGGACAGGCGGGAACCGATCTTTGTATAGGCGGGCCGGGGCGGGACAAGCGCCGGTCGTGCGAGTAGTAGAGCCGACGACAACCTGCTTCGCTTGCTCGGCCCGACTGCCTGGAGACAGCCGATGGCTGCCGTAGCGTGAGCCCACCGTGAGCAATCCATTCGCAGGTGAGTCACACCCGCTCGACATCACCGTCACCGCGGAGGTCATCGGCAAGCAAGGTGACAGCCTGCTTCTCCACGCGATCGTGGAAGACGGCACTGCCGCAGACGGTGGCGATTTCGAGGTCCATATCTCGGGATCGGCGATGAGTGCATACGGGATCGACGCCTGCATCGCCGAGCTCGAGAGCGTCCTCAACTGCACCCTTCGCCCGGAGTACCGGTTGAGCGCAGCGCTCGCCATGGGCGCGCAAGGCGCGTTCTTGATCGTCACCAGCAACGGCGCTGGTCTGCGAGTCGTGATGCCCTCGGCCGGCCAACGCGCCGCCTGAGCCCCGCATCCGAGCCGATGGGCGCTATGCAAAAAACCGCCGCGCGTGGGGTTGTGGGGGATACTGAGCTCTCGGGCCCGCGCCCCGCGCTGGGCTCGAGCCAAGCATGGAAGCCAGCACGATTGCCCTGAGCCCAGAGGACCGCGCGATCCTCGATCTCGAGTCGCCGCGCATCGCCGGCCACACGTGCAAGGTCATCGTGCTCGAAGGGCGTCCCGGAATCGACGAGCTTCGCGAGGAGATCACCATGCGCCTCGATCGAGCCCCCGAGTTGACGCGACGGCTGGACGGCCCCGCCGACGCTCCGGTTTGGCGCGAGGACTCAGACCTGGACCCCACCGCGCACATCGTCTCGGCAGATGCCGGCGGCGAGATGGACCCGGACGGCCTGCGCGCAGAGGTTGGGGAGCTCTTCGCGCAGCGGCTGGACCGGTCGCGGCCACTCTGGCGAATAGATGTGGTTCCCCTGGCTCGTGGCGGGAGCGCTCTCGTCTGGCGCATTCACCATGCGCTCGCGGACGGCACCACGGCGATCAGGCTCGCCCGAGAGGTCCTTTTCGATGCCGGGACCGGGAGCGCCGGCGCTCCGGCAAGGGCAGCATCGACGCGTGCGGCGGCCGAGGACGACGCACGCCGGCGCCGGCGCCTTGCCGGGTTGCTCCGTCGCGAGTTCGCCCGTAGTCGCACACCGTCTCCGTTCGATGTCCGGATCGGAACGCGGCGCGAGGTCGATTTCGCGCGGATCCCACTCGGACCCCTGCACGACGGCGCGAAGCGTCTTGCGGGCGCCACGGTCAACGATGCGGTCCTCGCCTGCGTCGCGGGCGGTCTACGACAGTGGATCGAGCAGCACCACGGCCGGCTGGACGACTTGCGCGTGAAGGTGCCCGTCAGCCTTCATCAAGAGGGCGACTCGGTCGGCAACCGGGACTCGTACTTCGCACTCTGCCTACCCATCAGCGAGGCCGACTCACTCGAGCGGCTTCGCCGCATCCACGCCGAGTCGGTGGAGCGCAAGGAAAAGCACGACGCGGCGGAGATCGATCGCTTGGCCCGCGAACTGGAGCGGGCGCCGCGAATGAAACACCTCGCGAAGCGGCTTGCAAGCAGCCCTCGGCGGTTCGCTCTCAACGTCTCCAACGTGCCGGGCCCTCGCGAGAAGATGACGATCCTCAACGAGCCAGTCGTCTCGGTTCACAGCCTGGCCGAGATCGGCGAGCGGCACGCGTTGCGGATAGCGGCCCTGTCTTACGGGGGCGAGCTCTACTTGGGCCTTTGCGCGGATCCCGACGTTGTGCACGACCTCGGCGACCTTGCCCGGGCGATCGAGGCAGAGGCGCAGACCTTTTTGTGATTTCACTGACCGACCCTGCCGCCACCCCGTAGTCTCGCGAGCACATGTGCCGCCTCGTCGCCTACCTCGGTGAGCAGGTCGTCCTGGACGAGGTCCTCTTTCAGCCCGACAGCTCGATAGTCGAACAGGCCGTGCATCCGCAACTGCTGTCGGCGATGAACCTTGCCGGCTTCGGTGTAGTCGCATGGGACGACGAGAGCCCGTCGGCCGATCTGCCATGGACCTACCGGACGGCCGGCCTGCCCTTCTTCGACCGCAACCTGCGGGCGCTCTCGCGCAAGGCCCGCGCCACGGCGACCCTGGCCCACGTCCGGGGCGTACTGCTCAGCGACCGCGAGGTGGTCAACGAGCAGAACGTGCACCCGTTCCGCTACGAGGGCATCCCGATCGCCCTTGCGATGAACGGCGACCTCGATCGCTTCCCGGAGATGCGGGCTGACATGGCTGATCTGGTCGCCCCCGAGCTGGCGAAGCAGGTCGAAGGCACGACCGACACCGAATGGCTCTACGCGCTGATCCTGAGCCACCTGAGCAACCCGCACGCGCCGGCCGCCGACCCCGAGGAACTGGCCGGAGCGGTCGAGAAGGCGCTCCGGCAGGTGCGCGAAGTGCGTGAGCGCCGCGGGCTCGGTCCGTCAATCCGCGGTCAACCTCGTGGTCTCCGACGGCCGCTGCCTGGTCGCGACGCGCTTCGCGTTCGACTACGGCTGGTACCACGAGGGCTGGACCTTCGCGGGCGGGGAGCGCCGCTACGACTACACAACGCTTTGGTACGCGGCCGGCTCCGGATACGGACGGCACGACGGGGGGTGGAGCGTTGGCCCAGGTGACCCGGCGACGTCGCTGATCGTCGCGTCCGAGCCATTGACGCTCGATCGCTCCGCGTGGCTGGAAGTGCCGGAGTACTGCCTGCTGGTCGCCTCCCCCGGCGAGGACCGGCTCGACGTCAGCCTGCGTGAGCTCGATGCCTGAGAACGACGTGCGCGAAGCGCTGGGTCGCCTCGAGCTCTTCGACGGCGCTCCGCCCTCCATTCTCGAGCGCCTCGTCATCGCTGCGCGTCCGTTCAGTCTTGCCGCCGGTGAGTATCTGTTCCGCGAAGGGGATCCCGGCGACCACATCAGCCTGCTCGCCGAGGGCAGCATGGAGGCAAGCATGCGGCTCCCGGGCGGGCGAGAGGTCGAGATCGAGCCCCTGCGCCCCGGTGGCCTGATCGGCGAGATGGCGGTGTTGGCCGAGCGCCCACGGCGGTTCTCGGTCCGCGCCGCCGAGGCCAGCACGGGCTGGAGCTTTGCCGCCGCCGACATCGGCCGGCTCGGAGCGACGGAGCAGCCTGAGGTCGTCCGGCGGTTGGGGCGCGTGGCGCTCGAGCGCCTGCGCGAGCAGTACACCCGCCTTTCCGTGCTGTGCGGCGAGGATCCGCGCGCGGACGAGTCCCCCTCCCCTGCCGCGCTCGATGACGCGGGGCCGGTGGTGGCAGTGGAGCGGGAAGCGCAGGAAACCGCCTATCTGGAAACGGTGCTCCTGTTCAGCCGCTTCAGCGCTGACGAGATCGAGAACCTGTTCGGCGACCTGCGCCGGCTGGAGGCACCGCGCGGTGCCTCGGTCGTCGCCTCATCCGAAGATGGACCGGTCCTTCTGATCGTCATCAGAGGGGCGGTGGAGACCTCAATCCGCCGCGGAGGGCTTGCCGCCCGCACCCGTCTCGCAGGGCCCGGGCGGATCGTCGGCCACCTGAATCTTCTCGGGGGAGAGCCTGCACCAACCGTCTCGCGTGCCCGCGAGCGCTCGATCCTGCTCGAGGTGCCACTCGAGCGCGTCGCGACCTCAATCGACCGCGGCGATGACACCGGCCGGCGGTTGGGGCGGGCCATCTATGCCGACGTGGTCGACGCGCTGTTCGAGGCGCAGCGCCCGATCTCGCGCATGGCCGCTGCAGGCGGCTGACGCGCCCAGGCTGCCGCTCGACACGGCCAGGGGAGCCCGCAAGGGCTGCTTCACCGCTCGAGCCCAGACGCGGTTCTGACTTGAGGAACCGGACCCAGATGCCGACTCAAGTACGGATGGCCACGCCACCCAAGAGCGCGGCGTTGCCCGGCAGCGCCCCGGCCGAACCGCCGCCTTACAAGCCAAGCGTGCGCCGCGCCGGCGATCTATCGGAGCGGCGGAAGAGCGTGCTCGTCGAGCACTCGTCGGAGATGATGCTGGTCGTATCGCCCGAGGGCTCCATCCAGGTGGCCACTGGAGCCGTCCACGGGGTGCTGGGGATCGAACCGGAGGAAGTCATCGGCTCGTCGATCCTCGAGTTCGTCCATCCACGGGATCGCAGGCTGATGAGCGGGATCATGAACCAGCTGATCAAGTCCGAGAACGGAGCAACCGAGCGAAGCGGTTGGCGCCTGCGCCGCGCGTCCGGCACCTGGGTGGACGTCGAGGTGGTGGCGACGAACCTCATCAACGAGCTTCAGATCGGCGGCGTCCTCCTGAACTGCCGCGACATCTCGGCGAGCAAGGCGTTCGAGGACCAGTTGCGACACAGAGCCTTCCACGACCCCCTCACTCAGCTTCCCAACCGCGCCCTTCTGCTCGACCGCACCGAGCAGGCGATCGCGCGCGAGAACCGCGCGCTCGGCCTCCTGTTCGTGGACATCGACGATTTCAAGGTTGTGAACGACACCCTCGGACACGCCGCTGGAGACGCCTTGCTCTCCGGAGTCGCCGGGCGCCTCCGCGGCTGCCTCCGCTCCGCCGACACCGCGGCACGCCTCGGCGGCGACGAGTTTGCGCTCCTGATCGTGGAGATGGCGGCAGAGCACGAGTGCGAACGTGTCGCCAGCCGCGTGCTGGACACGCTCCGCCGGCCCTTCAGCCTTCACGGCGAGCCCGTCCACATCACCGTGAGCGTCGGCTACGTGACGGCAGCATCCGGGTCCATGAGGGTCGACGAGCTCCTGCGCCGCGCCGATTTCGCCATGTACGCGGCGAAGCGCCGGGGCAAGGCGCGCTCCGAGGCGTTCGATCCCGTCGTCGCGGCAGAGTTCGCCGAAAGCTTCGAGAGCACCGAGCCCGTCAACGAGGAGGCTGAGCGGACCACATGGCTCGCACGCGCCGAAGGGCAACGGACGGAGATCGAGGAGATCCTCAGCGACCCCGCATCGCACATTAATCAGGTCTTTCAACCCATCGTGGATCTGAGGAGCGGGCTGGTGTCGTCGTACGAGGCGCTCTCACGATTCGGAGACTCGTCGCGGCCCCCGAACGCCTGGTTCGCGCAAGCTCACCGCTGCGGCCTCGGCATCGAGCTCGAGCTCGCGGCCGCTCGTGCTCAGCTCGAAGCGCCGGGGCGCCCCTCTGGAACCCGGCTCTCGATCAACCTGAGCCCCTCGGCGCTGCAATCGAGCGAGCTGGAGTCCCTGCTCGCGGAGCACGACCTCTCCATGGTCACGCTCGAGTTGACCGAGGATGAGCTGATCACCGAGGGCTCTGCACTCGAAGATCGTCTGGACGAGCTCAGGCTGCGCGGGGCCCAGCTCGCGGTGGACGATCTCGGCGCCGGATACGCAGGACTGCGGCAGGTCATGCGGCTCCAGCCGGATGTGCTGAAGCTGGACCACTCGCTCGTTTCGGGAGTCAGCAACGACCCGGCGAAGGCGCCCATGATCGACGCTCTGGTTCGCTACGCCCGGCGCATCGGCGCCGTCGTCTGCGCAGAGGGCATCGAGACGATGGATGATCTCGAGGCGCTGGCCGATCTCGACGTGACTCTGGGGCAGGGCTATGCACTCGCTCGCCCGGGCGAGCCGTGGGCCGACGTGAATCCCCGTGCGGCCCGGCTCTGCACATCCGCCCTCTGGTCGGTCATCCGGGGCGAATCGACGATCAACAGCTCTACCAGGAGCTCCGAGGCCGAGTTGGAGGAGCTCTGCCAGCTCATCAGCAGGGTGACCGACCGGGATGCGCTCAGGGCCGTGCTGGAGCCGACCAGGCTTCTGCTCCAGGCCGACCAGGCGGCCATCTCGACCCTGAACGAGGCCGAGACCCACCTGCAGGCAGTGATGGTCGACGGCGGCGTCCTGGACGACGAGACCTACGCCGTCGCCGCCTATCCCGAAACGGAGAGAGCCATGGAGTCGGGTGAAGCGGTTCAGGTCCTGGCGAGCGACGCTTCGATGGATCCGACGGAGCTCGAGATGATGGCCGGTCTCGGCTATCGCTCGATGCTGATGGTCCCGCTCCTTGCGGGCGGCAAGAGCATGGGCATCCTGGAGCTCTTCAGCATCGAGGAGCGGCCCTGGACCCGCGCCCAGATCCGCTGCGCCCGCATCCTCGGCTACCAGATGGCCCTGGTGATGCAGAGCGCGCGGCATTCTCACCTGGTCGCGTAGTCCGTAGCCGGAACGCGACAACGACGCGGCCGTGAGGCCGCGCCGTTGCGTGGTGCGGGTTGGTTGGTCAGGCCGAAGCGGCTTCGGGTTGCCCCTCGCGCTCGACGCGGGGCAGCCAGCCGAGCCAGCTCGGCAGGTACCAGTTCCAGTCGCCCAGCATCTTCATCGTCGCGGGCAAGAGGACCGCGCGGACGATCGTTGCGTCGATCAGGACCGCCACCGCCAATCCGACACCCATCTGCTTGAAGTCGAGCGCTCCAAGCGTGGCGAACACGGAGAACACGGCGATCATCACGACCGCGGCGCTTGTGACGACGCCGGCCGTCGCCTTGATCCCGTGGGCGACCGCATCGCCCGTCTCCATGCCACCGTCGAACGCCTCCCGGATTCGGCTCAGGATGAACACGTGGTAGTCCATCGACAGGCCGAACAGGAGGACGAACAGGAACAGCGGCAGCCAGGAGACGATGCCGCCGTTGGACTGGAAGCCCAGCGCCGACTCCAGGTGACCGTCCTGGAACACCCAGACCAACACGCCGTAGGCCGCGGCCACGGAGAGCAGGTTGAGCACGATCGCCTTGAACGCGATCACGATCGACCTGAACGTGACCATGAGCAGGAGGAAAGCCAGACCGAGGACGAACGCGAAGACGATCGGCGCGCTGCCGCTCATCTGGGCGTTGAAGTCCTCCGACCCGGCGGTCATGCCGGTCACGTAGGAGGTGGTTCCGTCGACCCGGTCGAGCGTGGCGGGGACGAGCTCTTCACGCAGAGCCGCCAGCGCCTCGATCGACTCGTCATCGGTGCCGTTCCCGACCATCGGAATCGTCATCACGCCGACGTTTCCTGCCGGGTTGACCTCATAATCGACAGGGTCGTTCATGAGGCCGGAGTCGATCGCTCGATCCCGGAGGTCGCCGACAGCGGCAACGAGAGCCGCGTCCTCGGCATCCTCGGCCTCGATGACGACGACCGCCGGCAGGGGCGCGCCCGGGAACGCGTCCTGGATCCGGTTGTACGTCTTCACGGCCTCCAGATCCTGAGGCAGGCCCTGGGCACCGGATCTCTTTGGTGTCCATGTGGAGAGCCGGGATCGCCAACGTCACGAGCACGGCGCCGGCGAGGGCGGCCGAGATCGCCGGCCGGCGCAGGACCCGGTCCAGGATCGCCGACCACACGCGCGAGTCGCTGCCGTCGCGGCGCCCGATGCGCCCGATGAGCGGGATGCGCCCCTTCTCGACGCGGTCACCGAGCTTCGAGAGGGTCGCCGGCAGCACCGTCAGCGATCCAAGGACCGCGACGGCCACGACGACGATCGTCCCGATGGCGAACGACATGAACGTGGCGTTGCCGGTCAGGAACATTCCAGCCATGGCGATGGCCACGGTCATCCCCGAGACCAGCACCGCACGTCCCGAGGTCGCCGCCGCGATCTCGAGCGCCTCTTCATTCGAGCGCCCCGCGTGCCGTTCCGCGCGCTCCCGGCGCAGATAGAACAGCGAGTAGTCGACTCCCACGGCCAGGCCGATCAGCAGAACCACCGAGTTGATGGCCTCGTCGAGCGGGACTATCTGGCTGATCGGGCCCAGCAGCCCGAGCGTCGCTGCGACGGCAGACAGCGCGAGCAGCAGTGGCACGCCCGCGGCGACCAGGGCGCCGAACGCGACAACCAGGATCAGCAGAGTGATCGGTAGTGAGAGCATTTCGGCGCGCTGGAAGTCCTCGGCCAGGCTTTCGTCGAACGCCTTCATGATGCTCGCGTCGCCGACCTCCTCGATCCGGTACTCCGGATGCGCCGACTGCACCTCGCCGACTGCCGCAAGCGGAGCTTCCACGCGGTCGACGACCGCATCGTCTCCGCCTCGCAGCTCGAACGTGACGATCGCCGAGCGCCGATCAGCGGAAACCTGCCCCGCGTTCGAGTCCGTCAGAGGCGACTCGATCTCGGTCACGTGCTCGACATGCGAGAGCCGTGCAACGACTTCGGAGACCGCGGCCCTGAAGGCCGGGTCGTCAACGGTTGAGTCGCCGCGCGTCTGGATCAGGACCTGCTCCGTCTGGTTGTCGGGAAAGCCCGCGTCCGCGAGGACCTGCTCGCCCTGGCGGGATTCGCCGTTGCCGAGGTCCTCGTCGGCGATCTGCTCGGTGCCGACCTTGCCGCCGATGACGATGCTGAGCACGACGAAGGCGATCCATCCGAGGATCGCGATGCGCCGATGCTTTGCGCTCCAGCGTGCGGCGCGAGAGGCGATGCTTGTGCGTGACATGGTTCCTCCTTGAACGGGGTTCGATTGCATGGCGCCAGCGTCCCAGGGCCCGATGCCGGTTCCAATGCGGCCAGCAGGCGTCTTCAAGAGCGGTGGACCGCCCGTCCGGGGTGCGGTTATCCGTATAGGCAGAGGCCCGTTGCTGCGCAACAATCGGCGTGTGTCACCGACCGTTCTCGTAGTGGACGACCACGCCGGGTTCCGCTCGCGCGCGCGCCTCTTGCTCGAAACCGAGGGGTACGAGGTCGTCGGCGAGGCGGCCGACGGGCAGGAGGCCCTGGAGGAGACCAGGAGGCTCCTTCCCGACCTGGTCCTTCTGGACGTTCAGCTCCCTGACGGCGACGGGTTCGACGTCGCGGCGCGCATAACCGCTGAAGGGAATCCGCCGGCCGTGATCCTGGTCTCGAGCCGGGACTGGTCCGACTCTTTCGAGCTGATCGTGCGCAGCGGGGCGAAAGGCTTCCTGCCGAAGGATCAGCTCTCCGGAGCGGCAATCTTGGAGCTCCTCAGTTGAGGTCGTTGCGCCAAGCCCTGATCGGCCTTGGCCTCGTCGGGTTCATCGCCGGCGTCCTCAGCCTCGTTGTCGCCTTCTCGAGCGACCACCTCGACCAGGTTCAGGTCGGTGCCGTCGTCTTCTATCCGCTGATCGGATGGTCGTTCATCGGGACTGGACTGTTCGCGTGGTGGCGGCGGCCGGCGAATCGCCTCGGCGCCCTCATGGCGGCGGTCGGCTTCGTCTGGTTCCTCGCCGCTCTCATTGCCTCGGACGTGCCGGGCCTGTTCGCGATCGGCGGCTTGCTCAACGCCTTGCCCTTCGCGATCCTCTTGCACATGCTCGTCGCGTTCCCGACGGGCCGCCTCGAAACCCGGGGCGAGCGGTTCCTCGTCGCGGTCGCGTACTTCGACGTGACGGTGATGCAGCTGATCTCCGTGCTGTTCCTGGACACGGCCGACCCCGATGTCTGCGTCGGCTGCCCGTCGAACCCGCTGCTGGTCAGCGATCAGGAGGTGGTGTCCGGAATTGCCTCCGGGCTGCAGACCCTCATCGCCGTTGCCGGAGTGAGCGCCGTCGCGGTGCTGCTTTACCGGCGCTGGCGCTCGGCGTCCGCGCCCGCCAGGAGGGCACTCTCCCCCGTTCTCCTCACTGGCGGGCTTACCGGCATCCTGCTCGTGATCAGCCTGATCGGAGACATCTCCGGCGTCCCCGACGGAGCCGCCGAGGACGTCATCGATCTCCTGGCAGCAGCGGCTATGGCCTCCGTGCCGCTCGCGTTCCTGGCCGGTCTTATGCGCTCCCGGCTGTCACGCGCCGCCGCTGTGAGCGAGCTCGTCGGTCGGCTCGGAGAGCCGGATCGCAGACAGGGGCTCCGCGACGCTCTTGCAGACGCGCTGGGCGACCCGACGCTCTCGCTGGCCTACTGGGTTCCCGACCAGGAGCGATACGTGGACGCCTCGGGGCAGCCCGTGGACCTGCCCGCCCGGGACGGGAACACTGCCTGCACCCATGTCGAGCACGAGGGGAACCCGGTGGCGGTGATCTGCCACGACACCTCGCTCGACACCGAGCCGGAACTGGTGGAGGCGGTAGGAGCCGCGGCGGGCCTGGCGCTCGAGAACGAGAGGCTGAACGTTGAGCTGCGGGCGCGGGTCGAGGAGCTTCGGGCGTCCCGGGCGCGCATCGTCAAGGCCGCGGACGAGGAGCGCCGGCGCCTGGAGCGCGACCTGCACGACGGAGCGCAACAGCGGCTCGTCTCGCTCGCTTTGAGCCTTCGCCTGGCGAGCGCGAAGCTCGATGGCGACCCGGCGGCCGCCAAGGAGCTTCTCGAAGAGAGCGCAAGGGAGCTGGGTGAGGCGACCGGCGAGCTGCGGGAGCTTGCCCGTGGCCTCCACCCCGCTGTTCTGAGTGATCGTGGCCTGCCCCCGGCTCTGGAGGCTCTGGCGGGACGGGCTCCCCTGCCGGTCGAGCTCGAAGCGACGCCCGAGAAGCGGCTGCCCGCTGACCTGGAAGCGGCCTCGTACTTCGTGGTAGCCGAAGCCCTGACGAACATCGCACGCTATGCGCACGCGTCGCGCGCGGTCGTCAAGGTGAGAAGGGTGAACGGAGTGGTCGAGGTCGAGGTTCGCGACGACGGCGTCGGTGGCGCCGATCCCGCCGCCGGCTCGGGCCTCCGCGGCCTGGCTGATCGCATCGCAGCTCTGGACGGCCGCCTGGAAGTGGTGAGCCCGGCCGGAGGGGGCACGGTGGTCAGAGCGGTGATCCCGTGCGAGTAGTCGTCGCCGAGGATTCCGTACTGCTCCGTGAGGGGCTCGTGCGTTTGCTCCAGGACGCCGGGATGGAGGTCGTCGGACAGGCGGGCGACGCCGACGACCTGCTTCGAAAGACGCGTGCCCACAAGCCAGACGTGGTCATCGTCGATGTGCGCATGCCGCCCACGAACACCGACGACGGGCTGCGAGCCGCCCAGGTGATCCGCAGAGAGCTGCCAGAGGTCGCGGTTCTGGTCCTCTCGCAGTACATCGAACAGAGCTACGCGCTCGAGCTGCTCGAGGTCGATGCGAAGGGAGTCGGCTATCTCCTCAAGGACCGCGTCGCGGACGTCGAGCGCTTCATCGATTCCATCAAGCGCGTGGCGGACGGCGGGTCGGCATTGGACCCGGAGGTCGTCTCCCAGTTGCTCGGTCGCGCGCGGGAAGACGACCCGCTCGCGGACCTGACCCCTCGCGAGCGCGAGGTACTGGAGCTGATGGCGGAGGGACGCACCAACCAGGCGATTGCCGACCACCTCGTGGTCAGCGAACGTGCCGTCGAAAAGCACGTCACCAACCTCTTCGGCAAGCTCGGCCTCACGACAAGCCCGAGCGACCATCGGCGGGTCCTCGCCGTGCTCACCTACCTGAAGGCCTGAAAGATCGGCAGGAGACACGCCCGGAACTCGCGACCAGTCATCATGTACCCGTGGGGAGCATGGGGGCGACTGCAGCATCGGAGGAGCGGAGCGATGGGCTCGACCTCGTCGGGTACCTGGCGCCGACGCACCTGAATTGGCTCGATACCGAGCCCGAGCGGGCATGGCGCGAGCTCGAGGCAACCTATGTGTTCGGCGATGTATCGGGGTTCACCGCTCTGGGCGAGCGTCTGGCACGCCGAGGGCGAATCGGCTCCGAGACGCTTACGGATGCGATCACCGCGGTCTTCACCGCGATGCACGAGGCGATCTCGATCGAGGGGGGCGAGATCCTCAAGTTCGGAGGGGATGCGGTCCTCGCGATGTTCACGGGGACGGGCCACGAGGCGCGCGGGGCAGCTGCCGCTCTTGGAATGCAGGACGCGCTGCGAGCCGTCCGCATCCCAGGCGTCGCGGCATCCCGGAGCAGGCTCAGCATGTCGGTGGGCGTCGCATCCGGGATCGCGCATCTGTTTCTTGCCGGAAGAGAGCCTCGCGAGTTGATGGTGGCCGGTCCCCTCGCAAGCGAGGTCGTTGCGCGGGAGGGTCAGGCCCAGGCGGGCGAGGTCTTGCTGTCCCCGAGCGCGCTCGCAAATCTGCCACCGGGGTTCGTGATCGACGTGGGCGCAGAAAAGGGTGCCCGCCTGCTCGCCCGTCCGCCGACTGACCCGGTGGGCCCACCCGCGGTCCCCCCCGGCGCCGACCCCACCGCTGGTCTCCCTCCCCACCTCCATCGCCATCAGCCCGACGCCGGCGAACACCGCTCCGTGGCGATCGCCTTCGTGAAGCTGGGGGGTTCGGACAAGCTGCTCGCCCGGAGCGGCCCGGAAGCGCTTTCCGCGGCGCTCGACCATGTCGTGGGTGCAGTGGCGTCCGCGTGCCGCGAATGGGGCATCGCGCTTGTGTCATCCGACGTCGACGCCGACGGAGCCAAGCTGATCCTCAGCGCGGGCGCGCCCGTCGCCTCACCCGACGACGACGACCGCATGCTGCATGCCCTGCGCGACATCGTCGATGTCGAGTCGCCCCTGGCCATTCGAGTCGGCGTGAATCGAGGCCCCGTCTTCACCGCGGACATCGGCCCGCCCGCGCGCCGGGTCTGGTCGCTCCTGGGCGACGACGTCAATCTCGCGGCGCGTGTGATGTCCAGGGCCGAGCGCGGCAGCGTGCTTGCGACCCCATCGGTGCTCAAGGGCGTGCGCGACGCGTTCGAGCGCACCCCTATCCCTCCCTTCGAGGTCAAGGGGAAGAAGGCTCCGGTGCACGCCGAAGTGGTCGGCCCGGCGCGGGGAAGGCGCCAGGAGGACGAAGGGACGAGAGGCCGGCTGATCGGCCGCAAGCGCGAGCTCGAGGCGCTGCGCTCGGCGCTCGACGAGGCGCGATCCGGAGCGCGGCAGGCCATCGAGGTGGTCGGCGAGCCCGGCGTGGGAAAATCGCATCTGACCGCCGAGGTCCGGGCCGAGGCCTCCGACATGACTCTCCTTCATGTTCAGGGAGGGCCATATGCGGCGCGGACGCCCTACCTCGCGATCCGCCGCGCCCTCCGCACTGCCGTTCTGCCAGGGCTCGACGAGAACGCCGATGCAGCAGCGCCGCTAGCCGATCGGGTCTCAGAGCTCGACCCGGGGCTTGAGCGCTGGCTCCCGCTCATCGGCCTCCCATTTGGCATCGAGTTCGAAGGAACGGAGGCAACGCGGCAGCTGGCGCCGGAGTTCGTTCCCGAGCGGATGGCCAGAGCCATCGGCCGCCTGCTGGACCTGGCGCTGCCCCCCGAAGCGGTGCTCGCGCTTGTCGAAGATGCGCATTGGCTCGACGGAGCCTCGGCGGCGCTTCTCTCGATCCTCTTCAAGCGCCCGCCCAGCGCCGATGGAGCACGGGGCCGAGGATTCCTGGCGGTCGTCACGCGGCGTCCCGGCCCCAGCCCGTTCGGGGAGCTGGACCTGACCACGATGGAGCTCGCTCCGCTCGGGGACGAAGCGGCTCGCGAGCTTCTCGAGCCCCGCAGCGAAGAGGACGCCGTGTTCCCGGCCGCGGCGCGGGAACAGCTGATCGAGCGGGCCCGCGGCAACCCGCTGCTGCTGCTGGAGCTCGTCGCCGCCGCACGTAGCGGTGCCGCGGTGGACGAGCTGCCCGATTCGGTCGAAGCCCTGATGAACGCTCGCATGGACACCCTGCCGCACGACGAGCGCCAGGTGCTTCGCGAAGCGTCGGTGATCGGGAACGAGGTCCAGCTTTCGCTCCTCGCCGACATGGCTGGTCGCGAGCCGGCTGGGCTGGAGGCGATCATCGAGCGCCTCCGGGACTTCCTCGTCCCCGTGCGCCCGGGGACGGTGCGGTTCTCTCATGCGCTGATGCACGACGCGGCGTACGCGGCACTGCCATTCCGGCTCCGCCGGCGGCTCCACGCGCGGGCGGGAAGCGCCCTGGAGCGCCGCGGCGGCGAGGGCCTCGAGGGGCTGCTCGCGATCCATTACGGAGCCGCGCGGCGCTGGGCGGAAACCTGGCAGTACGGCCGCCTGGCGGGCGAGCGGGCCATGGAGCGCGCCGCGCCGGTGGAGGCGACGGGCTTCCTGCGCTCCGCGGTCGAGGCTGCGCGCTGGCTTCGGCCGCGTGTGTCCTCGGATGAGCTGGCCCGGGTTACCGCCCGGCTGGGCGAAGCCGCAGAGCTGGCCGGGTCTTATGAGGAGGCGCGCAAGGCCTACGCGCGGGCGCGGGTGTTGGTGCGAGGCGACAAGGTGGCCGAGGCCGAGCTGTTCCTGCGCGAGGGCCGGCTCCGCGAGGGAGCGGGCACCCTGCCCCAGGCCCTTCGCTACTACAGCCGCGGGATCAAGGTACTCGGCGGCGCGAGGTCCCACGACGCCCGCGTGGCGCGGGCTCGCCTCGTCCTCGCCCGCGGTGCGACCCGGTTGCGAGGGGGTCACCACCGGAAGGCGCTGCCGCATCTGGAACAGGCGGTCCGCGAGGCCGAGAAGGCGAATGACCAAGCCACCCTCGGCCATGCCTACTACCTGCTCGAGTGGGCGCACAGCGACCTCGGGAACCCCGAGGCCGGCCGTTACCGCGACCTCTCGCTGCCGATCTTCGAAGCCCTCGGCGACTTCGACAAGCAGGGGCGCGTCCTTACCAACCTGGGTGTGACCGCCTATCACGAGGGTCGCTGGACGGAAGCGGTCGAGCTCTATGGGCGCGCAACCGAATCAGCCGATAAGGCCGGCGACGCCGTCGGAACGGCGTTCAACATCAACAATCTCGCCGAGATCCGGCTCGAGCAGGGCCACGTGGACGAAAGCGAGCGATTGCTGCGCGAGGCGCTCGCCACCTGGCGGGCGGCCGGTTTCGGCGCGGGCGTGGGCACCGTCCTTCGCAACCTCGGCCGGGTCGAGATGCGCCGGGGCAAGCTCGATCTCGCGGCCGAGCTCTTTGAGCGCGGGCGCGAAACGCTTACGGGCATCGGAGCCGCAGGCCTGGTCTGCGAGCTCGACGCGTACGAGGCAAAGCGGCTCATCCTGACCGGCGATCCCGAAGCGGCCGAGCTGCTCGCGGAGGAGATCCAGAAACGCGCCCGCAAGATCGCGGTGATCCCGGCGCTGCCGGCCTTCCTCGCGCGCGTTCGCGGTGTCTCGGCGGCCCTGGCGGGTCGTCGCGAGGCGGGCGTGGAGCTCCTACGCGACAGCGTCGCGCTCGCGC
Source organism: uncultured bacterium (assembly GCA_963807745.1). GTDB lineage: Bacteria > Actinomycetota > Thermoleophilia > Solirubrobacterales > 70-9 > JALZKA01. Next base: position 519,394 of record CAWECF010000001.1, read on the forward strand.
GCTCGGCGGAGGCGGCATACGACGAGGCTCTGGGACTGGATGCGCTCGCGACCGTTCTCGAATCGCAGGGCCAGGGCGAGAGCCTCCGGGCAGAAGCGGAAGCCCTGTTCGAGCGGCTCGACGTCGTCGCCCCCCCTGCGACTGGCCTGAGCGGGATCGCAGGCGCTAGCGGACGGTAAGCGAGATCGCCTTGCCCTCGTCCACGGGTGAGGTGTTCCCGGCGAAGTCCACCGACTCCGCGCTTGCACGCCACGGGCCCTTGCCGGGCAGCGGCGCGCTCCAGGTGCACTGGCCCGTGGTTCCACACGTCAGCGAGTCGGACTCCCGCAGGACCGTCTGCCTGCTGTTCGTGCTCTTGTAGGTGACCCGGACGAGACGCACGCGTGAAAGCGCGTCGAACGCGACGCCTCTGAGTTTGCCGTCGCGCGCCTGAAGCACGGAGCCCGGCGCGGTGGTGATGTCCACCGTCGGCAGGGTCCGGTCGATGTTCACCGCGGGGGACTGAGTGCTGGCGGTCCGTCCGGCAAGGTCGACGGCGGAGCCGCTTGCCCTCTGGTCGCGTCCCTCCTGGGTGAACGTGATCTCGTCGGTCGCGGTGGCCGGTGCTCCCGTCAGGTCGTCCTGGCCGCAGCGGGCGAGGCCGGACATCGCGTCCGAGCAGCTGAATCGCACCGTGACGCCGGCCCGGTTGAACCAGCCGAAGGCGTTGGGCGCCTCCACGGTCGTGGCCGTGATCGACGGGTTGCCGAGGTCGATGTTGATCCCGTTGACTGTCGCCGACGACGTATTGCCCGCGCGATCCGTCGCCGTTCCCGTGGCCGTCTGATTTGCTCCGCCGCTCGAAAGAGTCACCGGGTCGGGGCAGTCGGCGACACCCGCCACCGCATCGGCGCACGTGAAGCTGACGGTCACCGGGCCGTCGTACCAGCCGTTGGCATTAGCGGCGCGGTCAGCCTCGGCAGTCACCGTGGGCCCGCTGCGGTCTACCGCGAAGCGCTCGATCGCGAACGACCCGTCGGAGCCGCGGTAAACGACCAGGTGCTCGCCCTCGGCCGGCTCGCCAATCGTGAACGGGCCATCGTCCGGGCGGAACGCACCGCCGTCTACCGAGACCTCAAAGGTGGCGTCGCCATGATCCCCCGGGTCCAGCGAGACCTGAGGTGGCGCCGAGTAGTAGCCCGACGCAGGCGTTGCCGGCGTCAGCCTCACCGTGGGAGCGCCCGCCTCCGGCTCGGGCAACGGCGCGAACGCGTAGCCCTCGACCTTCTTGTTGGAGTAGGCGACGTTGTAGGAGGTGTCGTAGACCTGCACCACCGCTTCGGAGATCGAGGTTCCGGACGGGAGCGGGCCGCCGGCGGAGAGGATGCCCGGCGCGATCACCGAGAGCTCGACTCGATGCCACTCGATCTCTCCCCCGGCAGACTCGTCGGCATCAGTGACGTAAAGGAGCGTGCCGCCGAGCAGGTCGTCACCCTCGGCGTCAACGCGGATCGAGAACCCGTCCCCCGCGATCAGGCCGTCGACCCGGGTGATCGTCGGCGGCACGAAGTCGTCGGAGGTGGAGCGGAGCACTCGACCGCCCATCTCGAGGTTCAGGCGCTGGCGATCGCCCCTGAAGGAGCCGGCCATCAGCGTGAGCATGTCCCGCCTTCCCTCCGCCGTCGCCTGCGCCTCGACGGTCGCGATCGTGGCGGGGAAGAACGGCTCTTCCGAATCCGGTTCCGGCTCGTGCTCGGCGAGGTCGAGCGTGGCGCCCGCGACAACCGGGTCGATGCCGCTGAAATCGGCGGTCGTGAGGGATTCCAGGAGGAAGCCGTGCGCCGGCCCGTCTTCCGACGTCACGTCCTGCACCGTCTTCGGCTGGATCGGCCGGCGCTGGACCACGAGCGGAGCCTCGTCGTCGACCTGCCAATAGCTTCCGCGGTCGGTGTCCACGCGGTTGAACCGGTCGCGCAGGTCCACATCGATTGGCGTCGAGCTGCGCGAGGTCGGCGCCTCGAGCTCGCTCGCGCTGAGCGCGCGCAGGCCCGCGTCTTCGAGGTCGAGCGGCGGAACGACGCCCGCTCCCTCTCCGCCGTCGGCGCCTACCCGGTACATGGGCAGGCCGTAGAAGGTCGCTTCCATGGAAGCCTTGCTCCAGTAGACGTCCGGCACCCCGACGGCGGCGAGGCTCCGCTGCTTGGCCAGCATGAGCGCCTGGCCTGCCGTGACCTCGCCTGAGGCGAGTCCGTCCGCGTACTCGGCCATGACCCGCTCCGAGTAGGCGACTGCGGAGTCGTCCCCATAGCCGAACCCGGTGTTGGCGGCATAAAGCGCACCGCGCGTCGCCATCTGCTCGGCCCAGTCGCCGAGCCGCTCGTCGGCGCCGGATGAGGCGTCTCCGATCGCCAGGTTCAGCCCGGCGTGACAGCCGACCGTGAACACGGCGCTGCCGGCCGGCACCGTCGCATCCGCGGCGAACAGGAGGTCCGGGGCGGTGCCGGCATGGGTCGCCGCCGGCAGCGCGGCGGAATGGTCGTAGTGGGCGTTCACCGAGAGGAAGCCCGCGCCGGCGGCATTCAGCCCCTCGAGGGCATCGTCGGCGGTCCAGCTCTCGTCGACCCGGCTCTGCGCCGCGCCGGCGCCCACTCGCGCCTCGAGCGAGCTGAAGATGTCGAGCGCTCCGTCGGCAAGGAAGTCGTAGCCCGTGACGAACGCGCGCTGGGGCTCCACGATCCCATCCGAGTCGAGGAAGGACTGCGCCTGCGTTTCGATCTGGGCGGGCGTCTCGACCAGGCGGCCGAGCGCGACGTCGGGGGCGTAGCCCCACTCCATCGGGTCGAAGTCGCCGTAGGGATCGTCGGTCAACATGAATCCGTTGCGGAAGGCCGCAGAGACGGAGTTGTCGTCCGGCACGCCGTCAGCGTTTCGGTCGAGGGTCGCGTCGTCGGCGTAGTCGGATTCGTTGCCGATCACGGTCCGATCCGGGACGCGGGCCTGCGGCAGCACCTCGTCAGGGCCGATCAGGACGATCGAGCGGAGCTCGGGCAGCCCGCCGGCGTCGCTGCGAACGTCATCGACGATCTCGTTGATCTGGGTCACGACTTCGTTCGCGCGGTCGATCGAGCACGGCTCTGCGTCCCACCCGGCAAACGCCCCGCCGGTCGAGATCTCGGGGTGATTATCGACTGGCACTACGACGCCGTTCGTCTCGTCGGCGAGCTCTTCCAGCTTGGAGATCGCGGACGCGGTTGCCGCTTCGCCGTCGCGCGCCGCCATCCGGCCCGGAGCGACGAGATAGAGCGCCTTCGTCGTCGCGGGCACGCTCTCTGGATAAGGGATCTGCTGCTCGCCGCCGAGCGATCGGGCGGGGCAGGCCGGCGCCGGCGCGGCCGGAGCGTCCGTGCGGCGGATGACATACGGGCCGGCCTCGGCAGAGCCGTTGTAGCCGACGACCTGGGCCACGAAGGTCTGCCCAGCCTCCTCAGGCGTCACCTCGACGCTCGCCGCCTCATCGGCTGTGCCGCGCTGGATCGAACTCGTCCGAACGGCGAGGCCGGTGCGCCGCAGCGCGATGTCCTGGATCTGATCCGGCGCGACGACCGTTTCATCGGTCGGCTCGTCGCCACCATCCTCGACGGCTGTCCGCCGCAACGCCGTCCGTCGAAGAGCCGTGCGTCGAAGAGCCGTCGACTCAGGCCCTGCCTCGGGCCCGTAGATCACAAGGTCGTAGTCGCCGGGCAAGTGGGACAGCGCGATCGTCGTACGGCCCTCCGCCGGGGTGAAGGCGAACGAATCGCTGTCCGATGCACTCGCGATGTGGCCGGTGAGCAGTGCGTCAGCCGCCAGAGGGCGCGCCTCGTCCAGCTCATCCCCCGGATCGCGGGAGTCGTCCACCGTGCTCGTCACTTCGTTCGAGTCGACGGTCTCGCCACCGCTCCGGACGCTGAGTCGCGCGCCGTCGATCGGCCCGAGCGCCGAGCCGGGCTCGACGAGCAACTCGACGCTGGCGGACCGCAGGCCGGCCGCACCTGCGCAGGCGGGGGCGAGGTCGTATACGAAGGGGCCGCGCTGGGTGCCGTCGGCCGGCTTGCCGCTGCCCAGGTCCTGCGCAGCTCCCCCGTCCAGCGAAATGGTCGCACCATCGGGGATGGGCCGGGCGTCACCCGGCGCCGCGAAGACGAGTTCCAGGTTCGAGCCGACCCACAGTTCAGGGTGAGCGTCGCGTCGTAGGCCATCAGATCGGTTTCGCGGAACTCCGCTTCTCCGAGCAGCCCGTCGAGATCCAGAGCTTCGTAGGGAATCGCGTCCGGGTCCAGGACGGCCAGCACCACGTCGCCCACGCTCAGGTCCTGCAGGCTCGGCTTGGGCAGAAGCCCGATGAGCTGGAGCAGGGTGGCCGAGCCAAGCTCGGCGTCCGAGAGCTCGCCCAGGCGCCGGTCTTCGCACGCGCCGCAGTTGAGGATCGAGGCGAACTCCGCCGCCTCAGCGTCCGCGAACGGCTCGATCGAGAGGTCCAGCTCGCGCAGCAGGAAGTCCCCCATCGGGGATGCGCTGTCCCCGCTCCCGAGGTCGGTCTCGCGGAGCGAGATCGGTTCCGCGTAGTAAGCGGAAAGATCGTCTCCCAGGAGCTCCAGCTCGAGCAGCGTCGTGCTCGACGGGTCGGCGCCGTTCGAGCAGTCGTACGGCTGGCCCGCGAGGTAGGAGCACCAGCCGCCGTCCGGCTCGGGCAGGGAGGCGAGTGGGACCTGGCCCAGGAGCAGCGCGGCCATGGAGGTCCGTCGCAGCGCGGTTGAGCTGAGATCGATGTCATCAAGCGTCAGCGAGCCGACGCCGGTCGGGTTGAGGCTCAGGGCATCTTCGAGAGTGAGGGTCTGAAGCGGCACGTCGACTCCAAGAAGCTCTTCCCAGCTCGTCCGCCGCAAGGCGATCTCAGAGAGAAGGGTGCGGCGCAGGGCCGTCTCGGCGAGCGCCGTTGAGAGGAGGCCGGTCCGCCTGAGCGCCGTGCGGCGAAGAGCCGTCGAGGCGATATCGGTGCGCCTGAGCGCCGTGCGCCGCAGGGCCGTGCGCCGCAGGGCGGCGGCCTGAGCGTCCTCGGCCGCCTTCAGCGCGGCACTCGGGTCGAGCATTGCGAGCGGGATTCGCTCATGGCCTGCCGCGCCGCTGTCGGGCGTCACGCTCAGCTCGATGTCTTTGGCGGGCGGGCCGCCTCCGCCGCCTACCAGGCGCGCCAGCGCCGTCCGGGCGGTGTTCTCGACAAGCGCCGAGGACCAGGATCGATTCGCCGTCGAGGGTCAGCCCGGTTGGACCCGCGCCGGCGGTGTTGTCGCATTGGGCAACGAACGTCCGGCCGTCGGAGCTGAAGGAGGAATCGAGCGTCGGCGAGCCGTCGTCTGGTGAGCCGGGCGATGCCCCAGCGGGAGGTGACGGGGGAGCCCGAGGTCGCGGTGCCCGCGACGACCGGGCGTCCGAGCGAATCGACGGCGACGTCCGCGGGTGCGTAGCCGGAGCCGGCGGGCATCAGGCCGCCGACCACCTTGCCGCCGTCCCCGAAGTCAGGATCCGGAGCGCCCGCAGACCCGAACCGGGCGACCGCTCCCACTCCGGCGGCCGGGCCGGTCGTGACGAAGCCGCCGTCGGCCAGCGGCGCAAGCGCGGCGGCGTAATCCTCGCCGGTCCCGCCCGAGAGGTTGTGGGTGGCGATGCCACCGATCCGAACGCCGAGTCGAGGGCGCCGGTCGGCCCAAGGCGGGCCAGCAGCGTGTCGGCGGTGCTGGAGGTCGCCGAAGGCCGCGCCTCGCCGGCAAGCAAGACCTTGCCGCTCGGCAGGACGGCAATGTCGTGCGCAGTCACGTCCTTACCGGCCACCGCGACCCGCGCGACTCCCTGGGTGCCGAAGGAGGAAGCGACGCCCGAGGGCGTGACCTTGATCACCGTGAGCACCAGCCGCCCGCCGCTGCTTGACCGGGCGGTGACCAACACCGAGTTGGCGTCAGCGACCGCGACGCCGGTCACCCGAGCTGAGCCGCCCACATTCACGTTGACCCGGCCGCTCGACCCCCAGGTGTTGTCCCGGACCCCGTTCGGCGTGAAGCGCTCGACTGTGATCCGGCCGTCGGCGTTGCCGCCTCCGGCGACCACGACCTTGCCGTCGGGCGCGAGCGCCGTAGCTGCCGTGCGGCCCGGGGCGAGGCTGTTCGTGTGGAGCTCGCCTCCGACGCCGAACGTGGGGTCGTTGATGCCGGCTGCCGTCACTCCCTCGAAGAAGACGCGGTCCGAGGCATTTCGCAGGAGGCCGGCGAAGACGACTCTGCCGCCGGTCTGGACGAGCGGCGCATCCACCGCGTCGTAGCGATCCCCCGAGGGGAGGGCCACGAGGCCGTCAGTGCCGAAGCCGGGATCCAGGTCGCCTGGCTCCGCCGCCGCGAGCGGGACCGCAATCGCGAGCAGGGAAGCGCATCCGACCGCCACCCATCGTCGAGCGTTTCGCTCGACATCCCGTACGGCCCTCACAAGATTCCCCCTCGTAGATGCCTTTGATGCTGCCGAGGACCTTAACTGAAAACCCGACAGCGGCTGTGTGACATTGACACTCAGGCCCTGTCCGCCTCCTCCGGCCTCCGCGACAGTCGGCGTCGGTGGAGCTAGGTGAACAGCTCGGCCGGAGCGGCTTCGAGCGCAGCTTCCGTCGCCCGGCGACCCGCCTCGACCGCCGCGTCGATCTGGTGGAACTCCAGGAGGCCGACTCCGGGTGAGCGTGGCTCGATCACCAGGTTTGCGTGTTTTCGCGAGGCCTGCGCCGTGTTGCTGCTCGCAAGCAGGAACAGCCTGCCCAGCGTCTCCCCCAGGCCAGGGGCGGGGCGATCAGTGAAGCCCGGAGTTGCCGCCTCGAGCTCCTCTAGGCCGGCGCCGTTGCTTGCCCCCGCCGGTCCGCCACCGGCCCGGATGTCGACCGCAATCACGGGTCCTTCTCCCAGCTCCGCCATCGATTCGACCGGAAGGTTGTCGATCAGGCCGCCGTCGATCAGGAGGCGCTCGCCGCGGACCTGGGGCGGGGCCAGGACCGGCAGGCACATGCTCGTCCCGATGTGATCACCGAGCCGCCCGCTGCGATGGACCACCAGCTCCGAGCGGCGCAGGTCGGCGCTGGCGCAAAAGAAGGAGCGGCCGAGCTCCTCAAAGCGCACATCGCCGAACACTCCCTCGAGCATTTCCGCAAACCGCTGGCCCTGGATCATCGAGTGGCGCGGAAAGCGCCAGTCGTTGAGGGGATACTTGCGCACGAAGCTGTCGTAGGCGATCGCGTCGATCTCCTCGGGATCGAGCCCTGCCGCGTAAAGGCCGCCGAGGAACGCTCCCATGCTCACACCCGCGATCCTGTCGACCGCGATTCCCGCCGCCTCCAGCTGCTCGATCACGCCGATGTGGGCAAACGCCCTCGCGCCGCCGCCGGAGAGCACGAGGCCGACCGATCGCCCACATAGCCGGCGCGCCAGCCGAGCCACGTCAGCTCCCCTTTGTGCGGTCCGCAGGGGGTGATGTTCGATGGGGTCGATCAGCTCGACCAGATCGACAAGCGCGCCGGAGCCAGGCTCGACGTCGCACGCCACGAGATCCGCTTCGCGAAGCGCCGGATCGAGCTCGCCCTCGATTCGGTCCCCTGGCGCCGCGACCACGAGGATGCGGTCCGCCTGCTGAATGCAGAAGCGCCGCCACTCCGGCGTTGAGCCCGGGTCGACCGGAAGCACCACGACGCCGGTGTCGGCCTCCGCGCGGTCCAGCCGCGCCCCGAAAGCCGCCGCGTCGCCTGTGCCGCCGTCGGATTGAGGCTCGGCGAGGCACACCGCCGGGGCATGGGTGCGGAGGGAACCGGCGAGATCCTGCGCCAGCTCCTGGGCGCGGTCGGAGTCGCCGAGCGCGAGGACGGAGATAGTTGCCGCAATCGGGCGCGCAGCGAACTTCACGCCCTCCGACTCGGCGAGCTGCCGAGCGAGCTGCAGATTCAAGGCACGCGAGAGCTCCAGCGAAGTCTCGAGGAGACGCTGGAAGTCCGCCTGTCCTATCTCCACGAGCTCGCAGTCGCGCGCGGCTCTGATCGAAGCCGCGCGAGGCTCGCCGGTAATCAGTGCGAGCTCGCCTATCGCCGCGCCCCGCCCGAGCTCGCGGAACGCGTTACCTGAGCCGTCGACGATCTCGATCCGGCCCGCTCGAACCACGTACATGGCATCGCCCGCATCTCCCTCGCGGAAGAGCCATTCACCTGCATCAACCCGGATCTCGCTTGCCGTCGCGGCGACCTCCTCGAGCATGCCTGCGTCAAGCGCCGAGAAGAGCGGGACCCGGCCGAGGAATTCGCCGAGCGACTCGTTCGGCGCGTCCGCGTCCCGCGTTCGTACGGGTAGCGGGACGTCGGCGACTGGCGCCGGATTCGCCTCGAACCTGCTCACGTGCGGTGGCGCCAGGGCCATTCGCATGGCGTCCGCCAACGCCGGCATTCGCGCGGCCGACTGCGCAGGGGTGACCGATCCCATGGCGAGGCCGCCGACCGCTGCCATGATCAGGCAGGCCGCGCAAACGTCCATGCATCGTCGAACGCCGACATGGCGGCCTGCAGCGAGTCGGGCGTCCCCAGGATGGCGACAGCGCTCGCAACTCCGATTGCCGCGCCGACCTGCCTCACGACCGAGGACATCCCGGTCGCGGTGGCAAAACTCTCACCGGGCGCAGAGGCGACCGCGGCAGCGCTCACGTTGGGGAACGTGATCCCCGCTCCCACGCCGAGCATGATCAACCCCGGCAGCCACTCCTCCACATAAGCCGGCTCGGCCGACTCGGGCGATGATCCAGAGCAGCCCTGCTCCCCAGATGAGGCCCCCCGCCACGACCACCGGCCGGTAGCCGATCCGGAGGGCCAACCTGCTGAAGGGCCCGGCGATGGCCGCAGCGACGAAGGGGCCGGGGGTAATCGCCAAGCCGGCCTGCAGCACCGTGTAATCCCGACGCCCGTGAGAAAAAGGACATTCAGAAGCGTGTAGCCGAAGAACCCTGCGGCACCGATGACGCTGATCGTGTTCGCGACCGTGAACGTCCGATTGGAGAAGAGGCTTGCGTCTACGACCGGTGCGCGATGGCGGCGGGATCTGGAGACGAACACGACAAGGGCAGAGCGGACACCGAGATACAGCCGATCACACCGGGCGAAGCCCAGCCCCACTCGGTGCCGTTCACGATGGCAACCACGAGCAGCGCGATGGCGAGCGCGAAGATCGCCGCGCCCGGCATGTCGGGAAGACCCTGCGCCCCGCGACGCGACTCTCGACCAGCCGTT
>CAWECF010000002.1:0-432399 GCA_963807745.1 uncultured bacterium
GCTTCGTCGCCCGGACCGCGATGAGGACCTCGAAGTTGGATCACGGCGGAATCGAGCTCCTCGTGCTTAAGGTACTCCGCTACCGGAGTCCGTACAGAAAGGCCGATCCAAAGCGAGGAGTTCCGTAGGCCTCCACCGCCACATCCTTGGGATCGAACGCTCCTCGAAAAGGCCGGACCTGGCCGAGAGCAAAGTCAACCGCCAGTAGTCGCCAAATGTCCAGTATGAACTCGACAGTATCTCGAAACGCCGGAAACGGTGGAAAGGACGGTCCACCTGGCTCGAGGATTTCGCCAGAAGAGTCTCAACGGCCGCCGGCATGTCATAGATAAGAGAAGGGTCTGCGTGCAAATCCACGCAGTCAGTCTCTTGTCCATTAGGTTATCTCCGCGGTGACAAGGTTGCACCGATTACAGTCGCTTCGGGGATCGTTCATCGAGACATCGAGCACATCGATGGACCCATGCTCTTCTGGCACAAGTCAGACAGGGTGCGTGCCCGCGCCTGGCCAATCTCCAAGACGCGACCGCGAATCAAAAAATCAGGGGAGTATAACTGAGCGTCTCGCGCATGCCGTGAGAGGAATTCTCCTCGATGTGCGAATCCGCGGTCGATCGGATCCCGCGATCGAAGCCAAGATGGGGCTGATTTGGGTTGAGACGCCGTAAGGATCCAAAGCGGACGAATCCTCGCGGCGGCCATAGAGTAGACCTGCGCAGACTCGTTGCCAGCCGAAGTCGGGTTCGGCAAAGGGATAAGCGGCGACCCTGCCGCCCGCAAAGGCCCGTTTCGAGTCAGCAAGCCCGGCGCGTTCGTCGCTTTTGTTTGTTTTATGATCGTGAAGTTTCGTCAGAACACCAACTGAAATGGCCCCGCGAAGAGGCGGCCATCGCGGCGGCGTCCACAAAGCCGTCTGGTCAGCATTCGGGTTCGGTTGTCGTCAGCGGACGAGTTTTCCGGGTAAACCGAAGAGAGGAGCCCTTCCGCCGGAGCCGCGTGCACGACGCGCCGGTCGACTGAACTATGGATAGGCGACGGCGATGAGCTTGATAACAATTATAGCAGTCGGCTAGTTCTCTGACGGTCCGTCGGCTGGACGCCTCTGACAGCTCCTCGTCGTTTGACGTGGGCAGCGCATCGGTGCCCACGGGTGTGGAAGCACGACGCCGAACCCCGGTAGCGACGGACGACCTGCTCGACTTCTGAGGTGAGAGGCCTGCATCGGGCGGATCCGGGCCGGCTAACGGGATCAGGGCGTTTGAGACAGCATCTTGCCTGAATCGCGAGTGTAGCGGTTCCGATTCGCGCCGCGAGGTCATCGAATTTGCACGTCCCGGAGGGCCCCAATTGAGCCGAATGCAGTCGAAACAGTACTTCCGTGTCTACCCGTGGTCCACACAACGCTGTAACCGTTCCCACCACGGCTGCCGGCCGGATGCGGAGACCTCAAACCCGTCAGGAAGAAGAGCGGGAAGTCCTGTCCCGGCAAAACCAGGGGCGGCACGAGGTAACGCGTGTCGGGGGAGGTAGAGAGAATGATCGAACGTTATCGCGTACCGGGAAACGCTCGCGCGTGCCCGACCAGCTCAATCGTCGGATCAACGGCGACCCCAGGTACCCACTCGTAGAACTAAGCGAAGATGCCTCAGATGCTCGCTCACCGCTTCCGTGTCACCTCCGGCATGGACGGGGACTGGCTGGGGAGGGTCAGTTAGCCTCTTAGCCGCGTGGTACATCGAAAGACCCCGGCTTGTTCTTGGTCGGTCTCAGGCAGTGAAGCGAGGAGCGGGGCGATCCAGACTCCAATCAAGCGCTTACTCAGCTCCCGGCCGACGCAGTGGCACAGGGCCTACAGACGTATCGTCGTCAGGACAACAATTTTCGAAGTAACGTCCTCCTCCATCAATCGTAGGTTTGCCATGTGTGAGCGTTGTCATTCCGGCACTCGATCAAGGGTAGCGACTCCATCGAGGGTGCAATTCGTGGCTCTGTCTCCGGCCCAGGACTTACCCCAGCGTCGAGTGTGTTGCTGTCGTGCCACGGATCGATGACCTTCACAACGCAAGCTACTACTTCGGTCCGGACCCGGGTTCGCCTGATAAACTTCATGACGCGCCGGCGGCATCGCGGCAGAGGAACCGTGGTGCCGCGCAGACCGCCGGGTCGCTTATCGGCGTTTTTCTCGATCAGATACAACCGGGTGGGGACCTGCGCGTCTGACTCGCATGCAGCCCTAATGGCTGGAGCACCGGACTCTCCGCCCTGATTTGCGCCGCGCGGGTTGAGAGGGGAGTCCGCTCCTATGGGCACCATGGCTCGCATGGACACTCCGGCGCCCCGCCCTTGAGTCTCTGCTTCTGTGGCGTGGGAAAAGTGTCGTTCACCGGGTGGACGCTTCTGGTCGACAGGAGAACCTTCAGATGCGCTCGGCCATTGGACATCGCCCTTCAGCCGGCCGACGATTGGGAACCCCTGACTCGGCCTCATCGCGGGAAAAATTCGTTCGGAATTTCTGCGACGAGCCACGGGCTCAGCGATATCACGGCACGGCGGAAGACGCGACTAGAGACTCAGGCCGCGGCTTGCGTGGGCGTGAGCGGAAAGGAGCCTATGCATTCGATTTCTGAAGTCGAGAGGCCGAGAACTCGCGGTCACGCCCGCGGCGTGCGTAGGGGGCATGCACGGAATGTCGGATCGCCGTTGGCGTCTAGGCCATCGACGGCAGGCTCCTCCGCAGGCTGCCGCTGAATCAGTGTTAGCGATCCCGCCGGCCTCTCATATAGGCACCCGGAGACTCTTACGTCGCGGCATCGGCTCGCTGCTGAGTGGGGCTGACCCACGCCCCTGCGTCGGGCGAGAAGGCGCGGTTTGGGAACCGGAATGCCGGAAGAGCATCGGCGGCCAGGATCGGGTCCCGAGGTCTCCCGCTCCGCCGTGCGACAGCGAGGTAAAGGTGCGCCGCCGACGCTGGCCGTCCCGCTCGAGCGCTCGACGCTCAGCGACGAACCGTAATAGCGCGACTCGATCCTGGGCCACCCGCCGAAAAGCGGCCGAGCTCGGTGTGCCTCTCGGCCACTGCGTCCGCTTCTCGGAGGAAATCGTCCGCCTCCAGGTGAAGCGATCTTCGCTCCCACCGTGTTGCACATAAGCCACGACAATTTGCGGTCATGTTGCCGCAGCTGAGAGTCGTCGAGGGAGCCGAATCCAGAGGTCCGCAGTCCTCGAACGGCCGCAAATCGGCGGTCCGAATGCCCCGACTTTCATCACCGTCTCGCGATCTGCCATCACATGGGCTGCCGGCCGGAATGACATTCCACTGCAAACAGCGCATCGAGAAGTCGTCGGGGGCTCGGGCTGAAATCGAGCGATACACCGCCATCAGTCGTCAAGGCTGGCGGCACTTCAATAACCGCTGCCTGCGCCGGTCGCGATCGCCGCCGCGAGCTGGTTTCAGTTTCGATCGGCGACCGCGGGTCCATCGTCGTCCATGAATGCGACCCAACGCCCATGGCACCTCTCCAGCCTGCCACATTCCTCGTTCCGGCTCACGCCTCAAGCGTCGGCGTCGTCGGATTCGTAAGCGGGTATCGGTCTGAGTGGATATGGCGACTCAGTCCGCGATCGGCGGCCCCGTCGTGAACCACAATACCTCATCGTCGACATCGCACCCTGCCGTAATTACGTTCTCCACCGCACGGGCGAGCGCCTCGGGGCGTTCGTGCGGCGTCGGGATCGACGACAGAACCTCTCGGATGTTCCTCCCGGCGTCACGCCGTGGACGTCATGAGCTCTTGAACCGTAGTCACGCGGCGCCCTTCCGAGGAAGTGGCTCGGCGTTGATCTGACGGCAGATTTCGCACAGCATCCGGTCCGCGTTCAGTCGGGCGGCGTCAAGCGCGGCGGTGCGCCCGATCCACGATCTCGTTGCCGCGGAACAAGTCGGTGGCGGCCCACCGGTCTCGCGTAACGCCGCCGGATTGAACGGACCCACTGCTTCCAGGCCCACACGCCTGCGCTTCGAGGGAGAGGCAGGCTGAAGCCTCTCGCCTTCGGGAAGCGAGCACGAAGACACTGGCTTTTGAGCCGTCCAGGAGCTGCTCCGAGGGACAAGTTGGACTCTTATATCGATATCTGCCGGAGCCGGATATCTTTCGCCACGCGCCGTGCGATCTTCGCGTCATGCAGGCCTCGGTCCACCGAAGGATCGCCACAAACTCAAGGATGGACGCGGTTCGGCAGCGAACCCACACGTCGATGACGAATCATCGCGCTCTCTAGGGTAGAAGTCAAGGCAACGGAATAAGTCCGGATCCGGACGCTGCTGCTGGCGAGAAGCGATCGTGTCGCACGCCGGTACCCCAGACTACCACAGACCTCATGCCGGTACTACGGCGTCGATAAGGTCAGACATCGCGTTTTGCGTTCGGCGCAGCTACGCGGCGACTACGAGACAGAGCTCCGCCCCACAGCCCAGCGCCTACCATGTAGATCGCCTGGCCGCATTGGGACTGAACATCGTCGGATTGCTGATGTAGGAGAAAACCGGAACAAGGGACGTCGCGGGGGAGCATCTCCTGAAAAGCTGGATCGAGGTTAAGTCGGCATGCTCCGTCGGACGAGGGCTGCATCCGTGCGCCTGCCAGAGCAGCCGCCCGAGGAAGTTCAAGCGCTCCCTTCCGGCCTGAGCAGGATCCGGTGACGGCAGCGGATGGCCGCAAACCGGAAGCCACAATTGATCTCGCGGCGTCGCGACCTCGACGACTTCGATCGGCGCTCATTGCCCGAGGGCGTGGGCTAGCCCATTGCGACGTAGGCGGTGCCTCCGCGGCGCCGCCGCAAGGCGTCAACCAGTACTCGAGTGGGGCCTGTCATATCGAGCGCGTCGTCTGTCGCTCACCACGGAATACCATCGGCCCCTGACGGAGCCCGGAAGGAGCCTCGCGCCGCTCCACGCCCAACGTCCGCCCATCGAGGCACACCCTGCGTCCAACCAATCTCGGACACTCTGCACGGGTACGTGGAACGTCGATCGTGAGCATGCGCAGCGCTCGGCGATAAGCACGAGATGCGAGTCCTTGGCGTACATCATCCCATTCCCTTGTAAGAGTCGACGTAGAGGCGCTCCAGGCCGGCATCGGGTGCGCCAGTCGTGGTGCCAGAACGACCAGGTCGGGACATGCCGGAGGGTCGGGCCGCACTGCAGTCGACGAAAGCAGAACTCGGAATCCACGGCGAAGGGACCATTCGGGATCAAACCGCCCCTCGGACAGCACAGCTCGGCGGTTGCAGACCATATTTCCCGTGAAGAAGACTCCGTGGACAGGGTCACCTGTGAAATCTTTGACCTCATCGAGGGCGATCGTCGACGGCACGCTCCGAGGGTCACCGACAGGCAGAACCTGGCCGACAAATCAAGCCTTCGGGTCAGCAGCCATCGCACGCCAGACCCGCACCGATCCAGTCCTCGCGAACGACGCAGATCGTCGTTGACCATGAACACGAACTCTGGGTCGCCGCACGAGATGCCTTCATTGGCAGGCGAGAGGTCGGCCGACTCCAGTCGATTCACGAAGCCGCGAATCCGGCAGCCCCGCATCTCGCCAGCTCGGGTAGTGGCCGAATCTGGGCTTTGATCGACGATTACTATTTCCGCTGGCGCCGGATTACACCGCGCAGAGACTGGCCAATGCGTTCCGGAGCAAGCTCGGTCGTCCGATGCGTTCGAATCACGACGCTGACCGGGAGCGCGTTCACGGTAGGTATCTCTTACCGCTGTAAACCGGAGCGACCATGCACCGGCGGGCTAGCACGATACGACGACGCTTCGAGTGACGTCGCTGATCCAGGGGCCCAGATCGATCCGGGATCCGAAAAGCTCTCATGTCTGAAGAGTCTCGTGCTCCGTGCCGATCCATACGCCCGCCACGTACCGCCCGAGCCGGAGCACTCCCGGAATCTCAAGCGTGATTTCGTACGTTCCAGGCTCCCCGCCTCGAGCGATCCTCCCGTGGTCGGAGACGGCCTCAGCCATGACTCTGATTGCCCGCATCGTCCAATAGCCAGATTCCAAGGTCCAGACCACGAACGCGCTCACCTACGCGAACTTCCAGATCGACAAAAAACGTCTCCCCGCGAACCGTGCAGCGCGCTCGGGGATCCCGCGCCGATCGCGGAGCCTTGCCCGGTCGCGTGACGCTGGCGGAGATCTTCCCAAAGCGAACTGCCCTCCCCTTCCTCGGCGGCCGCGAGGTACGCGCCGGTTACTTCCGCAGGTGAACCGTCGTCGCGCACCTGCCCGTGCTCCAGCCAAATGACCCTGGATGCAGAGCCTCGTGATGGCCCGAGGTCGTGGCTGACGAAGACGACGGTGCGGCCTCGTCCACCGCCAGCTCCGCCATTCGCCCCAAGCACTTCTCGCTGGAACTCGCGTCGCCAACGGCGAGCACCTCGTCGACGACGCATGACCGGCGGTTCGAGGTGCGCGGCGACCGAGAACGCCAAGCGGAGCTGCATGCCATCCGAGTAGCGCTTGACCGGCGTGTCCAGGAAATTCTCGAGCCCGAGAAGTCGACGATCTCGTCGAACTTCGCTTTGATCTCGGCTCTTGCGCATGCCGAGGATCGCACCGTTCAGGTAGATATTCTCCCTGCCCGGTCAGCTCCGGGTGAAAGCCCGTCCCGACATCGAGCAGGGCGCCGACCCGGCCGCGAATACGTCCGTAACCGCTGGTCGGCTCGGTAATACCGGCCAAGAGCTTAAGAAGGGTGGTCTTACCGGCGCCATTGCGGCCGATAACGCCAAGCGACTCTCCCTCGACACCGTCATCGAGAGGTCTCGAAGGGCCCACACGCCTCGGAGCCAGGGCGCTCTCGTCGGAACGCGCGCGCGACACGCTCGCGGAGCGTGTCGTACGCTGGCGCATCAACACCCAGCCGATACCGCTTGCTCAGGCCGTCGATCTCGATCGCAGCGGGCATCAGATGCGGTCAGCGAAGGTGCGCTCCGCACTCGCGAAGTAGGCGGCCCCGCCGACGAGCAGTGTGAGGAGCGAGGCCAACGACACGAGAATCTCTGGTCCAGGCGCGGGGCGCGGGATGACCAGCGGACCCCGTCGATGATCCCTGCCACGGATTCAGGAAGAACAGGGACTTCCACCCGCCCTCCACGAGCGAGCTGAGGAAAGACCACGGGGCTGACGAAGAACCAGGTTGGAGTAAGGAGCCGAAAGCGCGTAGCGAACGTCCCGGGTCGATGACATTGACTGCCGACAGCAAGGTGCCGACGCCGAGCGCGGTGGCCGACGCGGCGAGAACCCACAGCGGTAAGAGAACAACTGTCGGTGGTGGCACGACGTCAGCGACTGCCATCGTCGGGATCAAGCAAGCTCAGGCCGATTGCGAGATCACCAACCGCGGCGCTCACCGAGCCGAAGGGGCAAGGAGCCGCGGGAAGCCAAACCTTGGTCACTAGGTCGCGATACTCGACAAGGCTCTTCCGCGGCAGTCCGACACTGCGTGGAGATGTAGAACCAGAACTACAGCCGAGAGAGCACGAAGACCGGATAAGGAATCCCGTCGCTGGCAGCCCGGCCAGGTCGCCGAAGCAGGAGAGAGAACACGAACATCGCGAGGGCGGGGCTTGGAGGACCCGCCACGTGACCCCCGAGCTCGTCTGCTGGTGTACTTGAGCTGAAGGTCTCGCAGCGCAAGCGTGGCGCCGAGCTGCCGATACTCCCAAAGCTCTCGCCAGCGAACGGCAAATCGCCGCTTTGGACGGATCTCGCGCCATGCGTCGGCGTCCGCTGGTCGAGTGGGGGTTCCAGCCGTCATGCTCGGGGCGCATACGGCAGAACCGCGCCCTCGGCCGCGATCGCATGAGCGACAAAACCGTGCTGAGTCGACGGTGGGCGACCAAAGCGCCTAACGAATTGCACCAGGAGAGTGACGAACCCGAAGGTGACTGTCGGCCAGCGCAACTCCGCACCGGCTCAAGGATGTTGAAAGGGTTACCTTGAGCGTCCGGCGATGGGTGGGCGCCGAAGCCAGTGCTGACGGATCGCCGGGTGTGAGTAATCATGTCACGTGATTCCTGGAATGCGAGAGCCCGGAGTCGGACTCGAACCGACGACCCCTTCCTTACCATGGAAGTGCTCTACCAGCTGAGCTATCCGGGCGGGCCGAGATGAATGTACTGGCTCAGGCGTGGGTCTCCTCCGGGGCATGTCGGGGCGCCCAACCGGGCATCTCGAGCAGCCCCACGAGCACCGCGCCAAGCGCGATGCAACCAGGACGAGCCGACCAGGGCCGCCTCGTCGCTCAGCTCAGTGAGCAGGATCGCGACAGCGCAACAGATGGCTTGACCGAGAGCCAGATACGAGCGCCACGCGGCGTGGCGTGCCGAGCTTGGCCAACAGCCGATGCGTCAGGTGATCGCGACCGCCGCTGAAGACCGAGACGCCTCGGCGGCGCCTCGAAACGATCACCAGGGCGGTGTCGAGCGCGGGAAGGCCTACGAGGACGACAGCGATCGGGACCATCACCTCTCCGAGTTCGCCTACCGGCGTCATGGCCATGATCAGCGCGGAGATGATCAGGCCGATCGGCATGCTCCCGCCGTCGCCGAGAAAGATCCGCGCCGGCTTCGCCAGGTTGTAGGGCAAGAACCCGGCGCAGGCGCCTGCCAGCGCGAGAGCCATCGCGCCTAGTGCCCAAGCGCTTCCAGTCGCAGCGAGGGCGCCGATCCCCGATGCCGCGACAGCGGTCACCGTGCCAGTCGCTCCGTCGAGGTTGTCCATGAGGTTGAACGCGTTCACGACCCCGGCGACGAAGATGACCGTGAGGCGAGGTTCGCGAACTCGGAGTCGAACACAGCCCATCCAAGGTCTGCAGCAAAAGAGGACGACTCCGCAGACGGCTCGTGGCCAGACAGCCGAATGAAGATGCCGAGCCCGATTCGGTCATCGACCGTGCCGACGGCGAACAGGGCGAGCGCGCACCCGGTGATTGCAAACAGGTCCGTCGCTCCATCGCCGAACACGACTGCTGCGACCGTAAAGCCGAACATCACTGCGGCCCCCCCGAGATAGGGCGTCATCTGAGAGTGCTTCTTGTAACCCCCGGGATGGTCATGAAAACCCGTCCCTGGGCGACTCGGATGGCGAGGGAGTCGCGAGCGCGACTACTACGAACGCAACGACGAAAGCGCCCGCGAAACGAAGCTCTTCCTCAAGCAACGCGCACTGACGCCAACGTTCCGGGACTTGCGTGTGCAAACTCCGGCGCGTTCCGCTGGTAAGTCGATCACGTCCTCGATCGCGTGCTCGACCGTGAAGCGCGGCGCCCATCCTGTTAGCGCCTCCAGTGCCGTAGTGTCCGGCTGGCGGCGGCCCAGTTCTTCGAAACCTTCACCGTAAGCCTCTTCAAAAGGAACCAAGGCGATTTCAGAGTCGGTCTTAGTCCTCGCCGCAACCTCGCGAGCAAGTTCGAGAATGGTCACCTCGGTCGCGCACCCGACGTTGTAAGACGTTGCCAACGGCGCCCTCGTGCTCAGCAAGAAGAACAATCGCCCTTACGCTGTCCGCGACATGCGCGAAGCAGCGGGACTGCGTGCCATCGCCATAAACAGTGAGGTCTTCCCCGTTCAAGGCTTGAGAAACCAGGCGAGGGACGACCATGCCGTAGCGGCCGGTCTGGCGTGGCCCAACGGTGTTGAAGAGGCGAACGACGACCATCTGAGAGCCGAGCTCACGCGCATAACCGAACGCGAGCATCTCCCCAAACGTTTTCGCGTTGGCATAGCCCCAGCGCGACGTCTGGGGAGCCCCCAGATGCCTGTCGGACATCTCGTGAAGAGCGCCTTCGCTGTTCTTTCCGTAGATCTCCGACGTCGACGAAAAGAGGAGTGGTACCTCGTGCCGCGCGGCCGCAGCCATCACGGTTTCGCACCCACGCACGTTGCGGAGCAGCGAATCGAGCGGTCGGTCTACCACGAGCTGTACGCCAACCGCTGAGGCGAGGTGAAAGCAGTAGTCGACCGAGCTCATCAAGTCATTCACGAGATCGGCGTCCGATGTCGAACCCTTCTACGAAATCCACGTCGAGGAGATCCCGTTGCCGTTCCCCGCTCGTGGCTCAAGCAAATGCTGAATGTTGTTCAAGGCGGCCAGTGCTGAGATCGTCCAGAACATGGACGTCGTCCCCTCGTGCGACAAGGGCATCGGCTAAATGCGACCCAACAAATCCTGCACCCCCAGTGATCAGATAACGCAACCCGGCTCCCTTTCGTACGACTCCGAGAAGACAGCCAAGAACCCCCCTATCCCGGCGCTGCGCCAGTCTAACCAGAAATGCGGGACTCACGCGCCGTATCGCACAAAGCCAGTAGGCAGGTCAGCGATCTGGCGCCCTCGTAGCCACCCAGATAGCCGTCTATTTCAGTAGTGGCCGCACGTTTCACGTATTCACAGCGGCCGAGACTGCGCTGGCGAACGTATCGATATCGCCCTCCGTCGTATCCCACGAGCACATCCAGCGCACGATGCTCTCGGCCTCGTCCCAGACGTAGAAGGGGTGCTCGCCCGGCTGCGACTCCATCAGGCGATCGATCGCGCCGCGGTCGAGACGCGCGAAGACCGCGTTCGCCTCCACCGGGTAGACGACCTCGACGCCGTCTATGGCGCTCGCGGCCTCGCCCAGGCGCGCCGCCATCCCGTTCGCGTTGCGCGCGTTCTCGAGCCAGAGATCGCCCTCGAGGAGCGCCTCGAACTGGGCGGCGCAGTAGCGCATCTTCGAGCCGAGCTGGAGCAGCTGCTTGCGGACGAACTTCGCGTGCGGGGCGAGGTCGGGCCTCAGGAAGACCATCGCCTCGCCGAACATGAGCCCGTTCTTCGTCCCGCCGAAGGAGAGGAGGTCGACGCCGGCGTCGGTCGTGAGCGCGGCGAGCGGAACGTCGAGCGACGCGGCGGCGTTCGCGAGGCGCGCTCCGTCCACGTGGACGAGGAGGTCCATCGAGTGCGCGCGCTCGGTCAGATGCCTGGATCTCCTCGGGCGTATAGACGGTGCCGAGCTCGGTGGCCTGGGAGATCGAGACGAGCCGGGCCTGGGACGAGTGCTCGTCGCCCCGGCGGGCCTCCCAGCGCGCCGAGGTCGTCCGGCGTGAGCTTGCCGTCGGCGGTCGGGACGGTCAGGAGCTTGGCGCCCGCGATGCGCTCGGGCGCTCCGCACTCGTCGACGTGGAGGTGCGCGGTCTCTGCGCAGATGACCGCCTCATGGGGTTGCAGAACGGCGTCGATGCAGGCGACGTTCGCGCCCGAGCCGTTGAAGACGAGGAAGGCGCGGGCGTCGTCGCCGAAATGCCTCCGGAAGAGCGCCTCCGCGCGGGCGGTCCACTCGTCGGCTCCATAGGAGGGAGCGTGGCCCTCGTTTGCCCTGCCGATCGCGGCCAGGATCTCGGGGTGTGCCGGCGCGTGGTTGTCCGAGGCGAAGTCGTGGGCCATGGCGCTCCCTAGAGGCAGACCACGTTCTCGGCGTCCATCCCGCGGGTCGCGCCGCGAAGGTCGAGAATCCGCGCGGCGCGGTCAACGACCATCTCGAGGTCGATCTCTTCATGGGCCGTAACGATGATCGCGAGGTCGCACGAGTCGAGTCCGTCCTCGAGATCGGATGACTCCAGCCCCAGCTCGCGGATCTCCGCTACGTGGGGGTCGTGGTAGGAGATGTCGGCGCCGAGTGTGGCCAGAAGCGCGGCGATCTTGAGCGCCGGCGCCTCCCGCATGTCGCCGACTCCGGCTTTGTAAGACGCCCCGAGCAGAAGGACGCGCGAGCCCTTCGTCGGCTTGCCGACGTCGTTGAGAGCCCTGACCGCCCGGGCGGCGCAATACTGCGGCTGGGCCTGGTTGATCCGCCCGGCCAGCTCGATGAACTCCGTGGGAAAGTCGTACTCGCGGGCCTTGAAGGTGAGGTAGAACGGGTCGATCGGCAGGCAGTGACCGCCCATGCCGGGCCCGGGGTCGAAGCGCATGAAGCCGAACGGCTTGGACGCTGCCGCGTCGATCACCTCCCAGACGTTGATGCCCATCCGGTCGGTGAGGATCGCGAGCTCGTTGACGAGCGCGATGTTGACCGAGCGGAAGATGTTCTCGAGGAGCTTTGAGAGCTCGGCTGCCTCCGGGCTCGAGACGGGCACGACCTCGTCGCAGACGAGCCCGTAGAGGTCCTTGGCCAGCTCGAGGCACGCGTCCGTGAGGCCCCCGACCACCTTGGGCGTCGTGCGGACGGTGTAGTCGGTGCGGCCCGGGTCGATCCGCTCCGGCGAGAAGGCGAGGTGGAAGTCGGTGCCCGCCTTGAGGCCGGAGCCCTCTTCGAGGATCGGAGCGAGCCGGTCGCGCGTGGTGCCCGGGTAGGTGGTGGACTCGAGGACGACGAGCTGGCCGGCGCTGAGGATGGACGCCGGCCGCGCGGCCCGCGGCGTCCACGTAGGAGAGATCGGGCTCGCGCTGATGCGCGAGCGGCGTCGGGACGCAGATGATGATCGCGTCGCAATCCGCGAGCTCCTGCGCGTCGGTGGTGAAGGACAGCCGCTCTCCGACCAGCGGCTTGAGGCGCTCGGAGGGCACGTCCTCGATCCCGGACTCCCCGCGCTGGAGGCGCTCCACGGCGTCCTCGTCCACGTCGAGGCCGACGACGTCCGCTGCAGCCTCGGCAAACGCGACCGCCAGAGGCAGGCCGACGTAGCCCAGGCCGATGATCCCTACACGCATCGCGCGAGTCTATGTCTCAGGGATGCAGCTGCGAGACGGGCGCCGTTCATCTTCCGCGCCGAGTCCGAGCAGAGGTAGGCGATGGCGTCCGCGATGTCCTCGACGGAGGTGAACGTCTTGAAGGGCTTGTCGGGGCTCTTCTCGCGCATCGCCGGGGTGAGGATCGCGTTGACGACGACGATGTTCGCCGTCGCGCCCGACTCGGAGAGCGAGTCGGCGAGCGCGAGCGTCCACGTCTCGGCCGCGGCCTTCGCGGCGGCGTAGGCGGCGTTGGTGCCGTCGGGCTTCTGCGCCTGGCTGGAGGACACGAGGACGAACCGGCCACCCTCGTGCGCGATCGCGTCGTGGAAGGCGCGGCTCGCGTGCTGAACGGTGCGGACGAGGAGGTCGTGGAGCCACTCGTAGTCGTCCAGCGACGCGGTAGCCAGCGGCTCGCCGCCCTTCCAACCGCCGACGAGGTGGACCAGCCCGTCGACCTTGCCGAATCGCTCGGTCAGCGCGGTCGCCCACGCCGCGGCGCCTTCGGCGCTCAAAAGATCAGCGGCGCGGCCGTCCCAGCGATCCTCGGGGATGCCGAGCTCGCCGGCCAGGGCGTCGAGCTTTTCCTGGTCGATGTCCGAAGCCGCGACCGTGGCGCCCGCGTCGGCGAGCGCGCGACAGACGGTTGGGCCGAGCCCGCCGGCTGCGCCGGCGACTGCGATCACGCGTCCTTCGAGTGAGCTCATCGTCGCGGACGGTACCCGCACGCTCAAGCCGCAACCGCCGCGGGCTCTGCGCTGCGGGCGCTCGAGGGCGGGCGCGAGCTTCGGCCCGAGCTGCGAGTAGAAGAGCGAGAGGGGGAACTCGTCGTCGCGGACGAGATCGACGAGCTCCTTGGGCTCCTCGACCTCGGGGAGCGACCGGCGCTCGCGCGCCCACACGGACGACTCGGCCGGCGGCACGTACTCGGAGATGAGGTCGTGGGCAGCGGTCCACTGGCCGATCTTCGAGCGGTCGATGCCCGAGTGGTAGAGCTCCTGGACCCGTTCGCGCAGGCGCTCGACGCCCTCGGCGACGTTCTGCCAGTCGATGACCATCCGGTTGTCGGACCAGTGCGCGTAGCCCTCGCGGTGGAGGAAGGCGAACAGGAACTGGCCACCGAGGCCGTCGTAGTTCCGCACGCGATTGCCGGTCAGGGGAAAGCGGAAGAGCCGGTCGAAGAGGATCGCGTACTGAACGTGGCGCGCGAACGCGAAGCCCTCGCGCTCCAGCTTCACGGACTCGCCGAAGGCGGTGAGGTCGCAACGGAGCTCCTCGAGCGCGTACATCCAGTACGGGCTCCTCTGGCGGATCATGAAGGGGTCGAACGGCAGGTCGCCGCGCATGTGCGTCCGGTCGTGGACGAGGTCCCAGAGGATGTATGCATCGCGCGACATCTCGGGCGAGGTGAGTAGAGCGCCCGCGTCCGGCGGGAGGTTGAGGTGGAGGACCTCCGCCGCGGCGGAGCCGACGCGCCGAAGGCGCTCGGCCTCGCGGTCGCAGAAGATCGCCCCGAAGTGGAACTCGGCAGGAGTCTCCGCATACGAGAAGGTCTCGGGGAAGAGGACGGCGCACTCGGAGTCGTAGCCCGCGGTGTTGTCGAGGAGCTCCACCGGGACGAACTTGGCGTTGTCGTAGCGATCGGCCTCGAGCTCGGCGATCCAGTCCGGCCACGGGACCTGGATCAGGAGCGCCTCGAAGGCCACGTCCCGCGAGGCGTTCTGCTTGTACATGGGAAACACCACGAGGTGCTGGATCCCGTCCTCGCGCCAGAGCTCTGGCCGGAACGCCTCGGTGGAGCGCCCGAAGTCCGGCTTGGCGAAGCCCGAGTCCGCCCAGGCGACGAGATCCGCGGCCACCGCATCTATGTACTCGTGCTGGTGGGGGAAATGCGGCTTCATCCGCTGTGTGGCGCGCGCGATCGTGTCGACGAGGTCGTGGAGGCGGCTTGTGTCCTCGGCCGAGGTGTCGACCGATCCGTCGGGCTCCTGGCGGAGACGAAGCTCGGCGACGGCGGACTTCAGCTCGAGCCAGTCGGGGTCGGCGGTGATCGCGGGAGGCGCGCCCGAGCCGTCGGCCTCGAAGGCACGGGCGCCGACCCACCAGACGAGGTTGAGCCAGAGGTCCTTGTGGTCGAGGGCGTCGATGCAGTCGTCGCCGAAGATGTCTGAGTCGGACAGGACGGCGACCCGGCCGGCGCCGTGGGAGGCGATGGCGACCAGGGGCGCGTCCGGCGAGCTCGCCGAGGAGTGGGTGCGAGCGAGAGAGCGCGCGCCGTTCTCCAATGCGAGGGTGCCGGCACGGTAGAAGCAGGCGGCCTCGACCCGGGCCAGGGGGTCGGTGCCGGGAGCAGGCTTCGCGGGGTGATCCAGCGCGGCGAGGATCCACGAGGGAGCCTGGCGGTGGTGCTCGTAGTCCTGAACGGTGGCGCTCTCGATCTGGATGCCGAAGCTCGCGAGCAAGCTCGTTCAGGTTGTTGCCGTACTTGTCGTTCTCGGTCTCCCCCAGGACGATCAGGCCGCCGCCCGCCTCGACGAAGGAGCGGATGGCGCCGATCTCTGCGGATTCGAGGCGGGGAGAGCCGATCCCCGTGGTCGCTTCCCACTTGGGGTCGGACGGGTGGGCGATCACGAGGATGTCGCAAGCCGCGAGCGCCGTGGCGTCGAGGGGACCCGAGCGGTGGGAGGCGACTTCGAAGTCGGAGCGCTCGAGAGCCGCCGCCGCGGTGGCGAGGGAAGCGTCGGCCGGGTGGGCGGGCTGCATGGTGCGCGCTAGCTCGACGTCGATGGTCCACGCTTCGGAGTGGGCCTCGTCGAACAGCACGCGTGCAAGCGTGGGATGCGTAGGCATGGCACGGAGGTTAGGGGTGCGCCCATAGAAGGTCAATGCCGTCTCTGCGCATATCTGTGCAACTATTCAACGAATGGATGCGACTGATAGACAGATTCTTGCGTTATTGCAGGAAGACGGCCGCCGCACATTCGGCGATATCGGCTCCAGGGTGCGGCTCTCGGCGCCCTCCGTCAAGCGCCGGGTCGACCGGCTGCGCGCGCAAGGCGCCCTCGAAGGGTTCACGGCGATCGTCGACTACGGCGCGCTCGGGTGGCACACGGAGGCGCTGGTCGAGTTGTTCTGCCGAGCCGGCACGACGCTCGACGAGGTGGCGGCATGGCTCCGCGAGCACCCCGAGGTGGTCGAGGCGTGGAGCGTCACCGGCGAGGCGGACGCGATCGCCCGCGTGAGGACCCAGGACAACCGGGACCTCGAACGCCTGATCGCCAACCTCCAGCGCGACGGGCGAGTCGAGAGGACGCGCTCGCAGATCGTGATGTCGCGCCTCGTCAGCCGCCCGGTTGCACAGGACTAGCCGGGTTCTAGACTCTTCCGACCCTGGGGGAGCGCCGAAGCTGGAGAGTCGGGCTGGACTGTAAATCCAGTGCCTCGTGCTGAGTGGGTTCGAATCCCACCTCCCCCATGTTGCGGCCCGCGGAGAGGCCCGCGCCCGGCCTGGTCAAGGAATCGACTGGTCCTTCACGCGAGCCAAGAGCATCGGCCGGAAAGCCTGGGACCGCGTCCAGATCGTCGAGTTCCCTGAAGTCCCCATGCTCCTCCCGATAGCGAATCACCCGTCTCGCCTGCGTCGATCGACATCCCCATCTCACGCAGCTGCTCGAATGTCTGGCCTTGCTGAGGCTGATCTTGGCCGTCCGGCCTGCGGATGACTGGTTGGTGTCTGCGCCTTTCAGGCTCGGCGACTGGCTCGCGCTGGGGTCTGAACACGCCACAGCGCCTGCCACGCTCGCTGGTAGTCCGATAGGGCGCGAGCCACCTCATCCGCGGTTCGTCGAGCTTTGCGTGTCCTGCCCTCTCCGATTCGCGACTTCAGAGTGCTGCTTGACCCGCAGCTCCCACTCCTTCCTTCGCAAGCTGGAGCTCGTACTCGAGGTCCTCGACGCTCGTTCCAGCTTGATCCACTTCGCGGACGGCTCGACCTCGCGAGTCGGGTATCTGAGTTCGCCATGGCAGCGTGGTTCTACCTCAGCCGCTCGCATGCATGCGCCGGTTGGCCGCGCCAGAACGAGAACGGGCCGCCCGGAGGCGGCCCGTCTCAGCAGTCCTTCGAGGCGCGGCTAGTTGCCGCGGACCTTGTCGACCGCGTCGTCGACCTTGTCCTTCGCCGAGCCGGCGGCATCCTTGACCGTGCCGGCGGCCTGGTCGGTCTTGCCTTCGCGCTTCAGGTCGTCGTCGCCGGTGACGCTGCCCGCGGCCTCCTTGACCCGGCCCTTGGCGTCGTCGGTGTTCTTCGGTGTGTCGTTCATCTCGATCTCCTTCGGTGTGGGACGAAGCCGATACCCCGGCTTTGCCCGTGCCAAAACGCCCAACAGAAACGGGCCGCCCCGGGGGGAGGGGCGGCCCGATTCCGGCACTCGTTTCAGCAAACGGGCCGCCCGGGGGGAGTGGCGGCCCGCTTGGCTGGACGGGGTCGCTCTAAGAGCTAGCCGTCGAGGGTCCGCGTAAAGCGTTGTCCCCTCACCGCATAGTTGCCCTACCCCGAGGGCCTCTAAACACCCGAATCAGAAAACTTTCCAGGCTTGAGACGACTGCCACAAGTGGTCGCGTAGACGCCCTCTCCGCTAGTCACTTTCGCGAAGGCGCTGGGCCTCGGGCAGCCGCTTGAGCTTTCGCAGCGTGCCCGTCTCGATCTGGCGAATCCGCTCGCGGGTGACCCCGAACGCCCTGCCGACCTCCTCGAGCGTCAGGGGCTCGTGCCCGCTCAGCCCGTAGCGGAGCTCGATCACCTGGCGCTCGCGAGCGGGCAGCGCGTTCAGCGCGCGCCGCACGTCCTCTCGCTGCAGGCTCTCGGTAGCCGTCTCGAAGGGCTCCTGGACCGTCTCGTCGGCAAGGAAGTCTCCGAGCGCGGACTCGTCCTCGTCCCCCACCGGCTTTTCGAGCGAAACCGGCATCTGCGCGACGCGCAGGATCTCCCGAACCTCGAGAACGGTCATCTTGAGCTCCTCGGCGATCTCAGCCGGCTCCGGCTCGCGGCCGAGCGTCTGCACGAGCTGTCGCTCGACCTGGACGACCCTGTTCAGCTTCTCCCCCATGTGCACCGGGATGCGGATCGTCCGCGACTTGTCGGCGATCGCCCGGGTCACCGCCTGCCGGATCCACCACGTCGCGTAGGTGGAGAACTTGTATCCCCGCCGGTAGTCGAACTTCTCGACCGCGCGGATAAGCCCGAGCGAGCCCTCCTGGATCAGATCGAGGAAGCTCAACCCCCTCCCCAGGTATCCCTTCGCGATGGACACCACCAGCCGGAGGTTCGCCTCGACCATCTGGCGCTTGGCGACCATGTCCCCGCGCTCGATCCGCTTCGCAAGCTCGACCTCTCCGGCTGCTGTGAGCAGCTCGACCTGCCCGATCGAGCGGAGGTACAGGCGAAGCGAGTCCAGGCTCGGCTCGACCGTGAGATCCAGCTCCTGCTTGCTCTGGGCGCCCTTCGCCTCCTCGTAGGCGCTCACGCCGTCGGCCGCGATCACGTCGACCCCGTGCTCGATCAGGTGGTTGTGCAGGTCTCGTACCTGCTCCTTGGTGACCTCGGCCTCTTCCAGGGATGCGGAGATCTCCTCGAACGTCAGGTATCCGCGCTCCCGTCCCTCGGCGATCAGCCTGCCGAGACCCTCGCTTTCGAGCAGGGCCGCGACTCCCCCCTTGTTGTCCTCCGATTCAGCGGGGACGAACAAGACGTCTGCCTCTTCGGCCAAGTGCTACCAGCCCTCTCCTCCGTTCAGGCACCCAAGCGGCGCGAAGCATATATCGGAACCACGATGCATGCGACACCTGCCACGAGCCGAGCGTGCCGGCGATGCCGTAATCCGGCGCTACGCTGAGGCGTATGAGCGAGACGACCGTGCCGTCCGAGCTTCGAGACGTCCAGGCGGGAGCCCCCGACACGCGCGTCAGCCTCACCCGCGTCGGCGTGCGCGGCGTCGAAAAGGTCATCCACGTCGCTTCCCCAACCGGCGGCGCGCCGGGGCTCTTCTTCGCCGAGCTCGAGGCCTACGTCGATCTCAACCCCGACCAGGCGGGCGTCCACATGTCCCGCTTCGAGGAGGTCGTGAACGAGGCGATCGACGCCGTCGTCCTCTCGGAGGCGCTCCGCGCCGAGGACCTCGCCGCGCACATCGCCCAGCAGGTGCGCGAGCGGCAGAGCGGATGCCGCGCCGAGGTCCGGATCGAGGCTCGCTACCCGGACACCGTCAAGACACCCGCGTCCGGCCTGGACACGCAGGAGATCTACAAGCTCCACGCCGTCGCCGTCGCATCCGAGCGGGGAACGCGACGCCTCACGGGCGTCGAGGCCCAGGGCATGACCGCCTGCCCCTGCGCCCAGGGACTCCTTGCCGATCGCGCCCGCGAGCGCCTGCTCGACGACGGGTTCGACGAGGGCGAGATCGAGCGCATCTTCGACGCCGTGCCCGTCGCGACCCACAACCAGCGCGGGATCGGCCAGCTCCATCTCGGCGCTCCGGAAGGCGTGGACGTCGACATCGACGCGCGCGACCTCCTGCACATCGTCACCTCGTCGATGAGCTCGGAGATCTACGAGCTCATGAAGCGCTCGGACGAGTCCGCGGTCGTGGAGAAGGCGCACCGCAACCCCCGCTTCGTCGAGGACGTCGTGCGCGAGATGGTGCGCCACGTCGCCGACAGGTATCCGCAACTCCGTGACGGCGGCTTCATGGTCGCCCGCCAGGAGAACCTCGAGACGATCCACCGCCACACCGTCATCGCAGAGCGCACCGGCCTCGTCTCCGAGGTCCTGGACGAGATCGACACCGGAACCCATTCCCGCCGCCATGCATCGCAGCGGGAGTGGCTCGAAGAGGCCTAGGCCGCCGGCCCCGACACCTCGTCGGGCTTCGGTATCTCGTCCGCCTCGTCCATGTGGCGGCGCAGCCCGAGGAAGTAGTCGGCGCCCGAGATGACGGTCATGGCCACCGCGGCGTAGACCAGGATGTCCACCCCGACGGGCGTCGGCTCGAATGCGATCAGGCCGAAGATCGCCGCCACCTGGAGGCCCGTCTTGGCCTTGCCGAGCCAGCTGGCGGAGATCACCACTCCACGCTCGGCCGCGACGGAGCGAAGCCCGGTGACCGCGAACTCGCGCGCGATGATCACCATCGCCACCCAGGCCGCGACCCGGTCGAGGGAGACGAGGGAGACGAGCGCGGCGGTGACCAGCAGCTTGTCGGCCAGCGGGTCCATCAGCTTGCCGAACGTCGTCTCCTGCCGCTGGCGCCGCGCGATGTAGCCGTCGAGCCCGTCGGTGAGGGCGGCGACCGCAAAGAGGGCGGCCGCGATCACGTCTCCCTCGGCGGTCTCGTCGAGGAGCGCCACCACGATCACCGGCACCATCAGGATCCGCGAGACCGTGAGGATGTTCGGCGTGTTGAGGGGGAAGAGCGGGAACAAGCCCCCGGGAGCCTAGATGGAAGGGGCGCGGCGACCCGCCACCCGGCGCCGGGGTCTAGTCTCCGGATCGACCATGGCCGCCGACTACGTCTACCGGATAGAGCAGCCCCACGTGGCCGGACAGCTCGCGAAGGTATGCGGCCGCATCGCCGAGGAAGCAGGCCTCATCGGAGACATCCACACGGTCACGATGGGCCGCGATCGCTCGGTTCGCGAGATCTCGGTCGAGGTCCGCGACGACGAGCAGGCAAAGCGCGTCGCCGACGGGCTGGCGGAAGTGGACGGCGTCCGCGTGATCGCCTTCTGGGACCGTGCCCTCCAGGCTCACGAGGGCGGCAAGCTCTCAGTCGTCGGCAGCCGGAAGATGCGGACCCTCCAGGACATGCGAGACGTCTACACGCCGGGCGTCGCGCGCGTCTGCCTTGCGATCGCGGACGACCCTGCACTCGCCTACCGCTTCACGATGATCGGCCGGACCGTCGCCATCTGCACCAACGGAAGCCGGGTCCTTGGCCTGGGCGACATCGGCCCGGTCGCCTCGATGCCGGTCATGGAGGGCAAGGCGATGTTCTACCGCCAGCTCGCCGGGATCTCGGCGATCCCGATCCTGCTCGACGCGGACGATCCCGACTCCTTCGTCGAGACCGTCAAGCGGATCTCCGGCGGGTTCGGCGGCATCCACCTGGAGGACATCCGCGCCCCCGACTGCTTCGAGATCGAGGCGCGGCTCATCCAGGACCTCGACATCCCGGTCATGCACGACGACGTCCACGGCACAGCGGTCTCGACCCTGGGCGCGGTGTACGTCGCGTGCGCCCAGGCGGGCATCGAGCTGGAGGACTCGACCGTCGGGCAGCTCGGGCTTGGCGCAGCCGGGTTCGGCATCGCCAACCTCATCCACGAGGCCGGCGCCCACGTGATCGCGTCCGACCCCAACGAGGCCTCGCATGAGCGGGCGCGCGATGCGGGCATCGAGGTGGCTCCGTTCGACGAGGTGATGGATCGCGCGCAGATCGTCGTTGCCACGACCGGGCAGCCCGGCCTCATCACGCCTGAGATGGTCCGTCCGGGCCAGGTCATCATGGCCCTGACCAATCCCGATCCCGAGATCGCGCCGAAAGCCGCGGAGGCGGCCGGCGCCGCGTTCGCGGCCGATGGCGCCATGGTCAACAACGTGCTCGGCTTTCCCGGCATCTTCCGCGGCGCCCTGATCTCCGGATCGCAGGTCATCTCGACCGGCATGAAGCTCGCGGCGGCGCGCACCATCGCCGGGCTCACCGCCGAGTCCGAGCTGGTCCCAGACGCCTTGGACCCCGCCGTGCACGCCGAGGTCGCCCGCGCGGTCGAGGAAGCGGCACGCGCGGAAGGTCTCGCCCGCCCGGAGCGCGTCCCCGCCGGATTGTGAGCAAAGCGCAAGGTACCTGGCACCTTGCGTTTCCTTAACGGTTCGTTGCCGCTAGATCCCTCGCGCGCCTGAACACGTCGTCGAGCATCTCGACGGTCAGCTTGCCCGTGAAGGTGTTCTGCTGGCTCGGGTGGTACGAGCCCAGGAGCGCGTACCCGCCCACGCTCGCTTCCGCCATGTGGCCGAATCTCGGCTTCGGCCGCGGGATCTCGAACCCCTCGGCGCGGAGCGCCCTGAGGGCGCCGTCCCACGCGAACGAGCCCAAGCAGACGATGACGCGCACGCTCTCCAGCAGGCCGAGCTCGCGCGTGAGATAGGGGATGCACTCGTCGCGCTCCCCGGGGGTCGGCTTGTTGTCCGGCGGGGCGCACCTGACGACGGCGGAGACGTAGGCGCCATCGAGCCGCAGCCCATCCCCGGCGTCGACGCTGGTCGGCTGGTTCGCGAGGCCCGCCCGGTGCATCGCCGCGTAGAGCCAGTCCCCGGAGCGGTCGCCCGTGAACATGCGCCCCGTCCGGTTGGCGCCATGCGCGGCCGGGGCCAGGCCGACCACCGCGATCGCCGCCGCCGGATCGCCGAAGCCGGGCAGCGGCCGCGCCCAGTAGTCGTCTCCGCGAAAGCGCCGCGGCGGGTCGGCCGCGCACGCCTCGCGCCACGCGACCAGGCGCGGGCACGCCGTGCAAGCGGTCACCTCCGCGTTGAGGCTCACGAGCGAATCCGTGCCTGCGGGCATGACATAGACATATCGGGCGGGCCGCTCGAGAGCCGTGCGTCGCGGGGGTGCCCGTAAAGTTCTGCCCCCAATGAGCGCCCTTGCCCATCGCATCAGCCGCCGCAGGATGATCGCCGCCTCCGGCGCGGCCGTCAGCGCGCCCGTCTTTCTCGCCGCCTGCGGCGGGTCGGTCGCGGACGACGACCGCACAGAAGAAGACGATCCCGACCTTCTGAACGCGATCCTCGAGCAGCACCTCGCGGTGCTCGACGCCACGAAGGCCGCGGGCGACGGGCCACTTCCCGACGTCGTGGACGAGCTGGCGGCGGCTCGCAAGGACTCGACCTCTCAGCTCGAGTCCCTGATCGCCGAGCGCGACGGCGAGGCGACGACCGAGGCCGCCGAGGCCGCCGAGGCGGAGAGCGCCACCGAGGCGCTCCTTCTCCAACTCGAGGACTCGATCGAGGCGTCGCTCGCCTCGATCGGTGAGCTCTCCTCGCCCACTTACCGTCAGACGGTCCACCGCTTCATCACCGAGGACGCCGCGGCCGTCGCCGCTCTCCGCTCGGAAGTCGGCGGCGATGTCGCCCCCGACGCATTCGTCTTCGGATCGCCCGCGACCGCGGAGGGGTCGGAATGACCCCGGTCACCAGGCGCACGCTGATCGGCCGCGGCCTCCTGGGCGCCGGAGCCGTTGCCATCCCCGGCTCGCTGGTCGCCGCAGCGACGGCGCAGGCGCAGAGCGGCGAGAGCACCGATCAGACCGACGCCCTGGAGCGCCTCATCATCCTCGAGCAGGCGGCCGAGCTGGCGTTCTCCCTCGCGGCCGAGGAAGGCGACGTCTCCACCGATGCCCAAGCGCTCCTCGAGGAGCTCTCGATCCACGCCGGGGACCACGCGACCGCCTTCTCGGAGGCGATGGACCAGCTCCTGGTCGACCCACCCGAGGCAGACAGCGATCCGCAGGAGTACGAGAGCCTCGAGGACTTCGACCCCGCCGCCGACGAGAAGGACCTCCTCGCCTTCCTGATCGATCTCGAGCTCGGCCTGATCAAGGCCTACGAGGAGGATGAGCCGGACCTCGAGGACGCCGATCTGGTCCGCACGGCCGCGCAGGTCGCCGGCAGCCACGCGCAGGCGCTCGTGGCGCTCCGCCTCGCGGCCGGCGACAAGGGCCTCCTGACCAAGTTGCCCGATCCCTCGACCTCAGCCACCGCCTCGGAAGACGAAGACTCGGGCTCGTAAGGCGGCTTTCATGGCCACCGAATCCCCCACGCTTCGGAAGCTCGCGATCGTCCCGGCTTTCAACGAGTCGGGGATGGTCGCCAGGGTGATCCGTGACATCCGGCGCTCCGCCCCGGACTTCGACGTCGTCGTTGTCGACGACGGGTCCACCGACACGACCGCCGCGCACGCCGAGGCACAGGGCGCCGTCGTCATCCGCCACCCGTTCAACCTCGGCATCGGCGGAGCGATGCAGTCCGGCTACAAGTACGCGTTGCGCCACGGCTACGACGTCGCCGTGCAGATCGACGGCGATGGCCAGCACAAGCCCGAGTACCTGCCCGAGCTGCTCGCCGCGCTCCAGACCGAGGGCGACGAGGCGGACATGGTGACCGGCAGCCGCTTCCTGGGCGACCCCGGCTACAAGGTGCCGCTCGGCCGGCGCGCGGGCAACATGATCTTCGCCGTCGTCATGAGCGCGATCACCCGCAGGCGCATCACCGATCCCACCTCCGGCTTTCGCATGACGAACCGCCGCGGCATCGAGCTTTTCGCACGCGACTACCCCCACGACTATCCCGAGGTCGAGGCCATCCTCATGCTCCACGCCCATCGCCTGCGCCTTCACGAGGTGCACGTGTCGATGAACGCTCGCGGCTACGGGCGCAGCTCGATCGACTACCCCCGCAGCGCGTACTACATGGTCAAGGTGCTCCTGGCGATCTTCATCGGCCTGTTCCGCCGCCGACCGACCGCGATCGAGGCCTCCGGCAAGGACGAGATCCTGGGCGGCCCGCCCATGGACACGGGCGAGCTCAAGGCGATCACAGGGGACGACGAGGGGGACGAAAAGTGAGACGCGCCGCGGTGGTTGCGCTCGCCTTCCTCGCGCTTGCGGGGCCCGCTGCCGCAGCCGAGGTCGAGGTCACCGGCGACGAGGAAACCGGGCTCGGGGCCGCGATCGACGCGGCAGAGCCGGGTGACACGATCGTCATCCCCGAAGGGAACTACCTCCTCACGGAAGGCGACGTCCTGGAGGAGAAGAACCTGACGCTCCAAGGCGCGGGGGAAGACCTCACGACGATCATCCCCACCGGTGGAGGAGACGCCCTCCTCGACGAGGGCGTGAACGTCGAGGGCGCGGATGTCGCGCCCGCGCTCGAGCCCTCCGAGGACGCGGGCAAGAGCGACGAGGACGAAGACGCCTCCGACGGCATCGAGACCAAGGCGCAGATCATCGCGCTCGTCGTCACCTTCGCCATCTTCCTCTTCGTCCTCGACCTGGTCCGAAGGCGCCGGCTCTCGGAGCGCTACGCGATCATCTGGATGGTCGCCGCCCTCGCGCTGCTGGTGCTCTCGATCTGGACCGGCGGCCTCGATGCCATCGCCGACCTGATGGGCATCCAGGAGCCCGCGAACGCCATCTTCATCATCGCCTTCGCGGTCGGCTTCCTGCTGCTCTTGAACTTCTCGGTCGTCTCCTCCCGGCTCGGCGAGGAGACGAAAGTCCTCGCCCAGGAGGTCGCCCGCCTGGAACAGGAGCTCCGCGTGGAGCGCTCGCTCCGCGGCGGCGACGAGAACGGCTTCTCAGGCCGTGCGCGCTCCGAGGAGAAGAAGGACGACCCGCCAGTACGCACGGAGTAGCCCCGAGAGGACGGGCGACGTGGCCGCCCTCCCGAGATATGCGGATGCGAGGAGCGGCGTCAGCGAGGAGGCGAACTCGCCCGCGCCGACCGTCGCCGTCCGCTGGATCTCGCGCCGCTCGCGCATCAGGCGGGGAAGCCAGCGGATGACGTCCACCCACGCCCCGAGCTTCTGGGGCAGCCAGCCGCCAAGCGCGGCAACCGGCAGGAGCGCCAGCTCCGTTGCGAGGAGCGCGGGCATGATCAGGGCCAGGAGCGCGGCCGGGTAGACGCGGATGAGGGTCGCCCAGCGGTTGCGCTCGAGATAGCGCCACTTCGCCGGCCCCTTGTCGAACTCGTACATGTGGTCCGCACGCGCCTGGGAAGCGACGCCGAGCGCGCCGCCGGCGAGGCGGGCGCGCAGGGACAGGTCGACGTCCTCGTGGTAGAGGAAGAACTCCGCGGCGAAGCCGCCGAGGCGCCGGAAGTCGTCGCTGCGGATCGCAAGGCATGCTCCCGAGCAGAACCCGGGCTCGGCCATGGCATCCGACTCGTCCACGGGCTCGCCCGCGCCGCCCGCCCATGCGATGCCGGTGAAATGGACCATGCCGCCGCGAGTGTTGACGAGCTGACCGCGCTCAGCCGTGACCAGCGCCTGCCAGGCGACCCATCCCGACCCGTCCGCCATGGGCGCCGCGATCGCCTCGCGCCACCCCTCCGCGACCACGGCGTCGGGGTTCAAGAACACCAACAGGTCGCCCGCCGCGGTCGAAGCGCCCAGGTTGCACGCGGCCGGAAACCCCGAGTTGGTCCCGCTCTCCACGATCTGCGCCTGCGGCGCCGCGTCGCGCACGACTTCAAGGGTCTCGTCGCCCGACGCGTTGTCGACGACGATCAACTCGTCCCCTTCCCGCAGCTGCGATGTGAGGGCATTCAGCGCAGGCCGCAACGCCTCGCCATTGCGATAGGCGACGACGACGACGGATAGGCGGGCGGATGGCACGGGCGTTCAAACTACAGTCGCGCGCGCCCCACCTTCGAAAAAGAGGGCCTTTCGGCCGCAGCGCGAATCCCTCAGTGACGTGGCTTTACCACGGCTCGCCACAAGCGTCAGGCTCGTATTTGCTCCATTCGTGGTGCTGCTGGCCCTTCTCGTCCTGGCGGCCGGAATGCCGGACACCGCGCAAGCCGGGTGCCACAAATCCGGCAAGTCCGTCAGCAACATGAGCAAGAAGAACGCACGCGACGCGATCGTCTGCCTGTTCAACAAGGGACGCTCGGCCAAGAACCTGGACCGGAACGGCAAGCTCAAGACGGCCGCCCAGGGGCACGCGTCGGTCATGGCATCGCAGCACTGCTTCTCGCATCAATGCTCCGGGGAGGCCTCGCTGAAGGATCGGGTCGCCCGCACCGGCTACCTGAGCGGGGCCACGGGCTACGAGCTCGGCGAGGTGATCATCAATCAGCGGGACAAGGCCTCGCCCCGGCGGATCGCACGCAAGTGGCTGGGCAGCCCAAGCCACAGCGCGATCATCAGGAAGTCGACCTTCGACCACGTTGGCGTCGGGCTGTCGGTCCGCGGTGGCTTCGTGTGGGCGGCGGCGGACTTCGGCCACCGGTAACCGCTAGCGCACCGTTGATCTAGGGTGCGGAGTGTGAGCAACCCGCTACTCGCGCCATTCGAGATCACAGTCGGGCTCGGCTCGCGTGTCATGCGCGACCTGGACGCGATGGCGGAGGTGGCGCGATCCGTGCCGCGCGCGATCGCGCTCCTCGAGAGCCTGGACCGCCGCGCCGGCCAGGTCCTGGAGCTGGGCGAGCGCATCGACTCGCGCGCCGCGGCGATCCTCGAGCTCGGCGAGTCCTTGGACCGGCGGGCCGAGTCGATCCTCTCCCTCGGCGCCACGATCGACGAGCGCGGCGCGGAGCTGGTCGCGCTGGGCGACCGATTCACGGAGGTCGGCGAGAGCATGCTGACCGAGGCGCGGCTGGTCCACGAGCGAGCGGCTGAGGTCGTGGCACAAGCCAACGAGGTGGTCGCGGTCCTGCCGACCGTCCGCCGCGCGATCGAGATCGGCGAGCCCCTGGAGGGAGCGATCGAGCGCTTCGCGCGCGTGGTGGACCGCCTGCCGGGTACGTCCGCGCCAAGCCGCCGAGCGGATTCGAACCGCTGACCCCTTCATTACGAGTGAAGTGCTCTACCAGCTGAGCTACGGCGGCGCGAAGAGCAGTTTAGGCGGGGGTCGCTACTCCGTCTCGCCCTCGGACAGGCGGTAGCCCACGCCTCGGACCGTGACGACCAGTTCTGGATCCTGCGGGTCCTTCTCGACCTTCTGTCGCAGGTTGGAGATATGGACGTCGCAGGCGCGAACGTCGCCGGAGAACTCCGACTGCCAGAGCTCTTCCATAATCTCGAGCCGGCTGAAGACCTGACCCGGGCTCTCGGCCAGGAGGCGAAGCACCTGGAACTCGGAGCGGGTGAGGTTGACCGGCTGGCCGCGCACCGTTACGAGGTGGCGCGAAAGGTCGATCCGCACGGCGCCCGCGTCGATCGTCTTGCCCTGGACGGACGAGCTGAGGTCCAATTCGCGGCGGCGGAGCTGGGCGCGGACGCGGCCGATCAACTCGCGGACCGAGAAGGGCTTGGTCACGTAGTCGTCGGCGCCGACCTCGAGGCCGACGACCTTGTCCACCTCGGCGTCCTTCGCCGTGAGGAGGATGATCGGGACGGGGCTGCGCGAGCGCACGTCGCGGCAGACGTCCAGGCCCGACTTGCCCGGCATCATGATGTCGAGGATCAGGAGGTCGAAGTCGATCTCGCCCTGGAGCTTCGAGTCGGCGTCGTCGCCGTCCTCGGCGATGGTCACCTCGAAGCCCTCCTGTGAGAGGGCGTACGCCACGGACTCCCTGACCGAGGGCTCGTCGTCGGCGATGAGGATGCGCCTGATCATGCGACCGGGGTGGCAGCAGGCTTGGCTGCGGGTAGGCGGACCCAGAAGTCCGAGCCGACGCCGACCTCGGACGAGACGCCGATCTGCCCACCCATCACGTCGACCATCCGCTTGGCGATGGAGAGGCCAAGACCGAAGCCCTCTTTCTCACGGGAATCCGTGCCGCGAAAGAAGCGCTCGAAGATGCGGTCAACCTCATCAGGTGGAATGCCGGACCCGGTGTCTGTCACCTCGATGAGGATCTCTTCGTCACGGACCCGGCTTGCCCGAAGCGTAACGAGGCCGGGGGCGGATGAATGCTTGAAGGCGTTGCCCAGGAGCCCGATAAGCACCTGGCGCAGGAGAACACGGTCTCCCTGCGCGGCCAAGTCGGGCTCGACCTCGAGCTCGAAGCCGATGCCATCGGGCGGAATGAACGCCTGCGCCGCCTCTTCGCACGCGATCGCGACGTCGAGGACCTCGGGGCCCCCCTCCCCCACGGACTCGATCCGCGCGAGCGTCAAGAGCGAGTCGGTCAGGCGGGTGATCCTCTCCGTGTCCTGCTCGAGGCGGCGCAGGAAGTGCTCGCGCGCCTCCTTGTCGTCCTTCGCGCCCCCGCGCAGGACCTCGACCGCACCGGAGATCCCCGCGAGCGGGTTGCGGAGCTCGTGAGCGGCGTTCGAGACGAACTCGCGTTCCGCCAGCTCCCGCCGGAGCTCGTCCGTGCGATCGCGCACGACGGTCAGCACCGCGCCCTCTGCCGGGATCTCGCGGGCCTGCATCGCATACACGCGCTCGCCGATCCTCAAGCCGTCGTGCTCGGCGGTGCCGGTGCGCGAAGCGCGGCGGAGCCACGGGATCAACGTCGCGGCCACCTTGCCGTCCGCGTAGATCAGCGGGCGGGCTGCCGGGTTCGAGAAGCGCACGGTGCCGTCCGGGCCGACCACCATGACCGCGTCGGAGAGGGCGTCGAAGATCGCCGAGAGGCGGTCGCGCTCGGAGCGAAGGGCCTCGAACGTCTGGCGCAGCGCCGCGCGCATCGTCTCGAGCGCGCGCCCGAGGTCCGAGATCTCGTCTCGCCCACCGGTGCCCTCGAGGGGGCGGTCGAGCTGTCCCTGGCTGATCTTGGCCGCGGAGTCGGCCAGCTTCTTGATCCGCGAGGTGATCGCGCTCGCGATCAGGAACGAGATCGCCACGGCCACCACGAGGGCCACAAAGAGCGCGGTGATCCTGTCGCCCCTGACCGCGTCGATCGCCTCCTGCAGCTCGGACGGTCGCGCGGCTCGCGCCAGCACCACGCCGTCGACGACGCCGTCGGCGTTGCGGAACGGAGTGGCCACCACGGTCGTGCCGCCCGTCAGGGGCTCGACGAAGTCATCGCCGCCTTGAGCGGCCTCGACCGCGCGACGGCCGTCCTCCACGTCGTCAACCGCGAATCCCTGCGACGTCGCATTCGTGAGGAGGTTCCCCGAGGCATCGAAGACCCAGGCGGAGAAGTCGTCCTGCGTCGCGACGTTCAGGGCATCCTGCACCTGGTTCGCGCTGGCGTCCTCGACCTCGTTCGCAAGCGCGATCGTGCGGCCGGAGGCGAGCTCGTCCAGGCGCTCGTCGGCTTCCTGATTGCCGCTCTCGGACACGAGCAGATAGACGATGCCCGCGGTGATGAGCGCCACGCCGGCGAAGGCGAACGCGAGGTAGAGGCGGACCCCGAACGGGTTGCGCCGCCCGATCTTGAGATTCTGAAAGCGCCGCGCCACAGCAGGGAATGTACGCCCTCTTGCGCGGTTTGCAGGCGGTTAATCAGGCTTGAAGTACGGCTTCCATCCTGAACGCGAGCGCTTCGACCGCGAGCTCTTCGGAAACATTCACGCTCAGGCGCCGCCTGGTTCCCATGACGAGCTCTGCCGCGCGGCGCGCGCGGCGAGGGTCGAGGCCCTCGGCGTCCTCGGCCAGTTCAGCCCGCCGGTCCGCGTTCAAGGCCAGGTCGGGAGCACCGTCGCCCGTTGCCGCCACGTCGCGAAGCCAGCTTGCGACCAGGGCCAGTCCCGCATCGATCGCCTCCGTGCGCCCCCTGCGGATCGCCCGCTTCTGAGCGTCGGCGCCTTCGCGGCGAATCCGCTGCTCGCCGCGCTTGTCCGACGCGTCCTTGGCCTGTTCCGCGAGCGCATCGAAGCGCGACTTCACCTCTTCGCCCGCCTCCTCCCCGCGTCGCTCGGCGGCGCCCAGGAGCGCCTTCCAAGGCGCGCCGTCGAGTTCGCCCGCGCGGGCGCCGCGCGCGAGAGCCTCGGCCTGCGTTCGCAGCTCACGGCCAGTGTCCGAAAGGAGGATCCGCGCGAGCTCCACGTCGCCGCCCGCCAGCCGCGCGGCGCTCTTCAGCTCGTTGGCCTCGGCGGCCGGGTTCTCTGCCGGCGAGGCGCTCGGCGATCGCCTCGGAGCTGAGCGCCGCGAAGCCGATGGTCTGGCAGCGGGAGCGGACCGTTTCGAGCAGCGCGGAGGGCTGGGAAGAGACGAGCAGGATGTGCGCGAACGGCGCCGGCTCCTCGAGCGTCTTCAGGAGCGCGTTCTGGCTCTCCTCGGCCATCGCGTCCGCCCTCTCGACGACGAACACTCGGTGCTCGCCCTCGAACGGACGGTAGGGAGCGGCCTCGATGATCCGCTCACGGACCTCATCGACGAGGTGCTGGGCGCCCGCCGGCCGAAGCCAGGCCAGATCGGGATGGGGCGATGGGTCCAGAAGGGCCCGGCGGCGCGCCGACTCCGGGTCCGGCGCGTCGAGGGCGAGTAGCTCCGCAGCGAACCCACGCGCGGCTTCGCGCTTGCCCGAGCCGGCCGGGCCCGCAAACAGGTAGGCGTGCGACGGGGCCTCCAGCGCGGCGGCCAGCGCAATCCGGGCCGACTGCTGCTCGGAGGTGACGTCGGCCAGAAGGGTCATCGCCCCGATTCTGACATTCCGCCATCACGCCATCGACGTGGTGCGATTTGTTCCCGCTATCCGGGAAGAAAACGACCCACGGCCTCCAGCACACGGCGGTGCACATCGGCCGGATCGCCCTCCGCGTCGACCACCGCGATCCTCTCCGGATGCCTGGCTGCGATCTCGTCGTACGCGGAGGCGACGGCGCGCTGGAACCCGACGCCTTCCGATTCGAAGCGGTCCGTTCCATCGGCCTCGCCGGCCTCCAGGCGCTGCCGTCCGCGCGCGTGCGCCGCGTCGGCGTCGACGCGGAGGAGCACCGTCCTCTCGGGCACGCACGAGCCGACGACGAGTTCCATGAGCCCCTCGACGACGTCCAGGCCGAGGCCCCTGGCGAC
Organism: uncultured bacterium; assembly: GCA_963807745.1. Classification (GTDB taxonomy): domain Bacteria; phylum Actinomycetota; class Thermoleophilia; order Solirubrobacterales; family 70-9; genus JALZKA01. The sequence continues at coordinate 31,457 of CAWECF010000002.1, forward strand.
GCCCTGATAGGCGGCGGTGGAGTCGACGAACCGGTCGCAGACAACGTCGCGGCCCGCATCGCGGGCCGGCTCGATCACGCGCCGGACGAGGTCAGCCCTGGCAGCGGAGAAAAGCAGCAGCTCGGCCACGTCGTCCATCTCGAGCGTGGGGTCCTTGAGCAGCGAGCGGACCGCCTCCGCCATGTCGGTCCCTCCAGGCTCGCGGATCAGAAGCGTGTCGGGCCCCAGCGCCTCGGCGAGCATCGCCGCCTGGGTCGTCTTGCCCGACCGGTCGATGCCTTCCAAGGTGACGAACATGGGCCGAAGCTATCCAACGGTGACGGCGGTCACAGTGCGTTAACGGGATTTGAGGGAAATTCAGCGACGCCGCGTAAGCTGGCCACCGGTTCAGTCCCCCACGTCCCGCCTCGGAGGTTCACTTGTCCGCTCTCACCCGCTGGGTACTCGCTCACAAGCGCATCGTCACGGTCGGCTGGATCGTCCTGACGATCGCCGGCATCATGGCCGCGGGGCCCGCCACCGAAGCTCTCGAGCCCGAGTTCTCGGTTCCGGACAAGGAGGGCTGGGAGACCAATCAGGAGATCGCGGCGAACTACGCGGGCACGGGCGGCGACACCGCGCCGCTGGTCCCGGTTGTGACCCTGGCTGAAGGTGAGTCGATCGATTCCGAGGCGGTGACCGCCGACCTCGAGGCGCTCGACGCCTCGCTTGCCGAGGCGCTTCCCAACTCGCGCATCGCCTCGTACGCCTCGACCGGAGACGACGCGTTCGTCTCTGACGACGGCACCACGACCTTCGCCGTCGTCTACCCCCAGCCCGATCCCGACTCGGCCTTCGGTGAGAACCCCGCGGCGGAGAAGGCAGCGAGCAAGGCCGTCGAAGGTGCAACGGTCGGGGGAGCGCAGGTCCACCTGACCGGCTTCGACGCGCTGTTCGAGGACTCGGGCGAGGACGCCGACGGCCCCAGCCTCCTGATCGAGGCGCTCATCGGCGGATTCGGCGCACTCTTGGTCCTGATCTTCGTCTTCGCCTCGTTCCTGGCCGTCGTCCCGCTCCTGATGGCCTTCGTCTCGATCATGACCACGTTCCTCCTGCTCCTGGGCCTGACCGAGATCACCACCGTCTCGCCGATCGTCCAGTTCCTGATCGCGTTGATCGGACTGGGCGTCGCGATCGACTACTCGCTCATCGTCGTCTCGCGCTGGCGCGAGGAGCGGACCCACGGCGCATCGGACGAAGAAGCTGTGCAGAAGGCGATGGAGACCGCCGGCCGCGCCGTCGTCTTCTCGGGCATCACGGTCGCGATCGGCCTGCTGGCGCTGATCGCCCTTCCGCTGCCGTTCCTGCGCTCGATGGGCTACGGCGGCATGCTGATCCCGCTCGTCTCGACTCTGGTCGCCATCACCCTGCTTCCCATCGTGCTCGCGAAGTTCGGCGGCAAGCTCGACTGGCCGCACCGGCGCACGGACGACAAGGCGAGCCGGACCTGGACCCGCTGGGCAGAGGCCGTCTCCCGGCGCCGCTGGCTCGCGGCCGGACTCGGCATGGCGGTCGTGATCGCGCTCGTCGGCGCCTCGTTCGGACTGCAGCTCGGCACCTCCGATGCGAACACGCTCGCCCAGGGCGGCGATGCGAAGGACGGCCTGGACGCGCTCGTCGACTCCGGCGTCGGAGAGGGCGCGCTCTTGCCGCACGAGATTTTGATCGACGGCTCGACCCCGCCTGGCGAGGTCGCCGCCGACCTCCGCGAGGTCGAGGGAATCCACGGCGCGGTCGCGCCATCCGAAGAGAGCTGGAACCAGAACGGCACGGCGCTGGTCGAGGCTTTCCCGATCCCGGACAGCGGCAGCCCGGAGGGCGAGGACAACCTGGAGGCGGTTCGCGACACCGCGCACGCGGCCGGCCCCGATGTGGCCGTGGGCGGCCAGCCCGCCGCGAATGCCGACTTCATCGACGCCGTCTACGGGAGCTTCCCGCTGATGATCGCGCTGATCGCAATCTCGACCTTCATTCTGCTCGCCAGGGCGTTCCGCTCGATCCTCTTGCCGATCAAGGCGATCATCCTCAACATCCTGAGCGTGGGCGCCGCGTGGGGCGTGCTCGCGATCGTCTGGCAGAACGGCAACGGCTCCGAGCTCATCTGGGGTGTCGAGGCGACGGGCTCGATCCCGTCATGGATCCCCCTGATGGTGTTCGCCTTCCTGTTCGGCCTCTCGATGGACTACGAGGTGTTCATCCTCAGCCGGATGCGGGAGGAGTACGACCGAACGGGGTCGACCGACACCGCCGTGATCCAGGGGATCGCCCGGACAGGGCGACTGGTCACGAGCGCCGCCCTGATCCTGTTCCTCGCCTTCATGGCGATGGCGTCCGCCCCGGGAACCGACGTCCGCATCATGGCCACCGGCCTTGCAGCGGGAATCCTCCTGGACGCCACCGATCATCAGGGCGCTGATCGTGCCCGCGGTGATCTCGCTGATGGGCCGCTGGAATTGGTGGCTGCCGGACTGGAGCGCGAAGCTCCTGCGGGTCGAGCCGTCGCCGCTCACGCCGGCCGAGAGCCGGACCTAGCCGCGGCCATCGCTGGTCTAGACCGGTGTAGTGATGTGCTCAGCGTCGCCGGGTGAGTAGATGAGGAGGCCCCGAAGGGGCTTCGTGATGTGTGCTGTGTGTTGGGTCCCTCGAGGAACGAAGACAAATGTGCCCGGCCCGGCTACGACCTCTCGGTCCGGGAAAACGAATCTCAACTCTCCTTCGCCGACGTAGAACCCCTCGTCAGTTTCCGGATGAATGTGCATGGGCGGACCGTCGCCTGCTGGAGCTCGCCCGACCAATACCCGATATGAGGGTCCGATCAGGTCGGTCCCCAGCAGGTCCGGCTCACCCTCTTGGTCGAAGACGAAGGTCGCTCCGCTGATTCTCTCCATCGGCACACCCTACGCATCCGTCACGCGCTTCTCGTCCAAAGCACCTATTCCGACAACCCGGCGGCTTTGAGGGCGTCTGCGGGGTCCAGATATTCGGCGATGCGAACCGCCTTCGCGTCCTTCATGTCGACTACCCAGCCTGCGGGGGAGTGGGCCTCGATCCCGCTCTTCTTGCCGCGGATGCTGAGCTCACCGAGCGCGACGTATCTCGCGATGGCCGGAGTGATGCGCTTCCATGCGAAGCGACTTAGGCGCTTGTCGTCCTAAGCGCCTAGCTCATGACCCGCATTGTGCGACTGCGAGCCCATCTTGAACGCGACCAGCCCCACAGTCCGTTCCGTTTGCCTGGGAGTGAGTTGCCTCGTCGCGCAGGGCGCGTATCGGCGTGAATTCGCTCCTCGGCCAGAACTGACGGCTGTAGGGCCAGTTCCCACAAGTTACTCGGTTTAGTGATTATCGTGACTTGCGGTGCTACCGGAGGCAGTGTTAGACGGATGCTGACTGGCCTCTGAAAGCATCAACCTTCCCCTCGCCAACTTCTTGCTCCGTCTGACCCCACATCAACGAGGGCACGGAATTCAACCCTAGGTCATTACGGAAAGTTCGGACCGCTTCGCCCGACCTTGTCGCGATAACGCTGAATCAGGTGTCTGTTGATCCTCTGAATCTCGCCATCGGTTTCGGTGACGGGGATGAACTCTGCGCCGTCCTTCTCTGCGTCTCGGATCAATATGTCGAGCTGTCCAGAGCTCTCTGCGACCTCAAACACGACCCCACTTGCCAGCTGAACGATGGCATTGGGCTCACTCATGCTCCGAGACTACAGCGAGTCGCGTCATGAGCGAACTCCCTGTGCGGAGAGCCGGTCGCTTTCCATGCAAAACGCTTCGCTTCAGGCCCTTTTCGTCCAAAGCACCTCAGGGCAGTTCGAGAACGGCCCCGTCCGAAGACTCGTCAGAACAAGCTTCTTGTTCGAGGGAACCGTCGGACGCCTGAGACGCGGGGCCGAGCAGCCGCGGGGTTGACCTCGCCCAGTGAGTGGCCCCTACGTAGCGACCTGGCTCAGGCTCGTCAATAACCGAAAAGGCCCAGCGCCCTTGATCGTCGGCGGAGGCGAACCCGACGACGCTTTGGGACCATGGATAATCGCTTGGTCCGAAGCGGACCCCTCCCTCTTGGATGCAAAGGGGATTCTCGGATGAGACAACGCCCGAGAAGGTATTGGTGTCATCGTTGAAGGCGAGCGTGGTCGTGGTCGGATACGCGTTGATCTTCAACGTCGCCCGGTCTGCCTCGCATACCAGTCGCTTCCCGTTGCGCCTGACAACGCTTTCGGGCGCCCGGATGATGCGGCGATCGACGCCAGAGGTGTACCCCAGGCCGAGGTCGAGAAAGAACTCGCCGCCGTGGTCGGTCCTAACTGAAAAAGACTCGTGCTCGGTTCGAGTAAAAAGGGTCCGCTTCTCGGAGCATCGCCCGCCCCGGGTGTCGAGTCGTCCGGTCACCGCGAGGGCGTAGCCCCAGGGATCCATGTGACCGTCGGACACAGATTCCAGAACCACTGTGGTAGTTCTCGTACCTGCTTGCGCCATCGCCGCCGTCAGCGCAAACACCCCTGCAGCCACCATCGCGAATAGAAACGCCGCCCGCCGCACTAGCCGACCATAGACCCTTGCGCCCCAGGGGGCAAGGGTCGAACCGTGCCTTCTCCGCCGGGAACCGACGTCCGCATCATGGCCACCGGGCTCGCCGCCGGCATCCTCCTGGACGCCACCGTCATCCGGGCGCTGATCGTGCCCGCGGTGATCTCGCTCATGGGGCGCTGGAACTGGTGGTTGCCCAGCTGGAGCGCGAAGCTCCTGCGGGTCGTGCCGTCGCCGCTCACGCCGGCCGAGAGCCGGACCTAGCGCCCCTCAAGTTCGAGAACGCTCTTTGCCCCGGCGTCTCTCCGCGTACGAGCGGGCCGATTCCGAAAGCAGTCCAAGGAGATCGTCGACCAGCGGTGTTCGCGTTGCGGTGGGCGCGAGCGCCTCAACCGTTCGGCTGCCGGCGGGACGCTCGGCCAGCGGGCGGACCGTGGCACCCGTGGGGACGGCCGCGACCATCAGCCCGTGCATCGGCACGAGTGCAATCCCCGCTGCGACGAAGGCCTGGGCTGCCGGTAGATCGTCCAGTTCGTAGGCCACCTTCGGGGCGAAGCCTGCGTCAGCGCAGAGTTGTTCGATGACCGAGCGGAAGCGGCCGGCGGGCGTGTCACGCCGAGGGAGGATCAGCGGCTCACCCTCGAGGTCGGCAATGCTCACGGCGTCGCCGCGCGTGAGTCGGTGACCGTCAGGCAGAACCACGTAGAGGTCGTCGACGAGCAAGCGTCTCCTGGCAAGGCCCGCCGTCTCGGGTTCAGGTAGCCCGGGCATGTAGTGAACAAGCGCCAAGTCGGCTTCCCCCATACGGAGATGCTCGATCGCCTCACTCGTCTCGAGCTGGATGACTCGGACGGCGAGATCGGGATGGGCGCGACGCAGGTCACGGACCGCGGCGGGCACGAACGACGACAGCGCGCTGGGAAAGGCCGTCAGACGGACACGAAGCGTTGCGCCTTTCACCTCTTCGATTGCGGAATCCGCGCCCCCGAGAGCCGCGAGGACGCGCTCGACGTGTGGCCGGAGGACCGCTCCCGCACGCGTGGCGCGGAGAGGGCGCTGCGAGCGATCGACCAGTCCCGCTCCCGCCTCGCGCTCCAGCGCCGCGAGCTGCTGTGAAACGGCCGACTGCGTGTATCCGAGGACGTCGGCGGCCGCCGAGATCGAGCCGAGATCGAGCACCAGCGCGAACGCCCGAAGCCGCTGCACATCGCGGAACAGCATAGAAGTAACACTACTACTTACTGAAGAAAGTGAAGTTGAACTTAGTCTAGATCAACGCGACCATGCGGGCATGACAACCAAAACCAACACCATCAGCAAGGCCGACGGCCACCGCATCCTCCCCGGCGAGGGCGAGCGGATCTGGATCGTCGGCGACACGATGACGTTCAAGGCGACGGGCGAGACGACGGGGGGCAAGTTGCTTCTGTTCGAGAACCTGACGACGCCGGGCGGCGGACCCCCGCCCCACATCCATACTCATGAAGACGAGTTCTTCCTCGTGCTCGACGGAACGTTCGAGATTCGGGTCGGAGAGGAGCTCCACGTCCTCGGGGCCGGCGGCTACGCCTACGTGCCTCGGGGAACAGTCCACAACTTCCGCAACGCTGCGGAGACGCCGAGCCGGATCCTCGTCGGTTTCACGCCCGCCGGGATCGAGGGGTTCTTTCGCGAGGCCGGCCGTTCGGCCACCGATGACGGGCCGGCGCCGCCATTGGACGACGACGAGATCGCCCGGACGATGGCTGCGGCTCCGAAATACGGGATCGAGGCCGTCTCGTTCGACGGCGCCGAACTCCGCTAGCGGCCTCAGGTCTTCGAGGAGCGCGAGCCTGCCTTCTTCGTCCGGGCGGTCCCGGGCGAGGGCGGCTTGCGTGTGCGCGAAGAAGCGCGCTTCTTCGCGGGCGGCTTCTTCCCCGTCGGCTTGTCGCCGTTCTCTGCGGCATCCGCGGCCTTTGCGGCCTCGCGCGCTTCCTTGGCGGCCTGGCGCTCGGCGCGCTTCTCGCGCATCTCGACCATCGTCGGGCAGTCGTCGTTGAGGCAGAGCTTCCAGGGGCGGCCGCGGAAGCCCTTGACGGTCAGGCGCGGGCGCGTCTCGCAGACCGAGCAGCGCTCCTCGAGGCGCCACAGCTCGTAGCCGCGGCCGGGTAGTGGGCCCGAGTTGCCGCAGGAGTCCGCGTGCTCGGGGTCGTCCCGGTTGTAGCCCTCGCAGCCCCAGAAGCGCTTGCCGCCGCGCATGTCGATGACGCGCAGGCGGTTCGGCGAGCCGTCCTCGTGGACGGTGCGCCCAGCCTTCTCGCAGACCTCGCAGGGGCCGAGGAACTTGTCCTCGTCCATCCCGGCCCAGATGACCTTGGCCAGATCCTCGGAGCGTTCCTGCATCTCCTTGGTCGTGCCGTGAAGCATCTCGCGGCTCTCCGCGAGGACGTCGTCCTTGGTGATCTCGCCGGCGGCGATCTTGTCCATGTCCGCTTCGAGCTCGGCGGTCATCTCGGCCGTCGCCATGCGCGGGACGTGCTGCCTGAAGGCCTCGTACATCGCGATCCCGGTTTCCGAGGGGATCGGCGGGTTGGAATAGACGTAGCCCCGGTCGTAGAGCTTCTGGATGATGTCGGCGCGGGTCGCCTTCGTGCCCAGGCCCCGCTCCTCCATGAGCTCGATCAGCTTGCCCTGGCTGATGCGCGACGGCGGCTGAGTCTCCTTGGCGACCGACCACGGCTCGCCGTCGAGCGCCAGCTCCTGGCCGGCCTCCAGCGCCGGGATCTCGTCGTCGGACGAGCGGGCGTAGGTGTAGATGCGGGCATAGCCGGGGTCCACGACTACCGAGCCGCGGACGAAGTAGCTCTCCGAGCCCGCCTCGATGTCGGCGCGGGTCGACTCGGTGATCATCGGCGGTCCGAACGTTGCGATGAAGCGGCGAACAACGAGCTCGTACACGCGGCGCTTCGGCCCTTCCAGCGCGCCGGGATGGACCGCCTGCGTCGGGTAGATCGGCGGGTGGTCGGTGGTCTCCTTCTTGCCGCGGGTCGGCGACCATGTCGCCGTCGAGCACGAAGGCACCGGCCTCGAACTCGGGGATCCGGACCATCTGCTGGACGAGCTCGCGCGTGTTGAGCGACTTCGGGTAGACGGTGTTGTCCGTGCGCGGGTAGGAGATGAACCCGTCCATGTAGAGGTCCTCGGCGATCCGCATCGCGCTGGCGGGCGTGATGCCAAGGCGGCTGGACGCATCCGTGGTGAAGGCGGTGGTGTTGAGCGGGGTCGGAGGCTTCCGCGAGTTCTTGCGGGCGGTCACGTCCTTGACCACTCCCGGGCTCTTCGTGCCGGCGAGCGCAGCGTTCGCCTCCGCCTCGTCCCAGAACTTGTCGGTGGCGTGATGCGCCTCGAACGAGCCGTCGGGATGCTCGAACTTCGCGAAGACCTCCCAGAACGGCTTGGCCACGTGGGCGCGGCGCTCGAGCTCGCGCTCGACAACGAGGCCCAGGGTCGGGCTCTGGACACGGCCGACGGAGAGGAAGTTGGAGCCGAAGCGGCGGGTCGCCAGCGAGACGGCGCGGGTGAGGGTCGCGCCCCAGATGAGGTCGATGTCCTGGCGGGCGGCGCCGGCGTAGGCAAGCTCGTATGAGAGGTCATCCAGCTCCGAGAAGGCGCGCTCGATCTCGTCCTTGGTGAGCGCGGAGTAGCGGGCGCGCTTCACGGGCGGGCGGTCCTCGATCAGGCCGTCGACGATCTTCGGGTTGGACTCGAGCGCCTGCTGAAGAGCCTCGTGGCCGATCAGCTCGCCCTCGCGGTCGAAGTCCGTCGCGATCACGACGGAGTCCGCTTCCTTGGCGAGCTTGCGGACCGCCTTGACCACGTTCTTGTCGGTTGGCTCGGGGATGAGCGTCGCGTCGATCAGGTCATGGAGGTCGGTCTGCTGCCAGTTCGAATACTCGTCCGGGAAGGCGACTCCCATCACGTGGCCCTTGAGCCCGACGGTCATGTGATCGCCCTCGGAATCGCTCCATGTATAGAACGGAACCTTGTAGGTAGCGTCCGATTTCGCCGAGCCGGAGCTCAGGATGTCCGCGATCTTCGTCGCGGAATTGTTCTTCTCAGTGATGATTAGGCGCATCGGCGGCGAGAGTAGCAAGGGGTTTTCGGGGGGAGAAGCGCCTTCCCTGCCCGCCCCGTAGGGGCGGAGGTCCAGCGCGAACGCCACTCGTGCCGGTAGATGTCTAGGCTCGGGCGGAGTTTGAAGGCGCCGACGTATCACCTTGCTCAGCTCAACATCGGCCGCCTCGTGGCGCCCGTCGACTCGCCCGTCGTCGCCGATTTCGTGGCGCTCCTGGACCCCATCAACGCCGTTGCGGACGCGGCTCCCGGGTTCGTCTGGCGGCTGCAGACGGACGAGGGGAACGCGACCTCGCTCCATATATATGGGGACGAGACGCTCAACGTGAACATGTCGGTCTGGGAGTCCAAGCAGGCGCTCTGGGACTACGTGTACGCGAGCGAGCACCTCGCTGTGATGCGTCGCCGCCGCGAGTGGTTCAAGCGGATCGAGCAGTTCATGTGCCTGTGGTGGGTGCCGGCCGGACACCTTCCGGACATCCCCGAAGCCGAGGAGCGGCTCACGCAGCTGCGTGAGGAGGGCCCAGGCCCGGCTTCGTTCACCTTCAAGCGGGATTTCCCTCCGCCGGGGTCGGTGCCGCCCGAGGTGGTGGTCTTCGACTGCGACGGGGTCCTGGTCGACTCCGAGCCGATCACCGCCGAGGTCATGGCCGAGCTCATCACCGAGATCGGCGTCCCCACGACTCCCGAGGACGTGATGCGCGAATACGTGGGCGACTGGTGGCCCGACTCGATGCGAAAGATCGAGGCGAAGCTCGGGCGCCCGCTGCCCCAGGGCTTCACGGACACCTACCGATCCCGCCAGGACGCCGCGCTCTCGGAGGGCGTCGAGCCGGTCGCCGGAGTCGTCGAGGCGATCGACGCGGTCGAGGCCGCCGGCCTCAGAACCTGCGTCGCGTCGAACGGCCCGCATCCGAAGATGGAGATCACGATGGGGTCCGCCGGCGTGCGCGAGCGCTTCGAGGGCCGCATCTTCAGCTCGGCCGACGTCGAGCGCGGAAAGCCGGCGCCGGATCTCTTCCTCCACGTAGCCCGCGAGATGGGCGTCGCGCCCGAAGCCTGCGTGGTGGTCGAGGACTCGGCGCTCGGCGTGCGGGGTGCGCGCGCGGCGGGGATGCCCGTCCTGGGGTACACCGGAACCGCCCCCGCCGAGAAGCTGGCCACCGCGGGGGCGCACACGTTCGATGACATGGCCGAGCTGCCCGGGCTGCTCGGCCTCTAGCTCTCACTAACCTTCGCGGCATGCCAGCACAGGCCTACGCGGGCAAGGAATGCGTCTGTCAGTTCCGCAAGGGGATCTGCGACCAGTCGTGCGTCCGCGACATGCTCGAGACGCCCTTCTACATCGCCTGCCTGAAGCTGAGCGGGCGCAAGTGCCTGGTCGTCGGGGGCGGCGACATCGGCCTCGAGAAGGTCGAGGGGCTTCTGGCCTGCGACGGCGACGTCTTTGTGATCGCCCCCGACGCGTGCGAGGCGATCCGCAATCTCGCCGAGGAGGGCTCGATCGAGTGGATCCGCCGCCCGTATGAGCCCGCCGACCTCGAGGGCAAGTTCATGGTCATCGCCGCGACCGACGACTCCGAGGTGAACATCGGGATCTACTACGACGCGGAGAAGCGCGCGATGCTCGCGAACGTCGTGGACGTCCCGCCGCTTTGCAACTTCATCCTCCCGGCCATCGTGCGGACCGGCCCGCTGGCGATCGCCATCTCTACGGCCGGCGCCTCCCCGGCGCTGGCGAAGCGCATGAAGCGCGAGATCTCGGAGCTCTTCGGCGAGCCGTACGCGCGGCTCGCGGTGATGCTGAACGACGCGCGCGGCTGGGCCAAGGGGAACCTCCCCACGTACCAGGACCGGAAGGCCTTCTTCGAGGGCATCGTGAACGGCGAGCCCGATCCGGTCGACCTGGTCCGCGAGGGCCGGGAGGCCGAGGTGCTCGAGCTGATCGAGCAGGCCAAGGGCCGCACGGTCGCAGCACCCACCGCCTAGCGCGTCTCCAACCGAGTGCGAACTGAAGCGCGCTATGCGGCACTCAGTTCGCGCTCGCCGATGGCGAGTGGCCTACGCCGCGGGAAGCGCGAAGAATGCGACCGCCGCGAAATGAGCCGCGGCCGCGGCGATCACGAGCGCGTGAAAGATCTCGTGGTACCCGAAGACCGCCGGCGACGGATCAGGGCGCCCGACGGCATAGACGACGGCGCCGGTGACGTAAAGCGCCCCGCCCGCGGCAACGAGAAGCCCAGCGATGAGGCCCGTCTCGGCGATGATCGCCGGAAAGCCGACCGCGCCGATCAGGCCGACGGCGACGTAGACGGCGGCATGCACCCACTTGGGCGAGTCGGTCCAGACGAGTTCGACGATCGTCCCCGCCAGAGCGCCGCCCCAGACGGCGATGAGCAGCGCGGTCGCCAGCGGGGGCTCCATGACCAAGACGGCGAACGGGGTGAGCGTGCCGGCGATCAGGAAGAAGATCATCGTGTGGTCCAGGCGGCGCATCCAGAGCCGCGCGGAGGGCCGCTCCCAGTTCACCCGGTGATAGAGGGCGCTGACGCCGAAGAGGGCGGACAGGCTGGCGGCGTAGATCGCAACCGAGGCGCGCGCGTGGGCTCCGTCGGCGAAGAAGACCAGCAGCGCGCCTAGCGCGACCGAGACGAAGAACGCGTACTCGTGGGAGACGCCTCTAAGCCGCGGCTTGACCTTCGCAATCGCCTCGGCGGCGGCCTCCCTGGCATCGGCCATCGTCTCCAGGGCGGCGTCGCGCCTCTCGGCCATCGACTCGAGCGCAACGTCGCGACGCTCGGCCATGTTCTCGAGTGCGGCATCCCGCTTCTCGGCCATGTTCTCGAGTGCGGCGTCCTTGCGCTCGGACATGTTTTCCAATGGGCCTCGCTTTTCCACTCCTATGAGTATTAACCGCCGGCCGCGCGCGTAGGTCCACTTCTTCGCAACACGCTATATACAGCGTTCTAGCCGCACTGGCCTGCCAGCACTAGTGGTAAAATGGGTCGACGTGATTTGCACCGAATGTCAAGCAGAGACCCGCGTCCTCGAGTCCCGCTCCGCCGAGGAAGGATCGTCGGTAAGGCGCCGCCGCCAGTGCACCGGCTGCGGTCACCGCTTCACCACCTTCGAACGGGCGTCCGCCCCTCGCCTCACAGTCGAGAAGCGCGACGGCGGGCACCAGCCCTTCGACGCCGCGAAGCTCAAGGGCGCCCTGGCGCGGGCGGCGCACAAGAGGAGCGTCTCGCCGGCCCAGATCGCAGCGATCGTGAGGACGGTCGAGGCCGAAGCCGTCGCCACGGGCGGCGTGATCGGCGCCGAGAGAATCGGTCAGCTTTGCCTGGAGCGCCTGGCCAGGATCGATCGTGGCGCGTACCTCCAGTTCGCCGGCACCCTGCCCGAGATCACGCCGGAAATTGCGCCGTTCGCGCCAGCCGGTTCCGTCCGGAGCAAAGAGGAAGGTCCATAGCCCGCTAAACGAGGGGTTGGCAGCCATGACAGGAGAGATTTGACGATGTCCGTAAGCACCACCAGCACCGAAGGAATCAAGATCGAGCGCCGCCACACGACGCCCGGAGTCCACCCGTTCGACGAGATCGAGTGGGAGTTCCGCGACGCCGTCATCGGCGATCCCGAGAACCCCGCGTTCGAGCAGCGCGGAGTCGAGTTCCCGGTGACCTGGTCGCAGAACGCGACCAACATCGTCGCCCAGAAGTACTTCCGCGGCCGCATGGGCTCGGACGAGCGCGAGTCGTCGGTCCGCCAGATGATCGGCCGCGTCTCCGGGACGATCGCCGGATGGGGCCGCGAGGGCGGCTACTTCGCCACCGAGGAGGACGCCGACGCCTTCGAGATGGAGCTCACCCACATCCTCCTCCACCAGAAGGCCGCCTTCAACTCTCCGGTCTGGTTCAACGTCGGCTTCGAGGAGCGGCCGCAGTGTTCCGCCTGCTTCATCCTCTCGGTCCAGGACACGATGGAGTCGATCCTCGACTGGAACACCAAGGAGGGTCAGATCTTCCGCGGCGGCTCCGGGTCGGGCATCAACCTCTCCAACATCCGCGGCTCGGTCGAGCACCTCTCGAAGGGCGGCCTCGCCTCGGGCCCCGTCTCCTTCATGCGCGGTGCCGACGCCTGGGCGGGCACGATCAAGTCCGGCGGCAAGACCCGCCGCGCGGCCAAGATGGTCGTCCTCGACATCGACCATCCGGATATCGAGGACTTCATCTGGTGCAAGGCCAAGGAGGAGGACAAGGCAGCTGCCCTCCGCGACGCCGGCTTCGACATGTCGATCGACGGCGAAGGCTTCACCTCGATCCAGTACCAGAACGCCAACAACTCGGTCCGCGTGACCGACGAGTTCATGCAGGCCTACGAGGCCGGCGAGTCGTGGGACCTCACCGCCCGCAACGGCGGCGAGACGGTCAAGACCGTCGACGCCAAGGACCTGATGAAGCAGGTCGCCGACGCCGCGTGGCGCTGCGCCGATCCCGGCATTCAGTACGACACGACGATCAACAACTGGCACACCTGCCCGAACTCGGGCAGGATCAACGCGTCGAACCCGTGCTCCGAGTACATGCACGTCGACGACTCGGCCTGCAACCTGGCCTCGCTCAACCTGATGCGCTTCCGGCGCGCGGACGGCACGTTCGACACCGAGGACTTCGAGCACGCGGTCGACGTCGTCTTCCTCGCGCAGGAGATCATCGTCAGCCCGTCGAGCTACCCAACCGAGAAGATCGGCGAGAACGCCCGCGCGTTCCGCCAGCTCGGCCTCGGCTACGCGAACCTCGGCGCCTACCTAATGTCGAACGGCCTGCCGTACGACTCCGACGAAGGCCGCGCCGTCGCCGCCGCGATCACCGCGCTCATGACCGGGCGCGGCTATCGCAAGTCGGCCGAGGTGGCAGGGGCGGTCGGTGCATACGACGCCTACGAGCACAACCGCGAGCCGCACAACAAGGTCATGCGGATGCACCGCGACGCGGCGTACCAGCTGGAGGAGGAGATCGACCCCGAGCTCCTCGACGCCGCCCGGCGCAGCTGGGACGAGGCCGTCGAGCTCGGTGAGGAGCACGGCTACCGCAACGCCCAGGCGACGGTGCTCGCCCCGACCGGGACGATCTCGTTCCTGATGGACTGCGACACGACGGGCATCGAGCCCGACTTCTCGCTCGTCAAGTTCAAGGAGCTCGTCGGTGGCGGGCAGATGACGATCGTCAACCGCTCGGTGCCGCTCGCTCTGAGGACGCTCGGCTACGACGACGCCGAGATCGCCCAGATCGAGGCTCACATCAACGAGCATTCGACGATCGTGGGCGCCCCGACGCTCAAGGACGAACACCTCGAGGTGTTCGACGTCGCGGTGGGCCAGCGCGCGATCTCGCACATGGGCCACATCAAGATGATGTCGGCGACCCAGCCGTTCATCTCCGGCGCGATCTCGAAGACCGTGAACCTGCCGCAGACGGCCACGGTCGAGGACATCGCCGACGCGTACGCGGAGGGTTGGCGCGGAGGCCTCAAGGCGCTCGCGATCTACCGCGACGGCTCGAAGACGGCTCAGGCGCTGCGGACGGACGCGCAGAAGGACGGCGAGGTCGAAGCCGCCGTCGAGGCCGCGCCGGTTCCGGCGCGGCACAAGATGCCCGTCGAGCGCCAGTCGATCACCCACAAGTTCTCGCTCGGCGGGCACGAGGGATACATCACGGCCGGCATGTACGACGACGGCTCGGTCGGCGAGATCTTCCTCACCGACATCGGCAAGGAGGGCTCGACGATCAAGGGCCTGATGAACGCGTTCGCCACGGCTGTGTCGATCGGGCTGCAGTACGGGGTTCCGCTCGAGACGCTGGTCGAGAAGTTCGCCTACGTCCGCTTCGAGCCGGAGGGGATCACGAAGAACCCGGAGATCCCGTTCGCCAAATCGCTGCCGGACTACATCATGCGCTGGCTCGCATCCAGGTTCCTGGACGCCGACTACCAGGAGGAGCTCGGCATCCTCACGCCCGAGGTCCGGGCTCGCAAGGAGGCGCAGCAGACGCTGTTCGTCAACGAGGGTCCGGCTCCGATGGCGGCCGGCTCCGAGGGTGAGTCGGGCGGAGCCGCCGAGCCCAAGAACGGAGTCGCGAACGGGGGCGCCTCGGTCGCTCCGACTGCCGCGCTCACCGACTCGCCCCCGGTTCGCCCGGCCCGCATGCGCGGCCTGGAGCTCGGCCCGGCGTGCGACCAGTGCGGCGGCATGATGCAGCGCACCGGCTCTTGCTACACGTGCTCGAGCTGCGGCAACAACACCGGCTGCGGCTGAGCCTCGGCTACAAGCAACTCGTGCGAGGGGCGCCTACGGGCGCCCTTCGCCGTTCCGCGCCCGCCAACTCCTCGCCGAGAGGTGGAATTTCCACGATATGTGTGGAAATTCCTACTTTCGGCGGGCGATCGCTTCGAGCGCGTCGGCTCGCACGTGGGCGAAGAGGCCGTACGCAGGCGGCGGATCACCGGTGTCCAAGTAGCGGTCGACCCAGAAGCCGCGCTCGCCCCGCAGGAGCCTCGCGCAATCGCGGATGCTGAGCGGCTCGAACGCCGCGTCGGTCAACTCGCCGGCCGCCCGTTCCACGTGCTCCGCGACCCTCCCGACGCGCTCGGCGTCCCATTCGGCCCAGTCGCCGGACCCCTTTCCGTACGACGTGCCGTCCGAGTGCGCGACGAAGCCACACGCGGCAAGCTCGCGCGCCCGCTCCTCCTCGGCGGCGACGCCGGCCTTGGACGTGCGAAGCGGCTCGAGGTCGTCGTAGAGGTCCGGGCGAAGCCTGAGCGCGTGGCGCTTGACGAGCCCGGAGGAGCGATAGCCGCGGCGGTGCTGGGCGAGCCGAAGCTCCGGATCCCGCGCGCTGGAGCCCACATAGACCCACGGGATCCGGGGGTCTCGGCGCGGCCCCGCGCCGAAGGCCAGCTCGACCACGTAGACGCGGTAGGACACGCAGGCTGGCGCTCAGCCCGCGTCTTCGCGAAGGCGCGCTTTCCAGACCTCCTCGGTGGGCCACTTCCGTGCCCACTCGAGGGTTGAGATCGAGTAGGTCGAGGTCGAGTCCTCGGGCGGACGTACCTCCACAAGTGCCTCCACTTCGAACCCCTCGCCTCGCAGCAAGTCGATCATCTCGCCGTGCGGCAGGTGGAACTCGATTGAGTCATCGTCATCGTCGTCCCACTCGAAAGAGTGCATGCCGAAGTAGGGACGCCGAAGCGTCTCCCCCACCGGGTCATCGCCCCCCGGTGCCATGAACGGCATGAGGAAGGCCGCGTTGGTGAGGAAGACAAGCCGGCCGCCGGGGCGAAGCAGGCGCCGCGCCTCCGGAATCCACTTATGAGGGTCGCACCACAGGCAGGCCCCGTACTCGGAGATGGCGAGGTCGAAGCTCGCGTCCGGTAGCGGGGCCTCCTCCGCGTTCCCGTGGATGAGCGGGAACTCGAGGCCGTGTTCGGCCTGGAGGCGGCGAGCCGTTGCGAGCTGCGACTCCGAGTTGTCGATGCCGACGGGCCGCGCCCCGCGCCGGGCAAGCCAGGCCGAGACATATGCCGTACCGCACCCCAGCTCGATCACGTCCATGCCGGAAGGGTCCTCTGGGAGCATTCCCACATCGGCCTCGGGCACTCCCCAGATGCCCCAGGTCGCCTCCTCGTCGCGCCAGTTCCGCTCGCCGGGCGCCACGTACTCCTTCGCCCATTCGTCCCAGTGCTCGCGGTTGCGGCGAACGTGCTCGGGGAGGCGCTCCCCCTGAGCGCTCAAGCGGCGTAGCGTGCCTGCGCGCGAGCGCGGCGCTTCTCGGCCTCGACCTCGCGGTCCTTCGGCGGAGCTTGAGTCACGAGCGAGTCCAAGAGGCGCGACGTCGCATCGGCAATCTCTTCCACCGCGCGCTCGAACGCCTCGGTGTTCGCCTGGGAGGGCTTAGTGGACCCGGAGATCTTGCGCACGTACTGCAGGGCGGCGTCGTGGACCTCCTCGCCGGTCGCGGGTGGCTCGAAGTTGTGGAGGGTGCGGATATTTCGACACATGCAATTCAGGGTAAGGGGTGCGACATGAGCGAGCGCGCCGACCCAACCGAGCCAGAGGTCCTCCCACACGAAGCGGGCATCCCGGAGGACGCCGAGGCACCTGCCGACATCCCCGCGGACGAGCCCGCGCCGGACGGCGCGGCGCGGCCAAGCGTCGCTCCGCGCACCATGGGCTGGCGCGACGAAACCGTGGGCACCGCGCTCGTGACCGCAATCGTCGGCGTGTGGCTCATCCTCTCACCCGTGGCATTGGACTACGGCCCCGGCGACGCCTCGTGGAACCCCGTCGTGTGCGGCGTCCTCATCGTCGTGTTCTCGATCGGGCGGCTGGTCGGTCCCTGGCGCTCACGCGCGCTGGGCCTCATCCTCTTCTTCATCGGCGTCTGGCTGGTGGTCTCGGCGTTCATCCTGGACGCGCCGCCCTCAGGGCAGTTGAACCAGGCCGGCTTCGGCGGGATCGTCGCGCTGCTCTCGCTGATCGGGATCGCCGGCGCTCAGCGCGGGCGCGAGCTCAACCCGCGCTAGCGGACTTCGAGGCCCGGGCCAGCCGCACGCGGTCGGTCGCCGACAGCGCGACCTTTCGCAGCCGGACGTCGGACGGCGTGACCTCGACGCACTCGTCCTCGGCGATGAACTCGAGCGCCTGGTCGAGCGAGAAGTCGAGATGCGGAACCAGCTTGATCGCTTCATCAGCCCCCGCGGAGCGGATGTTGGTCTGCTGCTTTTCCTTGATCGGGTTCACGTTGAGGTCCTCGGAGCGCGCGTTCTCGCCGACGATCACGCCCTCGTAGACCTCCTCGCCCGCGCCGACGAACAGCCGCCCGCGCTCCTGGAGGTTCATGAGCGCGAACGCGGCGGTCTTGCCGCGACGGTCGGCGACGAGCGATCCGGTCGGGCGGGTCTTGATCTCGCCGAACCAGGGCGCCCAGCTCTCGAAGGTCGAGTGGATGATGCCGGTGCCGCGGGTTTCGGTCAGGAACTCCGACCGCAGCCCGATCAGGCCGCGCGCCGGCACCAGGAACTCGAGGCGGATCCAGCCCGTGTCGTGGTTGACCATGTGCTCTAGCCGGCCCTTGCGAAGCGCGAGGAGCTGCGTGAGGACTCCCATGTACTCCTCCGGGACGTCGATCGAGAGGCGCTCGAGGGGTTCGCAGACCTTGCCGTTGATCTCGCGCGTCACCACCTTTGGCTTGCCGACGGTCAGCTCGAAGCCCTCCCGCCGCATCGTCTCGACCAGGACCGCCAACTGGAGCTCGCCGCGCCCCTGCACCTCCCAGGTGTCGGGGCGCTCGGTGGGCTGGACGCGGATGGACACGTTGCCCACCAGCTCGGCCTCGAGCCTTTCCTCGATCTGGCGGCCGGTGAGCTTCTTCCCGGAGAGGCCGGCGAGCGGCGAGGTGTTGACGCCGATCGTCATCGTCAGCGCGGGCTCGTCGACGTCCAAGAGCGGCAGGGCCTCCGGCGTCTCCGGGTCGGCGAGCGTCTCCCCGATCGTCACCTCGGGAATGCCCGCGACCACCGCGACTTCGCCGGCGGTCGCCTCGGCCGCCTCGATGCGGTCGAGTCCCTCGGCGACGTAGAGGGCGGAGATCTTGGCCGGCTTCGCCTCCCCGTCCCGGGTCATGAGAGTCACGGCCTGACCGTTGCGCAGGACGCCCCGCTCGACCCGGCAGATCGCCAGGCGGCCGTGATAGGGCGAGGAGTCGAGGTTCGTGACCAGAGCCTGAAGCGGGCCGGACTCGTCCCGGCCGGGCGCGGGAACGTGCTCCACGATCGCCTCGAAGAGAGGCACCAGGTCCGAGCCTTCGACGCCCTGCTCCGTGGCGGCCCAGCCGTTTCGCGCGGAGGCGTAGAGGATCGGGAAGTCGATCTGCTCGTCGGTTGCGTCCAGGTCGAGGAAGAGCTCCAGGACCGAGTCGACGACCTCGGTGATCCGGGCGTCGTCACGGTCGACCTTGTTCACGACCAGGATCACCGGCAGCTTCTGTTCGAGTGCCTTGCGGAGGACGAATCGGGTCTGAGGGAGTGGGCCCTCTGACGCATCCACCAGGAGCAGGACCCCGTCCACCATCGTCAGGCCGCGCTCGACCTCGCCGCCGAAATCTGCGTGGCCGGGCGTATCGACGACGTTCACCTTGATCTCACGGCCGTCCTTCGACGCGTAGCGAAAGGCAGCGTTCTTGGCGAGGATCGTGATGCCCCGCTCGCGCTCCTGATCGCCGGAGTCCATCACCCGCTCGACCAGCTCTTCGTGCTCGGAGAAGGTCCCGGATTGGCGCAGCATCACGTCGACCAACGTGGTCTTTCCGTGGTCGACGTGGGAGACGATCGCGATGTTTCGGAGCTCGGGCAAGGCAGTTGACGGTAGCCGTGAGGCGCGCGCCGGTAGCTTGGGCCGCTTGTCCAGAAGGGTGAAGATCTCTGCCTCGGAGGCCCGCCGGATCGCTCTCGCGTCCCAGGGATTCGCCGATCCGCGGCCGTCCGGCGAGCCGACCGGCCGGGATGTCCGGCGCGTTCTGGGCCGGATCGGCCTGATCCAGATCGACTCGGTGAACGTTCTCGAACGCGCCCACTACCTCCCGCTCTTCAGCCGCCTCGGGCCTTACCGGCGCGACCTCCTCGACCGCTCCGCGCACTACGCCCCGCGCCGCCTCTTCGAGTACTGGGGCCACGAGGCCTCACTGATCCCGGTGGCGACGCAGCCCCTTCTGCGCTGGCGCATGGAGCGGGCTCACACGGACTCCTGGGGCGGGATGCAGCGGGTCCAGCGCGAGCAGCCCGAGCTCGTCGCCGAGGTGCTCGCCGAAGTAGCCGAGCGCGGCCCGGTCGCGGCGTCCGACCTGGCGGAGAGACCGCGCCGGGCGGGGCCATGGTGGGACTGGTCTGACCACAAGCGCGCGCTCGAGTGGCTCTTTTGGTCGGGCCAGATCTCGTCCGCGCGCCGTCGCCGTTTCGAGCGGCTTTACGACGTGACCGAGCGGGTCCTGCCCCGTTCTGTGGTCGGCGCTCCGACACCCCCTGTCGAGGACGCGCAGCGCGACCTGCTCCGCATCGCGGCGCACGGCATGGGAGTCGCGGCCGAAGCGGATCTCCGCGACTACTTCCGCCTCCCGGCCGACGAGGCGAAGCTGCGCGTGGCCGAGCTCGTCGAGGCCGGTGAGCTCCATCCCGTCGAGGTCGAGGGGTGGGGCCGCACCCAGGGCTACCTGTGGCATCGGGCGAGGAACCCCAGAAGCGTCAGCGCCCGCGCGCTGATCGGGCCCTTCGATCCCTTGATCTGGGCCAGGCCGCGGGTAGAGCGCATCTTCGGGTTTTCATACCGCCTCGAGATCTACGTCCCCGCGCCCAAGCGCGTCCACGGGTACTACGTCCTGCCCTTCCTTCTCGGCGACCGCCTGGTCGCCCGGGTGGACCTGAAGGCCGATCGGGCGCGAGGCGTCCTGATGGTCCGGGCCGAGCACCACGAACCCGGCTCCCCCGGGGAGGCGAAAGAGGCGCTCGATGCGGAGCTCTCGCTCCTAGCGGGTTGGCTGGGCCTCGAGCGCGTCGAGCGGTGAGTCAGGCCGGAGCGGGCACGCCGAACGCTTCGCGCGCGGCCTGGACCCTGTGCTTCTCGACACCGTCGCGCTGCGACTCGGCGCGGGCGATGAGAGTCTCCAGGCTGAACGCCTCCAGGTCGGAGCGCGTTGCGGCCAGCGAGCGCCAGAGCGCAAGCTTCCCGCTGATCCCGAGCGCGAGGCCCTCGAGCTCGATCAGGCGCGACAGCGGCGAGTAACCCGTCAGCTGCCCGTTCGGCTTGAGGCGCCCGACCTTCTCTGCCGCCCAGGCGATCGGCATCTTCACGCGATTCTCGGTGACGCCGAGATGAGCCATCACGGACTTCAACGCATCGCGATCTTCCTCGATGTCCTCGGCGAGCTCCGCCAGGAAGCTCCCCAACTCCGTGCCCTCATTTTGCGACGCGGCGCGCCGCGCCAGCTCGACGCCGACGACCGAGCCCGCGAGGTGGTCGTTCAGGTAGATCCCGAGGAGCTTCGTATCCATATTCCAAGGTCTACCCGATCGATCAAGAGCAACGCATCCGTGCGACGGCGATAATCGCCCGATGAACGCCGAGACGCCCGCCTGGGACGAGGGCGAGACCCGCCTGGACCGGGTGCTCGAGACCGTTGTCGAGCGGGCGCGCTCCCTGGTCGACGCGAGGACCGTGATAGTCCTCCTGGAGGATCGGGGGCTCCTGGTCGTGGCCGCCACGACCGGCGAGTACAAGGTCGAGCGGCGCGGCGTGCGCCTCCAGGCGGACGGGTCCGCGTGGCGGCACGTGATGGCCGAGGGCGAGGCTGAGCGCATTGCGCCGATAGGAGGACGCCTCGGGATGTCGCTCGAGGAGCTCGGCGTCACGGCGAGCGCGGCGCTGCTCGTGCCGCTCTCCTACCGCGGCCGCGCTATCGGCGTCCTCGCGGCTCTCGACCACGCCGGGGACGACCCCGAGTTCGGAGCGGAGGACGAGGCGCTTCTGATGGGCTTCGCTGCGAGCGCCGCGATGGCGCTGGCGGCAGCCCAATCCATGGCGGAGGCCCGCCTGCGCGAATCGATCGACGTCGCCGAGCGCGAGCGAGCGAGGTGGGCCCGAGAGCTTCACGACGAGACGCTTCAGGGCCTCGGCGCGCTGAAGGTCCGGCTGTCGGCATCGCTGCGGCTCGATCCCGATGCGATGGGCCGGGCTGTCGCAACCGCGGTCACGCAGATCGAGGACGAGATCGCGAACCTCCGCTCGCTGATCACCGAGCTGCGCCCGGCCGCGCTCGACGAGCTCGGCCTGGGGGCGGCCATCGAAGGCCTCGCCGACAATCACGCCGCGGCAACGGGCATGGATACCAAGGCGAGCCTGAGCCTCGCGCGCGAGGGCGGCATCGCCCCGCAACGACTGGACCGGGAGCTGGAGTCGAGCGTCTACCGGCTCGTCCAGGAGGCGCTCACGAACGTTGCCAAGCACGCGAAGGCAGAGACGGTCTGGATAGAAGTCACCCAGGACAAGACCTCGATCTCGATCGTCGTCCGCGACGACGGATGCGGATTCGACATGGACACCCGCGCCACGGGCCTCGGACTGGTCGGCATGCGCGAGCGCGTAGCTCTCGCCGGCGGCAGCCTCACGATCGTCTCGACCCCAGAAGTGGGCACCGTTCTCCGCGGCCGCATCCCGTTGGAGCGGCCACTGCGCGGCCTGCGCCGCGAGGACCGCCTCTAAGAAGCTGCGCCCACCAAACCCTCAACCTCCCTAAACGGGGTCTGACCCGGGGTCAGACCCCCTTGAGGTTGGTTGAGGGTTGAGCTGATCGAAGAAGACGGCGGCGCCGGACTACATCTATGTGGGGCGCGATGCGACCTCCCGGGGTTCTCGCTTGCATGCCCAGAAGATCACGAGAAAACGCTCCGGGAACCATCCACCACGTCTACGCGAGAGGGATAGCCGGCAATGACATCTTTCGCGACGACCTGGATCGAAGGCTCTACCTGCACCTTCTAGTTGACGTCTCGAGGCGATTTGATTGGAGCTGTCTCGTCCACTGCCTCATGACGAATCATGTTCATTTGCTCGTGGAAACGCCCAAAGGCAACCTGGCGGAGGGAGTGCAGAGTCTCCACGGGAGGTACGCCCAGAAGTTCAACTGGCGCCACGAACGCGCGGGTCACCTATTCCAAAGCCGATACGGCGCGACGCGCATCACGTCGGATGCGCACTTCCAAACGGCCACGATGTACATCGTTCGAAACCCGGTCGAAGCGGGCCTCTGCGCGCACCCTCGCGACTGGAGATGGCTTGATTACGAGGCGGCGCTAGCACGCCAGGAGAGCCAGCTCCAAGCCTCGACCAGCCTCAACGGGGTCTGACCCCGGGTCTGACCCCTTGCCGTTGGGGGGTGCCGGGCGGGCTGCGCCGCGAGGACCGGCTTTAGCTCTGGTCGGTGTCCAGCATGCCGCGCTCCAGCGCGTAGCGGACGAGCTCGGACCGCTTGGCCAGGTGGAGCTTTTGCTGGATGTGCGAGCGGTGCGACTCGACGGTGCGCACGCTGATCTGGAGCTGCTCGGCGATCTCGCCGTTCGTGTGGCCCAGGGCGATGAATCGGAGGATCTCCAGCTCACGGTCGGAGAGATCGTCGGGCGCGTCCGCCGGCTCGGCGGCGAGTCGCGCGCCGAGGTCGGGCTGCAGGTAGGTGCGGCCCTGCGCCGCCAAGCGAACGGCTTTGACGAGCTCGACGTCGGCGGCCTCTTTGAGGATGTAGCCAAGAACGCCTGCCTGCATCGCCTCGCGGGCAAAGGCCGGCTCGGACTGCATGGTCAGGACGACGACCTGCGTCTCGGGCGAAGCCTCGGCGATGTCGGGTAGCGCCTCGAGGCTCGCTCGGCCCGGCATGTTGAGGTCCAGGATCAGCACCTCCGGCCGGTGGCCGCGGATGTAGCGGATCGCGCCGTCGACGTCGCCCGCCTCGGCCACGACCTCCAGGCCCGGCTCGGCGTCGAGAAGCATGCGGAGCGCGCTGCGCACCACGACGTGGTCGTCCGCAAGGACGATCCTGATCTCCTCGGTGCCCGCCTCGGGTTTGCCGTTAGTGGCAGGAGTGGGGGCAGGCTGCATCATGGGCACCCAGCCTAGGGCGCAACGGCCTGCGGCACATCAGCGTATTCACGGATCGGCCTGCGGGAAAATACGGACGCCGGTTCGTACAAGGGCCGGCGCCCGGGGTCACTCCCGCGCCTCAACCAGGAGCGTCTGCGCCGATCGGCCGAGCGGCCCGCGCTCGTCGAACAGCGCGGTATCCGCGAAGCCGATCCCGTCGGGCTCGGGCAGCGTGACCGCATCGAGGCAGACCCACTCGCCCGCGGGCAGGCGATGGAGGTGAACCGTGAGATCCACGTTGATGAAGAGGAACCGGCGCCAGTCGAGGGTCGCCGAGACGCCGTTCCCGGAGTCCGCGACCACCAGCACGCGCCCAAGCGGCGAGATCTCCTCGCCCGCGACGACCGGCACGCGGGAGCGCATCCAGACGGTGGCCGGCCCGGGCTCGACGAAGCTGCCCGTGACGAAGCGATATTCCACCGCGGAGTGGTACCCGACCTCGGACCCCGTCGGAAAGAAGTCGCCCGGCTCTCCGTCGGCGGGACGATGCGGGAGGGGGCCCGGGACCAGGCCCTCGGGGAGCTCCACCGCCTCCTCTCGAAGCCGCCACGCCCGCGCGCGCATCACCTCGTCGTCGCCGGCGTGCAGGGACGCCGAGAGCATCTGCACGCGCCGTCCGTCGCGCTCGATCCGCGCCTCGAGCCGCAGGGGCGCGATCGGGACCGGGCGCAGGATCTCGTATGTGACACGGCCGATCCGCATCGCTGTGTCGGCGGGCGCGGGCAGACGCTCCATCACATGGCCGAGGAGCGCCGCCGGCGGTCCCGCGTGCTGGGAGTCCCTATCCCAGGGTCCTCGCGTCAGCTCGGAGGGCGTGGCGCGGTCCCCATCGAGCTCATAGAAGGCTTCGTCGGCAGGCACGGGGCGAAGCTAGCGGGTGCCTGGCGCGTGTAACGGTGGGCGGCCTGGCGCGACTAACCTCACATAGACCCGACGAAGCCGGAGGAACGATGACCGAGAAGCTTGAGAAGTCTGAGCAGGAGTGGCGGAAGGAGCTCTCGCCCGAGGAGTACGAGGTCCTTCGCGAGAAGGGCACCGAGCGCGCGTTCACCGGCGCCTACTGGGACTCGAAGGACGAGGGCGTCTACCGCTGTCGCGCCTGTGGTCAGGAGCTCTTCGAGTCCGACACGAAGTTCGACTCAGGCACCGGTTGGCCGAGCTTCTTCCAGCCCATGGACTCGGACGCCGTCGAGACGCAGACGGACCGGAGCTTCTTCATGAAGCGCACCGAGGTTCATTGCTCGCGCTGCGGCTCCCACCTGGGCCACGTCTTCGACGACGGTCCGAACCCCACGGGGCTCCGCTACTGCATCAACTCCTGCTCGCTCGACCTGGACAAGGCCGAGTCGGCCGACTGACTACGGCGCCCCGATCACCTCGGGCGCGCCGGCGTCGACCAAGGCCTGGGGAAGCCGGACGCTCCCGTCGGCCTCCTGGCCGTTCTCGATCAGAGCGATCAGCGTGCGGCCGACGGCCACGGCGGTCCCGTTGAGCGTGTGCAGGGGCTCCGGCGCAGAGTCGGCCGAGGCGCGGAACCGCGCTCGGAGGCGGCGCGCCTGGTAGTCGGTCGTGTTCGAGCAGGAGGTCAGCTCGCGATAGCGCTCCTGGCTGGGGATCCATGCCTCGCAGTCGAACTTGCGCGCGGCGGGGGCGCCCAGGTCTCCGACCGGGATGTCGACCACCCGGTAAGGAATCTCCAGTGCCTGCAGGATCCCCTCCTCGATCGCGAGGATGCGCTCGTGCTCGGACTCCGACTCCGACGGCTCGACGAAAGAGAACATCTCGACCTTGTCGAACTGGTGGACCCGGAAGATGCCTCGCGTGTCCTTGCCGGCAGCTCCTGCCTCTCGCCGGAAGCAGGTCGAGATGCCGGCGTAGCGGACCGGGAGCGCCGCGGCGTCGAGGATGTCGCCGGCGTGGAGCGCCGCGAGCGGGACCTCCGAGGTGCCGACCAGGAAGAGCTCGTCGCGCTCGACCTCGTAGATCATCTCGCGCTCGCCCGGGAAATAGCCGGAGCCCTCGAGCGCACTCTCGCGGACCAGGACGGGCGGCACGACCGGGATGAACCCCTCGGCGCGGATGCGCTCCACGGCAAAGCGGACGAGCGCCAGCTCGACCATCACGAGGTCGCCGAGGAGATAGGCAAAGCGGGAACCAGACGCCTCCGCCGCCTTCTCCATCTCGATCCACCCGTGGCGCGTTCCCAGCTCGAGATGGTCCGCGACGTCGAAGCCGAAGTCGCGCGGCGAGGAGACCTCGCGAAGGGTGACTCCGTCTCCCTCTTCGCCGTCGGGCGCGCCGGCCGCCGGCAGGTTCGGAAGGTTCGCGGCCAGCTCGTCGCGGCGCGCCTCGATCGCGGCCAGCTCGGCCTCCATCCGCTTGATCTCGCCGCCGAGCTCGCGCATTTCGGCAATCGGCCCGTCCGCGTCCTCGCCCGAGCGCTTGGCGGCGGCGATCTCGTCGGAGACGGTGTTCCGGCGGGCGCGCCCTTCCTCGACTCGGGGCAGGAGCTCGCGCCGGCGCGCATCCACGTCCAGTAGCTCGTCGAGGGCCTCTGCGGCGCCGCGCCGCGCCAGCGCCTGCCGGGCCGGCCCGGGGTCCTCGCGGATCCTCTTCAGGTCAAGCACAGGTACATGATGAGCGGCTTGGGCTGCGAAAGCAGTGTGCCGTTGGGGTCACTGCCGCTCTGACGCGCGCTACTCGTTGACGGCGTCGCCGGTGGCCGCTTCCTCGTCGGCGCTGCCTTCGGTGAGCTCATCCGATTCGCCCGACGGCCGGGTCGGCCGGTCGATCTTGGTGCCTGAATACTTGGCGACGAAATCAGCGACTGCCTGAGCATCCTCGCCGGTCACGATCTGCTGGGGCATGATCGCGCCGGAGAACCCTCCGTTCTGAATCGCGTAGAGGACGTCCTCCGACGACTCGGCGCGCTCATCCAGGTTCGGCCCCTGGTTGCGCACCACGCGGGTGGACGAGCCGAGCGCGCCCGCCGCCTCGAGCGTGTGGCAGCCGGCGCACCGCTCGGCGAAGAGCTGGGCGCCGCGGGCGTCCTCCTCGGACTCCACGTCGATTCCCTCGCTGCCGCAGGCGGCGAGTGCGAGGGTTGCCGCAACCGCGGCGGTGATGAGAGCAAAGGAGCGCACCGCGGCGGCATCATACTTTTTCTCCGAGGACGCTTTGCCCCATGACCATGCCGACCCCAGATGAATTCCGCGCCGCGATGGCGCTGGTGCCGACTCCGGTGACCGTCGTGACGGCCCCGGGCGACCCAGAGCCCGCGGGCGCAACGGCCAATGCTGTCGCGTCGCTCTCGCTCGATCCGCCGCTCATGCTGGTTTGCCTCGACCACCGCTCGCGAACGCTCGACGCCCTCCGGGCGGCCGGCCGGTTCGCGGTGAACGTCCTGCCCTCGAGCGGCGAAGCCCAGGCCCGCACCTTCGCGACGACAGCTCCGCACGCCGAGAAATGGCAGGGCGTCCCCTACACCGAGCGCTCGGGCGTGCCCGTCATGAACGATGCGCTCGTTTGGGTCGCCTGCGAGCTCCGCGACCTCCTCGACGGCGGCGACCACACGATCGTCACCGGCAGCGTCCTGGACCTCGGCACCGGCGAGGGCGACCCGCTGCTGTTCGTCAACGGCGAGTACCACGCTTTGTGAGCGGGGTCAGACCCCGCTAACGATTGGGCGGCCCTGGCTAGATGAAGTCGCTGACGCCGGCCGCCCTGAGCGCGAGGGCGAAGACGACCAGGGCCGAGACGGCCATGATCCCCGTCTCGCGGCGGAAGATGGCCAGCGCGACCAGCCGCTGGCGGTCGGGCGGCAGCGCGTCGAAGTCGATGCCCTCCAGCTCGCGCTCGCCCGCTCCGGCGCGCGCCGCCTCGGCGAGCATCGAGACGAACACCGGCAGCACGCCGTAGAGGTAGTGGAGGCCGTCCACGGCCTCATGCCCCGTCAAGAGCAGGATCGAGCCGATGAGGGCCTGCAGCACCATCGCGGCCTGGGCAACCCGGAGCAGGTACCAGAAGCCCGCAGAAGGCTGTTCCCGGTACCACGCGTATCCGCCCCAGAGCCCCGCGCCCAGGTTGGTCGCGAGGACGGCGATGCCGACGCCTACGTGAACCTCGACCAAATCCCTGTTTCCTCCGTCGGATTTCGTTTCCCTATGCGGAAAAACACTATGTGGCAGCTAGGCACAAGCGGGGTATATCCTGCCTCGCGAAGTGCTCCAAAGCTACCTGCCAGTCATCGTGTTCGCGGGCCTCGGTCTTCTGGTCGGCGGACTGCTGGTAGCGGCCAACTCCCTGCTCGGCCCGAGCCGGCCGAACAAGGTGAAGTCGGAGCCCTACGAATGCGGCCTGCCGAGCGAGGTCTCGAAGACGTTCCGCTTCGGGGTCTCCTTCTACATGGTCGCGATGCTCTTCATCCTCTTCGACATCGAGGTCGTCTTCCTCTACCCCGTCGGGGCGATCCTGCAGGCGTCGGACTCCGTCTTCGTCCTCGCCGAGATCCTGATCTTCGTCTTCCTCCTCTTCGTGGCGCTCGTCTACGTCTGGCGCCGGGGAGCCCTGGATTGGAAGTAAAGAGAGAGAAGATCCGGGCCAACCTGCCGCTCGACGAGCCGGACGCCAACAAGGCGTTGCACGTCCGTCAGGTCCGCGCGCGGGACCTCCTGCGCGGCGACATCGAAGGGCTGGACCTGGAGAAGGTCGTGGAGGAAGCCGTTCTCACGACGCGTCTGGACAAGGTCCTCAACTGGGGGCGTGCCAACGCGATCTTCCCGGCCACGTTCGGCCTCGCCTGCTGCGCGATCGAGATGATGTCGGTCGTCAGCCCTCGCTACGACATCGCCCGCTTCGGCGCCGAGGCGATGCGGGCGTCGCCCAGGCAGGCGGACATGCTGATCCTCTCCGGCCGCGTCTCGATCAAGATGGCGCCGGTCGTCCGCCGGCTCTACGACCAGATGCTCGAGCCCAAGTGGGTCGTCTCGATGGGCGCCTGCTCGTCCTCCGGCGGCATGTTCTCCAACTACGCGGTCGTCCAGGGGGCCGACAAGTTCCTGCCCGTCGACATCCATGTGCCCGGCTGTCCGCCCCGCCCCGAGGCGCTCCTTTACGGCTTCAACAAGCTGCAGCGGTTGATCACCGGCAACCCCGACATCGGCTGGCGCACCCGCTACTCGGCCCACGGGACCGAGGAATGGGCCCGCGACCTGGGCAAGGTCACCGACGAAGCAAGGGACGCATACGCCACTGCTCGCGACATCGCCGAAGCGGCGGGCCCGCCCCCTTCGGGCTCGCCCGGCACGCCGGTCGACGTCCCGGGCCCGCCGCAAGAGCGGGCCGACGTACCGTCCAAGCCCGATCGCGACACCGGTCGATTCATCTAGTCGATGCCCGACGCTCCCGGCCTAGAGCTCATCCGCGCCGACCTCAACGAGGCGCACCCCGACGCCATCACGGGCAGCTATTTCGAGCACGGGCAGGCATGCCTGATCTGTGACCCCTCGAAGATCCGCGAGGTGCTCGCCTGGCTCCGAGACACGCCCGGCCAGGAGTACACGTTCCTGGCGAGCGTCCACGGCGTGGACTATCTGCCGGCGGAGCCGCGCTTCGGCGTTCACTACGAGCTCCTCAACATGGCGCGCGTGGAGCGCATCCGCGTGCGGGCTGCGCTGGAGGATCCGGGAGAGGACGCCCTGCCGGAGATCCCGACCGTCTCCGACGAGTGGCCCACGGCCGACCATCAGGAGCGCGAGGTCTACGACTTCTTCGGCATCGTCTTCACCGGCCACCCCGACCTGCGCAGGATCCTGATGCCGGAGGACTATGTCGGCTGGCCGCAGCGCCGCGACTTCCCGATCGGCGGCGAGCCCGTGATCTTCACCAACACCGAGCGGGACGTGCCGGGGTGGTACGCGTGAGGCGGAGCGTAAGCGAAGCCGAGCCCCGCCGAGGAGGCGGCTCCTCGTGACTGAACGCCTTCGGGACGAGGAGCCGGTCGACGCGCCCTCGAACGGCAACGGCAACATGCGCGGCTCCTCGCCGGCGCACGGGCGGGACATAGTCGCCCGCTCCTCCGCCGAGGTGATCGGCACATCGCCGCTCGAGCGCACCGACGCGGACCTGCGCACTCCCGGAAGCGATGCCGAGGACGTGGCGAGCTTTGACATGGAGCAGGAGCTCATGACGGTCAATCTCGGGCCGCACCACCCCGCGACGCATGGCGTGCTTCGCCTGCTCGTCTCGCTGCAGGGCGAGACCGTGGTCGACCTCAAGCCGATCATGGGCTACGTCCACACGGGCATCGAGAAGAACTGCGAGGACAAGTCGTATTGGAAGGCCATCCCGTTCGTCGAGCGGATGGATTACCTCTCGTACTTCTTCAACATGCAGGCCTTCGTGGGATGCGTCGAGAAGATGCTCGACCTCGAGATCCCGGCGAGGGCCAAGTACCTCCGCGTGATCCACATGGAGCTGAACAGGCTCCACTCGCATCTGGTCTGGCTCGGCACCTCGGCGCTCGACCTGGGCGCCATGTCGATGTTCTTCTACTGCTTCCGGGACCGCGATCGGATCCTCGACCTGTTCGAGATGTCGACCGGTCAGCGCATGCACACCCGCTACTTCCAGGTCGGAGGGGTCTTCGAGGACATCCCGGTGGGATTCGAGCGCAAGGTGAAGGCGTTCACCCAGGAGTTCCCGTCGCGGATCGACCAGTTCGAGGCCCTTCTCACCAAGAACGAGATCTTCCTCCAGCGCACGAAGGGAGTCGGCATCGTCAATCGCGAGCGCCTGAAGGCGCTTGGCGTCACTGGCCCCCTTCTCCGCGCCGCCGGCGAGCCGTGGGACCTGCGCAAGGTCGATCCCTACCTGGCCTACGGGGACTTCGACTTCGACATCCCCATCGGGACCGTCGGCGATGGGTGGGACCGTTTCCGCTGCCGGATCCAGGAGATGCGGGAGTCCGTGAAGATCATCGAGCAGGCGATCGACGGCCTCCCGGAGGGCCCGGTGCTGGCCGACGATCGAAAGATCGTGCTGCCGCCCCGGCACGAGCTGGGCACCTCGATGGAGGCGCTGATCCACCACTTCAAGCTCGTCACGGAAGGCTTCCGCGTGCCGCCGGGCGAGTGCTACTACCCGATCGAGTCGCCGCGCGGCGAGCTTGGCTGCTTCGTTCTGGCGGACGGGTCCGCCAAGCCGGCGCGCGTCCACTTCCGCGACCCGTCCTTCGTGAACCTCCAGAGCCTGCGCGACATGTGCGTCGGCGAGTACATCGCCGACATGATTCAGAACCTCGCCATGTTGGACCCCGTGCTCGGAGGAATCGACAGATGAGCGACAGCGGCCCGATGCGCCCAACGGACCTATTGACGAATGCCGAGCGTGCCGAGCTGATCGGCTCGATGCGCCCGGAGGATGCCGAGCGCGTGCCGGAGCTCCACGAGGTTGACGTTCCAGCGGAGCTCAAGGAGACGATCGAGCGGGCCATGGGGCGCTACCCGCAGCTTCGCTCGGCCTCGATTCCCGCGCTCTGGGCGGTCCAGCGCCATTACGGCTGGTGCACGCCGGAGGGCATCCGCCAGGCCGCTGCCGTGATGGGCCTAACGCCCGCGTACCTCCAGTCCGTCGCGAGCTTCTACGACCTCTTTCGCCTCGAGCCGACGGCCAAGCACACCGTCCTGGTCTGCCACAACATCTCCTGCTGGATGCAGGGCGCCGACGACGTCCTGGCCGAGTTCGCCGAGGCGGCGGGCTGCGACCACCACGAGGCGGAGCACGACGGGTCGAACTCCCCGGATGGCGAGGTCTTCCTGAAGGGCTTCGAGTGCCTCGGCGCCTGCGACATCGCGCCGATGGCCTCGATCGACGAGCAGTACTACGGCCCACTCGAGCCCGGCGACGCAGCCGAGATCGTCGCGCGACTGAAGCGGGGCGAGGACCCTGCGCCGGACAAGGACATCCGCCTGCGACGCACTGCCGGGGACTCTGACACCCCCGGACGCGGAGCGGAGGAGGTGTCAGTAGGTGAGTAGCAATGCCTGAGACCCGCCTCCTCTTCGAGAACCTCGACGAGCCCGGGCTCGCGACGATGGACGTCTACAAGCGGCGCGGCGGCTACGCGGCGATCGAGACCGCGTTCCGCCACATGGACCCGGAGGACCTGATTACCCAGATCGAGGAGTCCGGCCTTCGCGGACGCGGTGGCGCCGGGTTCTCGATGGGCAAGAAGGGATCGTTCCTTCCACGCGGGGACATGGAGAAGTACCTCTGCTGCAACGCCGACGAGTCGGAGCCCGGGACCTTCAAGGACCGCGAGCTCATGTTCAAGAACCCCCACGCGCTGGTCGAGGGCATAGCCATCTCGGCACTGGCCGTTGGCGCCACCTACGCCTTCATCTTCATCCGCGGCGAGTACTGGGAGGTGGCCGACGTGCTCGACGCGGCCGTTGCCGAGGCATACGAGGCGGGCTACCTGGGCGAGAACATCCTGGGGACCGGCTGCCGGGTCGAGCTGGTCGTCCACCGCGGCGCCGGCGCCTACATCTGCGGCGAGGAGACCGCCCTCCTCGACTCGCTCGAAGGAAAGCGCGGCAACCCGCGCCTGAAGCCGCCATTCCCCGCGATCCAGGGCCTGTACGGCGGCCCCACCCTCATCAACAACGTCGAGACGCTGATGAACGTCCCGCTGATCGTCAGCAAGGGATCCCAGTGGTTCAAGACGATGGGCACCGAGCAGTCGACGGGCACAAAGGTCGTGTCCGTGTCCGGCTGCGTCCAGCGACCGGGCAACTACGAGATCGAGCTGGGCATCTCCTCGCGCGAGATCATCTACGACCTGGCCGGCGGGCCGCCGGACGGCCGCAAGGTCAAGGTCTGGTTTCCGGGCGGCTCGTCCGCGCCCGTCCTGACCGGCGACGACCTGGACGTTCCCTACTCCTTCGAGGCGCTCGCCGAGGCCGGCTCGATGCTCGGCTCAGGCGCGATCATCGTCGGCGACGACACCGTCTCCGTCCCGCAGCTGGCGCTGAGAACGGCCCGCTTCTACCACCACGAATCTTGCGGCAAGTGCACGCCCTGCCGCGAGGGGACCAACTGGACGGTGAAGATGCTCGAGCGCGTCGTCCGCGGCGAGGCGACGCCCATGGACCTCGACATCATCTCGTCGGTCCAGGAGAACATCATCGGCAACTGCCTGTGCGTCCTGGGCGACGCAATGGCGATGCCGGTCGGCTCGATGGTGAAGAAGTTCCGCGAAGAGTTCGAGCAGGCAATCGCCGCGGCTCGCGACGCGGCGCCCGGCCCGATCGATATCGCCGGCGCCGACGAGCCGCCACTGGTCCTGGGGGCGACGCCGTGAGGCGGAGTCCGAGAAGACGAAGCCGAGCTCTGCCCAGGAGGCAGCTGGTATGAGCAACGGCAAGGAGATCACCCTCGTCGTCGACGGCGTCGAGGTGCCCGCCACCGAGGGCGCGATGCTGGTCGACGCCGCGAAGGGCGGCGACGTCGAGATCCCGGTCTTCTGCTACGAGCCCAAGCTCGGCGGGCCGGTGGGCGCGTGCCGGATGTGCCTGGTCGAGGTCGAGGGCATCCCGAAGCTCCAGACCGCCTGCTCGACGCCGGTCCGCGACGGCATGGTCGTCTACACCCAGACCGAGCGCGTGCAGGAGGCGCAGAACGCGGTCGTGGAGTTCCTCCTGGTCAACCATCCGCTCGACTGCCCCGTCTGCGACAAGGGCGGGGAGTGCCCGCTACAGGACATCGCTATGGGCTGGGGCGAGGGACGCAGCCGCGTCTCCGATCCCAAGCGCCATTTCCGCAAGCCGATCCCGCTTTCTCCCCTGGTCCGAATCGATCGCGAGCGCTGCATCCTTTGCTATCGCTGCGTCCGCTTCTCCCAGGAGGTCGCCGAGGACGAGCAGCTCCAGCTCCTCGAGCGCGGGTCGCGCTCGTACGTGGGCACGTTCGACGACCGCCCCTACATCGCTCCTTTCCACGGGAACATCATCGAGCTGTGCCCCGTCGGCGCACTGACCTCGGAGGCGTACCGCTTCCGCGCCCGGCCCTGGGACATCGAGGATGCGGGCTCCGTATGCACGCTGTGCCCGTCCCAGTGCAACGTCAAGTTCACGGTCCGCGACGAGCGCGTCGCCCGGGTCCTGGCGCGCGACAACCACGAGGTCGACGATGGCTGGCTCTGCGACAAGGGCCGCTTCGGCTTTCAGATGTTCCACTCGGACGACCGGATCCTGGGCCCGATGGTCAGGACCGGCGGTGCCCTCCACAAGGCCTCATGGGACGAAGCGCTCCAGAAGGCCGCCGACGGCCTGAAAGCCGCTGGACCCCGGACGGCCGTCCTGATCGGGAGCCAGGCGTCGAACGAGGAGGGCTACCTCCTCCAGCGAATCGCGCGCCAGGCGCTCGGCTCGCCGCACGTCGACTCGCGCGGCGGCCAGGGCATCGAGCGCGGGACCGCGATTGCTCTCGGCCGGCCCGAGCTCTCCGCATCGATGCACGACATCGACGCGGCCGAGACGGTCCTGGTCGTGGGCACCGACCCACTCCACTCGATGCCGATCCTGGACCTGCGCCTGCGCAAGGCGATGCGGAATCACGGCACCCGGGTCGCGGTCGTCTCCGAGCGCCCCACCGCGCTCGACGGCGGATCGGAGGAGACGCTCCGCTACGCGCCCGGCGAAGCCGCGACCGTGCTCTCGAACCTCGCCGCGGAGCTCGCGAGCTCTGCGGGCGGCGCCGGCGGCGAGGACAGCGAGCGGATCGCCGGTGCCCTCCGCCCGGGAAAGACGGTCGTGATCTTCGGCGAGCGGATCGGACACGGCCCAGAGGGCGAGCGGGCGCTCGCCGCGCTCGCCGCGTGTGCTGAAAGCCTCAACCTGTCGGCAGAGGGCGCGGGCATGATCGAGGTTCCCGAGACCACCAACGCGCGCGGCCTGCGCGAGGTCGGGTGCCTGCCGACGGCGGGCCCCGGCTTCTCGGATACGGCCGTGGGCATGAACGCATCGCAGATTCGTGACGCGCTGGAGGCGGACGAGCTCGACGCCGTGATCCTCTGGGACGTCGACCCGATCCGCGAGCTGCCCGACCCAGAGGGCTGGAAGACGGCTTTGGGGGCCGCCGACTTCGTGCTCGAGGTCGGGATGTTCGGCAATGCATCGGGCGGGCAGGCGGACGTCTTCCTTCCCGCCGAGTCCCACGCGGAGAAGGAGGGCACGGTCACCCATCCGGATGGCCGGGTCCAGCGCGTGCGGCCCAGCGTCCCCCACCCCGGCGACACACGCCACGGGTGGCAATGGCTTGCCGAGCTCGCCTTCCGCCTCGGCCACGAGACAGAGATCGACTCCTCGCTCGAAGCACTGGCAGCGCTCGCCTCCGAGGTGCCCTTCTACGCCGGACTCACGCACGAGGAAATCGGCGGCACCGGAGTCCGCTGGCAGGAACGTGAAGCAGCCTCATTCTTCCCGACCCCGTCGGGGCTCAGCGAGGGGGCCTCGGGTGCCACCGCCGAACGTCAAACGACGAGCGCAGAGGCTCATGCGGAGACCGATCACGCAACTCGCGAGGAGAGTGAGGCCGGGGCATCCGAGGCCCCCTCGCCTTCGCTTGCACCCGACGCCACCTCCCAAACCCTCCGCCTGGGCACCTACCGAGACCTCTGGGCCCACGAGGTGACCGAGCGCTCACCCGCCCTGCGCTTCCTCATGCCCGGCCAGACGCTCGAGCTTTCCCTCGCCGACGCCGAGCGCTTCGGCGTCTCGCAGGGCGACCAGGTGAACGTGCGCTCCAACGGCCACTCCGTGAGCGCGAAGGTCGCCGTCCGCGAGCGCATCCGCCCCGGCTCGGGCTTTCTGATCGAGGGCCTGGCGCAGGAGGGCCCGAACTCGCTCGCGGGCGCTCAGGTCGTCCAGGTCGAAAAGGCGGACGGGGTGGAATCGTGACCTTCCTCGCCGAAGTCGGATTTGCCGAAGCCACGTGGGTCCTCCTCGTCAAGTCGGTGATCATCTTCGCCCTCGTCTTCGCGATCGTCCCCGTGCTCACGGTGGTGGAGCGCAAGATCCTGGGCCGCTTCCAGGCGCGCTACGGGCCCAACCGCGTCGGGCCGATGGGCTTGGCGCAGCCGCTTGCCGACGCGATCAAGCTCGTGGGCAAGGAGGCTTACAAGCCCGACAACGCGACCGGCTTCCTCTGGGCGGCCGCGCCGGCGATCGTCGTCTTCACAGGAGTCGCGACGCTGGCGATCCTCCCGTGGGGCAACACGCAGGAGATCGGCAACGGCGAGGTCGGCCTGTACGGAATCGACGTCTCGATCGGCGTCCTCTACTTCTTCGCCTTCGGCTCCATCGCGTTCTACGGCCTCCTCCTGGGCGGGTGGGCGTCCGGCTCCAAGTACTCGTTCCTGGGCGCGATGCGCTCGGCCGCGCAGCTCATCTCGTACGAGATCTCCATGGGCCTCGCGCTCCTGGGCGCGGTGATGATGGCCGGATCGCTGTCGCTGACCGAGATCGTCGAGGCGCAGGGCGAGATCTGGTACATCGTCCCCCAGATCGTCGGCTTCCTCTGCTTCATGGTCGCCGGCTTCGCCGAGACCTCCCGCGCCCCGTTCGACCTCCCGGAGGCCGATGCCGAGCTGGTCGCCGGTTACCAGACCGAGTACGGCGGGATGCGCTGGGGCACCTTCATGATGGCCGAGTACATCGAGATGTTCGTTGTCTCGGGCATCGCCGCGACCTTCTTCCTCGGCGGCTGGATGGGGCCGGGCCCGGGCTTCCTGGATCCCGTCTGGATGCTCCTGAAGATCCTGTCGCTGATGTTCGTCTTCTTCTGGATCCGGGCGACTCTCCCGCGCGTGCGCTACGACCAGCTGATGACCCTCGGCTGGAAGATCCTCTTGCCGCTGACTACGCTGAACGTCCTGGTCACCGCGATCCTCGTGGTGGTGGCCTGATCACATGAGCGAAGAGTTCCCCTATCTCCCCGACGACTCCTATGCCGTCGTCCAACGCGGCCCGGAGCCGGGAGGCCCCAAGGGCGCCTACCGCGTGTTCGGCGAGACGCTCCGCGGCCTGAAGACGACGATGGCGCGAATGGTCGAAGGGCCGACGACCATCCAGTACCCGGAAGAGAAGACGGCCGTCTACCCGCGCTTCCGGGGCCGGCACAAGCTTCACAAGTTCGAGGACACGGGTCTCGAGAAGTGCGTCGGCTGCTCGCTCTGCGCCGCCGCCTGCCCCGCGGACTGCATCCGCGTCGTCGCGGCAGAGAACGACCCCGGCGACCGCGTCTCGGCCGGAGAGCGCTACGCGTCGGTCTACGAGATCAACCTCGCGCGCTGCATCTTCTGCGGCTACTGCGAGGTGGCGTGTCCCTTCGACGCCATCACCATGGGCCACGATTACGAGATGGCCGACTACAACCGCGGCGACCTCATCTTCACCAAGGAGATGCTCCTCGCCGAGCCGATCGAGCGCACGCCTCTTCGCACCGAAGGCGAGTAACGCCCGGTAGCGTTCCCGCTATGCGGGCGATGGTTCTGGAGCGGCCCGGCGAAGCGCTATCCCGGCGAGACCTGCCGCAACCCGAGCCGGCGAGTGGCGAGCTCCTCGTCCGGGTGCTCGCCTGCGGCGTCTGCCGCACCGACCTCCACGTGGTGGACGGCGACCTGCGTGAGCCGAAGCTCCCGCTCGTGCCCGGGCACCAGGCCGTCGGCGAGGTGGTCGGCTGTGGGCCCGATGCCGAGGGATTCGAGCCGGGCGGGCGCGTGGGCATTCCATGGCTCGCTTGGACCTGCGGCGAGTGCCGCTTCTGCGCCTCGGGACGCGAGAACCTCTGTGAGCGCGGCCTGTTCACCGGCTACACGAAGGACGGCGGGTATGCCGACGCGCTCGTCGCTGACGCGCGCTACGCCTTCCGGCTGCCCGACGGTGACCCGGTGGGGCAGGCGCCTCTGCTCTGCGCGGGCCTCATCGGCTACCGGGCCCTGCGCCTGTGCGGCGACGCCGAGCGGATCGGCCTCTTCGGCTTTGGAGGCTCCGCGCACATCGTCTGCCAGGTCGCGGCCCACCAGGGCCGCCGGGTCTTCGCGGTGACTCGCCGCGGCGAAGAAAAGCGCGAGTTCGCGCGTGACCTGGGGGCCGAGTGGGCCGGCCCCGCCGATGACCTTCCGGAAGAGCTCGATGCCGCCATCGTGTTCGCTCCAGCGGGCGAGGTGGTGGTCGACGCTCTGCGCGCCCTGGGGCGTGGCGGATCCGTCGTCTGCGCCGGTATCCATATGAGCGATATTCCGCCGATCGCGTACGAGGACCTCTGGCACGAGCGGCAGATCCGCTCGGTCGCGAATCTCACCCGGCGTGATGGCGACGACTTCCTGCCGCTCGCGGCGGAGATCCCTGTGCGGACACGGACGACCACGTTCGGCCTCGAGCAGGCGAACGACGCCCTCGCCGCGCTGCGGGACGGCAAGGTCGAAGGAGCGGCAGTCCTGGAAGTGGTTAGGGAAGGCTCGAAATGAGGTACGGAGGCTTGTGGGGATGGATGTGCCCGACGGGGCAGATGAGGCCTCAGCACTAAACCTGAGGGTGGTGCGCGCGCACTATGAGGCGTTCGCCCGCGGTGACACCGGCGCGATCGTCGCCGGTCTGGACCCGCAGGTGACGATCACCGTGCACGACGAGCACGGCAAACCCGCCTCCGAGCCGCTCCAGGGCGTGGAGGCAGCGCGCTCGTTCTTCGACGACATCAACGCTGCGATCTCAGATCCCACGGTGGAGGTCGACCGACTGCGCGCGGACGGCAATCGCGTCCTGGCTCACCTGAGGCTCGGGGGCACCGTGCGGGAAACCGGTGCCACG
Source organism: uncultured bacterium (assembly GCA_963807745.1). Lineage (GTDB taxonomy): Bacteria > Actinomycetota > Thermoleophilia > Solirubrobacterales > 70-9 > JALZKA01. Next base: position 69,741 of record CAWECF010000002.1, read on the forward strand.
GGCGACATCCCGGCAGTCCATCTCTTCGCGGTCCATGGCGGCCTCATCACCGAGATCCGCACGCATCGCCCGGATTGGCGGAACTACCAGCCCGGGTAGTCAGGCGTCGAGCATGCGCTCGAGCGCGGCCCGGTGGTATGGCCACTGGTTTCCGCGGCTTGCGCGGCCGGAGGGGTCGAACTCGCGCACCAGGGCCAGGCCGGCGACGGTGTTCATCGCGACCGCCAGCTTGCGGTCGAAGCCCGGCTCCTCGCCGAGGTCGCCCGCGACCTCCCTTGCAACCTCGGCCGTCGCCTTGTAGATGCTCTTCTCGACGGGGATCAGGCGCTCGCGCAACTCGGCGTCGTCCGCCGAGGCGACCCAGAGCTTGGCGGCGACCGTGAAGAGCGGACTCGAGAAGTCCTCCCAAAGGAGGTCCAGGAGGGCTCGCAGCCTGACGTCCCGGTCCCCCGACAGGGTCCTTGCCCGCTCTGCGTAGCGGTCGATGCGCTGCGCCGCGAGGTGCTCGAAGGCGCTCGCAACCAGATCCACCCGATGGGGGAAGTGGTGGCTCTGCGCGCCCTGTGAGACGCCCGCCCGCTCGGTGACGTGGCGGATCGTCGTCCCCGCGTAGCCGTCCTGGATCAGGCTCTCGATCGTCGCGTCGAGCAGCCGTAGGCGTGTTTCGGCGCGACGCTCCGCCTGCGTCCGGCGGCGCGGTGTCGCGGCCGCTTCAGGCAACCTCTGCCCAGCCGTCCTTGATCACGGTCGAGCCGGCGTCGGACTCCGTCTCGAACGCGTAGCGGTCGGTCCCGTCAGACTCGCCCGCGCTCCAGAGCTTCGTCGTGATCGTCTGCTCGGGGAGGGCGATGGAGGCGAACCTGACCGCCAGGCGCTTCAGGCGGCTGGGGTCGTCCGGCGCGAAGGACTCGATCGCCGCCACCGAGGTGAAGGCCATGGTGCAGAGGCCGTGGATGATGATCCCCGGCAGGCCGACCGACTTCGCGAACTCGTCGTCGAGGTGGATCTGCATCGGGTCGCCCGAGGCCTCCGCGTAGCGATGGGTCTGGTCCGGGTCGAAGGTCTGGGAGACCTCTGCGTCAGGATCCTTCTCGCGAAGCTCGGCGGGAAAGGCGTGCCCCGGCGCCTCTTCGCCGTGGTCCTCGGCCCCCTGGGCTCCGCGGACGAACGTCGTCGAGTATCCCTCGGTGACCAGCTCGCCGGCGGCGTCGCGCGTGTCGGAGCGGACGACGACGGTCACGCCGGACGAGCGCTGGCGCATCCCGATCGGGGTCGAAACCGTCGTCAGCTCCATGCCCGGCTGCATCGGCGCATGGAAGTGGAAGTCCTGCTCGCCATGGAGGATCATCCCCAGGAGCTCGTGCGGGATGACCGAGAGCGCGGCCATGCCCATCGCCTGGAAGGCGGGGACGATGGAGAACACGGGCGGAGCGAGCTCTCCGGACGCGTGCTGCTCGATCGGGTCGTTGGTGGCAGTTGCGTAGGCGGCGATGCGCTCCTGCTCGACGCTGAACTCGACGGGGTCGGAGGGCTTGCCGATCGAATCGACCTTGAAAGTGGGGGCGGTGTCGGTAGTCATTGCGAAACCGTAACAAACCGGGCGCTTGTTCTGTATCTTTGTCGAAACTCTTCCGAATATCTCGACTGAAAGGTCCCCCTCGATGAGCTCCAACGGCAACCGCACCTTCGTGATCGGCGTCGGCATGACCAAGTTCGACAAGCCGGGCACCAAGGAGGGCGACTATCCCGATTGGGCGAAGGAGGCGGGCGAGAAGGCGCTTGCCGACGCCGGCATCTCATACGACGACGTCGAGCAGGCCTACGCGGGCTACTGCTACGGCGATTCGACCTACGGCCAGCGCGCGCTCTACCAGCTCGGCCTCACGGGCATCCCGGTCGTGAACGTGAACAACAACTGCTCCACGGGCTCGTCGGCGCTCTTCCTGGCGCGCCAGGCCGTCAAGGGCGGAATCGCCGACTGCGCCCTCGCCATCGGCTTCGAGAAGATGGAGCCCGGCTCGCTGGGCGTGAAGTACACCGACCGGACCAACGCGCTCGACAAGCACGCGATGAAGATGTTCGAGATCCGCGATCCCGAGCAGTCGCCCGCGGCGCCGCAGATGTTCGGCAACGCGGGCCGCGACCACATGGAGAAGTACGGCTCGACGCCGGACCACTACGCGTGGATCGGCTGGAAGAACCACAAGCACTCCGTCAACAACCCATATGCGCAGTTTCAGACGGAGTACTCGCTCCAGGACATCAAGGACGCCCGCATGATCCACGAGCCGCTCACGAAGCTCCAGTGCTCGCCCACTTCCGACGGCTCGGCATGCGCGATCGTGGCTTCGGAGAGCTACGTGGACGAGCACGGCCTGTGGGACCAGGCGGTCGAGATCGCCGGTCAGTCCATGGTCACCGACCTCTCCTCCACGTTCGCCGACGACACCGACTGCATCAAGATCGTCGGGTACGACATGTCGAAGGAAGCCGCGAACCGCGCCTACGAAGAGGCCGGCGTCGCCGCCGAAGAGGTGGACGTCTGCGAGCTCCACGACTGCTTCTCGGCCAACGAGCTCATCACATACGAGGCGCTCGGCTTCGCCGAGGAAGGACACGGCCACGAGCTGGTCGATGCCGAGGCGACGACCTACGGCGGCTCCGGCCCCGTGGTGAACCCGTCGGGCGGCCTGATCTCGAAGGGACACCCTCTCGGCGCCACCGGCCTGGCCCAGTGCTCCGAGCTCACGTGGCAGCTCCGCGGCCAAGCTGAAAAGAGGCAGGTTCAGGGCGCGAAGGTCGCCCTCCAGCACAACATCGGGCTCGGCGGAGCGGCCGTAGTCTCGGTCTACAAGCCCGCAACGGCTTAATCCCAGAAAGGACTCAGACGCATGACCCCCACGGCACTTCAGCCCATCGGCCTCACGGACGAGCAGCGCGACTTCCAGGAGGCCATCCGCAACTTCGTCAAGCGCGAGCTTGGTACGCAGGAGCAGCGCGAAAAGGCGACGAACCACTACGAGGAGCTCCACAACCAGGAGATCTACGAGAAGCTGGCCGAGCTCGGCTGGCTGGGGGTGGGAATCGACGAGGAGTACGGCGGCTCCGGCGGAGGCATGGTCGACCAGTGCATCTTCCTCGAGGAGACGATGCGCGGCCTTGTCCCGCAGGCGGGCTACGGCGTCAGCCTCATCGTCGCGGGGGCGTACGAGCGCTTCGGCACCGAGGAGCAGAAGCAGGAGATCCTCCAGGGCATCACCAAGGGCCGCGTCGAGGCGATCGCGATGTCGGAGCCCGAGGCGGGCTCGGACGTCGGGAACCTGTCGTGCAAGGCCGAGCGCCAGAACGGCGGCTTCGTCCTGAATGGGCAGAAGACCTGGATCTCGGCCGCCCACATCGCCGATCACATCCTGGTCATCGCCCGTTCGGACTCGTCGGGCTCCAAGCACGAGGGCCTCACGATGTTCTCCGTGCCTACGGACGCCGAGGGGATCGAGATCCGCGGCATTCAGACGATGGGCGGCAAGGAGGTCAACGACGTCTTCCTGACCGACTGCTACGTACCCGAGGAGCGCGTCCTCGGCCAGGTGGACGGCGGCTGGATGCAGCTGATGGCAGGCCTTAACGTCGAGCGGCTCATCCTGGCGGCAAGCGCGCTCGGCATCGCGCAGCGAGCGTTCGACGACGTCCTTTCCTACATCAAGGAGCGCAAGCAGTTCGGCCGGCCGATCGGGTCGTTCCAGGCGCTCAAGCACCGCATCTCCGACCTCGCGACCGAGCTCGAGTGCACCCGCCTCCTTGTCTACGACGTCGCCCAGAAGGTCGATGCGGACCCGACCGCCCTGTTCCCGCGCGAGGCGTCGATGGCGAAGCTCAAGGCCACCGAGGTCGCGAAGAAGACCGCGCTCGAGGGCATGCAGATGATGGGCGGCTACGGCTACGCCTCCGAGTACGACATGGAGCGCCACGTCCGCACGACGCTCGTGATGTCGATCTACGGCGGCACGAACGAGATCCAGCGCGAGATCATCGCCAAGACGTACGGGCTCTGAGCACTAGCCGCGTCTCCGAATAGCCTTCCGCCGTGCCCGCGGTGCTCGCATTCCTGCGCAGGATCGCCGCGCTCGTGCGGCTGGGCGCCCCTCTAGCGCTGGTATTCCGCGTCTTTCGATGGACCATTCGCTTCTTAGCGCGTGAGTTTGCCTTCCAGTACGTCGTGCTTATGGCGGCTCTGATGGCCGTTGGGGTGCTGCTGTTCGATGCGACGAAGAGCACCTTGGGAATCGCAACTCTCGCCGTGCTCGGGCTTCTGATGTTCGTCGAGATCTACTTCGCCTGGCAGTCCTGGCGCACCACACACACGATCGAGCAGGAGCTCCAGGAGGAGGTCCCGGGCGACCCGCCCGAGTCGCGCTTCCCCACGAGCCACCTGTGGATCCCGCTCCTCATGCTCTGGTCGCGAGACGTGAGGGTCGAGCGCGGCGTACTTTTCCACAGCGAGGAGAAGAGGCGAGTCCGCCTGGACATCTACCGGCCTCGCGACGGGGTGCCGTACGGCGACCGCCGGCCCGCCGTGATCCAGGTGCACGGGGGCGGGTGGATCCTCGGATCGCGCTCCGAGCAGGGCATCCCCCTCCTCAACCACATGGCCGCGAACGGGTGGGTGGGCTTCAACGTCGACTATTGGCTGAGCCCGCGCGCGACCCTGCCCGAGCACGTAATCGACGTGAAGCGCGCGATCGCCTGGGTGCGCGAACACGCCGACGAGCTCTGCGTCGACCCGGCCCGAATCGCGATCACGGGTGGCTCGGCCGGCGGGCACCTCTGCGCGCTGGCCGCGCTCACCTCGGACGACCGGTCGCTCCAGCCCGGCTTCGAGGACGCCGACACATCGGTCATGGCGGCAGTTCCCTTCTACGGCATTTACGACCTCGCGGCGCTCGAGGTCTACTCGCACCTTCGCGACTGGTTGTTCGAAAAGGTGGTGCTCAAGGCGACGTTCGACGACGCGCCCGATCTCTATCGGGACGTCTCGCCCACCTACCGCGTGACCGATGCCGCGCCACCCTTCCTGATCTTCCACGGCAACAAGGACTCGCTGGTCCCAGTCGAGGACGCTCGCGCGTTCAGGGACAAGCTTGAAGAGGTTTCAAAGAACCCCGTCCTCTACGTCGAGATGCCCGGCGCCGAGCACGCCTTTGACATCTTCCCGTCGCTTCGCACCGCCCGCGTTGTCGAGTGCATCGAGCGCTTCCTGCGCGAGGAAGCGACGGCATGAGCCCCGCGATCCGCCTGGGCGACCAGGGTGGCGAGGAGCGCAAGGCGCCGCCCCCTCCCACACCGAGGCTGGACAGGTCCCGCCTGGAGCTCGACGGGGTCGCCACCCGGATTATCCGCACTCGCGGCCACGGAGCGCCCGCGGTGCTCCTCCACGGCTGGCTGGACAATGCCGAGACCTGGCTCGCGGTGCTCGAGCGCCTGGCCGCGATCGACCGGGCCGCCATCGCCTACGACCAGCCGGGCTTCGGCGTTGCGCCGCCCCTGGGCCCGGGCAACGTCCTGGACCAGCTCGCCGACTTCGCGGAGGAGGCGGTCCTGCAGGCGGCAGAGCGGACGAAACGGAAGGTCGTCGTGGTTGGCAACTCCCTTGGCGGCTGGGTCGCCCTTCGCCTGGCCGAGCGCCGCGACCTGCCCATCGCGGGAGTCGTGCCGATCGGCCCTGCCGGAATCCGGATGGCGCCGCTCTTCTTCTCCGCGGACCGCATCCCGGCGGTCTCGCAGATCATCGGCATGCCCGCCCCCGTGCCGCCGGCGGTGACGCGCAGGGTCGTCGGACGGCTCTACCGGGCGCTCGCGTTCGGCGACCCCGCTTCCGTGGAACAGGCCGTTGTGGATCGCTTCACGCACTACAACGTGGAGCGTCCCGTAATCCGCCAGAGGATCGACTACGCGAAGCGCCTCAAGGACGACCTCGAGAGCCCGTTCGACGCCGATGCGATCGAGGTCCCGGTAACGGTCATCTGGGGCGACCGCGACCGCCTGTGCGTCCCGGCCGGTGCACGGATCCTCGGCGACATGCTCCCGCACGCGAAGATCGTGATGCTGGAGGGCATCGGCCACACCCCGCAGGTCGAGGCACCAGCGGTCGTGGTGGACGCGATCGAAGAGCTCGCCGAGCGGACGTAGTCCGCTCGGCCGCATCCTCATTCGCCTTCCAGAGCCGAATGCGGGTAGGCGCTTTGCATGGAAAGCGCATATCTCGCCGGGACCACGTAGGCTGCATTCGTCCCGAGTGACATACTCGGCAGGCAACTCGACGGAAAGGCGGGGAAGTTGAAACGGATTTCATGCGTCCTAATGGCATGCGCTTTCGCCATGGGTCTGAGCGCGACGAGCGCTGCGGCGGCAGAGCGCTTCGAGACGGAGATCGTCGTCGTCGACGGTTCAGGGGGCCCTGAGGGCTTCGTGGTCTTTGGTGTGCTCTTCTCAGACAAGGAGAAGTGCGTCGCCAACCGCCAGATGAGCCTGGTGGCTGCGCCCAACGCAGCGCCCAGGGGCACGACGGACTTGGTGTACGACACCGATCGGTCAAGTGGCCATGGCGCCTGGGCCTTCTATGCCCAGGGCAAGGCGCCGAGCGACACTACGCCGGTCGTCGTGGTCAACAAGAAGGTCCTCAGCAACGGAACGGTGTGCAAGGGCGCGAAACTGCCGCTCACCTAGCCTGATCCGGGGTAGGTTCCACGGGTCTAGATCGCCCCAGAGGAGGACCCTTTGTCAGAACTTCGGTCGCTTGGACTCGCCATCGCGCTATCCCTCACTTTCGGCCTCGTCGCTTGCGGAGACGACGATGAAGGTGGGGAGGAAAGCACTGCGTCGGCGGACCTAGCTCGCTACTGCGAACTGAGCCAGGAGCTCGACGAGGCGGGCGCCGAGGCGTTCAAGGCACTTGAACAAGATCCGAACGCAACCCCTGAGGACTTCGCAAAGGCCGAGGCGGACCTAGTCAAGAAGATCGATCCGCAGCTTGACGAGATCGCGACGACCGCTCCCGACGAGATTCATGAAGAAGCTCAGATTCTCGTTGCCTCCGTGCGCGCCCGGGGAGGGCTTGAGGATCAGCCGCCCGACGAGCAAGAAGCCCGGGAGGCCGAGGCCAAAATCCAGCAATTCGAGCAGGAGAACTGCACAGACGACGCATAGGCGCTTAGGGACGAGAAGCACTGCGAGGCTCTCGAAGCCATCGGGGTGTCGGAGTAGGCGCTTTCGACGAAATGGCAGCACCCTCCACGGGATGCGATGCCCCTTTCGCGAGATACTGCGGGGGTGATGTCGCAGGAGAACGTTGAGATCTGCAGGCGGCTGTTCGATCTCTTCAGTGGTCGTGATCCGGTGGCAGGCGTGGAGGCCGCCCTTGACTACGCCGACCCGGAGGGCGTCCTTGAGTCCGCGATCATCGGCGGCGCCGAAGGAACCGCGTACCGGGGCCACGACGGATTTCGCCAGTGGGCGGCCGACGTCGAGACGGTCTTCGACACGCTTCGCACCACGCCGGAGGAGTTCCGGGACCTGGGCGATGATCGGGTCCTCATGCTCGGCCACGTTTCCGGGCGCGGGCGCGAGAGCGGGATTCCACTGGAAGCCCCGATCGCTTTCCTGTGCACCCTTCGAGCGGGCAGGATCTCCTACATGCAGGGCTTCCTGAGCTGGGATCAGGCCCTCGAAGCCGCCGGGCTGCCGGAGTAGCCGCTTAGGAGGAGAAGCGCCCTGGCGCGCAGCGGGCCAGGCTTTATTCGCCTCCCAAGCGGTGCGCCACGAATAGGATGCGGGCGGATGGAAGAGGTTGTGTTCTTCGCCGGCGCGATCGGAGCCCTTGGGGGCGCGATCGCGGTTGTCGCCCTTCAAAACCCCTTCTACAGCGTCCTCGCGCTGGTCGTTCACCTCGTCGCGCTCGCGGGCCTGTTCCTGACCCTCCATGCCGAGTTCATCGCGGCCGCCCAGGTGGTCGTATACGCGGGCGCCGTGATGGTGCTCTACGTGTTCGTCGCCGCCTACGTCGGCGGCGTCGAGGAGCCCGAGTGGGAGCCGATAACCGGCCAGAGGTTCTTGGCACCGGCCATCGCCGTGGCGCTCTTCATCGAGCTCTCGATCGCCATCCTGGGAACCGGCCTCAAGGCGATCGGCAACGAGGGCCCGACCATCCCGCTGGGCTTCGGCTCGCCCGAGGCGATCGGGACCCTGATGCTGGAGCGCTTCCTGATCGCGTTCGAGGCCGCATCGATCCTGCTCCTGATCGCGGCCGTGGGTGCGATCGTGCTCGCGGGTCGGAAGGTTCCCGACCCCTCCCGGAATGTCCACAGGACGGGGCCTGAGGAGGCGAGCGACGTTGGCGGTTGAGTGGTACCTGGTGCTCTCTGCGCTGCTGTTCGCCACCGGCGCGGCGGGCGTTCTCCTGCGCCGTAGCCCTCTGGTCGTCCTGCTCTGCCTGGAGCTGATGCTGAACGCGGGGAACCTGGCCCTTCTGGCCTTCGCCCGCTCGACCGGCACCCAGGACGGTCACGTCTTCGCGCTCGTCGTCATGGTCGTCGCAGCGTGCGAGGTCGTGGTCGGCCTGGGCCTGATCGTCGCGATGTTCCGGCGCCGTCTGCCGCTGAACGTCGACGAGCTCCGGGGCCTCAAGGGATGAGCGCCACCGCGTTCGGTTGGCTCGTCCTGATCTTCCCGCTCGCGGGGACGATCCTGATCGGGCTCGGCAGTCGCCGCTGGAGCGGCCGCACCGCGGGCTTCATCGGCACCGGAGCGATCGCTCTGTCCTTCGCGAGCTCGATCGGGGCGTTCGTCGTGCTTCTGGGAGAGCCGACCGACGCGCGGCAGCTCACGTCGACCGCGTGGGACTACGCGACGTCGGTAGGCCTGGACATTCAGCTGGGGATCCTGGTCGACCCACTTTCGGTGGTGATGTGCCTGGTCGTGTCCGGAGTCTCGACCCTCATCCACCTCTACTCGACCGCGTACATGGTCTCCGACGAGGGCTACACGCGGTTCTTCGCCTACCTCAACTTCTTCGTCTTCTCGATGCTGCTCCTTGTCCTCGCGGGCAACTTCGTGCTGCTCGTCGTCGGCTGGGCGTTCGTGGGCTTCGCGTCGTACGCGCTGATCTCGTTCTGGTACCGGCGCACCACGGCGACCGCAGCGGGCATGAAGGCGTTCGTGATCAACGTGATCGGGGACATAGGCCTTGTCCTCGCCGCGTTCCTGATCTTCCGCGAGCTGGGAGCTTTCGACTACTTGACCGTCTTCGAGGAGGCCCCGGGCCACTTCGAGCCGAACGACGGGACGATCGTCGCGATCTGCCTGCTCCTCCTAGTGGGCGCGTTCGCCAAGTCGGCGCAGCTCCCGCTCCACACGTGGCTGCCCGACGCGATGGAGGGCCCAACTCCGGTCTCGGCCCTGATCCACGCCGCGACGATGGTGACCGCGGGCGTGTACCTGATCGCCCGCACGCACCCTCTCTTCGAGCTGGCCCCCACCGCCGCGGACATCGCCGCGTTCACGGGCCTCGCGACGTTGCTCGTGGCAGCGACCATCGCGCTCGTCGTCACCGACCTGAAGCGCATCATCGCCTACTCGACGATGAGCCAGATCGGCTACATGATCGTCGCGGTGTCGATCGGCGCCTATACGGCGGGGATCTTCCACCTGATGACGCACGCCTTCTTCAAGGCGCTTCTCTTCATGGCGGCCGGCTCGATCATCGGAGCGATGGCGGGGAACCAGAACATCGACCGGATGTCGGGCTTCCGGAAGGCGATGCCGTTCACCTCGTTCACCCTGATCGTCGGCGCGCTCGCGCTGGCCGGCTTCCCGCTCATGTCGGGCTTCTTCTCGAAGGACGAGATCATGGTCTTCGCGGCCGAGCGCGGTGGGATGTATTGGATCTTCGCGATCGGCGGCTACGTGGCGGCCTTCATGACCGCCTTCTACGCGTTCCGCATCGGCTTCAGGGTCGTCACCGGCGATCCCTGTCCCGAGGCGAAGGAGCTCGAGCAGGGCCACCTGGCGCACGGCGAGCATCTGAACCCCGCGACCGGGGAGAAGGAGGACACGGAAGTCGGCTTCCCAGGGGCGGAGCACCACATCGCCGAGCGCGCGCCGGGCATGCGGATCGCAATGGGCGTCCTGGCGGTCCTCTCGATCATCGCGGGCGTGATCCAGATACCCGGCATCACGGCCGGGATGGAGCATTTCCTCGAAGGGACGTTCGAGGACTCCGAGCTCTTTCACATCGTCCCCTCGGACGAGTCCGCGTACCTGGGCCTTCTGGTCGGAGCAATCCTGTCCATCGCCGGGATCGGGCTCGCGTACATGGCCTACGTCGCCCGCCCCGGCATGACCGCCCGCCTTCGCTCTCGCATGGGCGGAGTCCACGACTTCCTCCAGCACAAGTGGTACTTCGACGAGGCGATCGACTTCCTGGTCTACCGCCCGGTCATCCGCGCCGGGCAGTTCTGCAACAACGTGATCGAGCGTGTCGTCGTCGACGGCATCGTCACCGCCACGGTGGGAGCGATCCGCGAGGTCGGCCTCCTCGTTCGCGGCGCCCAGTCCGGATTCGTCCGGGCGTATGCCCTCCTCGTCCTCGGCGGCTTCGCCGCCCTCGCCCTGTACTTCCTGGTGGTGAGCAACTAGATGCTGATCGCGATCCTCTGCGTGCCGATCGCCGCCGCCCTCCTCGCGGCGCTAGTGCCCTCGCGCGCCTCGGCGCCGGTCTCGGTCCTGGGATCGCTGGTGACGCTCGGGCTCACGATCGCGCTGGTCGCCGGCTTCGACGGCGGCGTGCCCGGCCTCCAGTACGTCGTCGACGAGAGCTGGATCCCAGGCCTGGGCGTTCGCTTCCAGCTCGGCGTCGACGGCATCAGCCTCTTCCTCATCGTGATGACCGCGCTCCTCTGGGCCGCGACCTTCGCGTGGTCGGCCTGGCGCCTCCCGGACCGGCCGAAGAACTACTTCCTGATGCTCGGCATCGGCGAGTTCGCCGTGATGGGCGCCTTCATGGCGCAGGACCTCCTGCTCTTCGTCCTCTTCTTCGACCTCATGCTCGTGCCGTTCTTCTTCCTCGTCGGCAGCTACGGCACGGGCGACCGGGTCCGGGCGACGATCAAGATGATGGTCTACACCCTCGTCGGCTCGCTGCTGATGCTGGTGGCGGCGATCGCCACGGCGGTGCTCACCGCGGAGTCGACGGGCGAGCTCTCCTTCGCGATGGCAGACCTGCGGGCGAACGTCCTGCCCGAGGGAAGCCAGGAGTGGATCTTCCTCTTCTTCGCCGCGGCGTTCCTGGTCAAGATGCCGACCTTCCCCCTCCACGGATGGATGCCCGACGCGTACCGGGCGGCACCCCTGCCCGTACTGGCTGTGCTCTCCGGAGTGCTGCCGAAGGTTGCGGCGTACGGCTTCCTCCGCGTCGCGCTCCCCATCTTCCCCGACGCGATCGTGCAGTTCCAGGATCTCATCCTCATCCTCGCCCTGCTCTCGATCCTGTACGGCTCCGCCATGGCGTTCACGCAGACGAACGTGCGCCTGGTCGCGGGTTACTCCTCGATCGCGCAGCTGGGCTTCATCACGCTCGGGATCTTCTCGCTGTCGGCCGACGGCGCCAACGGCTCGGTGCTCCAGATGGTCAACCACGGGCTCGTGGTTGCCCCGGTCTTCCTGATCGTCGCGATCCTGGCCGAGCGCTACGGCACCGAGGACCTGCGCGAGATGGGCGGCGCGGCGATGCGGGCGCCCGTCCTGGCCGTGGTCTTCCTGATCGTGACGCTGGCCACGCTCGCGATGCCCGGCTCAGCCAACTTCATCGGCGAGTTCTACATCCTGAACGGCCTCTTCGACGAAGAGACGGCTTACGCCGTGATCGCGACGGCGGGAATCGCGATGGCCGCCTTCTACGCGTTACGCCTCTACCAGAAGACGATGCACAACCGGTTGCCGGAGGGAGTCGAATCGCGCGAGATGAGCCTGCGAGACGCTTCGGTCCTGGTGCCGCTCGTACTGGTGATCGTGGGAACCGCGCTTTATCCGACGCTGATCCTCAAGCGGGGCGAGGCGTCCGTGCAGGACAAGGTGGGCGCGGTGACCACGGCACAGGAAGCCGACGGATTGGCGGTGCGCCCATGAGCGTCGGCGCCTTCAACGCCCCCGACATCGACTACGCCGGTCTTTCGCCGATCATCGCGCTGACCAGCGGGCTCGTCCTCGTCCTTCTGACGGGGCTGGTCGGGCGCCGGCAGCGCGCCCTGGTCTCCGCCGCCAGCTTCATCGCGTATGGCGCGACGGTTGGCCTGGTCATCTGGCAGTTCGGCGAAGAGAAGGACCTTGTGTCGGGCGCGCTGCGGCTGGACGAGCTGGGCCTCGTCGCGACGCTCATCTCGATCCTCTGCGCCGTTTTCGTCATTCCCCTGAGCTGGCGCGAGGAGGCGGCGGACCGTGCCCCAGGCCCAGGCGGCCACGGCGAGTTCCAAGCGCTCCTGATCGCATCCGTGCTGGGCATGGCCCTCCTCTCTATGGCCCAGAACCTGGTGGTCTTCTTCGTCGGCCTCGAGTTGCTCTCGGTTCCGCTCTACGTCCTCTGCGGGTCGGCCCTGCGTCGACAGGTGTCGCTCGAGGCGGGCTTGAAGTACCTGATCGTCGGCAGCCTCGGATCGGCAACGCTCCTCTACGGCCTCGCGTTCATCTACGGCGGCTCTGGCTCGACCGACTTCTCCGGCATCCGGGAGGGCATCGGCGCCGGCCTCGCCGACGATCCGCTGATCCTGATCGGCATCGCTCTGACCGCAACCGGCCTCGCCTTCAAGCTCTCGATCGCCCCCTTCCACCAGTGGACGCCTGACGTCTACCAGGGCGCCCCGACCCCGGTCACGGCGTTCATGGCAGTCGCGACCAAGGCGGCCGCCTTCGCAGTGTTCGCCCGGTTCTTCCAGGTCGCCCTGGGCCCGGCCGTCGGCGACTGGCAGCCTGCCCTCGCCGCCCTCGCGGCGGTCTCGATCGTGGTCGGCAACGTCGGCGCCCTGACCCAGAGCTCGCTCAAGCGCCTCCTCGGCTATTCCGGCATCGCGCAGGCCGGGTACATGCTCGTGGGGATCGTCGCGGCGAACGAGGCCGGCATCGAGGCGCTCTTCTTCTATCTGGCCGCTTATGCGTTCATGAATCTCGCCGCCTTTGCCGTCATCACGGTCCGGGAGCGCGAGACGGGCTTCGGCGACGACATCCGCTCGGTGCAGGGGCTGGGGCGGGAGCGCCCGGCGCTGGCCTGGCCGCTCACGATCGCGATGCTCGCCCTGGCGGGGCTCCCCGGGACCGCGGGGTTCATCGGCAAGCTCTATCTGATCGAGGCCTCGGTGGCCGCGGACTTCACCTGGCTCGGCGTGATGATCGCCGTGGGCACGATGATCTCTCTCGCCTACTACCTGCGGGTGATCGCCGCAGTCTGGATGCGCCCCGCCTACCTCTCTGACCCGACGCCCGAGGCCGGAAACCGCGTCCTCCCGGCGATGGCCGGGGGCTCGGGCGAAGCGGGCACGGGTCGCGTGCGCTGCCGGGTCATCATCGCGTTCAGCGTGATCGCCGCGTCAGCGTCGGTGTTCTTCGGGATCATCCCCACCCCGCTCGTCGACTTCGTCTCCGGAACCGGCGAAGCGATCACGTCGTCATTCGGCTGACGCGTCGTCCGGCAGCAGCCGCGGAGCGCCGTCCAGAGTGTCCTTCTGGCCTCCCAGGAGCCCGCTCAGACCCGACATCGTGTCATCCAGGGCGTCCGTGACGGGATGACCTCCGCCGGTGTCGCCCTCGGGTGCCTCTACGCCGGAAGGACCGGCGCCGGCCGCTCCCGTCAGGTCCGTCACCGACGGGGTGTCTCCGGACCCGGTTGCGCCGCCGCCGCTTGCACCGGAGGTCGCTCGATCGAGGTCCGCGCCACCCTCGTCCGCCCGGGCGTTGCCCTGCCCGCGCTTCGCTCGGGCTGCCGGCTCCGTGCCGGGGCTCTGGTCGTTGGCGCCCCGGTCGGCTCCTTCGGGCCGTCCGCCTAGTTGCACCCTGGTGGCGATCGCCGGATCGCTCGTGCCGTGCTCCTGATTCGGAAGCTCTATCCCGACCTCGCCCAGCGCGTCAGCCGCGAAGGCCGGGACCTTCATTCCCGCTGCTGCGAGCCCCGCGGTGACCAATGGAACGGCCAGGACGAATGCCGCCGCTCCCGATGCCCGGGTGGAGACCCTGAGCCGGGACCATTCGGGAAGTCCAATGCCCTCCGCCGGCCGGCGCGGGACGGAGGGAACGGGGGTGCCTCCGATCCGCTGCGCGAGGGCCAGCGTCTCTTCGGCGAACAGCCGGTAGGAGCGGTGATCGGCAACGAGCCTTTGGCGCAGGTACGCGACGACGCCTGCCGTGAGCGCCAGCAGCGGGTAGACGACGAGCCCGACCTGAAGCGTCTCCTCCACGCTCGCGGGCCCGTAGAGGACCGGGGCAAACAGCGCGACGCCGATGAAGAGCAGGTGCGCGACCAGGCCCCTGTTGTCGGGGACGATGTAGGCGACGCCTACCGCAATCAGGAAGAAGATGGCCGAGTACGGCTGGCCGAAGACCGCGACGGCCGCGGCCGCCTGAACCGTCGCGAGCACTCCCACGACGTGCAGCCAGCGCAGGTCCAGTCGCTCCCACGGCAGCGACATGCAGACGAGGCCCGTGAAGAGCCCGGCGACCGTGACCAGGTAGTCCTGGCCGGGGGGCCTCGGTTCGAGCAGCAGCGTGCTGGGCACGGCGAGGACGGCGGCGCCGATGAACCCGAGCCCGGCGAGGGTGCCGTAGCCACGGCTCAGGGTCGCCTGAACGCTCCTATCGGACAGGTGCTGGGCAAACACGTCTAGCGCCCCTACTCCGTCTCGCGAAGCTTGAAACCTCGCGCCCCACGTCGTTACTACGAAATCCGCAAAACGCCTGGTCTCAGGGGTGAGTCCTCGATGCGAGCTCGGCAAGGCGCTCCTCGACGTTCTCATGAGGGGGCGCCCTCGGCGGCCATGGGGGCACCGCGGATGCGCTCGGCCAGGGTCACCGCCTCTACCGCAAAGCGGCGATACTGGCGCTCCCTGTGGGCGAGCGCGTTCCGCAGATAGCGGACAACGGCGGCCGAGATGAGCATTACGGGCAGGGTCACCAGGACGTGGTGAGCCTGCGCGTTGAACGACTCGTCCAGATAGAGGAGCGGAGCGAGCGTCGCAAGCGTGAAGAACGCCATCAGGGCGAGGAAATCCCGGCGATCCCTGACCACGTACGCCGTATAGACGGCGATGAGGACCTGATAGAAGGCGAAGTCGTCGCTGTAGAAGCCGCTTCCGATCATCACGTAGCCCGTCGCCACAATCGAGACGCAGCAGAGCGCCCGCTCCGGCACGCGCTCCCAGGGAACCGCCATCAGGGCGGCCCCTGCCGCGACTCCCGCCAGGATGAGCAGATACTCGAATGGAGCCGGGGCCGGCTCGATGAAAGCCGCGGCCGGAGCGGCCGCTAGCGCGCCGATAATGAGGAGCGCGCCGCCAAGGCTGCCCAGCCTCCTGCGCTCCTCCGGGGCCATCTCCTCGCCCGTTTTGGTGAGATCCGCCAGCGCTTCCACGGTACTTGTTTTCGAGTATGCCCCAATCAACCCTTCTTCACGCCACCAGGCATCTGAAATGTCCTGGGAACCCGCAATCTGGATGCCGTACGACGACGCATCTAATATCGGCCGCCGTGCGTTACCCGGTCGAAGATTTCACAGCACAGGAGGCGGCACTGCTGGAGCCGCACTTCACCAACCTCGACCGTCCCGTATTCGCCCTCCGCAATCTGCCCGAGACCGTGAAGGGCGCCATGTTCGCCCGGTACTCACGCTGGGGCGGGACACTCCGGAGGCTCTACCTGGACGAGTTCGCCGACGAGGCCGGTGCCGGCGCCCGTCCGTTCGACGGTGAGGAGGGCGAGCGGGCCGCCGGCCTTTACGAGCGCGTGTTCATCGGCTACGGCGACGACTCGATCGCCCAGGTGGGCGGAGCGCACCTGGCGTGCGAGTGGACCTCCAACGTCCTGACCAAGGTCCTCCAGCGCGGGCGCCTTGCGGCCTACCTCGAGCAGTCGACCCGCTACATCGCTTACGACGAGCCGATGCCCGGGGGTGGGTACCGCTTCTATTCGGACGACGACCTCGGGCCGGAGTACCGCAGCGCGATGGACTCGATCTTCAGCGACTACTCCGAGGGCCTGCGGGTCGTGACGGAGTGGGCGGCAGAGCGCTGGCCACGCGGCGACGAGCCCGAGGGCGCCTGGCGCAGCTCGATCCGCGCGAAGGCGCTCGATCTCCTGCGCGGCCTCCTCCCCGCTTCGACGCTCAGCCACGTCGGGATCTTCGCCTCCGGCCAGGCATACGAGCAGCTGCTCCTGCGCCTACTCGCCTCGCCGCTGCCCGAGGCCCGTGAGTTCGGTTCGATGATCCTCGAGGAGCTGCGCCACGTGATTCCGAGCTTCGTCGCCCGCGTCGACCGTCCGGAACGCGGCGGCGAGTGGATCTCTTACCTCCAGGCCCGCCGCGAGACTACGGAGCGCGCCGTCGCCCGCCTCGGGCTCGACCGCCGGGAAGCCGCCGATGCGCCCTCGGTCGAGCTCGTCCACGTGGATGGAACCGAGGCCGATCTCCTGGCGTCGTCGCTTTACGAGTCGACGGGCGTGAGCGAGGGCGAGATCCGCCGGCGCATCGACGGGCTTGACCCCCTGGAGCGGGCGGAGCTGATCGGCGAGCTCGTGGGCGAGCGCGCGAACCGCCGCCACCGCCCCGGCCGCGGCTGGGAGGCCGTCCGCTACCGCTTCGAGATCGTCTCCGACTACGGCGGCTTCCGCGACCTCCAGCGCCATCGGATGCTCACCTGCCAGTGGCAGCGCCTGGGTCCCGAGCTGGGGGCGGGCGTGCCCGCCGAGGTGGCCGATGCCGGCGCCGGAGACATCTACCGCCGGGCCCTGGACACGTCGCGCGCAGAGTTCGAGCGCCTCGAAGCCGCGGGCATGGTCGACGCGGCGCCGTACGCGCTCTGCCTGGGCTACCGCATCCGCTATGTGCTCGACCTGAACGCCCGCGAGGCCATGCACCTGACGGAGCTTCGCTCAGGCCGCGAAGGCCATCCGACCTACCGCGCGGTCGCGCAGGCCATGCATGAGCGGATCGCGTCGGTGCATCCTGCGATCGCCGCCGGCATGAAGCACGTCGACTCTTCCACCGAGCCGCGCCTCGAGCGCATCATGTCGGAGATCCGCGCCCACAGGAAGCGCGTCGCCGCCGGCATATAGCGCCGGGCACGCTCGCCGCTAGCGCTTCTGCGAGCGGTAGAGCTTCTTGATCTCTTTGCCGAAATAGGGCCCGAACAGCTTGCCCGCCTCGGGGTTCTCGCACGGCAGGATGATGACCGTGCACTCGTATCCGTAGGAGACGACGGAGTTCACGTCGCCGCCGGGTAGCACCCAGCCGCCGCCGCTCGATCCGCCGGTCATGTCGCAGTCGATGCGGGTCGGCTTCGGCTTGTTCTGGCCATTGTCCGCGCCTTGAGCGGGCGAGTCGCACCGATACATCCGTTCGCCGTTGTACGGATCCTCCGCGGGGTAGCCGAACACGTCGAAGCGCACGTCGCGTCCCTCGTCGAAAGCGATGCCGCGCTTCCCGACCACGTTCGCGAGCTTCTTGCCGTTTCGCTTGCCCATCGTCGCCATGCCGACGTCGTAGGAGATGTTCTCGTTGTTCTCCCACTGGGGAGTGGCCTTGAGCTTCTTGGCGGTCCACTCGCCGAACGGGGTGTCCCCGTTGTCGTAAGCGGGAACGAACATGAAGTTGGACGCGTAGCCGTCCATCTGCGAGTAGACGCAATGGCCTGCAGTCACAACCAGACTCTCGGTCTTTGCCTTGACCGAGGTCCCGGAGCAGACGTATTCCACGAGGCCGAGAGTGAAGAACACCTTGCCGTGCGTCCGGAAAGGCTTCGATCTCGGCCTGTCAACCCGCTGAGCCTGAGCGCGACGCTCGCTTGCGGAGCCAAGGCCCAGGTCGAGGTCGCCGATAGGCACGGCGGACGCGGCGTCGCGTAGCAGCGCGTCGCCCGGGATCGCCGTCTCCATCCGCTCGGGCGTCCAGTAATCGCGAACCTCGGCTCCGGACTGCTGCGGGGTGTAGGCGCCGGCGATGCCCGGGTAAGCCAGGCACGCGAGCGCGGCGGCCAGCACGGCCAGCAGTCCATGGCGTAGTGAAACCCTGCTCGGTTGAACCACGGTTTTCACCCTAGGGAACCCGATGAGTCACCGCGCCGGTTCCCGGGTAGGCGTTCACGCATAGGATCGCGGAAAGCGACGGAAGGAGAGCGGTCGTGGCGGAAGAGAACGGAGACGCCGAGGAGCGCGAGGAGGAGGTTCAGGTTCCTGAGCTCGACGTGCTCATGGAGACAGAGGAGACGTTCCCTCCTCCCGACGACTTCGCCGCCGACGCGAACATCTCGGACCCCGGCGTCTACGAGAAGGCTGCATCCGACCGCGAAGCGTGGTGGGCCAGCTGGGCTGAGAAGCTCGACTGGATCGAGCCATGGGACGAAGTCCTCGACTGGTCCGACCCCCCGCACGCGAAGTGGTTCGAGGGCGGAAAGCTCAACGTCTCGGCGAACTGCCTCGACCGCCATGTCGCGGCCGGCAACGGGGACCGTGTGGCCTTCTACTGGGAGGCCGAGGACGCCGATGACCAGGGAGGCGGCGACGGCCGCAAGGAGGTCACCTACGAGTGGCTCCTCGACCAGGTCCAACGCTTTGCGAACGTGCTCAAGGGACTCGGCATCGGCAAGGGCGACGTGGTCGGCATCTACATGCCGATGGTGCCCGAAGCCGTGGCCGCGATGCTCGGCTGCGCCCGGATCGGGGCGATCCACAACGTCGTCTTCGGCGGCTTCTCGCCGGAGTCGGTGCGCGAGCGCATGGAGGTCTCGGACGCGAAGGCGCTCGTCACCGCCGACGCGACGCTCCGCCGCGGCGAGCCCCTCCCCATGAAGGAGAAGGTCGACGACATCGCCGCGAAGCTCGATTCGCTCGAGCACATCATCGTGCTCGATCGCTGCGGGACGGATCCGCCCATGACCGAGGGCCGCGACGTCTTCTGGCAGGAGGCCGTTGCCGACGCCGCCGCCGAATGCGAGCCCGAGCCGATGGACGCCGAGGACCCGCTGTTCATCCTCTACACATCCGGTTCGACCGGAAAGCCCAAGGGCATCCTCCATACGACCGGCGGCTACCTGACCCAGGCCAGCGCGACCCACAAGATGGTCTTCGACCTGAAGGCCGAGTCAGACGTGTACTGGTGCTCGGCCGACATCGGCTGGGTGACCGGGCACACCTACATCGTCTACGGCCCGCTGGCCAATGGGGCGACGTCCGTGCTTTACGAGGGCGCGCCCAACTATCCGGCTGAAGACCGCTGGTGGGACGTCTGCGAGCGCTACGGCGTGACCCTCTTCTACACAGCGCCGACGGCGATTCGCGCCTGCATGAAGTGGGGCGTCGAGCACCCGCAGAAGCACGATCTGTCGAAGCTGCGGCTCCTGGGATCCGTCGGCGAGCCGATCAACCCGCGCGCCTGGCTCTGGTACCACGAGAACATCGGCGGCGGCCGTTGCCCGATCGTCGACACGTGGTGGCAGACCGAGACGGGCGGCATCATGATCGCGCCCCTGCCCGGCCTGACGGAGACGAAGCCGGGCTCGGCGACGCTCCCCCTGCCCGGAGTCGAGGCCGCCATCTTCGACAAGGACGGAAACGAGATCTCCGAAGGCGGCGGCACGCTGGTCGTCACGCAGCCGTGGCCCGGCATGGCACGCACGCTCTACAAGGAGCCGGACCGGTTCATCGAGACCTACTGGGAGCGCTACGGCAAGGAGGTCTACCTCGTCGGCGACGCGGCCCGCCGCGACGAGGACGGGTTCTTCTGGATCGTCGGGCGGATCGACGACGTCATCAACGTCTCGGGCCATCGGCTGTCGACGATGGAGGTCGAGTCCGCGCTCGTCTCGAACGAGCGGGTGGCCGAGGCCGCCGTTATCGCCGTGCCCGACGAGGACACGGGCCAGGCGATCGTCGCGTTCGTGACGCCCGAGGGCGACGAGAAGGGCTCGGACGACATGGCCAAGGAGCTCCGTGAGCACGTAGCCGACAAGATCGGCAAGCTCGCCCGGCCCAAGGCGATCCACTTCGCCGGCGACCTGCCGAAGACCCGCTCCGGGAAGATCATGCGGCGCCTCCTGCGCGACATCGCCCAGGGAAACGACGATCTCGGCGACACGACGACGCTCAGGGACCCCTCGATCGTCGAAGAGCTCCAGGAGCAGGTGGCGGCGACCAAGAAGGGCTGAGCGCCAGGCCGCGGCGGCGGAGCGCCTCCGGACGGCCAGTCATGGCACAATCGGTTGAGACCGTGGACCGCGAAGTGATCAGCTCGGATAAGGCTCCGGCAGCAATTGGTCCCTACAGCCAAGCGATCCGCCACGGCGACCTGCTTTTCTGTTCCGGCGTCATCCCGATCAACGCCGACGGCAACCCCATTGATCCCGAGCCGGCTGCTCAGGTGGATCATTGCCTCGGCTCGCTGACAGCTCTCGCGGAAGCTGTCGGGTCGACCCTCGACCGCGCGCTGCGGGTGACCGTTTACACGACCGTGCTCGAACGCTTCGACGAGATCAATGCCGCATATGCACATTGGTTCGACCGCGATCCCCCTGCCCGCGTCACGATCGGAGTTGCTGCGTTGCCTCGCGGCGTCGCCGTCGAGCTCGAGGCGATCGTCAGCATTCCAGGCTGACGGTGGGAGCGGCTCTCGATCTATCCGCGGGGCGCATCGCCGTCGCCCGCCAAGCCATCGCCGCCAACGCCGTCCTGACTCCGGTCATCGACGCCGACTGGGTTGGGTCTCGCGTCGGCGCCACGGTCAAGTTCAAGGCCGAGTGCCTGCAACGCACTGGCTCGTTCAAGGTGAGAGGAGTCTCGGTCCGGCTCAGTGGCTCCCGGGAGCGCTTCGGGCCGGGTGGGGTGGTCGCCGCGAGCGCCGGCAACCACGCGCGGGCGCTCGCCTATGTCGCGGCCAGAGCCGGAATCGCGTGCCAGATCTTCATGCCCTCGACGGCATCGGTGTCCAAGATCGAAGCGGTTCGGGCGTTGGGCGCCGATCTTGAGCTGCGCGACGATTCGGTCGACGGCTGTCTCGAGCATGCTCACGAATACGCCGAGGCGAACCACGCCACGCTCGTGCACCCCTTCGACGATGCGGATGTCGTGCTCGGCCAGGCAACCCTCGGCGCGGAGTTGCTCGAGCAGATCCCTGAGATGCGAACCGTCGTCCTCCCGATCGGCGGAGGCGGTCTGGCCGGTGGTGTGGCGGCAGCCCTCAAACAGGCAGATCCGACGATTCGCATCGTCGGCGTCCAGAGCGAGCTCTGCGCTCCGATTGCCGATCCGGCGCGCCCGGTCGCCGATCTGCGATTCGCTCTCGCAGACGGCATCGCCGTCAAGCGTCCAGGGGCGCTGACGGGACCCCTGATCGAACGCTACGTCGACGAGTTGTGCACGGTTGACGAGGACGCGATCGCCGAGGCAATCGTTGCCTTGATGCAGCACGGCAAGCTGGTCGTCGAAGGGGCGGGAGCTGTCCCGGTTGCGGCGCTTAACTCCGGCATCATCGAAGTGGACGAGAGCGAGGTCGTGGTTGCGGTCCTGTCGGGCGGCAACATCGATCTCGATCGCCTCTCGGCGGCGAGCAGGCTGCACGAGTCCGGTCAGGGCACGACGATCCACTTTGCCACCAAGGTGCCGGACCATCCGGGGGGCCTGGCCGAGCTGCTGGTGGCCATTGCCGAGGGCCAGGGAAATGTCCTCTCGATCGAGCATGTTCGCGAGGCCGGCCAGCGGGGGTTCCACGAAACGGGCATCGAGATCCTGCTTCAGACACGGGGCGTCGAGCACCGCGAGGAGCTCTTGGGATCTCTCGCAGGGCTTGGCTACGAGATCGTGCCTTTGACCCCTGACCGAGGGGCCGAAGGCCGAGAGCGCCCAGAGCCTCCCGGTGGTAGCGTGCGTCACGAACCATCGAGCGCCGACTCAAGGAGGAGTTGAGATGAGCGAATCGCTGACGGGAACCTGCCTTTGCGGCAGCGTGGAGTACGAGGTTCAGGATCCCGAGTCGCTGGGGTATTGCCACTGCACGCGGTGCCAGAGGTGGACGGGCTCGAGCCTCGCGGGGGTGGTCGTAGCCCCGGAGAACTTCAGGTTCACCAAGGGCGAGGATCTGGTCTCGACGTATGAGAGCGAGTTCGCGCCGCGCAACTTCTGCAGCAAGTGCGGAGCCAGCCTCTATGACGATCTCGGCGAGAAGTACTTCGTCGCCGCGGGGCTGATGAGGGAGCTCGCTCTGAAGCCGAGCTTCCACCTCCAGGTCGCCTACAAGGCGAACTGGCACGAGATCGGCGGCGACGCACCGCAGTTCGACGAGAATCCGCCTGGCTGACCCCTAGGTCCGGGGCGTCCCCGAGCCGTCTCGCTTGGAGGCAGTGATCTCCCTCCAGTGCGCGGCCAGGAACCGCTCCCGCGTCAACTGATTCGCCTCCTGCAGGTCGACGACCCGGAGGGGGTTGCCGCAGTCCGGGCACGGGTCCTTCGTCAGGTGGCCGGCCGTCAGGTCGGTCGTCGCTTCGAGGACGAGCCCGCAGGTGGTGCACCCCAGAAGAGCCATGCTCGACTCGAAGCGTAAGCCAGATGCGCCATGGCAGGGAGTTCGGCCCCTACGTCTGACTTGGGGCCCTGCTCTCGCGCGCGACCAGGACGAGGATCAGGACGGGCAGGAGGACCGTGGCGCCGAGCGTCACAACGTTGCCGATCGCGTCGCCCGTCGAGTACGGCCCGAGGTTGAACATGTGCCAGACCGTGTGCGGGAGGCTGAACGCCAGGAAGGCGACGAGCGAAGTCACGACCCACCGTCGCTCGAGGCGGACGGACGCTGCAAGGAGGATCACGGCCGTCGCCAGGAACAACCCGCCGACGTCGCGAACGAGATGCTCGTTGTATGCCGGCAGAACCTCGACCCAGTTGAGGCCCAGCGGGAAGTCCTCGTAGAACGAGCGCGGGAAGAAGAGCGCGTAGAAGCCAAGGACGCCTTGGATCAAACCGAGCTGGATCAGGACGAACCGAGCCTCGAACCGATAGCGCGTGAGGGTGCCGTCGCTCATCTTCTCTTCCTTTCGTTCTGCTGGACGACCGCCATGATCGCGGATAGGTGTCATAGGCTCGCGGGATGGGAGGGGTCCCCGTCGACGGCGAGGTCATCGAGAAGTCCCGTCTTCGCCGGGACGGGACAATCGCTGGCGTCGCGGTGGTCGCGCTGGGCGTCATCGTCGCGCTGAACTTCGAGGAGGTGGTCGAGGGGCTGTCGCGGATCACATTCTTCGAAGCGTTCTGGCTGGTGAGCCTCCACCTCCTGGCGCTCGTGCTGCGGGCGATCGCATGGGGTCTTTGCCTCGACGCTGCAGGCAGCAGGGTTCCGCCGCGCGAGCTCCACGCGACGAGCGGCCCGCGGTTTCTGGCTGACACCGTCGTCCCGACCTACGTCGGCGCCTGGGTGCGGGTCGGCCTGGTCAAGGCGATCATGGGATCGCGCGCCCCGACGATCGGCCAGATGGTCTCCGCCGACGGCGTGATCCTGCTGGTCGAGGGCGGAATCACGGTCGTGGTCGTGGTCGCCCTGACGTTCGGCGTGGGCCTGCCCTGGTGGTGGTCCGCAACGGTGATCGGGCTAGCCGGCGCCGGCGCGCTCCTGGCACTCTGGCTCAAGAGCCGATACGCGGACCGGCCCTTCGTGCGTACGTTCAACGTGCTTGCGAAGCGCCGCACCCTGGTCGCGCTGACGACGCTCCTCGTGATCGTGCTGGTCGTTCAGCCCATTCGCTTCTGGATCGTGATCAACGGCGTCGGGATCGACGCCGACTTCATCGAGGGGGTGCTGGCGTTCCTGGCCACGAGCGTGATCGGGGGCCTGCCCGTTGGGCCCGGTCCGGCGAGCGTTGGCGCGACGGGCGCCGTGTTCTCCAGCTCCGAGCTCGGCCTCATCGCGGCGAGCGGGATCGGCCTGGCCGCCACCGCCTTCATCGCGGCGCTGATCTACTCGCTGGCCGGGCTCGCCATCGCGGGACCCGCGGCCCGCAGGGCGCTGACCGAGCGCTCCAGCCGAGTCACGCCGTCTACGCCGGGGGGCGCCGGCACACCGAGATAGTCAAGGACGGTCGTCGCAACGTCTGCGGACCGGACCGGGCCGTCGGCCAGCGAGACGCTCGATGCGACCGGAATGAGCATGTGGTCGCGGATGAGCCCGCCGTGCGAGGAGAAGTGGTGTGGCCATTCGAAGCGCTCTCGAAGGTCGTAGCCCGCGCTCGCCGAGATGACGAGGTCCCCCGTCCTGCCGGTGCGAAAGAGCTGGGCGATCTGGACGAGCGCGTCGGGATGAGAAGTGTCGACCGTCTCCTCCAGCGCCTGGCGTGAGTCCATCCGGGTAGGCATTCCCTCCCAGCCGAATGGATCCCGTCCGTCGCGGGCCGAGTAGATCACGCCCCCGCCGGCGGCCTCCGCCAGGTCTGCGACGCCGCTCTTGCTCTCGACGATCAGGCTTCCGGGGCCGTTCCCGCGGGTGGCGATGATCTCTACCGCGGGTTCCTCCAGGAGCGACTCGATCAGCCCGGGGTGGCGCTGGCCGATGACATCGCGCGAGGGACGCGTGGCCCAGGTCCCGTCCTCGCCGCGGAAGTAGATGTGGCACATGCCGTTGCCCGAAACGCACACGACGGCGTCGAATGATGGCCGGAACGCGGGCCAGGAGTGGTAGGCGGTCTTGATCCCATACCTCTCACCAAGCTCGACGGCGATGTCGAAATGGGTGTGCACCTCGTGGTGGCCGTGGTCGGAGACGATGGCGATCATCGTCTCTTCATACGTCCCAAGCTGTCGCAGCTTCCGCGCCGCCCTGCCGACCGCCGAGTCGATGTAGCGGTAGCCCGCGATCGCCTCGGGGCAGTCGGCGCCGATGTAGTGGCAGTTCCAGTCGATGCCGGGGAACGCGATGAACCTGAAGCGGCTCTCGGCGGCGGCGGCTTCGACGAGCGCGTCCGCAGCCCAGCGGTCGGCGCGCTCGTAGTCGTGGAACCAGTGCGAGTGCGACCAGACGAACGGCTTGGCGCGCCTTCTCAAGTTCCGCTCGGGGTCGAGGCCCCGGTTGAGGAGGCCGAAGACCCCGATCGCATCCGGCATCAGCTCGTACAGCGTGGGGTGCTCGGCATCCATGTCGCTCGCCAGATATGCGACCTCGGGACCGTTGTAGCTCCGCAGGGCGTGCGGTGCGGCCGGGCCCCTCCCCCTATACAGGTCCCGGTCGAACCACCGGTAGCCGGGGATGTCGACCGTGCCGGGGTAGCACCCCGACAGAAGCGGCACGTGAGCGGGGCCCGTGGTGCTGGTGAAGACGCTCGTCCCCCGCCGGTACGAGCCGCGCTCGATCACGTGCTCGGAGATCTCCGGGAGGTCGCCCGCGTCGAGCAGGGACTCGAAGGTCTCGGCCTTGGCCCCGTCGGCCAAGATCATCAGGCACGAGGGGCCCACGGCGACCCGGCTAGCGGCGGCGCTTGCGCTTGCGCTTCTTGGCGCGCTCGCGCCGAGCAGCGTTCGGATTCTCGTCGAGGCCCGGGATCTCGGTCGCGTCGCCCTCGATCACACCGTCTCCGGGTTCAGGGGCCGGCTCCGGCTCCTCTCCAGCCTTGAGCGGCGCGACCGCAACGCCCATGTCCCACGCAGGGGGTCTTCCCTTCGGGGTCCTACCGGCGATCATCAGCCCGAAGTACATGAACCAGGCGAGCAGAGCGGGCAACGTGAGGCCCGTGAGGGGCGGCAGGATGAAGGTGGCGCCGAGGGCCATGCCGAGCGTGCCGTGGAAGCGCGTGAGGAGGCCGGTCCTGACGCCCCACAGACACGTGTAGACCATGCCGAAGATCAGGCAGATCGTCGCGACCGAATAGACGTAGATGGCGGCGGTCCGCGGGCCCGAGTCCTCGAGCAGGTTCGTGGCGAGCGTGTAGATGTCGCCGACGCCGGATTCCTGGGCGACGAACTGGCTGGCCGCGTCGATCTGGCCGACGGCGAGGAGGATGCCCTGGACCGCGTATAGGACCGGGCCGAGGACGACCAGGAAGAGGAGTGCGTTGAGCATCTTCTCGCTGCGCGCCTGCGCAGCCTTGTAGATGTAGGCGAGGGGCGCGGCAAGCAAGAGAAAGGCGAACGCCGCGATGACCGAACCGATCAGCTGTGACCCGGCGTTCTCGTTGATCGTGCGCAGGGTCGCGGTCGCAAGCTCCGACGTGCCGCCGCCGCTCGACTGGAAAGCCGCCGCGCCCACCAGAAGGAGGAGGGGAAGGATCGAGGCGATTGCCACCAAGCGGCGGTACCGGCTCTCTCGCTCGAGTATCGCCTGGGTGCTCACGAGGGCAGAATCCTAGTGGCGAACCGCCGATAGGCTGCGTGCGTGCCCGAGCTGGCCGTGACAGCCATCGGCCGTGACCGCCCCGGGATCGTGGCCGCGGTCACCGGAGCGCTCCTGGACCTTGGGGGCAACGTCGAGGACTCGCAGATGTCGATTCTCGGCGGTCACTTCGCCGTCATGCTCCTGGTGGAGGTTCCGGACGGCACCATGCGCGAAGCGGTGATCGAGCGCCTGGGAGAGGTTGCGCATGAGCACGAGCTCGAGGCGATCTCGGTCGCGGAGGTCTCAGACGGCGGTGCGCGGCCCGCGCCTCCCTCGCACGTGCTCTCCGTCTATGGCGCCGACCGCCCCGGGATCGTCCACTCGGTGTCTTCGGCGCTCGCGGAGGCAGGCGTCAACATCACGGACCTCGAGACGAGGCTGACGGGGTCGGGAGGGGCGCCGGTCTACGTGATGGTTCTCGAGGTCGCCCTTGGGAGCGCAGCCGAAGAAGACGTGGAGACAGCGTTGCGGCTCGCCGGTGGGGACGAGGGCCTCGAGGTCACACTGCGCGCGCTCGACACCGACCCGCTCTAAAGGCCCTTACCCGTGGCCCCGCGCCCCGTCCTTCTCTATCCCGACCCGATCCTGAAGCAGGTCGCGCCGCCGGTCGAAGCCGCCGATCTGGATCGCGTCGCAGAGCTCCTGATCGACACGGCGGCGACGTATGAGCGCTGCGTCGGAATCGCTGCCCCGCAGATCGGGGAGCTGGTGCGGGTCGCGATCGTCGATGTCTCGGAGCATCCGAAAGCCGCGACTTCGAACGGCCTGATCGTGCTCGCCAACCCACACGTGATCGCCAGCGAGGGTTCCGAAGTCGCCCGAGAGGGCTGCCTCAGCCTGCCCGACGTGACGGCGAACGTCCGGCGCGCGACGAGGATCGAGGTGAAGCACCTGGGTGGGACGCTCGAGTGCGAGGGCTTCGAGGCACGTGCCGTGCTCCACGAGATCGATCACCTGGACGGAATCCTCTTTCTCGACCGGGTCGAGTCCCTGGTGGACGACGTGTTCCGGCGAAAGAGCTACGCGAGCGGCTCGGATTCCGCCGCTCCGGCCTCGCGCTCCAGCCCCGGCGTCGCCTCGTCCAGCTCTTCCGAGCGGGGCACGGGCGAGAGCTCGAACGCCTCGCCTGGCGGGCGGATCGGGTAGTACTCGTCCTCCGGGCCGACAGTGCGCGAGAGGCGGTCGCCCGCGGCCAAGACGAGGTCCAGGACCGGGGCGGCGAGGGCGATGAGCCCTTCGAAGCGCTCACGCAACCTGACCTGTTGGGGGCTGGGCGTTGCCATGGGGCAAACCTAGCGGCGGGTTCCCAATATGTTCGGGATGTGAGCGGGATGCCGGAGAATCGAGGCAGCCTGGGGCGGATCGCGGTCTACGGCGCGACCGGCTACACGGGCCGTCTCGTCGCAGCCGAGCTGGCGGCGGCGGGCGCCGACTTCGTCCTCGCCGGCCGCAGCCGCGAGAAGCTCGATGCGCTGGCCTCGGAGATCGGCGGGTCTCATGACACGGCCGCCGTGGCGCTGGACGACGCGGACGGCCTGCGCGATCTGCTCGAGCCATGCGCGGCCGTGATCGCCTGCGCGGGGCCATTCACAGTCCACGGGGAGCCCATCCTGCGCGCCGCGGCGGCCGGCGGCACGCACTACCTCGACACCACTGGTGAGCAGGGGTTCATGAAGCGCGTCTTCGACGAGTTCGGGCCGATCGCCTCGGAGAGCGGGGCCGCGCTGATGACGGGGATGGGATTCGACTACGTCCCCGGGGACATGATCGCGTCGCTGACGGCCGAAGGGATGGGCCCGCTCGAGGAGCTCTCGCTCAACTATGCCGTGGCGGGGTTCGGACCCTCGCGCGGCACCGCTCGAACCGCGCTGGGGCAGATCGCGGGAGAGGACATCCAGTGGCTCCAGGGGGAGTACGTCCCCGGGGACCGGTCGATCTCGCGTGGCAAGTTCGACTTCGGCGGCGATATCGGCCTGCAGCGCATGACGCGCTATCCCGCCGGAGAGCACGTCACGGTGCCGCGCCACGTCGAGACGCGAACCGTCCGTACTGCCCTTACGGCGTCGACGACGAGCCCGTTTGCGATCGGCGCCCCGGTCCTGATGACCGGGATGAGCCTGGCGCTGAAGACTCCCGCGAGGAAGGTCCTCGACGCGGCGGTGAGCCGGCTGCCCGAAGGGCCGGCCGAGGGCCGGCGCCGCGCCGCGCGGTTCACCATCGTCTGTGACGCGCGCGCCGGGTCCCGGCGCCGGCGGGGCGTGATCCGCGGCGAAGACGTGTATGGCATGACTGCCCGCTCGATCACAGCGGGTGCCCTCCGCTGCGCCTCGCCGGCCTTCGACAAGTCGGGGGCCTTGGCGCCGTCCGAGGCGTTCGACCCCGCCGATTTCCTGCCCGAGCTGTCTGAGTTCGGCGTCGAGCACGAGATAATCGCGGTATGAAGAGACCCGGAAGAGTGGCCGTCATCGGAGCCGGCTCGTCCGGGATCTCGTCGTGCCAGGTCCTCAACGCGCGGGGCATCGAGTTCGACTGCTTCGAGGTGGGCTCCCAGGTCGGCGGAAACTGGCGCTACATGAACGACAACGGCATGTCCGCCGCCTATCGCTCGCTCCACATCAACACCTCCCGCCGAACGATGGCCTACGCCGCGTATCCGATGCCGGAGGACCTCCCCGACTACCCGAACCACTTCCAGATCGCGCAGTACTTCGACGACTACGTCGACCACTTCGGATTCCGCGACCGCATCCGGTTCCGGACCGAGGTGACCCAGGTCGAGCAATCGGGCGATGGCTGGGCCGTCTCCTGGCGCGACCTCGATTCGGGCCAGGGTGGCCGTGACATCTACGCCTCGGTGATCGTGGCCAACGGCCACCACTGGAACCCGCGTTGGCCCGAGCCCGCCTTCGAGGGGCAGGATTCGTTCGAGGGCGAGCAGATCCACGTGCACTCCTACAAGGAGCCCGACGGCATGCGGGGCAAGCGGGTTCTGGTGCTCGGGATCGGCAACTCCGCCACCGATCTCGCGGTCGAGGCCTCCCGGAACGCGGATGCAACGTTTCTCGCGATGCGCCGCGGGGCCTGGATCGTGCCGAAGTACGTCGGGGGCAAGCCCACCGACGAGCTTGCGCCGGACCTGCTCTCCAGGCTCCCGCTCTCGGTCCAGAGGTTCCTCCTCGGCCGGACGCTCAAGAAGGCCACCGGGAAGCCGATGGACTACGGGCTGCCCGAGCCGGATCACAAGCTCGCCTCCGCCCACCCCACCGTCTCCTCGGACCTCCTTCCGCGACTGGGCCACGGAGACATCGAGGTCAAGCCCAACATCGCGCGGTTTGCCGGCGGGCGGACCGTCGAGTTCGTGGACGGCACCTCCGAGGAGCTGGACCTGATCATCTACTGCACCGGCTACAAGATCACCTTCCCGTTCTTCGACCCCGACCTCTTGGACGCGCCTGACAACCGCATCCCGCTCTACCGCCGCGTCGTCCACCCCGAGCTCGAAGGGCTCTTCTTCGTCGGGCTCGTTCAGCCCCTGGGGGCGATCATGCCCCTGGCCGAGGCGCAATCCGAATGGGTCGCCGACCTCCTGGAGGGGAAGGCGCAGCTCCCGACCACGGAGCGGATGTACGAGGTGATCCGCCGCGAGGATGCGCGGATGGCCAAGCGCTACGTCGCGTCGAAGCGCCACACGATCCAGGTCGACTTCCTCCCCTACATGCGCACGATCAGGAAGGAGCGCCGCGGGGGCCTTCTCGGACGGTTCGGCAAGACAAGGTCGCGCGAGCTTCTGGGATCCTCGGGGAACTGACGATGGCAACGGGACCGGACAAGCCGACCAGAACCTGCCCCCTGTGCGGCGGGAGCGTCTTCGCGTGGATCGGGATCCCGGAGTCGATCTCGGACGCAAGCGTCGGCCTCCTCTCGCCGGTGGATCCGGACGAGCCTGGCGGGGGCGACAACGCTCGCCTCGTGGATCGCTGCGAGAAGTGCGGAGCGGGCATCGAGCGATCGCCGGAGCCCGTCGATCTCCTCGCCGAGCTTGCACGGATCGAGATCGAGGCGCCCGATGGCGCACGCACCTTCGCTGCGCCCAACCGCGCCAGCTGGCAGGGATCCCTGGGCGGCGACGGATGGGCCGCCCTCGCCGAGTGGGAGGGCCGCCTGCTCCTGACGCCGCGCGCGTTCGCGCTCCTCGCCGAGCGGAACGGCCTCGAGGCCGAAGAACCCGCCTTCCCACCGGCGGGCCCAAATCAGCGGTGGCTCTGGCAGTCGATCCTCAACGGGATCACGCTCCACCACAACTTCCTGTCGGAGGTGAGGGCCGGTCGCTTGAAGATGGCCAACTCGCGAGGGTCGGCCCAGTTCATCGCCGACATGGTCGCGAGCGTCCTGGCGACGCCATTCGTTCTCCTCTTGTCAGTCCCGCTCGAGGCGATCGCCTCGCTCGCCGGGCGCGGGGGCCGAATGGTGGTGCGGGCGCGGGCTGCCTCAGGCGGGGGTGTCGGCAACCTCGATGACCAGCGCGGCGAGCTCGCCGGCGCGGTCGAAGTGCGGTAGGCCCGGCTCCGTCTCCCGAAGGTCGGACCGTCCGAGCACGCGCGACAGCTCACGCGCCGCCTTGGCAAGGAACGAGGGGGAATCAGAGGCGACGGCGATGAGCGAGGGGCGCGTCGCGGCGGCGAGCTCGGCGTCCGTTCGCTCCCACGCGGGCACCGCCGAGAGCTCCGCGAAGAGGGCCGACGCGGCGCTCGGCCCGTGGTCCGCGAGGTCGGAAGGGATGCGACCGGCTCCCGGTCCCAGGGCCGAAAGCTTGCCGGCGAGGTAGGCGTCGAGCGCAGCCTCACGCCCGCCGGCCGACACGGCGTCGCGCACCTCAGAGACGTCGGTCGAGAGCTGGCGCGTGGCCTCGGGCACGAACGACAGGAGCGGGGGCTCCACGAGGACCGTGCCGATGACCAGATCCGGCTCAGCCAGGGAGAGCTCGAGGGCGGTGACGGCGCCAATCCCCGCTCCGCAGACCACGGCCGGCCCATGCCCCTCGAGCGCGCGCGCGGCCAGTCCGGTCTGCTCGGCGACCGTGGTCCGCTCGTAGCCCTCCGGCGCCTGGGCGTCGCCCCAGCCGGGGCGATCGGGCGCGAGGACGTTCGCGTGGCCGTCGAGCGCCTCGGCCAGAGGGCGCCAGATGCGGCCCGTGGTCGCTGTCTCGTGCAGGCAGAGGACGGTGAGCGGCCGGCGCCCGGGCACTACTCGGCGGCGCGCCACGCTCGCTTGGCGAGCGGCAGGATGACGGCGCGAGGTGTGTGCTGGCCCATGATCGTGCCGGCGCGGTTGAGAAGGCCGGGGACGACGACGCGGCTGCCCTTCTCGGCTCCCTCCACCGCTTCGCGGGCGACCTGCTCGACGTCGGTCCAGATGAATCCGGGGACCTTGTCGCTCGCTCCGCTCATGCCTGCCTGCTCGACGAACTCGGTCTTCACCGGCCCTGGGCACACGGCGGTGACGCTCACGCCCTTGCCGCTGAGCTCGTTGTGGGTCCCCTCGGAGAGGCTGAGGACGAAGGCCTTCGTCGCGGCGTAGGTGGCCGTGAAGGGAATCGGCTGAAAGGAGGCGGTGGATGCGATGTTGATGATCGCGCCGCGCCCCCGGTCGGCCATGGCCGGGCTGAGGCGAGCCTGGAGGTAGACGAGCGTCTCGCAGTTGAGTGCGACCATCGAGGCCAGGCGCGCTGGGTCAGAGCGATGCACCGGGCCGGAGCCGCCGAACCCCGCGTTGTTGACCAGGACCTCGACGTCCAGGCCCAGGGCCTCGACCTTGGCCAGCATCTCGTCGCGGCCGGCGTCCGAACCCAGATCGGCGGCGATGTGCTCGGCGCGCACCCCATGCGTCTCGTAGATCTCGTCCGCGAGGGCCTTCAGGCGGTCCTCGCGACGGGCGACCAGCGTCACCCCGTGCCCGCGCTCGGCAAGCTGGCGGGCGATCTCCTCGCCGATGCCCGAGGACGCGCCCGTGACCAGGGCTGTGGAGGTATCGCTCGGCTCGGGCAGCGCCATCGCTCGCAGGCTATCCAAACGGGTCAGGCGCCCTTTAGGAACCCGCTCTAGGATGTCAGGAAGCTCATGTCAGATCCTTTCAACCCATTCGGAGATCCCGAGGAGCTCCAGCGCCGGCTGGCGGAGTTCGCCGAGCAGATGCAGGGCGCCCAGCAGGTCTCCTTTGCAGACAACGCGATCAATCTCGCCGTCCAGATGACGGTGGCGTCGATCCAGCGCCTGAACCTCCAGGGCTCCAGCGACGAGCAGGCGATGCAGGTCCGCGACGCGATCCGGGTCGTTTTCCCGGAAGCGGTCACCCTCGTGCGTGAAGCGCGCCAGGGCCTCGCGTAGCTCGGCACGCTTCGACCCTCACCCGCGCGGCCGGCCCGCCTAGCGTGGCCGCATGTGTTCCACACACGTGCGCTGCCGAGCTCGTTCCCTCGCCGAGAGGTGGAATTCCCACGCCATATGTCGAAATTCCAACTGTCGGCGGGCCGAAGGAGGCGCCGCGTCGGTCGAGCAGGCCGGGTTGATCCTCCTCGTGGCCTTGCTGTGCGCTGCGGTGGCAGCCGCCGTGCTCAGCCGCGGCGGCCAGGCGGAGTCGCGCGAGCTCGCCCGCGCTGTAGCTCAGAAGATCCGCTGCGCGGCGCATGGACCGGGGCCGTGCTGGCAGGACCCGCTGACCGAGGCCTACGGACGGCCCCTAGCGGGCCTCGTTCGGGCGTTTGCTCCCGAGCCATCAGGAGCCGGAGCGCTGGGCCTCCTCCCCGTCGACTTCCGGCGCTGCCGCCAGGCCTCGTGCGCGGCCCCCGGCCAGCGCCCGGAGCTCACTGCCTCGAACCGCCGCGTAACCGCCTTCGTGTCGGTCGAGGACGAGCGGCGGAGCAACGGAACGGTCACCGTCGACTACTGGCTCTACCGGCCCACGCTCGGGTGGGAACGTGTTCGGCGCACGGCCTCGGCCGCCGATGTGGCGACCCACGCGATGACACCGCTCCTCGAGGCTGCCAATCCGCGCCTCGTGCCTCTCGAAACCCTGGCGGGCCGAAACCACGCCGTCTTCCCGGCGGCGGAGGAGCCTCCGTGGCGCTGGGAGGTCGAGTGAAAGCGGAAGGAAAGGGGCCGATCCGCCTCACGCCGGCCGCGCTCACCAGGTTGCGTCGTGGCTCTCCATCACGCCCATGCCCTTCTCGAGTGCCAGGCCTCCCGGAAGCGTCCCCGCGAAGGTCCCGAAGGGCTGGCGGTAGGAATACGAGATCGGGCCGCGCTTCTCCGTTCGCGAGCGCTCGGCCTCTGACCGGAACTCGAGCCCGGACCCGTCCTCGAAGCTCACGGCTTCGAGGCCTCTGAACGCGGATGGGCCCGGCTCGAACGGCTCGCCGTCGACCCAGATTGCCCGCTCGGAGCGCTCAGGCGGGTCGTTCACTCCCTCGACGAAGTTCCAGCCGACCTCCCGCCCGTCGGTGAGCGTGCCAACGCCGGCGGACCAGCTCCAGACGGTGTGGCGCGGGTGGTAGCCGGCCGACTCGTCCTCGACGCCGCGCGCCGTGCAGCGAATGCGTCGCTCGCCGACCCGGACGTCCACGTCGACCTCGACGACGCGCTTGCGGGTCCAGACGAAGCCCTCCTCGCCGTTCGGACAGACGCACTCGGCCCAAGCGCCCGCGCCGGTCCGGAGGAACCCGCGCACCCCGCCGGCCTCGGGATGAGCGGCCTCGATCCGCACGAGGGAGCCGTCGTCCGGCGCGATGTCGACCGGATTGCCGGACCCGTCCTCGGACCAGACCTCGCCGCGGGCGCCAGGAAGGCGCATGACGGTGCGCTCGGTGAGCTCTGAGTTTTCGCGGTCCCAGACTGCCCAGAAGGTTTGCGAGGCGGGGCCGACCCCAACGCGTGCGGCACAGACCATGATCTCCTCCGAGAACGCGCCGAGATAGCGCCAGCGCTTGCGGTTGACGCCCTTGAAGCGCAGGGGCATCCGCTTCGGCGGAAGTGGCAGATCGTCGGGGCGGCCGGGACCGGGGCCGCGCCACGGCAGCGTCTCGATGCCGGCGCTCACTCGGGCTCCATAAGGGTGCGGCCGTCCTCGGTGACGGTCCAGAAGGGGTTATGGGCGATCTCCCACGGGTGGCCGTCGGGGTCAGTGAAGGCGAGCGAGTAGCCGCCCCAGAACGTCTCGGCCGGCTCGCGCGTGAGGTTCCCGCCCGCGTCACGGATCTCACTGGCGATTGCGTCGACCTCCTCTGGGGAGCGAACGTTGAGGGCGAGGGTGAAACCCGAGGACCCACCGGCGTCGCTCACGCCCGAATCCTCGGCGAGCTTCGCGCGATCCCAGAGCGCGAGGATCATGCCACCGGCCTGGAAGAAGACGACGTCGCCGTCCGGGCTGTGGCCCTCCCAGCCCAGTGCCTCATAGAAGGCCCGCGACCGGCCGACGTCCGCGACGCCGAGCGTGATGAGCGAGACGCGCTGGTCCATCATTCCCCCCGAGATATCAGCTGAGGGGCCTTAGCCCCGAAAGCGGCTTGTGCCGGTAGTGGTCATCTCTAGTCGATGGTGGCTATCGGATCTCCGGAAGAGACCGGCTGGCCTTCCGCAACGCTGAGGGCCGTGATCTTGCCCGACTTGTGGGCGGTGATCTCGTTCTCCATCTTCATCGCCTCGATCACGCAGATAATCGCCCCTTCCTCCACGTCCTGGCCCTTCTCGACGTTCACCTTGAACATCGTTCCCTGGAGCGGCGAAACGATGTCGTTGCCGCTCGCCGCGCTGCCCCCGCCCGCCTTGCGCTCGCGCTTTGGCGGGCGCTTGGCGCCGGCCGCGGGTCCGCCGCCGCCCGCCGGAGCTGCCGCGCCGATGACCTTCACGGAGTGGAGGCGACCGTTCACCTCGACCTGATAGGTGCGCTCCGACTTCGGCTCGTCCTCCTCGCCCTCGGCGGGCTTGGGCGGAGCCTCGGGAGCCAGGCTCTTCAGCCACTTCTTGTCCGCGATCTTCTCGCGGAAGGTCGAGGCTTCAGCCCACTCCTCGGACGCCATCACGGCCTTGTGGAAGGGGATGAGGGTGGTGAGCGGCTCGATCCGGTACTCGTCGAGGGCGCGCAGCATGCGGCGCGTCGCCGATTCGCGATCGACGTCCCAGGTGATCAGCTTGGCGACCATCGGGTCGTAGAGGGGCGTCACCTCGGAGCCTGCCTCGAGGCCGGAGTCGACGCGCACGCCGGGGCCGGAGGGCTCGATATAGCTATCGATGGGCCCGGGCGCCGGCGCGAAGTTCTTGTGGGCGGCCTCGGCGTTGATGCGGCACTCGATGGCATGTCCGTTCAGCCGGACATCGTCCTGCGCGATCGAGAGCTCCTCGCCCGCGGCCACCCTGACCTGCTCGCGCACGATGTCGATGCCCGTGACCATCTCGGTCACGCAGTGCTCGACCTGGACGCGGGTGTTCATCTCCAGGAAGAAGTACTCGTCGCCGACCTGCATGCCCTCGATCGTTCCGGCACCCCGGTAGTCGACTGCCGCGGCCGCGTCTGTTGCGATCTTGCCGATGCGCTCGCGCATCTCCTCGTCCACGAGGGGGCCAGGCGCCTCCTCGATCAGCTTCTGGTGGCGCCGCTGGATCGAGCAGTCGCGCTCGCCGAGGTGGATGACGTGGCCGTGCGAGTCCGCGAGCACCTGGACCTCGACGTGGCGCGGGTCCTCCAGGTAGCGCTCGAGATAGACGCGGTCGTCGCTGAAGAACTTCTCGCCCTCGCGCGCTGCGCCCTCGAACGCCTCCTCGAGGTCGTCCTCCGACATCGCAACGCGAAAGCCCTTGCCGCCTCCGCCTCCAGCGGCCTTGCAGGCCACGGGGTACCCGATCTCCTCGGCGGTCTTCCGCGCCGCGTCGACGTCGGGCGAGGGCTCGGTGGAACCGGGGACAATCGGAACACCGGCCTTCTGCATGATCTCGCGCGCCTTGGTCTTCGAGCCCATCGCCTCGATGGCGGCGGCGGGCGGCCCGATGAAGGTGAGGTCGGCGTCGTCGAGGGCCATCGCGAAGGTCGCGTTCTCCGCCAGGAAGCCGTAACCGGGGTGGACTGCCTCGGCACCTGCCTCCTTGGCGACCTCGATGATCTTCGGGATGTTCAGGTAGCTCTCTGCGGGCGTGGGCGGACCGAGCAGGTAGGCCTCGTCGGCGATGCGCACGTGGGTCGTCTCGCGATCGGCCTCGGAGTAGACGGCGACCGAGCCGATGCCCATCTCCTTGAGAGTGCGGATCACGCGTACCGCGATCTCCCCGCGATTGGCTACAAGAACCTTCTCGAACATGCGGCGCGGGAGTCTATGGAACGGGTTACTTCCGGCAGACCGCGTAGGCGTTCACGCTCGCGCCCTCGGTCGCGTTGGCGCTCACGCGCCAGGCGCCGCGAGCCGGGCGGGACTCGAGATACACCGTGGAGGAGTCGCTGCTGAAGTGCCCCCCGCCCACAGGATCGAAGCCGGATTTACACTTGGCCTTCGCGGTGACAGTCTGCGTCCCGCCGCGCCGCCGGCCGGGATCACTCACCTCGATGTCTTCGACGATCTCTACCCGCTTCGAGCTCGGATCGCAGACGACGAACGCCTTGACCTTCTCCCCGTACACGTTCTCGAACCGGGCACCCCAGCTACGCCCGATCTCGGCCGGGAATGACCCGCGCAACCACTGGTTCTGACCTGGCCCTTCGCCTCCGCCGCCCAAGGCCTTCGAGCCTGGTGGGCACTTGGCGGTCGCCTGAACTTCGTCGACGTCGTCAGGCTCCTGAGCGGTCTTGGTGCGGACGAACAGATCGTTGTCCTTCACGCAGACGGCGATGGCAGACCCGCGCTTGGTCGTGCCGTCGAAGTTGTAGGCCTCGACCTTCCACTTGCCCCTTGACGGAAAACTCGAGTGGATCCCGAGGCGCTCAGGCCCAGCGGGCCCACTCAGGGTCTGATCGAGCTCGAACCCACCGCCCGCCGGCACCTGGCCGTCCTTGCACGCGACCGATCCACCCTCCGTTGCGCCCGGACCGACCTTGAACCCGTCCTTGCGGACGTCTGCCTCGGCAAAGGCCGCAAGCATGGCTCCGAGAACGAGAGCGAAAATGAGCGATCGGCGGCCCACGAAGCGGAGTCTAAGTCAGGCGGACGTGCCGCGGCGAACCATTTGCTCGCGGCCCGGGCCCACGCCGACGAGGCTCACCGGGACGCCCACGAAGTGCTCGATGAAGTGGATGTAGTCACGCGCCGCCTGCGGCAGGTCGTCGTCCGTACGGCACTCGCCGATGTCCTCCGTGAAGCCGGGCAGCTCGTCGTACTCGGGAGACGCTCCGTGCAGCACGGTCTGGTGATAGGGAAACTCGTTCAGGACCGCGCCCTCGTCGGAGCGGTAGCGGACAGCGACGCGAATCGGGTCCATCCCGGCGAGGACGTCGAGCTTCGTGATCACGAGCGACGAAAGGCCGTTGAGGCGCGCCGCGTAGCGCAGGGCCACCAGGTCGAGGTAGCCGCAGCGCCTTTCGCGCCCTGTCGTGGTCCCGAACTCATGGCCGCGGTCGCGAAGCCCCTTGCCGACGTCATCGAAGAGCTCAGTCGGAAACGGCCCTGCGCCGACTCGGGTCGCGTACGCCTTCGCGACACCCCAGACCTCGTCGATGTCGGTCGGCCCCACTCCCGCGCCGACGCACGCCGAGCCGGCAACTGGGTTCGACGAGGTGACGAACGGATATGTGCCGTGATCGAGGTCGAGGAGCGTGGCCTGCGCACCTTCGAACAGGACGAGCCCGTCTGAATCGAGGGTGTCCCAGCAGATCTTCGCGGTGTCCGCGATATGAGGCTCCAGGCGATGTCCGTAGGACTGGTATTCCTCGGCGATCGCGTGCAGGTCGAGTCGCGGGTCCTTCTCGAACGGGCGCAGGAGCTGGCGCTTCGGCTCGAGCGCAGCCATGATCTTCTTGCGGAGGATCTTGGGGTCGAGCATGTCCTGGACGCGGATCCCGAGGCGCGCCGCCTTGTCCGCGTAACAGGGCCCGATGCCCCGCTTGGTCGTACCGATCTCGAGCTTTCCGAGCTTCGCCTCCCCCGCCGTGTCCAGCATCACGTGGTACGGCATGATCAGGTGCGCGTTGGCAGAGATCTTCAGGCCGGAGGTGTCGATCCGGCGGCGGCGGAGGCCGTCGAGCTCGCCGATCAGGACACCCGGGTCGATCACGACGCCATTCCCGATCGCGCACGTCTTCCCCGGGTAGAGGATTCCCGACGGGATCAGGTGGAACTTGAACTCGTCACCCTCCCGGATGATCGTGTGGCCGGCGTTGTTGCCGCCCTGGAAGCGAACGACGACGTCCGCCTTCTCGGCAATCAGGTCGACGACCTTGCCCTTGCCCTCATCGCCCCATTGGGCGCCGACTATGACTATTCCCGGCACGGCGGTGGATTATGGCGGCGAGGGCGGGCGACGAGTAGAACGCGGCCCGTTTTCCTCCCGGTAGCCGGGAACTGGACGGACCTCGCCGGCCGGGGAGCGCTTAGTAGCGGTGGTCGCGGCCCTCGACCTGGAGCGGCCCGAGCTCGCCGCACATCTCGACCAGGCGCGACACGGTGCGCCCGCCGATCTGCTCCTCGAGCTCGGTCTCCTCGAGGTTCGTGGTGACCAATATCGAGCGCTCGGCGCCGTAGCGCTCGTCGACGATCGCGTAGAGCTGCTCGAGCACCCAGTCCGTCCGCTTCTCAGCGCCCAGGTCGTCGATGTGCAGGAGGTCGACCGAAGTGAGCCGCTCGAAAAACGCGACGTAGGAGTCCTCGCCGACGGCCGCGTCGTACGTGCGGCGGATGCGCGCCAGGAGCTGAGGGAGCGAGTAGATCGCGACGCTCCGGCCCGCTTTGGCGGCCGCCGACGAAACGGCCATGGCGAGCGTCGTCTTGCCGGTCCCCACTGAGCCCGAGAGCCAGAGGCTGTCGCCGCGGCCGAGCCGCGCGTCGATGTCATCCGCGAAATCGCGGACGGCCGCGACTGCGACACGGGTCTCGGGCGCCCGTGCCATGTCGGAGAGGGGCGGGCGGTCGAACGACACGCCCCGGTAGCGCGCCGGAATCGCGGAGGCCAGGCCGCGCGCGCGGGAGCGGGTGCGCGTGATGCTGCGGCACTCGCACGGCTCCACGGCGCCGTCCTCGGCGTCCAGCCAGCCGGTGCCGTCGCACTTCGCGAGCGGGCACGCGGTGCCGGAGCCCGTGCGGCGGATCGGCACGACGGTGCCCCCGTCTTCCGCGGGCACATCGGCGCGCCGGCTGCGTGCCGGCTCAGAAGTCATCTAGGTCGTCGCCCATCGGGTCCTCGGGCGGCTCGAACTGGTCGCGCGGGGGTGCCGGAGGCGCGTCCCTGCGCCGGGAGAGGTTCTGGAACTTCGGGTAGGGAGAGAGGAACGCAAGCTCCGCATTGCCGATCGGCCCGTTGCGGTGCTTGGCGACGATGATCTCCGCCTTCCCCCGGGTGTCCTCGTCCGGGTCGTCCTCGTAGTACTCCTGCCGGAAGATGAAGCAGACGACGTCCGCGTCCTGCTCGAGGTTTCCCGACTCGCGGAGGTCGGAGAGGATCGGCTTCTTGTCCGGCCGGAGCTCCGGGGCTCGCGAGAGCTGGGAGAGCGCGAGCACCGGCACGTTGAGCTCGCCCGCCAGGAGCTTCAGCCCGCGCGAGATCGAACCGACCTGCTCGACGCGGCTCATGCGAGGGTCGTCCGCCCGCATGAGCTGCATGTAGTCGACGATGATCAGGCCCAGGCCGCCCTCCTTCGAATAGAGGCGGCGAGCCTTCGCGCGGACGTCCAGGATGGACAAATCAGACGAGGTGTCGAGCCAGATCGGGGCTTTCTCGAGCCTGTTCGAGGCCTTCAGCACCTTCGGCCAGAGTGACTTCACCTGCCCCTTCCGAAGCTTGTCGCCTGGGATCTTCGCCTGGCTTGCCAGGAACCTGTGCGCGAGCTCCGTCTCCGACATCTCGAGCGAGAAGAAGGCGACCGGCTGGCCTTTCTCGATCGCAACGTTCTCGGCGATGTTGGCGACCAGCGCGGATTTTCCCATCGCCGGGCGTGCCGCGACGATGATGAGGTTCCCGGGCTGAAAGCCGCCTGTGATCGCGTCCAGGTCCGAGAAGCCCGACGGCGTCCCGGTGAGGTCCCGCTTGCCCTCGGCGAGCTCCTCCAGGCGGGTCGTTTCGCGCTCCAGCACATCCGCAAGAGCCGCGAAGTCCTGCGAGGCGGTGTCATGCGCTACCTCGAACAACAGGCGCTCCGCCTGCTCGACCAGATCGCGAGGCTCGCCCTCGCGCTCATGGACCGACTTCTGGATCCGCTGCGAGGTCTGAAGGAGCCGCCTCAGCATCGCGTTCGCCTTGACGATCCGGGCGTAGTGGTCCGAGTTGCCGGCCACAGGCACGGTCGACGCCAGGCTGGAGACGAACTCCTTTCCGCCCGCCTCGGTCAGCTCGCCCAGGTTGGTGAGCTGCTCGGTGACGGTCAGGGCGTCTACCGGCTCTCCGCGCGAGTGGAGGGAGTGGATCGCGTTGAAGATGATCCGATGGCGCTGGCGGTAGAAGTCGTCACCGCCAAGGTGGACGTCCACGATCACCGATGCGACCGCGGTCTCCGACACCATCATCGCGCCCAGGACCGACTCCTCGGCTTCGAGATTCTGGGGTGGGACGTAGGCGTCAGCAGTCGTCATCGGTAAATAATTCGTCTCTGAGGATTAGAGGGCAGGTGGCGGCGGAAATCGCCCCTCCGTAGGAAGGTCTCCGATCGAACCAGAATCTGACCCGGCCGACACGGGTCAAACCCGCTCAGACGGCAAAAAGAAAGTTTGGCGAGAGAACTCGGACCGAGGTCGCGCCGGACCTACTCCGATAGGCCCGCGGCTTCCATTGCCTCTTCTCTGCCCATGGCGCGGATCCGCATCAGCTTTCCGTTGCCCAAGGTGATCAGGTGAGCCACGGCGACATCGAGAGCGACCCCGCTCTCCTTTCCGCGTGCGTGCATCCGAATGAAGACGACCACGTCTTCCCCGGCGTCGTGAATGTCCTCCACCTCGAACACGACGTCGTCGAAGCTGTTCGTGATGCTCTCGAGGGTCGCGCGCAAGCCCTCGCGGCCATGACGAATCTCGGAGTCCGGGAGTGATGGCGGATCGTGCACCTCGACCTCCGGGTCGATGAGATCCCAGGGAAAATCCCCCACCCGGCTCAAATGGTCATAGGCCCGGCGAACTATCTCGACGTTGTCCCGCGACATTCGCGGAAACAGTATGTCGCCTGGCGAGTCCCGGAAGCTAGTGCGCTTCGGCGACGATCGTCTTGACCTTCGCCGTCTGCCCGCCGCCCAGCTCGACCTCGACCATGTAGGTGCCGACCTCGCGGATCGGGTCGTCGAGCTTGATCTTCTTGCGGTCGATCCGAAGGCCGCGGGCCTCGGTGATCGCCTCGGCGATCTCCGCGTTGGTGACGGAGCCGAAGAGCTTGCCGTCCTCGCCGGCGCGATGCTGGATCGTCAGAACGGTCTTGGCGAGTAGCGTGGCGGTCTCGCCGGCGCGCTCCTCCGCGTCGCGTGCCGCCTTCTCGGCTGCCTCCCGGCGCCGTTGCGCCTCCTCGAGAGCGCCCTTCGTGGCGGGCTGTGCGAGCTTCCGTGGGACGAGGAAGTTCCTGAGGTAGCCGGGCGAGACGTCGACGGCTTCCCCGGCTTCGCCGAGGTCCTCAACGTCCTTGAGGAGGATCGCCTGCGCCATGAGCCCGCCTCTAACGCTCGCCGACGTAAGGGAGCATGCCCAGCTCACGCGCCCTCTTCACGGCAAGCGCGAGCTCGCGCTGATGCTGGCGGGAAAGGCCGGTGACGCGGCGGGAGCGGACCTTGCCGCGGTCCGAGATGAAGCGGCGAAGAAGCGTGAGGTCCTTGTAGTCGATCGTCTCCGAGTTGATCTTCGTGTACTTGCGCGGGCGGATGCGCTCGCCGCGTCGGCCACCGGGGCCGCCTCGGCGCGGGCCGGAGCCGCTCGAGCCGCCACGGCTCGACGACTGCCCCTGCTCTGCGCGGGGAGGAGACTTACGGGCCATCAGGAGGCCTCTATTTCGGCTTGAAAGCTGGTCATAGCGAAACGAATGCGCCGCCCTCTCGCAGGGGCGACGCGTGAGCACGAGTATAGGGAGGCGCCTTCTTCAGGCGCCTCCCATGAGGTCTGACGTGTCCTAGAACGGGATGTCGTCGTCGGACGCCGAGCCGACCGACGCGGGCGCCGGCGAGTCGAAGTCCGAGGTGTCGGCGGGCAGTCCGGAGTCGCCGCCGGTGAAGCCACCGCCGCCGTTTCCGTTGCCGCCGCCGCCCGAGCCGTCGCGGCTGCCGAGGAACTGCACCGTCTCAGCGATGATCTCCACCGCCTGGCGCTTGCCGCCCTCGCCTTCCCACTCGCGCCACTCGAGGCGGCCCGAGATCGCCACGGGGCGTCCCTTGACGAGATACGTGGAGCAGTTCTCGCCCTGCGCACCCCAAACGGTCACGTCGAAGTAGTTGGGCTTGTCCTCCCAGTTGCCGTCGCCGCTCTTGCGGCGGGTGTTGACGGCGATGCGGAGCTTGCAGACGGGAGTGCCTCCCGGCGTATGCCGGAGCTCGGGATCGCGGGTGAGGTTCCCTGTTACGACGACGCTGTTGATGTTGCTTGCGGCCATGCTGTTCTCAGCCCCTTCAGAGTCTTGAATTTGGTTCGCTTTTCCAGTCTAAGGACGGGGTCGGCGAACTCTCGCCCCCTCTGACGAAAGAAGGCGGAATTAGCGGGTTAGCCCGTTACTCGGCAGGCTGCTCAGGGTCGGCCGGAGCGGCCTCAGGCGCCTCTGCGGGCGCCTCAGGAGGGGCCTCCGCGGCGGGAGGGGCCTCGGCGGCGGGCGTCGCCTCCGCGGGAGGAGCCTCGGCCGGGGGTGCCTCCGCGGCGGGCGCCTCTGGTGCGGGAGCCTTGGGCGCGGGAGCCGTCTCAGCGGCCGGAGCCTCGGGCTCAGGGGCGCGCGGCGGGCGATCCTCGTAGCCACCGTCACGGCGCGAACGGCCGCCACTGGGGCGATCGCTGCCGGGCGCGAACGAAAGCGGTGCCGGAGGGTCGATCACCGGGGCGCGGGGGTCGACCTTGAAGATGCGGAAGCGAAGCACGCCGTCCGTGATCTTCAGGTTGTGATTCAGGTCGTCGAGGACGCCTGGGCCCTGCTCGAAGCGGAAGAAGCGGTAGTCCGCCTCGTTTCGCTGATCGATCTCGTACTGCATCTTGCGCGTGCCCCACGAGCGCTCCTGCTTGAGCGTCGCGCCCTTCTCGATGAATCGGCGCGCGTTCACGGCGATCTCGTCGCGGCGCTCGTCGGGCGCCTCGGGATCGAGCATGAGCACGAGTTCGTATTCGGGGGCTGGCTTGGCCAAAACGGCCGCCGAGGATAGCGGGGGAGTTCAGTCCCGAAGCGGGACCAAGGGGGGCGCGGTGCCCGACGGCGGGGTTGTCGGGGTCGCATGGGTGGGCGAAATCGACTCGCGATCAGATGGACGGCGGTAGCGCGTGTGGCCGCGCTTGCGGCCGTTGCCGTAGCCGCACTCGTCCTTCTCGGACGCTCGCTCGAGACGCCCGTAACTCCTCCCCTGCCCCCCGACGTGGGCCTAGGCCCACTCCAGTCCTCGCCGGCAACCTCCTCCCCTGCCGGCGAGGACCCCGTCGGGCCCAAACGCCTGGCCAACGCGGGCGATCGGCATGCCTCCTCCAAGCCAGCCGGCGGTGGTCGGGCAAGCCCCTCCAAGAAGCGGGCGCCAGTGGGTGGTCGGGGTGCCC
Source organism: uncultured bacterium (assembly GCA_963807745.1). Taxonomy (GTDB): domain Bacteria; phylum Actinomycetota; class Thermoleophilia; order Solirubrobacterales; family 70-9; genus JALZKA01. Next base: position 114,254 of record CAWECF010000002.1, read on the forward strand.
CCTCCAGGGGGCTAATGAAGAACCACAACTCCTCGGCCCGGGCGCGAGAGGCCGAAATGCACGGCCCCCTGGAGGGGGCGTCCCGACCACCCACCGTCCCGTCCCCTGAACCGGCGCCGCCTCCAACACCGCCCCCGCCGCCGCCAGCGTCAAGCCCGCCGCCACCTCCACCGCCTCCCCCACCAAAACCCGAGCCATCCCAACCCCCTGAATTCGGATTCGAGCAATGAAAGGACAAGAAACCATGAAGAGACCGCTCCTCACCGCCTTCATCACCCTCGCCCTGTTCGCCTGCGCGGCGCCGACCGCACGCGGGGGCACCTACAAAGCGATCCAGTGCTACGAGCGCTCCGGCGCCGGGCACGCCGACGTCGCGTACGACTCGAGCTCCGGGCGGTATCGGTCGAGCGCAGACTGCGAGGGCCGCGGCCTCGGCGTCACCCACGACCCCGGCCCGTCGCCAACGGGCAGCGGGCGCTACGGCTCCTGGACCATCGCCGCCCCCGCCGGCACCGAGATCGTGCGAGCCGCCGCGCGCGTCAGCGCCTCCGGGCAGAACTTCCACGTGCCACAGGTACACGTAGGCCTCGAAGGCGGGGCGAAGGAACTCCTCGACGGTGTCCGGGGCGACCTCCACACGGTCGACTGGGAGGGCACAGGAGGCAGCTACTTCTCGAGCCGCCTTGCCTGCCTCGCCCGCGACGAATGCGGAGACGGCGTGAACGCCTACATCTACATGCGCCGCATCGCCTTGACGCTCCGGGACCTTGCCGCTCCGCGGATCCAGCTCGGAGGCTCGTTGCTCGAGCGAGGCTCCCGCCGCGGCGATCAGGTGCTCGCGGTGGAAGCGACCGACGCAGGCTCGGGGGTCCGGACGATCTCCGTCGAGCTGAACGACGAGCCGCTCCAGGCTCGCGTTCTGGAATGCAACGTGAAGGACGGCGTCGCCAACCGCGTACGCCCGTGCCCTGGCAACGCCACCCCGCGGTTCGAGATCGATACGACCGGTGCAGGCTTCCGGCAGGGCCCGAACGAGCTACGCGTCTGCGCGGCGGACTTCGCGCCGGAAGCGACGGCCAACCGCACATGCGAATCCCGGACGGTCCGGGTCGACAACGAGTGTCCCGTCTCCGGCATTACGGGATCGGTGCTCCGCGCCCACTTCGAGGGCGCAGGCACTCGCACGACGACGCCAAGCGACGAGCCGGCCACCGTCGTTGGCTCCCTGACCGACGCCGGCGGCGATCCCGTCCGCGGCGCCGAGATCTGCGTGGCAACGCGAGTCGACGTCGCGCAGGGGCCGCCCGAGCGCGTGATCGCCACCCCTGCCACCGGCAACGACGGCCGCTTCAGCGTTCGCCTCCCCGCAGGCCCAAGCCGAGAGGTCAGGGTCGCCCACTGGCACGGAGCCCACGCGGTCATCGAGCGCTACCTGGAGCTTCGCTCCAAGGTCGTCCCGCGCCTGTCCCTCGAGCCGAGTCGGGGCCTGGAGAACGGCGACAGCGTGCGCTTCGACGTCAGCATCCCGGGGCCCTCGGAAGCCAACCGCCGCGTCGCCATCCAGGCCCGCGGCACGGGCAAGTGGATCCGCATCGCCGGCGGGCGCACCGACCGTGGAGGCCGCTGGAGCGGCACGTACCGCTTCCGAAACACCACCGGCACCCGCCAGTACGCGTTCCGAGCCACAGTCCGCCGCCAGCCCGGCTACCCCTACCAACCGGGCCACTCCAAGACCCGCCACGCAACGGTCACCGGGTGAATCAGGCGACCGTAGCGCGGTCGGGCAAGCCCCCTCCAGGGGGCTAATGAAGTACCGAGCCCCCTGGGCCGGGCGCGAGAGCCCAAAATGCACGGCCCCCTGGAGGGGGCTGCCGGACCGCGCTACGGCGTTTGAAGGGGCGAGGTCACCGCTACGAGCCAGCCCGCTTCAGCTCGATGTCATCCAACTGCTCCTGGATCCAAACCCCGGGATCACGATTTCGCACGATCTCGCGCAGGCGCGAAGCGCGGAGCTTGCGCTCCTCCGGATCCATCGTCAAAGCCCGGTAGATCGTGTCGGCCTGCTCCTGGATGTCGAACGGGTTGACCGAGAGAGTGCAGTCACTTAGCTCCTCGTGCGAGCCCGTGTTTTCGGAGAGCATCACGACCCCGTCCCGCTCGGAAACGGCAGGAGCCTCCTTGGCGACCAGGTTCATGCCGTCGAAGAGCGAATTCACCATCAGCAGGTCGAAATGCTTGTAACGCGCGACGGCTTCGGGGAAGTTCTCGTAGATCCGGAGGTCGATCGGCATCCAGTCCGTGGTGCCGTGTCTGTGGTTGACGACGGCTACCAGCGCTTCGATCCGCTCGAGGTACTCCGCATACTCGGGCACGTCCTGGCGCGACGGCTGGAGGTGCGCGATGAACGTAACCCGCTCGCGAAACTCGGGGTGCTGAGACAGGAAGGCGTCGAACGCCGTGAAGCCGCGCAGGACGTTCTTGGAGAGGTCCGCGCGGTCGACCCGGATGATCAGGTGGTCGCGCCGCCGGCGCAGCAGCTCCTCCTCGTACTCGGCGACCTCGTCAGACGCTGCCGCCCGATCCAGGCGCCCGGCATCGATCCCAAGGGGGTAGGCGCGTACCCACGTCTCGCCGCCCTCGTGGATCACGACCTCCCGCTCGTAGTCGACCTCGAGCTCCATCAGGTGCCGGCAGCAGTGGAGGAAGTTCCGGCAGTAGGCGTGCGTGTGGAAGCCGATGATGTCGTTGGCGAGGAGGCCCCAGAAGATCTGCTCGCGCATCCGCGCCGGGAGCACGCGCCACGAGTCCGCCTGCGACCAGGGGATGTGCACGAAATGCTGGAGGAACACGTCCGGCCTGGCCTCGCGGATGAGGGCCGGAGCCGTGTAGAGGTGGTAGTCGTGGAGCATGACCAGCGGGTCTTCCTCGCCCTCGATCGTGCTGATCACGGCATTCGCCAGGTCCCTGTTGACCGCCACGTAGCCCTCGTCCCAGGCGTCCGCTTCCTCCTGGCGGATGTCGGGAGCGTTAGAGAGGTCCCACAGGTAGTGCTGGATGAACCACAGGATCGGGTTCGCGATCACGTTGTAGAAGCGGTCGTAGGCGAGCGGATCCGACTCGACCAGAAGCACCTCGTAGTCGATCCCGTCCAATTCGAGATGGAGCGGCTCGCCACCCATCTCACGCTCGACCTCAGCGTCCTCCTCGGTCATCGCCGATGCGATCCAGAGCGCCTTCCGCTGAGCGACCAGACCGGTCAGGGCGGTCACGAGCCCGCCTCCGCCACGGCGGACGACGCGCTCTCCGTCTTCGTCGAGCTCGAACTGGGCAGGGCCGCGGTTCGAGACGATCACGAGCCGGTCACTCATACGCCTATGAACCTAGAGGGAACATCCACCGACACACGCTGGACTGCGCGGCCTGCGTCGCCCGAAGATCTATACGTCGATCTCCGTGAAGATCTTGAGCCAGTCGCGAAGTAGCCGGGGGCTGAGGAAGTTCTGCCGCGCATGCTCCTTGCCTGCTTTCCCGATTCGCTTGGCCAAATCGGGGTCTTCGAGGATCTGCAGGCTGCGCTCGGCGCATTCCTGCGAGGAGGAGACCAAATACCCGGACTCACCGTCGACGATCTGGAGAGGGATGCCACCGACGTCGCCGCCGATCGTCGGCCTGCCCTTCCAAAGCGCCTCCGTCACAGTCAGGCCGAAGCCCTCACGCGTCGACTTCTGGATGCAAACGTCAGCCTGCGACTGGAAGGCGTTGACCTCGATCGCACCCACGTTGTTGAGGTTCGAGAGGATCTTGATGTCCGGGTCGCCGTCCGCGTGGGCCATCGTGCGGTTAAAGAAGTCCCATCCCTCGGGGTCGTCCGTCGCCATCGAGCCGACGAGCGCGAGCTGCACCTCCGGAACCTTCTCCTTGACGGCGCGGTAGGCGTCGATCACGCCCATGGGGTCCTTCCACGGATCGAAGCGCGAGACCTGACAGAGGAGCGGGCGCTCCGGGTCGATCCCGAACTGCTCGGAGACGAACGCCGCGTCCTCAGGCGAGAACGCCATGTTCTTGGGCGAGAGGGGGTCGATTGCGGGCGGGACGATCCGCACGCCGTCGGTGATCCCCTCAGGCACATACTGCGGAAGGTGCCAGACGCTCGCCTCGTAGGGCTCGATGAGCGGGCGGAGGCGCTCGATCGTCGACGGGTTTGGGGTCGAAAGGTCGATGTGGCAGCGCCACACCCAGTGCCGCGACTTCTGTGAAGCGTTGTTGAACAGGCCGGCCGGCTGCGGGTCATGGACGACCACCACGTCCCAGCCCTCTTCCAGGTCGCGGGCGTTCATCGCGTTGTAGCCCTGGAAGACCTCCCACTGCTGGTCGGAGATCGACTGCGGGTCGCCCTGGAGCGAGTTGTGCATCAGCTTCGTGACGTTGAAGAACTCCTCGGCGCCCAGGATCACCTGCCAGTGCGCGTCCAGGCCGATGTCGTTCATCAGCGGGACGATCGTGTAGAGGATCTCCGAGACGCCGCCCCCGAACGCGGTCGCGTTCACATGGAGGACGCGCTTGCCCTCCAGGGGCTCCGCGAGCGCGCGGATCTCGTCGATCGTTTCCTTGCCGACGATATGGGTGTAGTCGGCCAGCGAACGCTGGCCCAGTGCAACTTCCTGAAGCATGAAGCCGGGCAGTCTATGGACGCGGCTCCGCGAGGAGCCGCGTCGCGGCCTAGCCCGCCTGCGGAACCCTGGTCGGGCGGGTGCCGAGCGTCACGTCGAGCTCCTCCTCCTCGCCGTCGCGGATGATCCCCAGCGTGACTTCCTGACCCGGATCCAGTCGCGCGACGATCCGCGGCAGGTCCGCCTCGGAGACGATCTCCTCGCCGTCTACGGAGACGATGATGTCGCCGCCGACGACGTAGGGGATCGCCTGGAAGTCGATCTCCTGGTCGCCCGGCTGGAGGCCCGCTTCGTCGGCCGGGCTGTCGGCGGTCACGTCCTCGACGATCGCCCCGGACTCCGCGTCGACCTCGAGCTCCTCGGCAAGCTGCGGGAAGAGCGGCTTGGTGCCGACTCCGATGTAGGCGTACTCGACCTCGCCGTCCTCGCGGAGCTGCTCGACGGAGCGCTCGAAGAGGTCCACGGGAACCGCGAAGCCCACGCCCTGGTTGCCGCCCGAGGTGGTGTCGATCTGCTGATTGATGCCGATCACGCGCGCCTGCGAGTCGAGCAGCGGGCCGCCCGAGTTGCCCGGGTTGATCGAAGCATCGGTCTGGATCGCGCCGTCGATCTGGAAACTGGTGAGCGAAGGGATCGAGCGATCGAGCGCCGATACGAAGCCAACCGAGAGCGACTGGCGCTCGCCGAACGGGCTGCCGATCGCGGCCACCTGCTCGCCTACCTCGACGTCCTCGATGCTGCCGACCTCGACCGGCTGGAGGTCGAGCCCCTCCGGGTCGACCTTGATCAGCGCGACGTCCGCGAATGGATCGAAGCCGATCACCTCGGCCTCGACGGAGTTGCGATCCGGAAACTGCACGAAGACTTCTGAGGCCTGATTGATGTCACCTCCGCCGGTCTGCCCGTCCGTCACGACGTGAGCGTTGGTGACGATCTCGCCCTCGTCGGAGATGACGAAGCCCGAGCCCTGGCCGGCCTGCGGGAGGTCGTCGGGCGGGAGCTGGCCGTTTTCGGGAGTGAGCTCGTCCTCGAGGTTCGAGCCACCGCCGTTGTCGAACACGGACAGCACGGTGACCACGCCTGGCGCTGCGCGGTCGTAGACGGCCTTCGCGTCGAAGTCCGAGCCGTTGCCGACCGGCTCGCCGCCGTCGTCGGTTGCGGTCGTGACCGTTGTGGTCCCGCCGTCCTCGTCGTCCCCGCCGCCGCAGCCCGCGATCAGGCCCAGCGCAAGGAGAAGCGAGGCGAGAACTGCCCCCGCACGCAGCTTCATGCGCTCACCGTTGCCGGCGCAGGCAGGCGGAAGATGAACTCGGTGTGGCCGGGACGAGCCGAGAGGTGGAGGCTCCCGCCCATCAGGCGGGTGAGGTCCCGAGCGATCGAGAGGCCCAGTCCGGAGCCGGAGACCTCGTCGCCGGTGACGAAGCGCTCGAAGACGCGCGCGGCCACATCCCTGTCGATACCGGGGCCGTTGTCGGCGACGATGAGGGTTGGCTCCCCCTGCTGGAGCTTCGAAGTCACTGTGATCCTTGTCTTCTCTGGAGTGTGCGCAAGCGCGTTGTCGATGAGGATCCTAATTATTTGCTGGACTCTTTCAGGATCTCCTAAAGCTTCTACAGGGCCCGATCCGGCAACCTGGATGCTCGAGGAATGGCTTTCCGCAGCTGGTCCGAACTCCTCCGCAATCCGCTGGGCGAGCTTGGTCAGGTCGATCTTCTCTGCCCGGACCTGAAGCGCGTCGGAGTCCAGCTTCGACAGGTCGAGCAGGTCCGTGGTGAGCTTCGTCAGCCGATCGATCTGCCCCCGCATGGTCGCAACGAACTCCGCGCGGGCCGCAGGGTCGGGATCGTCCTCGGCGATCAGCTCAACGAAGCCGCCGAGCGAGAAGATGGGCGTGCGGAGCTCGTGCGATGCGTTCGCGATGAACTCCTTGCGCGCGTCGTCCAGCCGGGCGAGGCGCCCCCGCATCTCTTCCAGAGTCATCGCGAGCTGCCCGACCTCGTCCTCGGAGTCGACGGGGATCGGGGTCGAGAAGTCGCCATGCGCCACTTTCTCGGCGGCGGTCTCGAGGCGCCGGAGCCTGCCGGCGTGGGCGCGGGCGGCCAGGAATCCTGCGACGAGCGCGGCGGCGAGTGCGATCAGTCCTGCGATCAGGATCTGGCGCGTGATCAGGCTGACGTTGTCGTCCACATCGTCCAGCGGAGCCGAGACGACGGAGATCCAGCGCACCTCGTCGTCGAGAGCGATCGGCGTCGCGGTCTCGCCCAGGCGCCCGCCCTGGGACTGCTCGACGGCCGTGGCGACATCGTTGGCCTCGAGGGCGGTCGACGCCGCGGGATAACTGGGTTCCAGGGCGGTCCGCTCGACCTGGGAGTCGGCGACTACGAAGGCGGGCTCGGGGCCCTGGCTGCCGTCGCGGACTCCCAGCACCGTCAGACGGGCCCCGCCCGTGCGCTGGGACAGCCGCAGCACGACCTGCTGGAGCTCCTCCTGGGAGAGGCCCTTCCCGATCACGTCGCCCAGAGCGCTCGCCGGCTCGGCCGAAGCGTCGCGCAGCGAGCGCAGGCGCTCGGCGCTCAGGCTCGACGAGAGCTGCGGAACGACGTACAGGTAGATGAAGCCGATCGCCGCGGCGGTGATGACCGAAAACAGGACGACGAGCTGACTGCGGACGGAGCCGAAGACCGACCTCATGGCCTAGCCGTCTGTTTCGCGGAACCGGTAGCCGACGCCGCGCACCGTGAAGAGGTACTCGGGATTGGACGGGTCGGCTTCGATCTTCTCGCGCAAGTGCCTGATGTGGACATCGATCGTGCGCGGGTCGCGGTACTTCGAATCCCCCCACAGCCGGCCAAGCAGGACCTCGCGCGTGAACACGCGGCCGGGCGCCGACGCGAGCGCGGTCAGCACCTCGAACTCGACGTAGGTCAGCGTCACGTCCTCGTCGCGGATCTTGGCGGCGCGACGCTCCTGGTCGAGCTCGAGCTCGCCGACCACGATCGCCTCGGAGATGGACACCCGGCCACCCATCTCCGCCCGGCGCAAGGCAGCTCGGACCCGGCTTCTGAACTCGCGGACGCTGAAGGGCTTGGTGATGTAGTCGTCGGCGCCCATCTCGAGCCCGACCACCTTGTCGATCTCGTCGTCCTTTGCCGTGAGCATGATGATGGGCACCTGGCTCTTCGACCGCAGGCGCCGGCACACCTCGATGCCGTCGATCTTCGGCAACATGATGTCCAGGACCACCAGGTCGAACCTGTCCTCGGCGAATCGGTCGAGTGCCTGGCGGCCGTCGGTGGCGGAGACGACCTCGTATCCATCCTTTCGAAGCGGATACGCGAGCAGCGTCTGCACCGCGGGCTCGTCGTCGACCAGCAGTATTCGCGACACGCTCGCCTCAGCCATCCGTGCCGCCCGTCGGGCTCCGCCGCATATCGGTAAGGGTAGACCTAGACCTCACGTGCCTGACCTCCGCCTGTACAGACTTGCGTTCATACCTGCGCTCGCCGCGCTGATCGTCCTGGCGTTCTCGCTCCGGGGGGTGCCATCGCCGGTCGAGCCCCCGCCCGGCACGCTCGAGTTCGACACGAGTGGAGCAGCCAAGTCAACCCGCCAGGTCCTGGCCCTGGGCACGTCGCGTGAGCCGGGAAGCGAGGCAGACAACGCCGCGGCAGACCTCGTAGCCGAGCGCTTCGGCGCGGTCGTCGCAGGCAACCTGGGCGAGCAGACGGTCGAGACGACCGTGGACGGCGAGGATGTCGAGCTCCGAAACGTGCTCCTTACCCTGCCGGGCACGTCGGACCGCGCGATCGTCCTGCTTGCGGGCAGAGACTCGCGCGAAGGGGACGGCGCGGCCTCCAGCGCGGCTGCGACCGGCGTCCTGCTCGAGCTTGCCGACGAGCTGGCGGTCGCCGGCAGGAGGCGCACCCTGATCCTGGGCTCGACCAGCGGGGCCAGCGCAGAAGGACAGGGCGCTCGGGAGCTGATCAAGGGCCTCCCCGAGCGCACCGAGGTAGACGCGGTTGTGGTGATCTCCCAGCCCGGCTACGACGAGCCCTTCGAGCCCCATCTCGTGATGGCCGGAGGCCTCAACGGCCCACCCGTCGGCCTGGCCCGCACGGCGGAGGAGATCCTGCGCGACCGAGCGGGCCTGAGCCCGGGGCGCATCTCGGCTCCCGCCCAGATAGCCCGCTACGCGATCCCCGCGGCATCTGGCGAACAGGCGGGCCTGATCGACGACGGGCTCGACGCGATCGCGTTGTCCTCTGCGGGAGAGCTTCCCCTTCCGGAATCCGAGAGCGGGCGGGATCATCTTGCGCCGGCGACGCTGGAGCAGTTCGGCCCCACCCTCCTGGCCCTGGTCGCCGCGCTGGACGCCGCGCCCGAGGCGCCGGCGAGCGGCCCGGGAGACTTTCTGTGGGTCGGGGACAACCTCGTACCCGGGTGGAGCGTCGGGCTTCTCGTCCTGGCACTGCTCATCCCTCCTGCCGCGGTCGCGGCAAGCATCCTCGCCCGCGCGCAGCGCAATGGAGGGAGCCTTCGGCGCGCCTTCGCGTGGGCCCTCGAGTGGTGGCTGCCCGCGCTCGTCCTCTGCCTCGGCGTCTTCGTGCTCTCGTTCGTCGGGGTGATTCCGTCGACCGGCGTCCCGTATGACCCGGCCTCGGTGGAGCTCGGGGTCACCGAGGTGGTGGCGTTGCTTCTTGTGACCGGCCTCGCCGGCTGGCTCTGGTGGGTCCTCCACCTGCGTCGGGTCCCTTCTCCGCCCGGGCCTCTCGGCCTGGGCGCGGCGGCCGGGCTCACAGCGGTCGCCGCCTGCCTGGTCGTCTGGCTGGCCAATCCCTACTTCGCGCTTCTCCTGGTCCCGCTCGTCCACGTGGTCGCCGTCCTCGGCGCTCGAGGTCGCAGGCCGGCGGCGCTCGCAGTACCGGTGACCCTCTTGGCAGCGTTGCCGCTGGCAGCCGCCCTCATCTACGTTGCGTCCGCGCTCGACTGGGGCGCGTCCTCGCCGGTGCAACTCGCGGCGCTCATGGCGGGCGGCGGGGTCGGTTTCGTCCAGGCGATCGGAGGCGCTTTTGCGCTCAGTTCCGTGGCCGCTGTGGTCACCGCTTCGCTGGCAACCGTAAGGGCAAGCTAAAGCTCCCAGGTAATTCGGCACTTTCCCGGGGTCGGGTCCTCAGGAAAGCCCTAGGGGGTACCCCCGGATGTGGCTCGGATGGACGTTCGTACGATGTCCCGCCTGTTGACGCAGGACGATGCTGGGTACGACAACGAAGGCAACCCAGTCCCCCGGCAATGGTTCTTTCACTGACTCGACCTGAAGACACAAACCCCCACGAGGATCCAACCATGGACAAGCTCAAGACCGAAGTCGCAGAGCACCTTTACACGGTCGACTCAGCGCTTGTCGCAGAGGAGATCCTTCGCAAGCTACGAATGATCAAATGGGCTCGCCACGAACTCGTGAGCGAACCTGGTCGTAGCCACCATCCGAAACTTCGCGGCCTGTAGGGCCGCGCAGGACCACACCCTCCCCAGCTTCGACCCGGCCCGCAAGTGCCGGGTCGCAACTGGTTGTGCGAACGGCCGCGAGCGCGCCTTCGAGCTGATCCTGGGGCACAGCGGCGAGCAACTCGTAGTCCTCGCCCCCAAGCGCCAGCTCGGCTGGATCCATTCCGGCCGCCGACGCCACCTCGCTGACCCCCGGCGCAAGGAGGTCCGCGGACAGCTCGACGAGACATCTGACCCCACTCGCCGAGGCGAGATGCCCGGCGTCCGCCCCGAGCCCGTCGGATAAGTCGATCATCGCGCTCGCGCCCGCTCGCGCAAGCGCCAGGCCGGCCTCCGTGCGCGCCTGGGGCCGTTGCTGACGAGCGCGGAGCCTCTCGGCCGTCTCAGGGTCGACCGCGGACGCAAGGCGTTCGTCCTCGAGCAGCAACAGCCCAGCCGCCCCGGCGCCCAGCGGACCCGTCACGAGCAGGGCATCGCCAGGGCCGGCGCCCTTGCGGGTCACCAGCTTCGCGTTCTCGGCTTCATGCCCCACGACGGTGACCGCCAGAAACAACACGGGCGAGGCCACCACGTCGCCCCCGGCGACCGCGACTCCCGCTTGGCGGGCGACGGCGCCGAGTCCGTCCGCGACGCCCTCGAGCTCTGCCTCCGACATGTCGTCCGGCAGCCCGAGCTGCACATAGGCCTCGCCGGGCTCCGCCCCCATCGCGGCGAGGTCGGAGAGCGCCACCGCGAGCGCCTTGTGCCCGATCGCATCGGGCGGGAAGGTCGCGCGCCTGAAGTGGACGCCGTCCACGATCGCGTCCACCGACGTCGCCGTCCTGCCATGCGGCGCCGTGATCGCGGCGTCGTCCCCACTGCCGACAACCACCCGATCGCCGTCCGTAGCGCCGGCCGCAGCGATGCGATCGCGCAGCAGGCCAATCAGATCGAACTCCGAAAGCACTAGGTCAGAATAGGTGCGATGCGCTGGCTGGTATTGGCGGGCTCGGTCGTTTTCGCCTATCTGGCGCTGTTGCCGGGTGGGCTCGTCGTCGCGACCGTCGATCCGGCGTGCGCGGGGCCTGATTGCGACCAGCCGCTCGCTCAGGACATCCTGCTCGGCGTCCTCTATGGAGCCTGCTTCGCGGCGGTCGTCGCGTGCTCGGTGACGATGGCTCTCTACTTCTTCCGGACCACCGTCGGCGGCGAGCTTTGGATCCGGAGGGCGCTCGTAACCGCCTTGGCGGCCGTTGGCCTCACCCTGCTCGCCCACTTCGCGCTCACCTTCCCGCTTGCCGCTCTCTTCACGGTTGCGGTTGGCGCGGCGGTCTACGGAACGCTTCGCCACATGAATGCTTCTGCGCCGGAAGCGGCTCCACACGATCCCTCGTCGAACGGGCACGGCAAGCTGAGCGGGCACCCGGGCTAGCCGGCTGGCGTCCGCGCGGGGCTAAGGAGTTCCGCCGGCTCCGGGGTCGCCGTTGCCGGGGGTGTTCGCGGGAGGACTGCCGTTGCCCGGGTTTTCCGTGTCTCCGGTGCCGGGGAGGTAGGCGTCGTCGGGGTAGCCGTCTCCATCTGTGTCAACGCCGGGCTCGGGAGTGTCCGTATCGGTGTCCGTCGAATCGGTTGGGTCAGTCGTGTCGGTCGTGTCGCCCGCGTAGCCGCTCGAAGAGGACGAAAGGTCCACCGGGTTCTGCGGCTCGGGGAAGTCGTCGCACGGCTCGGTGGCCGCGACCGTCATGTAGTCATTCCAGATCGGGGCGGCCAGATCCGCACCGTACCCAGGCATCGGCGTGCGGATGTCGGGGTTACCCATCCAGACGGCGGTCGAGACATGGGGCGTGTAACCGACGAACCACACGTCGGACTGCTCCTCGGTCGTCCCCGTCTTGCCCGAAGCGGGACAGCCGATGCCCTGACCCGCCGCCGTGCCGTACTCGAGGGCGCCCTTCATGACGTCGGCGACTGTGTACGCCACACCGTCGGAGAACGCGCGCTTGCCGGTACTCGGGTCGAGCTCGTCCGTGTCGCCGTTCGGGAACTCGACGCGGTTGATGGCCGTCGGATCGTGGTGGACGCCGCCGTTTGCAAACGTCGCGTAGGCGTTCGACATCTCGAGGACGGAAACGTCGGCGGTACCCAGGACCTCCGACACGAAGTCCCCGGTGGGAGAAGTGATGCCCATGCGATGTGCGGTGTCGTTCATCGCCTCAGGCCCGATGTCGATGACGAGCTGTGCGAAGACGGTGTTGATGGAGTTCGCAGTCGCGCTGCGAAGAGTCATAGAGCCGCTGCCGCCACCGCTGACCGTCCACGGCGGACAGCCCGTGCAGGGCGAGAGGGTGATCGTGCCTGGGGCCGAATAGGTGGTGGTGTCGGGGTCCATCCCCTGCTCGACCGCGGCGGCAAGGGCGAAGGGCTTGTAAGACGAGCCGGGCTGACGGCGTCCCTGAGCCGCCAGGTTGTACTCCGAGTCGTCGTAGTTGGAAGAGGAGGCCATTGCCTTGATCTCGCCGGTCTCGGCGTCGGTCGAAACCAGTGCCGCCGCAGCCCCGGGCGGCACGTAATTGGCCGCGATCGCGCCCTCTGCCGTCTCTTGGAGCTTGGGATCGAGGGTCGTGTAGACCTCGAGCCCGCCGACGCGCGCCGTTGCCGTGCCGTAGCGCTCGATCAGCTCCTGCTGGACGTAGTCGAAGAAGTAGCGGTAGCGGAACTGGTCGTAGCGAAGCCCGCGCTCGAGGCCGAGCCCGGCCTCAGACCACTTCTTGTGCTCGTTCTGGCCGATGTATCCCTGCTCGAGCATCGCGTCGAGCACAAGGTTCCGCCGCTTGATCGCAGCGTCCGCGCTCGTGAACGGGTTGTACTGCGACGGAGCCTGCGGAAGCCCTGCCAGGAGCGCCGCCTCGCCGAGGTTGATCTCCTCGACGTTCTTGTTGAAGTAGATCTGCGAAGCGGCCTCCACGCCGACCGCGGTGTCGCCCGAGTTGGTGCCGTAGGTCGCGGTGTTGAGGTACTTCTCGAGGATCTCGTCCTTCGTGTAGTCCTCCTCGAACTCCATCGACCACTTGGCCTCGGTCAGCTTGCGCTCGAGGGTGTCGTCGGGCTTCTTGATGTAGAGGTTGCGGACGAGCTGCTGCGTGATCGTCGAAGCGCCCTGCTCGATCTCGCCGGCCTCGACGTTCTCGACCGTGGCGCGGATGATCGCCGAGAAGTCGACGCCGTCGTGCTCGTAGAAGTTCTCGTCCTCGATCGCGATCGTGGACTGCCGGAGCGTCTTCGGGATGGCCCTGAGGCCCACCGGCTCGCGGATGATGTTGGCGTCGATGATTCCGAGCAGGGAGCCATCGGCCGCATAGACCTTCGAGTTCGCGCCCTCTTCGCCGACGACCTTCTGGTCGTCGATCGTGCCGGCGTCGTCCCACATGTCGTAGACCCAGCCCGCAGCGGCGCCGGCCGCAATGCCGATCACCACCAGGACAACGCCGAGTCCCAGCAGGATCTTCTTGAGGACGGAGCCGTTCGAGCGCTGATGGCGCTTTCGTGCTCGTGAAGACATAGCTAGCTTCGGAAAAGGGTAACGAGGCGATCCGGCCTGCGGATCACCTTGCAGGGCTCGTTCGGTGAGTTATTCGTCGTACGTCGCCAGCACTCCTGCGCTCAGCAGGAGCTGGTGGGCGCGCTCTCGCAGCGCCGCCTCTTCGCCGGAGACGGAGGTGCGCGCGCTTCCGTGCGGCCCATGGACCTCGAGCCTGACGCCGTCAGGCGTGATCTCGACGGTCTCGATCTCCGAGGCCTCCAGGGGAGCCAGGGCGGCCCGGGCCTTCTCGATGTCGCCGTCACGCGGCAGCCAGACGGAAGCGGCGACGGGCGCGTTCTGGTCGCCGGTCGAGCGGTTGAAGACGGTGTGGGTAACCACCTGCTCGTTCGGGACGATCATGAGCCGGCCGTCCCCCGTGTCTATGTAGGTGTAGGACAGCGTGAGGTCGTCGACGCGGCCGGTCTGGTCGTCGAGCGTGATCGTGTCCCCGATCCTGATCGGTTGCGTGATCGCGAGAAGGATTCCGGCGAGGGGGTTGGCCAACACCTGGCGCGCGGCAAGTCCGAGCACGATGCCGAGCACGGCGCTGGAGGCAAGGAGGCCGGTCGCGAGCTTCTCGAGCTTCGTGAACTGGCTGAGCGCGAGGCCGATGCCCACGACCACGATCGTCACGAAGACGAGGCGGCGGACGACCCGCAGCCTGGTGGCGGCAGCGCGCGAAACGCCGACGTCGGTGACCTGCCCGGCGAGCCTTCCGCCGCGGGCAAGGACGATGCGGTCGACCAGGTAGGCGATCACGACGGCCACGGTCACCGTGATGACGGCGCCGAAGAGATCGCTGTTGGTGTCGAAGGCGGCTTGAACCATGTGCCCAATGATTACGAGGTTCGGAAAACGATCCTGCCAAGCTTGGGCCGCCTATGCCTTCAACGTCGGCCCCAGCTACGCGCGCAGTGCTTCTGGACGCGCTCGGAACGCTCGTCGATCTCGAGCCGCCCTGGGTTCCCCTCGCCGCCGTTCTCGAGCTTGACGAGGCCGATGTGGCACCGGCCGTCAAGGCCGAGATGGACTTCTTCAAAGAGCACGCCCACGAGGGCAAGGACGCCGAGTCGCTAAACGCGCTACGCAAGCGATGCGCGGACATCCTGTCCTGGGAGCTCGACCGCGAGGTGCCGGTCGAAACCATGATGGAGGCGATCCGGTTCAAGGCGTTCGATGACGCCAGGCCCGCGCTCGCGGAGCTGCGGGACGCGGGACTTCGCCTGGTGGTCGTCTCGAACTGGGACATCTCGCTTCCCGACGTGCTCGAGCGGTGCGGCCTCTCCGATGGCGTCGACGGAGTCGTCACGTCCGCCGGCACGGGCTTCAAGAAGCCGGACCCCGCGATCTTCATGGCCGGCCTGGAGCTTGCGGGCTGCGGAGCCGACGAGGCGATCCACGTAGGCGACACGGTCGCCGAGGACGTGGCGGGCGCCGGCGCTGCGGGTATCCGCGCGCTTCACCTGGACCGGGCGGGAGGCGGCGACATCACCTCCCTGGCCGAGATCTCCCAAGCGGTGAACGGTGGCTGAACCCGGGTCGTACCCGGACTCCCATCCTCCCCCGCCCCGGCCGGAGGACTCGTCGGGCAAAGCGCCGCGGCGAAGGCCATGGGCGCCGCTCGAGCAGACGGACGCGATGATCGGCTTCATCGCCGTCTTCCTCGGCCTGCTCTTGACCGGCGGGATCGTGGTCGCGCTGATCTCAGAAGAGCCCGCGCTCACGCTCGTGTCCCTCATCCCGCAGGGGCTCCTCTTCGTGGGAGTCCCGATCGCGATCGCTGCCAAGCGCGTGTCCTCCCGGCCATGGCGGGTCGTGGGATACGTCCCCTTCAAGCCGTCGGATCTGTGGCTCGTCGCGGCGGCGATGGGCGTCCAGATCGCCGTCACGGTCGCCTTCACCGCCCTGTTCTTCACCCCGGAACAGGACACCCTCGTCGAGGACGTCGATTTCAACGAAACGACCCTCGCCGCGGTCGCGACCGTCTTCCTCATCGTCATCGCGGCGCCGATCACCGAGGAGACGCTCTTTCGCGGGCTCTTCTTCGGAGCGCTCCGGACCAGGGCGCCGTTCTGGGCCGCGGCGGGCGCGTCGGGGTTCCTTTTCGGGGCGGTGCATCTCGCATCGGGCGACGCTGCCGTCGCCGGCCTGCTGGCGCTGTTCGGCGTGATCCTCGCCTGGCTTTACGAGCGGACGGGGTCCCTTGGCCCGCCGATCGTCCTCCACATGGTCAACAACGGGATCGCGATCATCCCGCTGCTTTCGGGCTGAAAAGCAGGTGTCGAAAATGAAACATCGAACTGCCACAATTGCCGCCATGAAGCGTCTCGCCCTCCCCCTCGCTGCCCTCGCCCTCATCGTCCCGGCTTCGGCCTCCGCCCAGGAGCAGCAGCAGGCCGAGCAGGAACAACAGGCGCAACAGCAGCAGCAGCTTCTGCAGGGAGCGCCCAAGGAAGCGCGAGTCCGCATCGCCCTCAAGAACGTCAGCGGCAGCAGAGTGGACGTGGGCTCGAAGATCCTGGGCGTCGGCTACGTCCGCCCCTTCGTGCCGGACCAGGAGGTCCGCGTCTGGGTCGCCAAGGCCAACAACGAGATCATGGCCAAGCGCCAGCCGATCCGCCGCGTGCCGGGCAAGAACCAGGGCCGCTTCAAGATCCGCTCGAAGCGCCTGATCGAGGACGGTGCCTACCGGGTCCGCGCGAGCAAGGAGGCCTCGCCCAATCAGGAGGGCTTCCAGGCCGAATCGAAGAAGGTCGGGATCTCCTATCCGGACCTTGATCCCGGCATGGAGAACAACGACGTCGGGCTCTTCAACAACCTCCTCGCCAAGCAGGCCTACTACACCGCGAACGGGCGCAGCTACGGGTCGGCAACCGGGCGCGCGGTCCTCGCCTACCGCAAGGTGAACGGCATGGAGCGGACGATGAACGCGACGCCGGGGATCTTCCGCACGCTCGCCAACGGCAAGGGCAGCTTCAAGCTCGAACACCCGGGTGCCGGCAAGCACGTCGAGGCCGACCTCTCGCGGCAGGTGATGGTGCTCGCAGACAACGGCAAGCCGAAGCACATCTTCCACATCTCCTCGGGCACGGCCGCCACCCCGACGATCCAGGGCCACCACACCTTCTTCCGCAAGGAGTACGGGACCAACTCCCACGGCATGGTCCATTCGGTCTATTTCGGCCCGACCAACCGCGGCTACGCCACGCACGGATACAAGTCGGTGCCGAACTACCCGGCCAGCCATGGATGCCTGCGGAACCCGATCCCGAACTCGCTGTTCATCTACAACTGGATCAACCTCGGCGACGACATCTGGGTCTACCCGTAGCGCCGGGCACTCCTTGACCTCCGAGAAAGACCGCGCCAGGGCGACGCTCGTCGCCGAGCTTCGCGACCACGCGCTGATCCTCGGAGAGGTCACCCTCTCGAGCGGGCAGACGGCGCAGTACTACGTCGACGCGCGCAGGGCGATCATGCGCCCGGCCGGCTTCCGCGCGGCCGGGGAGCTGATCGCGGCGGCTGCCACTGATGCCGGCGCGGTGGCGGTCGGGGGGCCAGTGATGGCGGCGATCCCCCTGGCCTGTGCCGCGATCGCGGTGCCCGGAGGCGACGACCTGGTGGGCTTCTTCGTCCGCAAGGAGCGAAAGCAGCACGGGCTCCAGCGCTGGGTCGAGGGGCCGGTCGAGGACGGGGCGAAGGTCCTCGTGGTCGAGGACACAGTCACGACCGGCGGCTCGACGGTCTCGGCGATCGAGCGGATCCGCGAGGAGGGACTGGACATCGTCGCGACCCTGTGCGTGGTGGACCGCCTGGCCGGCGGCGGCGACGCAATCGCCGCGGCGGCCGACGCGCCTTTCCACGCGCTGACCACGATCGACGACGTCTACCCGGACCGGCCCGGACCGCTAGTTCGGCGGGCGGGTGCGCAGGGTGCTGATCGCTTCCAGCGCCTGCTTCGACTCGGCGCCGACGTTCCGCTCGGCGTTCTCGGCGATCACTGCGGTGACCACCGCCACGCCCGTTCGCTCTAGCACGATGACGTTGACGCGCTGAGGCACGCCGGACTTCTTGGCAACGCCCTTCGCCTCGACGATCGCGCCCTCGTAGGAATGCTTGAATGGCTTCGCCTTGCCTGGGTCGAGTGCCTTCTCGTAGCCGGGCAGGAGCTCCGCGGTCTCAGTCGCGAAAGCCTTCGGGCTGACGGCCAGCGCGTCGCTAGTGCGGTCGATCGTGATCGTCGCCGACACCAGCTTGTCCGGCGCGTCGAGGGTCGTCAGCGCGTCCATCTCCTTCGCGGCCCATCCGGGAGGACGGCCGAAGGCGATGCCCGCGGCGCGGTTCACGAACTCCTCGTAGCCGCGCTCGAGCTTGGGAAGCTTCTGCGCGGTCTCGTCCTTGCGCTCGACAGGCTTCGGCGCAGGCTCGTCGTCGGAGCCGCATCCGGCGGAGACGAGCCCCAGGACGAGGACGGGAAGAAGCGCGCGAAACCGCATGTAATACCCCGACCTGGATTCGAACCAGGGGCCTACTCCTTAGGAGGGAGTCGCTCTATCCAGCTGAGCTATCGGGGCTCGAGGCGAATCGTACGCCCCGGGGCAGGCCCCTTCGCGGCTCAGTCGCCCTCGTCGTAGAGGCTCTCGGCCGCGACCTGGGCCAGACGCCGGTCCCAGAGCTTCACGGTGAGGAAGACGTCCGAGTCGCCGAATCCGTGCACGGCATCGGCGGCGACCAGCGTGAACCGGCCGTCGCGAATCGGGCACTGGTCGACGACTTCGCCGTCGAGCTCCGCCGTGGCCGCAACCGCTCCGCGGACCATCGGCAGCCCCCAGACGAGCGTCACGTCGCCGCCACGTCCCGCCTCGGAGCGCCATGGGCCGAGCACGTCGTCCGACAGGTCGATCTCCCACTCGGGGCTGTCCTCGGCGGTGACGTCGGTGAACTCCGCCTTGGCGGAGAAGTCGGACGGCTCGTCGCCTTCCGGCCGGACGAACGAGACCCAGCCGTAGAACTCGACCAGGACGGGGTCGGATCCCTCGGGGGCGTCGGAGGGAACGGAGGGCTCCTGGGCACGCCCGGTGACCGGCACGTACACCCGCCCGCCCCATCCGCGCTCCGGGAACCAGCGGAGCGTCTCGGGGTCGAGCGCCGAGCCGGCATCCCCGGTCAGCGGCTCGCAGGCCTCCGTGAAGTGGGTCGGCGAGGCGCTCGGCCCAGCGCCCAGAGGGCTCAGCGTCCTGAGATGCATCGGCGATGAAGCGGGGAAAGGGTCGTGAGCTGGGAGGGGGCATCGGGTGGACAAGCCTAGTCGCGGGCCTTAGAGTGCTCCAAGACAGTCGTTCAGACGGAGGGAACAGGACATGATCGGAAGGCGTATCGCCGTGGTCCTCGCAATCGCGACAGGCGCCACGGCGGCATTGACCGGCGGAGTCGCGACTGGCGGCGAAGGGGCTGCCGATCGCGGGACTGAACGTGTCGATACCAGGATCACGATCAACGACAGCTGCGGCTTCGCCTGCCGCACAGCAGCTCCCCGGCGCAACTACACAGTCGAATTCTTCGGGAAGGTGAAGTCGGACGCACCCGAATGCGAGCGACGGCGCAAGGTAGGCCTCTATCGCCGAGCGACTTCCGGCAGCGGATACGACCTGATCGAAAGGACCGAGTCCAACGGTGAGGGCCGCTGGCAGATCACCAGGACCGACAAGCCCGGATTCACGAACTACCGCGTGAAGACCAAGGAGGCGCGTAAGGGCAACACGATCTGCCTGCGCGCAACCTCGGCCAAGGAGTCACACGGACCCGGCTAGAGCCTCGCGCAGGTCCGAGGCGGCTCGCTCAGGCGCGTAGGTCGAGATGTCGACGCCGGTCCCCAGCTCGAAGCCGGCGCGGATCGTGAGGCGCGGGACGATGTCCAGGTGCCAGCAGAACTCCTCGGCTCCCGTCGGCGCCGTGCGGACCCAGAGGTTGAACTGCGGCAGCGTCCCGAACACGCCCGCGAGAGCCCGCAGGGCCGTGCCGATCATGGCCGCGCCTCCCTGCCCCTCCGCCTCGAAGGAGGGCGCCGGGTTGCGGGGGACGATGCGCAGCTCGAACGGCGAGCGGGATGCCCATGGGCAGATCAGGATCGCCTCGTCGTCGATCGCCACCATGCGCTCGCGGCGGCGCACCTCCTCGATCGCCACATCGCCCAGAAGGTGGCTGCCCATGGTCCGCTGGTGGTAGGCGGCCGACCGCTCACGCTCGCGGGCGACCTCGGCGGGCACGAAGCGCAGGCCGTAGAGCTGCGCGTGGGTGTGCTCGAGCGACGCGCCGGCGGCCGGGCCCTCGTTCACGATCAGGTGCGCGTAGGCCGAATCCGCCGCCACAACTCGCATGCGCTCACGCCAGCCTTCAACCGCGACCGCGAGCTCGTCGTCCGAGAGCGCCGCCATCGACGTCTCGTGCCGCGGGATGTTCACGATCACCTCGTGTGACCCGTCCGCCGGCTGCGAGCCGAAGAGGCTCACCTCGGCGGTCCGCCGCGAATCCGCCATCGGGTCGGCAGCGCTCGAGAACCCGCCCGTCTCGGTGTCCGCATCCCCTCCACCGAGCACCGGGTAGAGGTTCGGCACGGAGCGGACGCGCCAACCCGGCGTGTCGGCATTACCGCCGCCTGGGCGATCGGCCCATACCTCGGGCGGGGTGCGGTCCTCGCGCCCCTCGCAGAACGGGCACTTCTCCGCGGCGTCGGGCTTCGACTCGGCGACTGCCGGAGAGAAGGCATCGGGACGCTCCGCCCTGCCGGGCGCGAGGACGACTCGCAGCCCGGTGAGCTGATCGATGCGTATCTCGGGCGCGGTCAGCGGCGATCCCGAAGCATGAGCATCTCGTTAGGTACCTGGTACCGGGGTTACTGCGGCGTCGCCCGGCTCCGCGTCCTCGAGCTGGCTCAGGTCTGGCGGCGGCACGTCGTCCGCGCTGATCGGCGGCGGCATGTCGGCCGGGTCGACGGGCGGTGCAGGAGGCGCGGGCGGCGGATTCTTGCCGTCGCGGACGAACGCGTGCAGCAGGTCGATCGGGAGCGGGAAGACGATCGTCGTGTTCTGGTTCACGCCCATCTCGAGCAGGGTCTGCAGGTAGCGGAGCTGGAGGGTCGTGGGGTTCCGGCTCATGACGTCCGCCGCCTGGCTCAGCTTGGCGGATGCCTGGAACTCGCCGTCGGCAGAGATGACCTTGGCGCGGCGCTCACGCTCAGCCTCTGCCTGGCGGGCGATCGCACGCTGCATCTCGGTCGGAAGCTCGACGTCCTTGACCTCGACGGTCGAGACCTTCACGCCCCACGGCTCGGTCTGCTCGTCGATGATCTGCTGGAGCTCGATGTTGAGGCGCTCGCGCTCGGCCAGAAGGGAGTCGAGCTCCGCCTTGCCGAGCACGGAGCGCAGCGTCGTCTGCGAAATCTGCGAGGTGGCGAGGAGATAGTTCTCGACCTCGGTAATGGCCTTGTTCGGATCGACCACGCGGAAGTAGGCGACCGCGTTCACGCGGACCGTCACGTTGTCCTTGGTGATGATCTCCTGAGGGGGCACGTTCAACGTGATCGTTCGCAGGTCGACCCGCACCATCTGGTCGACGAACGGGATGAGCAGCCGGAGGCCGGGGCCCTTCAGGGCGATGAGCCGGCCGAGGCGGAAGATGACGCCACGCTCGTACTCGCGAAGGATGCGAACCGCGGCCGCGAGGATGATGAGGACGATCGCGGCAAGAACTGCCAGAACTACGAGGGCTGCCATCAACCGTCTCCTTCGGTGGTTTCTTCGTCTTGAACCGGGCGGACCCGGAGGGTGAGGCCTTCGACGGCCTCGACGAGGACTCTAGCGCCGGAGGGAATGGGCTCATTCTCCAGACCTTCGGCCGGCTCCGCTCTCCAGAGCGCGCCGTCGACGAAGACCTGTCCGGTCGGGTCGATCGCTGACCTCACGTCACCTCTCGCACCCACGAGCTGCTCGAACCCGGATTGCACTCCCTCGTGCTGCGCGGCCATCACCTTGCGTCCGATGAGGATGATCGCCGCGCTGAAGACGACCGCGATCGCGATCACCAACGGCGCCGAGACTTCGAAGCTCTCGGAGTCCGTGTCGAAGAGCAAGAGACCCGATAACGCGAGCGAGATCGCGCCCAGGACCCCCATGATCCCGCCGGTGGGAAGCTGCGTCTCGGCGATCAGCAGGCCGACGCCGATGATGAGGAGAACGACGCCCGCAGCGGTGACCGGGAGCTGGGCGGATGCGAACAGGCCCACCACGAGCGAGACGAGCCCGGTCGCGCCGGGCAGGACTAGCCCGGGGCTGAAGATCTCGATCAGGAGCCCGATGATCCCCGCCAGGATCAGCAGGAAGGCGACGTTCGGGTTGACGATGATCTGAAGGACCTCGTACTGGAAGGGCATGTCGCGCTCTTCCACCTCCAGGCCCTCGGTGTCGAGAGTCGTGGCCTTCGGCCCCTGGACCTCGAACCCGTCGAGCTGCTCGAGAAGGTCGTCGGTGTCGCCGGCGACGATGTCGATGAGCCCCTCGGAGAGCGCTTCGTCGGCGGTCACGTTCGTCGCCTCGCGAACCATCTCCTCGGCCAGATCCGGGTTGCGCCCGTGCTCCTCGGTCAGCGCGCGGACGTAGGCCGCCGCGTCGTTCTCGATCTTCTCACCGAGCACCTCCCCGATGTCCTCGCCGCCGATGGTGATCGGCGAGGCGGAGCCGATGTTCGTCTGGGGGGCCATCGCCGCCACGTCGGCCGCCTGGGTGACGAAGAGCCCGGCCGACGCCGCGCGGGCGCCGTTGGGCGAGACGTAGACGACGACCGGCATCGGCGCGGCGATGATGTCCTTGACGATCTCGCGCATCGACGTGTCGAGCCCACCGGGCGTGTCGAGCCGGATGATCACGAGCTCCGCCGCGTCGTCGGCCGCGTCCTCGAGCGCCCGCCCCATCCAGGCCTCGGTCGCAGGATCGATCGACCCCGACAGCTCGACCGAAACCGCCTCGCCGGACTCGTCCTGCGCCGGCGCGACGCCGGCGAGCGTGAGCCCGGCGGCAACGGCCAGGAGCGACACGGTGATGCGCAAGTTTCGCCTCACGCGTTGATTATCCCGCGCAGAAGTGCCAGGCACGGTGCCAGGCACCTGGGGGCCGCGAGCAGAGGGTGCCAGGCACGGTGCCTGGCACCGGTTACGGCGCGACTGGTACGCCCGGGCTTCCGAACATGAGAAACCAGGCGGTGCAAACGATTCCGACGAGGATCGTCGCCGTGATCACCAGGTCCTCGATCGGGTGCGTGTCGGGGCCGGTGCGCCGTTCGGCCGAGAGGCTCCGGTTCCAGTCGTGGCGGATCGGCTTGCCCTCGTCGTGCGTGATGACGGCCTTGAGCCATGCGAGGAGGTAAGCCATCAGGCCATACGAGAGGATGATGCCCAGGAGCGCAACGCCAAGGCCGCTGAAGGACGGAGCGGTTCCGCCCTGGAGCTGCGAGCCGACCCAGACCCACACATAGGGGACGCCGGCGCCGAAGACGATCACCGCGAGGGCGGCCAGCGGCCAGCGCACCACGTTCCACACGGTCTTCCTGGCGGCAGCCATCAGTTCGCGTACTCCTGGATGTCGGCGGCGAGCGCCTCTTCGTCGGGGTATTGGCCGTACTTCGTGTAGGCGATCTCGCCGTCGGACCCGATGATCACCGTGGTCGGGAACTCACGGGAGATCCCGAGGTCGCCGGCGATGTCCTGATCGGAGTCGAGGTAGCTGGGATACGGGAGAGGAAGTCCCGTGAGGAACGTCTCACCGGTCTCGGGGCCGTCGTTCGACAGAAGGCCGAGGAAGGCGATCTCGTCTCCGCGTTCGATTGCCTGCGTCTGGAAGTCGGGGAACTCTTCGCGGCAGGGGGCGCACCACGAGGCCCACTTGTTGATCACGACGGGCACCCCAGCCTCCTCGAGCTCTGCGAGGCGGGCGTTGAAGTCCTCGAGGCCTTCGTCGAGGATCTCGTTCGCCTCCTCGCGGATGGCCACCAGCTCGGGAGGCGCCTCCTTGACCGGCGCCTGAGCCTCTTCGAGCGAGACGGCCGAGTCCGGGTTCGCGCTGCCCGGATCGACGGTGTCGGACTCGCCGCCCCCGCAACCCGTGCCCAGGGCGACGATCACAGCCGCGCCTGCGGCCGCGAGATACCTGCAATGAGCGACGACTGAAGACATTCGACCCTTCGGGCTGGTACTTTTGGAGTGGATCCCGCGTCAGGGACCGCGGGGGCTCCGGCCAGGCAAAGGGGGAAAAGCCACGCCGGCCGCCTCCATCGAGCTTACATCGCTCGCCACGGCGTCAAAGGACGTCTCGGGGCGAGCCCCTTTCGAGAAAGCCTCACCTTGGCAAACACCACCGACGTGGCTGCAAGCGCCGTCACCACCCCAACGGAATCGGAGCTCGAGCGAGCTCAGGAGTTCGCGCGGGAGCCCATCCTGCTCGAAGGCGAGACGGTTGCCGATCTTGCGCCGGGCACCGCGCGAAGGCGCGCCCTCGACGACGCGGTGGCCGAGATGGAGGCGGGTCACGACGAGCCCTCCACCGAATGGCGCCGCCAGTACTCGCTGATGCTGGGCCTGGAGCGTGTGCTCGAGATGGATCCGCCGAAGCTCCTGGACGGCGCCGAGCTGAACGACCACCAGGTCGACGCGCTTTCAGGAACCCTCGCCGCCCTGGTGACCGAGATCGAGGAAGGTCCCCTGACGCCGAACGGCAACGGGAACGGGAACGGCTCGAATGGAGGGGCCGCCGCGTCCGCCGATCCCACCGCCGAGAACGGCGCCGGCGAGGACGACGAGCTGGACGACGAGCTGGAGCCCGACGAGGAGCCCCAGGACTGGGCCGATGAGCCGGCCGACGACGAAGAAGACCTGGTCGCCGAAGCGCCCGAGGACCCCGGCGCATCGCGGCGCTTCTGGTTCGAGCACGCGACCGGCGCCGGCAAGACGGTGGCCGCAGTCGGCTTCGTCGAGTCCTCGCGCACCGGCGGCATCCTGATCCTCACCCACCGGCGAAACCTGGTCGACCAGTTCATCGGTGAGATCTCTGACCGCGGGTACAAGGACCGCCTGTCGCCGCCACTGCTCGGAAAGGACGACCACGCCTACGGCCCGGTCACCGTCGAGACCTACCAGTGGTTCGTCCGCAACTCCAAGGAGATCTCGGACGCCTACTCGATCGTGATCTGCGACGAGGCCCACACGGCTCTCGGCGAGAAGACCAGCGCCTGCATCCGCCAGATGGACGGCCCCGTCTTCATCGGCATGACCGCGACGGGCGCACTCATTGCCCGCCACGTCGCCGACCTCTTCCCGACCCAGACCTCGCGCTTCGACCTCGCGCAGGCCGCGCGACGCGGCGTGATCGCGCCGCTCCGCTGTATCCGCATCCCGCCCGGCCCCGGGGTGCGATCGCTCGCGAAGGTGCCGCTTCGCCGAGGCGAAGTGGACCAGGACTTCGATCAGGAGGAGCTGGCGAAGCTCCTCGACCAGGGACCGTTCAACGTCGCGATCGCCGACCTCTACAAGGCGCGCTTCTCCAGGGTGCCGGGCGTGCTCTACACGGCGGGCGTCAAGCACGCGAACAACGTCGCCTCAGCCATGCGCGACGTCGGCATCAACGCCCAGGCGGTCTCTGGCGAGACTCCCAAGCGCGAGCTGGCCGAGATCCTCGCCGCATTCGAGCGCGGGGACGTGGACGTCCTCTGCAACGCGATGCTCCTCGCCGAGGGATGGAACTCCCCCCGCGCCACGATCTGCATGCACCTGGCGCCGACCGCCTCGCGCCGGATCTACCAGCAGCGCGTCGGCCGCGTGACCCGCCGCGCTCCGGGCAAGGAGGCCGGCCTGGTCATCGACCTCGTCCATCCCGCCACCACCTCCGACGAGACGATCGTGACCCTCCATTCGCTTCTGGACCGCGACGTCTACCGCGGCGGCGCGATCGTCGTCGGCCCCGTCCGTCGCGGCCGCGGCCGTCGCGTGCGCGTCGAGCGCCGCATCGTCCCCGTCTCGGCCGATCCCGAGCGCCGCGTCGCCGTGCTCGAGCGGGAGCTGTGGCGCATCGCCGTCGAGAACCTGAACTACTCAGAGCAGCACGCGTGGGCCGCCCTGGCCGGCTCGAAGGTCACCTCGAACCAGTGGCGCCGCGCCAAGGCGATGATCCAGCACGACGAGGCGAAGGAGCTCCGCCGCCGCTTCCTCCTGACCTGCGTCCAGCGCAACCGCAACCACCAGCTCCGCCTGAAGGCGATGGCGGAGATCGCCGCGCTCCGTGACGCCGAGGCATTCGACGACTGCGTCGACATCGTCACCACCTGGAGCCGCGAGGACCGGCGAGCCGGTGCGAAGCTGCTGCTTCAGGCTCTGGCCGAGCGCCGGATCGGCCGGCGCGACCAGGCCCAGGCATGGGTGTGGCGCCTCGCCGAGACGACCCGCGAGCTTCACGAGCAATACGCCGTCCAGCGCTGGCCGGAGACGAAGCGCCTTCTCGGCCTCTTCGTCAACTCTTCAGGCCGCGCCCACGGGCGGAACGCCCGCCGCCTCGTCACCGCGGCGCGCCAGCAGGACCGCAGGCTGTCGGTGGCGCTGCTCGCCGCCGCGGTCGCGCACACGCCCGAGGCCGAAGAGGTCCTCCGCGGCGCCCGCATGCGCATGGCCCGCAAGCCCTCGGCCGTCGCCCGCGAGCTCCTGCGGAACTTCCCGAAGCCCGGATCCGGCCGTCGCAGGCGCCGGAAGAAGGGCGGAGGCGGCTCGGACAAGGCCAAGGGGAACGGAAACGCCCCGGGCCGCGAGGTCCTGGATGCGGACGCCTCCGGACGACGACGGCGCCGATGGCCGAGAGAGACGGCGGAAGAGCGCCGACGTGGTCGAGGACACCACGGCCGATGGCGCCGATGCGGTCGAGGACAGTGCCGACGATCGGGACAGCGCAGATGGTTCCGGAGTCGACCAGGGTGAGGATGCCGGGAATGACTCCGGCGATGGCGACTCCTCGGACCCCTCCCGCGACTGAGTCACATGATTGGGCGGGGTTGTGCCCCTCAGGGGTGCACAAGTCCGGCCTCGTCGGCTAGAGGCGGAGGGAGACTTCGCCCGCGCCGAGGCTCAGGCGTTGGCCCGCGTCGGTGACGACGACCAGGTTTCCGCGCTCGTCTATGCCCTCGCACACGCCTTCCCCCTGGTTGCCTGAGCCACCGGCGCCCTCCCAGGCAACCGCGCGGCCGCGCAGCGCATCGCGCGCCTCGAACGCGGCGACGACCTCCTCCGGCCCCGCCGCGGTCCAGCGCCCGAGCGCTTCCCGAAGCGCCTCCAGCGCCTGATCCGGCCCCACCCCGTGCCCCAGCGAGGTCGCGGGCCAGCGCAGGTCGTCCGGGAACCCGCCGTCGGGTATCGAGAGGTTCAGCCCCACCCCGATTACCGCCCATCCCGGAGGGCGGGCTTCGATCAGGACGCCCGCGAGCTTCCGCTCGTCCAGCCAGACGTCGTTGGGCCACTTGACCTGACACTCGACAGGGGCCAATGCCTCGGCCGCTTCGCAGACCGCGAGGGGCACTGCTAGCGGCAGCAGGGAGTGATGCGCCTCCAGCGGGCGAAGGATCGCCGAGCACAGGAGAGCGGCGCCGGCCGGGGCCGACCACGTGCGGCCGGTGCGCCCGCGTCCCGCAGTCTGCTCGCCGGCGACGACGACCGTGCCCGACGGCGCTCCGCTGATCGCGAGCTCACGAGCCCGGTCGTTTGTCGAGTCCGTCAGGCGATGGTGGACGGTGGGGCCCTCGAAAAGCACCGCGTTCAACGAAGGCGGTTCATGAAGCTGCCGCATCCTCCACCAACGCGTCGATCAGCCCCTCCGGATCGTGCCTGCTCGCCTCGATCGTAACCCCGATGCCGGACTCTCGCGCCGTCTCGCTGGTGACGGGCCCGATCGAGACGATTCGCGCCCCCTCCGGGACCCGACCGCCTGTCACCTCGAGGAAGTTCCTCACCGTCGAGGATGAGGTGAAGGTGACGTAGTCGGCGTCCATCGCAGCGTCGATCTCCTCCGGCGCCGGTGACTCGCGGACCGTCTCGTACAGGGCGACCACATCCACCTCCGCGCCCCGCTCGCGAAGCGCGTCCGGCAGGACGTCCCGCGCCTCTGCCGCGCGGGCGACCAGGACGGGCTTGCCCTGGACGGGGACTTCGGCAAGCGCTTCGACGAGCGCCTCCGCGACGAAGCGCTCCGGGACGATGTCCGCGATGACGCCGTGCTCCCGCAGCGCTCGGGCCGTGCCGGGGCCGATCGCGGCTACCTGAGCCTGGCTGAGCGCCCGCGCGTCGCGCCCGGCGGCTTCCATCGCCTCGAACAGGAGGCGCGCGCCGTTCGGGCTGGTGACGCAGACGAGGGCGTAGGCATGAAGCGACTCGACCGCGGCGCGGACCTGGTCCGTCCCGATCGTCGGCTGGATCCTGATCGCGGGAAGCTCGACCACCTCGGCGCCGAGCGACTCGAGCGTGCGAGCCATCCCGCTTGCCTGGGCGCGCGCCCTGGTGACGACCACGCGCTTTCCGAAGAGCGGGCGCCGCTCGAGCCAGGCGATGTCGTCGCGGCGCGCCGCCACGGCGCCGAAGAGAAGGATCGACGGCGGTCGCAGGCCCTGCCGCTCGACCTCGGCGGCAAGGGTCCGGAGAGTTCCCACCGCGGCCTTCTGGCCGGGCAGGGTGCCGCGCTGGATCGCGGCGGCCGGCTCGTCCGGATCGCGACCCGCGTCGATCAGCCGGCTCGCGATGTCGGGGAGGTTCTTGACCCCCATGTAGAGGACGAGCGTGCCCGGGAAGCGGGCGAGAGCGTCCCAGTCGAGCGCAGTCTCCGGTTTGGCCGGGTCCTCGTGGCCGGTCACGAAGGCCACCGCCGAGGCGTCGTCCCGATGCGTGACGGGAATGCCGGCGTATGCGGGCGCGGCTACTCCCGCGGTGACACCCGGAACCACCTCGAACTCGACTCCGGCGGCACGGCAAGCCTCGGCCTCCTCGCCCCCACGGCCGAAGACGAACGGGTCTCCGCCCTTCAGGCGGACGACGCGGAGGCCCCGTTGCGCCCGCTCGACGAGCGCCTCGTTGATGCCCTCCTGGGTCATCGCGACGTCGCCCGGCGCCTTGCCGACGTACACCAGCTCTGCTTCCTCCGAGGCGCCATCGAGAGCGCCGCCGGGGATCAGGCGGTCGTAGAGGATCGAGTCGGCGCTCGCGATGAGCTCGAGCGCCCGCGCGGTCATGAGGCCGGGATCGCCGGGCCCCGCCCCCACGAGATACACGACGCCGGAACGGGCGCTCACCACGCCCCCTTCGCACGCTCGAGGATGTCGCCGGCGCCGGCGCCGAGCATGCGCTCGGCCAGCGAGACGCCCAGCGCGGCAGGCTGTTCCGGATCGCCCCTGACGGCGTCGCGCACCCACTCTGATCCGTCGGGCAGGCCCGCGTAACCCGCCACGGCAAGCGTCCCGTCCATGTGGCGCGCGCAGATGCCGAGCGGCGTCTCGCACGAGGCGTCCAGCATCTGCGTGGCGGCGCGCTCGGCTGTGAACTCCACCAGGGCATCCCGATCGGAGATGCCCGCGGCGGCGGCGGCCGACGCCTCGTCGCCGGCCCGGGCTTGCAGCGCAAGAGCTCCCTGGCCCGGAGCCGGGACCATCTGATCGGCGCCGAAGCGGAACGCGATCTCGTCTCCGCGGCCCAGGCGCAGCAGGCCGGCGGCCGCGAGGACAATGCCGTCGAACTCACCGTCGGCGAGCTTCCGCAGGCGGGTGTCGACGTTGCCGCGGACCTCGAGCACGTCCAGGTCGGGCCGCAGGGCGAGTAGCTGGGAGCGGCGCCTCAGGCTCGCGGTGCCGACGCGGGCGCCGTCCGGCAGGTCGGCGAGCGACCCTGCGGCTCCGACGAACACGTCTGCCGGGTCTTCCCGGACCGGGATTCCGACCAGCGCGAGGTCATCCGGCATCTCTCCCGGCAGGTCCTTCGCCGAGTGCACACCCAGCTCCGCCCTCTCCTCGCGAAGCGCCGCCTCGACCGTCCGGACGAACCGTGCCTTGTCGCCCACCTCGCCGTCGACGTTCGACACCTGGACCAGTTCCGCGCCGCCAAGGGCGGTCGCAACCGTCTGGGACTGCGCGAGCGCAAGCGCGCTCGACCGGGTCGCGATCCTCAAGATCCCCTCCTAGCGCCGAGCGCGGCGGTGCTCGTCGAGCTCCGTGACCTCGGCCTGGGCGCCCTCGAGCGCGTCCGAGCCGGGATCGAGGCCGAACAACTCCCGGAGCGCGTGAACATTGCCGGCGACGCCGTCCGCGGCGGAGCGCTTCAGGCGAAGCGTCGGCTCGTGGAGGATGCGCCGCGCGATCGCGTTCGCCATCGTCTCCAGCCGCTCGCGATCGGCGGCCGAAAGGCCTTCCCAGCGGCTCTCGTTCTCGGCGAGCGTCCTGGCGACGATCTCGTCGGCCAGTCCGCGAAGGGCCGCGATTGTCGGAGTCACCTCCTGGGCCGTCAGCCACTCCTCGAACTGCACGAGCTCCGAGCGCAGGATCTTCTCGGCCTTGACGGCCTCGCCCTCGCGCGAGCTCGTGTTGCGCTCCACCAGCGATTGCAGGTCGTCCATGTCGTGGACCGTCACCCCCGTCAGGTCCCGGCAGCTGGGCGAGATGTCGCGCGGGACGGCGAGGTCGATCAAGAGAAGCGGCCGTCCGGCTCGCTCGGCCATGACCTCGGAGAGCGCATCCCGCTCGATCACGTGGTGGGGGGAGGAGGTCGAAGAAACCACGATGTCGGCCGCCGCAAGCAGCGACGGCAGCTCCTCGAAGCGGACCGCCCTGCCGCCGAAGCGCTGAGCGATGCCGATGGCGCGGTCGTAGTGGCGGTTTGCGATGAACACCGCGTCGACGCCGCGGGACGCGAGCGCGCGGGCGGTCAGCTCGGCGGTCTCGCCCGCCCCAACGACCAGCACCGAGCGATCCTCGAGGTCGCCGAGAGTGCGCTGGGCCAACTCGACCGCCACCTGTGGAACCGAGAGGGCACGCTCGGACAGAGCGGTCTCCGAGCGGGCACGCTTGCCGGCGGCCAGCGCGCCCCGGAAGAGCCTGTTCAGGACCGGGCCTGTCGCGTCCTCGACCAGCGCGAGCTCATAGGCGCGCTTGACCTGGCCCTGGATCTCGGCCTCGCCGACGATCATCGACTCCAGCCCAGCGGTTACCCGGAAGAGGTGCGAGCCGGCGCTGGGGCCGCGGAACGAATAGAGGTGCGAGACGAGCTCGGTCGGGCGGATGTCGGCCTCGCGCGCCAGGACGCTCAGAGCCTGCGACTCCGCGTTCACGGGGTCCGACGCGTACATGTAGAGCTCGGTCCGGTTGCAGGTGGAGATCGCGGCGGCTTCAGCCACCTCGCCGGAGGTGACGAGCTCGCCGAGGGCGCCCACGGCGCGGCCTTCGGTCAGGGCAAGGCGCTCGCGCAGCTCCAGGGGAGCGGTCTTGTGCGAGACGCCAAGGACGAGCACCTCGGCCATCTACGCGGCCTCCCGCTTGCGGCTCTCGGCCAGGTCCGCCAGCTCGGTCAGGTCGCGGCGCATCCGCTCGAGCTTCGCCGCCATGATCGCGACGTAGATCAGGACGAGGACCAGGAAGACCACATAGGCCCCGGCCACGTACTTGCCCGCTTCGTCGATCGGCAGCGCTGGCATCAGGTCTCGTTCGGGACGGCTGGGGCGATACGCGAGGGAGAGGCGACGGGAGCCTCCGAGTCGAGCGCCCGGCGGAGGCGCGAGATCTGGCCCTTCGTCATCTTCGCCGACATCTCGAAGCGCGTGAGCGTGATGAAGAGAAGGGCCATCCCGGCGATCGAGACGAGGAACGTCAGGAGCATCTCGGGCGGCAGGCCCCCGTCGGCGGTTGCGAACACCCGCGGGTGGACCAGCGACTCCGCGAGGCGGACGGCCATGAAGTTGAGCGGGACGAACGCGCCGGCGGTGATCGCGAACACGGACGCGTAGCGGGCCTGGCGCTCCCGGTCCTCGATCGAATACCTGAGGGGGTAGTACGTCGCGTAGAGGAGGTAGACGATCAGGAACGAGACGAGCGTGGGCTCCTCCCAGACCCACCACTTGCCCCAGGCGGCGCGCGCCCAGATCGCACCCGTCAGAAGCGCTGCGGTACCGAAGATGACGCCCATGTGGATCGCGACGTACGAGCGGACGTCGTGGATCGGATCGCCGGTGCGCAGGTGGCGGATCGCATGGAAGGCCGCGACCACGAAGCCGACCAGCGCGCAGATCGCGATCGGCACGTGGACGTAGAAGATCTTCTGGATGAAGCCCTGATCCGCGTCGTTCGGCGCGTAGAAGAAGACCATCGCGAACGCGATGCCGAGCACGGCGACCGTGGCGAACGCCAGGACTTGAAGTGAGGGCATTCGTCTAGTGAGCAGCTTTAGCTGCGAAAGAAGCGTGTGCTGGTGGTGATCTTCGTTGGACATCGGATCTAGTCCTCGAGCAGGAATTCGTAGGTCGCATACCCGACGAGGAGGAACAACAGATCGTAGAGCGCCATGGTGAGCACCCACTGGCCCACATCGCCGTATTCAGGGCCGCCTGCAGCGAGCAGCGGCTCGCAGGCGCCCGCCGCCGCAATCATCAGTGGAACCAGGAGCGGCAGGAGGATCAGAGGCGTGAGGAGGTCGCGGGCACGGGAGTTGGCGCCGATGGTCGAGACGACCGCCCCCGTGGCGGCCAGCCCGAGGTCCAGGAGAAGAAGGATCCCCGCCAGGGGCAGCAACCCTGCGGCATCGTCGAGGAAGAAGCCGGCGAAGACCGGGACGGCGATCAGCTCGAGGATCGCCAGATAGGTCAGAAGCGCCAGGACCTTCGCGACGAACAGCGAGGTCGGGTCCACCGGGGCAAGCCTGATCGCATCGAAGCCACCCTCGTCGCGCTCGGCGACGAACAGGCGGTTGATCGCGAGGAGCGCCGCGAAGAGAATCGTCACCAGGAGCACACCCGTAGCGAGGCTTCCCTCCAGCGACGTGCGGTCGAGCCCGAAGCGGAAGATCACGAACGTCGTGACCGCAAACAACGCCATCGCAGGCAGCGACTGCAGGGTGCGGAGCTCGATCCGCAGGTCCTTGACCAGGATCACCCGGGCCGCGCTCATCGGGCTCTCCCGGCATAGATCGCGCGCGCGTCGCCTGGCGACAGGCCTCCGGCGGGGCCTTCGTACGCGACGGTCCCGTCGCTGTGGAGCGCAAGCGCGCGATCCGCGTCGGCGAGGCCGCCCTCGACGTCGTGCGTCACCACCACCCGGGTCGCCCCCGACCCCCGGCCGATCAGCCGCTCCACGGTCCCGAAGCCCGCCGGGTCGAGGTGCGCGCCCGGCTCGTCCAGGAGCAGGAGCTCCGGCCGGTGCAGGACGCAGCGCACGACGGCGGCCCGTTGCAGCCTGTCCGGCCGAGAGCGTCCTGACCTGCTGGCCGGCGCGCTGCTCGAGGCCGACTTCGGCGAGCAGGCCGCGGATGCGGTCCTCGTGGTCGGACACCCGGTGAAGCTGCGCGTGAAAGGCGAGCGCCTCGGTGAGGGTGAGGTCCGCGTAGAGGAGCGCGTCATGGCCCAGGTAGCCGATCCGCCCGCGCGCCTTCCACGCGCGGCGCGGCAGCTCGGCCCCGAGCACGCTCAGCTCGCCCGCGCTGGGGCGCAGGAGCGTCGCGAGCATGCGAAGGAGCGTCGACTTGCCCGCGCCGTTCGGGCCCAGGACGACCAGCGTCTGGCCCGGGGCAAGCTCGAAGGAGACATCGCGGAGGACGGGTTCTTCCCCGTAGTCGCGGCGGAGCGCCCGCGCCTCGACCGCGGCAGGGACCCCGGGGCGGGCGCCCTCCGTAGCTCTCTCTGTGGCTGTCTGGATCCTGGCGCTCATCTCAGCGGTCGGCCTGTGCTCGGACGGCAACTCGGATCGGAATGATCGCGATTTGCAGCGGGCCCGCGTCGAGTATCGCGACTCCGTGGCCGTCGGCCTGCCCGAGGCGGGGTCGCTGGTCCGCGGAGTTCGCTTCCCGGCCGAGGGCCATGCGTTCTTCACGTGGGACCCGATCCGCCACGAAAGGCCGAACCGGACGTGGCGGCGCTGGGGGACGGGCGACCTCGTGCGCACGACCCTGGGCGTCCTCCGCGGCTTCGCGCGTGCGCACCCGAAAGCGCCTCGCGTCGGCGTCGGCGACCTCTCGGTGCGTGGCGGCGGCGACTTCGGCCCGGAGGTCGGCGGCGGGATCGGCCACGCGAGCCACCAGAACGGCCTCGACGTGGACGTCTATTACCCGCTCCGAGGCGGCGCCGAGCGAGCGCCGCTGAGCGTTGGCGAGGTCGACGTCGGCCTCGCGCAGGACCTGGTCGACCGCTTCGTGGCGGCCGGCGCCGTCACCGTCTTCGTGGGCCCGAACCTGCCGTTGACCGGCCCGCCGGGAATCGTCGTGCCGCTCGCGAACCACGACAACCACCTGCACGCGCGGTTCGCGCCCGGATGAGGCGAAGTGGAGCGGTCTACGGCTCCGGCGTCAGGCTTACGGACGCCGTGGAGAGGTCGAGCGCCCCTTCTGCCCCCGTGGCGCTTTCGAAAGCGATGACGCTGCCATCCGGTCCTGAGCCGGCAGCCCGGCGCCCCAGCGGCGCCTCGACGATCCGCAGAGGTCCGGCACCCTCGACGTCGATCTGCTCCACCGACGTCGCCGGGAGCCGGTCGCGCGCATAGGTCTCACGCACGACAAGGAGGCGGCCGGAGGAGGATGGCTCCCCGGTGGCAGGGTCTGGACCGGCGGCGCCGGCGTATACCCAGGTGAGCTCGCGCGCGTCGCCGGCACGCCAGGCGTTCACGAGAGATCCCATGACGTATTCGCTCACGACGGGATCCGGGTCCCGGACGATCCTCCCGGGCACGTCGTTGGGCATCAACGGCAGCGAGACCTCGGTGTGCGTCGTGGGGCTGGGCTCCTCGGCGAAGGAACGGCAGCCGACGCGGCGCGGGTTGAAGTAGATGAGGCGCCGGCCGACGCGATTGTCGGCGGCCTGGCGCAGGCGGCGCCAGCTCTCCTCGGGCGTGAACTCGACCCCGGCGCACCCGGCCGGGTGCGAGGTCACGCCGCCGAAGTCGTAGCACCCGCGCTTGCGTCGCTTCCGCTTCGGGCAGTTGCCGCCCGCAAGGTCCCATCGGTTCGCGATGTGGGCCCAGGTCTTTCCCTGTCTCGGGTAGTAGATCTGCGGGAGGGGGATGACCCGCTGGTCCTGCGATCCGCGCGCGATGTCCTTCAACGACCAGTTTCCCTGGCAAGCGGTGCCGAAGGGCGGGCATTGGCCCGACGTCCCGAAATTGAAGTACGCGGGGCCGCTTCCCGCTCCCCCGCGGATCAGTCTCAGCGCACGCCCGGAGCCTCGGGGGTCCCAGCCAGGCTCGATGTCGCCCGCGGCGACTGCGCCCACCCCGCGAGGCAGCCGGCGGTCGAGCTTCTTCGCAACGCGGGCCTGGGCGATCCCGGCCTGTCGCGCGCCGCTGTTCGTCCGGATCGATTGGCTCAGCTCGTAGTTCGTCAGCCCGTAGGCGATGTCAGCGTGCATCCGCCGGCTCGAGCGGCAGTCCTTGTAGGCCCTCCCCGCTTCGCGGAGAACCTCGAAGACGCGGTTGTTCGGAGTGAAGTTGCCGTCGCGGCCGACCCCGAACTTGCCCCGGTGCTGGTTGGCGCGCCCCATCAGGAAGATGAGCAGCGCACGCCTGTCGGCGTTCCGCTGGCGCGAGGCGAAGTCGCAGGCGTCCTGGCGAGCCTGGGCGGCGAGATTGGATTCGACCTGATTCAGCGGATATGAGCGCCACGGTCGAGGAGTCTTGTCCTCCCTCTTCGATCCGGACGCCACACCGGCCTCAGCGACGCACAGGAGCATTCCGACGGCTACGAGAGTGATCGCTGCGACACGCAGGGCGAGAGCCCCCACCGCGTGTTTCATCTCACTGTCCAGTGTCTTGCCATGGCCTCGGATCGAGCTTCCTCCAATCCCCCCAGCGAGAACGCCGCCGGCCGGACGCCCCGGCCCGGACACCAAGAAGTTTTACCGGTCACGCGGCTGTTGCCGCGAACCTGCAAGGACCCGTTCGCGGGTCGAGCTGCCTAGCGGCCCTTTCGCATGATCTTCAGCCCGACCTTGGCCAGGGGAACTGCGCCGTCGCGAAGTGCCTTGATGCGCTCGCCCGGCTTCGCGCCATAGAGAAGCCGGGTCGAGGACCGCAGGGCATCGCCCAGCGCCGCGTCATACGGCTGCCACCAGAAGTCTCTCGTCAACCCCGGCTCCCAGGCGACGTGTTTGATGTTCACGCACTCGTAAAAGCCGAACTTCGAGTGCGAGCGGCCGAGGCCCGAGTCCTTGACCCCTCCCCATGACGTCTGGAGCGCGCCGTGCGAGTAGGAGTGGTCGTTGATCCAGACCATCCCCGACTCGATCCGGCGCGCCATGCGCTCGCCCTTCTGGCGGTCCTTGGTCCAGATCGAAGCTCCCAGCCCGAAGTTCGAGTCGTTCGCGCGCTCGAGCGCTTCCTCCTCGGAGCCGACGACGATGATCGGCGCGACGGGACCGAAGATCTCCTCACGCATCACCTTCATCTCGTCCTCGACGCCCGCAAGCACCGTGGGTGCGATGAACCGCCCCTTCATACCGTCGATCTCGCGCGGACCTCCGGTGAGACGGTCAGCGCCTCCCTTGAGCGCATCGTCGACGAGGCCGGTCACCAGGTCCGCCTGGTCGGCGGAGACCATGGGGCCGATCTCCGTCGTCCATTCGAGCGGGTCGCCCACTGTCAGCCGCTCGGTCTCGCGAACGACGCCTTCCAGGAACCGGTCGGCGACGGAGTCGACGACGTAGGTCCGCTCGATCCCGGAACAGGTCTGCCCGGCGTTCGCGAACGCCCCCCACACGCATCCCGACACCGCGTTCTCGAGATCGGCATCCGCGCACACGATCTGGGGGTCCTTGCCGCCGAGCTCCAGGACGGAGCCCTTCATCTGGCTGGCGCAGATCTCGCCGACCTTCCGCCCGACCTCGACCGAGCCGGTGAAGAAGACCTTGCCCACTCCCTTCGACTCGCAGATCGCCTGGCCGATCTGCCCGCCGCCATGCACCGTGCGCACGAGGCCCTCGGGCACTCCGCCCCGCTCGAACGCGGCCTGGATCCGGTCCCCCAGGAGCGGGGTCAGGCTCGCGGGCTTGAGGATCACGCCGTTCCCGCACATCAGCGCGATCGCAACCTCGCCGAACGGGATGGACCACGGGTAGTTCCACGGCGCGATCACCCCGACCACGCCGATCGGCTCGTACGAGAAAAAGCTCCGCTTGGTCTTGAAGAAGAGCTGCGGGTAGGAGATCGGCTCGTCGCGCAGGATCTTGGGCCCCTCGTCGGCGCACCAGTGCAAGGCGTCGATCGTCGGCACGAGCTCCATCGCGTAGCTCTCAGCCATCGGCTTGCCCTGCTCCTCGGAGATCAGGCGCGCGACGCCTTCGAGATCCTCGACCAGCTCATCAGCGACCCGGCGCAGGTAACGACCGCGATCCTCGGGCGTGAGCTGCGCCCAGAACGGCTGGATCTCGGCGATGTCCGCGACTACATCGTCGACGTCCTTGGGCTCGATCGTTGGGACGGTGCCGACCAGGGCGCCCGTGGCGGGATTGAAGGATTCGAGCTGGCCCATCGGGCGGCAGCGTAACCGCCCGACCAACCCTCGACCACCCTCAAGGGGGTCTGACCCCGGGTCTGACCCCGTCAGGCGTCGCCGCGCAGGTTTCGTAGCTCTTCGAGACGCTCTCGCATGCGCTGCTCAAAGCCCCGGTCCGACGGCTCGTAGAAGCGGACTCCCTGGACGTCGACGGGGAGCAGCGACTCGTCGGACACGGCTCCCGGCCGGTCGTGCGGGTAGACGTATCCGCTGCCGCGGCCGAGCTCCTTGGCGCCTGGATAATGGGAGTCGCGGAGCGCGTCGGGCGGGAGCTTCGCGCCGTGCTCGCGGACGTGGCGCATCGCCTCGCCGATGGCTGTGGTCGCCGCGTTCGACTTGGGCGCGAGCGCCAGATAGGCCGCCGCCTGGGCGAGGTTGAGGGCGCACTCGGGCATCCCGACCCGGTCGACGGCTGCGCCTGCCGCGGTCGCGACGGCGAGCGCCCGCGGGTCGGCGTTGCCGATGTCCTCCGAGGCGAAGATGACCATGCGCCGGGCGATGAACCGCGGATCCTCACCACCCTCGAGCATCACGGCGAGGTAATAGATCGAGGCGTCGGGGTCCGAGCCGCGCGTCGCCTTGATCCACGCCGAGATGTAGTCGTAGTGCTTGTCCCCCTGGCGGTCGTATGCGATCGCCTTGCGCTGGAGCGCGTCCTCGGCAGTCGCCAGGTCGATCCGCCCGTCGCCCGCCCTTGCCGTCTCCGCCGCGCGTTCGAGAGCGCCGAGCGCGGCGCGGGCATCTCCGCCCGAGCGATGAGCCAAGAGCTCGAGCGCGTCGGCGTCGATCTCAGGGGGATCGGCGATTCCCCGCTCCGGATCCTCGAGCGCGCGGCCGCAGTAGCGCCTCCACGTCGGCCGCGCCGAGCTCGCGAAGCTCGTAGATCTGGCAGCGGGACAAGAGCGCGGAGTTCACCTCGAAGTACGGGTTCTCGGTCGTCGCGCCGATCAGGGTCACGAGCCCCTCCTCGACAGCCGGCAGCAGCGCATCCTGTTGCGCCTTGTTGAAGCGGTGGATCTCGTCCAGGAAGAGAACCGTCCGCCGACCTGAGCCGCGCCGCTCCCGAGCCCGCTCGATCACCGCCGTGACCTGGGCTTTGCCGGCGTTCACGGCCGACTCCTCCTCGAACGCCGCATCAGAGGTCTGCGCAACGATGCGCGCGAGCGTCGTCTTGCCGGTTCCGGGTGGCCCGTAGAGGATCGCCGAGTGGGGCTCCCGGGTCTCGACGGCAGTGCGAAGCGCCGACCCGTCCGCAAGCAGGTGCCCCTGGCCCACGAGCTCCTTCAGGGACCTCGGCCGCATCCGTACCGCAAGGGGCGCATCCGCAGCCGGCACGTCGCGGGCCGGCTGACCGCCTTCCGCCTCCGAGAACAACCGGCCTTCCATGCCACGAGTATGCCCCGGCAGGCCTTCTCTAGCCTGAGGACATGGACAGCGCCTCCACCGCCGAGACCAGCACCCTCGGGGCCGAAGCAGTCCAGCTGCTCTCGGAGCTCCTTCGCTTCAACACGGTGAACCCACCCGGGAACGAGCGTCCCGCCCAGGAGCACGTCGCCGCGATCTTGCGAGACGCGGGCTTCGAGGTCGAGCTGCTCGAGCGCGAACCAGATCGCACGAACGTCATCGCGCGCCTGCCCGGGGAAGCGGATGGGCCGATCCTCGCCTACATCAGCCACATGGACACCGTGCCGGCCGACCCTGCCGATTGGAGCTTCAGCCCCTGGTCGGGTGAGGTTGTCGACGGATTCGTGCAGGGCCGGGGTGGCCAGGACATGAAGGACCAGGTCGCGACGGAAGTTGCCGCCGCGGCCCACCTGGCCCGAGCGGGGTGGCGGCCCGCGCGGGGCGAGCTCAAGATCATCATCGCCGCGGATGAGGAGCTCGGCGCGAACATGGGCGCGAAGTGGCTCTGCGAGGAGCACCCCGAGAAGGTGCGGGCGGACTTCGTCGTCAACGAAGGGGCCGGCGCCATGTTCGAGATCGACGGCCGGCGCTTCTACGGCGTCGCGCTCGGGGAGAAGGGGGTCTTCCGCTTCAAGCTCAAGGCCCGCGGGCGCGCGGGCCACGGATCGGTCCCGAGCCTTGGCGACAACGCGCTTCTTCGCTTGGCGCCGGTCATCTCGCGCCTCGTCGAGCAGCCGCCGCTGGAACCGACGGCCGCGGGGCTCGAGTTCCTCCAGGCCACCATCGGCCGGGTTGTCGACACGGACAACCAGGGCGACCTCGTCGCGGCGCTGGCCGAGCTCCGCCGCGTCGCGCCGGAAGCCGCCGCCTATATGGCTGAGCCGATGCTCCGCGTGACGCTCGTCCCGACCCAGGTCCAGGCCGCGCCCGCGGACAACATGATCCCCGCAAGCGCCGAAGTCGTGGTCGACTGCCGCGTCCCGCCCGGCCTGGGCGCCGATCACGTGCTTGCAAAGGTCGAGGAGGTCCTGGGGACTCAGGACCCGAACATCGAGCTCGAGTTCGACGACGACACGATCGGGAACGAGTCGCCCTACGAGTCCGAGCTAGCCGACGGCATCCGCGAATGGCTGGCCGAGGCAGACCCCGAGGCGACGCTGGTGCCTACCGTCATGCCCGGCTTCTCGGACTCGCACTGGTTCCGCAAGGCATTCGGCTCCAGCGTGGTCTACGGGTTCCACCCGCAGCGCGAGCTCGACATGCTGGCCGCTGCGCCGCTCGTTCACGGCGCCGACGAGGGGGCCGCAGTCTCCGACGTCGAGCTTGCGGCAGACTTCTACGCATGGCTCGCGAAGAGGATCCTTGGATGACTGAGGAACCCATGCGGCTGGGCGGCATGGCTCTTCGCAACGGCCTGCTGGTCCACGGACCCACGCACTGGGCCGTCGCGGTTCGTAACAAGGCGGGCGAGATCGAGGTCGCGTCGGGAGCCAAGCCCTCCTTCGCCCGGGGCCGCTTGGCCACCACGCCCCTCGTGCGCGGGCCTTTGCGGCTCGCCGAAGCGATGGCCGTCATCCCACTCGCGCGCACGCGCCTGCGCTCCGCACGACTCCCCTTCGAGGACCCGCGCGTGATCGCGGCAGCCGCGATGGCGAGCGCCGCCTCGGCCGCGGCGCGCAAGTTCGCCCGCGGCAACGCGTCGCGCGAGGCGATGATCGCCGTGATCGGCCTGGTTCCGGCGCTCGCGGCCCTTCGCGATCCGGACCTCGCGGCGTACCACGGAGCGGAGCACAAAGCGATCGGCGCTTACGAGTCAGGCGGGCCGGCTGCCGACGAGCCCAAGGAGCACGAACGGTGCGGCTCCAACCTGATCGGCCCCATGCTCGCCTTCAGCGTCGCCGGCCAGGTCCTGGTTGAAGGGACCATGGCGCGACCGAACCCGATCGCGCGCGGCGCCGCGTCGCTGGCGGCGACGGGAGCCGCCGTCGAGGTATTCGCCTTCTCCGAGCGCAACCCCGATGCAACCCTCTCCCGGGCCGTTCACAGCGCGGGCTACGAGATCCAGCGCCTGGTCTCTACACGCGAGCCAACTGCCGCCCAGCTGGCCGTGGGTGAGGCGGCCGTGAACGAGCTACTAAGAGTTGAGCCCCCGGCTGCCGATAGGTCTGAAGAGGGCCCCGCAGGGGAGTCTTCTCCACCCCTTCCAACATGAGCTTCTTCCCACTTCCAATCGCCTTCGGTTACGACGAGGTCGAGCGCTACGTGCCCATCTGGGGCCCCTTGATCTTCCTGGGGATCATCTGCTACTTCATGTGGCGCACGCTGAAGCTGATGCCGCGGACCAAGCCGCAGGAGATCAGCTCGAAGTCGAAGCAGAACGTCACCTTCGACGACGTAGCGGGTGTTGACGAGACGAAGGACGAGCTGCTCGAGATAGTCGAGTTCCTCTCCGACCCCAAGCGCTTCAAGAAGCTCGGAGCGAAGGTGCCCAAGGGCATTCTCCTGCACGGCCCGCCCGGTACGGGCAAGACGCTTCTGGCGAAGGCCGTCGCCCACGAGTCGGGCGCGACGTTCCTCTCTCAGTCGGCCTCCTCGTTCATCGAGATGTTCGCCGGCCTCGGCGCGGCAAGGATCCGCCGCCTGTTCAAGGAGGCCCGCGAGGCCGCTCCCGCGATCGTGTTCATCGACGAGCTCGATGCGGTGGGTGCGGCTCGCGGCTCGGACGTCTCGGGCGAGCGCGACCAGACCCTCAACCAGCTCCTGGTGGAGATGGACGGGTTCGACTCACAGGACAACGTCGTCGTCATGGCGGCGTCGAACCTGCTCGAAAAGCTCGACAAGGCCCTTCTCCGCCCGGGCCGCTTCGACAGGCAGGTCTACGTCCCCCCTCCGGACCGCAAGGGCCGGATCGAGATCCTCAAGGTCCACACCGCTTCCAAGCCGCTGGGACAGGACGTGAGCCTCGAGCGGGTTGCCCGCCACGGGTCCGGGCTGACCGGCGCCGATCTAGCCAACCTCGCGAACGAGGCCGCGATCCTCGCCGGGCGGAACCAGCGGGAGTTCATCGTCCAGGCGGACTTCGATAACGCGCTGGAGCGCGTCGTCGCGGGCCTCGAGTCGCGGAAGATCATCACCGACCACGAGAAGAAGGTCATCGCCTGGCACGAGGCGGGGCACGCGATCGCCTCGGAGCTCCTCCCCTCGGTCGACAAGGTCCAGAAGGTCTCGATCGTGCCGCGCGGGAAGGCCCTGGGCTACACGCTCAACCTGCCCCAGGAGGATCGCTACCTCAAGACGCGCCAGGAGCTGATCGACTACATGAAGGTCCTCCTTGCCGGCCGTGTCGCGGAGCAGATCACCTTCGGCCGGATCACCACGGGTGCCTCGGACGACCTGAACAGGGTCACCGCGATCGCCCGCTCGATGGTCAACGAGTACGCGATGGGGACGCACATCCGCTCGCACCAGGTGCCCACCCAGGACTTCAGCACTTCGGAGGCGCTACGCCAGATTCGCGACGAAGAGGTCCAGGCGATTGCCGAGGAGGCGTACCGCGGGGCCCATCAGCTTCTGTCCGACCACCGCGACCTCCTGGACCTCGTGGCGGAGCGCCTGCTTCAGAACGAGATCATCGAGCACGAAGAGATCAAGGAGATCATGGAGGCGCACCGGGAGCGCAGGGCCGAGATCTCCGAGGATCAGCCACACGACGCCTCGCTCCGGGCCGAGGTCCTCGCCGCCGAGGATCGCCCGCCCCCCACGGACGAAGGCTGATTCGCCCCAAATACACTCGGGCCGGATGTTCGGCCTGATCGATCACATCGGCGTCGCAACCGACGACCTCGACGCCTCGCTCGCCCTTTATGAGGGCTCGATGGCCATGCCGCTCGCCCATCGCGAGACGGTGGAGGAGCAAGGTGTCGAGGCTGTGCTCCTCGACGTGGGCGACTGCCACGTAGAGCTCCTGAGCCCGCTCGGCCCGGACACGCCGGTGGGCAAGTTCCTCGAGCGCAAGGGTCCCGGCCTGCACCACGTCGCCTACCGCGTTGACGACATCAACGCCACGCTCACGAAGCTGGCGGATGCCGGCATCGAGCTGATCGACTCCGAGCCGCGAACCGGCATCCGTAACAGCCAGGTCGCCTTCCTGCACCCCCGCTCAACGGGCGGTGTGTTGACCGAGATCGTCCAACCCGCGAAGGGACACTGAAGACATGGCAGAAGACACGAAGGTCGAGATCGGATTCGGGATCGGACAGGTCCTGTCGGTGAAGCTGGACGAGAAGGAGTTGAACAGCCTTCGGAAGGCGGTCGAGGTCGGCCGCGGCTGGCACGACCTGAAGACCCCCGA
Source organism: uncultured bacterium (assembly GCA_963807745.1). Taxonomy (GTDB): domain Bacteria; phylum Actinomycetota; class Thermoleophilia; order Solirubrobacterales; family 70-9; genus JALZKA01. Next base: position 157,540 of record CAWECF010000002.1, read on the forward strand.
GGGAAGCGTCTCGCTCAACCTGGCGACCGTCGTCTTCATCCGCGTCGCCGACCCGGCACGCGGCATCGGCTTCAGCGGCTGACGAGCGACGCGGATCGGGCTGAACCCTCAAGTAACCCTCAACGGGGTCTGACCCGGGGTCAGACCCCCTTTAGGGAGGTTGAGGGTTAGCGGTCCATCAGCACTCGGCGGAGGATCTTGCCCGAGGCGGACTTCGGGATCTCGTCGATCTCCTCCACCTGGCGAATCTTCTTCTGCGGCGAGACCTGCTCGGCGACGTGAGCCATCAGGGCGTCGTGATCCAGCTCTGAGCCCTCGGCCGGAACGACGAATGCCTTCGGGATCTCGCCCGCGTCCTCGTCCGGCACGCCGATGACCGCGCAGTCGGCCACGTCGGGGTGGTTGATCAGGATCGCCTCCAGCTCGGCCGGCGGGACCTGGAACCCCTTGTACTTGATGAGCTCCTTGAGCCGATCGACGATGAAGTAGAAGCCGTCCTCGTCGCGGACCGCGATGTCGCCCGTGTGTAGCCAGCCATCCGGGTCGATCGTGGCGCGCGTGGCCTCCTCGTTGTTGAGGTAGCCGGCCATCACCTGAGGCCCGCGGATCCACAGCTCGCCGCGCTCGCCGTCGGCAGCGTCCTCGCCGGTCTCGACGTCGACGATCCGGCACTCGGTGTCGTCAAGCTCCCGGCCGATCGATCCGGGCCGATTCTCCCCGCCGGGGCGGATCATGTGGGTCACCGGGCTCGTCTCGGTCATGCCATAGCCCTGAAAGACCTCGCAGCTCAGACGCTCGGCGACCTTGCCCGCAAGCTCGGCGCCCAGCGGAGCCGCTCCCGACATGACGTTCTCGACCGAGGAGAGGTCCCGCTCGCTCACCGCCGGGTGCTTGGCCAGGGCGAGCGCGATCGGCGGCACGACGAAGACCTGCGAGACACGGTGCTCCTGGATCAGATCGAGGAACTGATCGAGGTCGAAGCGCGGCATCGAGACGATCGTCGCGCCTCTCCGAAGGCCCTGGTTCAAGATCACCGTCTGCCCGTAGATGTGGAAGAACGGCAGAACCCCCAGGAGGACATCGTCTTCGGAAATCTCGAACGCGTCTTGGATCTGAACGAGGTTCGCGACGAGGTTGCGGTGCGTGAGCATCACGCCCTTGGGCAGGCCGGTGGTGCCGCTCGAGTAGGGCAGAACGGCCAGGTCATCGCCGGAGATGCCGGCCTCAGGAGCGTCGCCCGGGTCGCCCATCAGCTCTGAGAGCGGCCGTTGCGCCCTCGGCCTCCCCCACCACGAAGATCTCCTCGACGCCCGCCGCCTCGGCGGCCGTCGTGGCCACGTCGAGGAACTGCGGGATGGTCAAGAGGTATTTGGAGCCCGAGTCCTCGAGCTGGTGCTGAAGCTCGCGCGCGGTGTAGAGCGGGTTGGCGGTCGAGGCCTTGCCGCCCGCTCGCGCGACCCCATGGAATGCGACCGCGTACTCGGGCAGGTTCGGCATGTAGACGCAGAGCGAGTCGCCGGGCCCGAAGCCGCGGGCCGCGAGGCCGGCCGCCAGAGCACGCGTGGCCTGATCGAGCTCCGCGTAGGTGATCGTGCGCCCGGTCGGGCCATCGATCAGGGCAGGCTTATCGCCGAGCTCCTGGGCGCGCTCGAGGACGAATGACGTGACGTCGCTGTCGGGGTAATCCATGCCCGCAGCCTACGTGCTGCTCGTGCCTCGCAGGCGCAGATACTCGGCGCGCTCGCAGAAGCTCTCGCGCATCTCCGACGTCAGCTCTTCCAGGAACTCCCGGCGGTAGACGTCGTCGGTGAGCATGGAGATCGTGAAGTAAAGGCCGGTGAACGCGGCGATCGCGCCCGCAACGCGGATCAGCTCCCACGTCAAGTAGAGATTGGCGTCTCCAACCGCAAGCTCGCCGATCAGGTCTCCTGGGCCGCCGATCCAATCGCCCATGCTCTCGGAGTCGACGATGAGACAGCCCAGAGCGGTGAAGAACACGCCCACGGCAAGCACTACGAGCAGCACTTGCAGCGCTTGGCTCACGAACATCACGAGACCGACGTTGAGGCGCTCCTTGTGGTCGAGCGGAGGTGCGGAAGCGTCCGCCTCCTTTTCCAACTTCCGGGCCTCGACCGGCAGGCGGGCCGCGAGAAAGATCGTGCCGACGAGGATGAGAAGCACGACGAGAATCGCGTAGGCGTGCAGCGGCAAGTCGGAGAAGACCTGCCAGACCTCAGCGGTCAGGAAAAGCACGATCGCGAACAGGAACAACAGAGGAATCGCGCGCGAGAACAGCTCTAGCGACGCCCGGAGCTGGCCCAGGAGCCTGCCGAGCGTCCAGCGCACTATCGAGACCAGGCCGAGTCCGACAACCGCGTAAATGAGGCCCAGGAGAACGAGGTTCCCCGCCGCGGTCACGAGAGCGCTCAGCCACTGGCCGCCGAAGACGAGTGGAAGGACGGCCGGCACGATGACGAACCCGGCGAGCTCAGCCTTGCCGACGTCCTGGGGAATCGCGATGGCCCTCCGCCCACGTGCGCGGTTGAGGAGGACGATGCCGACCAGGAAGAGCCCGAGCCCCGCCGCGACGGCCGCGAGGTTGGCGAGCGGAGACCATTCGAGGTTGAGCGCGCCGAAGACCTCGGCAAGGAAGACGAAGGCGATCAGCGGAGCCGCGCGGTTGAAGATGTCCGTCGCCGCCGAGCGCTCGGCTATGAAGAGAGGTAGCCCCGCCCGGCGGAAGCCGCGCTCGTAGTCGCGAAGGCGTTCCTCCTCGGCGGCGCTCATCCAGCGCGCACCGTAGCCCACGAACGCAGCCCGCGCGATGCGCAACCTCAAACCAATGTCGCGTCGCTACGTTCCCCCGATGCCTTCGATCGCTTTGCTGACGAACCCGGACTCGGGATCCGGGGACGCAGAGGACGTAGCCGGATGCCTTCGCGAGCACGGGCTCGAGGTCTCCGAGTACCCGCTCGATGCAGCCGACGAGGCCATCTCGTCGCAGCCCGACGCAATGGTCGTCGCGGGCGGTGACGGCTCGCTGGCATGCGTGGCGGCCCCGGCGGCGCGCGCGGGCATCCGGCTCGCGGTGATCCCCACGGGCACGGCGAACGACTTCGCGCGCGAGCTCGAGATCCCGCTCGACCTGGACGAGGCCTGCCGGCTCGCGGCGGGCGGCGCCCGGACCCGGCGCCTGGATGTCGGGCGGATGGGCGACCGCCCCTTCCTGAACGTCGCGAGCACCGGGCTCCCCCCTGCCGCCGCACAGCACGCCGACGGCCTCAAGGAGACGCTCGGCCCCCTGGCCTACGCCGTGGGCGCGGCACGGGCCGGCATGAAGGAGGAGCCGATCGCGTGCACCGTCCGCTGCGACGGAGAGGAGATCCACAGCGGCGAGGCCTGGCAGGTGACCGTTGCCTGCTCCGGTGCCTTCGGCGGGGGCTCGTCCATCGAGACCGAGCTGTCGGACAAGCGGCTCGACGTCGTCGTGATCGAAGCGGGATCCCGGTTGAAGCTTGCCCAGCACGCCTACGGCCTCAGGCGGGGTGGCGTCGGCGAGCAGGAAGGGGTGACGAAGGTCCGCTGCGCCGAGGTCGAGGTCGAGCTGAACGGGGTCGTCCCTTGGAACGTCGACGGCGAGCTCGTCGACGCCGGCACCACGGCCTTCCGCGTCGACCCGGACGCCGTCGAGGTGGTCGTGGGATGAGGCCCCCATGGCGAAAGCCGGAGCGCTCGTCCGCGCGCTGGGCGTGGCCCGCGGGCCTGGCTGCAGCCGGGGCCGGCTGGTACGTCTCCGACAGCCTTCGCCATCGCCGCGAGGGCGCATTCGGATACGACCTGGGCACGACCCTGGAGGTGGACTCGCCCGACTTTCTGCGAGCCTCCGAGGCCCTGACCGGCGCGCCGATCTCCGAAGGCTCCGAGGTCGAGCTGTTCGTGAACGGCGACGCGATCTTCCCGGCCATCCTGGAGACGATCCGCAGCGCCGAGAAGACTTTGACCTTCGAGACCTACGTCTATTGGAGAGGCGACATCACGGAGAAGCTCTCGGACGCGCTCTGCGAGCGCGCCAGGGCCGGCGTGGAGGTGAAGGTCCTCCTGGACGCAATGGGCTCCGTGCAGATGGACACGGATCAGATCAAGCGCATGAGCGAGGCGGGAGCGGTCGTTCACCGGTTCCGCCCGATCCGCCCGTACACGGTTCGCCGCCTGGCGAACCGCTCGCATCGCCGCGTGCTGGTCGCCGACGGCAAGGTGGGCATGACCGGGGGAGTCGGCATCGCCGAGGAGTGGACGGGCGACGCGGAGGACGAGGATCACTGGCGCGACACCCACGTTCGCATAAAGGGACCTGTGGTCCGCCATCTCCAGGGCTGCTTCACCGAGCACTGGCTCGAAGCCACGGGCGAGGTCCTCTCGGGCGACGACTACCTGCCCCACCTGGAGCCCTCGGACGACGGCGGCCGGATGCAGCTCGTGCGATCGAAGTCCGGCGTCGGGGACACGAACGTCGAAACCCTCTATTACCTGGCGATCGCATCGGCGCGCGAGTCCCTGGACCTCACCGCGGCCTATTTCGCACCTCGTCCCGCGTTCACCGACGCTCTCGCCGAGGCCGCCGAGCGCGGCGTCGACGTTCGGATCCTCGTGCCAGGCCCTCACATCGACAAGGGGTTCGTGCGCGTCGCCGGCCGCGACTCGTACACGCAGCTTCTCGACGCGGGGGCTCGCATCTTCGAGTTCCAGCCGACGATGCTCCACGCCAAGTCGCTGACCGTCGACGGCTGCTGGTCATCGGTCGGAACCGTGAACTTCGACAACCGCTCGTTCCAGCTCCACGACGAAATCATGCTGGGTGTGTGGGACTCGCACTTCGCCTCCCTCCTGACGGAGCAGTTCGACAAGGACGTCAAGCGCTCCGACGAGATCTCGAGCGAGCGGTGGAGCGGCCGAGGGCCTCGCAGGCGCGCTGCCGAGGCGTCGATGAGGATCTTCCGCCGCGAGCTCTAGGGGCTGCGGCCGCCCCACCGTATCCTCGCCTCCCCGTGCGGAGCCCCTGGAAAAAGACCGAGCCGCAGCGCCGGATCGACTGGCTCCTCGCGAGGCGCCTGACCGGGCGGACGCCCGCTCGCAAGCCCGGTGTCCTGGGAGCGCTCGGGAGGGCCGACCAGGCCGTCCTTCGGTTCCTGCGAGCGAAGGCGCCGCACGACCCCGCGACCGAAAGCGTTGTCAAGGGCCTTGGCCTGATCGGCGAGCACGGCGCCGTCTGGGCGCTGATCGGCATCGGCGGCGCGATGGGCGACCCCGAACGACGGCAGCGCTGGCTGATCGCCGCCGCGACCGGCCCCGCCGCCGTCGTGGCCAACTACGGCGTGAAGCTCGCCTTCGGCCGCCCGCGCCCGATCCTCGAAGACCATCCGCCGCTCGCTCGCGCGCCCTCGAAGCTCTCCTTTCCGTCCGCCCACTCCACCTCTTCGATGGCCGCCGCCACGGCGTTCAGCCGCGTCGAACCGCGTACGCGCGTGCCGCTGTACGCCCTTGCGACGGCGATCTGCGCGTCACGCCCCTACCTCGGGATGCACTACCCGTCCGACGTGATCGCGGGCGCAGCATTCGGCCTCCTGATCGGGGGATTCGTCCCAGGGGTGGGCGAGCGCACCTTGGAGGAGCGGATGGCCGACTTCGTGGCCGATCTCAGCCACGACGAGCCGGCGGCGGTTGCATCGGCGACTGAGGGGTCAGCACCAGGGTCGACTGACCCCCGCACGCCCGGCGATACGGAGCCTCCCGCCTCGTCGGGGTCAGACCCCGCGTCATGAAGGTCGGGATCGTCGGGCTTCCCAATGCCGGGAAGTCCACGCTGTTCAACGCTCTCACCCGGGGCGGCGCCGAGACCGGCGACTACCCGTTCACCACGATCGACCCGAACGTGGCCGTGGTCGGAGTCCCCGACGAGCGGCTCGAGGCGGTCGCTGAGACCGTGGGCTCCTCGTCCGTGGTCCTGGAGACGATCGAGTTCCACGACATCGCAGGGCTGGTACGGGGCGCGTCTGAGGGCGAGGGCCTCGGAAACAGGTTCCTGGCCGCCATCCGGGAGACCGATGCGATCTGTCACGTCGTCCGCACGCACGCCGCCGGCGCCGTTCCCCACCCCGAGGGGCGCGTCGATCCGCGCGAGGACATCGAGCTGATCGAGCTCGAGCTGCTCGCGGCCGACCTCGACCAGGCGCAAAGACGGCTGGAGCGCGTGACGAAGCAGGCGCGCTCGCTCGACAAGGAGCTCGTCGCCGAGCGCGACTGGCTCGAGCGGGTCGTGAAGGCCCTCGAGGAGGGCCGGCCCGTCAGGGAGGTTCCCGTTCCGGCCGACGCCCCGGACGCCACGCGCCAGCTCCAGGCACTCACCTCCAAGCCCATCCTCTACGTCGCCAACGTCGACGAGGGGTCAGACGTCGTGCCCGAAGAGGTCGCCGAGCACGCCCGCGGCGCCCAGGCCGAGGCGGTCGCGATCAGCGCCAGGATCGAGTCGGAGCTCGCCGAGATCGAGGATCCGGAGGAGGCCGCAGAGCTCCGCGGCGAGATGGGGGTCTCGGAGTCCGGGCTCGCGCGGGTGATCCGCACCGCGTTCGGCTTGCTCGACCTGATCACGTTCTTCACCGCTGGAGAGGACAAGGAGGCGATGGCGCGGAACGTCGCGCGAGGCTCCACCGCCTGGGAGTCCGCGGCCAAGATCCACGGCGACATCCAGAAGGCCTTCGTCCGCGCGGAGGTCGTGGGCTGGCGCGATCTCGTGGACGCGGGCGGCTATGCCGGCGCTCGCGACAGGGGCAGGCTCCGCCTCGAAGGACGCGACTACGTGATGGAAGACGGCGACGTCATGACCGTGAAGGTCTGAGCAGGGCCTTCTGCTCGTCAGTTGTCGAGGAGGACGTCGGCGTTCTCCGAGACGGTCACGTGGATGGCGGCAGGTTCGTACGCGTAGTCCAGGATTGCGTGCGCGCGAAGGCGGTCGAGCGCGAACTGAAAGGCGCGGGCCTGGCGGTCCGATGCGTATCGGCGCCTGATATCGAACGACCAACCCGTGGTGTGCAGCGAGTACTCCGTCGTCGCCTCGGAATTGATCCCGACCAGAAGGTCCTGATAGGCGAGGTCGCGCGTGGCGCTCGTGACGGTAAGGGGCTTCGCCTCCCCCGAGACCGCTCGGACCTTGCCGGCCAGGTACGTGAGCGCTGCCAGCGCCTCGGGCCGCAGCACGCGGTACGTCTCGGGCTCGACGTCCAACTCGTCGGCGAGCTCCCCGGCCTGCCCGGCGAGCTTGAAGCCGAAGGAGCGGTCGCTCGGGACCCGCGCAAGGTCACCGTCTTCCGTTGCGTCCGCGACGTCGTCGGGCGTCTCGAATACCTCGGTCTCGTCTTCGGGGTGATAGGTCTCCTCGAGGGTCGCCTTCTGGGTCGCGAGGAAGACCGCATCTTCGAGCGCTCCCGGATCGTCGCGGTAATCGGCCAGGATCCCCGCCGAGGCGCGAACCCGCCACAGGTAGAGCGAGGAGTCGTCGCCGAAGCCTGAGAGCAGCTCGTAGGCCTCCTCGTTGCTCTGCGGCGAAGAGTCGAAGAAGAGGCGCGCGTAGTCGAGCTTCTGCTCGGCGACGGTGGCCGCCGCGGAGCCGGCGTCGTCCGCGCCGACGTAGGCCGAGATCACGTTCTCGAGGTTGCCGATGCCCATGTGGTACGAGACGACGGCAAGCTCCTCCGAGCCGAAGCGGTCGGTTGCGATCTCCAGATACCGCGCCGCTCCTTCCAGCGCCAGCTTCGGGTCGAAGCGCTCGTCGATGGCCTGTCGCTCCGCGATCAGATCCGCGGCGATCTTGGCCTTGCCCCGCTCGAGCGCCTTGTTGATCTCCTTCGTCAGCTGCACGCTGCGTGCGAGGTCCACACGCATCCCCAGCAGGTCCGTGGCGGTCGACGGAATGATCTGCCCGAGCCCCGATGCGGAGTTGGGGGTGCCGTCCGCCATGACCTGCGAGCGGCCGGCGCTCTCCAGGAAGACCATCGCCTCGAGCGTTCCGGGATCGACTCCCTGGGGCTTCGCCGCCGCCTCGATCTCGTCGCGCCACTTGGTCGTGCGCTCGGCCGAGGCGATCACTCCACCCGGGCTCTTCTCGTAGATCACGTGCGACGTGCCCAGGGTGGCGCGATCCGCAAGCTCGTCCGAGGTCTTGGGCGTCCAGGCGAGAGGATCCCCGGAGGCGGCCGTCGAGTCCGATCGTGCCTCCTGCGAGATCTCCTCGATCTCGAGATCGACCGGGTCCGATGCGCCCAGGCCGAGGGCCAGAACGAGAGCCGCGATCGCCGCGGCGGAGGCCACCAGGACCCCGAGGATGACCGCTAGACCCCTGACCGCCTCTCGATCCACTCGATCCAATGTTAGGTTCCGGCGATGGAGCGGAGAACGGAAGCGCGCTTTCCCGGCGTCTCACGGGACAAGGGCCACTACGAGAGCTTCTATCTGAAGGCCTCGCAACCCGGTGGCGGCCGCTCGGTCTGGCTTCGGCACACGACGCACCAGCGACCCGGCGAGGCCGTCCAGGGTTCGCTCTGGCTCACCGCCTTCGACGCGGCGGAGCCGGGGCCTCACGCGACCAAGGCGACCTTGCCCGCGGCGGAGGTGAGCGCGCCCGAGGGGGAGTACATCCAGATCGGAGACTCCGTCCTCGGCCCCGGCCACGCGAAGGGCTCCATCGCCGGCGACGCGCCCCACGCCAGCTGGGATCTGACCTTTGAGGGCGATGCCGAGCCGCTGCGCCACCTTCCTCACGAGCGCATGTACACCGCGCGGCTCCCGCGCACGAAGATGCTGAGCCCCCACCCCTACGCGAGCTTCTCCGGCAGGGTCGAGATCGCCGGCGAGGTGTTCGAGCTCGATCGATGGCCCGGAATGGTCGGCCACAACTGGGGCGCCGAGCACGCTGAGCGCTGGACGTGGATCCAGGCATCGGACCTGGGCGGCCAAGCGGGCGACTACCTCGACATCGCGGCGGGCCGGATCAAGATCGGCCCGATGACCACGCCGTGGATCGCGAACGGCCGCCTGGTCCTCGACGGCGTCCAGTACACGCTCGGCGGAATCGGCAAGGCCTACGGCACCGAGGTAGAAGAATCGCCCGACGGATGCACGTTCACCTTCCCCGGCAAGAACGTGAACGTCAAGGGAAAGGTGAGCGCGCCGCACAAGGACTTCGTCGCCTGGGTCTACGCGGACCCCGCCGGTCCCGAGCACAACGCGCTCAACTGCTCGATCGCCGACATCGAGCTGAAGGTCGAGAGGCCCGATGAGAAGCACGCGCGGGTCGAGGTGGCCGGGGCCGCGGTCTACGAATTGGGCACGCGGGACACGGACCACGGTGTCCCGCTGCAGCCGTTCTCGGACGGCTGAGCCCGCCGCTGTGGAGGACGAGTACGCCGTCACGCCCGTCCGGCTGCGCAGGAGTGACCTCCACATCCGCCAGCCGGCCGAGTCCGCGGGCCTTCCGGACGACGGCGGGGTCGAGTGGGCGCCGCTGGCCCCCTACTGGTCGGTCCTGTGGCGAAGCGGCGTTGCCCTGGCGAGGGAGCTGGATGGCGCGCGGGTAGCCGGCAAGCGCATCGTCGAGCTGGGCTGCGGGCTGGGGCTCCCGAGCCTTGCCGCCGCTCGGGCCGGCGCTCGTGTTCTCGCCACGGACTTGGACCCGGATGCGGTCGCTCTCGTCGAGGAGAACGCTCGCGACAACGGCATCGGGCTGGAAGCCATGGCCGTCGATTGGCGGGCCGCGGATGCACTGGTGGCGCGCCGCCCCTTCGACCTGATCCTTGCGGCGGACGTCCTCTACGAACGCTCGCACGCGGACAGCCTGCTGAAGCTGCTGCCTCGGCTCGGGCGCAAGGCCTGCATCGCGGACCCAGGGCGCGAGCACGCCCAGCCGTTTCTGCGAAGAGCGCGGCGCCGGTGGGCGATCGACACGCAGAGAAGGGGCATCGTCAGCCTTCACTGGCTGACTATGCGCGAGTCCTAGCGCTTCCTGAACTTCGCCCAGGTCGAGCGGAGGCCGAGACGGAAGCGAAGCGTGTCCCCGGACACGGTCGACGAGTTGTTCGAACCGACCACCCGCGCCTCCACGATCCGTGGCGAGCGCCCCCGTTTCAGGATCTCGATCTTTCGGAGGTTCCCCCCGAAGAGGCCGGACAGCTTTGACTCCATCTCCGATTGGGAGTAGCGCACGGTCCATCGGTGATGCGGCGAGACGTCGTCGCGGGGATCGTTCACGGACTTGAGATAGGGACGCGGGCTGCCGCCGCTGAAGCCGAACTCGCTGTTCTCCGTCTGCCCCCCGGAGGTCGAGAAGAAGTACGCGGCCGCAACGTTGCCCTGGCTCTTGATCACCTCGCGCGAGGACGCCCTCACCGCCTTGTTCGTCGCTCGGGTTTCATCGCCCTTGCCGCCGTACACCTGGCTGCGCGCGTCGTCGTAGACGTCGTAGCCGTTGCCGCTCACCCTGGTCGCAAGCGCGTAGGACCGGGCGGCGACGGCCTGCGCGCGGAGTGCGGCCTGCGGCCAGCTCGCGAACGACTCGTTCGGGATGACCCCCTGGATGTACTCCTCGATGCCGACTTTGTTGATCGCATAGAGCGAGCCGGCAACGTCCCGCGCGTGGAGCTCGCCCCGGTAGGTGCCGACGCCGGCGAAGCGGACGGACTTGCCGCCGGCGGCGGCCCCCTCCTGGCCGCAGTTCTTCAGCTTGGAGCCGTTGGGCCGGCGCAGGGTGACGTCGCCCGAGGTCAGCCTGAAGGAATACGTCTTCCTGCCGTTGAGGCTCTTGCCGCACGCCTTGTTGGCGTCCGAGAAGCCCATCGAACCGAGGCCGCTCGCGAGCAGGACGCGCACCTTCCGGGTGTCCGCGGTCGCGATGTTCACGTCAGTGAAGTAGTGGTGGACGATCTTCTTGTAGGACTTGCCGTGCTTCGCCATCCCGTACGCCCCGTACTGGCTCATGCCGACGCCGTGCCCGAAGCCGCGGCCTTCGATCTTCCAGCCGGCGGCGTGCGCCTGCGAGCTCGCAAGCAGCGCCGTGGCGGCGCAAAGCAGTCCCAGGTGTCTGCGAAGTGTCCTCATACGTCCCTCCCCCCACTTCATCGGCAACAGGCTCCGCGGTCGATAGTCGCGGTTTGCCTCAGCCCTCTGTGGCTAGTGTGCCGGGGAGAGTCAAACCAAGGAGGAACCCCCAGTGGCACTGAATGCCGACGAGCAGAAGGTCATCGATGAAGCACCGAACCAGCTTCTGATCGGGGGCGAGTGGCGAGACGCGTCGGGCGGGGCCAAGCTCGAGATCGAGGACCCGTCGACCGGCGAGACGATCTGCGAGGTCGCTGACGGCACGCCGGAGGACGCGCAGGCCGCGATCGACGCCGCGTGCGACGCTCAGGCTGACTGGGCAGCGACGCCTCCGAACGAGCGCTCCGAGATCCTCCACGACGCCTTCAAGGCGATGGGCGATCAGAAGGACGACCTCGCGCTTCTGATGACGCTCGAGATGGGCAAGTCCGTGACCGAGTCGAAGGCCGAGCTCACCTACGCCGCCGAGTTCTTCCGCTGGTTCGCGGGAGAGGCCCTGCGGATAGACGGCTATTACAAGAACGCCGGCAACGGCGCGAGCCGCGTCCTCGTGATGCGCCAGCCGATCGGGCCGTGCTACTTCATCACCCCCTGGAACTTTCCCAACGCGATGGGCACCAGGAAGATCGGTCCCGCCCTCGCGGCCGGCTGCACGATGGTGGTGAAGCCGGCGCAGCAAACGCCGCTCTCGATGCTCGCCCTGGCGAAGCTGCTCGAGGACTGTGGTCTGCCGGGCGGCGTCCTCAACGTGATCACGTCCAGGAAGTCCGGTGACGTCTCCGAGCCCGTGATCGGTGACCCCCGCCTTCGCAAGCTCTCCTTCACCGGCTCGACGGAGGTCGGGCGCAAGCTGATCGCTCAGGCCGCCGACAACGTCCTCAAGGTCTCCATGGAGCTCGGCGGCAACGCGCCGTTCCTTGTCTTCGAGGACGCTGACGTGGACGACGCGATCGAGGGGGCGATGATCGCCAAGATGCGAAACGTGGGCGAGGCATGCACCTCGGCCAACCGCTTCCACGTCCACGAGTCGCTCGCGGACGAGTTCGCCGAGAAGCTCGGCAAGAGGATGGGCGCCATGACGGTCGGCCGGGGCACCGACGAGGGCGTCGAAGTCGGTCCGCTGATCGACGGCGCGCAGCGGGACAAGGTGAAGGAGCTGGTCGACGACGCCGTCTCGAAGGGCGCGACCTGCGTCACGGGCGGCTCTGCTCCCGACGGCGCCGGGTACTTCTTCGAGCCCACCGTCCTAAGCGGCATCACCGACGACGCGCGGGTGCTCTCCGAGGAGATCTTCGGCCCGGTGGCTCCGATCTCGACGTTCTCGTCCGACGAGGAGGCGATCGCGGCCGCCAACAAGACCGAGTACGGCCTCGTCTCGTACGTCTACACGTCGGATCTCAAGCGGGCGCTCCGCGTATGCGAGGCGCTCGAGACGGGGATGATCGGCCTGAACCAGGGCATGGTTTCGAACGCCGGCGCCCCGTTCGGCGGCGTCAAGCAGTCGGGCGTGGGCCGCGAGGGAGGCAACGAGGGAATCTTGGAGTACCTCGAGACGAAGTACGTGGCGGTGAACCTGTAGTCGCCTAACCTCGGCGCGTGACGTTCACCACCGCCGAAGCGCGCGACCGGATCATCGGGGACCTCGAAGCTGCCGAGGAAGAGCTCGGCCTAGGGGTCGCGGCTCTCGGCGAGGCCTTCGAGCTCCTGGCGACAGGCAGTGCCGACCGGCTCGAGGACGACCTGTTCCGGCCGGTCCAGAAGGCCTACGTCCGAACCAAGCGCACGCGGACCAGCTTTGCCCAGCGCGTCTCGCGCGACACGGACGAGCCGGGGGCGAAGCCGGTGGGCCCGCCCTCGCAGGGCGCCAAGGGCTTCATCCAGCAGGCCGCCGCGGCGGCCGGCCAGGCGGACCTGATCCTCTCCGAGCTCCAGGACTCGATGATGCCCGTCGAGGGTGGAGACGCAGAGCTCAGAGCCGGCCTGAGCGAGATCCGTGAGCTGCTCGGCCCCGTGCGTATGAGCGCTGCGACGTTCCTTCGCACGCTCGGCCGCTAGGCGAGGTTCCAGCCGAAGTACACCTCGACCCTTGCGACCTTCTCGCCCCGGAAGGAGTGGATCTCGGTGTTACGGAAGCGGGTGCCATCATTCCGCGCCCCCTCGTATGTGACCACCACTTCGTCTCCCAGCTCGGCCAGGCGGGCGTATTCGAAGGACTCGATGTGTCCCGAGTTGGGCCAGCAGCGCTGGAAGTACGTGTCGCGGTCGATGCCCGGGTCCGGAGGGGCGTAGAACAGGAAGTCTTCCGCGAGATGCTGCTCGATGAGGTCGCGGTTACGGGTCTCGTAGGCACGAAAGCAATCCTTGACGATGTCGAGGCGGCTTTTGCTCATCTTTCCCTCTTACCCGTAGGCGCCGTCCCCACCCGGATATCTAAGCCGCGATCGCGCCCCCAGGCACATAATCCGGGAACAGCGCCTGAAGCAACGGGGCGGCGGCTTCGAAGCGCTCGATCTCGCAGCCGTTCGCGCGGGTGAGATCGACGTCCACCTCCTCGCCCTCGATCGTGCCTTCGAGCGAAGCTGTGTCCGGTCCGCCGAAGATCTCCGTGCATGCAGTGTCGGGAGACACGGGCGCCAGCGCTTCGACGTCGAGACCGGCCACCGCCTGGCACACCTCGTCGTCGGCGCCGTCCTCGCAGTTCACGTCTTCCGTCAGCTGCTCCCCGGGCCCATCCGGGCCGTCGGGGTCGAGCGCGACGGTCAGCGAGCTGTCGCCCTCGGCGAAGGCATCGCCTGAGCTCGCGTCGTCGGAGTCGCCGCAGCCGGCCGCTCCCACGGCGGCGGCGGCCAGGATGAGCCCTAGCGCCCGAAGAGCGATGACAGCAGCCCGCCGCTTCCGGCTCGCTTCTCCAGGTAGCACTGGTGGTACTCCTCAGCCATCCAGAATCCGGTGGCCGGCTCGATCGACGTCGCGATCGGCTTCGAGTGGTTCGCCTGCTCGCGCTCGAGCGAGCGGCGCGCCGCATCGGCCTGCTCTTCCGTGTGGGTGAAGATCGCCGTCCGGTACTGATCGCCGATGTCCGGTCCCTGGCGATTTACCTGCGTGGGGTCGTGGATCTCCCAGAACCTGTCGACGAGCGTCTCGTACGACACCTTCTCGGGGTCGTACTCGACCTGGACCACCTCGGCATGGCCGGTGGTGCCTGAGCAGACCATCTCGTACGTCGGGTCGTCGACGTGCCCGCCTTCATAGCCGACGGCGGTGTCCACGACCCCGTCCATCTCCCGGTAGAAGGACTCGGGCTTCCAAAAGCAGCCGGCGGCAAAAGTCGCCTTCTCGGTGTTGGTGGGGGCCTCGGTGCCGTTGTCAGTGTTCTCAGTCATCTCTCACCTCGTTGAATCGCTCATGTAGCCCTGCAGCGGCGTTGCCACGAATCTGGCCCTGCGCCGGTAGTAATTGAGTCGGATTCCGGCCCCAAACGTTACGCGCTGAGCGCGAACGGGCTGCCCTCGGAGTCGCGGCAGATCGCCCAGCGCTCGCCGGGATGGATGACTTGGCCACCGTGCTCAACCACGCGCTCGAGCGCTGCGGCCATGTCGTCCACGGCGAGGTACGGAAGCGAGGCGGTGTCGCCGGGCCCCCTCCCGCGCTCGTGCAGGCCGATGCGGGCGCCACCGAGATCCCCTTCCCAGCCGGCACCGTCGCCGGGGTTCCGCTCGGCCATCTCGACCCCGAGCACGCCCTTCCAGAACGCCAGGGCGCGCTCGGAATCGTCGGCCGGAAACTCGATCAATGGCGCCGTCATGGTCAAGACCTATTCGTAGACGATGAACTTCGGCTGCGGGCGAAGGCCCATCACCTGGCGCGGGCTCATCAGGTTCGTGTCCTCTTCATAGAAGAGCTTGAACCCGGGCGAGATGCCGGAATTCCTGGAGGGAGCGAGCTCCTCGTATTTGGACTTCTTCGCGCTGGGTGTGCCGAAGCCGTCCGCGTTCAGCACCAGGTCGATGTTGCGGTGGACGCGGAGGTTCTGCTTGTTCTTGACCATGTCGTCCGTGAACTGATGGATCACCACCAGCTTCTGCGGCAAGTCGTGCTCGCGGATCAGCTTCGCCAGATACGCGGTCACCTTGTTGACCATCGAGGCGTCCACACTCCCGATCCGCTCTCCCGGGACGCCGCCCGGGCCCATGTTCCATTCGGGGTCGAGCGCGATCGAGACGAAGGACCGCTTTAGCCAGGGCTCGAGGTGCCTTGCCTCCTCGATGAACGTGGACCGTCCCGGCTGGATGTCCATCATGAAAAGGAACTTCTCTTCGCGCGCCTCGCTCGCGTAGCGGCGGATGATCCGGTTCGGCTGGCGGTACCTGTACTTGCCGTCCGAGCCCGGGTTCGCCAGCGCGATCGTGCCCAGGAGCTCGAACACGGGCAGGAGCTTCTTCTTCGAGAAGTCGTTGTACGGGCGAGCTTGCCGCTCCAGGCGCCTGGCGGCGCTGTCCGGCGAGCCGATCCCGAGCGCGCCGAGCTGGGGCGACTGCGGGGCCCCGTAGAAGCCGACCACGCGATGCTGCGGATAGACGCTCTTGCCCCCACGAGGAAGCTCCCCGGGAGCGGCGCCGCGACCGGCCGCTTCCTGTCCCCACACCGCTTGACCGCCCTGGGCCGAAAGGCCCGCGACGAGAGCGGCGGCGAAGACGGCCACCGAAGCCGTGCGCCGCCTCACCTCAGCCGTGCGGCTTTGCGATCGCCTCGAAATCGATGGCGTCATCGAGGACCTTCTCCTCGACGCCCTTCTCGATCGCCACCTCGCGGACGGTGCGGCCGGATGATGCTGCCTCCTTCACGATCTCGGCGCCCTTGTCGTAGCCGATGATCTCATTGAGCGCGGTCGTCACCTGGAGGTTCGACTCCTTGTATTCGTCGAGCCGCTCCCGGTTTGCCTCCAGGCCCGAGACGCACTTCGAGTCGAGCAGGCGGCAGGCTGCGGCGAGGAGCTTGATCTGGTCGAACAGGTTGCGCGCGATGAGCGGCACGCGCACGTTCAGCTCGAACTGGCCCTGCGCGCCGGCGGCGGTGATGGCCGCGTCGTTGCCGATCACCTGATCGCCGACCTGGATCACGACCTCGGGGATGACCGGATTGACCTTGCCGGGCATGATCGACGAGCCCTTCTGAAGCTCGGGCAGGCGCAGCTCCGAAAGCCCCGCGCGCGGGCCGGAGCCCATCAGCGCCAGGTCGTTAGCGATCTTGATCAGGGAGACCGCCACGACTTTGAGCGCCCCGGAGAGCTCGACCAGGGAGTCGCGATTGGCCTGCGCCTCGAAGCGGTCGCGCGGAGCGGAGACCTCGATGCCCATGTCGTCCGAGATGAGCGCGCGCACCTTCTCGGCGAACTCGGGGTGGGTGTTGAGACCCGTGCCCGTCGCGGTGCCGCCGAGCGGCAGCTGGCCGACCCGCTGGAGCGTCGCCCGCACGCGCTCGGCTCCCAGCTCGATCTGCGCCGCGTATCCCGCGAACTCCTGGCCGAGCGTCACTGGCACCGCATCCATCAGGTGCGTACGGCCCGTCTTGACGATGTCCGCGAACTCGTCCGCGCGGCCCGCGAATGCTTTCGCGAGCCCGTCCATTGCGGGCAGCAGGTCATCGTTCACCTCTCCGAGGGCCGCGACGTGGACCGCGGATGGGAATACGTCATTCGACGACTGCCCCATGTTCACATGGTCGTTGCGGTGGACGGCCTCGCCCGCGAGGTTCGCGATGACCTCGTTCGCGTTCATGTTCGACGAGGTGCCGGAGCCGGTCTGGAAAACGTCGACGGGGAACTGCTCGTCGTGCTCGCCCGCGGCGATCGCATCGCCGGCGGCCGCGATGCTCTCGGCAATGTCCGAGTCGAGCTTTCCGAGGTCGGCGTTTGCACGGGCGGCGGCGGCCTTGATGCGACCCAGCGCCCTGATCACCGGAACGGGGACGGGGTGTCCCGAAACGGGAAAGTTCTCGACTGCCTTTTCGGTCTCTGAGCCCCAGAGCTGTTCTGCCATCTGTCCTCCGCTTAGAGTGGTCACCGGCAGGCGATCACCTGCCACGCCTGAGGCTATTCAGCCCGCGCCTAGACTCCGCTTCCCGTGAGCGGCTTCACCCCAGTCGATCCCAAGCAGAGCTTCGTCGAGCTCGAGCATCGCCTGCTCGAGACCTGGAAGGAAGAGGATCTCTTCCGGCGGCAGCTCGAGCTTCGCGCCCACGCCGACACGTGGAGCTTCTACGAGGGCCCGCCCACCGCGAACGGCCAGCCGGGCTCACACCACGTCCTGGCCCGCGTCTTCAAAGACGTCTACCCGCGCTACAGGACGATGGCGGGGGCCAACGTTCCGCGCAAGGCCGGCTGGGACTGCCACGGCCTGCCGGTCGAGCTGGAGGTCGAGAAGGAGCTGGGCATCTCCTCGAAAGAGGAGATCGAGAAGTACGGGATCGCCGAGTTCAACGCGAAGTGCCGCGAGTCGGTCTTCCGCTACGTCGAGGACTGGAGCCGGCTGATCGAGCGGAGCGGCTTCTGGATCGACCTCGAGGACCCCTACGTCACGATGACCGACGACTACATCGAGTCGGTCTGGTGGGCGCTCCGGCAGATCTGGGACGCGGGGCGCCTGTACCAGGGCTACAAGGTCGTGCCGTACTGCCCGCGCTGCGGGACGGCCCTCTCGTCGCACGAGGTGGCGCAGGGATACAAGGACGTGGTCGACCCTTCCGTCTACGTGCGCCTGCCCGTGACCGGGGTGCCGCCTGCCGACGCGATCCCCGAATCGCCGGTCCAGGCCGGGGACAACCTCCTCGTCTGGACAACGACGCCCTGGACCCTGATCTCGCACGCGGCGGTCGCCGCCGGCGCCGAGATCGAATACGTGCGCGCCAGGCCCGCCGGCTCCGACGAGGTGGTGATCCTGGCCGCTCCGCTTGCTGAGCGCGTCCTGGGCGAGGGCTTCGAGGTCCTCGCGTCGTTCCCCGGCTCTGCGCTCGAGGGCGTCCGCTACGACGCTCCGTTCGACTACGTGAAGGGCGAGGACTTCGGCCCACTGGGGCACTCCGTTCTCCTCGGCGACTTCGTCACGACGGACGACGGCACCGGCCTGGTCCATACCGCGCTCGCTTTCGGAGACGACGACTTCCGCCTGGGCGAGCAATACGGCATGACCCTCCAGAACCCGGTCAAGCCGGATGGCACCTATGACGAGCGGGTCCCGGACTTCCAGGGCAAGCTCGTCTTCGAGCACAACCCGGAGATCGTCGCCGCGCTGGAGGAGAAGGGCAGGCTCTTCAAGCGCGTCGACTACGAGCACGCGTATCCCCACTGCTGGCGCTGCGGCACCCCGCTCATCTACTACGCCAAGTCGAGCTGGTACATCCGCACCACCGAGGTGCGGGACCGCATGCTCGCCGAGAACGAGAAGATCGGCTGGCACCCCGAGCACATCAAGCACGGGCGCTTCGGCAAGTGGCTGGAGAACAATGTCGACTGGGCGCTTTCCCGCGAGCGCTACTGGGGCACGCCCCTGCCGGTTTGGCAGTGCGACGCCGAGGATTGCGACGAGGAGCTCTGCGCAGGCTCCCTGGACGATCTGCGGGACAGGGGCGGCGAGATTCCGGACGACCTTCACCGCCCCTACGTGGATGACATCGTCTTCGGCTGCGAGCGCGACGGGTGTGAGGGCCAGATGCGCCGGGTCCCCGAGGTCATCGACACGTGGTTCGACTCCGGCTCGATGCCCTTCGCCCAGTTCCACCACCCCTTCGAGGGCGCCGAGGAGTTCGAGAGCCGCTTCCCGGCCCAGTACATCTGCGAGGGGCTCGACCAGACGCGCGGCTGGTTCTACTCGCTCCTTGCCGTGTCGACGCTCGTCTTCGACCGGAGCTCGTATGAGAACTGCGTCTGCCTGGGCCTGATCCTCGACCCGGAGGGCCAGAAGATGTCCAAGTCCAAGGGCAACGTCGTCGACCCCTGGGAAGTGCTGGACACCTACGGCGCCGACGCCTTCCGCTGGTACTACCTGACCGCGCAGCAGCCGTGGTCCGGGTACCGCTTCTCGGTCGAGACGCTGGGCGAGGCAACGCGCCAGTTCCTCAACACGCTGTGGAACACCTACTCGTTCTGGGTCATGTACGCGAACGCCGAGGGCCTCGGGCGCGACACGGCGCCGCAGGCGCCCGCGCCGGGCGAAGGGACCGACCTGGACCGGTGGATCCTGAGTGAGCTCGAGCGGACGGCGGAGGTGGCCGGGCGCGAGATGGAAGCGTTCAACTGCACCCGCGCGGGCCAGGAGCTGGCCGCGTTCGTCGAGACGCTCTCGAACCGCTACGTGCGCCTGTCGCGCCGGCGATTCTGGGAAGGCGACGAAGACGCCGTCGGCACGCTTCGCCACTGCCTGCTCGAGGTGTCGCGCATGCTCGCCCCGTTCACGCCCTTCATCACAGACGAGATCCATCGCAACCTCTCCGGCGACGCATCGTCGGTCCACCTCTCGGACTTCCCGCGCGCCGACGGCGGCTATCGCGACTCCGAGCTCGAGGCCGGCGTGACGGCTGCGATGCGCGCGATCGAGCTTGGCCGCGCCGCGCGAGCCGCCGCGAAGATGAAGATGCGCCAGCCGCTCTCGAAGGCGGTGATCGTCGCGACCGGCGCCGAGCGCGACGAGATCGAGCGCCTGGGCGACGCGGTGCGCTCTGAGCTGAACGTCCGCGAGCTCGAGTTCGTCACCGAGGAGGCCGAGCTCGTCTCGCACCGGGTGAAGCCCAACTACCGCACGCTCGGGCCGCGCTTCGGCAAGTCGATGCCGCAGGTCGCCGCCGCGGTGGAGGGCCTCGATCCCGACTCTGCGCGGGCCGCCGCGAACGGTGAGCGCGCGGTCGGCATCTCGATCGACGGGCACGAGCACACGCTCGACCCCGACGACCTTCAGCTCGTGATGGAGCCGCTGGAGGGATACGAGGTCGAATCCGAGGCCGGGAGAGCCGTGGCTCTTGCCCTCGACCTCGACGACGACCTGCGCCGAGAGGGGCTGGCTCGCGAGATCGTCCACGCCGTGCAGAACGCGCGCAAGCAGGCCGGCTTGGAGATCACGGACCGCATCGCGCTGCGCTTGGGCGGCGACGACGAACTGACCGAAGCCGCACAGATACACGAGGGTTACGTAGCTAAGGAAGTGCTAGCGACGTCTGTCGCATACGACGGCGACGGCTCCACCACCGAGGCAATGATCGAAGGGAAACGCTTGGCGATCGACATCGCGGCAGGTCCCGACCCGAAGTAGGATGGCCGAAATCAGCTCACACGGAGGGAAGCGAATGCGAGCAGGAAAGTTCGGAGTCAGCGGAGCGATCGTGGTCCTGGGGCTCTTCGCGCCGCCGGCCGCAGCGGGCACTGTAGAGAGCTCGATCACCATCAAGGAAGAGGGGGGAGACTTCCACGGAAGGGTGAAATCGGAGATTGCCGCTTGTGAGGGGGACCGCGCGATCAAGCTGCTGAAGCAGCGCCCGGGCAAGGATCTGAAGATCGCGGTCGACACAACCGAGGACAACGGCTCCTGGGGCGGCGGCAACACCAACGAGACGCGGGGAACGTTCTATGCAAGGGTGACGGCCGACAACGACTGCGAAAGGGCGCGCTCGAGGAAAGTGACGATTTGAGCTCTGTGGTGCGGCGCGTTCAGCCCTGCTGCTTGCGCCCGCACCTCTCGATCGGCGTCGAACGCGCCTAGCCACTCAGAGGCGTATGCTCGAAATCACGCCTGAATCCTCAGGCGTGATCAACGGAAAGGACGGGGATGAGTTCTCGGAAAGCGCGCACCGCCGGTGCGATTGCAGCCGCCTTCGCCCTGATGGCGGGGACCGCTTGGGCGGGCGAAGCCAACACGGAGGTCAAGATCACGAACGAGATCGACGTGGCGGGCAAGGTGCGGAGCAACGACGCGCTCTGTCAGGACGAGCGGAAGGTCGTGCTCCTGCGCAAGCGCCCGGGCAAGGACAACAAGATCGGCAGCGACACCAGCGACGGTGCCGGAAGGTTCTCCTTCGGAAACCCGGGCCTGGACCCGGGTCGCTATTACGTGAAGGCCAAGCGAATCCCCGGCGCGTGCGCCAAGGGAGTCTCCGACACCTTCAGGATCTCGAACGCAGGCTAGGCGGCTGATGGAGGCGGGCGGCGGGCTCAGCCCTGCTGCTCGCCGCCCATCACCCAGTCCGACTTCTTCGAGTCGTCGAACTTGATCCAGACGTGGTCGGCCGGGGTCTTTCCGACCTCGACCATCGCCTCAGTTATGCGCTTGGCGAGCTCGGCCTTCTGCTCGTCCGAGCGACCCTCGTACCAGTGGACGTGGATGAATGGCATGACGGGCCGCTCGGCCGTTCGCGCGGCTAGGCGAGCGCCGGCTCGAGCTCGGCCTCGAGGCTCCGCTTGGGCCGGGCGCCGACGATCCGCTTCGCCTCCGCGCCGTCCTTGAAGAGGATCAGCGTCGGAATCGAGAGGACGTCGAACTGCGCTGCCGTGTTCTGGTTGTCGTCGATGTTCAGCGAGACGATGCGGACGTCGTCGCGCTCACCCGACATCTCCTCGAGGATCGGGTGGACCACCCGGCAGGGACCGCACCACGGCGCCCAGAAGTCGACGAGGACGGGCTCGCCGGAATCCAGAACCTCGTTCTGGAAGTTGGCGTCGGTTACGTCGGGCAGCTTGCCGGTCATTGGGTCTCCTGGTTGTGGGCTGGTCTCGTGTGCAGCTTTGGGATCTAGGCTTACTATACAAAATGAAGTGAGGTCACTTCCCGCCGGTGCGTCGCAAGCGCATCCTAGGCACTCCAACCGCAGCTTCGAGCACGATGCGCGCGTTCATCTTCGAGTTCCCCTCGCGGCGATCGCGAAACTGAATCGGGATCTCCTGGATCCGGAAGCCGGCGCGGGCGGCGCGGTAGGTGAGCTCGACCTGGAAGGCGTATCCGTGGGATGCGATCGAATCGAGATCCACGGCTTCGAGCACCTCACGGCGAATGGCCTTGAACCCGCCGGTCATGTCCCGGTAAGGGACTCCGAGGGCCAGCTGCGCATATGCCGATCCGACCCGACTCATCACGTGCCTGAGCGGCCCCCAGTCAGGCACCCCTCCCCCTGAGACATAACGCGATCCGATCACCAGGTCGGCGTCCGCGGCTGCATCCAGGAGCCGCGGGATGTCGGCCGGGTCATGCGAGAAGTCCGCGTCCATCTGGACGACCACGCCCGCATCGGCCGCGAGGACCCGTTGAAAGCCGGCTACGTAGGCCGGCCCCAGGCCCTCCTTCTCTGGCCGGTGGAGGACCTCGATGGCGTCCCACTCGCTCGCCAAGCGGTCGGCGATGTCACCCGTGCCGTCAGGGGAGTTGTCGTCGACGACGAGGATCCGCCCCCCGGCGGGCAGGTGATCGCGTGTCGCCTCGATCACCCGTTCGAGGTTGAGGGCCTCGTCGTAGGTGGGCATGACCACCCACACAGCCTCCATGCCACGATGCTAGATCGAATGGCCAAGAAGGACCCGACCAACGCTCAGATCGCCGACGCATTTTCCGAGCTCGGCACCCTCTACGAACTGGACGGAGCGGTCCGCTACCGCGTCAACGCGTATCGCGACGCCGCCAAGACCATGCGTCAGTGCCCCGTCTCGATCGCCGAGCTGACCAGGGCGGGCAAGGTCACCGAGCTGCCGGGGATCGGCAAGACCTCAGAGGAGAAGATCAAGGCCTTCCTGGAGACAGGCACGATCCCGTCCGCCGAGAAGCTGAAGGCGAAGTTCCCGGCGACCCTCGTCGAGGTGACCCGGATTCCCGGACTGGGCGCCAAGACCGCGCGCCGCCTCTACGACGAGATCGGCGTCGCTTCGGTCGACGACCTTCGCCAGGCGATCGCGGACCAGCGCATCCGCGCGATGAAGGGCCTCGGCCAGAAGGCAGAAGAGAACATCGCCGCACAGCTCGAAAAGCTCGGCACGGACGGGCCGTCCGAACGCGTTCTCCTCTCGGACGTCCTTCCCATCGCCGAGAAGCTGGCCGCCGACCTCCTGGAACATCCCGCGTGCGAGGCCGTCGCCGTCGCCGGGTCCGCCCGGCGCCTCGCCGAGACGTGCAAGGACGTCGACCTGATCGCCACGGCGAAGGATCCGAAGGCACTGGCATCCGCGCTGGTCGAGCATCCGCTCGCAGCGGCGGCGGGCAACCCCGGCCAGGGTGGGGCGAAGATCACCACGCAGAGCGGCGTCTCGATCGACCTGCGGATCGTGGCGCCCGAGGCCTACGGGAACCTGCTCCAGCACTTCACGGGCTCGGCGGCCCACAACGTCGAACTACGGGAGCGGGCGCTGAAGATGGGCTTGTCCGTCTCCGAGCATGGGATCAAGGACACCGAGTCCGGCAAGGTCGAGAGCTTCGCGACGGAGGAGGAGGTCTACGAGCGCCTGGGCCTCTCCTACAT
This sequence comes from uncultured bacterium, assembly GCA_963807745.1. Lineage (GTDB taxonomy): Bacteria > Actinomycetota > Thermoleophilia > Solirubrobacterales > 70-9 > JALZKA01. The sequence goes on from CAWECF010000002.1 coordinate 181,165, forward strand.
CGAGCCCGAGCTGCGCGAGAACCGGGGTGAGATCAAGGCCGCCCGTGACGGAAAGCTCCCGAAACTCGTCACGCAGGGCGACATCAAGGGAGACCTCCACTCGCACACGACGCTCTCGGACGGCAAGAACGAGCTCGAGGAGATGGTCGAGGCGGCGCGCGCTCTCGGCTATGCGTACTTCGCGGTCACCGACCACTCCGCGTCCCACGGGTTTGGCGACCACGTCACGCCCGGGATGCTCGAGGAGCGCATCGAAGAGATCGCCGAGTTGAACGAGCGCGTCGCGTCGAAGCGCTTCCGCGTGCTCGCGGGGTCCGAGGTGAACATCCTCACCGACGGCTCGCTGGACTACGAGGACTCATTACTGGAGCGGCTCGACTGGGTGGTGGCCAGCGTCCACACGTCCTTCCGGATGACCCGCGAGAACATGACCAAGCGGATGGTCGCGGCGGTCGAACATCCGCTCGTGGACTGCCTCGGCCACCCCTCCGGTCGCATGCTCCTGCGCCGCGAGGGCTACGACTTCGACATCGAGAAGGTCGTCGAGGCCGCCGCTAACGCCGGCACGATGATCGAGATCAACGGCAATCCGAACCGACGCGACCTCTCGGAGCAGAACGCACGCCTCGCCGCGGACGCCGGCGTGAAGATCTGCCTCAACACCGACGCGCACCAGATCTCGACCCTGGCGAACATGCGCTACGGGGTCGCAAACGCCCGCCGCGCATGGCTGACCAAGGCCGACGTCGCCAACACAAGACCCTGGGGCGAATTCAAGAAGCTGATGAAAAGGCCCATGTAACGACGGGGAGGGGAAGGGACCCATGAAACGACGGGGAGGGGAAGGGACTTCAGTCCAAGCCGTTTGTCCCCGAAGCGGTCTGAGGCGGGACTGAAGTCACTTCCCCTCCCAGCGACGAGGGTGTAGTCGTGCCGTCAAAGAGATAGTTTGCTAAGCTAATTAGCGATGGTAACTACTTCGACGACGCGAGATGAGAGGATCGCCGAGACGGCGGGCCGCCTCCGTCTCGCGATCGTGCGCACCGCCAGGCGGATGCGCCAGGAGGCAGGCACCGGCCTTTCCCCCACACTGATCGCCGCGCTAGCGACTATCGACAGGCACGGCCCCCTGACGCCGAGCGAGCTGGCCGACGCCGAACGCGTCAAGCGCCCGACCGCGACCCGCATCGCCGCTGCGCTCGAGAGGGACGGCCTCATCCAGCGCGCAGCCGATCCCGCCGACGGGCGCGCCTGCCTGCTCAGCGCGAGCCGCGAGGGCAGAGCGCTCCTGAAGCGCGTCCGGTCCCGGAAGAACGCATATATCTCGCGCCGTCTCCGGAAGCTCGGCGACGAGGACGTCGAGACTCTCGAACGCGCGGCGGAAGTGCTCGAGCGCATGCTCGAGGATCCGTCTTGACGGCCGCCCTCCGGCGAAGCGTCGGGTCGTTCGAGGTCCCGAACTACCGCAGGTGGTTCGCTGGCCAGCTCGTGTCCATCAGCGGCAACTGGATGCAGATCGTCGCCGAGATGTGGCTCGTGCTCACCCTCACCGGCTCAGCGCTGGCGGTTGGCGTCACCTCCGCGCTCCAGTTCCTGCCGATTCTCCTGGTCGGCGCCTGGGGTGGCCTGGTCGCCGACTCCGTTCCCAAGCGCCGCCTGCTCGTCCTGACCCAGGCGCTTATGGCGATCCCGCCCCTGGTCCTGTTCGGGCTGTCGGCCACCGACAACGTCGCCGCCTGGATGGTCATGGCGCTCGTCCTGGCGCGCGGAATCGTGCTCGCCGTAGACATGCCCGCACGCCAGTCATTCGTAATCGAGATCGTCGGCACGGGCCGGGTCGTCAGCGCGGTCGGCCTGCAGAGCGTCCTGATCCATACCTCGCGGATCACGGGGCCTGCGATGGCCGGCCTCCTGATCGCCGGCGGATCGATCGAGCTCTGCTTCCTGCTCAACGCGATGTCGTTCGCGGGGATGCTCTTCGCACTTCATTCGCTGGACCGCGAAGCGCTCGCTCCCACCAAGCTCGCTGCTCGCGAGAAGGGCGCGATCCGCGACGGCTTCCACTACGTGACACGAAGGCCCGAGCTCGCCGTCCCGCTGGCGATGATGGCGGTGATCGGGACGCTCGGCCTCAACTTCCACGTCCTGCTTCCGCTCCTCGCACGCCAGACGTTCGATGGCGGGCCCGAGAGCTATTCCACGCTCGTGATCGCGATGGGCGCGGGCGCCGTGGCGGGAGCAATCGCGATCGGCAGCCGCCAGGGCATCGGCGAGCGCTGGCTTGTCGGCTCGGCCCTCGCGTTTGGCGCCTTCGCCCTGCTCGCGTCGGCGGCTCCCAGCCTGGGCCTTCTGGCAGCGGCCCTGGTCCCGGTCGGAGCTTCCAGCGTCACCTTCGCGGCGGGAGTCAACTCCACGCTTCAGCTGAGCGCGGGACCTGCGATGCGAGGCCGCGTCATGGCTCTCTATTCCATCGTATTCCTCGGCTCGACCCCGATCGGCGGGCCGATCGTGGGCCTGATCTCGGGAGCCTGGGACGCCCGCGTGGCGCTCGGCCTGGCGGGAGCGTCCGCGCTGGCGACCGGCGTCGGCGCGGCCATCGCCTTCTCCCGCCTCCGGGATGAAGAGGTCAGCTCGGAGCCGGCGGAGGCGGAGGCGGCTTCGGAGTCGGGCTCCGATCGCGATAGAGACCCGGAGTGCGAACGAGCTTCAAGGGCCGGTGCGCCCCTGAAGCCTCGACATGGAAGCGAACGCCGTCGCGGTCCTCGATCGCCTGAACGGCAGCCTCGCGCCGGCGCCAGGCGAGCGCGATGAGAATTGCGTAGCCGGTCCCGATCGCTGTCACCTGGGGCCAGAAGGCCCCCGCGACCAGGCAGATAAGCGCGAACGCGCCGATGGGCCAGAGCCGAAGGAACGCAATGCGGCCCTCGGACTCGGACGGCAGGATCGTCTGCGTCTTGGCCGAGCGCAGCACCGGCGTGAGCGCCTCGGCGGCGCGCGCGGACGTTCCGTAGACCAGTCCCAGGATGGTGGCGAGAACCCACCAGCCGCCCACGACGGCCAGGGCCAGTATCGACGGCTGCTCCTGGTTCGCCAGGACCACAGAGACCGCCCCGAGCGCAGTCGCGACGCCCGCGAAGAGGAAGACCGTGATGCGAAGCAGCTCGGAGTAGAGCATCAGCCGGCCAGCGCCTCGAGGACCTCGAAAACTCCGTCGGTCCCCGAGACCACCATGTCTGCCTCCGCCTCGATCTCCGCGGGGCTCTCTTCCGTGAACACGCCCAGCCTGACGGCGGCGCCGAGGCGCTGGGAGCCGGCCAGGCGCCCCATCGCCCGGAACGCATCCAGGTCCGTGCGGTCGTCGCCGGCGAAGATCGCCGCGTCCAGCGGCGCGTGCTCGACCAGCAGGCGGTGCACCGCGGATCCCTTGTCGATCCCCGCGACCGGGCGGAGGTCCAGGACCTTGCGGCCCCAAAGCGGGATGAGGTTCGCGTCGGTCGCAAGCCGAGCGATCGCCTCGACGTGCGAGCGAGCGGCGGCTTCGTCATCGGCGCCGCGCCAGTGCAGAACCTGGATCGGACCCTTGTCCTCCCGGCGGATGCCGAGGCGGTCGAACCCCTCGGCCTCGAGCCCATCGAGGAACTTCCTCGCCCTGTCTCCCCCGGGCGCGGCGGCCGGATCCAGCGTGGGCTCGTCCTCGCCGGGGCGCAGGATCTCGAAGCCCTGGTTCCCGAGGTAGATGAGCTCCGGGACGCCGACCATCCTTCGCGCCTCGAGCGCACGGCGCCCCGTGACGCACGCAACCAGCGCGTAGCGCTCCGCGAGCTCGCCGAGCAGGCGCGTCGTCTCTTCGGGCACGGCCGCGTCCTCAGGCCGGTCGACGATCGGAGCCAGCGTGCCGTCGATGTCCATGAGCACGGCGCAGCGCTCAGGGGCAGCCCGAAACGGCTCGAGCAGGGCTTCGTGTCCTTCGGGGGCGGCGCTCACGAGCCAACAAGATGGCTGATTCTGATCCCCGTGTGCGTCATCCGTGCGTGCGGGGCGTCGGGATCATCCATCTAGTATCGCCCGCGCGTGTTCGACGACCCCCAACGCCTTCTCAAGCTGGCCGTCGTGGGAACCGCGGCGGGCATCTTCAGCGGCCTGTTCGGGGTCGGTGGCGGCACCATCATCGTCCCCCTCCTGATCCTCTGGTTCAGCTACGGCGAGCGCGAAGCCACCGGAACCAGTCTCGCCGCGATCGTGATCGTGGCCGCCTTGGCGGCGGCGGGACAGGGCGCGTACGGCAACGTGGACGTGGTCAACGGCCTCGCGATCGGGATCCCGGCGGTGGGCGGGGTGATCGCGGGAACCGCGCTGCAGCAGCGCGTCCCACAGGCCGCCGTCTCGTATCTCTTCGCCCTTCTCCTCGTCGCCGTGTCCCTCGAGCTCCTGATCAAGTGAGGCGCTGATGGACATCCTCTTGATCATCGCCTTCGGCGTCGCCGGCGGCTTCGTGGGCGGCATGGTCGGCGTCGGTGGGGGAATCCTCTTCGTGCCGGCTCTCGCCATCGTCTTCGACGAGACTCAGGTCGAGGCCGAGGCGACGTCGCTGTTGGCGATCGTGATCGTCGCGATCGCGGGCACGATCCGCCAGCGCCGCTACGGCAACGTCCGCATGGGCGACGCCGTCGTGATCGGCGTCATGTCGGTCGCCGGCGTGGCACTGGGAGTCGTCGTCTCGAACGAAGTGTCGCAGCGAACGCTCGAGGTCGGCTTCGCGATCCTCGCGCTGGCCATAGCGGCCCAGCTGGTGCACCGGGCTTCGAGGCGGCCGACGGCGTAGCGTGACGCGAATCCAGCGATCGGAGAGTTCTGCATGTCCAGCATGCGCAACTCTCCGACCGTTGCTAGAGCCCGGACTCCAACGCGCCCTTGACGCCTGCGTCCAGCGCGTTCACGCGGTAGAGCGCGAGCGCCTCGGGCGTAGCGAAGCGCTCGCGGCCGCGCGACGAGTCCGGCGGGCCGTGATGGCTGAGCACGCAGTTGACCAGGGCGAGCCGCAGCTCCGGGTCGAGGCCCTGCGAGGCCTGCCCGACCATTGAGGCGCCGAGCTGCAGGTGACCCAGCATGCGGCCCTCCTCGGAGAGGCCGAACTCGGCGCCGTAGGTGAACTCGCGCACCTTGCCGATGTCGTGGACCAGAGCCGCCGCCATCAGAAGGTCGGAGTTGAGGCGGGGATGGAGCTGGCAGGTCTCGAGCACGAGCGTGCCGACGGCGACGGTGTGCTCGATGAGGCCGCCGAGATAGGCGTGATGGCCCCACTGCGTGCACGGCGCGCGCCGGAACTCCGCGGCATGGGGGCCCTCAAGGACCAGGCTCGCCGCCATCTGGCGCAGACCGTCGTGGTGGACTTCTGTGACGAGATGCTCCAGGAAGCCCTGGAGCTCTTCGACGGACCGATAGGCCGCGGGAAGGAACGCGCCCGGGTCGTACGAGCCCGGCTCGAGCCGCTGCACGTCGTCGAGCTCGGCCACCAGCTCGCCCCGGAAGCGCTCAATCCGCCCCTTGACCTCGACCGCATCGCCTGCCTCGAACCGGAGCCCCAGGCGGTCCGCCTCCCGGAACACCCGCGCCGGCAGGGTGCCCGTCCGATCGCGGAGCTGGAGCGACAGATAAGTCGCGCCGTTCTTGGCCGTCATGCGGTCTTTGCGCACGCACGCGTACGCGCCGGCAAAGCGCTGGCCCGGCCGCAACTCCTCGATTGAGGGCGCGCCAGGCTCGGCGGAGGGTGCATTGGCGGCAACAAGGCTCATCCCTCGATTGTGGGTGACGCTGCGGACGCCGCAGCTCCACGAACCGGGCCTCGAAGCTGTCAACGGGGTCTGACCCCGTTGACAATCAGCCGCACGGTCCGGGCATCGAGAGTAGGCTCGCCGAGTGGACCATGTGATCTGGGAAGACGACGTGCCGGAGCTGCGGAATCCGACCCTGGTTTGCGCGTTCGCCGGCTGGAACGACGCCGCGGGCGCGGCTTCGACGGCGCTTGAGACCATCGCTGCCAGCCTCGATTCCAAGGTCGTCGCGCGCCTCGACCCAGAGGACTTCTACGACTTCCAGGTGAACCGGCCCACGATCCGGCTCGTGGACGGTCGCACCAGGCATGTTGACTGGCCTCAGAACACGTTCGTCGCCACGCCCATCCCGGGCGCCGATAAGGACTTCATCCTCATGACTGGCGTCGAGCCCAACCTGCGTTGGCGGAGCTATTCCACCGCGATCCTGGACGTCGCCGAGAAGATGGGCGCGGGAATGCTGATCAGCCTGGGGGCGCTGATTGCCGATGTCGCCCACACCCTGCCCGTGCCGATCACTGGGCTCGCAAGCGACGAGGCCCTGGTCGAGGAGCTGGGGCTCAGCCGCTCGAACTACGAGGGGCCAACCGGCATCGTCGGCGTCCTCCACGACCAGGCGCGCCAGCGCGACATGCCCTCGGCGAGCCTTTGGGCCGCGGTCCCCCACTACGTGGCGGCGGTGCCGAACCCGAAGGCCGCGCTGGCCCTCCTGCGCCGCCTGGAAGGCCTGACCGGTGTCGCTCTTGAAGCCGGCGAGCTCGAGGAAGCGATGGAGCGCTTCGAGAGCCAGGTCAACCGCGCCGTCTCGGCCAACCCCGAGATCGAGGAGCTCGTCCGCCGCCTCGAATCCGAGCAGGACGACGAGATCCAGCTACCGGAGGTTCCTTCGGGCGACGCCCTGGCCAGAGACTTCCAGCGCTTCCTCAGGCAGCGGAACGACGACGACGAGGAAGAGCCGAGCGCGGGGTCTGACCCCTAGACCTCGAACGCTGCGTAGCTATTAGGCGTGGGCAATGGGGTCTGACCCCACAGTCGCCGCCAAGTCCCCCGCCCATCTGGCGCTGGACGCGCTACGCCTCACTCGCCGGGCAGATGAGCCGGTAGTCGCACCAGGAGCAGATCTCGAACGACGGGCGCGGCTCGAAGTCCTGGGCCTCGATCCCACCGGCGACGTCGAGCACGGTCCGCTCGACGCGCTCCGCGTCGTCCGGCGCGGGCTCGACCTCCACGCGTTGGTCCGAGAGCACGTACCAGTAGGCGCCCTGGGTCGCCTCCAGCTGCCAGGCCTCGCGCGCGGCGACGCGATAAAGGGCGAGCTGTAGGTCCTCGGAGAGCTTGGAAGCGGCGGACGACTCGCCCGTTTTGTAGTCGATCAGCTCATAGGCGCCGTCGGGGCGCTTGTCCACGCGGTCGATCCGTCCCCGCAGGTGGTGGTCGCCGATCGCGAACGAGAAGCTCCGCTCGAGCCAGACCGGCTGCGAGGCCTCGCGAACGTGCCGCTCGTGGTAGCGGGCGAGCGCCGCAACCGCGCGGTCGCGGTACTGGAGCTCGTCGTCCGATGCCCCGAATCCCGTCCTGCGCCAGCCGGCCTCCAGGAGGTTGAGCAGGCGGTCGAGCGTGCCGGGCTTCGAGCCATCCTCGGCGCCGCCTGCGCGGGACCGCATCTCTTCCGAGTGAAATCGCTCCAGGACGTTGTGGATGAGGATCCCGAACCGCTGGTTGATCGTCGGCTCCTGCGGGATCGAGAAGACGCGTGCGAACTTGTACTTCAGGGGGCAGGTCCGATAGAGGCCGATGTCGGAGGCCGAGAGCGCCAGTCCGTCGCCGCGCCGCGGGATGAACTGCTCGAGCGAAGGCTCGCGGCGCGCGGCCACGGAGTCGCGGCGCCCTTCCAGCGCGCGCTCCTCCCCCAGGACGTATTCGTCGAGCGCCGACGTCTCGAACACCGCGCGCTGCTCCGGGGTCGCGACCCGGGCGAGGAGCTCGTTGATCGCGTCCAGCGCCTCGCGGGTCGCCTCGCGGTCGGGGCGCTGCAGGAGTGAAGCCAGCTTGATCAGCTCGAGGTAGCGCGCAACGGCCGCGTTCACGTCCTCGGCGGTGTCGAGGCGCATCTCGGAGAGGGCGGAGCCGGCACGCCACGAGGACTCCAGGACCTCGTCGCGGATCATCCTGTAGGTCGAGTGGAGCCCTTCGGCCGGACCGAAGACCTCCTCGGCCTGGACCTCCTCGGTGGCGCCGAGCGCATCGCGGGCCGCCTCGTAGAACGGGGCGGGGCTGGCTGCCTCGTGCTCGGACTCCTCGGGCCAGGAAAGGACCACTGACTCCGTGGCACGTGTGATCGCCAGATAAGCGAGCCGGCGCTGGCGGACGGTTGCGAGCTCGTCCCCCGCCTCAGGCAGGGAGCCGGTCGCCAGTTCTTCCGGGACCCAGCGGTCCTCCCACGGAGCGAGGCGCATCGAGCCGGCCTGCAGGCCGAGCAGATACACCGCGTCGAACTCGAGGCCCTTTACCTGCGCGGGCTCGGCCAGGAGCACGGCGCCCGGAGCCGGCGGATCGACTTCCTCGGCGCCGACCTCTCCGGCCTCGGCGACGGCTGCGATGTGGCGCACGAAGTCGCGGACGGAGCCGCGGGGCACCCGGCGCGACCAGTCGGCGGCAAGCTCGGCCAGGCGCGAGAGGTTCACGAGCCGCTCCGCCGTCTCCGGCGTCGCCGCGAAGAGCCTGTGCCGGCGCATCCCCACCCGCTCGATCAGGCGCCGGACGAACACGTCCGGGCGCATGGCCTCCATCGCCGCCGCGGCGGACCTCTGGAGCTTCAGGAACGCCTGGATCCGGTCGCGGGCCTCGGGGCGGAGCTGCGGGCTCTCCAGGGCCGCGTCCAGCGCGGAGACCATGTCGAGCTTTCGCCGCCGGGCGATCGTGGTCACGCGGGCCAGGTCGGCCGAGCGCAGGTCCACGGGCGGGCGCGTCAGGGCGCGGACGACCGCTGAAGCGTCGAAGGGATCGGCGAGCATCCGCAGCCAGGCGAGCGCGTCGCGAACCTCGGGCCTTGCGAAGAACGAAGCGTCGCCCGCGACCCGGAACGGGACGTTCCGCTCCTCGAGCGCGGCCGCCACCAGGCGGCCCTGGCGCCATCCGGCTCCGACGATCACGCAGATGCGCTCGGGCAGCGTCTCGCCCGCCGACAGGCGCGCCTCGATCTCCCGGGCCGCGGCCTGGGCCTGCGCGCGCTCGCCCTCGCAGCGCCAGAAGCGCACCTCGCCATCGGCCGTAGGCACGTCGGGCTCTTCGCCCAGGAGCGCCTCCACGGCGGCCCCCACGACGGGCCCGAACCGGTGCCGGCCCTGGAGCTCGACCTCTTCCGCCGCGGGGTACGTCGCCCGGAACCACTCCAGCGATCCCTCGCTCGCCCCCCGGAACCGCCGGATCGCCGCCTCGGAGTCGTGCGTCGCGACGAGGCAGGCCCGCTCGGGCGACGCGATGCCCGCGATGAACCGCATGTGGGCCGGGGCGGCGTCTTCCAGCTCGTCGACCATCACGTGCTGGAACCTGTCCTGGAGCTCTTCCGCGATGTCGGCGCGATCCCTGACCAGGCGCTCCGCCTCGATCAGAAGATCGCCCTCGTCGAGGCTTCCCGCCTCGGAGACCATCCTGTCGTGGCGCGCGTACAGCTCGGCGAACTCGATCTCCCGGCGAGCCCGCTCGCGCTGTGCGGGCCGCTTGGCCTCGCGGTCGCGCTGAGTGGCCCAATCGCGCAGGTGGTCGGGCGTCACGCACTCGAGCTTCAGCAGGTCGATCCTGCGCAGCAGGCGTGCCAGAAGCCCGGCGGGGTTGCCGCGGATCTCATGGCGGCGAAGCGGCAGGTCGTCGACCCTGTCGAGCAGGATCGCCAGGCGGTCGGCTGCTGTGACGGTGGTGAAGAAGGGGTCGAGCCCGGCCTCGGTCGGATGCTCCCTGAGGATCCGCTCGGCGATCTCGGCGTGCGTGCCGATCCACGGCTCTTCGTGGGCGTGGGCCAGGACCGCCTCGATCCTGTCGCGGAGCGTCGCCGCGCCGGCCCGCGTTCTTGAAGACACGAGAATGCGCTCGGCGCGCACTCCTTCCGAGTCCAGGGAGGCAAAGCGGCGCACCAGCGCCTCGGTCCGGCCTGAGCCCGCGCGTCCGGTGACCAGAAGCGGTCCCTGTGTGTGGTCGACCACGCGCCGTTGTGCGGTGTCAATGCCTTCGGGTCCACTCTCCATACAGGCGCGAACGCTACCGCGAGCCCGCCCGGGCCTCCACTAAGTTCAACCGATGCTCGATCTCGACTGGTTCGGTGCGATGCGGCGAGCCGTCGAGGCCCATCGCGCCCTGTTCTATGCGGAGCCCACGATCGCCGGGCGCACCGAGTACGAAGGCGTCGGCGAAGGGGGCGACCACGCTCTGGTCCTCGACCGGCGCTGTGAGGACGCCGTGTTCGCGGAGCTCGAGAAGCTCCACCTCGACTCGGGCGCGGACTTCGTGGCTGTGTCCGAAGAGCGCGGCGAGGTCGCGTTCGGCGACCCTGAGTCGGAGTGGCGTGTCGTTGTGGACCCGATCGACGGGTCCATGAACGTGCGCAGGACGATCCCGTCCCATTCCCTGAGCGTCGCGATCGCCTCTGGGCCGTCCATGGCGGACGTCCAGCTCGGATTCGTCCACGAGTTCGGCGCGAACGAGGAATTCACGGCAAGGCGGGGCCAGGGAGCCTGGCTCGGGAAGACGAAGCTCGAGCTCGACGGGCCGGGCTACGGCCTGGAGGTCGTTGGGCTCGAGTCGGCCGAGCCGGCGCGGATCGCTCCGGTCGTGCAGGAGCTGGCCGGCACCGCGTACAGGGTGCGGGTCATCGGCTCGATCGCCATCACGCTCGCGTACGTCGCCGCGGGACGCCTGGACGGCATGCTGAGCGCCCGCCCGTGCCGCTCGGTCGACGCGGCGGCCGCGCAGCTCATGGTCACTGAGGCCGGCGGGGCGGTCGACTTCGCAGGATTCGGGATGGAGGGTGCGGACCTCGGGCTCGACGCGCGATACGCCGTGCTCGCGGCGCGGAACCCGGAGCTTCTCGAGAGCGTGCGCGCCGCTCAGAAGCGCTCGCCCGATGCCTGACTCGCGCGACGCGGCGCTGGTCGACTGGGGGCTCGCGCTCCGCCTGGGCCGCCGTCTCGCGGGGAACCCGGAATCCCGGCTCGACGAGGCCTCGGTCGCGGCGACGTCGGCGCTGGCGCTCGACAAGGCGCTCGCCTACACCACGCTGGAGCCCGCGGCCGCGGTGCCAGAGGTCGAGGTCGTCTCCCGCGACGAGTGGATCGGGTCAAACCTCGCCGAGCTCATGAAGCTCCTCACGCCCGCCGAGGAGCGGCTCTCGTCCGAGTTCAGCCTGCCCGGGCCGCTGGGCCCGATCGCCCGCAAGGCCCTGGGTGCAGCTGCCGGCGCCGAGGCGGGCGCCGTGATGGGCTACGGCGCGAAGCGCGTCCTCGGCCAGTACCAGGTGTCACTGCGCGCCGACGCGGGCGAGCCGCGGATGCTCCTGGTCGGCGCCAACCTGGAAGACGCGGCGGGCAAGCTCGACGTCGCCCCGGAGCCGTTCCTCCTGTGGGTCCTGATCCACGAGCAGACGCATTCGATCCAGTTCGGGTCGGTGCCGTGGCTCCGCGAGCACCTCGCGGGCCTCGTCTCGGAGTTGCTCGACTCGGCGTCCGGCGGGCTCGACTTGAGCGCGATCGTCGCCCGCGCAAAGGATCTCGTCGCTCCGGACCCCAGGGCTGGCCTGCGCCGGATCCTCGACGGCGAGCTGACGCGTATCTTCGCGGGCGATGAGCAGGGCGAGGTGATGGACCGGATGGCGGCGGTCATGGCCGTGATCGAGGGCTACGCCGAGCACGTGATGGACGAGGCCTCGGCCGACGCTCCGGAACTCGCGACCATGCGCGAGCGTATGGACGCACGCCGGGCGCAGCGCACGGGCCTCGCGGACCTGCTCGCGCGGATCCTGGGAATGGGCGCGAAGCTTCGCCAGTACGAGCTGGGCAAGCGCTGGTGCGACGCGGTGGCCGCCGAGGCCGGAATCGAAGGCCTCGACCGCGTCTGGGAGGACCCGGGCGCCCTGCCTTCTCTGGCCGAGCTCGACGACGCCGACGCGTGGATCAAGCGCGTTCTCACGCCCGCTGCCGCCTAGGCGATCACGGCCTTTTCACTCGCGCGGGAGTAACCCCTGGCACCATGCCGGGTAAGAACACCTGTTCGCATCGTTTGCTAACATGCTTATTCGTAAGCAACTTATCTCGATATACGAAATCACCCACAAGGGAGTGAAGTCACAAATGGCAACTGCCAAGTCCAGCACCACCAAGACGACCACCACGAAGGCCCAGCGCAGCGCCGCCGCCAAGAAGGCCGCGGAGACCCGCGCCGCCAACCAGCAGAGCGCCGCAGAGTCCGCTGTCGCCTACGTCCGCCAGACGGCCGAGCGTGCCGTCGACGTCCCCGTCGGCGCCGCCCTGACTGTCGCCGAGACGGTCAAGCCCCTCACGGACACCACGAGCCGCGAGCGTGAGATCAAGCGTCTCCGCACCCAGGTCACGCGCGAGATCAACAAGCTCGAGCGCCGTGGCGGCCAGGCCCGTCGCAAGGCCACGACCCGCGCCCGCGGCACCCGCAACCGGGTCGAGCGCGACCTCAAGCAGCGTCGCAACTCGCTCGAGCGCACGGTCAAGCAGAACCGCACCAAGGCCGAGCGCACGGTGAAGCAGAACCGCACCAAGGTCGAGAAGGCCGTCAAGGAGAACCGCGTCCGCGCGGAGAAGGCGGTCAAGGACGCACAGACCGTTGTCTCCACCCGCCTGGAGACCGTCCGCTCGTAACCCGAGCGCCTTAGCCCGAGACGTCCGGAGAGGGGCGTCCCGGAGAAGTCTCCTCGCAGCAACACACACCGCGAGGGGAAGTAGTACCTCTCCTCCCCGAGAAGCGGGCCCCTCACCGGGCCCGCTTCTCTTTTTGCCTCCGGGGTCGGCTAGAGCTCGCCCTCGTAGTAGTCCACCCCGGACGAGCGCTTCACCATCAGGCTGTCGGTGCGCCCCTGATCGGTCCAGATGCCGATCTTGTCCGAGTCCACGTAGACCGTCGCCGCCGGGTGGACCAGGTTCGAGAACATGAGAAAGCGGACCGGCTCGGCGGTGTCGTTTTGCACCTTGTGCGCGCCTTCGGGACCGAGCGGGAAGAACACGAGGTCCATCGGCGCGAGCTCGTGCTCGCCGTCGGGGTCGCGAAGCGTCGGGTGTCCCGCTGTGACCAGGAGCCACTCCTCTTCCCCCCACTCGTAGTGGTATGGGCAGAGGGCCTGTCCCGGCGGAAGTTCGTACGAGCTGACTCCGGTGGCCTTGGCCCCGAAGTCAGGGCCCGGCCGGACCATGCCGCCTATGAACCCGTCCGGGTCGTCGTCGGGATAGGTGAACTCGGCTTGGGCGAGGTTGACGCGCTTCATGAAGCCACCGTAACGATTGGGGGCGCCTGTCAAGATTGTCGGGATGAGCATTCCCACGCCAGAGCAGGTCACCGACAAGCTTCGTGCCGTCATCGACCCCGAGCTCCGCAAGAACATCGTGGAGCTGGGGATGGTGCGCGCCATCGACATCGCCGACGACGGACGGGTCGGCGTGATCGTCTCGCTGACCACCCCGGGCTGCCCGATCCGCTCACACTTCGTCGACGCGGTCACCCAGAACGTCGGTGAGATCGAGGGCGTGACCGCCGTCGCGGTCGAGTTCGACGTCCTGTCCGACGAGGAGCGCGCGAACCTCCAGCAGTCCCTCGGCCGCAACAAGCTTCCACAGGGAGCGCTCGCACAGGTGAAGAACGTCGTCTGCGTCGCCTCGGGCAAGGGCGGAGTCGGCAAGTCGACGATGACCGCCAACCTCGCCGCCGCGCTGGCGGCTGAAGGCCAGGCTGTCGGCGCGCTCGACTGCGACGTCTACGGCTATTCGATCCCCCGCATGCTCGGGGTCGACGGCCGCCCGGACGTGAACGAGCAGCGCAAGATCATCCCGCTCGAGGGGCCCGCCGGCGTCAAGGTGATGTCGATCGGCTTCTTCGTCGAGGAGAACGCCGCCGTCGTGTGGCGCGGCCCCATGCTTCACAAGGCGATTCAGCAGTTCCTCGAGGACGTGGACTGGGGCCAGCTCGACTTCCTGCTGCTCGACCTGCCTCCGGGGACCGGCGACGTCTCGATGACGCTCGCCCAGCTCCTTCCGCAGGCCAAGATCACGATCGTCACGACCCCGCAGCCGGCCGCCCAGTCGGTTGCGCGGAGAGCCGCCGAGATGGCCGAGAAGGTCGATCTCGAGGTCCTAGGCGTCGTCGAGAACATGTCGGCCTTCACCACGCCCGACGGCCAGCGCTTCTCGATCTTCGGCGAGGGTGGCGGCCAGCTCCTGGCCGATGAGCTCGGCGTGCCGCTGCTCGGCAAGGTGCCGCTCTCGGAAGACCTTCGCGCTCACGCGGACGCGGGCACTCCGCTTGTCCTGGCGGAGCCCAACGACCCCGCTTCGATCGCGATCCGCCAGACGGCGCGCGGGATCGTGGCTGCGACGCCTCAGGAGCTCGCGGTCCTCCAGTCCGAGCCACCGGCGATGGCCGGCGTGACGCCCACGTCGGGCACTGAGCTCAAGGTCATCCAGAGCTGACGCCTGTCGCTTGGGGCCGTTACTCGCGGCGCCGCAGGAGCTTCCCGATCGGATCCGGGATCCGGGATCGGAGGTCCAGCCATCCCGAGCCCGCGACGCGAGCGGTGTGCGCCGCGAGCCGCACGATCTGCATCCTGTCGCGGATCGACAGGTCCCCCGGCTCCTTCTCGCCGTGCTTTCCCGCCTTCTCGGGCGGCGCCGCCTCGCGGACTGCCGCGAGCGCCCCGTCCGCTGCCTTGTCGGGGAGGTGGCATCCAGGAAGGCAGCGCTCGAGCCAGGCTGAGCCCGCCCGATAGCCGAGGCTGAAGTCGCTCGCGCGTAGATCCTCGGAGAGGAAGCCGCCGAAGTCACCCATGAACTCGCCCGCGAGGAGGCTCTTGGGATCGTCGTCGTCGGCCAGGATCAGCGGCGAGATCACGTCGAGCGAGAGCTTGTGCTTGCCCTGGAGGCCGGCGGTCTCCTGAAGGGCGCAGCGAAGGAGCTCGCTCGCGTCCATCTCGGACAGGCTCCCCTCCTCGCCGTCCAGATCGGGCTCGTCGGAGCGGAGCTCCGCCCGCTCGTCGCGGAGGGACCCGATGAAGCTGCGGAGCTTCTCGTCGGCTCCCCTCTTCAACGCGGGCGAGAGTGCCTCGGTCAGCTCGTCGATCCAGTCGAGCCGCGAGTTGTCCTTCTCGATCTTGCGGAGATCCTCGAAGAGGTCCTGCTGGGAGAGGATCGCCAAAGCGCGCGAGGTTCCCGTCTGCCAGCTCAGCTTCGACTCCGGGTCGCTCCAGGGCTCGTCCCCCGCCGAGACCTCGGACCGCGGGTCGATCAGGATGCTCAAGTGCTGGGCGTCCGGCTCGGCCCCGTGAAGGAGCCTGCCCGCCGCGAAGGTCCTGCCGATCGGCTGAGAAGCGACAAGCCCGCCGTCCGTGTACCAGAGGCGGCCATCCTCCGGGAAGTCCTCGATGCCGCGCTTTTCGTAAGCCTCCGAGTCCTCCGAGCGGTCTACGAGCGCGGGTGCAAAGCCGCCGGGGCTCGAAGCGGAGGCCAGGACGAAGTCGAGCGGAGAAGACCCCTGAGGCTTGAGGAGCTGGTCGGTCGCGCCGCCCGGCTCGAGCTCGAAGCGGCCCCAGTCGGCATAGGTCACGCCGCGGATCGGCTCCGAGCGGTTGTGGCCCGCGATCGGATAGGCGAGGCCACGCAGGCCGGTGAGAGAGATCTGGAGCGCGAGCGCGCGGTCCTGGGCCCGGTCCGGATCTGCCGGATGTTCGTCGAAAAGCTGCGGAAGGTCTTCGCGCAGGTCATTGAAGGACAGGGGTGCATCCGCGGTCTTCCCGCGAAGGAGGCTCAGCGAGACCTTGTCGACCCATGCGTCGCGAAGCAGCGCGACAGGGTCGGCTCCCGAGAGGACGCAATGCGCGGAGAAAAGCCCGACGATTGCGCCGGCCGAAGCTCCGCCGATCGAGTCGATCGAGGCCTCCACGTCCTCCTCCAGGCGGAGATGCCGCCACCCGACGATCAGCGCCGCCGCGGATCCGGCCTCGAAGGCGCCGAGCGAGGCGCCACCGGACAGGGTCAGTGACAGGCGGAGCGGGTTCGGAGTCATACGACCCCGTGCCCGGGTGAGGTGGTGGCTACTCGCCTAAGACGAGAAATACTGAGCGTTGATCTCGGTGTACTTCGCCCACTCCTCGGGGAGCTGGTCCTCGGCGAAGCAGGCGTCGACCGGGCATGCCTCTACGCACGCGTCGCAGTCGATGCACTCGTCCGGATCGATGTAGAGCTGTTCGACGCCCTCGTAGTCGGGCTCGTCAGGCGTCGGGTGGATGCAATCCACCGGACACACCTCTACGCAGGAGTTGTCCTTCTGCCCTATGCACGGCTCTGCGATGACGTATGCCACTGGGTGAAGTTCCTTGGCTCGTTTGCTCTTGTTCCCCGGACTCCCCGGGGAGCGGCGCATTCTACGTAACCTCCTCCGCGTGATTCTCCTCACCGGAGCCACAGGGACCGTGGGCAGGGCCCTCCTGCCGCTCCTGGTCGAACGCGGGGACGACATCCGCGCCCTCGTGCGCGACCCGCGCCGTCTGGGCCGCCATCGCGTGGACGTGCGAATCGTGCTCGGCGACCTCGGCGAGATGAGCGACGCGCGCACCCGGCGGCAGGCACTGCGCGGGGTCAAGACCGTGATTCACCTCGCCGCGGCGATCCGCGACCAACCCGGCGCGAAGGTGGAGGAGTTGAACGGGCTCGCCACCTCCCGCCTCCTTCGCGCGGCCGAGCAGGCCGGCGTCGAACGGTTCATCTTCTTCTCGGCCATCGGCGCGAGCGAGTTTCAGCGCACGCGGTTCTTCCGTGCCAAGGCTCTGGCCGAGGAGGCCGTTACCGGCTCCGAGCTTCCGAGCACCGTGTTCGCCCCTTCGATCGTCTACGACCGCGAGGACCCATGGGTCACGCTGACCCGGCGGCTGGCGCTGCTCCCCGCCATGCCGCTGATCGGACACGCCGATGCCGCCTATCAGCCCATCTGGGCGCAGGACGTCGGGCGCTGCGTCGTCGCCGAGCTGGACCGGGGCGAGAACGGCGATCGCCGCTACGAGCTCGCGGGGCCCGAGCGCCTGACCTACGAGGAGATGAGCCGCGTTATCGCCTGGTCGATCGACCGCCGCCGACGGACCGTGCACATCCCCGCCAACCTTGTGCGCCTCGGCCTGAACGGCGTGCGGCGGATAGCGGGCGACGCCGCCTTCGCCACCTGGGAGGAAGCCGAGCTCCTCGAAGTGCCGATGGTCACCGAGCGGGGGACGGCGGACGCGAACGAGTTGGGCGTGGAGCCCAGTCGCATGGCCGACGTCCTGGCCGGCTGACGGCGCTTACGGCAAAGAAAAGGCCCGGCGCGAGCGCCGGGCCTTGGAAAGACTGAGCGGGGTCAGGATTGATCCTGACCCCGCACCAACCTTTTCAGCGCGAAAGCGCTGGCTACATCATGCCGCCCATGTCAGGCATGCCGCCGCCCATTGCAGCGCCGGCCTCCTCGGGCATCTCAGCCACGATGCACTCCGTGGTGAGGATGTTCTTGGCGATCGACGCCGCGTTCTGGAGCGCGGAGCGGGTCACCATGGTCGGGTCGATGACGCCGGCCTTGACCAGGTCGCCGTACTCGCCCGTTCCGGCGTTCAGGCCTTCGCCGGTCTTGAGGCCGCGGACCTTCTCGACCACGACCGATCCCTCGAGCCCGGAGTTCTCCGAGATCTGACGGACCGGCGCCTCGAGCGCCTTGCGGATGATCTCCATGCCGGTGGCCTCGTCGGCCTCCAGACCCTTGGGATCGACCGCTTCCTGAGCGTTCAGGAGCGCGACACCGCCGCCCGGCACGACACCCTCCTCGAGGGCTGCGCGGGTTGCCTGGAGAGCGTCCTCCACGCGGTGCTTCTTCTCCTTCATCTCGGTCTCGGTGGCAGCGCCGACCTTGACCACAGCGACACCGCCGGCGAGCTTCGCCAGGCGCTCTTGGAGCTTCTCCCGGTCGAAGTCGGAGTCGGTGTTCTCGATCTCGGCGCGGATCTGGTTGATCCGGCCTTCGATGTCCTTCTTGTCACCCGCGCCGTCGATGACCGTCGAGGTGTCCTTGGACACGACGACGCGACGGGCGTGGCCGAGCTGCGAGATCTGCGTGTTCTCGAGCTTCAGGCCCATCTCCTCGGTGATGACCTCGCCACCCGTCAGGATCGCGATGTCCTCCATCATGCGCTTGCGGCGGTCGCCGAAGCCGGGGGCCTTGACCGCAACGCCCGTGAAGGTGCCGCGGAGCTTGTTGACCACCAGAGTCGCGAGGGCCTCGCCCTCGACGTCCTCGGCGATGATCACGATCGGCTTGCCCGCCTGCATGACCTGCTCGAGAACCGGGAGCAGGTCCCGGACGGAGCCGATCTTCTGGTTGGCGATGAGGATGTACGGATCGTCGAGAACCGCTTCCATCCGCTCCTGGTCGGTGACCATGTACGGCGAGATGTAGCCCTTGTCGAACTGCATCCCCTCGGTGAACTCGAGCTCCATCCCGAAGGTCTGGCCCTCTTCGACGTTCACGACGCCGTCCTTGCCGACCTTCTCGATCGCGTCGGCGATGATGTTGCCGATCTCCTCGTCGGCAGCCGAGATCTCGGCGACGCGAGCGATCTGCTCCTTGCCGGAGATCTCCTTCGACTGCTTGGTGCGGAGGTGCTCGACCACCTGGTCGACGGCCTTCTCGATGCCGCGGCGCAGCGCCAGCGGGTTCGCGCCGGCGGCCACGTTCTTGAGGCCCGAGCGAACGATCGTCTGAGCGAGCAGCGTCGCGGTCGTCGTGCCGTCACCGGCAACGTCGTTGGTCGCCGTGGCGACCTCGCGGACGAGCTGCGCGCCCTGGTTTGCGAAGACGTCCTCGATCTCGATCTCGCGAGCGATGGTGACGCCGTCGTTGGTGATGGTCGGCGCGCCGAACTTCTTGTCCAGCACGACGTAGCGACCCTTCGGGCCGAGGGTGACCTTGACCGCGTTAGCGACCGCGTCGACCCCTTCCTGCAATGCCTGACGCGCTTCCGCGTCGTACTTCAGCTCTTTGTGAGCCATTAGATACTCCTTCTTGATCGTTCGAAGTAGTTCATTCGTTCAGTCGTACGAGGCGGTACCGGGGTACCGGCGTTAGACGACCTTTGCGAGGACGTCCGACTCGCGAAGGACGAGAACGTCCTCGCCGTCGACCTTCAGCTCGGTGCCGCCGTACTTGGAGTAGAGGACCTCGTCGCCCTCGGCGACGTCAAGCGGAATGCGCTTCTCGCCGTCCTCGTCCCAGCTGCCTTCACCGACCGCGACGACCTTGCCGCGCTGCGGCTTCTCCTTCGCGGTGTCGGGGAGCACGAGGCCGGAGGCCGTCGTCTCCTCTTCGTCAATTGCCTGGACGATCAAACGATCGCCGAGAGGCTTGAGCTTCATCTTGTCTGTACCTCCGTGGTGGGGTCTAGGTTCAAGTTTTGGCACTCGGTGAGGGAGAGTGCCAGGATCCAGCGCAAGTGTAGTGAATAGGCCGTGAACGGGCAAGGATCTAAGTGGACTTCGCTTAGATCGGGAATCCACTAGGCTGACGCCATGCCGATGGTCCCAATGGTCGTGGAGCAGACCGCTCGCGGTGAGCGCTCGTACGACATCTACTCCCGCCTCCTCGGGGAGCGAATCATCTTCCTGGGCCAACCGGTCGACGACGAGATCGCGAACCTGGTCGTCGCGCAGCTGATCCACCTGGAGTCCGAGGATCCGGACAAGGACATCTCGCTCTACATCAACTCGCCCGGCGGATCGGTCTACGCGGGCCTTGCGATCTACGACGCGATGCGCTTCATCAAGCCCGACGTCGCGACGGTCTGTTACGGAGTCGCGATGTCGATGGGCTCGCTGCTCCTGACCGGAGGCGCGCAGGGAAAGCGCATGGCGCTCAAGAACTCGCGCATCCTGATCCACCAGCCCTCGGGCGGGTTCCAGGGCCAGGCCTCAGACATCGAGATCCACGCCCGCGAGTCGCTGAACGTCCGCGCCAAGGTCAACGAGATCTACTCCCGCCACACACAAAAGAGCGTCGAGCAGGTCAACGAGGACATGGAGCGCGACCGCTTCTTCACCGCCGACCAGGCGGTCGAATACGGCCTGATCGACGGCATCATCGAGTCGCGCGACCTCGGGCCGAGCCGGAGCGCGTCGAGCTCGAACGGCGCCGGCGCGGACGGTGCGGACGCGGACGGCGCGGGCGCTGAGCCGGCACCAGACGCCTAGGCTCATCCGCGAAGGCCGCCCCTGGGGTTCGAAGCGTCGCGGCGCTTCAACAACGACATCACTAAAGGGGATCGGGTTGGACCGCCGCGTCGCTCGCAGGCGCCGGGAAAGCGGTTTCGCGGTTGCAGGGAGACTTCGACGTCTTATGGACGTACAACCCTCCGCTCAATGCGATTTCAAATCGAGGGTGGAGTTGAGCCGCTATATCCAGCTCAACCCCACTGTCGATTGAAAACCGACCTCCGGAAGAGCCGCGCGGCTCCAACTGTTCCCCCTTTAGTGATGCCGTTGTTGAAGAACCGCGGCATATGAGCCCTACCTCTTTACCGCCGCCGCTGAACTCGCCGCGGCAGACGAGCCCTACCCATTCAGCAGCAGCCGCGCGCCGAGCCGCCGCGCCAATCCCTCGCCGCCGTTTCGCATGACCCAGTCGTGGTTCGAGCGGAAGACCGGCTTCGCCACGGCGGACAACGCGTTCATCCACGGCTTGGTGGTGCGGACGTCCCAGTCGTAGATCACCGCGGTCGTACCCCCCTCCTCGTAGAAGCGCCACAGGCCGGTGCCCTCCAGCTCGCCCGACGCCTCCCCGCCCAGCAGGTGCGGGCGCTCGACGACAGTCGAGACGATCTCGAAGCGAACCGTGTAGGGCAGGCGCGCGCGCCAGTGGTACACGCCGCGCTGCCCGAGCCCGTTCTCGTCCCCGTCGGAGAGCCGCTCCGTCGCCTCGATGCCCCGCCACCACTCGGGCCAGGAATCCGAGTCGTAGATCGCATCCCACACGCGCTCGCGCTCGGCTTCCAGCACCCACGTGGTGCAGAAGCGATAGCCGGGCATCGCGGGGTCGCCTAGTTGCGGTGTGGGGTGCCGCCGTTCCCCATCTGCGGGGCGGCGGGCTCGATGACCTGCGAGAAGCGCACGATCGTGCAGGTGTCTTCCAGGGTCACCGCGCGGCGGTAGATCTGCTCGAGGAAGGCGATCGTCTGGTCCACCGAGCGGAACTCCGGGTTGTCGTGCTCGATGTCCCGCGGCGAGAGATCCTTGATCCGCTTGACCTCCACGTCGTCGATCACGGCGGCGAAGATCTTCTCCCGCGGCGAGTGCTGATAGCCGACGGTGATCCACACGACCTGTCCGGCCTGGTACTTGTGGGCCTTGTCTCCGAGCCTGATCGTGGCCGTCTTGCGGCCGCGCTTGAGCTGGTCGATGAAGGCGGTGGAGAAGAAGTTGAGGGCGAGGAGGGCAGTCACCGCCCGGGAGCCTATCTGTCGCGCGAGGGGAAACCGGATTCTCCGAGGAGCGGGACGAAGCGGCAGTCGGCAACGTACGTCCTGTCGAGCGTCACATCGCCGGAGGAACCGTCGTCGGTCCGCCTGAATGCGGTGAGGACGTCGGACCGCCCGCGCGCTATCGGCAGCACCAGGCGCCCACCGGGGCGCAGGGAATCGACCAGGGCAGCCGGCAGCTCAGGCGCGGCGGCGTGAACCGCGATCGCATCCCACGTCTCGGCGCTCGCGGCCGCTCCGTCGCCCGCAAAAACTTCCGCTTCCGCATAGCCCAGCCGCGCGAGCGTCTCCCTCGCGCGGTGGGCGAGGTCGTCGATCAGCTCGTATGAGCGCACGGAGCCCCCGGGACGGACCAGCTCGGCGATCACCGCCGTCGAATAGCCCGCGCCGCCCCCCACGTCGAGTACTCGCTCGCCCCCGCGAAGCTCGAGGGCCTCGCAGATCGCCGCCACGACCCACGGCTGGGAGATCGTCTGGCCGTGGCCGATCGGGAGCGCGCCGTCCGAGTACGCCTGGTTACGCAGGAAGGCCGGCACGAACTCCTCGCGCGGAACCGAGCCCATTGCGCGCAGCACCCGCTCGTCCGCGATGCCTCCGTCGCGCAGCTGACGGGTGACCATTGCCTCGCGCATGAGCGCGGCGCGTCCGGGATCGATGCCCATGGTCTTCTTTTACACTCGCTGCTTGTCTTCTGTGCATTACGTGCGCGTCCTGGTGGCAGGGGCGATCGCCGCAACGGCTCTCTTCATCGGGCTGGATTCGAGCTCGACCGGCGCGGTCGAGGACAAAGCTGCGCGCGGCTCGGGCGATCCAAACGTGATCGTCGTGATGGTCGACGACCAGGGCCTGAAGACGTTCACCCCGAAGACGATGCCCAACACATTCGACCTCGCGAAGGGTGGGGCCGGCACCGAGGTTCGGGGCTATGCGTCTCCGCCCCTGTGCTGCCCCGCACGCGCCGGCTTCCTCACGGGCCAGTACCCGCACAACCACGGCGTCCGCCAGAACGACTGGCGCTTCTTCGAAGAGCCGGACAACACCCTTCCCGCGTGGCTCCAGAACGCCGGATACGAAACCGGATTCGCCGGCAAGTACTTGAATGGCTACGGGCCCGCGCCGTTGCCGGCCGGAGGCTGGGACTCGTGGTTCGAGACGATGCAGCCGACCGGATACTTCAAGTACGCCGCTTCGAACCAGGGCGTCGTAGAGACGTATGGCAAGGATCGGGACGACTACTCGACAAGGGTCGTGACGAAGGAGAGCCGCGACTTCATCCGCGAGGCGGCGGGCGGGCCGTTCTTCCTCTGGACTTCCTACTTCGCGCCTCACGCGCGCAACTCGAAGGACCCTCACTGCGGCAAGGACGCGCCGATCCCGCTTCCCGACGACTGGCAGGACGTCCGCAACCTGCGCGTCCAGCTGAGCGACAGCTACAACGAGCGCGACGTCTCCGACAAGCCGAAGAGGGTTCGCCGCCGCGATCCTCTGGCCGACAATTACGAGCAGGTCGCCGAGGACAGGATCCGCTGCACGATCGCGGCGATGGAGGAGGTCGACTCTGGGGTCCGCAAGATCGATCAGACGCTGCGGAAGCTGGGGATCGAGGACGACACCGTGATCGTCTACGTCTCCGACAACGGGTTCTACTTCGGCGAGCACAGGATCGACGAGGGCAAGTACCTGCCCTACGTCGAGGCCGTCCGGGTCCCCATGATCGTCCACGTGCCGCCCAAGTTCATGAACGGGAACGACGTCGAGCCGATCAAGGAGCCGATCGCGAACATCGATCTCGCGCCCACGATCCTCGACCTCGCCGGCGCGGAGCCATGCACCGCGGGTGGAGACTGCCGCGTCATGGACGGTCGCTCGATCGTCCCACTCCTGAGAGGCAACGACGCAGACTGGCCCGACCCCCGGCCGATCGCCATGCACCTCAAGCACCAGTGCATCGGCTACGAGGGCGTCTACCGCGGCAAGGAGTCCTACGTCGAGTGGTACGGGAAGGTCAAGGACACCTGCCGGACCCCCGAGCGGGAGCTCTACGACCTGAAGAAGGACCCCGGCCAGCTCGAGAACAGGTTGTACGACGACCCGTCGAACGACGCGCGCGACGACGCGGAGAGGCTTGCGGAGCTGGTCGATCGCCTCATGAAATGCTCAGGCATCCAGGGCAGGGACCCGCAGCAGCCCGGCCGGCCCTTCTGCTGAAGACCTAGAAGATGTACGCGCGGAGGCGCCGCGGCTCGATGATCGTGACCCTGCCGCGCCCGACCGCCACGACCCCGGCGCGCTCCAGAGTCGCGAGGAAGCGCGAGACGCTTTCGCGCGAGGTGCCGGCCAGCTGCGCGAGATCAGCCTGCGTCATGCGAACGGTGATTCCATCGCGATCCTCGGGGATCGACTCCTCGGCGACCAGCTGGTTCAGCACCCCGGCGACCCGGCTGGGCACCGTCTGAAACGACTGGCGCGCAACCCGCTCGTTCGTCTCGCGGAGACGCCGCGTCAGGGCGACTATCAGCTTCGCCGCGATGTCACCGTGCTGCGAGATCACCCTGCGCATGTCCATCGCGGGTAGGGCCAAAAGCTCGGCGTCCGAGAGCGTCTCGACGCTTGCCGAGCGCGTCCCGCCGTCGAGCATCGCCAGCTCGCCGAAGAAGTCTCCGGCTCCGAGCGTCGCGAGCGCGATCGCCCGGCCGTCGGAATGCTCGCGGGTCACCCGCAGGTCGCCCGAGCGGACGACGTAGCAGGCGTCTGAGTCGTCGCCTTCGTGAAAGACGCGCACGCCCTTCGGGTAGGCGCGGGGAATAGCGACGGAGACGATCCGGTCCAGCTCATCGGCGGACATGTCCGCGAAGAGCGGGACGCGCCCGAGCAGGTCCACCGTCTCCGAGCTCACGACGTTCAACCGTTCCTCCTTCTTGCCATGGGCGGGCAAGTATCGCGCACGTCAGCCCTGGCAGGCGGGGCACCAGTACGCCATGCGGTTGGCGTCGCCCTGGCCCTGCACCGCGACCCGGCCCCCACACGCCGGGCAACCCCGCCGGTTTGCCCGGTAGATGGAGCGCGGCCGCCTGCCCTTGGCCATCGAGATCTGCATGACGCGCTCGTTCTCGCTCACAACGCGCTCGAGCTGCTCAGCGTCGAGCTCTGAGACCAGGCGGAGCGGGGAGATCCCGGCGCGGAAGAGAGCCTCGTTGCGGATCGCGTTGCCGATCCCCGCGATGATGCGCTGATCGAGCAGTGCGTCGCCGATCTCGCGGCCCGCGCCCATGCTGCGAAGCCGCTTCGCAGCCGCCGCTGTTTCGAAGGAGCCGCCCAGCGGGTCCGGGCCAAGCTGCGCGAGCCCAGGATCGTTGCGCAGGCGCGACTCGGAGATCAGGCGCAGAAGCTTGCCCCCGGTCTGAGAGGCGATGCCGCGCCCTGACGAAAGGACGAGCCAGGGCTTTCCGTAGGGCATCTGCCCGTCCGCGGTGATCCACCACCGTCCGTTCATGCCCAGGTGCGAGTGGACGACGTCGCCCGATGAGAAATGGGCGAGCAGGTGCTTCCCCCTTGCCTCGACCTTCTCCAGCACCGAGCCTTCGAGCTTCTTGGCCCGGCCATGGATCGGCGAGCGCGGATTGGGCGCATCCGCCAGAACCATCTCGCGTCCGCGAAGCGCGGCATCCATGCGCCGCGCCGCGCGATGGATGGTGTCGCCTTCGGGCATCCCGCTATGCCGAGGCCACGAGCCGCCGCGGCTGGCGGTTGAACCCCGCCTCGAGCAGGACCTCCTCGTAGCCGGAGCCGATCACCGGCTCGCCGTCCAGGCGTTCGATCGCCAGCTTGGGGATCACCGACCCCCGCGCGGCCTCGACGAGCTGTGCGACGGCATCGACCAGCTCCTGGCCTTCGATCTCCTGGAGGCGCAGGATGCCCCTGCCGCCCCGCTCGACATAAAGCAGCGGGCTTCCGTTCCGGGTCAAGAGGTAGGCGCCGGCGGTCCGCGCCGGGCGCCTGCCCTCTGGACGCTTGGGCCACCCAAGCGAGGCTCCGTACGGGTTCGCCGGGTCGGTCGCGGCCAGGACGAGGTACTCGTCGTCGACCTGCGGCAGGCTCCTCAGGCGCTCGACCGCGCCCGCCAAGGCGAACTGGGCCCCGCCCTGGCCCTCGACGAAGTAGCCGCGCCGGGCCGTGCCCAGCATCTCGAGGTTCGACAGCTCGCCGTAGAGGGTCGAGAGGCCACCTGGGATGCCCTCTGCCAGCACGGTCTCGCGGGTCACGATGCCGTAGCGCTCCAGGAGAAGCTCGGCCTGGGCGCGCATCCTGGGGCCCTGCTCGGGCTGACCGCGGAAGAGCGACGCCGTCAGCGACCAGCGGCCCTGCACGGTTCCGGTTGCTCCCGTGCGACGTGAGGAGAAGCGCCGTCCCCTCCGGGCCGCGGACTTGACCGCCGACAGGCGGCGCGCGCGAAGCGGCGCGAAGGCATCGTTGGTCACCTCACCCGCCCACGCGAGGTCCCAGAGAGCCTCCTGGAGCTCCTCCGGGCTCGCCTCCAGCTCGGCGACGAGGTCGATCCAGAATGCCGGCGACTCGGTGAGGCGCTCCCGGATCAGTTCGTGGATCTCGCCCTGCGGCACCTCGAGCTTCGCGTTCGAGGGAGGAGGCCCGGCGACCCGGACGTCGTCGCGGAAATAGAGGGCGACCCGCCCCGAGCGGGACACGGACCCGGCTCCGATCCACACGATCTCGCCGCTCGTGGTGAGCTGGTCGAGCCAAGCGGGGTTGTAGGCGCCGAGACGGCGCGGCAGGACGTCGCGCTCCCATACCTCGGGCGTCAGCGCCACCCCCTGCATCGGGACGAGCGCCTCGCGCAGGCGATCAGGCCCGGCCCCGGCCGGGCGGTGGGCATCGACGTTCTGCCAATTTGGCAGGAAGCGGGCTAGCTCCGCGGGATCAACGGCCTCTGCCTCCTGGCGTAGTTGCGCGAGCGAGGCACGTCGAACGCGGCGAAGGACCTCGGAGTCGCACCACTCGCGCTCGGTCCCGCCTGGAAGCAGCTCGCCGCGAACCAGGACGCCCTCGCGCTCGAGCTCTCGGAGCGCGGGCATCGGGTCGATGCCGTAGCGGTCCGCAAGCCGGCGCGTCGGGAACGGGCCGTGGGTCCGTGCCCAGCGGCGAACCAGACTCGACATCGCGTCGGGCACCTCCTCGCCGAACGACTCGGGCAGGCCCGGAGGCGGAGGCACGCCGAGAGCATCGCGATACAGGCCCGCGTCCTCGGCCGCGATCCAGCGCTCCTCGCCGTTGACGCGGACCCTCGCCGCGCGGCGCTCGCCCTCCAGCTTGCCCAGCATCGAAGCTGCCGAGAGCGCCTCGCCCACTCGCTCCTGGCACTCGTCCTCGGTCAGATCGCCCAGCCGGCGAAGGATCTGCTGGAGCGCGTCGCGGTCGCGTGCCTTGATCTCATCGTTCAGATGCTGGAGCGACGCTTCGACCGACTCGAGCGCCTCGGGGTTGATCAGCTCGCGTAGCTCCTCCTGGCCGAGCAGCTCGCGCAGGAGGTCGCGGTCGAGGGCCAGGGCCGCGGCGCGCCTCTCGGCGTTCGGCGTGTCGCCCTCGTACATGTACGTCGCGACGTAGTCGAAGAGGAGCGACGAGGCGAACGGCGACGCCGACGCGGTCTCGACCTCGACCAGCGAGATACGGCGGGAGCCGAGATCAGAGAGCAGCGATTCCAGGCCCGGCAGGTCGAGCACGTCGCGCAGGCACTCGCGGTACGTCTCGAGGATCACCGGGAAGCGCGGGAAGTCCTTTGCGACCTCCAGCAGGTTCTGTGACTTCAGGCGCTGCTGCCAGAGCGGGGTGCGCTTGCCCGGGTATGCGCGCGGAAGGAGCAGAGAGCGCGCGGCGTTCTCGCGGAAGCGGGCCCCGAAGAGAGCCGAGCCGCCGAGCTCGGAGACGACCAGATCCTCCACCTCGTCCGGCTCGAGCAGGACCAGGTCCCCGTCCGGCGCCTCGTCGGCATCGGGCAGGTGGACGACGATCCCGTCGTCGGACCAGATCGCGTCGGCCTCCAGGTCGAGCTCGTTGCGGATCTTGGCCGAGAGGGCCAGCCCCCAGGCCGCATGTACGCGCCCGCCGAAGGGGGACAGCACGCACAGCCGCCAGTCCCCGATCTCGTCGCGAAACTTCTCGACGACGATGGACTCGTCCGAGGGGATGACGCGAGTGGCGGCCTGCTGCTCCTTCAGATAGGCCAGGAGGTTCTCGGCCGCGAGCTTGTCCAGGTCGTAGTCCTTCGCCAGGGTCTTCGCGTCGGAGGTAACGGCCTCGCGCGCGAATTCGCCGATCGCCCGACCGAGCTCGGCGGGCCGGCCGATGCCGTCGCCGCGCCAGAACGGGACCGCTCCCGGCACGCCCGGCGCCGGGGTCACGATCACGCGATCCCGGGTGATGTCCTCGATCCGCCAGGTCGTCGCGCCGAGCAGGAACGTCTGGCCCGCCCGAGCCTCGTAGACCATCTCCTCGTCGAGCTCCCCGACCCGGCGTCCGTCCGGCAGGTGCACGCCGTATAGGCCGCGGTCCGGGATGGTGCCCGCATTAGTGACCGCCAGCTGGCGCGCGCCCTTGCGACCACGGACGGTTCCAGCGGAGCGCTCCCACACGATGCGCGGGCGAAGCTCGGCGAAGCGCTCGGACGGGTAGCGCCCGTCGAGCATGTCCAGGACGTTTTCGAGCTGCTCGCGCCCCAGGTCGGAGAACGGCTCCGTAGCCGTGACGACGTCGAAGACCTCGTCCACCGTCCACTCGTCGTCGGCGACCATCGAGACGATGTGCTGCGCCAGGACGTCCAGCGGGTTGCGGGGGATGATCGTCTCTTCGATCAGGCCCTCGCGCATGCGGCGGGCGACGACCGCGCATTCAAGGAGGTCTGCCCGGAACTTCGGGAAGATCCTGCCCTTCGAGACCTCGCCCAGATTGTGACCGGCCCGGCCGACGCGCTGGAGGCCGCGAGTGACCGACTTCGGCGACTCGACCTGGATGACCAGGTCGACGGCGCCCATGTCGATGCCGAGCTCGAGTGAAGAGGTCGCGACCAGGCAAGGGAGCTGGCCGCCCTTCAGCATCTCCTCGATCACCAGGCGTTCCTCGTGCGCGAGCGAGCCGTGGTGCGCTCGCGCGATCTCGACCGCGCCCTCGGGGGCCGCGTAGTCGGAGTGGCCGGCCTGTTCGGTTGCCGGCAGCTCCTGCTCAAGCTGCTGGTTTGCAAGCTCGTTGAGCCGCTTGGCCAGGCGCTCCGCTCCGCGTCGGTTGTTGACGAAGAGGATCGTCGAGGTGTGCGCCTGCACGAGTTCGAGCAGCTTCGGGTACATCGCGGGCCAGATCGAGTTCTGCGTGGGCGCCGCGTCGAAGGCGTCGAACGCAGCATTACCAGCGGCGACTGTGGGGTCAGACCCTCGTTCGGCGGGTCAGACGCCTTGCCGATAGAGGCGTCTGACCCCGCGTTCGGGTCAGACATGTCCTCGACGGGAACGACGATCTCCAGGTCGAGCTTCTTGCGGATGCCGGCGTTGACGACGGTGCACTTCCGCTTCGGCCCGACCAGGAAGTTCGCGACCCTCTCCAAGGGCCGCTGGGTCGCGGACAAGCCGATGCGCTGCACCGTGGCGTCGGGCCCGCGGCCGTCCTCGTGGGTCCGGACGAGGTGGTCGAGCCGCTCCAGGGTCAGCGCCAGGTGCGCACCGCGCTTGGTCTGGGCGACGGCGTGGATCTCGTCCACGATCACCGCGTCGACGTTGGTCAGGATCTCCTGCGCCCGCGAGGTGAGCATGAGGTAGAGCGATTCGGGCGTCGTGATCAGGATGTCCGGCGGCTTTCGAAGCATCGCCTGGCGGTCCTTCTGGGGCGTGTCGCCGGTGCGAAGGCCGACCTTGATCGGTGCCCCGATCCCCTTGAGCGGGGCCCGCAGGTTGCGATCGACGTCGTAGGAGAGCGCCTTCAGCGGCGAGACGTAGACGAGCCGGATGCCCTGGCCGAGCGCTTCGGGATCTTCCGTCGCGGCGTCGGGGTCCGGCGCGGCGCGGCGCGAGAGCGCGTCGATTCCCCACAGGAATGCGGTCAGCGTCTTACCCGAGCCCGTGGGGGCGCAGATGAGCGTGTTGTCCCCCGAAGCGATTGCGGGCCAGCCCTTGTCCTGGGCGGGCGTCGGCGCCTCGAACGAGGCCTCGAACCAGCGTCTGACAGGCGCCGAGAAGGGTTCAAGAGCAGTGGAGTTGGCGGTCGATTTCGGGGCCATGTCGAACCGACTGAGTCTACGGAGGGGTCATTTGCCCCATGCGCGTTATCGTCGCCGTCAATGGAGCGAGCGGATCGCGAAACGTGGCTCGAGCGAAGCATCGCGCTCTACAACGCGGGCGACTTCGAGACTGTGTCGCGCGAAGTCGGCACGGAGATCCGCATGTACCGGCGAAGCGATGCCCCGGAGACGAACGAGACGATTACCGGACGGGCCGAGATGGAGGCGATGATGCAGCCACAGGTCTTCTCCGGGCAGAGGATCGAGGTGCTGAGCATCGAGCACTCGGAGTCGGCCATGCTCGTCAGCACCCGCTTCAGCGCGCGAGGAGCCGGCAGCGGCCTTCCCTTCGAGGCCGAGGGCTGGATGGTCTTCCTCTTCGACGACGAGGGCGTGGACTCGATGGAGGTCCACCAGGAGGAGGGCTCGGCGCGAGCCTCCTTCGCCGGCTGACTGTTACCAGGGCAGGTCCCGTTCGATCTCGGTCAGCGCCGGCGCAACCTTGTCGCGCTCCGACAACTGCGGGTCGGATATGGGCCAGTCGACTCCCACGTCGGGGTCGTCCCACCTGATCCCGGCCTCGGTGTCCGGGTCGTAGAGGCTGGTGAGCTTGTACGAGACGTCCGCGACGTCGCTCAGGACGCAGAAACCGTGCGCAAAGCCGACGGGGACGAACAGCTGCCTGTGGTTCTCATCGGAAAGCTCGACCCCCTCCCACCGCCTGTAGGTCGGCGAGTCGCGGCGCAGGTCCACCGCGACGTCCCAGATAGCCCCGCGGACGCAGCGGACGAGCTTCGCTTGCCCCGGGCTGGTCTGGAAGTGGAGGCCGCGCAGGATGCCCTTCGCCGACCGCGAGTGATTGTCTTGGACAAAGGGCCCGATCACCCCGTGCTCAGCCCAGACGTCCTCGCGGAACGACTCGACCAGGAAGCCGCGCTCGTCGCCATGAGCCGTGGCCTCGAGCAAGACCAGGTCGGGAATCTCTGTCTGGATCCTGGCGACGCTCACGAAAGCTTGGTTCCGTACTGGCGCTCGTAATACTCGCGGTAGTCGCCTGAGCGGATCGGCGCCCACCACTCCTCGTTCGAGCGATACCAGTCGACGACGCGGGCGATGCCCTCCTCGAAGCCGACCTGCGCCTCCCAGCCGAGGGCCATCGTCTTCTCCGAGCCGAGCGAGTAGCGGCGATCGTGGCCGGGCCTGTCCTTCACGTAGGTGATGAGCGACTCGTCGCGGTCCGTGCGCTTCAGGATCTCCCGCACGACGTCGATGTTCGCCGCTTCATCGGGCCCGCCCACGTTGTAGACCTCACCGGGCTCGCCCTTGGCGAGCACGGTGTCGATTGCCGACGCGAAGTCTTCCACCCAGAGCCAGTTGCGCACCTGCTGCCCGTCCCCATAAACGGGGAGCGGATCGCCTGCCAGGGCGTTCAGGATGCAGAGAGGGATCAGCTTCTCGGGGTGCTGACGCGGCCCGTAGTTGTTCGAGGCTCGGACGATCAGGGAGTCCGTGCCGTAGGTGTGCTGATACGCGCCGACGAGGAGGTCGCCTCCCGCCTTCGAGGCGGAATAGGGAGATGAGGGGTCGAGCGGCGAGGACTCGGTGAACGAACCCTCGTCGATCGAGCCGTAGACCTCGTCGGTCGAGATCTGCAGATGGCGGATGCCCGCGTCGCGCGCTGCCTCGAGCAGCACGTAGGTGCCGAAGACGTCCGTCTGGATGAACTCGCCCGGCGACTCGATCGAGCGGTCCACGTGCGACTCGGCGGCGAAGTTGACGACGGCGTCGCAGCCTTCGATCGCTCCCCGGACCGCGTCCGCGTCCGCGATGTCCCCCTGGATCAACTCGCAGCCCTCGATCCCCTCGAGGTTCTCCGGCCTTCCGGCGTAGGTCAGCTTGTCGAGTACGCGCACCTCGTCGCCGGGGTGAGCGGCGACCCGGTGGCGGACGTAAGCGGAGCCGATGAAGCCGGCGCCGCCGGTGACCAGAAGGCGACCCATGGATCAGGTGCGCGCGTGAACGCGGAGGCATTTGCGGTCGGAGCTCATCCTCGAATGCTGGCACGTTCGCGTAGGTACTGCCGGAGGCCCTCGCGCCACTCGGGCAG
Organism: uncultured bacterium; assembly: GCA_963807745.1. Classification (GTDB taxonomy): domain Bacteria; phylum Actinomycetota; class Thermoleophilia; order Solirubrobacterales; family 70-9; genus JALZKA01. The sequence continues at coordinate 213,144 of CAWECF010000002.1, forward strand.
GACGGGCCGCCCGTGCCGCTCCGTCCCGAGCACGGAAAAGGCTGGGCGAGGTGCAGGGCGACCGAGCATCTCGGTCGTGCCGGCCATCACGCGGCACTCGCAATCCTCGATGTCGAAGATCTCCTGCGCGAAGTCGAACCACGAGCACTGTCCCGCCGCGGCGACATGGTGGATCCCGTACTGGTCTGTCTCGATCAGCTCTGCCAGGGCGGCGGCGAGGTGGCGTGTGTAGGTCGGCGTTCCGACCTGGTCAGAGACCACGACGATCTCGAGCTGCTCCTTTGCCAGGCGCAGCATCGTCTCGACGAAGTTCCCGCCGCGAGTGCCGAATAGCCATGACGAGCGGACGACCATGTGACGGTCGTTGGCGAACGCTGTCGCGGTCTCCCCCGCCGCCTTCGACCGGCCGTAGGCCGAGATCGGCCCGAGCAGATCAGACTCGACGTAAGGCGTCCGCTTTCGCCCGTCGAACACGTAGTCGGACGACATGTACGCGATGCGGGCGCCGTGGCGGGCGGCCGCCGCCGCGATGTTGCCTGCGCCGAGCTCGTTGACGGCCATGGCTCCCTGTTCGTCAGCCTCGGCTCCGTCGACATCGGTCCAAGCCGCGCAGTTGACGACGGCATCGGGGTGGAGCTCCGCCATCACGTCCTCGCACGCCCGCTCGTCGGTCACGTCAAGGGCCGCGCGCGCCAGCGCGAAGACCTCGTGCCCCCGCCCGACGCACGCGTCCACCAGGTCCTGGCCGAGCATCCCGCCAGCGCCTGCAACGGCAACCCTCATCAGAAAGCCGGCTCCTCGCCGGGGCTCGGCTTCGCTTCGCTCCGCCTCAGATAAGCCGGCTCCTCGCCGGGGCTCGGCTTCGCTTCTCTCCGCCTCACGGAAGCGTTATCTCGGACCGGTCCCCGACGATCATCGAGAGCGTCCTCGGGATGGTCTCGCCGCGGGTCAGCTTCACGTTTCGCCCCAGAAGGCTCGCCTCCATCCGCGAGTCCAGGTCCCGGACCGTGCAGCCCGAGAGGATGATCGAGTGCTCGATCTCGGAGCGCTCGATCGTGACGTCCTCGTCGATCGCGGTGTAGGGGCCGATGTAGGCGTCGGCGATCCGGGCGTTCGCGCCGATGATCGCCGGGCCGCGGATCACCGAGCGCTCGATGACAGCGCCCGCCGCGATCGCCACGCGACCCTCCACCTTGGAGTCGTCGTCGATCTCGCCGTCGAGCGCCCGGTCGAGGTCTTCCAGGACGAGCCGGTTCGCCTCCAGCATGTCGGCGAGCTGCCCAGTGTCCTTCCACCAGCCCTTGACCGTCCGGCTCTCCACGCGGGAGCCCGAATCGATCAGATGCTGGATCGCGTCCGTGATCTCGAGCTCGCCACGGCCGGATGGCTCGATCGCGCGGGCCGCGTCGAAGATCGGGGCGCCGAAGAGGTAGACGCCGACGAGCGCCATGTTCGACGGTGGGTCCTTCGGCTTTTCGACCAGGCGGACGATCCGCTCGCCGTCGAGCTCCGCGACCCCGTAGTGCCAGGGATCGTCAACCTCGGTGAGCAGTAGAAGCGCGTCGTGCTCGCCGCCGCGGAAGGTCTCGACCAGGTCGGAGATCCCGTCGCGAAGAAGGTTGTCGCCCAGATACATGACGAACGGGCTGGAGCCCAGGGCCTCTTCCGCGGTCAGGACTGCGTGCGCCAGCCCCCGCGGCGCATCCTGCTCCACATAGGTGACCTGGACGCCGAACGCCGACCCGTCGCCGACGGCTTCGCGGATCTCGCCGCCGGTCTCAGGGGCGATCACGATCACGATCTCGGTGACGCCGGCGGCGGCCAGGGCCTCGATGCCGTAGAAGAGCACGGGCTTGTTGGCCACGGGCACGAGCTGCTTGGCAGACGTGTGCGTGATGGGGCGCAGGCGCGTGCCGGCGCCCCCGGAGAGGATCAGTCCCTTGAGCGCGTCCATTGCGGCGCCGAGGCTACCCGTACCCCGCCCGTCCAGGCTCCACCGCCCTAGTACGTGCCGCCCAGCTTGCGGTGGTCCCAACTCGCTACCCGCTTCGCGGTGAAGCGGATCGCGACCCGCTTTGCCGCCTGCGCGCGCATCGCCTGGGCGGCGTCTCCTTCAATCGAGTCGATGCCCTCCGAGTAGCGGATCGTCAGGTCCTTGCCGAACTCGAGCACCTGGTCAGGGTCGCGGATGATCTCGGCCTCGGCCTCGATCTGGACCCCGCGTAGTTCCAGGTACTCCTCGCCGGCCTCGACCAGAAGGGTTGCGCGCGGGTCACGCTCCAGGTTCTTCACCTTCTGCGACTTGGCGTAGGTCCAGATCCAGATCTCGCCGGGTGGCCCGTCGGGGTGCAGGCCATCCTGGGGCTCCCGGACCGTGAACCACATCGGCATCGAATGCGGCCATCCACGCGGTCCGTGGGAGGAGACGATCACGACGCGCTGCTGGCTCAAGAGCTCCGCCTGCTCGTCCGCAGAAAGCTTGATCTGGTCCCGGCGGCTCATGGGTGTTGCAGCCTAAAGCGCGAAGCCTTACTCTGCCGGACATGCAGGGGAGGATCAGTGCGGGGCTGGCGATTGCGGTGTGCGCCGCAGCTTGGTGTGCGGTGCCGGCGCTGGGCGACGGCTCACAGGAGCGGCGCGGTGGGAATCACGGGTGCAACGCTGAAGAGGGGACCTTCTACTCCGACCACTTCTTCGGGTCCGGCGACAACATCTCGTTCGCATTCAGGCAGACGTCAGGGGGCTTTCCGCCCACGACTCAGGACATCCTCTTCGCCGAGAACACTCCGTCGGATGATGGAACATCATCAGCGCTCAGTTGCGGCGGCGCGGAGGACGCATGGGTGCACATCAGCAGCCGCCTCGGCCCGGGCGACGACTCGGTGCGCATGGATGCCAAGAAGATCGAAACGGCGCCCAGCGAACAAGACTTGGTGCCGGTTCCCAAAGCCATCAGCAGCACCGTCAAGGGCGGCGGAGGCTCGGACAACATCCGCGGCCACAAGGGCTTCGACAACATCCGCGCGGGGTCCGGGACCGACGTTGTCAAGGCCTACGACGGCGTCGCTGACAACGTGAACTGCGGCACCGGTCAGGACAAGGCCGTCGTGGACCGGAAGGACGACACCAAGAGCTGCGAGGACCTGGTGGTCCGCGCGGACCCCACCTGACCTAGCCGATTCCAGCCTCGCCGCGGGCGTCGTTGAACGACGAGCCGGCACCGAGGACTTCGCAGCGGACGAGGCGGTCACCTTCGAACGTCCACCGCATCAAAGCCAGAACCTCCAGCCGCACGCTGCTGTCGGGCATGCCCCGCGAGAGCTGGGTCTCGGTCACCAGCTGGTCGTCGTGCTCGTGCGTGCGGGCGATCTCCAGCTGAGCGTCCGCGAGACCATCCCACTGCTTGGTCAGGACGATGGTGGCGCCCTCGGTTCCCGTTCGGGTGCCAGGCTCGATCGCGTTGGGAGGATTGACGTATTCGAAGTCTTCGCCGACCAGCGCGAGCGCCGCGTCGAGATCGCGCCGGTTCCACGCATCGATGAACTTCTCGACGATGTCCATGCGCTTCTCGCTCACTGATCGAACCCTACGGGTCTAGGCCTCCAGCTCGCCGGGGTCGACGATGCCTTCGGCCTCGAGCTTTTCCAGGTGAGCCTGCATCGCCATCGCGGCGGCCGGCCGAAGGATCTCCGGCACGTCGTCCCATCCGGCGTCGAGTAGTGCCGATCGCGACCGCTCACCGGCATCCAGGGCGGCTACCAGCTTCCGTTCCCGCAGGGCGCGATGGGCCACGTACTCGGCGATCTTCGCCTGGGGGTCCGCGATCCAATCGCCATGACCAGGCGCGAAGAGATCAGCGCCGAGCGCCTGCAGGCGCTCCAGGGACGCGAGGTAGTCCACGAGCGAGCCCCCGAAGGCGGCCGGCGGGACGATCGTGGAGCCCTCCCCCAGGATGATGTCGCCGCAGAAGACGACACCGCCCCAACCGAAGCTCGCATGGTCGGAGGCATGGCCGGGAGTCGGGATGACCTCGAATCCGGCGGGCGCTTCGCTCGCGGGCCGGCGCTCCGGGTCCGGCTCCCAGGACGTCTCGTCGAACGAGCTGACGGCGCCCCACAGGAGCGGTGCGCCCAGCCGCTCCACGCCGGCCGAGTGGTCCGCGTGCGAATGCGTCAGGAGGACGCCGCCGACGCCGCCCCGCGATTCGCCTTCGGCGCGGACCGCGGCGATGTGCGCCGCGTCGTCCGGGCCGGGGTCGATGACCCACGCCGGCCCGCGACCGACGACGTAGGTGTTCGTGCCCGTGAGCGTCATCGGCCCGGGGTTCTGAGCCCGGATCCGGACGAAGTCTGCGCCGCCAGGCGGGCGGTCGCTCAGGCGGCTTCCTTGACTGCGGCGAAGACGGCCTCGCGCGCGTCGTCGGGCTCGAGAACGACGAGGTCGCCCGCGCCCTTGAGGATTTCGCGTACGAGCCATTCCTTGGACCCGTAGGGGACCTCGACGACGACGGCGTCGTCTGCCAGCTCTTCGACGACGGTGCGCTCCTCGCGCAGCCACCGCGCGCGCTCCGGCGCCACCCATACCCGGGCGACACCCGCGCTCGAGACCTCGCCGTGCGCGAGCCATTCCTGGTCGGCGAGGCGCTCGTCGATGCCCTCACGCGGCTCGAACTCCTCGTCCGTGATGTGCGCCTCCTTCATGCGGTCGAGCCTGAAGTGGCGCGTGTCCGACCGGCCGAGGTCGTAGCAGCCGAGATACCAGCCCTCGGGACCGCTTACGAGCTGGTAGGGCTCGACACGGCGCGTGTCGAACTTGTCCTCGTTCTCCTTGTAGTAGTCGAGCTCGAGGATGCGGTTCGTATGAATTGCCTGGTTGACGGTCCTGACGACGTGCGAGTCGTCGCGGCCAGGAGCGATCTCGAGGCCTTCCTCGGACGGATCGTGGCCCAGCGCCTCGACGATCTTCTCGCGCGCAGTGGCCAGGCCGGCCTGTGGCAGGTGGTCGCCGAACAGGTCGATCGCGGCGACCAGCGCCTTCGCCTCGAGCGGAAGAAGCCGCGCCGGGCGGTCGAAGTTGTCGCCATAGGTGTCGGGGTCGACTTCGATCTGGTCGCCGACGATCTCTGCGTAGAGCACGTAGGTGCCCCCGCCGAAGTTGACGACGTTCAGGACGTCGATGTCCTCGCGTAGCTCCGCGAGATCCATGTTGAGCTCTCGCAGGCAGTGCGCCACCGAGAGCGTCGTTCCCTCCCGGGCGGCTCCGATCATGAGGCCCGCGAGCGTGACCAGGCGTGCGAACCGCTCGGGGCGGATGACCGCCTCGCCGCGGTTCCGCGAGCCGCCTGAGCGGGAGGGGCGGCCGTCCGCTTCCAGCACGGGGCGCGCCACGATCGACGCGACCTCGAACGGCCCCCGGTGGCGGTCCCTGAGCAGCTCCATCCGCTGCGCGCCGGCGGTCGCCGCGTCGGTCGGAGCGATGAGCTGGGCGTTCTCCCGCCAGGAGAGCACCCACGAGATCAGCTGCCGGATCGAGGCGTAATCGGTCTCGTAGACCATGCCGCGGCCCTTGACGCCGTCGGCCTTCTCGACCTTGCGGAGCGATCCGTACTTGCCGAAGTCGCGCTCGACCAGCCACGCGATGCGCTCGCGGACGAAGACGCGGGCGGTTCCCGAGATCTCGCCCATCTGCCACTCGGCGCGGGTCGCGTAGTCCCGGCGGTCGAAGTCCTCGGGCGGTGAGAAGTCATGCTCCGCCTTGGACGCGTACGAGACCTTGCCCTTGATCCGGCTCAGCCGGAAGACGCGCACGGCGTCGCGCTCGTGGGAGTAACCGATCAAATAGAACTGGCTGTCGCGGAAGACGAGGTGGTAGGGGTCGACCTTCCGATCGGAGACCTCATCGCGCTGCATCGTGTAGTAGCTGAACTCGATCCGCTTGCGGCGTGAGATCGCGGTCTCGATCTTGGCCAGGCGCTGCGAGAGCTCCTTGCCCCCGCCGTTCGTGGAGAGCCGGACGTCGATCGGCACGTCTTCGCCCTCGTTGAGCGGGCTCGGGCGGCCCCATGAGACCTGCTGGAGCGCCAACCGGAGGGGCTCCGCGTAGGCGAACTCCCCGTCGAGCAGGCTGAGGGCGGTGCGAAGCGCGGCCAACTCGCCGTCGGTGAACTCGATCGGCCGCAGGTAATAGTTCTCGGGCGGTAGGGCGTAGAGCTCGGCCTCGAAGAACCCTTCCGCGGGCTTTTCGACCTGAAGCGAGATGCCCAGGCTCTCGAGCTCGGCGCGGTCGGCGTAGAAGCGCCGGGCGAACGCATCCTCGTTCATGGAGCTGTAGCCCTCGACCTCCCGCTTGATCTCGAGGGCCGAGACCGGGCGGCGGTTGGCCATGAGGAACGAGATCAGCGAGAGCTGGCGGATCAGTTTTTCGGTGTCCTTGGCCATGACGGTTCAGGATATTGCGAGATCGGTGCCCTGGCTGCCACGCGGAGAGCCGGAAATCACGCAGTTTCCGCGTCCGTTTATGGTTCCGGCACTTTGATCGGCGCAGGAACCATCATCAATCCGATCCTGAAGGTCGTCACCACGGTGGCGATCCTCGGAGCCGCCTACATCTTCATCGTCAAGCCTGTGCTCGACACCACCGAGGACATCACCGGCAGCGTCGCCGAGCAGACGCGGCAGGCCCAGATCGACGCCGGCAACGCAGCCGACGATTTCGACCTCAACTTCGCCAAGGACAGAGCCGAGTCGTTCGCGTCGAGCCTTCGCACGCAATGGCCGGAGGCGGCCCGCGAGGTCACCGATTGCGTCCGCCAGGCCGACAAGAGCTCCAAGGCGATGGAGAAGTGCGATGAGTTCGGGCACCAGCTCATCACCGAGGGTCAATCCCCCAGGAATTTCTCGCTCTCATACGCCGACAGCCTGAGCGCCCAGGGCAAGGCGTCGGAGGCCGCTCAGGTCGAGAAGTGCGTCGAGCAGGCGGGGTTCGACGTGCGGGATCTGCAGCGCTGCCGCGACCTGGCTGACCGCCTGTTGTTTCCCTAGTCTGTAGCGACCGCGAGCCGCGGGGGAAACGAACGGGGAGGATCCATGCTGGGCGCCGGGACAATCATCAACCCGATCATCAAGATCGTGACCACCGTCGTGATCCTCGGAGCCGTCTACCTCTTCTTCGTGAAGCCCGCCCTCGACACGACGAAGGACATCACGGACAGCGTCAACGAATCGATCTCGGGCAGCTTCGACTCGTTCGACGACGCATTCGACGAGGCGCAGGACGCGGGCGTCACGATCCAGAAGCCGAACAGCCAGAAGGACGCCAACCGGCTCCTCGCGTGCGTCTCCAACGCGGACCAGGACGTCGACAGGCTGCAGCGCTGCGCCCAGAAGTTCGGGCCGTAGCGGCTAGGCGGCGCGGCGCGCCGGGAAGTACGCCGCGGAATCCAGGCCACGGTCGAACTTGGACCAGCTCTGGCCCTCGGCCAGCTCGCGCTCGATCCGGTCGAAGCTGCCGAGCCTGCCGCCCAGGTTGTCCATCATGTGGACGAGCGTCGCCTCGCGGGTGGCCGGGACGACCGGCGAGCCCATCTCGTGGGTGCCGTGGTGCGCGAGGATGATGTGGAGGACCGCCTGCGCGAGCTCGGGATCGAAGCCGTCGATCGACTCGATCTCCTTGCGGACGAGGTAGTAGCCGATCGGGATCTCGCCGAGCAGCCGGCCGGCATCGGTGAGGTCGATCGCGAGCGGATCGTCGTTGTAGGCCTGGGTCTTTCCGAGGTCGTGGAGAAGCGCCCCGGTGACCGCGAGGTCGCGGTCTATGCCGGGGAAGGCCGCCGCTGCCGCGCTTACGGCCTGGGCGACGGAGAGCGCGTGCTCGAGGAGCCCGTGCGCGTAGGCCTGGTGGTAGAACTTCGCCGCCGGCGCGACACGGAAGCGCTTCCAGCTGTCCGTCTCGGCGCCGAAGAACCGGTCGAGCAGGGTTGCCAGCTGAGCGTTGCGAATCGTCGCAAGGAGGTCCCGCAGGTCAGTCTCGAGCAGGTCCGCCGGGATCGGCGAGCTCTCGACCAGGTCGCCCTCGGCGAACTCGCCTTCATCCGCGGCGCGGATGGCCTCGATCGTGATCTTGGGGCCGTAGCGGGCGTGCACCGAGAAGCGGCCTTCGACGAAGACGATGCCGCCGGGCTTGGAGCAGTCGAAGCATTCGTCGACGCCCTCCCAGGCGACCGCCTCGACGGTGCCGGTGCGATCGCCGAGCATGAGCTTCACGAAGTCGTCGCCGTTCCGGCGGGACATCCGGCTGCGCTCTCTGACCGCGAACGCGGTTGCGACGCCGTCACCGTCGGCGAGGTCGGACAAAAAGACGCGTGCGGCGTGCTCGGGAGTGGGCGATCCGAGGGTGGGCTGAACTGCAAGTCGAGGGTTCATCTGGGGCCAAGGTAAAGAGGGAATCGGACGGTCAATTCACCCTGGGAGTCGTCGTGCGCGTTCCGTATCTGACACGTCACTCTCCCTGCTGGTTGCAACTGGGAGAATTTGCGCGTGAGCGCAACCCTCCGTCTCGCTGACCTCCTCGGCGGACTGTCTGTGGCATGCGACCTGGGCTTCGGGCTCCCGCCTGAAGAGGCGATGCGGTCGTGCCTGATCGGCACCGCTCTGGCCCGCCGCCTCGACATGCCGGAAGAGGAGGTCGCAGACACCTTCTACACGGCGCTCCTCATGCATGTGGGCTGCAGCGCGCTATCCCACGAGACCGCGCGGGTGTTCGGAGACGAGCGGCCGGTGTTGACAGCGGTCGCGAGCACCAACGTGGCCGACCCCGTCGACATCTCCGAGAACCTGATGCCGATCCTCCTGCAAGTCGAGAGCCCGGGCGTACGGGCCCAGATCGAGCACTTCGCTGCCACGGACCAGGGTGAGTTCGGACGCAACTTCGACACGGGCAGCTGCGAGATCGCAAGCGCAACCGCGCGTCGCGTCGGCCTCGGCAAAGGCGCTGAGAGGTCATTGAAGGAGGCCGTGGAATGGTGGAACGGCGAAGGCCCGCCGCTGGGCCTGAAAGGGGACGAGATCGCGCCTGCCGCTCGGGTTGCCCGCGCCGCCGCCGATGCCGCGAGATTCGACGCGCTCGGCGGGAAGGACGCCGTTGTCGGAGCTCTGAAAGCAGCGATCCGGCGGGATCCTCGATCCGGCGATCGTCGAGGTGCTCATCGCCAACGTGGACGAGCTCCTTGGCGAGACCCGAGCAGGCGATCCCCGCGAGCGGGTGCTGGAGATCGAGCCGGAGCCGATCGCCGAAACCGCCTTCACCGACCTCACGGACCTAGCTCGCGCATTCGGCGACCTGGCGGACATGAAGATGCCATGGACGCATGGCCACTCGGGCGGGGTGGCGAAGCTTGCCGGCGCCGCCGCGAAGTCGCTCAAGCTCGATGCGCAGACCTCGTCGAGGCTCGAGATCTCGGCTCTCCTTGCTGACCTCGGGAAGGTCGCGGTCTCGAATGCGATCTGGGAGAAGCCCGGTCCGTTGACGGCCGGAGAGTGGGAGCAGGCCCGGATGCACTCCTACCACTCGGAGCGAATCCTTGCTCAATCCGAGGCGCTGGCGCCGATGGCACGGGTAGCGGGGATGCACCACGAGCGCCTGGACGGATCGGGGTACTACCGCGCGTGCGCCGGTAAGGAGCTGCCCCCGGCCGTTCGGATCCTCGCCGCGGCGGACGCCTTCCACGCGATGACGCAACCCCGTCCGCACCGCGCCGCTCTTTCAGGCGAGGAGGCTGCCGCTGAGCTCCAGCGCGAGGTGCGAGCCGGCCGGATCGACCGCGATGCCGCGACAGCCGTCATCGAAGCGGCCGGCGGAGCGCGGCCGAAGAAGCGGGCCAACCTGCGTCCCGGCGGGCTCTCGGAGCGCGAGGTGGAGGTTGCGCGGCTGGTCGCAGCAGGCCTCTCCAACGCGCAGGTGGCCGAGAAGCTCGTGATCTCGCGCCGCACCGCCGAGCATCACGTCCAGAACATCTACTCGAAGGTCGGCGTGGCGAGCCGGGTCGGCCTCGCGTTCTTTGCCCACGAGCACGACCTCATCGACGAAAGATAGGTAGACCTACCGATGCGAGGGCCGCCGTCATGGACGACGCTCTTCTTGAAGACCAACTACTTGAAGGAGAGGCGAAATGCCACGCACGGAAGCAAACGGAATCGAGATCAACTACGACGAGACCGGGGACGGCGAGACCGTCGTGCTGGTTCACGGTGGCTGGTCGGACCGGAACAACTGGTTTCCCGTCGTTCCTGTCCTCGCCGAGTCGTTCCGGGTAGTCGCTTACGACCGCCGCGGTCACGGCTTCAGCCAGCGCGATACGCCTGGCACCCGTCGCGACCAGGAGGACGACCTGGCCGGCCTCGTCGAGTCGCTCGGCGGGCGGGCGCACGTCGTCGGCACATCGTTCGGGGGCTCGATCGCGATCGGCCTGGCGTCCCGCCGGCCCGACCTCGTCACGAGCGTCGTGATCCATGAGCCGCCGCTGGTCTCCGTCGCGGCCGATGACCCGGACGCCCAGCTTCAGCTGGCGGCGGTGGACGCGACGATCCACGAGGTGACGAGCCTCGTCGGCCGCGGCGACACCCAGGACGCCGCCCGCCTCTTCGTCGAGGAGGTCGCGCTCGGGCCGGGCGCGTGGGACATGCTCCCGCCGCCCATGCGCGAGGTGATGATCGACGGTGCTGCCGCGTTTGTCGCAGAGCAGCTGGATCCGGACTGGGCGAGCATCGACCTCGGCGAGTTGGCGAACATCGCTTCGCCGGCGCTGATCACCGACGGCGACAGCAGCCCGCCGTGGTTCAGGCCGATCACGCAGAAGCTCGCGGAAGCGCTTCCCGGCGCGGAGACCCACACCTACGAGGGCGCCGGCCACGCGCCGCACCTGACCCACCCCCAGGACTACCTCGCCGTGGTCGGCGAGTTCCTCTCGCAGATATCAATGCGCGAGGCAACCCCAATCGCGGTGTCGTAGCGGCGCCGCAGATCGAAAGGACAGTGACATGAAGTACCGCGATCACCTTCCTCAGCTGGACGGAGGCCTGTTCACCAGCGACGGGGGTATCGAGACCACCCTGATCTTCCACGAGGGGCTCGACCTCCCGCTCTTCGCTGCGTTCGCTCTTCTGAATGACGATGAGGGAACGGATGCGTTGCGGCGCTATTTCGAGCCGTTTGCGGAGATCGCCGCAGCCAGTGGCACGGGGTTCATCCTGGAGAGCCCGACCTGGCGTGCGAGTCCCAGATGGGCGGCTGAGCTCGGATACTCGAATGAGGAGCTCGACGGTCTCAACCGCAGGGCCATCGCGCTCATGGAGGGCATCCGCCAGCGTTACGAGTCGCCGGATACACCCATCGTCATCAGCGGTTGCATCGGCCCCCAGGACGACGGCTACAACCCGCAGGGAAAGCTCAGCGCAACGGAGGCGGAGGAGTACCACTCGACTCAGATCGCCACGTTCGCCGACACGGCTGCCGACATGGTCAACGCGATGACGATGACCTACTCGGACGAGGCGATCGGAGTCGCCCGAGCAGCAGCGAAGGCCGGAATGCCCGCGGCGATCCATTTCACGGTGGAGACCGACGGGCGACTTCCGAGCGAGGAGCCGCTCGGCGACGCGATCGCGGCCGTCGTAGCCGCCACCGATGACGGGCCTGCGTACTTCGGCATCAACTGCGCGCATCCGACGCATTTCGACGACGCGCTCGAGAGCGCGGGCGAGTGGCGTGAGCGGATCCGCGGCCTGCGCGCGAACGCGTCGACCAAGAGTCACGCCGAGCTGGACGAAGCGACCGAGCTCGACGCTGGCGATCCGGCGGATCTCGGAGCCCGGTACGCCGCCCTCCGGGACTCGCTGCCGAATCTGAACGTGGTCGGGGGCTGCTGTGGCACCGACCAGCGCCACGTGAAGGAGATGACCGAAGCGATCCTCGGCGGCTAGACGGCAGTAGCGCCCGGCGGCCGCTGGGCGGGCTCGTCGCCCGCCATCGACTCGGTCTCGGTGATGAGCGTCCCGCTGCGCGACAGCTCGACGTTGAAGACGGCTCCGATGAGGAGCACGAGGTTCGACAGCCAGACCCAGACGAGGAAGATGATCACGCCGGCGATCGACCCGTACGTGCTGGCGTACGAGCCGAAGTTGGCGACGTAGAACGCGAACGCGCTCGAGGCGATCAACCAGAGCACGGTGGCGAGGAACGCCCCGGGCACGAGCTCGCGGTAAGGGCGGTCCACGTTGGGCCCCTCGTGGAGCAGGATCGCGAACAGGATCGCCACCACGCCAGCGAGCGCGGGCCATTTGACGATCGAGAAGATCGTGAGGCCCGTGTCGCCGATTCCGATCTCCTCGCCGATCGACTGCGCCAGCGGCCCCGTGAGGACCAGGGCGAGGAGCGCCCCAGCCAGCCCGAGCATCAGGAACGCGGTCAGGGCGACCTGGCGCGGAAGCGTCTTCCAGAACGGCCGCGTCTCTGCGACCTCGTAGATGTCGTTCGTTGCGCGGCCGAAGGCGCCGATGTAGCCCGAGGCGCTGTAGAGGGCGAGCGCGACGCCGATCACGAATGCGATGCCGGCCTTGTCGCTGTTGACCGCGCCCTTGATCGCGCCTTCGAAGGTCGACGCAGCCTCACCCGGAGCGAGGTCCTGGATGATCTGGAGCATCGAATCGATGGTGCTCTGGTCGCCGAAGATGCCCAAGAGCGAGACCATCACGATCATCCCCGGGAAGACCGCGAGGATGGAGTAGTAGGTGAGCGCCGCCGCGTGGTCGGAGATCTTCAGGCGACCGTAGGCGCCGGCGACCCCCTTGAGCGCCTGGAGGGGCTTGCGGTGCGTGAACGTCGGGCGGACCGAATCCATTGCCTCCGAACCTACCCGCGCCGGCCGCTCATCAAGCGGGCGCGAAGGGTCGGGCCGTCCCACTGATCTGCGGCGAAGTCCAAGGTCACGCCGTCGCAGGTGGGGCGGCCTCACCTGCAGGGGGCGGTCCTTCGTAGGCTCGTGATTGGCGTAAGCCCTGCGCCCGCGGGTACGCGTGGACCATGAGTGATGACAATCCGCAGAGCGAGATCGACGAAGCCGCAAGAGACGCCGACGAAGAGCTCGGCGAACTGGAAGACAAGGCCGACGACATGGGCGAGCGGCTCGAGGAGCACGAGTCGGACGCCAAGGAGGTCGAGGTCCCAGAGCCGGGTCAGGGCGAGGCTGCGGACGAAGCCGGGCATTAGTCCCGTCGATCGCTTCGGGTCACCGGTGCGCAATGCCCGCTGACCGTTCGTCCGTTCGCCTGCTCGTCGCGGGCGGCACCATCGCCATGTCGGGCTCCCCGGCCCGGCCGTCGCTCGAGGTCATCGAGCAACTGCAGGACGAGGCAGGCGCCCACGTGGAGGCCGAGGTCTTCGCCACCGTCCCGAGCGTGCAGTTCTCACCTGCAGACGCGCTCGCGCTCTGCCGGCGCGCCGTCGACCTCGCCCGGTCCGGAACGCCGGTGGTCATCACCCACGGCACCGACCTGCTGGAGGAGGTCGCGTTCCTCTGCGACCTGATGCACGACGGCGACGCGCCCATTGTCTTCACCGGCGCCATGCGCTCCTCCTCGGCGCCGGGCGCCGACGGCCCCGCCAATCTTCACGCAGCGATCGCCGTTGCTGCCGCTCCGGCCGCTCGAGGAAACGGCGTGCTGGTCGCCTTCGCGGACACGGTGCACGCAGCCCGCTATGTCCGCAAGTCGGACAGCACCAACGTGGACGCTTTCGCCTCACCCCAGGCCGGTCCACTCGGCCACATCGAGGAGGGCCGCCTCTCCACGCGCTGGGCGCCATCGCGGCTTCCGGCCCTCGAGGTCGCGCACCTCGACTCAACCGTCGAGATCCTCGCCCCCAGCCTCGGCTCCACCCCGGCCGCCGTGACCGCCATGGCGGCCGTGTGCGACGGCCTGATTGTCAGCATCCCGGGCGCCGGGCACACACCGCCGGCGTTCCTGGCCGCTGTCCAGGAAGTCGCGGTGGTGAAACCAGTGGTCGCCGTCGCGCGACCCTGGCGCGGCGCGCTGCTGCACAGCACCTACGGCTACGAAGGCAGCGAAGTGGACCTGCGCTCGGGAGCCATCATCTGCGCCGGCTCGCTGTCAGCACCCGCGGCACGCATCGCCCTCATGGCCTGCCTCGGCTCCGGGCTGACGTCTGAAGACTTAGCGGAGTTCCTCGCCCGCTATGACTGACGGCGGCCGAATGGCGAGACCCGGAATCGAACCGGGGACACCACGATTTTCAGTCGTGTGCTCTACCAACTGAGCTATCTCGCCTGACCGACCCGACAGGCTAGATGATCCTCGTCTGGTGCAGATAGCGTTGCGATCCGATGGCGCTTGGCGACGCTGAGAAGAGCCGCATGGCACGCTCGACTGCCGAGGGGGCCTGCGCTCTGCGCGCCGCCGGGACGACGCTTCGCGATCCCGAGCTTCGCAACCCGGACTACCTCGCGCCCGACTTCATCGCTCCGGGCCTGAAGACGACGATGCTCGTCAAGGTCCCGCTGCTCCGCCGCCTGACGCCGCGCATCTTCGAGGCGGTCCTGCCCGGCGCGTTCTGGTTCGAGCTCGCGCGCACTCACCACATGGACGAGGTGCTCCTGAACGAGGTGAGCGCCGGCGCGACGCAGGTCGTGTTCCTCGGCGCGGGACTCGACTCCCGCGCCTACCGCCTGCAGGAGCGGCTGAGCTCGGCCGCGCTCTTCGAGGTCGACCATCCGGTCACTGCGGCAGTCAAGGCCGAGCGCCTGGAGGCGATCTTCGGCGGCATGCCTGAGCACGTCCACTACGTGCACGTCGACTTCAACACCGAACACGTCGGCGAGCGCTTGGCCGTCCACGGTTTCGACGGGAAGGCTCGGTCGTTCGTCCTGTGGTCGGGCGTCAGCATGTACCTCGAGCCGGAAGGCGTCGCCGAGAGCCTTCGCTGGTTCGCATCCGGAACGGGCCTGGGGAGCGCCATCTGCTTCGACTACGTCTGGAAGGAGATGATCGATGGCGACGACTCGTTCCACGGCGCCCCGGAGCTCCGCAAGCGCCTCACATCAGGTGGCGAGCCCTTGAAGTTCGGCATCCCGCGGGGCAAGGCACGGGAGTTCGTCGCCGGCTTCGGCCTGGAGCTCGAGGAGGATCTCGGGCCGGACGACGCACATGAGCGCCTGCTCAAGCACGCGGGCGAGCCGTACGGATTCGGGGGCATGGCGCTCGTCAGGAACCCACGAGGCTGACCGTGGCGGCGGGCGTTCAGTACCTCGCGCTCCTCCGCGGCATCAATGTCGGCGGCAAGAACCCGGTGAAGATGAGCGAGCTTCGCGAGACCCTTGAGGAAATGGGCCTCGCCGATGTCCGGACGTACATCAACAGCGGCAACGCCGTCTTCCGGGCGCCGAGGCAGCCACGCACCGAGCTCGCAAAGAGACTCGAGACGATGCTCAGCCGAACGTTCGGCCTGGAGCTGAAGATCGTCCTCCTCACTCACGCGCAGCTGAATCGCGTGACCGGCGAGGCCCCACGGGGCTTCGGCGCGGAGACCGACCGCTGCGACGTGATCTTTCTGCGCGCCCCGCTCACGGTGAAGCGCGCGACCGCCGCGATGGAGACCAAGGAGGGAGTCGATCGCCTGTGGGCGGGCACCGGCGTCGTCTACTTCGCCCGGCTCACCGAGAAGGCAACCAGCAGCCGCATGGGCAGGGTGATCGGGAAGCCCGAGTATCAGAACATGACGATCCGAAGCTGGGTGACCGTCACAAAGCTTCTTGCCTTGATGGATCGTCCCGGATAGCGATTCAGCGCACGCCGACGATCGCACCGGCGCTCAGGCCAAGCCGCCCGGCCTCGCCGGGCGCCATCTCCAGCGCGGCGATAGCGCGCCGCTCCGCCCCCGCGCGGGGGCCTCGCGCATGGCCGCGGGGCTCGAGGCCTTCGACAACCTGGAGGACCCGCCCGCGCTCGCCATCGAGCGCAAGCCACACGAGGTCGATCTGCGCCTTCATCCCGAAGGTGTGGATCGAACGGCAGCGAGGGAACATCAGCGGCTTTACCTCCTCCGCGTCCAAGCGCATCAGCCCTAATAACCGCAGCCGGATGCCTTCGGCGACAACGACATGGATCGTGCCTCCGGGGCAGCCGAGCGCCGCGGTGGCCGCGCCCTCGAAGCGCCTGTGCATCAGCGCGGCGCGGTGGATGGCGCGGGCCGGCGCGCCAGGATCCCGCCCATCAGCTCGATCGCGCCCGCCTTGTGGAGCGGCTCGTTCAGGTTCCCGCACTTAGGGCTCTGGACGCATGAAGGGCACCCGGATGCGCACGGGCATTCCGAGACGAGCCGGAGGGCGTTGCCGACCAGGTCCGGGAACCGCTCGAAGCCGCGCTCGGCGATCCCCACCCCGCCCGGGTGCCCGTCGTAGATGAAGATCGTCGGCTGTCCCGTCTGGAAGTGGACGTTGGTGGAGAGTCCGCCGATGTCCCACCGGTCGCACATCGCCAGCAGGGGAAGCACGGCGATCTGGGAATGCTCGGCGGCGTGGAGCGCGCCGAGCTGCACGTCGGGCGGCAGGGCATCGGGGCCCGCCAGCTCGTCGGGGAGCGTGTACCAGAGGGCGCGCGTCTGGAAATTCTGCTCGGGCAGGTGGAGCGCGATCAGGTCGATCACCTCCTGGTCCTTCACGGTCTTTCGCTGGTAGGCGATCACCTGCTCGGAGACTGCGACATCGCCGGTGAAGAGCTCGACCCCGGGGTGGATCCCGCTCGGCCCGGCCTTCTGGCCGATCGCCTCGATGTAGACGTTCGTCTCCTTCTTCGGCTGGGTGTACCAGTCGCCGTCGAACGGCTCGACGATGGCGCGTCGTCCGTCGACGTCCAGCTCCCGCACCTCGTAGGAGTGCCCCATGTGGAGGTATACGGCGCCGGGGTGGATGGTCGTAAACGCGCGCTCCGCCTCGACCGATCCGAGCATCTCGCCCGACGTCGAGTCGATGACCGCGACCGAGTCGAGCGAGGCCGAGCGCAGGGAGATCCGCCCCGCCGCGAAGCCCTGGTCGCGCGGCACGTAGCGGCGGTCGTTCGTCTGGCGGAGCTCGCTCGCGGCGACCAGGTCGTCGGCGCGATCGCGCCACCCGTCGCCGAGAATCGCGTCGTCAGCGCCGCCCGGCTGGCTCGAAGTGCCGCCCAGAGGGGCTTCATGCGCGGCCGCCAGCACGTGTCCCGTCTGGATGTGCGGGTTCCGGTGGTCGAGGATGGCCGCCTCGACGGGGCGCTCCAGGAACTCGTCCGGATGGCGGCAGAAGAACTGATCGAGCGCGTCCTCGCCGGCGACGTAGACGGCGAGGCCCTCGGTCCGGCGACCAGCCCGCCCCCACATCTGGCGGAGGCTCGCCACCGTGCCGGGAAACGTGACGCAGATCGCCGCGTCGAGCTCGCCGATGTCGATCCCGAGCTCGAGCGCATCCGTCGAGACGACCCCGAGGAGATCGCCCGAGACCAGGCGGTGCTCGATCTCCCGGCGCTGCTGAGGCGTATAGCCGGCTCGATAGGGCGCGATGCGGGCGGCCAGGTCCTCGCGCCCGCGTTCCTCCAGGCGAAGGCGGGCGAAGCGCTGGATCAGCTCGATCCCCTTGCGGGAGCGCAGGAAGCAGATCGTGCGCATCCCCTCGGCGACGAGGTCCGCCAGGAGCTCCGCCCCCTCCGAAAGGGTCGAGCGGCGGCGCTGCGTCCGCTCGTCGATCACGGGCGGGTTCCACATCACGATTCTGCGGCCCGCCCTGGGCGCCCCGTCGGAGCCCACGACGCTGACCGGCTCACCGACGAGTCGCTCGGCTAGCTCGCCGGGATTCGCGATCGTCGCGGACGCGAGGAGGAAGCGCGGCTCGGCGCGGTAGAGGCGCGCCACCCGCCGCAGGCGTCGCAACACATTCGCGACGTGCGAGCCGAAGACGCCGCGATAGGTGTGCGCTTCGTCGACGACGATCCAGCGCAGGTTCGCGATGAAGTCGCCCCAGCCCTGGTGATGCGGCAACAGGCCGACGTTGACCATGTCCGGGTTGGTGAGGATCAGGTTCGAGCGCCGCCGGAGGCCGGGACGATCCTCGCGCGGAGTGTCGCCGTCGTAGATCGCGTGGCGCAGATAGGGAAGCTGGAGCGCCGAGAGCTTTCGCGCCTGGTCCTGGGCGAGCGCCTTGGTCGGATAGAGATAGAGCGCACGCGACTTGGGGTCGAGCGCGAGGCTCTCGAGGACGGGCAGGTTGAAGGAAAGCGACTTGCCCGAGGCCGTCCCGCTGGTCGAGATGACATGGCCCCGCCCGCTCTCGCCCAGCGCCTCGTTCTGGTGTGCGTAGAGGCTCTCGATCCCAGCCCGGCGGAGGCCAGCGGCAAGGGCGGGTGGTAGGTCCGAGGGAAAGGGGACACTCACGGCGCCCTGGCTCTCCTCGAACGAGGTGGCAACCAGGCGTCCGTCGTCGGCGCCGTTCGCGATGACGTTCCGCCAGGCGTGGTCCAAGCCCTTTCTCACCCTGATGTCAGCCACGAGCGATCGCCTCCGCCACACGCATCGCATCCAGGGCCTCGACATCGTGGAGGCGAAGGATTTCCGCGCCTTCCGCGGTGGCCAGCGCCGTCGCCGCCAGGGTGGCCGGCCCGCGGCTGTCGGCGCCCGGGCGGCCGTCCCACGAGCCCGCCATGACCGCCCCCAGATAGTCCTTGCGGGAGATCGCCGCCATCACCGGCCTTCCCAGATCCTGGAGGTCCGGAATTCGCCCCACCAGCTCGATCGTGTCGTCCACGCCCTTGTCGAAGTCGGGCCCGGGGTCGATCGCGATCTGCTCGCGAGCTACGCCGGCCGCGACAAGCTGCTCGATCCGCTGCGAGAACCAGTCCTTGACGTGCGCGACCACGTCCTCGTAGACCGGTGGCGGCCGGTCTTCACGCGGCGGGCCGGCGATGTGCATCAGGACATAGCCGCAACCCCGCTCTGCGACCAGCTCGTACATCTCGTCCGAGCCGCCGGAGATGTCGTTGATCGCCGTTGCCCCGGCGTCCAGGGCCGCGCGCGCGACCGCCGGCTGAAAGGTGTCGGCCATGACGGGCACGCGTGCCCGCTCAACCAACCCCGCGATCGCAGGCGTCAGGCTCGCGATCTCGGCATCGGCATCAACGGGCGGGCCGGACCGCGCCGCTACCGCGCCCACGTCCAGCAGGTCGAACCCAGCCTCTACGAGCCGCAGCCCGTCTTCGACCGCCTGCTCCGGAGTCACGCTGCGGGCGCCGGAATAGAAGGAGTCGGCCGTGACGTTCACGACACCCGCGGCCCGCGAGGGCGGAAAGCTGAGCTCGAGCCCATCGGAGAGTCGCCAGACGGTCACGAGTTCAACCTACCTGCGCCTGGCTCCAGCCCGCGGCCGGCATTCGCGTAGGTTGCGGGAATGGCACTCCGCTGCGTCTACACAGACCTCGACGGCACACTGCTCGGGCCCCGCGGTGGCCTCTTCCGCGACCCGGACGGGAACTTCACGCTGGCGCAGGCCAAGGCGCTACAGGCCTGCGACCGTGCCGGCGTCGAGGTCGTGGTCATGTCGGGGCGCCGAGAGTCGGAGGTCGCATCGGACACGAGGCTCATGGGCGGAACCTCGTACATCTACGAGGCCGGGTGCGGCGTCTTCATCGACGGCGAATGGAGCTATCTCACCGGCGACTGGCAGCCCACGGAGGACTCGACGCCGTACGAGCGCATGGTCGACGCGGGAATCCCGGACCTCCTCTTCGAGCACTACAAGCCAAACCTCGAGTGGCACACGCCGTGGGAGGTGGGGCGCAGGCTCTCGTTCCTCATGCGCGGCAAGGTCGATTCGGCGGAGGTGAACGAGCTCCTTGTCGCCGAGGGGCACACGGACCTCCGGTTCCTCGACAACGGCGTAATCAGCTACCGGATGGAGGCGATCGAGGGCTACACCCACGCGTACCACCTGGTTCCCGGCGGCGCCTCGAAGGCCAAGGGAGTCGCGTTCCATCGCCAGGCCCGCGGCTACGACCCGGACAGCTGCATCGCGATCGGGGACTCCATCGAGGACCTCGAGTCCTCCGTCTCGGTCGGCCGCTTCTTCTGCGTCGCGAACGGTCCCCAGAACGACGAGGCGCTGCGCAAGGCGCTCCCGCGCTTCCCCAACGTCACCGTGACCGAGGGTGCGATGGGCGACGGGTTCTACGAGGCCGTGGTCGCCTCGCTCATGATGGGGTCTGGCTCCTAAGCCGCCGCTCGCAACGCTGAAAATCCACAAGGTGCCTGACCCCTATGATCGTCCCGATGTCTCACGATCACGCCACGGTCGCCGAGGAGGAGTACCTCCAGATCATGTTCTGGCTGGAGGAGGCGGGACTCCCGATGACCGGCGCCAACGTCGCCCGCGCCATGCAGCTCTCGCCGCCGACCGTCCACGAGATGATCGGCCGCCTCGAGCGGGACGGCTATGTCAGCCGGGCTAAGGACAAGTCGCTCTCGTTCACCGAAGACGGCCGCGAGCACGCCACGGCCATCGTTCGCCGCCACCGGCTGATCGAACGCTTCCTGACCGACGTCCTGGGCATTCCCTGGGACGAGGTCCACGAGGAGGCCGAGCGGATGGAGCACGCGATGTCACCGGTGCTCGAAGAGCGCATGCTGGCCGCGATCGGCGACGCGAAGACCTGCCCACATGGCCACCCGATCGTCGAGGGCGTGCGCGAGGAGGGAGTTCTGCTGGCGGACGTCGAGACCGGCGCGAAGGTCACGATCCTCCGCTTCGAGAACGAGGCCGAGGAGCTTTTGCACTATCTGAAGAAGACCGGCATCTACCCCGGTCTCGACGGTGAGCTGGAGTCCTCGGACGACGATGAGGTAATCGTCAAGTCCGCGGAGGGAAGCCACACCGTTTCCCGCAGCGTCTCCGAGACGGTTTCGGTGCGCGCGAATCCCGCGCCCGAGCCTCGCGCCCCGCTCCCCGAGGCCCTCGTGCTGTCGGCGGACCGCTACGGGCGCTGACGGCCGCAGCCGGAGACCGCGCCCGCCCGAGCGCGATCCCCGACGTACGGACGCTTACCCCTAAAGCTCGCCCAGAATCTGGCGAAGCCGGCGGTAGAGGTGCTGATCCTGCGGGCGCATGGCGAACTCGCGCCGGCGCACGTTGGCCTCGTGCTCGCGCACGGCCGCGGCGAGGGCGGAGAAACGCCGTTCGGCGACCCTCCGGTGAGTTCCCGCGTCCATCGTCCGATTGCCTTCGATCATCGTCACTGGGGCCATGTGGCACCTCCATTCTCTTGGCCGAAGTTCTCCCCACGCACCGTAGGCGTGTCCCCTCGCCGTCATGTGATTTGACGGTGAAGCATAGCCTTTCTAGACTAAAACGGTAGAGAAGGTGAAATATGGCATGCAGCGGCCCTACCCCGGCCGGGAACGGGGCGGGCGGTCAGGCAGCGGCGCGAACGCCTTCGAGTGCCCGCGCGATGCGCGCGACACCCTCGGCGACCCGGTCCGCGGGCACGCTTGCGAACGACAGGCGGAGCGCGTTCAGGCCGCCCTCGATCAGGAAGTCGGGCCCGGCGACGAACGGCGCGCCCTCCTTCTTTGAGGCCTCCAGGAGCTTGCGCGTGTCGACGTCGTCGTCAAGCGTGAGCCACAGGAAGTAGCCGCCCTCCGGGACGACGAAGTCGGCCTCGGGAATGTGCTCGGAGAGCGACTCGACCAGCACGTCGCGGCGCTCGCGAAGCGCGGCGTTGACGAACTCCACGTTCCGCTCCAGGCCGCCGGACTCGCAGAGCGCGAACACGATCGACTCAGCGAGCATGTTGGGCGAGATGTACGTCTCCCCCGCGCGCTTGGCCAGGGTCGCGACCTGCTCCGGCTCCCCCGCGAGGTAACCGACGCGGACACCGGGGCTCACGGTCTTCGAGAACGAGGAGGCGTGGAGCACCTTGCCCGCGCCGTCCATGGAGAGCATGGTCTCGTGCTCCTCGGAGCCGAAGGAGATGAGCCGGTACGGGTCGTCCTCGAACAGGATGAAGTCGTACTCGGCCGCCAGCTCGACGAGGCGCTTCCGCTTGTCGTCGGACAGCGTGCATCCGGCCGGGTTGTGGAAGTTGGGAATGATGTGGGCGAGCTTCACGGGG
This sequence comes from uncultured bacterium, assembly GCA_963807745.1. Classification (GTDB taxonomy): domain Bacteria; phylum Actinomycetota; class Thermoleophilia; order Solirubrobacterales; family 70-9; genus JALZKA01. The sequence goes on from CAWECF010000002.1 coordinate 235,334, forward strand.
CCGCCGGCAAGTGCGGCCTCGACTGCGCCCACGTCGACGCCGTCGGACTCGAGCGGCACTGGAACGAGCTCGACCCCCGCCCGCCCCAGGAGCAGAAGGGTGCGGTCGTACGAGGGCTGCTCGACGATCACGCGGTCGCCGGGCTCCAGCAGGTGCTGGAAGACGAAGGCCGCCGCCTCCATCGAGCCGTTCGTGACCATCACCTGCGCGGGGTCGATCGAGTGGAGCCCGGCGATCCACTCGCCCAGGCCCGGATGGCCCTTTCCGGTGCCGTATGAAAGCGCCCGCTGCCAGTCGCCTTCGAGCGCTTGCGCGGCAGCTTCACGCACCGCCTCGACGGGCAGGATGTCGGCGCTGGGAGCGCCGCGCGCGAATGAGATGACATCGTCGGCCACGGTCGGCCGAGCCTAGCGACCCACCCCGGTGCCTGGCACCGTGCCTGGCACCAGGAGCGCCGCTACGGGGTCGCGACGCATCAGCTCAGTCGCTAGGCGGCTTGCGCTTCGGCCTGGTCGTACGGTCCGGCGACACACATACGACGGGCCAAGCTGGAGTTGGTCCAAGGCCATAGCTCCGGGCCATCGCACAGGCCGGCCTTAACCGGGTTCTGCTCGATGTAGGCGGTCACCGCGACCAGTTGCTTGTCGGATGTCACGAGGACCGAGCCAAAGCGCTCACCGAAGACGTGCCCGGATCGCTCGTGACGATGATTGAACCGCTTCGCATAGCGGTTCTGTAGCCGCTGCATCCCCTCGCTCAGATTCGGCTGGGGCGTCTCCAACAGCAGATGGAAATGGCTACTCATCAGGCAGTAGGCGAGGCGGCCCCAACTGAATTGCATGCAGACGTCTCCGAGGATCAACAGATAGATCTGCCGATCCAGATCGTCGCTGAAGATCGCCTGGCGGTCGTTCCCACGTGCAAACACGTGGTAGATGCCGCCCTCGAGATTGTTGCGCGGCTCTCGTCCCATCCCCGTGAACAACCCCGCGGGCGGTCGCGGCGACCCCTCGGTGCCAGGCACCGTGCCTGGCACCAGGCGTTCCGGCGTGTGGCTTCGCGGCGCCGGGCGCAGGCGTTGGCTGGCTCAGCCGTTTAGGACTTCGACGGCGATCTGTGCCGCCTCGGTCGGCGAGGTGCCGACGCGGACGCCCTTGGCCTCCAGTGCGTCCTTCTTGGCCTGGGCCGTGCCCGACGAGCCGGAGATGATCGCTCCCGCGTGGCCCATCTGCTTGCCGGGCGGCGCCGTGAAGCCCGCGATGTAGCCGACGACGGGCTTGGTGATCTTGTCGGCGATGAACTCGGCTGCGCGCTCCTCGGCGTCGCCGCCGATCTCGCCGACCATCACGATCAGCTCGGTCGCGTCGTCCTCCTCGAAGAGCGTGAGGATGTCGATGAAGTCGGAGCCGACGATCGGGTCGCCGCCGATGCCGACGATCGACGAGTTGCCCGCGCCCGCCTGCTTCAGCTCGTTGCCGATCTGGTAGGTCAGCGTGCCGGACTTGGAGACGACGCCGATCGGTCCCGGGTCGAAGAATTGGGCGGGGATGATCCCCACGTTCGCCTCGCCGGGCGAGAGCACGCCAGGGCAGTTGGGGCCGATCAACCGCACGCCGGCCTGGCGGGCCTTCCAGTAGGTCTTGAGCATGTCGTGCACCGGGATGCCCTCGGTGATCGCGATCACCGTGTGGACGCCCGAGTCGATCGCCTCGTCGATGGCGGCCGCGGCGAAGCGGGCGGGGACGAAGACCATCGAGGTGTTGGCGCCAGCCTCGGAGACGGACTCGGCGATCGTGTCGAAGACGGGCACCCCGTCGACGTCCTGGCCGCCCTTCCCGGGAGTCACGCCGGCCACGAGGTCGGTCCCGTAGTCGCGGTTCCGGAGTCCGTGGAAAGTGCCCTCGCGCCCGGTCAGGCCCGAGACGACGAGCTTCGTATCGCCATTCACGATGATGCTCATGGGTTCGCCAGCTCCACCACTCGGGCTGCGGCGCCCAGCATCGTCTTCTCGTTGTGCAGGTTGTCGAGCCCGCTCTCGGCGAGGAGCCGAAGGCCCTCCTCCGAGTTGGTCCCGTCGAGGCGCACCACCAGCGGCACCTTGAGGTCGATCTGGTTCGACGCCTCGATGATGCCCTTTGCCACCTCGTCGCAGCGGGTGATGCCGCCGAAGATGTTGAACAGGACCGCGGTGACCTTCTCGTCCGAGGTGATGACCTCGAGCGCGTCCACGATCGCCTCGGCCTTCGAGCCGCCGCCGGCGTCGAGGAAGTTCGCCGGGTCGCCACCCGCCTGGGCGACGACGTCGAGCGTGGACATGCAAAGCCCGGCGCCGTTTCCGAGGATCCCGACGTTTCCGTCGAGCTTCACGTAGGTGAGCCCGCGCTCCTTCGCCATCTTCTCCTGCGGGTCTTCGGCGGAGGAATCGTCGAGCTCGGCCAGCTCGGGATGGCGGAACATCGAGTTGCCGTCGATCGTGATCTTGGCGTCGAGGGCGATCACGTTGCGGTCACCGGTGACGACGAGCGGGTTGATCTCGATCAATGTCGCGTCCTCTGCGACCGCGACCTTCGCCAGGCCCTGGAGCATCTCGGCGACTCCGTCCACCACGTCGTCGTCGATCCCCGCCTCATGCGCGAGCTCGCGGCCCAGCTCCATGTCCAGCTCGTTCCCGGGCTCGATGTGGCGCTTGACCATCGCGTTGGGGTCCGTCTCGGCGATCTCCTCGACGTCCATGCCGCCCATGCGCGAGAGCAGCACCATGAGCTTCTTCTCGGAGCGGTCCAGGATGATCGAGGCGTAGTACTCGTTCGCGATGTCCGACGCGGCCTCGATCCACAGGTCGTGGACCGTGAAGCCGCGGATGTCCATGCCGAGGATCGCGTCCGAGTGGGCGCGCGCCTCTTCTGCATTCGACGCGATCTTGATGCCGCCGGCCTTTCCGCGCTTGCCGATGCGGACCTGGGCCTTGACGACGCACGGGTAACCGATCTCCTCCGCGGCCGCTACCGCGTCGTCGACCGTCGCCGCATGCTTGCCGACAGTCGTCGGCACGCCGTGCTTGGCGAATAGCTCTTTGCCTTGGTATTCGAGTAGATCCATCGGGAGGGGCGCTCGAGGCGCGGGCGGCAGCTTATTCGACCCTGGCAGGCACGCAGGTGCTCCCTGCCATAATCCCCGCCCTTCATGCCTCTTCCCAAGTTCAAGGAGATCAAGACAGTCACCACTGACTGCTATGGAACCCTGATCGATTGGGAGAAGGGGCTCCTCGATTCGTTCCGCAAGGAAGCCAAGCGCGACGACATCTCGCTGGACGAGCAGGCCTTCCTCGCTCGCTTCATGGAGGTTCAGGCCGAGATCATGTCGGGCTCCTACGAGCTCTACGCCGAGGTGCTTCGCCGCGCCGTCGTCAAGGTCGCAGGCGAGATCGGGTGGGAGCTCGAGCCCTCGCGCGCGCAGTTCGTGCCCGACTCGGTAGGCCACTGGCTGCCGTTCCGCGAGGCGAACGCCGCGATGGACCGGCTCTCGGGCCGCTACGACGTCGGAATCGTCTCGAACATCGACGACAAGCTTCTCGGCGTCTCGCGCCGGCACCTGCGCACCGAGCTGGACATCGTCGTCACCGCCCAGCAGGTCCGCTCCTACAAGCCGGACGAGGCCCACTTCAAGGAGTGCGCGCGCCGCTTGGGCTCGAAGAAGGGCTGGGTCCACATCGCATCCGGCTACGACACCGACGTGGCGCCCCTTCTGAAGATGAAGGTGCCCGTGATCTGGGTCAACCGCCACGGCGAGAAGCTCGAAGGCCGGGCGAAGCCGACCGCGGAGGTCAAGACCTTCCGCGACGCGGCAGCTCGCCTCGGCGCCAAGGGATAGTTGGTGAGGGGCTCTAGCCCCGAAAGCAGCATGTGCAAGCGCCGGAGGCGCGTGTAAGAGGTATCTCCGCTGTGAAGCCCGTGAACGGAAACACGTCACCCGATCCCGCAGACGAGGCGATGGTCGCGCGCGCACACGAGCGCTTTGCGGCCGAGCGCAGGAAGGCCCGCAAAGCTCGCCGCTCCGGCGCCAATGGCGCCCTGCCCAACCTGATCGTGATCGGTGGGCTCAAGTGTGGGACCACGAGCCTCCATCACTACCTGAACCTCCACCCCGAGATCGGGATGTCCCGCCCGAAAGAGTTGAACTTCTTCGTCGAAGAGCTGAACTGGGAGCTCGGCGCCGACTGGTACCGGGGCCACTTCCCCGCAGACGTGGCCGTGCGCGGCGAGACGTCGCCCCACTACACCAACCGCCCCCGCTTCCAGGGCGTGGCCGAGCGAATGAAGGAGGTGCTCGGCGAGGACCTCCGCCTGATCTACATGGTCCGCCACCCCATCGACCGGCTGCTCTCGCACTACCTGCACAACGTGGGCGGCGGCTACGAGAGCCGCGAGCTCGCCGAGGCTGTCGCCGACCCCGCCTCCGCGTACGTGCAGCGCGGGATGTACGCATCCCAGCTCGAGCCATACGTGGAGACGTTCGGCCTGAACAGGATCCTGGTCGTCTCGCGAGAGGAGCTCGGGGCGGAGCGCGACGCGACGGTCCAGACGGTGTTCGGGTTCTGCGGCGTCGAGCCCGGCTTCACCTCGCCCGAGTTCGACCGCGAATGGGAGACCGGCAGCGGCAAGGGCTCCGGAGGCTTCCGCCTGATGGACCGGGCCGTGCGCATGCCCGGATTGCGTGCGCTCGACCGCAACTTCGACCGCCTGCCCGAGCGGATGCGCTGGCTGGTCGAGCGGATGGTGCACGACCCCGACTCGGGCGAGGCCGCCAAGCCTGAGCTCGAACCGGAGTTGCGCGAGAAGCTCGCCGCCACCTTCCACCCGGACATGGTTGAGCTCGAAGGGCTGATCGGCCGGCCACTCGGCTGGGACCTCTAGAGCAGTCCTTACATCAGCCTGCGCGCAGGCTGATGGGTACGGTCACCACATGATGCGCCGCCTCATCCCCGAGCCAGCCGCGGACGTTTCCGTGCCTGAGCTGATCGAAGAGCTCCGGCCGTGGGAGGACGCGCCCGACGACCGGCCGTTCGTCTTCATGAACTTCGCCCTGACGCTCGACGGCCATTCGACGATCGACGGCGTGTCGCGGAAGATCGGCAGCGCCCGCGACACGGAGCTGCTCGTCGGCCTCCGCACCAGAGCCGACGCGGTGATGATCGGTGCGGGCACGCTGCGGGCCGAGAACTACGGGCGGGTCGTCCGCGACCCGAAGAAGCGCGAGATGCGCGAGAGCCTGGGGCTCGAGCCCGACCCGCTCATCGTGATCGTGTCGGGTCGCTTGGAGGTGCCCTGGGACGCGCCGATCTTCACCGAGGGCGTTGGAAGGATCGTGATCTTCACGGCGTCGGAGGACGAGCCGCCAGAAACCACCACCCCGGTCGAGGTCATCCGCCACGAAGGACAGGTCGACATCGAGGCCGCGCTCGCCCATCTGCGAGCGGAAGGCGTGCGAGCGCTCCTCTGCGAGGGGGGCGCAACGCTTCACGGCCAGCTCCACGGCGCCGATGCCGTCGACGAGCTCTTCCTATCCCACGCGCCCAAGCTGGCGGGTGGCCACGGCCCGGGCCTGGTCGAAGGCCTGACTCCCGGCGTCCGGGAGCTCGAGGTCGTCTGGCTCGTGTCCGAGCCGGAGACGGGCGAGCTCTTCGCGCGCTACAGAGTCGTTCGCGCGGGCTAGGCAGGCGCCGGGATCGCGCCGGTCGCCTCGGTGCGGCGCTCCCCGCGCCGGATCATGCGTAGCGCGAGCAGGGTGCCCGCCAGAAGCGCCGTCGCGCCGAGCGACACCTGCACGCTCAGGATTCCCTCCCGGGTCCAGTAGACGTCGCGGAGATCCAGCAGCAGCGCCGCCTCGTCCAGGGTCAGGCCCAAGCCGGCGCCGAATGGGATCGCAAGCGTCTCTTCGAGCTTCTCGTCGGAGGTCAGGAGCCCCGCCGCTCCGGCGCCGAATGCGAGCAGGATCCCGGGCACGAAGTGGTGGATGTGGCGCCCGCCGACCTCCACGTTCCCCAGCGGCCACCAGCCTCCGCGCATGCCGTGGGTCGAGATCCGCGCTCCGGCCAGCGCGCCGGTGAAACCTGTGAGCATGTTGAAGAGCACTGTCTCGGAGCGGGGAGTCGCCGCATATCCCTCGAGTGCAACGGCCACGGCGTCCTGGGTGGCGAGCTGGGTCGAAACGATCGCCTGCTCGGCCGTCTCCAGCACGGTCTCCGGCGCCGAGACGGCGGGGTCCTCGGCGGCCTCGCGCGCCCGGCGGCGAGCGAGCTTCGCGAACTCCCCCACCGCGACCGTCCCGGCCGTCGCAGCGGCAAGGGCGGCCAGCCCGAGCGTGACGCGGTCCGCGTGCTCCGCAGTCTTTCGGCCCAGCCTCATGAGCCTTCAAGCCAGGTGGCAATGGACTCCGCGGCCCGAACGGGGTCGGAGCCCGCGTCGAGCGTCGCCAGCGTCGCGATGATGCGCGCCTCGCGTGTCCGATCGTCCGGGGCCGCGTCTTGAAGCGCCACGACCGGCACACCGAGCTTCGACGCGGTGATTGCGAGCGCCAGCGCCCCCTGGCCCGAGCCGGCGGCCACGGCTGCGTTCGGCCCTTGCTCCGTGAGGTCGGCCTCGAGGTCGACGAGATCGGGAGCGAGCCCGGAGGAGCCATGAAATCGGGCTTCTATGCCACGTTCCCGCAGCGCGGCCCCGAGCGCGGCACCCGCCTCCTCGTCGCCCGCAACTACCACAGCCGTGCCTGACATCGGCTCAAACGTACGCACTTTGCAGCCGATATGGGGTATATGGCGTATTCCCGTCCAGTCCGGGGTATAAGTTCGGCCACCGTGAAATTGATCTTCACGCCAATCAGCGCCGGAATCGTTGCCGCCCGCCACCTCGCCTGGTACGTCAGCTACCAGGTGACGGGTGAAACGCGGGTCTCGGATCCTTCGTAGACTCGTCTCTCCAGTTTTCCCTCAGGAGGAGCTTCTAAATGGCGAAAGAGCCCCGCTCGCTCGCGGGCAAGGTTGTTGCGATCACCGGCGGTGCACGCGGGATCGGTGAGGTCACCGCACGGTCGCTTGTGCGCGAGGGCGCCAAGGTCGCGATCGGCGACCTCGACCTCGAGCTCGCTGAGAAGACCGCGTCGGCCATCGGCGGCGACACGATCGCTCTCGATCTCGACGTCACCCGGCGGGAGTCCTTCGCGAGCTATCTGAGCCAGGTCGAGGAGCGCCTCGGCCCCGTGGACGTCCTGATCAACAACGCCGGCATCATGCCGCTCGGCCGCTTCGTCGACGAGGACGACGCCACGGCGCGTCGCATGATCGACATCAACGTCCACGGGCTGATGTTCGGGATGAAGCTCGTGCTCCCCTCGATGATGCGCCGCAACACCGGCCACATCGTCAACATCGCCTCGCAGGCCGGCAAGGGCGGGTTCCCGGGCGGCGCCTCCTACTGCGCCACCAAGCACGCCGTGGTCGGGCTGTCCGAGGCTGTCCGCGGCGAGCTCCGCGACACGGACATCGAGATCTCGTGCGTGATGCCCGCCGTGGTCAACACAGAGCTCGGCTCGGGCCTGGTCGACACCCGCGCGGTCAAGAAGCTGGAGCCGCAGGAGGTCGCCGACGCGATCGTCGACGCGCTCAAGTACCCCAAGTTCGACGTCTGGGTCCCCAAGATCTCGAACGGGATCTTCCGCTTCATGCAGCTCCTGCCGCGCTCGGGCCGCGAGACCCTGGTTCGCGCGCTCAAGGCCGACCAGGTCCTGGCCGGCGCTGACATGAACGTGCGAAGCGCCTACGAGGACCGGGCTTCCCGCTCGGAGCCGGGCCTCGAGCCCGAGGACGTCGGAGCGGCCGCGGACGCCGCCGAGGCGGACAAGGTCGAGACCGGCTAGGAGAGCTTCGCCGCCGGGTCGCGCGGGCGCTTCTCTACCATTCCAGTCGAGAATGGCAGGGCAGCCGCCGAACATCGTCTATATCCACTCGCACGACACTGGGCGCTACGTCCAGCCGTACGGGCACGGAATCCCGACTCCCAATATCCAGCTGCTTGCTGACCAGGGCGTGCTCTTTCGCGAGGCCTTTTGCGCCGCTCCCACCTGCTCGGGCAGCCGTGCCTCCCTCCTGACCGGCCAATACTGCCACCAGAACGGAATGCTCGGCCTCGCTCACAGAGGCTGGTCGCTCAACGACAACGGTGAGCACTGGATCCACGCGCTGCGGCCCGCCGGGTATCACTCGTCCCTGATCGGCGAGCAGCACATCGCTGCCGATCCCGCGGCGATCGGGTACGACGTCATCTACGACGTCGACTCAAACCACGCGGAGAACGTCGTCCCCGCGGCGACCGAGGCCATCAACGGATCGCCCGAGCCCTTCTTCCTTTCGGTCGGCTTTTTCGAGACACACAGAAGCTTCGCGGCGCCCACTTCCGTTCGCGACACGTTGTACTCGCAGCCTCCGGAGGGCCTGCCGGATACCGCCCTGACGCGCGAGGACGTGGCGGCGTTCAAGGCCAGCGCGCGTTCTCTCGACCAGGGCGTCGGAGCGGTGCTGAACGCGCTCTACCGGGCCGGCCTCTCCGAGCGCACGCTGATCATCTGCACTACCGATCACGGCCTCGCCTTCCCCAACGCGAAGGCCACCCTCTTTGACCGGGGCACCGGCGTGATGATGATCATGCGCGGGCCCGGGGGCTTCTCCGGGGGGAAGGTCGTCGACTCGATGGTGAGCCACCTCGACGTCTACCCGACGCTCTGCGAGGTGGCCGGCGTGCCGAAGCCCGGTTTCCTCGAAGGCAAGTCGCTCGTGCCACTCGTCCACGGCGAGGCGGACTCGATCCACGACGAGATCTTCACCGAGATGACCTTCCACGCCGCCTATCAGCCTCAGCGCGCGATCCGGACGAAGCGGTGGAAGTACATCCGCCAGTTCCACGACTACCCGCACCCCGTGCTTGCCAATTGCGACGACTCCGCAACCAAGGACATCCTGGTCGAGAACGGATGGGGGGACCAGACGGTCCCGAGGGAGCAGCTCTACGACCTCCTTTTCGATCCGGCCGAGGCCCGCGACGTGGCGGGCGAGCCGGCGAACGAGGACGTGCTCGCGGATCTACGTGGCCGGCTCGACTCGTGGCTGGAAAGGACGGACGACCCGATCCGCAACGGGCCGATCCCGCCGCCGGCCGGCGCGATCGTCACGAAGCAGGATGAGGTGTCGCCGGACGGGGCGACCGAGGTGAACGAGGCACCGGAACGGGTAGGGCACGAGGCGTGACGCCAGAACGCTCATACCTGGTCTGCGCAACGCCTCGGAGCGGCTCCACGCTGGTCTGCAAGGCGCTCTCGGAAACCGGTGTGGCGGGTCGCCCCGAGGAGTACTTCGAGGCGCTCCTTCACTCCGGCGTCCCGCGAAAGCCCGAGGAGTACTTCATCGGCGTCGACGACCAGTCAATCTTCGACCACCTGGGACAGCGCGGGGTCGGCAGGGACGAGCAGCCTCGTTCACCGCTTTGGAGCCGGACCGCTTATGACCGATACCTGGACTGGACCATGGAGGCCGGGACGACGCCGAATGGGGTGTTCGGCGCCAAGCTCATGTGGGGCTACTTCGGCGACTTCGTGGCGCTGGTTCGCAACGTGCCCGAGTACCGCGACGTGCCTCTGGCCGAGCTACTCCCGGAGGTGTTCCCCGGCCTGCAGTTCGTGCGCGTGGTCAGGGCCAACAAGGTGCGACAGGCCGTGTCGCTCTGGAAGGCCGTGCAGACCGCGACTTGGAGGCAGGACGACGGCGCGCAGGCAGAAGGCTCGCCTCCGTACCAGAGCTTCATCGAGCAGCACCGGCCGAACCTGCGGTTCCACTACGGCGCCATCTCCCACCTGCTCGACCAGGTCATGCGCGACGAGGCGGCGTGGGACGCGTTCTTCGAGCACACCCGGATCAAGCCCACGCTGGTCCTGTACGAGAACTTCGCCTCCGCGTACGAGGAGAGCACCTTCCACCTGCTCGACCGCTTGGGGGTAGAGCAGCCCGACGACCTCGAGCTGAATCCGAAGATGAAGAAGCAGTCCGACGGCATCAACGACGACTGGACGAGACGCTTTTCCGACATTCGGCTGGGCACTCAGTTCGACCTGGTGCCGGCTGTGCCGGACGCTGCTTGATGGGCCGTAGAGGGATCGAACCTCTGACCTTGAGATTAAGAGTCTCCTGCTCTACCAGCTGAGCTAACGGCCCTGGGGGCCATCGATCGTAGCGAGGGTCAGGGAGCTCCCGTGGCGGGATCGGTCGGGCTGAGGCCGCCGAAGGGGTCGGCGAGCTCGGAGCCTCCGCCGCTCGCGGAGTCCGGCTGCTTCTTCTGCTCCTCCTCGGCCTTGACCGCCTGCTTACGAAGCTGCTCGAACTGCTTGGCGAGGAGCTTCTTCGTCTCCGCGTTCGACTCGGCCAGGGCCTGATCACGGGCCTTGTCGGCCGCCTCGATCTGGAGGTTGAAGTACAGAAGCTGGGCGAGCGCACTGAAGTTGGGCCCGCTCGGGTCCGACTTGGCGAGCTCCTTCTGCGCGGCGATCGCGCCCTCGGAGTCGCCGAGCAGGCGGTAGGACTGGACGACCGCGCCGGCCGCCGCGGCGCTGACCTTCCTGGGCTCGGAGTCCAGGTAGTCCTGCCAGACGGAGATCGCCTCCTCGTACTCCGCGCGCGAGTCGTCCGTGAGCCCGACGGGCTGCTGGGTCTCTTCGTCGATCTGGAGCTGGGCGTCGCCCGACTGCGCGCGCAGGACCACGAGGTTCACCAGCGCGTCGGAATCGCTCGGATCCTTCTCGACGGCCGCCTCGGCGTCCTCGATCTGCTGCTCGAACGCGTCGTCGGTCGAGCCGCCGCCGGCGCTGTCGAACGGGTTGAAGCCGCCCTCCGTGCCGATGCCCAGGAAGATGAAGCCGGCCGCGAAGATGAACGCAAGAAAGCCGAAGATGATGCGGACGGCCGTCTTGCGGCCGGGGCTCGTGAGGTCGAAAATCATGGCGTCAGCCTAGGGGAAGGGCCGCGCTACCCGGCCGGTTCGGAGTCGTCGTCCTCGGAATCCGGCTCGAGCCCGCCCGGAGGCCGGCCGAACGAACGCGCGAGGACGAGCGAGAACTCGAACAGGATGTAAAGCGGGGCCATCGAGAGGATCATCGTCACGGGATCGGTGCCCGGCAGGAGCATCGCGGCGACGGCGATGATGAGGACGGCATAGCGCCTGTTGGCGGCCAGCGTCTCCGGCGTCGTGATGCCGAGCCTGCACACGGCGAGGACCGCAACCGGAATCTGGAACAGGAACCCAACGGCGATCAGGGTCAGGATGAAGAAGCTGTAGTACTCCGAGCCGCGAAGCTCGATGTTGAACGAGTCGGCGTTGAAGCCCAGGAGGAAATCGAGCGCGGCGGGCATGACCACGAAGTAGGCGAAGGTCGCTCCTCCGATGAAGAGCACGGGCACCGAGAGAAGGAAGGGGAGGATCAGCTTGCGCTCGCCGGGCGCGAACGCGGGAAGGATGAACGCGTAGGCCTGGTAAAGGAGGATCGGCAGCGAGATCAGGATGCCGCCATAGAACGAGAGCTTCACGGTGGTGAAGAACGGCTCCTGCGGGCTGAGCGTGATCGGCACGAACCCGTCGGGCAGGGGCTCGTTGGCGATCTCGAGGAGCGTGTCCTCGAAGAAGAAGCACGTGGCGATCGCGACGACCAGGAAGATGCCGCTGAAGACGATCCTCGAGCGGAGCTCGTCGAGGTGCTCGACAAGCGTCATGCGCTCGTCGAAATCAGCAGGTTTGCGTCGCTTGGGCTTGGCCATGGGTCAGCCCTTGGGTGCGCGGGTCGGCGTGGCCACGAGGAGACCTAGGAGCGGTGCTCGCTCACGACATCGGCCTCGACGCGCTCGTCACCGGGTGTCTCCTCGTCGACCTCGGCGGTCGTCGCAGGTGATTCCTCGGTGAGCTTCGCCTTCGTCTCCTCGAGCTGCTTCTCCTCGTCGTCCTTGCCCGTGATCGAGTCCTTGAACTCGCGCATTCCGGAGCCGAGCGAGCGCCCGAGATCGGGCAGGCGCTTGGGCCCGAAGATCACAAGTGCGATAACGAGAACGATTGCCAGTTCGAGTGGTCCGATGTTCGGCATGTACCTGATGGTAACGGGGTTCGTGCCCCATTCGGATCAGCGGAGATCGGTGATCGAACCGTTGCGGAAGCCCGCAACCCGCATGTTCAACCCTTGCGCTCGGACTCCGGAAAGTTCAGGTAGTACCGCGAGGGGGTCGGGCCCTGCTGTCCCTTGTACTTCGAACCGGTCTTGTCAGAGCCGTAGGGATGCTCTGCCTCGGAGCTCATCTGCAGGAAGGAGATCTGGCCGATCTTCATGCCTGGGTAGATGGCAATCGGGAGGTTGGCGACGTTCGAGAGCTCGAGCGTCAGGTGGCCATCCCAGCCGGCGTCGACGAAGCCCGCCGTCGAGTGGATCAGCAGGCCCAGGCGCCCAAGCGAGCTCTTGCCCTCGAGCCTCGCAACCAGGTCGTTGCCCAGCGCCACCCGCTCCAGCGTGGACCCCAGTACGAACTCGCCCGGGTGGAGGATGAAGGCTGCGCCGTCTTCCACCTCGACCAGCTCGGTCAGGTCTTCCTGAGCGGCCTTCGGGTCGATGTAGGGCGTGTGATCGTTGCGGAAGACCCGGAAGTAGCGGTCCGTGTGGAGATCGACTGACGAGGGCTGGATCGCGCCGTCTGCGAGGGGGTCGATGATGACGCTGCCGCTCTCCAGCGCTTCCGCAATGTGGCGATCTGACAGGACCATGGGCGGCGCAGTCTAAAGATCGGGCGGACGGCAGCCGATAACGGGGCGAGGATGTCGGAGAGACAAACACCCGCGGCCGGTCGTGCGAAGGCACGTCTCTCTCCCAAGCGACAGCTTGGGCCCCGGTCGGACGACCATGGACGGTCATCTCTCCTTCCTCTACCTCCTCAGGACCTGACGCTCTGCCCGTGTTGTGACCGCGATCTGGTGTACCCCGTGGACTGGGAGCCGGCCGGTCGGCACGGGTGGAGTATCAGTCTCCGCTGCCCCGAGTGCGAGTGGCGGGATTCAGGCGTCTTCTCCCAGGAGGTCGCCGACCGCTTCGACGATGCGCTCGACGCCGCTACCCAGGCTGTCCTCGACGACCTCGAGCAGCTGACGCGAGCGAACATGGAGAGCCAGATCGACCGGTTCGCGAATGCTCTGGCGGAGGACTGGATCCTCCCCGAAGACTTCTAGCCGCAGCGCCCGGGTGCCAGGCACGGTGCCAGGCACCAGGCGCTTTTGGCACACATCTGTGCGCTATGCGTAGCGCTCGACCACGCCGTCCGCGACCAGCGCAAGCAGCCGGCGCTGGGCCTCCGGCAGCACTTCGCACGATGTGACCGTTCGCTTGGCCTCGGCAACCCGGCCGCGAGCGTCGGCGCGCACTTCTTCCAGCGCGCCCGTGGCGGCGATGCGATCACACGCCTGCTCTGCGGAGGCTGCGTCAAGCGAGCGAAGCTCCAGCCCGGCCAGGTCGGCGTCGCGCTCCCGGGCGAGGATGAGCGGCATGGTGACGGTGCCGTCGAGGAGGTCTGTGCCGCGGGCCTTGCCGGTGCGCTCGGGCGGCCCGGCAACGTCGAGCACGTCGTCGAGGAGCTGGAACGCGAGCCCGATCTCCTGGCCGAACGAGCGGAGCGCATGGGCGGCCGGGTCCTCCCCGCCGGAGACGCGGCCGATCAGACAGGCGCATTCGAACAGGCGGGCGGTCTTCAGGCGGCAGCGCTCCAGGTAGCGATCGGCCGAGGTGGTGATGTCCCAGGCGTCGCGCCGCTGCGCGAGCTCGCCCAGCGCAAGCCCGACCGAAGCGCCTGCAAGCAACTGGACCTGCCGCTCGCCGCCCGCGTCGCTTCCCTCTCCCAGCTCGGCGAACGCGCGGGAGAGCAGGAGGTCGCCGACGGCGGTCGCTCGCTCGCGCCCGGAGGTCGCCATCACGGTCGGCACGCCGCGCCGGAGGGGCGCCTGGTCCAGCACGTCGTCGTGGACCAGGGTCGCCATGTGGACGAGCTCGATGGCGGCCGCGCCACGCAGAGCGGGATCGCGCGCCTCCGGCCCGGCGCACAGGAGGACCAGCATCGGGCGCAGGCGCTTGCCGCCCGCCTTCAACGTCGCCCGCGCGTCGCCGCCCAGCGACTCGCCGTACCCCTCGACCAGCTCGGCGAGCCTGTCTTCGACGGTCGCCATGAGCGACGGCAGCCACGCTTCTGCCTCGTCCATCACCTGAGTGACGGGCGGTGGGACTGCGGAGTGGTTCACAGGCGCGAGATCAGGCCGGGCGTAGGCCTGAGTGGATCGCGATGATGCCGCCCGCAAGGACCGTGTAGCGGATGTCGGTGAGCCCCGCCTCGTCCATGAGGCGGGCGAGGCCCTCGGGCGGCGGGAAGCCGCGCACGGACTCCGGCAGGTACGAGTATGCCTCCGGGTCCCCCGCGATGCGCCCGATCACCGGGACGATCCGGTCGAACCAGATGCCGAAGAAGGTCGAGAGGGGCGGCTTCTGGGGCTGGGTGATCTCCAGGATCACGCAGCGCCCGCCCGGCTTCAGGACGCGTGTCATCTCGCGGATGCCGCCGCCGACGTCCGCGAAGTTGCGGACCCCGAAGCCGACCGTGATGGCGTCGAACGAGGCGTCGGAGTAGGGAAGCTCCATCGCGTCCGCCCACTCGAAGGTGACGTCGTTCGCCCCGCGCTCCGACGCCTTCTCCTGAGCGAGCTCGAGCATGCGCTCCGAGAAGTCGGCGCCGACCACGCGGCCCGTCGCCCCGACGCGCTCGCGAAGCTCCAGCGCCAGGTCGCCCGTCCCGCAGCACAGATCGAGTGCCGCGTCGCCGGCGGCGAGGCCGGCGCGGTCGGCCGCGCGCTCCCGCCACGAGTGGTGGAGGCCGGCGGTCATCACCGTGTTGATGAGGTCGTAGACGCCCGCGATGCGGTCGAACATCCCTCGCACCTGCGAGGAGAACTCGTCCGTCGAGCGAGATGGCTTGCTCATGATGCGCCGCTAGCGGAGCGACGCGAGGTACTCGACCATGGCGTCGAGCTTCTCCTGGGGCAGCTCCGTGTACGGAGGCATGATCCCGGAGGGGTTGAGCAGGGTCCGCCTGATTCCCGCGGCGGGCAGCTTCGAGCCGATGTCGGTCAGCTCCGGCCCCAGGGTGCCGCCGTTCTCGCCGATCTTGTGACAGGTCAGACACCCCTGCCCGGCAACGGCTACCTTGCCGTCCTCGTATTGGGGAGAGGTCTCCATCTCGATCTCGGTCGGCGCGCCGGCCTCGGCGCCCAGGAAGGTGAGGAGCGCCATCGCGATGACCACCATGATGCCCGCGGTGGTCGCGACCGGGCGCTTGCGCGGGTCGCGCTCGGCATTGCGGTCGTAGAACGGCAGCAGCAGGAGCAGCACGAGCGCGATCGTGGGGATGCCGATCGTCGCGATCGGGGTGAGCTCGGCGGGCTTGACTACGCGCAGGAGCTCGAAGAGGAAGAAGAAGTACCACTCGGGACGCGGCGTGTAGGTGGTCGTGGTCGGGTCCGCCTTGGGGCCCTGCTCGGCGCCGAGGATGATCGACATGACCGCGATCACGATCACGACGACCAGGAACATGACCGAGTCCTTCGCCACCGCGTATGGGAAGAACGGCTTGCCCTTCTTCTTCAGGACCTCGTACTCGCGGAGATATTCCTCTTTCTCTGCGGGCTTCAAAACAACTCTCCTGCCGGAGGGGCAAACATGCTTTCGCGCCTTACGTCGCTCACTTGACCCCATCCCCGTTCTCGCTGCCGGTGCCGTTTCCGGCGCTCGACTTGACCTTCTCGGTGCGCAGGGCCTTCGGCTTGGCCTCGGCGCGGACCCACGGGGGCGCCGTGGTGCCGAGCTTCACGACGAGGTATAGGTGCGCGCCGATCAGCGCGATGATCGCGCCCGGCACGAGCAGCATGTGAAGGGCATAGAAGCGCGAGAGCGTGGTCGACTCGAACTCGGCGCCCGCGCGCAGGAAGTCGGCCAGATACGGGCCGACTATCGGGCCGGTGCCGTTGATGTTCATGGCGACGATGGTCGCCCAGTAGGAGCGCTGGTCGAACGGCAGGAGGTAGCCCGTGAGGCCCATCACCAGGGTGAGGACGATCAGGACGACGCCGATGACCCAGTTGAGCTCGCGCGGATACTTGTAAGCGCCGAAGAAGAAGACGCGGCCCATGTGGAGGAAGATCAGGATGATCATCACCGAGGAGCCCCACTTGTGGAGGCCGCGCACGAACTCGCCGAGGAAGACGTCGTTGGTGATGTTCGTGATCGACGCGTAGGCCTCGACCGGCGAGGGCGTGTAGTACATCGCCAGGAAGACGCCGGTCAGCGCCTGGACGACGAAGGCGAACATGGTTGCCGAGCCCAGGGTGTAGAACCAGTTGGTGCCCTTGGGGACCTTGCGCAGGAGCATCCCCGTCAGGAACGGGGTGGCGCCGGTCCGCTCGTCTACCCAGCCGACGAGGTCGACTGGCGCTTCCTTCAGCTTCTCGCCGACGACCGACTTCTCCTCGCCATTCGCCTTGGCGCCGTTGCGGTTGCCGTTCTGACCCGGCTTGCCGGGCTTGCGAAGGGGTGGGGGTATGAGCGAGTCGAGCTTCGGCATGGCTAAGGCGCCGGCGGAGTCGACGGACGGGGCGGATAGAGATACTCCCAGATCCCCCCGGTGAACTCACCGGGATCGCGCGCCCGGACGGGCTCCAGATCGCCGGTGACGCTGTAGCGGGGGCCGAGCTCGACCTGGCCGTCGACGACGCGCGTCTGGAACCGGTCGAGAGGGCGCACCGGCGGGCCGCCGATGACCTTGCCCTCGAAGTCGTAAGCGCCGCCGTGACAGGGGCACGAGAAGATTCCGGCGGCCTGGACGAAGCGGACAGGGCAGCCCAGGTGGGCGCAGCGCGTGGAGACGGCGATGTATTCGTTCGGGTCCTCGTCGAGGTCCTCGGAGCCCTGGCGGACGTAGGCGGTCGTCTTGCCGGCCTCCCCGATGCCGCTCCGGATCGTGATGATGACGGCGCGGTACTCGTCGGGAGCGAACTCGTCCGTGCTGCCGACGGCCTCCCAGACCTCCTCGGGGGTCTCCAGGATCGGAGCGACCGCAAAGCCCACCAACGGCAGCAGGACGATGCTTATGGCGGCCGCGCCGGCGGCTTGCCCACCGACGGTGAACACGGCGCGCCGCGTCATGGTTTCGCCCTCGAAGTAGCCAGCGGGCTTGGGCTTTTCCAAGCCCCCGCTCCCGCTAACGGGGCCGTCGTTCTTATCGGCGTCGTTCTCTGGCAAGATCAGGTCGGTCGGACGGCGCTCATTCTATTGCTTGCGAAGCGTCCGCAAGCGCATCTGCCAGCCCCGCGGCCGACGCCATGGAGCTCGCCGCCGCCTCCGCGGCCTTCTCGGCGCCCGGATTGCCCGCTCTGAGCGCGAACTTCGCCTCCTCCAGGCCGGTCGGCTCTCCGGTCGCGATCGCCAGGGTGGAAGCCAGCCAGAGCGCCTCGCCGGCCGGTGCGGGGCGTGTTTCGGGAGCGTCGGCATGGAGCTGGGCGCCGATCGAGATGAGGTCCGAGAGCTCGCGGACCGCCGGCAGATCGCCCAGCCCGGCGAGTTGCTCGAGGCCGATCGCATACAGGTAGTCGCCGGCCAGCAGGCGCAGATCGGCGTCCGCGCCGACGATCACGCGCGGTTCGCCGTAGTGGAGGAGATACCCCTCACGCACCGACTCGATCACGAGCGCATAAGCCGCCGGATCGTCCGCGGCGGCCGGCCCTGCCGCGACCAGCGAGCCCAGCGCAGCGGGCGCGGTCGGGTCCTTGACGTGCGGCGAGACGACGGTGTCCTCGGAGCGAAGGGCGGCAGCGAGGGTGTGGAGGGCGTCGGAGGGCATACGTTGCGATTATCGCGTGGAAACCTCGCGGCGTTTGCGTTCTTTCGCGATTTCGCGCGTGATTCGTGGCGTTTGGGTGGTCACTAATGGGAGGAATCCTTGGAGGGTCTCGCCTGTGTGCATCCGCTCCCGCTCAGCGAAACTTTCTGCACACAGGCGGGTCGGGCGGCGTGTCTGAGAGAGACGCAGAGCTCAATCGAATCGCCTCCCGCCAGCACCGCATCGTTACCACGAGGCGATTGCGCTGCCTCGGCTTTTCACGCTCGTGGGTGACTCGTCAGGTCGGCGACGGTCAGATAGTTCGCCTGCACCACGGGGTCTACCTCGTGGGCCCGGGGCCGCCGACGCTGAAGGGGCGATGGCTTGCCGCGGTCCTTGGTGCCGGCGAGAGTGCGCTGCTCGCCAAGACGAGCGCCGCGGCTCTCTGGGACATCGCCAAACCGCGTGGCTCCCGTGTTGACGTTCTCATCCCAGCGAGCCGGCGCGCGGCGAAGCTCCACGGCGTCCGCATCCACCGGTGCCGCCGGATCCACCCCGACGACATCTCCGTGGTCGACTCGATCCCGGTCACGTCCGTAGAGCGCACACTCTGCAATCTCGCGCCGATCCTGCCGTACGCCGATCTGAAACGTGCCTTCGAGCGGGCCGAGCGGCTCCGCCTTATCGACCACCGCCTGCTGGGCGAAGCGGTCGATCGGATGCACGGGACTCCAGGCGCCGCAACGATGCGCCGGCTACTCGGCCACGACCCGCGGCCTGCGACCGAGACCCGCTCGGAGCTCGAGATCGCATTCTTCGAGCTCGTCACCAAGGCGGATCTCCCGCCATACCAGCGCAACGTTCTCGTACGCGGGTACGAAGTTGACGCCTACTGGCCCGAGGCGAACTTCATCGTCGAACTGCAGAGCTACACATGGCACTCGGATCCCGAGGCGTTCGAGCGGGATCACGCGAAGCTCGCGAACCTCCGGATTGCCGGCTTCGAGGTACTAGCGATGACCCACCGCCAGGTGACGCGCGAAGGAGCGTGGGCCGTAGGCGCGATCCGGTCGATCCTGGGAGAAGCAGCCTGACTGAGCCCGTCACGCGCTGGGGACCCTCACTCAATGGTTGCCCGATCAAACAGACCGAGTCACGCAGACCCCCACACGGAAGATCGGACAGCGCGCAGACGGCTAGTGCGCCACCGGCGGTGGGTTGCCCCTCGCCAGCTGGACGAGGCTCCAGGCTGAGACGATCGCCCAGACCCCTTCGAGAAGCACGAAGCCCCACTGCTCCTCGATCACGGCCAGCACGCAGAGGATCACCGAGCCGACGAGGTTCAGCCACAGGTAGGTGCCCGACGATGCGCTGAGCCATCCCCTCTGCTGGCCCGCGAAGCCCGCGAGGATCATGAGCGCGCCGGCAACCTGGATGGCCTGGTCCATTTTCTGAGACTACGCAGCCGAGATCTTGGGGAGGGCGAAGCTTTGGTCCCGATCGGGACGCCTACGCGCGCAGCCGCGGAACTAGCGGATCGCCTCGGCGAACGCCTCGGCGGAGGCCTCGCATGTGTGCGGCGATCGCCGCCTCGTCGTGGGCGAGTGAGACGAACCACGCCTCGAACTGGGACGCCGGCGGGTAGATGCCGCGGTCCAGGAGCGCGCGGGCGAAGCGGCCGTACGCGTCGAGGTCGCAGGCGCTCGCCTCCGCGAAGTCCCGCGGCGCCTCCTCGGCGAAGAAGGGCGTCACGAGGCCGTTCACCGAGACCACCGAGACGGGCAGCCCCTCGGCCGCCTCGCCAAGACCGACCGCAAGCAGCTCGGTCAGGACCGCCAGCCGCTTGTACGCGGCGGCATCCAGGTGCTCCAGAGTCGCCAGCCCTGCCGCCACCGCCAGCGGGTTGCCCGAGAGCGTGCCCGCCTGGTAGACGTCGCCCGCCGGGGCGATCCGCTGCATCAGCTTGCGCGACGCGCCATACGCCGCGGCTGGCAGGCCGCCGCCGATCACCTTGCCCATCACGGTCACGTCGGCCTGGACTCCCAGCAGCTCCTGCGCCCCGCCGCGCGCGACGCGGAAGCCCGAGATCACCTCGTCGAGGACGAGCAGGGCGCCCGTCTCGCTCGCCAGCTCTCGCACCCGCTCGAGGAACCCTTCGGCGGGAGGGACCAGGCCCATGTTCGCCGGGAGCGGCTCGGCCAGGATCGCGGCGAACTCGCGCTCGGCCAGCGCCGCCTCGAGCGCCGCGATGTCGTTCCACGGCACCACGATCGTGTCCGCTGCCTGCGCGACGGTCACACCCGGGCTCGCCGGGATGCCAGCGGTGGCAAGGCCGGAACCTGCCTCGGCGAGGAGGCCGTCGACATGGCCGTGGTAGGCGCCGGCGAACTTCAGCACGGGGTCGCGTCCGGTTGCCGCGCGGGCAAGGCGCACCGCGCTCATCGCCGCCTCGGTCCCGGACGAAGTCATGCGCATCATCTCGACGGAGCCGAAGCGGTCGCACACCTCGGCCGCCAGGTCCACCTCGCCCTCGGTGGGCGCCCCGTACGACGTGCCGCGCTCGGCGGCACTGGTGACCGCGTCGATCACGTCGGGGTGCGCGTGGCCCAGGATGAGCGGGCCCCACGAGCACACCCAGTCGACGTAGCGGTGCCCGTCCACGTCGATCAGCTCGAAACCCTCGCCGCGCTCGACGAAGATGGGGTGGTCACGCCCGATCGAGCGCATCGCCCGCACCGGCGAATTGACGCCGCCCGGCATCAGCCCAGCCGCACGCGCATAAATCACCTCAGACGTACGAGTGTCGGCACGGGAGGTCACGGTTCCGCGCCTATGGTGCCAGGCACCGTGCCTGGCACCGGGGAAGGCAAGCGCTCAGGCGCCCGCGTGCTCCCGCTCCCAGTCCGAGTACTCGTCCGTGAAGTAGCGCAGGCGGATCTTCTTGAACTCGGTCGAGGAGTACAGGATCGCCCGGTCCTCGCCGTGGAGCCCGTGCTCGTCGGCGATCGACTGAAGTACCGCGTCGCACTCCTCCTTGGAGCGCCCGTGCGCCATGGTGAAGACCGAATAGGGCCAGTCCTCGTACGTCGGCCGCTCGTAGCAGTGGGAGATCCCGCGCACCGAGGCCATCTTCGCTCCGACCTCGACGATGTCCGCGTCGGGCACCTTCCAGACGCCCATCCCGTTCGCAGAGAAGCCGGCGCGCCTGTGGAAGAGGATCGCGGCCACGCGGCGAAGCAGCTTGCGCTCGACCATCCCCTCGAGATGCGCCAGGAAGTCGCTGACCGAAAGGCCCACCTCGGCCGCGGCCGCGTCGTAAGGACGCTCGACAGCCTCCATCGGCCCCTGGAGCGCGCGGATCACCGCGATGTCGAAGTCGTCGTAAGGCTGGGCGTCGAGCTCGCGCGGCGTCGCCGCGTCAGCGACGGCCGCGAGGGCGTCGGTTCCCTTCTCCATCTCCAGGTTCATGTTGATCTTGAAGAGCTTCAGCGTCGGCAGCTGGCGGATCGACTCCGCGCCGGTCAGCTCCTGGAGGACGTCGAGCGAACCCTGCAGGCCGAGCTCCGAGTCCGGCGGAGTCGCGATCGTGAACCAGAGGTTGAACTCGTGCGTCCGCAGGTAGTTGTGCGAGACGCCGGGATGCGAGTTGATGATCTTCGCGGCGCGGTGCGGGTTCTCCGCGTCCACCTTCGCCGCCACGAGCATCGAGTCGAAGCCGAGGGCGCGCGTGTCGAAGATCGGCGTGATCTCGCGGATGATCCGGCCGTCCAGGAGGCGTTGCGTCCGCTCGAGCGCGTCGGCGACGCTGATCCCCGCCTGCTCTGCGATCGGCGTGAACGGCTCCGGGACGAGCGCGAAGTTCGACTGCAGCAGGTTCATCAGCCGCTTGTCTGTCTCGTCGAGCGGGATCGCCGCGCCGCCCTTGCGCGAGCGCGCCTTGGACTGCGGTGCCTTTACCGGAGCCATTCGGCGGCCTCCTTCGCGTAGTAGGTGAAGATCAGGTCCGCGCCGGCGCGCTTGATCGCGGTCAGCGTCTCCAGCGCCGCGGCGCGCTCGTCCAGCCAGCCGTTCTGGGCCGCCGCCTTGAGCGCCGAGTACTCGCCGGACACCTGATACGCGGCAACTGGCGCGCCGGTCTCGTCCTTGATCCGGCGGATGACGTCGAGATACGGAGTCGCCGGCTTGACCATGACGACGTCAGCGCCTTCGTCGAGGTCGAGCTTGGCCTCGCGCACCGCCTCGTCGGCATTGGCCGGGTCCATCTGATAGCCGCGCCGGTCGCCGAACTCCGGCGTCGAATCCACGGCTTCGCGGAACGGCCCGTAGTAGGCCGAGGCGTACTTGGCCGAGTACGCGACGATCGGAACGGTCGAGTGACCCTCCTCGTCGAGCTGGTGGCGGATCATCCCCACGCGCCCGTCCATCATGTCGGAGGGAGCCACCACGTCTGCGCCGGCCTCGGCGTGCGAGATGGCGGTCTTGGCGAGAAGCTCCAGCGAGATGTCGTTGTCGACCTGGCCGTCGCGGACGAAGCCGCAATGGCCGTGCGAGGTGTATTCGCAGAGGCAGACGTCGGTCATCACCGTCAGGCCGGGGTGCGCCTCCTTCACCGCGCGAACGGCCAGCTGGACCACACCCTCATCGTCGTACGCGCCCGAGCCGACGTCGTCCTTGGCCGAGGGGATGCCGAAAAGGAGCACCGCGGGAACGCCTGCGGCGTGGAGATCGCCCGCCTCCTCGACCAGCTCGTTGATCGAAAGCCGGTCGATGCCCGGCATCGAGGCGACAGGCTCGCGCACGTCCTCGTCGGCGACGACGAAAAGCGGCTGCACGAGATGGCGGACCGACAGCTCGGTTTCGCGCACGAGGTCGCGAAGCGCCGTGGTTGCGCGCAGGCGGCGCATTCGCGTGGCGGGGAAGCTCACCCCACCGATTCTAGGAGGACTCGGCGGTGCGAGCGAGCGCCGTCGCTCAGCAGACCGGGTGCTTGTCTCCGGGCCTTGGGCGAAGGATGCTCGTGGTGACGTTGTTCCACCCCAACTCGCCGAGGTCGCGGTACTGGGGCTGGAACATGCACTGGTAGTCGTCACCCGTGCTCCCGTTCTTCGCATCCATGAGATACACGGAGTCTCCCGTCCGGTTCTTCACGGAGGAGGCTTCGTTGTTGAGCTTCCTCGAGACGTCCGTAGCCCCCTTCTTCTCGAACACCTCGCGGTCGCCGCGGAAGTTCTTCTTGGACCAGAGGCACACTGCGCCATCGGGGCACGCCTTGCCGCGCTTCGCGCTCGCAGCCTCACCTGCAGTGGGCGCCACGACCAGTGCCGCCGCGATCGAGATCAAGAACATTCGCTTCACGGAACTCCCCTTCGTTGCTTGAACGACGACACCGTAAAGCTTCGGCCCGCTATTCGATCCCCGCTTCGAGCGGCATCGTGGCGGTGAGGAGCGGCGAGGCGACATCCTCGTCGTCCTGATCGCAGACGAAGACGAAGTCGATCACGCCGGTGTCCACGGATGCGTGGACACCTTCGACTTTCCACTTGCGGTCGATCGTCCGCAGGCGGCGGACCTCGCCGCCGACCGAGATCGTGCCCACGACCGAGCCCCGGATGTCGCCGTCCTCTGATCCTTCGGCCGAAGCCGTGAAACACACAAGCTCCTCAGAGAGCGCCGTGGCGTCGGAAAAGCAGAGCTCGACGCCGTCCATCTCTCCCAGGTCGTATTGGCGAAGCTCCTTGAGCTCCTCGACGTCGATGTCGTGATCCCCCGTGAGCGAGCCGGCGAGATCCGACAGGGCAATCTCGGCGACGACGTTCCCGGCATCGCCCTCGTTGCCGCGGTGAAAGAGCCATAGCTCCTCGCCCAGCACCGCGGCGCCCTCGACGTTGAGCCCGCCGAGCTTCTCGCGCAGGAGCTCGTAGAGCGGCGACAGGTCGATCACGCTCGGCTCGCCCTCGAGTGAGCCGTCCGCCGCGAACGCCCAGAAGAACCCGCGGTCGCGGTTGCCGTCCGAGTCGGACCCGGAGCCGAGACCTAAGAGTCCGCCATAAGGCGTCTCGCCGAACGGCGGCAGCGCGGTGAGTGCCTCAAGGTCGGACTTCTTGCCCTTCCGCTCGGACTCGTCCGAGGGCAGCGAGCCGGGCAGGACCTTGCGCGTCTCACCGGGATCCTCGCCCGAGATCTGAAAGACGCCGAGGTCGTTCTCGTCGTCGGCGATCACATACGCGAAGTCGCCACGCCGAACGACACCGGACGCAGCCCCCATGTGGGGGTCCCGTCCCTCGGCGGTCGCTTCCTTCAGATCGAGCTCCCGAAGCGTCCGCAGCTCGAGCGGCGGCAGGCCCTCGTCTTCTCCTCGCTCTTCTCTCATGCGGAGCTCCTACCCATTCTGGGCGTCCTCGACCCAGCGCGGTGCCAGGCACCGTGCCTGGCACCGGGGGCTAGGCGAAGCGCCTCAGCGCGAGCCGCGCGAGGATCGAGTAGGCCAGGACGATCGCGGCCAGGTGGAGGAGGGAAAGCCCGATGCCCTCCGCGGATGCGTCGAGCGCCGAGGTCATGGCGTCCAGCGACGGGTCGAACGGGAAGAGCGCGCGGAAGATCAGCAGCGCGTCATAGACGCCGCCGCTGACGGTGCCCGAAGGGACGAGGGACAGGAACGCGACGGGCAGCGAGACCATGAACGCCAGCAGCGAGCTCGCCCGTACCTCGCGCGCGGCCGAGCCGATGGCGGCGCCGAACGCGGCGAAAGCGGCGCCCCCGAAGACGATCGCCAGCGCGATCAGGCCGAAGCGATCCCAGGCGATCGAGACGAATGGCGTCAGCACTGCCAGCATCACAAGGGTCACGGCGATCGAAGCGACGACTCCCAGAGCGAGCTTCTCGATCAGCAGGCCCGTCTCGCCGACTGAGCTCCGGGTGATCCGTGTGAAAGCGTTCTCCTCGCGCTCCAGCGCCAGCGACCCCGCCACCAGCAGGACGGTCACGAACATCAGCGTTACCGTCGCGGCGATCGCGATCGCGAAGGCGCTCAGCGAGGTCGAGGCGCCGGAGACGACGTCCTTCTCGACCGCGATCGGGCTCGACACGGCGCCCAGCAGGGGAAGCGCGAACTCGAGGTTCTCCTCGGCCGTGCCGGCGAACTCGGTCACCTCCTGAAGCGCGTCCCGGTCGGCGCCCGGCGGCAGCTCCTCCTCGACGGCGGCGAGGATCTCGCCCGCCTCGTTCAGGCCCAGGATCTCGATCGTGTCGCCCAGGAACGGGACCGTGAAGGTGCCGCCCTGGATCAGGAGGTCTATGTACCCCGCCGCTTGCTCTGAGATCCGCTGCGAGAGGATCAGGTTCGCCTCGGTGATGAGCGCCGAGATCCGGTCGTCGACCAGCTGCGCCTTGACCGGGTCGTCCTCGTTGACGAGCACCTCGACCGTGGGCTCCTCCGGGTTGAGGGACGTCAGCGAGCGCAGCCGCTCGAGCAGGTCCTCGGGAAGGATGAGCGCGCCAAGGACCTCGCCGTCGCGGACCATCTGCTCGGCCTCTTCGCGGGACTCGACGTCCACGCACTCGACCCGGTCGCAGAGCTGGTCGCGAGCTTCGGTCGCGCCGAACTCGCCCTCGCCCGAGCCCAGGTCGAAGCTCTCGCCCTCGGTGACCTCGTTCAGGAACGCGACCCGCGGCTTGCCCTCGTCGCCCGACAGCGCGAAGCCGATCAGGATCCCGATCACGACCGGATAAGCGACCAGGAGCGCGGTCACAAGCGGCGAGCGCCTGAGGATCTGGAGGTCCTTGACCAGGAGCCAGCGGATGCCGCTCATTCAGTGCCCCCGCTCTCTGAGAAAGGCGACGAACGCCGCCTCGAAGTCGCGGCCGCCTGCGTCGGGGACAGCTTCGTGGAGCTCGCGCGCGGTCCCGTCGAAGACGTCCTCGCCGTCGGCGAGGACGATGAGCCGGTTGCCGTAGCGCTCGGCCTCGACGAGGTGGTGGGTCGTGAAGATGACCGTCGTCCCCTGGCCGGCGAGGGCTAGGACGAACTCCCACAGGCGCTCGCGCTGGCGCGGGTCGAGGCCGGTGGACGGCTCGTCGAGCAGCAACACAGCCGGCTGGGACAGCAGGCCGATCGCGATGTTCACGCGCTGCTGGTTGCCCCCGGAGAGCGTCCCGATCTGATCGCCGCGCCGCTCGCGCAGGCCGGTCTGGTCGAGCATGCGCTCGACGGCATCGTCAACGTCCTCGCACTCCTCGAGCCGGGCGAAGAGGCGCAGGTTCTCCTCGACGGTCAGCCGCCGGTAGAGGGCGGCCTGCTGCGGGACCCAGCCGACCTTGCCGGGAACGGAGACCGAGCCGGAGTCCGGATCGCGGATGCCAGCCAGGATCGAGAGCAACGTCGTCTTGCCGGCTCCGTTCGGGCCGATGACCGCCAGCAGCTCACCCGGCTCGGCCGAGAACGTGACGTCGCGGAGCGCGGCGCGGTCGCCGAAGGCGTGCCCGACCCCCGAGACCTCGATCACCGGCTTGGCGGGCGCTTGTGGGCTCGGGCCGCTCATGGCCCGGGAACGCTAGACGGTTGCGGCTAAAGGCCGGTGGGTCCCGGGATCCAGATCGGCCGGCCTCGCTCGTCGCGGCGCTTCTGCGGGCGCTTCGCCTCGATCGTCGCACTCGACCGGCTCTTCCCCTTCGGGCCCCAGAGCACGAAGTAACAACCCCCGCACAGGACGTCGCCCATGGAGTTTTCGACCCCGAGGTCCGCCGGAACCGGTCGCAGGCAATGCGAACAACGACCGTCCGGCGGCTCCTCGGGTATCGCACCTCCGGCCATTACTTATTCATTCGGCCACAAAGCCATCACGCTTTACCCACACGGCGTCGCACATCCGTCCATTTCTTTCGAGGGTCTGACCCATCGAGCGTGCTTTGCTTGCGGACGTGGCGAAACGAATCGAGTTCGAGCGCTCCGACGTACACCTCGTCGGCTTCATGTTCGATCGGCTGCACGCAAAGCGCGGGCGGTTCGAGCGGATGGGGGACGCGCGACGCTGGCTGGTGATGGAGCCCGCCTCGGGCGAGCCCGACATCAAGATCGAGATGAACGTCGGCGACGGCGACCCCGATGCGATGAACCTGATCCTGAACGTGACGGGGGTCGAGCCGGGCAAGCCGGCCTATCCCGAGCTCGCGGGCCGAGGGGTGACGACGCCGTCCGGCTGGATCCTGATGGCCGATGTCGGGTGGGTGATCGCCTGGCGGCTCCCCAAGGACTCGACGCTCGACCAGACGAGCGACTTCGCGTTCCGCGCGACGAAGGCGCTCGCCGGCGAGCCGGGCGACGGGCTCTGGAAGGCCTGGATCGAGAAGCGCGGCCCGCGCCCGGGCTACACGAACCCGAAGATCTGAGGCGGTGCCAGGCACCGTGCCTGGCACCGGGGTAGCCTCGGCCCGGTGAAGGTTCTCTTCGTCGGCGATGTCGTGGGCAGTCCCGGGCGCAAGGGGCTCCGCGAGGCGATGCCCGGCCTGTTGGAGCGCCACTCCCCCGACCTCGCGATCGTCAACGGCGAGAACTCGGCGGGCGGCCTCGGCATCACGGACCGGACTGGGCGCGATCTCTTCGAGATGGGCTTCGACGTGATCACACTCGGCAACCACACATACCGCCGCAAGGAGGCCTACTCGTATCTGGACGAGGCCGAGCGCGTGATCCGGCCCGCCAACTTCATGACGTCGGCGCCCGGCAAGGGGCACGTGATCGTCGAGGCCGGAGGCATGCGCGTCTGCGTGATCAACCTGATCGGCATGCTCCATCTCCAGGCCGCGCGCTCGCCCTTCGCCGAGTCGGACGCGCTCCTCGACCGCCTGGAGGGCAAGGCCGACGCGTTCTTCGTCGACTTCCACGCCGAGGTGACTTCGGAGAAGGTCGCGATGGGCTGGCACCTCGACGGACGGGCCGCCGCCGTGGTCGGCACCCACACCCACGTCCCGACCGCGGACGCCCGCGTCCTGCCCGGCGGCACCGCGTACATCTCCGACGTCGGCATGACCGCCTCGCGGACCAGCGTGCTCGGCGTCAAGTACCAGCAGCCGCTCGAAGGCTTCCGCACCCAGCTGCCCCAGCGCTTCGAGACCGCCGACGAGGACATCTGGGTCAACGCGGTCCTCGTCGAGATCAACGATCGCGGCCTCGCCGACTCGATCGTCCAGATCCTCGAACCCACCCCCGTGTGAGCAAACCGTTAGGTACCTGGTACGGGGCGTTGGACGGTTAGCCCTCGAGCAGCTTCTTGAGGTTCTGAAGGGACGCGCGGGCCTGCTTGGTCGCAGGCGGGCCCGCGATGCTCTTCGCCGGCATGGAGAGCGGGCCGCCGGGCAGCTCGAAGCTGTTGCAGTAGTCGAAGCGGGTGCCGCCGTTGCCGTCCGCGGAGAGCTCGTAGCGGACGTCGGCCGACGAGCCGCCCGGCCCCTTGCCCGCCCAGACCGCGAGCGAGGGCTCCGACGCCTCGACGACGGTCCACCTGACCTTGAAGCTCGGGCCGACGACGCGCAGCTTCTGCCGGAAGGAATCGCCCTCGGACAGCTCGCCATTCGGGGCGTCGTAGAGCTTCTTGTGAGCGGTCACCCAGTCGCCGAGGCGGTTGGGGTCCATGACCACGGCCCATACCTCGGCGGGGGTTGCGTCGATGTCGATCGATTCGTTAACTGCAGCCACTTCGCGTCGAGTATGCCCCGGAATCGCATGACGCAACCCGAGTTGATCTAGAATTTCAGCGTGGACCGCCGCCCGCCCACGGCGCGTCCGGAGCAATCGTCGCCCCGGACCGCTGGTCTCTACGACCCTGCCCACGAGCACGATGGGTGTGGCGTAGCGTGCCTGGCCCGCCTCGACGGCGAGCCCATCCACGAGGTCGTCGAGCGCGCGATCGCGACGCTTGACCTCCTGGAGCACCGCGGCGCCGCCGGGGCCGACGCCGACACGGGCGACGGCGCGGGCATCCTGATCCAGCTCCCACACGAGTTCTTCCGCGAGCGCGCGAGCGAGTTCGACGTCGACCCAGCCGACGTGCCCGGCCCGGGCGAGATGGCCGTCGCGATGTGCTTCCTGCCGGCCGACCCGGCGCGCCGCCTGGAGATCGGCCACCGCATCGAAGAGGTCGTCCGCGCCGAGGGGCAGATCCCCCTCGGCTCTCGCGAGGTCCCGACCGACCCCACCCACTGCGGCCGGGTCGCCCGGGAGGCGATGCCGACGATCCGCCAGCTCATGATCCGCCGCGGGCCCGACACGCCCGACGCCGATGCCTTCGAGCGCAAGCTCTTCGTGATCCGCCGGACGGTCGAGCTGGAGACCTCCGAGGTCACCTTCCCCAGCTTCTCCTCGCGGACCATCGTCTACAAGGGGATGCTCACCGCGCCGCAGCTCTCGAACTTCTATCCCGACCTGCGCGACCCGAAGCTGAAGTCGGCGCTGGCGATCGTCCACTCGCGCTTTTCGACCAACACCTTCCCGAGCTGGGGCCTCGCCCATCCGCACCGGATGTCGGCGCACAACGGCGAGATCAACACGGTCCAGGGAAACATCAACTGGATGCAGGCTCGCGAGGCGATCCTGGAGTCAGAGCTCTTCGGCGACGACCTCAAGCGCTGCCTGCCCCTGGTCACGCCCGGCACCTCGGACTCGCTCGCCTTCGACCACGTGTTCGAGCTCCTCTGCATGGCGGGCCACTCGCTGCCCCACGCGGTGATGATGATGATCCCGCGGGCGCACGAGAACCGCGACGGCGTCCCGCCCGAGCTGGAGGGCTTCTACCACTACCACTCCCGCCTGATCGAGCCGTGGGACGGCCCGGCCGCGATCACCTTCACCGACGGCACCTTCCTGGGCGCGACGCTCGACCGCAACGGCCTGCGGCCCGGGCGCTGGCTCATCACCCACGACGGCTGGGTCGCCGTCTCGTCCGAGGCCGGCTCGTTCCAGGTCCCGGACGAGGACGTGGCCTACCGCGGGCGCCTGCGGCCCGGATCGATGTTCGCGATCGACCTCGCCCAGGGCCGCGTGCTCGACGAGGGCGAGGCCGAGACCGCCGTCGCCAACTCGGAGCCTTGGGGCAAGTGGGACGAGGCCCGCTCGATCCGGCTCGAGGACCTGCCCCAGAGCAACCGCGCCGCCCCGCCGGCGCCGTCGGGCGAGGACCTGAGGCGCCAGCAGCTTGCGTTCGGCTTCTCCCAGGAGGACCTCCGCGTCGTGCTCACGCCGATGGCGCGCGACGCCAGAGAGCCGACCGGGTCGATGGGCAACGACCTCGCGCTGGCGATGTTCTCCGAGCAGGCGCCCACGCTCTTCAGCTACTTCAAGCAGCGCTTCGCCCAGGTGA
The DNA here is from genome assembly GCA_963807745.1 of uncultured bacterium. GTDB lineage: Bacteria > Actinomycetota > Thermoleophilia > Solirubrobacterales > 70-9 > JALZKA01. The sequence goes on from CAWECF010000002.1 coordinate 265,661, forward strand.
CCAACCCGGCGATCGACTCCGTCCGCGAGCACATCGTGATGAGCCTTCGCACCGGCCTCGGCCCCGAGTCGAACCTGATGGAACACGGGCCGAGCCCGGCGATGCAGCTCGTCCTGGAGCGCCCCGTCCTCCAGAACGACGAGATGGCCATCCTGCGCGAGCTCAACACGAGCGGCCTGGAGACCCGAGTCCTCGACATGACCTTCGTGGTCGCTGACGGCGACAGCGCCATGGAGGGCGCGCTCGATCGCCTGTGCGATGACGCCTCGAAGGCGATCCGCGAAGGCGCCACCATCCTCGTCCTCAGCGACCGCGGCGTCGACGAGGCCCACGCGGCGATCCCGTCGCTCCTGGCCGCATCGGCGGTCCATCAGCACCTCGTCCGCACCGGCGACCGCGTCCACGCGGGCCTTGCGGTCGAGACGGGCGAGGCCCGTGAGATCCACCACGTCGCCGCGCTGATCGGCTACGGCGCGTCGGTCGTGAACCCCTACCTCATGCTCGATACCGCCGCCGACCTCGCGGCCCGCGGCGAGATCCCGGACGTCTCTCCGGACGTCGCGCGCGAGCGCATTGCCAAGGCGATCGCCACCGGCCTCCTCAAGGTCCTCTCCAAGATGGGGATCTCCACGATCGGCTCGTACAACGCCGCGCAGATCTTCGAGGCGGTCGGGCTCGAGAAGGGCCTGGTCGACCGCCACTTCACCGGAACGTCCTCCTCGATCGGCGGCGTGGGCATCGTCCAGCTGGCCCACGAGGCGCAGCAGCGCCACGCCCGCGCGTGGCCGAAGGCCCACGGCCTCAGCCGCGCCCGCCACGTGGAGCAGGCGCTCCTGCCCGCTGCCCACGAGGAGATCCTCCCGCAGGGCGGCGTCTACGCCTGGCGCCGCGACGGTGAGCGGCACATGTGGGACCCCGAGACGATCTCAACCCTCCAGCGCGCGGCGACCGGTAACGGCGACGCGCCCGTCCACTACGCGGTCTTTGCCAAGCGCGTCAACGAGGAGAACGCCCAGCACGGGCTGATCCGCGGCCTCCTGAAGCCCAAGCCGCTCGGCGATCCGGTCCCCCTGGACGAGGTCGAGGACATCAAATCGATCGCGAGCCGGTTCTCGACAGGAGCGATGAGCCTGGGCGCGCTCGGGCCCGAGGCGCACGAGACGCTTGCGATCGCGATGAACCGCATCGGCGGGCGCTCCAACTCGGGCGAAGGCGGCGAGGACCCCCGGCGCTACGAGCGCGATGAGAACGGCGACTGGCGCCGCTCGGCTATCAAGCAGGTCGCATCAGGCCGCTTCGGCGTGACGGCGCACTACCTGGCCAACGCCGAACAGATCCAGATCAAGATCGCGCAGGGCGCGAAGCCGGGCGAGGGCGGTCAGCTGCCCGGCCACAAGGTCGACGAGTACATCGCGCAGCTCCGCTACTCGACCCCGGGAGTCGAGCTCATCTCGCCCCCGCCCCACCACGACATCTATTCGATCGAGGATCTGAAGCAGCTGATCTACGACCTACGCACCTCGAACCCCAAGGCCACGGTGTCCGTGAAGCTCGCCTCCGAGGTCGGGGTGGGCACGGTCGCGGCGGGCGTCGTCAAGGCGGGCGCCGACCATGTCGTCATCGCGGGCCACGACGGCGGCACGGGCGCCTCGCCCCAGTCCTCCATCCAGTCGGCGGGCGTGCCGTGGGAGATCGGCCTGGCCGAGACGCAGCAGACCCTGCTCGAGAACGACCTTCGCTCGCGCGTGATCCTTCAGACCGACGGCCAGATGCGGACAGGCCGCGACGTCGTCATCGCGGCGCTCCTCGGGGCCGACGAGTACGGCTTCTCCACCGCGCCGCTGATCGTGACGGGCTGCATCATGATGCGCGTCTGCCACCTGAACACCTGCCCCGTCGGCGTGGCGACCCAGGACCCCGAGCTCCGGCGACGCTTCACCGGCAAGCCCGAGCACGTCGTGAACTACCTCTACCTGGTCGCCGAGGAGGTGCGCGAGATCCTCGCCAAGCTCGGCGCCCACTCGCTCTCTGAGCTGGTCGGCCAGGTCCAGCACCTCGAGCCGGGCGAGGCGATCGCCCACTGGAAGGCGCATGGCGTCGACCTGTCCGGGATGCTGGCCGAGGTCGCCGAGCCGGGCGAGGCCTCCAAGCACGTCCCCGGCGACGTGCCCGAGCGCGAGGACCTGGACCCGCTCGGCTTCCTCGACGAGGCCGGCGAGGCGATCCGCGCCGGCACCGCGATCGAAGTCGAGCGCGACATCCAGAACTCGCACCGGGCGATCGGCGGCATCCTCTCGCACCAGGTCGTGACCGCGCACGGTCCCGCCGGCCTTCCGGAGGGGACCGTGAAGCTTCACCTCCGCGGCTCTGCCGGGCAGAGCCTGGGCGCCTGGCTCGCCGCCGGCATCTCGATCGACCTGCGCGGCGAGGCGAACGACTACGTGGGCAAGGGGCTCTCGGGCGGCATCCTGTCCGTGCGCCCGCCCGACGCCGCGACCTACGCGGCCGAGAACAACGTGATCATCGGCAACGTCGCCCTCTACGGCGCCACCGCCGGCCGCGCCTTCTTCCGCGGCCGGGCCGGCGAGCGCTTCGCCGTCCGCAACTCGGGCGCCCGGGCGGTCGTCGAGGGTGTCGGCGACCATGGTTGTGAGTACATGACCGGCGGCTGCGTCGCCGTGATCGGCCCCACGGGCTACAACTTCGCGGCCGGCATGACCGGCGGGACCGCCTTCGTCTGGGATCCGCGCAAGCGCTTCCCCGGCCGCTGCAACCGCGACCTGGTGGACCTCGAGGAGCTGACCGACGAAGACCGCGCCGAGCTGCGCGATCTCCTGGTCGAACATCACGCGAGGACCGGCTCCGCCGTTGCCGAGCGGATCCTCGCCAGCTACGCCGAGACGGCAGGCGAGTTCGTGAAGGTGATGCCGCGCGAGTACAAGCGCGTGATCGAGGAGCGAAAGAAGCTCAGCTCGGTCGGGGTCACCGCTTAACTATCTGCAGCTACCCGTGACTCACATCGCAGACACCCCACGGCACATGCTGCTTTCGCACCTGAAGGTGCTGATCTGATGCCCGATCCCCGCGGATTCATCGAGGTGCCCCGCACCGCACCGCCTGAGCGCGACCCCGCTGAGCGCGTCGCCGACTACGGCGAGATCTACCAGGTCATGCCGGAGCCCGAGCTCAAGCGCCAGGCCAGTCGCTGCATGGGCTGCGGCGTCCCGTTCTGCAACGACGCCTGCCCGCTCGGAAACCTGATCCCGGACTGGAACGACCTCGTGCGCACCGGCCACTGGCGCGAGGCGATCGACCAGCTCCACGCCACCAACAACTTCCCCGAGTTCACCGGCCTGATCTGCCCGGCGCCATGCGAGTCGGCGTGCGTCCTGGCCATCAACGACGAGGCCGTGACGATCAAGCAGGTCGAGTACGCGATCGTCGAGCGGGCATGGAACGAAGGTTGGATCACGCCCAGCGTGCCCGAGACTCGCACCGGTCAGACGGTCGCCGTGATCGGCTCGGGCCCCGCGGGCCTGGCCGCTGCGGCCGAGCTCAACCAGGTCGGCCACGAGGTCACGGTGTTCGAGCGCGACGAGGCTCCCGGCGGCCTGATGCGCTTCGGCGTGCCGGACGCAAAGCTCGAGAAGTGGATGATCGACCGCCGCGTCGACGTCCTCGCGGACGAGGGCATCACCTTCACCTACAACGCGGACATCGGCGGGGCGGGAATGAGCGTGGACGATCTCCGCGACCGCTTCGACGCCGTCGTCGTCGCAACCGGCTCCCGCGTGTCCCGCAAGCTGGAAGTGCCCGGTTCGGACCTGACGGGCGTCCACGACGCCATGGACTACCTCTACGTCCGCAACCGCTACGTCGCGACGCTCACCGACGGGCCGGCGCCCGCCGAGCCGCACCCCGACATCGTGGCCAAGGACAAGGACGTCGTGGTCATCGGCGGAGGCGATACCGGGATGGACTGCATCTCCAACGCGAACCGCGAAGGCGCCCGCTCGACGCTCCTCCTCGACGTCTATCCCGAGGTCCCGAAGGACGGGCGCTACCCCGACACTCCCTGGCCGCTGCCGCTCAAGCGCTCGGTCACCACTTACGCGCTCGACGAAGGCGGCGAGCGCCGCTTCGGCCACCAGGTGATCGAGCTTCGGGGCGACTCGGAAGGACGGGTCGCCGAGCTGGTCGGCCGCAAGGTGACCGGCTCCTCGTCGCGCACGCTCGAGGCGGTCGAAGGCTCCGAGTACACGCTTCCTGCCCAGCTCGTGCTGGTCGCCGTCGGGTTCACCGGCCCCGAGCGCGAAGGGCTGCTCGACGGCCTGGCCGTGGACCTCGACGAGCGCGGCAACGTCCACGCACCCGCCTACGCGGCTAGCCAGAACGGCGTCTTCGCCGCCGGCGACGCGCGGGTGGGCCAGTCGCTGATCGTGACCGCGATCGCCGAAGGCAGGCGCTGCGCGCGGGTCGTCGACCGCTTCCTGAAAGACGCGGACCCCGTCACAGCCGTGGACCTGCCCATAGTTCCCTCGTAGCCCCGCGGTGCCAGGCACGGTGCCAGGCACCGATTTCTGGGCTACGTGAGATTCGGCTTGAATAGCCGATTTCCGGGCTTTTTCAGGCGAGCTTGCAACAAACCCGCACATTCTGTATGGTGTCCGGTCCCCTCGGCGCCCCTCTCCCCCTTTGGCGCACTGATCCAACGGGCTCGCAAAGCCGTTGTATCTGGCTGATAGAGCCAAAAGTTGGCCTTGCAGCGAGAACAAATGTTCGCTATACTTTGTAAAGCAACGACCAAAGAAAACTGATTGAGCGCATCTGCAGCGGGCAGAGGCGCATGAAATGAAGGAAAATCACATGGCACGCACCCGAGGCGCTGGCAACCAGCGCTCTGATACCCACCGGAACCGCGGCGAGCACGCCGCCGAGACCGCACCCACCCGTGCGCGTCGGCGCAGTGACACGCACGACCTTTCGGTCGAGACAACGGACAGCCTCCAGCTGTTCTTCAACCAGGCTGCCAAGTACCCCCTGCTGACCGCGGCCGAGGAGATCGACCTCGCGCAGCGGATCGAGAAGGGCGACCTGGCCGCCAAGGAACGCCTGATCAACTCGAACCTCCGGCTCGTGATCAAGTTCGCGCGCCGCTACCAGGGCCACGGGCTGCCGATGGGCGACCTGGTCCAGGAGGCGATGCTCGGCCTGATCCGCGCTTCGGAGAAGTTCGACTGGCGTCGTGGCTACAAGTTCTCGACCTACGCGGTCCTTTGGATCAAGCAGTCGATCCAGCGCGGCCTGGACAACACCGGCCGTGCCGTCCGGATCCCGGCGCACGTCGCTCAGCGCGAGCGCACCGTGAACCGGATCTCGGCCGAGCTGGCGCTCGAGCTGGATCGCGAGCCCACTGACGAAGAGGTCGCCGAGCGCGCCAAGCTGCCGCTCGACGAGGTCATGGCGACCCGCGACCTCACGCGCGTCACGTCCTCGCTGGACCAGCCGATCGGCGACGACGGCGACACCACGCTGGGCGAGCTGCGCGCAGAGGCGACCGCCGACCTCGAGGACGAGGTTCTGGAGCGCGAGCAGGAGAACGCCGTCGAGACGGCCCTCCGCAAGCTGCCCGAGCTCGAGGCCGAGGTCATCCGTGGCCGCTTCGGCACGGGCGGGCGTCCCGCCAAGTCGATCCGCGACGTCGCGCGCGACCTGGGCGTGACCCAGAAGAACGCGCAGAAGCTCGAGCAGTCGGCGCTTCGCCGGCTTGCATCGGACGGCGCGCTGGGTGGCTTCCGAAACGCCGCCTAAGGCCGCAACAGCATGAGGGGGGCTTTGAACGCGAGGGCTTTTGCTCTCGCGTTCGTCGTTCTGGGGCTCTTCGCCGGCCAGGCCCAGGCCGAGACCAAGACGATCAAGTCGAAGGTCTCGATCAATCTGGTCCTGGACAACTTCGAGCTCCGGGGTGTCGTCGAGTCGGGCACCAAGAAGTGCGTCAAGAACCGCGTCGTCCGCTACAAGGTGCCGAACGTCCAGGTTTCGAACCTCTCCGCAAGGACGGGGGAGTGGAGCCTTCTGGGCGACTGGTACTTCCAGTCCCCCAAGGCGAACGAGGTGAAGGTCAAGCTGGCGGAGTCCGACAAGTTCGGCAGGCCGGGCCACCGCAAGGTCTGCGGGGCGGATTCCGCGGTGCTCAGCGCTGAGCGAGCAGCGACCACCGTCGAGAACTTCGCGTTCGACGACCCCCTGGACGTCTTCAGCGGTGACCTCTCGTCGATCGACCCCAGTTGCGAAGAGGTGAGCCGCCTGATCCAGGTCTACGGCCCGTTCCCCTTCCTGTTGAACGTCGACTCGAGTGGAGGATCGTTCGCGATCACATCCCCCAGCGAGCCGCCCGCGGGCAGCTACTACTCGTACGTGTTCACGCACGCAGTCGACTTCGACTCCTCGGCCAACGGCAACGCTTCAGTCGTCGCGTGCGGCGACGACGACTCGCCCACCATCGCCGTCACCTAGGGCAGCGGGCGCTTGGCGCCCGGGAGGTGTAGTGTCAAAGCCGTCGTGAGTGGGGGAGTCAGATTCGCGCTCGTAGCGCTGGTGGCGGTGCTGGCACTGCCGTCGACTGCCGCGGCCGTCTGGCCCGGGGAGAACGGGGAGATCGTCTTCGTCTCGGGCCGCGGCGCAGGGGGAGACGCGAGCTCGGACATGTACTTCCTGAGCGGCCCCTTGGGCGCCGTCTCGAGCCCGGTCACGCCGATCCTCGCGGGCCAGCACCGCCATCCCAACTACTCGCCCGACGGCTCGATGCTCGCCTTCGCGCTCTTCAACGGCGCGTCGGACCGCGACATCTGGACCGTGCCGACCCAGCAGACGGGCGCCTCGGTCGCTTCGCAACACCGACGACCAGCAGGAGGACCGGCCGGCCTGGTCGCCCGACGGCAAGTTCGTCGCGTATGAGAGCGAGGAGCCGCCGACATGCTCGATCCCGGAGCAGCCATGCGACCAGTTCGACGTCTACGTGACCGAGGTGGACAACCCCTCCAACACCTTCAACCTGACCGCCGGCACCCCCACCTCGAACCAGGGCAAGCCGGTGTGGTCGCCGAACGGCAAGCAGATCTACTACCAGGGCGACCAGTTCGGCGACCTGGACATCTTCCGCGAGAAGGCCAACGGCACCCAGACGACGCCGGAGAGCATCCTCGTCAGCGCGACCGACGAGTACCAGCCCTCGCTGTCGGGCGACGGCAAGGAGATGTGCTTCACCCGAGGCGGGCCGCTTGGCAGCCCGACCGCCGACATCTACAAGCTCTCACCGGTCCAGCCGGGCGGCACGCAGACCGACATCTCCGACAACACCGCGGCGATGCCCGGCGCGGCCAACGCCGACTACAACTGCGCGTTCTCCCCGGACGGACAGTTCATCACCTTCGTCGAGGGGACGTTCAGCTCCGGGATCCTGGTGTACGAGGACTCTGACGATGCCGACGCGGTCAAGGGCGCGACCCCGCTGACGCCTGACGCCGCAGGTGTCTTCGACGGCAACCCGGACTGGGCGCGCGTGCCGCTCGAGTGCCAGGGCAAGGTCGCCGACGTCGTCGGCACGGACTTCAAGGACAAGCTCAAGGGCACCGGCGACAAGGACGTGATCGTCGCGCTCGGCGGCGACGACAAGGTCTCCGCCAAGGGCGGCAACGACCTCATCTGCGGCAACGGAGGCGATGACCAGCTGAAGGGCTCCGACGGCAAGGACGACCTCTTCGGAGCGAAGGGCAACGATGTCCTCGCCGGTGGTTCCGGCAACGACGATTGCGACGGCGGGCCGGGCTCGGATCAGTTCAAGGACTGCGAGTCCGGCAAGCCCTGATCTCTCGGTCCGCGGGATCGGCTATTACATGACGGGGTTCTTGTCCTCGCAGTTCTCGAGCTTGTCGAGGCGCTGATCGAAGACGACGGAGTCGTTCCCGTCACCGCAGTCGATGACGTCCTTGACGCCGTCGCCTGCCGTGATCTCGTCGCCCCCGTCGCCCCCGAAGACGAAGTCCTTCTCGTCATTGGTGGCCGTGGCCCCGATCGAATCCTTCCCGTCGCCCCCGCGCATCGTGTCCGGCCCGTCGCCTCCTTGGAGGTTGAAGCCTCCGGGGAAGTCGCCGTCGTCGCCCCCGCCACCTTCGACCACGTCCGCGCCTTCCTCGCCGATGACCTCGAAGTCGTCGCCTCCGCCACCCATGACGTGGTCGTCGCCGTTATTGCCCTCGAGCTCATCGTCGTCGCCGGGCCCGCCGGAGACCAGGTCGTGGCCCTCGTCTCCTTGGAAGTCCTCGGTCTCTCCATCGCTCCCAGGTCCGCCGTACATCTTGTCGGCGCCGCCGTTGCCGTTGCCTCCGTCTTGTCCTTCGAGACCCTCGATGATGTCCTTGGCGCCCTGGTCGCCGTCGTCGATGTCCTCGCCTTCGAAGTCGTCTGATCCGTCCGTGCCGTTGCATTGCGCCTTGGTCTGGAGAGTGCAGTCCTTTGCGACCGGGCCCGCCCAGGCAATGCTGGCCACGATCAGCGCGCAAAGTGCGACTCCGGCGCCCAACAACTTCTTCATTCGTTTCCCCTTGCTCACCGGCGAACCCCACGTCGCCGTCGGCCTGAAGCTACACCTTGCCCCCGCGTTCGTCAACGAAAAAGGGCGCCCCGAAGGGCGCCCTCGTCCGAACGGTTACGGGTTCGGCGCTACTTCTTGCCGCCGAGCCCGACACGCGCAGCCACAGAGCGGCCGGCCTTGTACGCGGCGCCTCCGGTGGCCTTCGCGACGTTGCCGACGCTCGAGCCGGCCTTGCCGGCCTCGGTCCGGGCGCGATCAACGTTCTCGCGCGCCTCGGTGACGAGACGGGTCGCGACGCCCTTACGGCCGGCGTCCTTCGACTGCTCGCGCTTCTGGTTGCGCTCGCGCGTGGCGGCGGCCTTCTTTGCAGCTTCGGTGCGGTCTGCCTTGGTCTGTGTAGCCATGTTGTTCAGTGCTCCTTGGTTTACGGGATCATCGAGGGTTCCGCGGTGCGGCCCCTCCTATTACGTCTGCCCCTCTCACACCCAGCTAACCGGATAAACCGCGTTACCAATGTGACGAACGCACGTTCGGCATCTGCGTCAGGCGTGGCTAGTGCGAAACCTCGCTCGTCGATACCGGCCAATTCGGCCACGAGCTCGTACGAACGCATGCGATCCGCGTGGTCGAAGACCATCGTCGTGATCATCAGCTCGTCGGCCTGGGTCGATTCGGCGAGCTCCTCCAGGCGGCGGCGGACCGTGTCCGGGCCGCCTACGATCGCCGAGCCCGAGAGGTCTTCGATCTTCTGCTCGTCCTGGGCCGAGAACTCATACGCCGCGGCCTCCTCGTTCGAGGGGAAACGGGTCGGGCGGCCCGAGCGCAGGCGAGCCATCGAGAGGCGCGCCGGGCGGGAGAGATGGCGGGCCGTCTCGTCGTCCTCGGCGCAGATGACCGCGACGGCGACCATCGCCTCGGGCTTTGAGAGCCTCTCCGACGGCTGGAAGGTGTTGCGGTAGAGCTCGAGCGCCGGCAGGGTGTTCCGCGCCATAAAGTGGTGGGCGAACGAGAACGGCCAGCCGAGCATGCCCGCCACCTGCGCGGAGTAGCCGGACGAGCCGAGCAGCCAGATCTCGGGCAGGTTGCCCGCGCCGGGCACCGCGGTGATCTGGCCGTAGGGGTGGCCAGGCGGGAACTCGCCCTTGAAGAAGCCGACCAGCTCGCCCAGGGTCTGCGGGAAGTCGTCGTCGCTCAGGGGGTTGGCGTCGCGGCGAAGGGCCATGGCGGTGACGCCGTCGGTGCCTGGCGCGCGGCCGATGCCAAGGTCGATGCGGCCCGGGTGAAGCGCATCGAGCATCCCGAACTGCTCGGCGACCACCAGCGGCGCGTGGTTCGGCAGCATCACGCCGCCCGAGCCGACCCGCATGGTCTCGGTGGCCGAGGCGATCTCGGCGATCAGGACGGCGGGCGCCGAGCTGGCGATGCCGGGCATGTTGTGGTGCTCGGCCACCCAGTAGCGGTGGAAGCCCAGGCGCTCTGCGTGCTGCGCGAGCTCCATCGAGTTGCGAAGCGCGTCGGCGGGCGTCGAGCCGTCGGCGACCGTCGCGAGGTCGAGGACGGAGAGCTTGGGCAGGTCCGACATGGGTAGACGAGTGTGGCAACCGTGTTCGTCTTCTTCTCAAACCGCCTTGGATGCATGGGCTCGCTTCTCGTCTCCGCGGGAATCACGTTCGTCCTGCTTGTGATCTTCGGAGTCTTCGACTCCAACTGATTTGTGAGAGGATCGGGCCGTGAGGCGACGGCTTGGCATGGGACTTGGCGCAACGGTCGCGCTTCTTGCGCTGGTCGCGTTGCCCGCCGGCACTTCCGGGATGGGCTCGTCGGACGTCGAATCCGGCGCGAACGAGCGCGCAGCCAAGGCGAAGACCAAGGTGACGATTAGCCGCTGGTCCCCGACGCCTTCCACGGGCGAATGGAGAGGCCGGCTGACTTCGGATAAGGCGAAGTGCCGAAAGCTCCGCTACATCGAGCTCTACTGGCACGTTGGCAAGGAAAACATTGCCCAGGGCAACACAACCGCGGAGAAGGTCGGGGATAAATGGGTCTGGGAGCTTCCTACACCCCTGGGGGAGCCTGAGGACGGGGAGTATTTCGTCACCGTCACCCCGACTCCCGACTGCAGGCGCGACGAGTCGAAGATCTTCACCTACCCCACCGACAACAGCAGGCGATAGCGCTCAGGAGAGCCGTCAGGCTCGCCGCCTCGCCTGCGACCCTTAGGGGGTGACCGACCAGCTTCCCCTCGAAGGCACCGGCGTTCCCGGAGCCGTCTCTCGACCCCGACCTGCCCGGGCCGTTCCCGGTCGGCCGCTACGCCGACCGGCTCAAGGACTTCCTGCGCCAGCGGCCGAAGGTGCTCGTCACCGGCGAGCTCACGGGCTTTCGCCGCTCGCGCGTCCAGGCGTTCTTCGAGCTCCGCGACTCGCAGGGCGCGCTGCCGTGCTCGATCTGGAACACGGACCTCGACCGGCTCGGACTCGACCCCAAGCTCCTGGCCGACGGGGCCGAGGTCGTGATCGGCGGCGGCCTTGACTACTACCCCGGCTCGGCCACGGCGACGCCCTCGTTCAACTTCCGCGCCACCCACATGCGCCTCGCCGGCGACGGCGACCTGCTCGCCCGGCTTGCCGCGCTTCGCGAGGAGCTCAAGCGCGACGGCCTCTTCGAGCCGCAGAAGCTGCTCGCCCGGCCCTTGCTGCCGAAGACGATCGGGGTCGTGACCGCTCGCGGCAGCGCGGCTTGCCAGGACCTCCTCGCCGGCCTCGAGCGGCGCGGCTGGCGCGGCACGATCGTGTGGGCGGACGCGCCGGTGCAGGACCGCCGCGCGGCGGGGCGGATCGCGGCAGCGCTTCGCGGCCTGGCCGAGCTCGAGCAGGTCGAGGTCGCGGTGGTCTGCCGCGGTGGTGGCTCGCTCGCCGACCTGTGGGCGTTCTGCGACGAGAACCTCTGCCGCACCGTCGCGCTCCTGCGGCTGCCGGTGATCAGCGCGGTCGGCCACGAAGTGGACCGAACGCTGATCGACGACGTGTCGGCGGTCTCGTGCTCGACGCCGACTCACGCGGCCGACGAGCTGGTGCGCGTGGACGTGCGCGACGCGCGAAAGGCGCTCGGCGTCGCTGCTTTGCGCGCACACCGGGCGGGCGGCGGCGCGATCCGCTCGCGCGGCAAGAGGCTCGGCGAGCTCGCGACCGGCCCGGCCCGCAGCGTCCGCGCCGAGCGCACGCGCCTGCACCAGAAGCTCCGCGAGGTCCGGGCCGCGGCGACGCGCGGGATCGCCGCGCGCCAGGAGCGGGCGGGCCGGCACGCGCTCGTCATCTCGCGGAAGGGCGCGGCGGGCGCGAAGCCGAGCGAGGCGCTGGCGGGACTCGCCGCGACGGAGGCGGCGATCCGCGGCCACGACCCGCAGCGCGTGCTCGAGCGCGGCTACGCGCGGGTTGAGTCGCTCGAAGGCGACGCGGTGACCACCGCCGAGTCGGCCCGTACGGCCAACGAGGTGCGCGTCCGCTTCGCGGATGCCGCGGTCCGCGCCAGGATCGAGGAGGATGAAGGCGATGAGTGAGGCACCGACACCCGAGCGGAGCTACGAATCGGCCGCGGCGCGGCTCGAGGAGATCATCGCGCGCCTGGACTCGGGGGAGGCGGAGCTCCGCGAAACGCTCGCGCTCTGTGGCGAGGCGAAGGAGTTGATCGTCTTCTGCCGGGACGAGCTCGCGGAGGTTTCGGGCGCTCTCACCGAGCTCGGACTGGACGAGCTGGTAGCCGATTTGGAGTAGTGGCGGCACCCGGACCGTTTAGGGCCTGAGAGGTCGTCAGGCACGGCGTTCACACATTTGAACGCCATATGGTCCGGGTGGGTCATTGCCTGTTGGACACCACCGGGATATTCGTACGCCATCTGACCACGGGGGTCTTGCGGGGACGGGGGGAATTTCTGCCGCCGCGGACTTCGAACGAAAGGGTGTTCCTTCGATGAAACGGACTTCGCTTCTGCCGCGTTCCTTCTGGGCCGTGCTCGGCTTGATGCTGGGCATCTTTGCGCTCGCCCCCGCCAGCTCATGGGCGGGCAACGCCGTCTATACGTCCACCGACAAGGACGCGCAGGGCTGCCTCAACGGCGCACCCGATAACGACATCAACTGCAACATCTACGAGACGAAGGATCAGGTCTACCTGAGCGGTGGCCCGGCGAACGGCTCCAAGGCGCTCGACGACGGCGACTACTTCTTCGCGATCCTCGAGCCGGGCACCCAGCAGAGCCCGATCGACGGCGCTGTTGGCAACCTCAGCACCAGCGACTTCTACGCGGACCGCAAGTTCAACATGACGGACGGCGTCATCACGAACCTCGGCGCCCCTGCCCCCCACGACATGGGAGAAGACAAGTCCGGGCGCGACGTCATTCAGGCGATGCCGTACGACGACACCACGAACCCCGGTGGCGTGTACATCCTCGCCGTCTGCGAGTGGCTCGGCGACGGCTCGGCGAACGATGCAACCAACCCGGCGAACTGCAAGTACGACGCGTTCAAGGTACGCGATTCCGAGGATCCCGGACAGGCGGCAGATCCGGTCGTCACCAAGGACGCGAACGCGACCTTCATCCGGACCTTCCCGTGGAGCCTCGAGAAGTCGGTTGCCTGCGTGGGCGGAAGCCCTTACCTGACGTACGACCAGCTCGTCCAGAAGCTGAGCGGCTCCGCCAAGTGCGACTACACCGTCGCCGTCACCAAGGGCGACGGGGTCGACAGCGCCTGGAAGGTCTCGGGGACGATCCAGGTGTTCAACTCGAACGCCGGCCCGGTGACGCTGACCGACGTGACGGATGACATCGGGGTCCTCAACGCAACCTGCACTGTCGACAAGACCGCGGGTTAGTGGTGCCGGCGGAGGACTCGCTGGACTACCCGTACGAGTGCGTCTACGCCAGCGCGCCCGACCCGGACAGCGGCACGAACGTCGCTACCGCGGAATGGGATACGCAAACGATCGACATCCCCGATCCCGGTGAGGATCTCGAGCTCGAGGGCTTCGACGGGGACGGCACGGCTACGTTCGCCTTCGACGGCGATCCGGACAACGACAATCCGAAGCTCGTCGACAACTGCGCTTCGGTCAACGACATTCTCGATGGGGATGAGACTGTCCTAGCCGATCTGGACGAGCTGACGCTCCCGGAGGAGCTGTGCGAGTCGGATTCGTTCGAGTACACGCACTACTTCGACGTGCCCGCGTCCGGTTGCGCAGACCACGCGAACACCGCGACGGTCACGCCGGAGGACGGCGTCGACGCAGAAGAGGACAATTCCGACAACACCTCCGTGCGCATCTGCGGGCCTGTCGGCGGCGAGGGCACAATGGGGTTCTGGCAGAACAAGAATGGCCAGGCGCTCATCAAGGGCTCGACGCTGAACGTCGGTGAGTGCGCCCTGACCGATTACCTGCGCGCCTATAACCCGTTCGGGGATCTGAGCGATGGTTCCACGTGCAAGCAGGTCTCGGAGTACGTGACCACCGTCATCAAGAAGGCCAGCTCCAGCGGCGCCGCGATGAACGCGATGCTGAAGGGCCAGATGCTGGCGACCGCGCTCGACGTGTACTTCCCGTCGAGGGTGCGTGTCAGGCGTCCGACGGTCATGGACATCTCGGATTACTCGGCGGCCTTCGGGGGCGCGGAGTCGATGACGGTCGGTGCCATGCTGACCTACGCGTCATCCCAATCCAACAGCGGCGGGACCGTCTGGTACGGCCAGGTCAAGAAGACGCAGGAGAAGGCGAAGAATGCCTTCGACGCCATCAACAACGGAGTCGCTCTCAGCATCTAATCGCCGAGGCGAAACCCGATTCAGATTGCGAGGGGCGGCTCCCGAGGGCCGCTCTTCGTCTGTCTAGGGCGCCGGTGAGGTGACGGTGAGCGTGAAGCTGGCCGTCCCCTTCTTCGGCGTCCCGGTGACGGTGTAGCGGTGTGTGCCCGAGCTCACCGTCCGCGTGAGCTGAAGGCCACTGGCGCCGCTCGCCGAGCCCAGGGTTGTCCCATCGGGACCCGCCAGCGCGAGGCTCATCGAGGGCACCTTGTTGAAGGTCAGTGTGGCGGTCGCGTCTCCGCTCCCTGTGGCCAGATTAAACGTCTTTGACGGTGCCTTCGCGGTGAGCCCTCCTGTGAACGTGGTCGTCACCGTCGTGGGAGCCGGCGGTGGAGGCGGAGGTGGCGGCGGAGGTGGCGGGGCGGCGAGTGCCTCCGACGGGGACCGTCATCGGCGCGGCGGTCGTCGTGCTGCCCTGCGGGTTGGTAGAAGGTGACGACGAGCTTCAGCGCGGAGCCCGCGTCGGCAGATGCCACGGTGTACTTCCAGGACGAGCCGACGACCGTGCAGTTGGAGCCGTCGGAGTTACAACGCGACCACTTGACGGAGCTCAGGTTGAGCGGCGAGGCGCCCGTCCATGAACCCTGGCCGCGGACGAGGACGTCGCCAACCTGCGGCGCTGAGTCGAGCATCGCTGTGTTGCGGTCTCCATTCGTCTGTCGAAGCACCCGGGGTGCGATGCCGTTCACGGGAGCGGTGGCGGCCTGAGGGTCAGAGATGCCCAGCGATCCGAGCGCCGCCATCGCATCCACCTCGCCGTGCTGGACCGCGAACGAGGCCGGCTTGGCGGACGAGGTGAGCGCGCTCTCGAGCTGCGGGCCGGTGAGCGACGGCCGGGCGGACAGGACCAGGCCGGCCATTCCTGCCGCGGCGGGTGACGCGAGGGAGGTGCCCCCCACCGGGCCGTAGCCCGGTGAGCCGTTGATGGTCGGCCAGGCGGTCATGTTTCCGGTTGGCGCTGCCAGATCAACCCAGTTGCCGTAGTTCGATTCGCCGGACTTGGAGCCCGTCTGGCCGACGCCGCCGACGCTGAGCACGCCGGGGGTAGAGGCTGGATAGGTCGGGCAGTTGCAGTTTGAGTTCCCGGCTGCCGCGAACACCACGGCGTCTTTCGAACGGGCGTAGGCGACGGCGCTCTGCAACGTGGAGGAGGAAGACGTCCCGGCCCAGCTCAGGTTGATGATTCGTGCGCCGTGATCAACTGCCCAGGTAACCCCGGCGGCCATGTCCGCCCAGGCGGCGGTGGAACCGGTGGCGATCTGGACCGGCATCAGCTTGCATCCGGGCAGTAGCAGCGTCCCCGAGCTCGTGTTGGCGGCAAGACGGCCGCGCTCGCTACGTAGGTCCGTGGTTGTTGGACGCAGAGCTCACGTCCGATGAGCGTTCAGCACGTTGTGCGGGGCTCACGACCTGCCCGGCGAAATCGAGTCCCTGGGTCTTGAGCCGTATCCAACACCGCGACCACGACGCCGGGTTCACCGCGGGTCACGTCCCACGCTTGCGTGGTGTGAGACCGGTACCAGCCCCAAGAGCGGGCCGAGATCGAATGGGTGCTCTGCGGAAAGTACGGATCGTCGGGGACGAACTCCTGGGCCTCGGCGAGGCCGTTTGGCTCCGCGAATGCGACAGCCGGGGAGGCCTGAAGCCGCTCGAGAGCCTCCGAACGACGCTCGGCGGGCGCATGGAGCACGCGCACTCCGTATGCCCGGGATCGAGTCGACCTGACGGGCTCCGCTCGCGTTCACAACGCGGGTAAGGGCTTCGGATGCGCCGGCGCGAGCTTTCACCAGGATCTCGTCCGGCACGTGGCGCGGCTCCGAGGCACCTGGCGCGGCCGGCGGAAGGGCGATGACCGCGACGCCTGCAAGGACGGCGGCGAGGCTTGAGATGCTCCTTCGGCTCCTCGTCGCCATCAGATTTCGCGCCCCCATGTCTCAACCGGACGGCTTCTCCGCCCACGGGCCCTTCATCGGCCTGCTGACACCCCGCATGAGCTTCAACCGCGGAGTTGGACGCCTGTCCATCTAGGCGCCACGCTTGACTTCGCCTGGGACTACGGGCGAGCATGGGCGCGTGGCAGGGCACACCCCCCTACTGGTTCGCCGGGTGGTGCCGATCCAGCTCGCCGTCGCCGGCATCGCCCTCGGGATCACGTTGGTTGCAACGCTCGCGACGGGCTTTGAGCTCGACGAGAGGAGCCCGAGCCTCATGTCGCGATCGACACGACTGCGACGCTGGTCTCCGTCTCGCGGCTTACCTCCTCGGGGGGAGGTTCCGGGATTCGCGGCGCATCGACGACATGCTCCTGTTCGCAGCCCTCATTGGGCTGTCGCTCGCGAGCGCCACCGCCTCGTCGGGGATGCAGCTTCCGCGGACGACGCGGACCACTACCTCGTCTGGAGCGCGTTGGCCCTGCGGCTCACCGCAAGCGTGCTGCTGGCCGCCGCTGCCTTCGCGAGCGATCGCACATCGACGACGCCCCTCGAGTAGTCACGCGCTTCGCATCGGAGCGATCGTCGTGCTGCTGGCGGTCGCAGCCTTAGTCCTGATTCAGCCGCGCCTTTCGACAGGCATCGATCCCATGCTCGCGCCGGCGGCTCCAGGTGATCTCGCTGTAGCCGGAACTCCGGGCTTCGTCGCCACCCAGTTCTCGATCCTGGTTCTCCTCATGCGGGAGCGGTGGGATTCACCTTGCGGACGCGCGCAGCGGAGACGAGTTCATGGGCTGGCTGGCGGTCGGCCTGACGCTCGGCGTGTTCGCGCGAATCAACTTCATCCTCTTTCCTTCCAACTTCAGCGACTGGGTCTTTGCCGGCGACCTATTTCGGCTTGCATTCTTCGTGGCGATCCTGTTGGGCGCGCTGAGACAGATTCGCCGCTATCAGCGCAGCGCGGCGGAAGCCGCGGTGCTGGAGGAGCGGCAGCGAATCGCTCGCGACCTCCACGACACGGTGGCGCAGGATCTCGCGTTCATCGCCTCCAGGGGACGTGAGCTTGGGAAGACGAGCCCGGAACTCGCGCGCATCGCCGGCGTGGCCGAGAGCGCCTCGCCAGCTCGCGCGGCGCGATCGTTGCGTTCAGCGCGTCGCGGGACGAGCCGCTGGGCACGGCCATCGGCCGCCTGGCACCGATGCTCGCCAGCCGCGCCGGCTGCCGCGTCACCTTGGCCCTGCAGGACGAGTGCACGTGACCCGTCCGGCGCACGACGACCTTGTGCGCATCGTGAGTGAGGCGTTCAGTAACGCCGTTCGCCACGCGCATCCAAGCGAGATCACCGTGAGCCTTGTCGCGGACGATGATCTGAGGCTGATCGTCGCTGACGACGGCACCGGCTTCGACTGGGCCGACTCAAACCGGAGCGCAGGATTCGGGCTGTCCAACATGACTCATCGCGTGGAGGCTCTCGGCGGAACTTTGACGATCACTGCACGGGCAGGAGGAGGCACCCGCGTCGAGGCCATCGTTCCGGCGGCTCGCTGGGAGGGCTACGCGGCCGGCTGAAACGCAACCGTTCAGAGAATTGAACGAAAGATGGCCCATCTGAGGGATGGTGTTCGTCCGGCGGAGCGAGCAGACTCGGCCCGGATGCCTGGCGTGAAAGGGAAAGTCTTGATCCTGGAGCGGCGAGTGGAGCTCACCCTCGAGAGAAACCTGGAGAATTGCTCCCTCGAAGAGCTCGCCGATCTGCTCACCGAATGCGCGGCGACCAAGCTCGCGACGGAGGCGGAGGCCGCACGGCTTGAGCGGGACGCGATGGGGACTTCAGAGGTCCAGATGCGGCTGGGCCAGGAGCGCGAGATGCTCTCCGAGCTGATCAGGAGGGTGCGTTGCGGGTTCGAGGCGCGGCGGCGGGCGACGTTGCCCGCGGCGCCGAGTGATGCCTGATTGACTCCGGGTCGTGGATGAACGAGCGCCCGGGTGCTCATCGCCGAGTCGCAGCCCACGATGCTGGCTTCAACAGCGCGTCTACTTGAAGCCGGCGGATTCGAGATCGTCTCCAAGGTCTCCGAGGCTGGCGCCGCGATCAGGCCGCTGAACAACACCGGCCGGATCTCTGCCTGCTCTTGGGGGATCTCGCCGGCGGCACCGCTCTGTGCGGTTCGCGAGATCGCGAGACGGTTGCCGGACACTCCCGTGGTGGTGCTTACCGCCGAGGCGACTCGTGAAGAGCTCATCGACCTGATCCGGGCGGGCGCGGCGGGCTATCTGCCGAAAGACATGGACCCAAAGCGGCTTCCGCATGCGCTGCGCGGAGTGCTCGCCGGGGAAGCATCCATCCCGCGGAAGCTCATCCCGGATCTGTTGATGGCATTGCGCACCCAGGATCGGCGGCGATCCTTGCTCGGTCAGGCGGGCCGTGTCGAGCTCACGGTCCGGGAGTGGGAGTCGCTCGAGTTGCTCTGCAACGGCCTTGACACAGCTGAAATCGCTGAGCGCCTTTACGTCTCCGCCGGTCACCGTGAGGCGGCACCTGGCAGCGGTCACTCGCAAGCTGGGAGTCCGGAGCCGCGACGAGGCGGTCGCGCTCGTCGAAGGTGGGCTCGCGCCGGGCGGCACGCAGGAGAGCTAGAGCAACCCATCCCGCACAGCCGCGACGGCCGCCTGGATCCTGTTGTCGACGTCCAGCTTCGCAAGGAGGTTTGAGACGTGGTTCTTCACCGTCTGCACGCTGATGGAGAGCTCTGAGGCGATCTGCGGGTTGTCCTTGCCCTCAGCGATGAGGCTCAGAATCTCCAGCTCGCGATTCGTGAGCCCGGCGGCACCCACGGATTCCTCCGCGGCTGGGCTGTCCGCACGCACCTGCCGGAGGATGCCGGCAATCACCTCGGGCGAGAGGCGTGAGTCGCCCTCTGCGGCGGCCCGCACCGCCGCCACGATCTCATCTCCGGGAGCGTCCTTGAGCAGGTAACCGCAGGCGCCCGCAAGCACCGCGGACGTAACGTCGTCCGCGTCGGCGGAGATCGTCAGCATCAGGATCTGGGGGGCGTTCTCCACAGCGCGAATCCGCCTGGTCGCATCGATCCCGGAGCCTCCGGGCATCGAGAGGTCCATGACCACCACGTCAGGACTCAGCCTTTCGCTCAGCGCTGCTGCATTCTCTGCAGTACCGGCCTCGCCGACCACGTCCATCCCGTTCTCCCGCAGCACGTCGCGCAGCGCTTCGCGAAAGAGAGCATGGTCATCGACGACCATCACCCTGAGACTCCGGACGTCAGCGCTCACACCGATGCAAGCATCCCACACGCGCGGAGAAGTGAACGGCGCTCGCTCGCAGGTTTTCCCTGGGTCTGGCCGAATTGGTGCAGGGTCTCGAGGCCCGAGAGGGCTAAACCGCTAGGGTTATTGCCAGTTGATCAGGCAAAAGAGCCTGGTCTGTCGTGGTTTGCGGTTCCGTTCGGTCCTTTCGTTTTCGCGCTTGGTCTATCGGTCGCACAGCACGCGTTAGAAAGGACAGTTCGTATGGCTAACGGAACCGTGAAGTGGTTCAACGACGAGAAGGGCTTCGGCTTCATCTCGCCCGACGACGGCTCGAAGGACCTTTTCGTCCATCAGTCGGCAATTCAGAGTGAGGGTTTCCGCTCGCTCGAAGAGGGCGCCAAGGTCTCGTACGAGGCTGAGGAGTCGGACAAGGGACCGCGGGCGGCAAACGTCCAGGTCATCTAGCTCTCTCCCAAGAGCTTTCGCAAGACGGGGCGCGGCCGAAAGGCCGGGCCCCGTTTGCGTTTCCGGGTTTTGGGAGTAGGCTCGGCGGAGTGAAGGGGAGACTCGTTGTGGTGGGGACTGTGGCATTGGCGCTTGTCATGCCAGCTGTCGCGAGCGCGACCTTCCCCGGCGAGAACGGCCGCGTCCTCTTCATCACGGACAACGCCAACCCGCCTTTCCTCTCGGCGTTTCCGGGCTCAACCGAAACGGTCGAGGTGGCAGAGGGGTACGGCGTCGGCGAGTACAGCCCCGATGGGACGAAGATGGTCTACGGCCTCGAGCGCCACGTGGACGGCTGCAACAACGGCGAAGACCCGTGCCCGGGTAGGCACGAGATCTACATCGCGAATGCCGACGGCTCGGGCGAGGCGTTCCTCACCTACACGGGTGAGTTCGAGGCCGATCCATCCATCCACCCGTCTGGAAACAGGGTCGTCTTCTACCGGGACAACGACGCTTACGAGGTGAATCTCACCAACGGGAACGAGACCCGGCTGGTCAGAAACGCCGAGCGGCCGCGCTACTCACCCGACGGAAGCCAGATCGTCTTCGGTAGGGACGGCGACGTGTTCCTCATGGACGCGGACGGCTCGAACGTCCGCAACCTGACGCAGTCCATGGACGACTCCTACAGCGGGAACGCGAGCTGGGCGCCGGACGGCGAGACGGTCTTTTACGACAGCGATCCCGACGGGGTGGTCAAATCCCAGATCAAGTCGATCCCGGCTTCGAGCACGGACGGCTCGGGTGACCTGACGATCGGTCCGGGCGCCTACCCGATCGTCTCACCCGACGGCGAGCGCATCGCGTTCACGGGCAACTCGCCGACCACCACCATGTTCACCATGACCCTCACTGGGACCGACGTGACGCTCCTGGGACCCACAGTGGCGGAGTCCATCCCGCTGAGCTGGCAGCCCGTGGCCAACGCTGAGAGCTCGACCGTCGGCGACGGCGGATCGGTATCCACCGGCGCCGAAGCGACGGAGACCGAACCGGCCCAGGCCTCGGTAACGACGCCGTCTGGCGGCACGGTGAACGTGGCGATCAACCCGTACAACGGCTCGCCGCAGAGCGGTTTCGCAAGCGTCGGCCACCAGTTCAACATCTCGGCTCCGGCCGCAAGCGTCGCCGACCCGCTGCTGGTGACTCTTCTCATCGACGCCTCGGCGGTACCGGCGGGCTTCAACGCCTCGACGCTCGAAGTGTTTCGAAACGGAGTTCTGGTCGCGGACTGCACCGACCCGACCCAGGCCGTGCCGGATCCCTGCGTGGGCGATCGGACCGATCTGGTGGGCGGCGACGTCTCCCTAGGAGTCCGCACGTCACAGGCGAGCATCTGGGATGTGGCGGCCGTGGACGACACTGATCCGAAGACCAATCTCAAGAAGGTCCCGAAGGAGACGACCAAGCGCTCGCTCGCGATCAAGTTCTCCTCCAACGAGGACGGCGCGAGCTTCAAGTGCACGCTCGACGGCAAGAAGCGGGCGTGCGTCTCCCCCTATCTGACAGGCAAGCTCAGCCGCGGCAAGCACTCGTTCTCGGTCACCGCGACCGATGCCGCCGGGAACAAGGACGGCACACCGGCGAAGGCGAAGTTCGAGGTCGTGAAGAAGTAGTTCCGGGCCGGTTCAGCGTGCGGGTTGCGCTTCGAGCCAGCGCTCGACCGCGACGCTCGCCTGGTCCACCGCGGCATCGGGCGTGGCCCCGTTCCGCAGGGTCCGCCACACCTCAACGTCGGTGAGCGCCCTGAGGGCCGCGACCGACGAAGCGTCCGCGTGCAGCGGGCGCACGGCCTCGGAGACCAGGGCATCGAACGAGTTGTCGAGCTCCGTCATCATTTCGCCCACCGCCGGCACGTCGTTTCGCTCCCGGCGCGCGGTGGCGATGCCTTTCCCGCCGCGCTCGTAGACGCCGAAGAGCGTCTCGACCATCCGCCGGACACGCTCGTTCTCCGAAGAGACGCCGGTGAAGACCTCGGGCGCCAGGTCTGGCAGGCGGCAGCTTGAGGCTCTCGGCGACGTGCCGCCCGCAGCTTCTGGCCAGGTCGTCCAGCGTGGGGAACATCGCCTCGACGACCTCCAGCGGCACGCCCGCCTTGTCGGCGATCTCCGGCCAGGTCGTCGCCTGGATCCCCTTTGTGGTGTGGAGCTCGAGGGAGGACTCGATGATGCGCTCCCGGGTGGGATCGACCTCGCGGGGCTCGCCGGGCTGGTCTCCGTACGCACCCTTGAAGCCGCGCCGCAGGGCCTCCCGCCAGAAGTCCGAGTTGGTTGGCTGCTGCGCGGCGGGCGCGTCCTCGAGCGCAGTCCGCCCGCGCGGGGTCAGCTGCCAATACGCCTGGCGGCCGACCTTGCGCCGGGTGACAAGGCCGCTCTCCAGCAGCCGGCGGCCGGTACGGCTCACCTGCGTGTCATCCGTCTCGAGCAGGCGGCGAAGCTCCGTGCTTCCCAGCTGGCTCGAGCCGCCGAGCACGCTCAGGAAGTCGTACGCCTGCGTTCCCTGGGCCACGGGGGCTTCTGACGGTGCCCGCTCGAGCCCCCAGTGCGCGAAGGCGATCGCCGCGTCCAGCCAGCCGATCAGCTCGCGGTCGGCGTCGCCGGCGAGGGCGCGCGCGTTGCGGAGTGCGTGGAGCGCCCGCTCGAGGGTTTCGGCTGTCGCCGACGAGAATCGCGTCGACCAGGCCGAGCGCGACGGCCTCCTGGCGCCCGGGATCCGCGTCGAGCCTCGCGATCCGCGCCAAGAGGGCCCGTTCCCGCGGGTTGTTTAGAGTGCTCGTGGCCATGCCTGAACCTTAGCAGGTTCATGTCAACTATTTGTCAAGTGTGAGTGCGTGAGCGCAGACTACGCCGATCTCTTCTGCGAGCTGTTCGACCGGCTCGACCCCCAGGAGTTCCACGCCGAGGGCGTGGGTTGGATGGGGGACGCGAAGGTCGCCGAGGCTGCCGCGGAGGTCGAGCAAGCGGCGCTCGAGGGGGAGCCGGTGGCGGCGGCGCAGGGAGGGCGCCGAGACGTTCGCCGCCCTGCTCGGCCTCGACGCAGCCCTCGCGCACGCCAACCCCTTGCTGGGGGCGGCCGCCCCGCCGGCCCTCACCGAGTACGCGCTGCGCTACGCGGAGTCGGGCCGGTTCGACTCCGGCGCCGTTCCCGGGGCGCTCCTGCCCCGCTTCGTCCGCCCCGGCCGGCGCGGCCAGCTGCCGGACGACATGGCCGATGCCTTCGGCTCGGTGATCCGCGTCAGCTCGGCCGACCGGGGTGCTTGCAACCAGGTCTCACTGCCGGCGCGCTCGCGCCTCACCCGCCCCGAGCGCGAAGCCGGCCTCCGCGTGGCCACCACCGCGATGGTCCGCGAGCCCGACGAGCTCGAATGGGAGGTGGAGGAGCGCTCCGGGATGCGCTTCTACCGCATCCATCCCGCCGACGGCGAGCCGATCGCGGCGCGGGTGGACAAGGTGATCGCGGCGTGGGACGAGCACGACGTCACGATCGGCGTCGCGCCCGAGCTCTGCCTGTCGCGCGCGCTGCTCGAGCGCTGGCAGGTCGCGCTCAGGGAGCGCGAGGGCGCGGGGTCCAGCCGCCTCCGCCTGGTCCTGGCGGGCAGCGGCAACGTGGAGGGCTCCTCGCCGCCGACGAACGAGGCCGTGCTGCTCGACGCGCGCACGGGCGAGGTGCTCGTGAGCCAGCGGAAGGTTCACCCGTTCAACTTCCTGGAGCAGGACCTGGAGCTGTGGGGGCTGGGCGATCGCCTGACCGCTCCGATCGACGAGGACCTCAGCCGCGGCGAGCGGGTGTGCGTGGTGGAGGCGGGCGGCGCCCGCCTGGCGATCCTGGTGTGCGAGGACCTCGCGCGGCTCCACGCGTTCGCACCGGCGCTTCACGCTCACGGGGTTTCGTTGCTCCTGGTGCCGGTGTTCGCCAGGCCCACCAAGGACCGGCGCTGGGAGCGGGCGCGGGCCGAGGTATACAGCGACGCCATCGGCTCGTGCGTAGTGGTGGCGAACAGCCTGGTGATCGCCGAGATCCTGCAGACCCCGACCCCCGTCGGGACGGCGATCGCCGTTGCGCCAGGCCACGCGGCTGTCGGCCACTCCTCCGAGCCGGACGACATCGTCGTCTTCGAGCTCAACGGCGACGGCCCCCGCGTTGCGCATCAGGCGCAGCGCTGACTAGGCTCGAACGATGAGCAAGCTTCGGTGTCACATCTCGATCTCGCTCGACGGTTTCGTCGCCGGCCCGAACCAGAGCGAGGAGGAACCGCTGGGCGAGGGTGGCGAGCGGCTCCACGACTGGGTGGTTTCGCTGGCCGCCTGGCGCGAGTCCCACGGCAAGCCGGGCGGCGAGGTGAACGAGAGCACACGGATCGTCGAGGAGGCGCGCGAGAACATCGGCGCCGCCGTGATGGGCCGCAACATGTTCGGCCCGATTCAACGTGGTCCCTGGGGCGACGGGGAGTGGAAGGGCTGGTGGGGCGACAACCCTCCGTACCACTACCCGGTGTTCGTCGTCACCCACCACCCGCGCGATCCCCTGGAGATGGAGGGCGGGACCACGTTCCACTTCGTCACCGACGGAATCGAGTCCGCGCTCGAACAGGCAAAGGAGGCCGCGGGCGACAAGGACGTCGGGCTTTGGGGCGGCGGCGACGTCGCTTGTCAGTACCTGGCCGCGGGACTGCTCGACGAGCTGGAGCTACACGTCGTTCCGATCTTGCTCGGCGGTGGTTCCCGCCTTCTCGACAACCTCGGCGACGCGGGGGTGCAGCTCGAGCAGGTCCGGGCCGTCGAGGCACCCGGCGTCACCCACCTCAAGTACCGAGTGCTGAAGTAACTCACGCCTTCCGGCAGATGACCAGCGCCTCGATGTAGTCCCAGCGGTAGCGGTCGGGGTCAGCCGCGACGCGCTCCTCGAGCTCTGCGAGGTAGTCGGCGAGAAGGCCGGGGGCGCGGTCTTCGCCCTCGCGCGCGAACGCGCCCAGGAGAAGTGGCCCGCCCCACGCGTTCACGCTCCGCACGTACTCGCGCGCGAACACGGCCGGATCGTCGTCCCAGTAGGGGTTGTCGAGGCGGAAGAGCTCGGCGCTCTCGAGCTCGAGGCCGGCGACGCTCCCGCCGCCGGCTTCGAAGGGAGCCCGGATCTCGTCGAGCGTTCGCATCCAGACCGGAACGACGACCGCGGCGACGGTCTCGGCGCCGATGCGCCCGGCCCGGCGCCAGTCGGCCGAGCAGGCGGTTCATGTCACTGATCATCTCCGCGTACAGCCCCGTCCTGTCGGGGTCCGGGGCCGGTGAGGCCGGGAGCGCGGCGATGAACTGGCCGCCCGGCGCGAGCTCGACGCTTCGCATTCGCGAGCAGCTGCTCCCAGTGGCGCTCGGCGGCCTCGCGCCAGGCTCGCCGCTCGGCCTCGTCAGTGTGGTCCCGGTAGCCCGGGAAGACCGATCCGGTCGAGGCCAGGCCCTCTGCGTCGGGGACCCAGTGCATCGCCGTCCCGGTGACCGCTACGTGCACGCTGCCCGGCGGCAGGCAGTTCGCCTCCTGCAGGGGGATGCCCGCCATGCTGACCACCGTGACCGGGGGCGTTCCGTCCTCCACCGCTCGGCGGCACGCCTCGCCGTGGGCCTCCGGAGAGTGCGAAGTGGGGCCCCGTGCCGACATCCACGGCTCCGTCGGCGTCGCGCGCCTGGGGAATGACAACGCCGGGTCCGCCGGCATCGCCGCCGAAGGCCTCGCGCAGGTGCTCGGCGGCGACCCCCCACGCGTTGGTCGGGAGATCGACGAACGCGTAGACCAGCGGGTCGCCGGCGCGCTCCTCCATCAGGGCTCGGATCAGCCCGTGGGAGTTGACGCCGTCGGCGGCGCCGAGATCGGCCACGCGGAGCACGGGCTCATCGGCGAACAGGCGAGCGGCGGAAAGTGCGGCCGGGTGGGTCGCCTCGAACGCGGCGCGCTGGGAGAGCGCGTGGCGCGCGTAGTCCGTCGCCATGCTCGAGAGTTCGGGGCGCTCTGACTGCGTGGCGACTCCAGCCGATCTCAGGGCTTCTCGAAGGCTCCGGAATCGCAGACACCGTTGAACGCGCGGGGCTCGCCGCGCTGGTCGACGCCGACGGAGCAGATGGGGACCAGCCCGAGCGCCGGGCTCGAGGGCTTGAGCGCGTGCGTCTTGGTGGGGCCGCCGTAGTCGGAGAGGGGCTTCAGCTTCGGGTTGGCGATGTCGTCGTTGGTCACGGGCGGGTCCGAGCAGGAGTCGTCGGCGATCACGTTGCGCGCCTCCGCCTCGACCGCGCCGTGCCTCGCCCCCGCACTCGGTCCCCGCGTTGGCCACGATGGACGCCGTCAGGCGCAGCGAGCCGGCCTGGGCCTGCTCCCCGGACTCGATCGCGAAATGCCCGTCCGACGGACGGTTCTGCGCGACCGTGACGTGGGTCAGCTGGATTGTCTGAGGCCCGCCCTGCTGCCAGATCGCGGCGCCCCCGCCCTTCGTGTCGGAGTTGCCGCTGAAGGTGGAGTTGGTGATGGTCGCGGTGGACGACGTCGCATAGAGGCCGCCGCGCGAGCCTCGAGCGGTTGCCCGACACCGTGCTGCCGGTCAGCTGCGAAAAAGGTGCCCGGACCTCGCGCTGATCCCGCCGGCCCGCGCGTCCTTTCCTCCGAAGGCAGAGTTGCCTGCGACCGTACTGTCGGCGATCAGCACGGAATCTTCGGGGTTCGAGCCGGGGTTGCGGAGCACCAGACCCCCTCCCGACGCGAACCGGCCGAGCGCGCCATCGCGCAACCTGGCCGAATTGCCGACGACTTTCGAGCCGTTCTGCAACGACAGGCTTCCGTCGTTGATCAGGATGCCGCCTGCCAAAGGACTGGCTTCTCCCCGGCCCACGGCCCTGTTATCGCGGACCGTCGTGTCCGAGAGCCCGAGGAAGCCGAAGCTCACTATCCCCCCGCCCGGGACGTCGTCGTCGGCGTCTGAGACCGCGACGTTGTCTCGGATGACGACGTTGTCGAACAGCGCAAACTCATCGTTTCGAAAGCCCCCGCCCCCGCTCTCCCCGATTCCGCCGACGCGCCCGCCGGTGAGAGTCACGCCGTTGAGGATCAGGCCGGGAGCCGAGAATCCCGCGAAGGGGGCGGCGTTGGAGAGCACTCCATCCCTGACCGTCTGCTTGATCACGGTCTTGTCCGGCCCGCGGCCGTTGATCTCGACCGACTCGCTCACGTCGAGGTCGCCCGTCGAGTTGTCTCCCGTCCCGCCATTCAACGCGGGCTGGGTCAGCTTCAACGTGCCCTTCGGCAGCTCGATCTCGTCGCTGCCGGGGCTGGCGTTTGCCTGGTCGATTGCCGCCCGCAGCGTGCACTTGCCGTTCGCGGTCGCGCAGTTGTCGTCGCCAACGTTGGCGTCGATCCCGTCCCTCGTCGAGTCGACGTCGAAGGTGAGCCCCCCGGCCGAAGCGGGCGTCGGCGCAAGAAGAGCGACCAGCAACCAAATCCCGCCCAGAGTTCGCGCGAGCGTCCTCACGTCGCCGATCCTACGCCTTTGAAATCGCTACGGCGTGTACCTCCACACCTCGCGGCCGTGCACACCGTCGTTGGCTGCGAAGAACAGCTTTCGGCCGAGGGGCGCGAGGAAGCTGGGGTCGGCGTCCGGCGCGCCCGGGTTGATGTCGTCAACGCGACGGGTGCCGCGGCGCCGGCCGTCCGAGCGCCAGAGCTCTTCGCCGGCTGATCCGTCGTCGGCAGCGAACATCAGGGTCCCTGCAACGTTCGTGAGATTTCCAGGACTGGAGTTGCCGGTCGGATTGATGTCCTTGACCAAGGCCGTGCCCTGCCGCCTTCCGTCGGTCCTCCAAAGCTCCGTGCCGGTCGTGCCGTCGGTCGCATAGAAGAACGCGATGTCGCCGACGCGCGTCGGGTCGTTGATCTGCGCACTTCCGGTCGGGTTGATCTGGCCGATCCGCTCGGTGCCGCGGCGGGTGCCGTCCGTCCTCCACATCTCGGTGTCTCCCGGCGCGCCCTCGGCGTAGAAGAGCAGGGTGCGGCCCAGCGGCGTGAACCCGTCGGGGGTCGAATCCGCCGGTCCATCTTGAATGTCCCGGACCATCCTCGTGCCGCGGCGCGTCCCGTCGGACTTCCAGAGCTCATGCCCGTGGTCTCCGTCATCGGCGCCGAAGAAGAGGCGACCCCGGAACTCCCCGAAATACTCGGTCGAGCTGCCGTCGCCCGGGTTGATGTCCTCGACCATCCTCGTGCCGCGGCGCGTTCCGTCGGACTTCCAGAGCTCGTTGCCGTGCGTACCGTCGTCGGCGGTGAAGAACAGCGTGCCGCCTACGTTGGTGAACTCGATTGGATCCGAGTTGCCGCCGGCGTTGATATCTCGGACGAGCTTCGTGCCGCGCCTCGTCCCATCCGACTTCCAGAGCTCGATCCCGTGCTCGCCGTCGTCGGCGCGGAAAAAGACGGTGCCGCCCACGTTCGTCAAGTCCTGCGGCATCGAGCCGTTCGTGAACCCTCGTCCGGCCAGATGTCCTTCACGAGTCGGGTGGAAGCGGCCGTGCCCTTCGAGCGCCAGAGCTCTCGCTTGGCGTCGCCGGTGCGTGCCGTGAAGAACAGGACGTCGCCGACCCTCGTCAGCTCCTCTGGTTCTGAGTCGCCGCTCGGCTCGATGTCTTCGACCAGCCGGGTTCCCTTCTTCGTCCCGTCCGATTTCCAGAGCTCTGTGCCGGTCTCAGGAGTGCTGGCAGCGAAGAGCAGTCGATCGCCAACGCCGGTCAGTCCCGATACGCCCGGCGAGGGATTCGGGTTGATGTCCTTCACCAAGCTCGGGCCGCCTGCGCTCAGGGCCGACAGGACCGGCACCGCGAAGCACGCCGCGAACGCCATTCCCGCCGCGATCCTCCCTCGGATTCGCATCTCAAAATGACCATATGGGCGGCGAGCACGAAAAGCAAGCCGTCTTCATCGCGCCATCCCTATCGCGGCTGCCAGGCCGGGAACTCGTCGTAGCCCACCGGGTCGGACGTGATCTGATCCGGCGTGCTGGGCGTCAAGCCCGAGGTCCAGATGTCGAAGTCCGAGTCGCTTGCGCGGTTCTGGAACACGATCTGCGTGCCGTCCGGTGAGATGACCGGATGCATCTGGCTCGCTGTGCCCTGAACGATCGGAAGGACGTTCCCGCCGCCGGGATCCATCGTGTAGATGTCGTAGCTTCCGGCGACGGCGCATTGGTAGACGATCGTCTGGCCGTCGGGCGACCAGTCGGGGTGAAGGGCGTCGCCGGCCTGGGAGCCTGTGAGGTTGAGCTCGCTCTTCCCGTTTCGATAGACGGTGTAGATGTCGTCCTCGACGCCGTTGTAGCGGTCGAAGGCGATCCATTGGCCGTCGGGCGAATAGGCGGGGTTCAGGCCCTCGACGCCGAGGCGGCGCTTATCGCTGCCGTCCGTCTTCATCACCTTGAGCTGGGGTTGAAAATTCACGTGGTGGGTCCAGATGAGCTTCTTCCCCGAGGGCGCGAACGCAACTCCGGTGTTATTTCCGGTGCGGGTCAGGCGCCGCTTTTGGCTGCCGTCCGACTTCATCAGCCATATGTGGTCGTCCCGGGTCCAGGCGATTAGCTTGCCGTCCGGCGAGTAGGCGGGCTGAACGTCGTCGTTCTGCGGGCTGCGGCGCGTGAGCTTGGTCAGGTCCGAGCCGTCGGGCTTCATCGAGTAGATGTCCGCGAAGAAGGATCCGTTCGAGTAGCGATCGAACGCGATCTTCCCGTTCTTGCCGGGAACCGCGGCCGCTCCGAGAGACGCCATCCCGAGGGCAGCGACGATCGCCGCGATGACCGCTACGGCAGATCTGCGTCTTCCTTGAACTCAATTCGGGCCTAACGGCAGACCACATAGGCCTTGATCTCCCGGCGCTTGCTGGAGTCGTTCTCGAAGTAGGCCTCCCAGCGATCGTCCGTCAGATCGTCCGGGTCGGCGGATGTGTCCTCCGGCGACGTGCTGCTGATCCAGTTGTTCCCTTGGCCGCCGGCGGTGTGCCCGCCACCGCCGGTCACACGCTCGCCCGAGGAGCACGGCTTTCGCGCGGCCTTCTGCGAGGCCGGGCCTATCCCGGTGGCCTTCACCCGCGTTGTGGACTCCTTCGGCCCGCAAAAAGCGGATACCAGCGTCTCGGCGGGCGCGGTGGCGAAATTGAACGTCGTCGCCTCCCATCCGTCATCGCGATCCTTGTCGCGGTCACCGTCGTCGTAGGGGCGTGAGCTGCGGGTGTTCGTGGTCCCGTAGTTGGGGCCCGCTAGGTACCCGCCGCCGTAGACGTTCTGGCCCGCGGGACATTCGGCGCGCGGCGTGCGCTCTTCGCCCGGGGGGATCAGCTTCGAATCGAACTCGAGCGTCGGCATGGTCGTGTCGCAGATAGCGAAGGCGCGGTGATTCTGCGTGCCCGAATGGACATCGGTGTCCTCGGTCCAGGAGGCGTTGCCGCTCGGGTACGTGGTCGTTATCGCCACGGCCCCGAAACCGCCGCTCGAGAAAGCGCCGCCGCCGATCACGTAGGTCGATGCGGGGCACGAGACATTTGCGCTGCCCTGCGTCCCCGGCCCCGTTGTCGTGTTGGCGCTGGACACGTAGCTCAGCGCGCCGGAGGCAGGCGTCGCGGCGATCATGAGCGCGCCGACGGCGGCCACGACCATTGCCGATCCCCTCCGCATGAGCCGACTATACGAGCGCTTGGCGAGCGGGTCAAACCGCTCGCCAGCGCGTTGTGGGTTCTGCGATCGCCGCTTAGCGGCGCCTGCGCCCGTGGCCGGAGCGGCCGGACGACCGGTTCGACGACCTGCTGGGCGAGGAGACGCTGTAGCCGGTCTCGGCGAACTCGCGCCGGAGCTGCAGGGTGTCGGCGATCTTGCCGACGTCCTTGGCCTCTTCGTGGCGGACGAGGGTGACCCCGACGCCGCCGCGGCCCGCGCGGGCGGTGCGCCCGATGCGGTGCTGGTAGGCGTCGCAGTCGCCGGGCGGATCGAAGTTGATCACGTGGCTGATGCCGTCGACGTCGATGCCGCGGGCGGCAACGTCAGTCGCGACCAGCGCGTCGACCTTGCCCGAGTCGAAGGACGCGAGCGCGCGCTCGCGCTGGCCCTGCGACTTGTTCCCGTGCATGGCGACGGCCTTGATGCCGTTCGAGCCGAGCTTCTTGACGAGCCGGTCGGCGCCGCGCTTGGTGCGGACGAAGATGAGTGCCAGCTCGCGGTCGGAGCGGAGCTCCGCGAGGAGGGCGTCGAAGCGCTTCTCGTGGGTGACGCCGACGAAGCGGTGCTCGACCTGCACGTTGCTCTTCGGGGCGACGTGCTCGTGGCGGACGGGCGAGTGCGTGTAGTTCTTGGCGATGCGGGCGACCTCGCCGTCGAGCGTTGCCGAGAACAGCATCGTCTGGCGATTGGTCGGCGTCGCGCCGATGATGCGCTCGACGTCCGGGCGGAAGCCCATGTCGAGCATGCGGTCCGCCTCGTCGAGGACGAGGATCTGGACCTTCTTGAGCGAGACGTCGCCGCGCGCCATCAGGTCGAGCAGGCGGCCGGGTGTGGCGACGAGGATCTGGGCGCGGCGGGCGAGCTTTGCCTGCTTGTGGATGCCGGCGCCGCCGTAGATCGTCGCGACCGAGAGGTTGCGGGCGTTTGCGATCGGCCGGAGGTCCTCGCAGATCTGAAGTGCGAGCTCGCGCGTGGGAGCGACGATGAGCGCCGAGCCGGGAGCTGCGCCGTGGCGCAGGCGGTCGACGATGGGAGCCGAGAAGGCGAGGGTCTTGCCCGAGCCGGTGGGCGACTTGACGAGGACGTCGAGGCCGGCGAGTGCGTCGCCGATCACGAGCTTTTGGACTGCGAACGGTTCTGTGATGCCTCGCTTGGCGAGGGCATTGCGAACAGGCGTGGACACGCCGAGGTCCGCGAAGGACTGGTTAGACATATAGGTGCTGCTTTCTTTCGCGACTCATTTAGGAGCCACGGTGTGATTCGGGAGATATTCGGACGGCGACCCGAATCGCACTAATGCGCACCGGAACTGAACGAAACCTCGCGGGTGAGACTCACCCGCACCGGCGGAAGCGTAGCTGTTTGGCTGCAAGCGGGCGCTTTATGCCGCGCGGAGGTGCCGGCCGCGCACGAGCTTCGACGCGATCAGCTCGGACCAGTCCTCTTCGGAGAGGACGAACGGCTTCGTCTCCGCGAGCCAGCGGCCGAGGACTTCGGCGAGGCCCGCCGGGTCCTCCAGGTTCGGGAAGTGCGCGGCGCGCGGCAGAGTCTCTATGCGCGAGTGCGGGATCAGCGCGTGGGCGTCGATGCCGTGCTGGATCGGGATCGTGCGGTCCTTCTCGCCCCAGACGATCAGCGTCTCGACCGGGCCCAAGTAGATACAGGCGGTCGACCGCCGAGACCTTCTGGCCGTGGATGTCGATCACCGAGCGAAGCGAGTTGAGGAACGCCTGGCGCGCGCCCGGATCCTGGAGCGGGCGAAGAGCGCGAGTGACCGCCTTGAGGTAGACGGCCTTTCGCCACCCCGCTTTGCTCCCCGTCGCCGCGATGCCGTCGAGCATGCCGAGGACACTCCGGTGCGAAGCGGCCCAGACGAGACCTGCCGCGCCCGGCAGCGCGGCGCCGCGGAGCATCGGGCTCACGTCCTGGCCGAGGCCGCCGCTCGAGACCAGCGCAAGCCGCTCGACCTTGTGGGGGAACTGGTAGAAGAACTGCATCGCGATCCCGCCGCCGAGCGAGTGGCCGACGAACGTCGCCGACTCGATCCCGATCGCCGAGAGCAGGTCGCGGATCACCGCCGCGTGGGCGCCGATCGAGTAGTCGCCGCGGACGGCCGCCGAGTCGCCGTGGCCGATCAGGTCGGGCACGATCACCGTGTGCGTCTCGGCGAGCTTGAGCGCGACCTCGCGCCAGTGCTTCGACGAGTTGACCATCCCGTGGACGATCACGACGGGCGGCCCCGAGCCGGCGGTGCGGTAGATCACCTCGTGGCCGTGGAGCTCGAGCGACCAGGCGGGGAAGTCGGAATCCATGGCGCGCGAGTCTCGCATACCGCTACTCATGCGCCGCTCCGCGTTGGGTTTGGCTAGGCAAGAGCGAAAGCCACGACGTGACACGGCCTTATCGCGCCACGGGGTGTTTGTGTGAGTGGCCTTAGCCGCCCGTGCGCCCGCGCCTGACGGCGCCGTCCGGCTCCGGGTCTCGAACCTCCAAGCGGTCGCCCACGGCACGGCGGGCTCGCTCGAGGGCCTCGCTGTCGCCGAACAGTAAGAAGGCTGCGTTGGCACCCAGCATCACGGAGTCGATCTCGAAGGCGATCTGCTCGGGGTCAGCGTCCGCGGCGATCTCGCCGTCCCTCTGCGCATTTCGGAGGAGTTCCACGACGCTCGCGAGCCATTCGGCGTGGAATTCCTGGATGCGCGCCCTGACGGGGCCGCCCTCGCGCGCATCGAACTCGGCCGCGGCCGCCGCGAAGAAGCAGCCCCCGGGAAAGACACGCCGCTCGACGTAGGAGAGGAATGCGTCACTCAGGCCCAGGACCTGGTCGAGCGGACCGCCGGCGGCCAGGCCCGGCTGCGTCACCTCGCGGTCGAAGATCTCCTCGGCCGCATCGATGGTCGCGAGCTGCAGCTCCTGCTTCGAGCCGAAATGCGCGTACAGGCCGCTCTTGCTCATCCCGATGTGCGCGGCCAGCCTCCCCAGCGAGAGGCCCTCGAGCCCCTCGATGGTCGCCAGCTCGGTCGCGCCGCGCAGGATTGCCTGATGGCTTCGCTCCCCGTCGCTGCGTGTCCGCTTCGGCCGCGGCTCGCCTTGTGCGAGTTCCATCACACAAAGATAGCACGATCGGTCGGTCTGTGATAAGAAAGACCGATCGTGCTACCTATCTCCTTCCACTTCAGGCCTCATGCTCGATAACCGCAGAGATCCTTGGCGCCGTGGCCACCGTCTATGGGGTGGGGGGCTCGCTCTCCATTCTCCTCCAGGCGCGCCAGATCCTCGCCCGCCGGGCGTCGGGCGACGTGTCGGTGCGTTTCTCGCCCTCTACGTCGGCGGTTACGCCGTCTGGCTCCTCTATGGGCTCTCCCTGGCAAGCCTGCCGATGATCGTCGTGCACAGCCTCGGGCTGGCTAGCGGCGGTGTGACGCTGGCGGTCGCCACCAGGTTCCGCGAGCCGGCGTCGTAGAGCCGTACACCCGGCAGGATTTGAACCTGCGACCTCCGGGTTATGAGCCCGGAGGCTCAGAAGCGGGCGCTCAACTCCGGGGCGGGCGCTTTCGCGGCGGTGACCTCCTCGAGGAGGCCCTCCAGCTTCTCGCCGACCTCCGACCAACTGAACCGTGCCATCGCGTCCTCGCGAGCGGCGTCGCCACGGCGGCGGCGCTCATCCTCATCGCACACCGCCTCCACCATCGCCGCCGCCAACCCCGCGCCATCCTCCGGCTCCACGAGCCACCCCGTCTCCCCATCCTTCACGATCGAAGCCGGCCCGCCGCGATTCACCGCGACCACCGGCAGCCCACAAGCCATCGCCTCCACCAGCACCTGGCCGAACTGCTCGTTGACCGAGGCGTGGACGAGGACGTCGCTCGCCGAGAGGAAGTCGGGCAGGTCCTCGTGGTCGTGCCAGCCGGCGAGGAAGACGCCGGGCACTCCCAGGCGCTCGACGGTCTCGATCGGGTGCTCGCCCTCCCATTCGCCCGGGTAGCCGCCGAGGAGGACGAGCGCGGTCGGCTCGTCGAACTCCACCCGCGCCTTCGCGTAGGCCTCGATCAGGAGCGGGAGGCGCTTGACCTCGGTGAAGCGGCCGCTGTAGAGGAGGGTCGTGCCCTCGAGCGCGTCGAGGTCTGACTCGTCGTAGCTGACGCTGCCCGGCCGCTCGTCCGGGCGCCAGCCCTGCGGCTCTTCGACCAGGTGCTTCCGCCACAGCGCCCGGCGATCGACCTCGCGCGGCTTGAACGCCGGGTCGAAGCCGTTGGGGATGACGGCGAAGCGGTCGTCGTCGAGGTCGAGGAGCTTCGCGGCGCGGTGGGCTCCCTGCGGCGTGTTCGCGACGAGCCGGTCGCACCCCTCGGCCCAGCGGCAGATGCGCTTTCGCCACTCCTCGGCGTAGCTCCAGCTCTCGGGCGCTCCCTCGGCGATCCGCTCGAGCATCAGGAGCTCGGGGCCGTGGATGTGGCCGATCACGGGGATGTCTGCGAACTCGCGGGCGGCCGCTTCGTTCATCGGCGTGAGGTGGTTGAGGTAGAGCACGTCGGCGTGGGCGGCTCCCGCCTCGTCGAGCTCGCGCGCCCACGCCTCGACCTGGAGCTCGAAGCGCTCGTCGTCGAGGCAGGCGAAGACGGTGTCCTGGGCTCCCGGCCTGTCCTCGAAGGACGCGTGCATGGGAGGCGCATCCGCGCTCTCGAATGCGGTCGGCCGTTCCGTGGCGAGCGCCGGCGAGTAGTCGACGACCTGGAGGTCCTCGGAGCCGTAGAACCGCTCGGCCTGAGCGCACACTCCGATGTCGTCGCGCGACCCCGCCACGACCGTCACCTCGACGTCGGATCGCCGGAGCTGGCGGGTGAGCGCCCTTGCCGCGTGTGCCGAGCCACCCCTTGGATAGAAGTAGCAGCCCATCAACACGCGCATATCACTCACACGTTCAAGCTACCCCGTTTGGGTCGGGTCATTCCAAGGCGTCAGCGCTCGACGAACGTGAGCGCCGTCGAAACCGGGCGACCGTCGGGGATGTCGATCCCGTGCTCCTCGCGCGGCCGGTTGCGGAGGATCCCGCCGACCACGAGCGAGGCAGAGCCGCCTCCGTCGAGGTTGATCGCGTCGCTCGCGCCGAGGTCGATCATCGCCTCGGAGAGCTCGTCGAGCGTGAGCCCTGCGTCCTCGTCGGTGCGCCCGTCGCAGACCGCGGCGATCAGCGTCCCGTCGGCAACGCCGAGCGCTGCGCGCGGGTAGCGCCCGGCCGTGATGTCCGAGTCGAACTGGCGGGAGCCGGCCGAGAAGCCCTCGGGGTCCGAGCCCGGCGAGACGAGGCCGTTGCCGTCACGCACCAGCATCGGGCCCGCCTGGAGGACGTCGCCTTCGGGGTGGTCGTCCAGCTCGCTCCGCGGCGCGAAGCGGACGTCGCCGTTCGCTACGTGGAGGCAGGCGCGCGAACGATCCCACGGGGGGTCGAACGGCGCGTGCTCGATGGGCTCCCCGTTGATCCGGAGCTCGCCAAGCGGGGTCCCAGCCGCGCGGATGAAGAACCCGCCGATCATCGCGTCGGCGACCCCGTTGGCTTCGCACCACTCCGCAAGCGGCACGTGAGGCTCGAGCAGCACTGCGCGCGGGTGGACCTGCGAGCGGTCGAAGCGCGCGACGTGAATCGTGGTCTCCCGGCCGTCCGCGAGCTGTCTCGTCAAGGACTCGAGCTGCGCCAAGCAGCGCCACGCTACTTCAGAACGTCCCTAGGCGGCTCGGATCAGCGCTTCGCGCAGCAAGATCGCCGTCACAGTCGAGGAGCGGGTCCCGGCCTACGACCTACCGAGGCCGCCGGCGTTGAGGAGGCTCTTCAGCCGGATTCGGTAGCCACGCAGGTGCTGATAGGTGAGCGTGACCCGCGATCCCTCCCGTGCGTTGCCATTCGATCCGCCTTCCGCAGGCGCTCGGCGGCGTTCGGGTTGATCGTCCGAGTGCCGTGCGCCACCGCGTTTCTGACGACA
The DNA here is from genome assembly GCA_963807745.1 of uncultured bacterium. GTDB lineage: Bacteria > Actinomycetota > Thermoleophilia > Solirubrobacterales > 70-9 > JALZKA01. The sequence goes on from CAWECF010000002.1 coordinate 302,522, forward strand.
GCGACCTCCACCGCGCCAGCCATACCTCCCTTGACGTCGTCCCACGTCTTGCCGGCGGACTTGAGGAGCTTGCCGCCCCAGTCCTCGATGCCAGCGGTCGTGCGCAGATCGATCTCGAGTTTCTCCTCCGCGGCTGATTGCGTGAGGGCGAAGGTGTGGACGAGGACCGAGCCCCAGAGGATCTCCTCGTCTCCGAGCGTCGCCAGGTGGTCATCCAGATCCACGTCGTAGGTGACCTGGTCGCGAGTCGTGCGGATCCGCGCACCGTCGAAGTCAGCAAGGTCGAGTGATTTCCACAGGACCTCCTCCCGCGCGAAGACGACGCGCGAGCTCTCGAGGAAACGCGTCAGCCGCTCCCACTCCTGCCAAAGACCTTCCATCTCTTGGAGCTATCGACGGTTCGGGCGAACTTCTCAAGAAGCGACACCCGAAGCTCGTTTCCCCCGCTCCCCGACCGGGCAACCGCTCACCATGGCTGACGACGAAGAGCCCGAGGTCTCGCCCGACGCAGGCCCTCCCGCCACCGGGGCTCGCTCGGACCAACGGAACACGGTGCCCGGAGTGGAGGTGCCGGACGCGCCGGAGCGCCGCGAGGCGACCGGCGGCGATGACGACGAGACTCCGCAGCCCGGCGAGAGCGCGCCGGACGAAGGAGCGGCCCGCGAGCGCGAGGACGACCGGCGCTAGGGCTAGCGCGGGCCCCAGTCGGCTGCCTGCGTACGAAATGAACGGGTCGTCAAGCGACCCTCCTCGGTGGAGGCGCTACTTGCAAATGGCCTGTGCAGAGAAGGTCTGCTCTCCCACGTGGTTGAAGGACCGGGACTTCCAGCCGTCGTCGGGCACCGAGTCCGCATCCTTCCTCGAATCGATCGGCTGGGTCGTGATCAGGTGAGATTCGTCGGTTGCCTTGCTGGCGTAGCCGCCGCCGCCCACGACCGACGTGCCCTTGGGACAGAACGCCTTCGTCGTGACCTTCTTCTTGGAGGTGGTCTTCGCCTTTTCGCGGTATATGGGCTCCTTGCCATCCATGCAGATCACGTCCACGATGAAGTCGTGGGTGTCGCCGGCGGGGTGCTGGACCCACGCGACCCAGCCGTCGTCCGGGCGGCCGCCCGCATCGCCTTCGTCGATCGGGTAGCTCGAGTTGAGCCACCAAGTCGATGCGGCGCCGATCGTACGCACGCCTCCCCCCACGGCGTGGCCCTGTAGGCAACTCGCGGTGGCGTGGTCGCCGGACGGAGCCGGACCGGCGTTCTCGAGATTCGACTCGTCGGTGACCTTCCCCGTCTTCTCCGTGCAGATGACCCAGGCCGTAACCGTCTCGCGCTTGGGGTTGACGCCTGTCTGCCAGCCCTCGACGTACCACTGCTTGTCCGCGGCGGTGCCAGAGCTTGCAATGAAGGTGCCGCCAGGCCTTCCCGTCACGGCCCCGCCCCCGCCGGTGTGGACAGCTCCGGCCGGACACTTGGCCGTCGCGTCCTGGCTGGTCGGCGCCGGCCCCTTCGGAAGAACCGACTCCCGCTTCATGTAGATGAAGCCACCCGCCTCGCCGAGCGATTCGGCGCCCGCGGGCGGCGCGAGGCCAAGCACCAGCCCTGCGCCCACTGCCGCCGCCAACCCTGCCACTGCCTTCTTCAAGAGGTCCCCTTCGACTCGAATTGCCGCTTGGATCGTAGTGGGGCCGGGGGCGTATTGGGCGCGAGGAGCGCCACGAAGACCAGCCCGCAGAACCACGGTATGTAGAGGTAGAACCAGTGGTCGACCGCGAGCTGCGAAGCGATCAGGACCGCCGCGGCCAGCGCGGCGAACTGAGCCGTCGTCCTTCGGCCCGGGATGAACGCGACGACGAGCGCGAGCGTCGCCGCGGCGGCGAGGACGAGTGACTGCACGGTGTCGAGGCCGTCCACCTGGCCCCAGATCGAGAAGGGGCTCTCGCGGTCGAGCTGGCTCTCGACCGTCCGCTCGTAGAAGGCGGCGAGGCCGGGATCGACCGCCGGGTGGATGAGGAGGAGCGCGATCGTGAAGGCGGTGGCCGCGCCGGCGATCGCGACCGGCCGCAGCGGGCCCGGGCGCCAGCCGTCGAGCCGCTCGGACAGGCCGCGCCTCCCGACCGCGTAGAGCGGCACCAGCGCGAGCGGCGCGAACTTCACCATCGTCGCGAGCCCGATCAGGATCCCCCTCCCCACCGGCGAGCCGAGCGCGACCAGCCCCCAGACGAGCAGCGCAGCGACGAGCGAGTCGTTCGTGTTCGACTGCAGGGCGTAGAGCGTGTAGGGGTAGGCGAGCCAGGCGAACGCGAGGATCAGCCCGAGCCTCTGCCCGGGGCCGCCGCCTCCCCCCGCCCGGAAGCCGAGGACGAACAGGCCGAGCACCACGGCGAGGTCGAAGAAGACCGCGGCGCCGTGCGCGGCCGGGAGGCCGTCCCACTCGCCCGACCACGGCATCGCGAGCTCGAACGGCACGTACGCCACGTAGCTCGCCGGGCCGTAGGTGTCGCCCGTCGGCACGTCGTCGGGGAAGGCTCCTTCGCCGTAGATCGGCTGCCCGTTCGTGATCCGGTCCGCGCCGACGACGCCGGCGTACCCCACGTCGATCACGCCCGAGTCGGCGAAGTTGAGCGTCACCCGGAACGCGATCGCGAAGAGGCACGCGACGATCAGGAACATCCGCGGCGCGCTGGGCCGCAGCCCCGGCCCGTCGGGACCCGTGCCGCGGAAGCCCACCCACAGCATGCGCCCGAGGAGGTAGAGGAGCGGCGGGTAGGCGAGCGGCGCGCTGACGCCGATCTCGCCGGCGTCGAAGAAGATCTGGCCGACCCCGAAGCTGAGGAGCACGAGCAGGTCGAGGTGCGCGATCCGCAGCGGCTTTCGCCAGTCGAAGAGGCCGAAGAAGAAGAGGAGCGCGAGCGGGATCCACACCCACGGCGCGTTCAGCGCGTGGCCGAACTGGCCCTCGTAGCCGCGCGCCATCGTCCACGCGACCTGCACCCCCGTCCACGTCTCGTGCACCTCGCCGGTCTCTCCGTCGACGTGGACCTGGACGACCTCGTCGTCGTCCGCGTCGAAGAAGCCGACCTGCCAGCGCCCGTCGTCGCGGACCTCCAACCGGGTCTCGAGGCGCCCGAGCTCGGCCGCGGTCTCGGCGACCTCCGTCTCCCCGCGCGCGATCTCATACGCCTCCTGCGCGGAGACCGAGAACTCGGCCGGCGCGTCGGGGTAGGTGACGGGCGGCGTGGGCTCCTGCGCCGCCGCGGTGCCTGGCACCGTGCCTGGCACCAGGAGCGCGGCGAGCAGCGATGCGGCCGCGACCGCGAGGCGCCGCGCCAGCGGGCGCGGCGTCAGACGGACCTCATCTCGCGCCGAAGGCTCGTGGCGCCGTCGCTGTCCCCCGAACGACTCGATTCCGTCCCACGATCTGGAAAATAGCGCGACTCGCGCCCGGGCGCTACTTCACGCAGACCGCGTACGCCTCCGGCGAGATGTCGAGCGTCGGGTTGTAGTTGTCGACGGTCACCGAAGGTCCCGTCGTCGAGCTTCGTGTTGCTGTCCTTCTTGCTGTCGTCCCCGAAGATGGTCGTGATCGCGCTGCTCGTCGCGTTGGTCGCGCCGCCGAGGCCGATCAACCGCTCGTCCGGGCGGCAGGGCACAACACCCGAGCTCTGAGACTCGTCATCGACCGTGAAGGAGTCCGTTCGGTACGTCGGCTTGATCTCGCCGGGCTCGGCGCAGATCACATAGGTCTCACCGAAGGGCACCGCCATGCCGGGAGGGCTCGCGTTGGCGAACCATGCCTCCGGCTTGGAGTTCTCGTCCTCGCCGTCGCTCGGGCGAGAGCTCAGGATGTCCACGGGATGGGTGAAGGTCCCGCCCGTCTCCATGCCGCCGCCGGTCGGCTTCGTTCCCTTGGGGCACTTGACCCGCGGCGGGCCGAGACGCCGATGGAGAAGATCCGCGAGCGGTACACGGGCTTGGCCTTCGCGCAGATGGCCTGGCTCTCGATGTTTGCGGCCGACGGCGCCGGTGTTCCAGACGACCGCGCGCCAGGTGTCGTCGGCCTTGCCGTTCTGGTCGTCGCCGTCGACCGGATAGCTGCCCTGGAGCTTCGTAGTGCCGAACGCGCCGTTCGAGAACGCGCCGCCGCCGGTGAGCTTGTAGCCGGACGGGCATGACGCCTCGACGAACCCGATCGAGTCGGGGAGGAGTGTGTCGTTCTCCGCCACGTACTTGACCTTCAGGGCAGACGCCGACGAGGCCGCGATCAAACACGTGATCGCCGCCAAGCCCACTGCTACACGCAGCCCGTCCTGCCCGCATACGTCCCACCATTTGACCTTAGCGGGGGCCTGGTCAGGCGCCGGCGCGGGCGAGGTCCGCAGGCTGGGCGGTGCTCTCCAGGCCGAAGTGGCCGCGCACCAGCTCGGCGATGTCGGTGATTCGCCACTGGTCGTGCTTGGACTCGGTGTCGGGGTCGAAGCCGACGAGGACGAGCGGCGCGAGCGAGTCGGAGGCGAGGAGCGAGCCGTGGCTGCCGCCGCCGACGTGGGAGGTCTGGCCCCAGTCGACGCACTCGTATCCCTCGGCGAGCGAGATGATCACGTCGCCGGAGTGCGGCGCGGTGAGCGCCGACCACAGGCGCGAGAGGCCGTCGGGGTAGTCGGCGCTGTCGATCGCGGTTCCGTCGACGGTCAGCCCGAGCGCGTCCAGGGAGCCGTCGACGTGCCAGCGCTTGCCGCGGCGGTCCACCTTGCCCGCGCGGCCGGGGCGGAAGCGCAGCTCCCCGCGCTCCGTCTCGACCACGGCTTCGATGCGCGAGTCGTCTGCGACCGGCGAGCCCGGCGGTGCGCCGGACGATCGGCGAGCCGTCGGGCTTTGCGAGCCAGGCGACCAGGTCGGTGCCCTCCAGCGCTTCGAGGCGGGCGCGGACGTCGGCGTGGCAGGCCGCCTCGCGATCGGGGCTGACCAGCACGTAGACCTGGCCCGCGCGGGCGCCGGGCGAGACGGCGAGCTCGGCCGTCTCGGGGGTGTCGGACGAGGGCTTCAGGACGCGCCACTCGCGCTCGAGCTCGGCGACCAGCTCGTAGGCCTCGGTCACGTCGGTCTGGGCGTGGTCGGCGACCATGATCACCGCGTGGGTCTCGAGGAAGCGGTCCATCCCGCCGCACGCGTCGACCAGCTCGCCGAGGCAGCGGTCGGCGTGGGCGATCGAGGCGGGCGTCGCGTCCGGGCCCCAGCGGTGGGAGTGGTGGTCGTTGTCGGGGAGGCTGAAGAGGAGGAAGTCGTAGGCGTCTTCGGCGACGAGCTCCTTCGAGACGCAGGCCGAGTACTCGTCGCGGGTGCCCGGCCGGGCGAGGGTCGGCTTGCACGGCACGGGGCGCGAGCCGAAGAGCTCGCCGTAGAAGAGCTCGTCCGGGCCGTAGACGGCGTGGCGGAAGCCGGCCGCGACCGCGCCGCGCTTCAGCAAGCCCTCGAGCGAGACCTCGTGGCGGGTGCGCCCGCGGTAGATGAGGAACGGGGTGCAGGCGGTGCGGATGCCGTGGTCGCCGAGCGTCTCGAAGAACGTCTCCACCTCGTGCGAGAGGTGGGCCATGTTCATGTTGTAGACGATGTCGTAGGTGGCCCGGAAGAGCCCGAACGCGCGCGTCGCCTCGAACGACGAGCCGTACTCGACGTAGCGCCGCTCGACCCGGTGGTACCAGTTCATCCCCGGGATCCAGTGGCGGTCCGCGGTGGCGCCCGTCGCGATCTCCGACGTGCAGACCGGCGTCACCGACGGGAAGGCCGAGACGCAGTCCTCGATCACGTGGCCGCGCTTGAGGAGGGCGCCGAAGTTGGGCGCGTCGCCGGCGGCGATGGTCTCGTGGAGCTTGTCGGTGCGGAGCGCGTCGACGAAGACGAGGCAGAGCTTCTTCTGTGTTCCCCGGCTCACCTGAGCGAGCGAAGGCCCGCGTGCTTCTCTGACGAGCGCTTGCGGCGGGCGAAGGCGAGGTAGAGGACGGCGAGGAGGGCCACGACGCCGACGTAGGCCAGCGGGCCGATCAGGGAGATCCCCGCGAGGACGAGCGCGAGCGGCCGCGATCAGGAACGCGACTCCGCCGGCACCGCCCTCACCCGCTCGCTGGCCGGCGACGCTTGCGACGTCGCGCAGGGTGAAGTAGGCGAGCGCGGCGACGGGAGCGCCGATGACCCAGCCGGGCCAGGCGGGATGGTCGTCGGGCGCGTCGGTCAGCGACATGCCGTAGAGAAAGGCGCCGAGCACGACCGCGATCGCCGCCAGCGCGACGCCGGGATTGCCCCTCAGCGCGGCGGCGCCGAACAGCGCGCCCGAGGCGACGGCGAGGGCCAGGCCCTGGGCTCCAGCTTCAGCTAGGTCCATATCGCGGGAGGCTAGTGGCTACGGGTCGCGCCCTCGAGCGTCGGAGTTCCCCGCGGCCGGGTCGACGCCCTCGGCTTCGCTAAACGCAGGCCGCGAAGACGACGACGTCCATCTCGGCCATCGTGGGGTTCGCCACCGAGATCGACCACCCGTCGTCAGGGACCTTGCCCTTGTCGTCGGAGTCGAAAGGCTCCGTGACGGCGACGTGGGACTGGGATGCAGGCCCAGACACGTCCGGCCCGCCGCCCACCACGCTCTTCTTCCTTGGGCACTCGACCGTCAGCTCGATCAGGTCGTTGGTCGTGAATGCAACGCCCAGGACCTTGTAAGAGACCTTCGCGCCTTCCATGCAGACGGCGTCGATCGAGACGTCGACCGGAGGAAAGAAGCCGGGCAGGTGCCAGATGGACGACTGCCAGGTGTCATCGGGCTTGATGTCGGGATCGGCGATGTCGTCCTGCGGAGCGCTCCTGTTGAGCCACCACTCCACGACCCCGAGCTTGGGGCGCACACCCCCGCTCACTGGCTTGTCATTCCCGCACGAGATGGCAGCGGTCCCCGACGCGCCCCCGGCGACGTTCACCACATCGGAGGACACACGCACCTTGCTCTTCTTCTCCGTGCAGATCCCCCATGTCGTGAGCTTGCCCGCGGGCGAGTCTTGGTGCCAGCCACCACCCAGCCACGACTTCTGCCTGGGGCCGCTCGCCGACACGAACGAATCGAACGGATCGCCCGAGACCGACGCCCCGCCGCCGGTCGGCGCGCTTCCGTCGGGGCATTTCGCCTCCCGCTGCTTGCCGGTGGGATCGCTCGCAGTCGTGTCGGCCAGGTTCGCCGACTTCTTCACGTAGGTGAAGCCGCCCTCCTTGCCCAGTTCAGCCGCGCTCGCGGGGGCGGCGACGGCCAGCATCAGGGCAACGGTTGCTGCGCATGTCGCGCCCGTAGTCCTCACGCTCATTGCGGCCTCCCCCGATCGGTTCGGAACGCAGCGTAAATCAATCTGCGTTCAAGCGCAGCCGGAAGTTTTCCTCCCGGCTCCCCCCACCCCCTAGCTTCGCAAAGCCCCTCTGCCTGGCCCTGCCGACCCGGCCGGTCCCCCCCGGAACCGCACCGAGCCCGAACGCCTAGAGCCCCTCTCCTCAAAAACTCTTGAGCGCTGCTGAGGAGTCTTTCGTCCTCAGGCCCCACGCGCATCGGCGAATCCCCCCAAACTTCGTTGCGGGTTTCTACGTACACGATTTGAGGGTGCGTTGGGCGGCGCTAGGGCTCGAGCTCGAGCGGCGGGCCCGCGCAGCCCGCCAGCTTCACGGTGAGTGGGCCGTCGCCCTCGTACGTGACGTTGGGGTGGCAGCTGAGCTTTGCCTGCTTCACGTGGACCTTGATCCTCGAGACGTTCTGGGCGTCGAGGACGAGCTTGTCGGCCTTCGGCGCGCCGCCGCCCTCGTCCACCTCGACGAACTGGCGCTCGAACGCGAGCGCTGGGATCAGCCCGCCGGTCAGGACGCCCGCGGACGTCTGCGTTGCCCCCGGCTCGTCGTCATCGCGGCCGAGGCCCTTCGAGAAGGCGTCGATCGTGCCGAGCCCGTCGCCGGCCGTCTTCACGCCCTGGACCCAGTAGGCGCCGTCGGCCTTCGTGCCGAGCTTTCCGAAGTCCATCGCCGGGTTGCGGACGTAGGTGACGTGCGCGGGGTTCTGCTCGACCCTCTTCTCGCCCAGGAAGTCGGCGGCGGGGCCGTACTCGTCGTTGATCGCGAGCGTGAAGTGCTCGGCGGTGAGGAACGAGTCGAAGAAGTGCTCGATGCCCAGGTCGGCGAACGCCTGGCGGTGCTCGAGGATGCCGGGGTACGGGACGAGCTCGTCCTCCAGGCCGTTCCAGATCATGAAGGGGATGTGGCGGACCGAGGGGAGCATCGCGGTCGTGCCCGAGCCCTCCACCTCGCTGGCGCCGGCGACGCCGATGCCCGGCGGGCCGACGGTCGGCTGGGCCGAGGCGAAGAGGTCCGGGAACTGGGTCGCGAACTTATACGTGCCGTAGCCGCCCATCGAGTAGCCCGTGACGGCCGTCTTCTTCGGGTCGAGCCGGTAGCGGCGCGCGACGTCCGCCCACACCTCGAAGACCTCGGCGCCGGCCAGCCCGTAGTACCAGCCGTCCGGCCCGCGGCTCTCGGGCGTGATCACGATGTGGCCCTTGCCCCGGTCGCCGAACTGCGCCTGGTTCTTCGTCCCGTGCATCTGGTTGAACGACCCGCCGAGCGAGTGGAGGAGGAGGGTCAGCCCGCGGCCCTCCGGCGGCGTCGGCTTGTCGGGCACGTAGATCGAGTACGGCTGGAGCCGGCCGAGGTACTGGCCCGGGCAGCCGTCCGCGTCGCCGCAGTCCGCCCCCACGTGCTGGACGCCCTGGCCGTTGGAGAAGCGGCTCGAGAGGATGCGGTTGACGGGGCCCGACGTGGGCGTGCCGGTCGGCTCGTCGTACATGTAGTCGGTGACGCGGTTGCGGAGCTTTCCGAAGTCGACCTCGGCGAAGAAGGGCGAGATGTCGTTCTGGGCCAGCGCCTCGCCCTGCGCCTTGTCGCGCCACCACGCGGTGTCGACGAGCGAGCCGGGGTCGGCGATGACCGGCAGCGGCTCGTCGAAGCGGAACGCGACGTTGAAGAGTGCGGTCGGGTCCGCCAGGCCGACGGCGCCGCCGGGCTGGGTCTCGGTCGCCTCGTTGCGCCGGCTGCAGGTAGGTCTTCGCCTGCTTGTCCCACAGGCCGGTGGCGGCGGCCATGCGAACCGTCTTCGAGCGGGGATCCCAGACGCGGCGTCCCACCTTGACGGTGATCTGGCGCCGGCGCTTCGAGACCTCGGCGCGAAGCGGCGACCCGGCCTCGGCCCCTGCATCGAAGATCACGCCGCGACGCCCGCGCACGAACAGGAACTGCTCAGCCGGAGCGCTCGCGTTGGCCTCGTAGGGAAGCTCGACCGGCGTGTCGGACTCGCCGAGCGCGATCGTGGTCCCGACCAGGCCCGGTCGCGTCATCGAGTTGAAGGTGAGGCGGAAGAGGGTCGCGCGGCGCTTGGCCTTGACGCGGAACTCGACCAGGTCCGCGATGTTGTTCCGGTAGCGCTTGACGTTCGTCGGATAGGTGTAGGTGCCGTTCGGCGCCGAGAAGGTGTCGTCGGCCGTTCGCGGGTCGGAGGGGTCGCGCGCCGCTCCCTGGGCGCCATGGTCGTCGTAGAGGTAGTCCTGATAGACGAACTCTCCGTTCGCATAGCCGGAGGCGCCCGAGATGAGCAGCGGATTGGTCTTCCACGGCCCGTGGTTGCGAAGCTGCGGCGCCGGCTTCGGCGCCTTCTTGTAGAGGAGCTCGGGTCCGGGATCCGGGCCGGGGCCGGCGGGCAGGGACGGATTGTGGGCCTCGTGCGCAGCGGCGCCGGCCGGCAGCGCCGAGCAGCGCACGCCATGGCCGCGACCGATCAGTCCTCGCCTGTCCGGAAGCATTGGGTCAAGGACCGCCGCGAGGCGCCCCGCGCCGCTTCCCGCGGAGGCGTAGAGTCCGGGCATGCGCGAAGCTTCTTCTCGCCTTGATCGCACTTCGCTCTGCTCGTGCCCGTGGCCGGCGCCGGCCCGCCTCCGAAGCTACCCGATCGACATCGACGTCGAGAAGCAGGCCGGGGGGCCGTGGATCGAACGACGGGTCGTGCGGAAGAACGTCGGACAGGAAGACCGAGAGCCATTTTCTGGCGGGTCAGGAACCGGGAGGACCACAGGCGGGATCAGGACGTATGGAGACCTTGAGGAGAGACGGCAGTGGCGACGGACAGGACGACTACCGGATCCGTTGGTTCCGCGGCGACAAGGACGTGACCAAGCGAAGTCCGTCGGACCGGAGAGTTCGCAGTTCGACCTTCGGTCGGGCGAGAGAGAAGACGTTCAAGGCGACGATCAAGGCCGAAGATGGTCGAACCCCGGCCCGTTGTGCCTCATACCCGTTCTTCACCGTCCATAACGATGTGATCGGGGATTACAGCTACGGACGTCTACGTAACGACGACGGCGTCTACGGCTGAACTCGAGTCGAGCTAGTTGCCGTCTGCGGCGTAGCGCCGGCAACGCCGACGCGCCCGCCGGACGGCGAGCGCATGGACGGCGAGGTGTCGCCCTCGCTACTGGATGACCTCCGTCGCGTCGCGGTTCGCCTTCGCCGGCATCTCGACGTCGAACTCCTTCGGCTCCGTGATGCGGATGTGGTTGCCGAACGGGTCGCGCACCGCGCAGTCGATGCCGTAGAAGCGGTCGACCGGCTCCTCGATGACCTCGACGCCCTGCGACTTCAGGTTGTCGAAGCTGCCTTGGCAGTCCTCGGTCTGGAGGATGAACATGCAGGCATCGCCCTTCGACATCAGCTCCTTGATCTGCTCGGCGGACGACTCGTCGCGAAACGAGCTGTCGGCCTTCTCGAGCAGGATGTTGTGCTCGGAGCCGGGCGCGCGGACGGTCAGCCAGCGCATGACCTCGAGGTCCACGTCGGCCGAGACCTCGAGCCCCAGCTTGTTGACGTAGAAGTCGAGCGCCTCGTCCTGGTCGTTGACAAATACACGTGAATGGGTGATTGCGTTGAACATGCGCTCAACCTAGACCCACTTCCGAGCGCCCGCTTCTCCAAAAGTGCTCACTTCCAGAGCGCGCTCTGGTGCCAGGCACGGGGTCTGGCACCGTTCAGACGCGCGGGCGGTCCCATTTCGCCGCGAAGCAGCCCGGCACGCCGGCTCGGATCGCTGCCTTCGGCGCGGCCTGCTCGCGCTCGCGGTACTCCGACGGCGAGGCGCCCACCACCTCGCGGAAGGTCCTGGAGAACGTGCCCAGGCTGCGGAAGCCCACCTCGATCGAGATCCCGGTCACGTCCTCGTCCGTCTCGCGCAGCATGCGCATCGCGCGCTCGATCCGGCGGCGCTGGAGGTAGCGGTGCGGCGTCTCGCCGAACGTCTCCTTGAACTCGCGGATGAAGTGGGCGCGGGACAGGTGGACCGAGTTGGCCAGCGACTCGATGTCGAGCGCGTCGGCGTAGGCCCGATCCATCGTGTCGCGCGCCCGCAACAGGCGGCGGTTCTGGGCGGATCGCGACTCGGCCGCCACCGGCGCTACGCCTCGACCAGCTCGTCGGCCAGGGCGCTCCGGCAATAGAGGACCGCGCGGCCGTTTCGCTGGGCGGTTACGAGGCCGGCGTCCTTCAGCGCTCCGAGGTGCTGCGAGATGCCGCCAGGCGTCATCTCTAGCCGCTGCGCGAGGTCGGTCGTAGTCCGCGGCGCGTCGAGGTCGGCGAGCAGCGCCGCGCGCCCCTTGCCGAGGACCTTCGCCAGCGCGTCGGGCGCGCAAACGGCCGACTCCCACAGAAGCGCGACGCCGCGGGCCGGATAGATCACCGTGGGCTGCCACTCGGCTTCGGTCATCGCCGCCGGCTTGCCCGGGGAGAAAGCGGCGGGCACCAGAAGAAGGCCGCGGCCGTCGAGCGCGATGTCGTACTCGCAATCGTTCTCGGTCAGGTCGAGCGTCGCGTCGCCGTTCCAGACCACGCCGGGATGGAGGTCGGAGAAGAGGAGGTCGAGGCCGCCCTCGGTGAGCCGGCGCGAGCGGTAGAGGAGGTCCGCCTCGAGCAGCGAGCGGATGCGCGGCCAGTGCGGCTCGAGCGCGCGCAGCCAGAACTCGGCGAGGACATCCGCCAGCTGTTCGACCGCTCCGTGCGGATCGTCGCGGAACTCGGTGAGCTCCTCCGAGGGGTTGCCGCACCTGATCAGGACGTCGACGTCGTTCAGCACCTGTTCGGCGGGGGTGTTACGCACGAGCGCGAGCTCGTCCTCGAATGAGGCGAGCGGCGTCGTCGGCGGTGGCGTGAGGAAGTCGGCGATGTAGCCCTGGCGGGGCAGGAGCGCGAACGGCAGCGAGAGGTCCATGTGGCGGATCGAGGGGCGGATCTGCTTCACCCACGGAAGGTGGAGGGCCGCCAGGCTGGGATTCCTGAGCGCCCTGATCGCGGAAGCCGTCTCCCACATCGGGGAGATCGCAAAGCGCGTGCGGGCGAGGTCGTCGGGGCCGAATCTCCAGCGGATCATTCAGTACACACTAAATCATTTGTCAAGGGGTTGCAAGCGCGAGATGCTGCTTCCAGAGCGCATGAACGGCTGAAAGGAGCCCAGCATGTACCCGTCGACATTCGCACACCTAAATCGTCAAGTCGCACCTCGCCGGGGCGCAGAGCCTCAGCGCGAGGAAGGCAAACCGCACGGTCTTTTCCCTGCGGAGGCCCTTCAGGCGCGCCGCGGCCCGGGTTACGGTGCCACACTTCTCGCGTGGCCGAGACTCAGGACGAAAGCCCGCCCGAGCCTGCTAGGGACGCCGCGCCCTCGCAGGCCGGCGGGGCGCCCCGGCGCCACCGCAAGGCGCACACGACCGCGCGCGACCTGGAGCGCTACGCGGGGCTCTTCGCGCAGCGGACGAGCGTCATGCGCTCCTCGGCGATGCGCGACCTGATGGAGATCACGGCGCGGCCCGACGTGATCTCGCTGGCCGGCGGGCTGCCCGACACCTCCACCTTCTCGCCGCAGTCGTTCGCGCGGCAGATGACGAAGATCGCGCAGGAGTCCTCGGCCGAGGCGCTCCAGTACGGGCCGACCGAGGGCTTCGCCTCGACCAAGGAGTGCATCCGCCAGGTGATGGCCGCCGAGGGCATGGACCCCGATCCCGACGACATCGTCGTCACCACGGGCGGGCAGCAGGCGATCGACCTGATGTGCAAGGCGCTGGTGGACCCGGGCGACATCGTGATCGCCGAGGCCCCCACCTACCCGGGCGCCGTCCCCGTCTTCTGCTCGTACGAGGCCGAGACCGTGCAGGTGGAGATGGACTCCGACGGGATGCGCGTCGACGTCCTGGAAGAGACGCTCGACCGCCTGGCCGCCGATGGGCGCCGGCCGAAGCTGATCTACACGGTCCCGTCGTTTCAGAACCCGGCGGGACAGACGCTCTCGCTCGAGCGGCGCCGGCGCCTGGTCGAGATCGCGCGCGAGCGCGAGCTGCTGGTGCTCGAGGACAACCCGTACGGGCTCCTCCGCTACGAGGGCGACCCGCTCCCGACCCTCTACGAGCTCGACGGCGGCGACTACGTCGTCTACCTCGGCACGTTCTCGAAGATCCTCTCCCCCGGCCTTCGCCTTGGTTGGCTCTGCGCGCCGCCGCCGGTGCTCGCGAAGGTCGTGCTGGGCAAGCAGGCCTCCGACCTCTGCACCTCGACGCTCGCCCAGTACTTCGTCGACGAGTTCTTCGCCGAGGGCCGCTGGCGCGAGTACGTGGATGAGCTCTGCGACGTCTACCGCACCCGCCGCGACGCGATGCTCGAGTCGCTCGAGCGGCACTTCCCCGCCGAGGCCACCTGGTCCGAGCCCGAAGGCGGCCTGTTCCTGTGGGCCACGCTGCCCGACTACATCGACACCACCGACCTCCTGGCCCGCGCGCTCCGCGAGAACGTCGCCTTCGTCCCCGGCGTAGCCGCCTTCGCCGACGGGCGCACCGGCAAGAGCTCGATGCGCCTCAACTTCTCCGGCTCGACCGAGGACGAGATCCGCGAGGGCATCCGCCGCATCGGCTCGGTCGTCGCCGAGCAGGTCGCCCTGTACGGCGCGATCACGCGTGAGCAGCGCGTGGTCGGCTCAGGCGACTCGCGAGGGGTCAGGCACCCGCACGGTGAGTCAGGTTCAGGCGACGAGGTTGAGGTGCCAGACCCCGGCGGCGACGTGGTGCCGATGCGCAGGCGCGAGCCCGAGGCATGAAGGTCGCCGTCCTCAAGGGCGGGCGGTCGCTCGAGCGGCAGGTCTCGCTCAGCTCGGGCGCCCGGGTCGAGGACGCGCTCGCCGGCAGGCATGACGTCGTCTCGCTCGACGCGGGCCACGACCTGGTCGAGCGCCTGAAGGCCGAGAAGCCGGACGTCGCGTTCGTCGCGCTCCACGGGGCCGACGGCGAGGACGGCACCGTGCAGGAGCTGCTGGAGATCCTGGGCATCCCGTACACGGGACCGGGGGTGTCGGCGTGCCGCCGGTCGACCGACAAGGCCGAGGCCAAGCAGGCGCTTCGCGAGCACGGGATCGCCACGCCCGACTGGGTCTCGTTCTCGCAAGCCGCGTTCTCCGAGCTCGGCGCCGCCGACGCGATGGAGGAGATCGAGGACCGCCTGGGCTACCCGCTGGTGGTGAAGCCGGCGCGCGGAGGCTCAGCCCTGGGCGTGCGCTTCGCCGCCTCGCGCGAGGACGTGCCGCAGGCGATCGTCTCGGCCTTCTCCTACGACAGCCGCGTCCTCTTGGAGCGCCACGTCTCGGGCCGGGAGCTGTCGGTCGGGATGCTCGAGGGCGAGGCCCTGCCTCCGGTCGAGATCCGCCCGCACGACGAGGACCTCTACTCCTACGAAGCGCGCTACGAGATCGGGCGCACCGACTTCATCTGCCCCGCCGACCTCGGCGACGACGAGGCGTTCGTGGGCGCCGCGGCCGTCGCGACCTGGGAATCACTCGACTGCGCCGGGTTCGTGCGCGTGGACCTGATGCTCGGCGAGCAGGGGCCCGAGGTGCTCGAGGTCAACGCCGTGCCCGGCCTGACCGACACGTCCCTCTTCCCGATGGCGGCGGAGGCGGCCGGGATCGGGTTCGAGGAGCTATGCGACCGCCTGGTCACCTCGGCAGCTGAGAGGATGTCCGTATGAGCCAGGCCGAACGAGGAGAGACGTTTCGAGCGCTCCACTCGGGCGAGCCGTTCCTGATCCTGAACCCGTGGGACGTCGAGTCGGCGAAGCGCCTCCAGGATCTGGGCGCCGTCGCGCTCGCTTCGACCAGCGGAGGCTTTGCCGAGCGGCTCGGCCGCGAAGACGGGGACGTGACGCTCGAGGAATCCGTCGATCACGCCCGCGAGCTCTCGGAAGCAACGCCCCTCCCTGTCGCCATGGACCTGGAGAACGGCTACGGCGCCGAGCCCGCGCAGGCGGCGCTCACGATCACGAGCGTGGGCGAGGCAGGCGCGGTCGGCGGCTCGATCGAGGACTGGGATCGCGACGACGAGGAGATCTATTGCCTGGAGCACGCGGTGGCGCGGATCGAGGCCGCCGTAGAGGCGGCGAGAGCGCTCGACTTCCCCTTCACGCTCACGGCCCGCGCCGAGAACTACGTCCGGGGCGTGGACGACCTGGACGACACAATCGCCCGCCTTCAGGCGTTCGAGGCGGCTGGGGCAGACGTTGTCTACGCGCCCCGCCTGAACTCGTACGACCTCATACGCGCGATCTGCGAATCCGTCTCGAAGCCCGTGAACGTGCTCGCGCGGCCGAACCTGACGATGGAAGGCATCATCGACGCGGGCGGGCAGCGGATCAGCGTGGGCGCTCAGCTGTGGACGCTCTGCCGGCGGGTCGGCTTCGACCGGGGAATGGAGCTCGCCGCCCGCATGAAGGACGAAGGCGACTTCTCGCTCCTCGCCGCCGAGGCCTAGGCACACCGACGCCCAGGCGCCGTTCCCACAGCCGAAGGCGGACCTTCTGACTTTCGGTTGCAACCAAAGGCGATAAGTGGGACGGTTACTCCAACGATCCCGCGCGTGGGCGCGAACGTAGGCGCCCCCGGCAGGGCGCACCGGGGGAAGGAGATCGACGATGGAAGTTGCATCGACCGAGGTCGACGAGCAACGCCTCGAAGCGTTTCTGGGGCAAGCGGTAACAGACATGGGCGCGGCGATGAACGGCGTCCTGGTGATGATCGGCGGCGAGCTCGGCCTGTGGGAGGCGATGGCCGGCGCCGGCCCGCTCACCACGGAAGAGATCGCCCAGCGCACAGACGTCTCGGAGCGCTACATCCGCGAGTGGGCGTCGGCCCAGGCGGCGAGCGGCTACCTGACGTATGACGAGGGCTCGGAGACGTTCGAGCTGCCACCCGAGCAGGCGATGGCGTTCGCCGACAAGGACAGCCCGGTTTACATGCTGGGGGGCTACAGCCTCATCAGTTCGGTCTACAAGGACCGGGCGAAGCTGACCGAGCGGTTCCGCGAAGGGGCCGGATTCGGATGGCACGAGCACCACGAAGAGCTCTTCGTGGGAACGGAGCAGTTCTTCCGGCCGGGCTACCGCGCCCATCTGGTTGCGGAGTGGATCCCGGCGCTCGAGGACGTCGAGGACAAGCTCCGCCAGGGCGGCAAGGTCGCCGACATCGGCTGCGGCCACGGGATCTCGACGATCCTGATGGCCCAGGCATTCCCAGAATCGACCGTCCACGGCTTCGACTACCACGACGCGTCGATCGAGAGGGCGCGCGAGATCGCCCAGAGCGAGGGGGTCGCGGACAACACGGAGTTCGCTGTCGCAAGCGCGAAGGACTATCCGGGCGAGGGCTATGACCTGGTCTGCTTCTTCGACTGTCTCCACGACATGGGCGACCCGGTTGGCGCGATGACCCACGTCCGCGAGACGATCGACGATGACGGAACGGTGATGCTGGTTGAGCCGTTCGCCGGCGACACGCTTGCCGAGAACCTCAACCCGGTCGGGCGGATCTACTACGCCGCCTCGACCGTTGTCTGCACGCCATCGTCACTCGACCAGGAGGTCGGGCTGGCGCTGGGAGCGCAGGCAGGAGAGGAGCGCCTGCGCGCCGTCGCCGCCGAAGCGGGCTTCACGCGATTCCGCCGCGCAACCGAGACTCCGTTCAACCTCGTACTGGAGGCGCGTCCCTAGATCCGCGTCACTCACAGTTCCCAGCTGTCGAGCGTAGGATCCGGTCGTGCTCAAAAGGAACGACTGGGGCTCGATCGGGCGCATCTCAATCGCCATCAGCCTGGTGACGGCGGTCGTGCTCTTCTTCGCGCTTCCCGACCAGCGCTGGATCTCGGCCGTCCTGGTCGGCTTGGCGGTCCTGGATGCGATCATCTACGGCCTGGTGCTGCCCCGGTTGACGAGCACCGGCGACGCACCGTCGCTCTCGGACCTGGAGCGGATGCACGCCGAGGCCGACGAGGCCGCGGCGTCCGACGACGACTGGGACTTCGAGAAGAAGCCCGGCGACGTCTAGTCCACCAGGCGGCGCTCGACCGCCCAGCGGCTGAGCTCGTGGCGGTTCGAGAGCTGGAGCTTTCGCAGCACGGCCGAGACGTGGGCCTCGACCGTCTTCGGCGAGATCGACAGCTCGAGCCCGATCTCCTTGTAGAGGTAGCCGCGCGCGATCAGCCGCAGCACCTCGCGCTCGCGCAAGCGTCAGCTGGTCGAGCTCCGGATCGGCCTCCGCTTCGGTGATCTGCCCGGCGAACGCGTCGAGGACGAACCCGGCGAGCCGAGGCGAGAAGACGGCGTCGCCGTCGCGAACGCGGGTCACAGCGTCGGCCAGCTCGGCGCCCGAGATGGTCTTGGTCACGTAGCCGCGCGCCCCGGCGCGGACCACCGAGATCACGTCCTCGGCCGCGTCAGAGACCGACAGCGCCAGGAAGCGCTGCGCCGGCGCGCTCTCGGCAACGCGGCGGATCACCTCCACCCCACCGCCGCCCGGCATGTGCACGTCGAGCAGGACGACGTCGGGCTTCGCGTCGGCGATCAGCCGCACGGCCTCCTCGACCGAGCCGGCGTCGCCGAGGACGTCCACCAGCCCCTCGAGCTCGGCGCGGACGCCCGAGCGGAACAGGGCGTGGTCGTCGACGATGACGACGCTGGGCGCGCTCATCCGCCCGCTCCGGTCTCGATCAGGAGCTCGACCTCGGTTCCGCCGTCGCCCGAGCGGATGCGGGCGGTGCCGCCGGATCGCTCCATGCGGCCGATGATGGACTCTCTGACTCCTTGGCGGTCGTCGGGCACGGCGTCCGGGTCGAAACCATCGCCCCGGTCGCGCACGAATACCTGGGACCGCGCGGGATCGAGCTCGGCGTAGACGGCGATCTCGCCTGCGTCCGGCGCGAACTTGGCGGCGTTCACCATCGCCTCACGCGCCGCGGCTAGCAGCGCGTTCGCCGGCTCGCCGACGGGCGCGTCGCCCACGGCCACGACCTCGATCGGCACCCGGTGCGCCTCCTCCACCTCGGCGGCGGCCTCCTCGAGCGCCGCGGCGAGGCTGGCCGAGGCGGGCGCGCGGTCGCCCGTGAAGAGCCAGCCGCGGAGCTCCCGCTCCTGGGCGCGGGCGAGCTGCGCGACGGCCCGCGGGTCGTCGGCCCGCTTCTGCACCAGGGTCAGGGTCTGCAGCACCGAGTCGTGGATGTGCGCCGCCATCTCGGCGCGCTCCTGCGAGCGGATCCGCTCCGCCCGCTCCGCCGCCAGGTTCCGGCCGAGGCGCCACCAGAACGGCGCCAGGATCAGAGCCAGGGCCAGGATCACGACCACGATCGTGAGGACGGAGTCGCCAAGCGTGTCGAGGGCGCCGGCCCGTGAGAGGACGATCAGGGCGGCGCCGCCGATGAGAGCGATCCCGAAGCCGCCGCGGTAGAGGTCGCGCAGGCGGTCGCTCTCGGGATCGGGGGCGGGTGCGGAGGTCTCGGCCGGCGCCGTAAGAGTTTGCGATGCGGTCGGTGCAGCGATCGCCTCAGGGGTACGGGGCTTTCGCCACAGCAGTGCGATCCCCGTGATGGCGAAGAACGTCGCCAGGACGGCGCCGAAGAGACCGAACGAGAGGTCGATGGCGCCGTCCTGGTCGGCAAGGAACACGGCCCCGGTCGCGATCAGACCGAGGCCGGCTCCGAGTGAGAGGGGGTCTACCCGCCGCTCCATCAGGCGTCTCGGCCACCCTTCGCGGCGGGCTCAGGGGCGCACGCGGCCGCCATGCGCTCGCGCAGGACGGCGCGGCCGATGTCGCCCAGGGCGTGGCCCCGGTCGAGCTCGACCCGGTCGTCGTTGATGACCTCGATCTTCCCGGCGTCGATGTGCGCGTCGAGCTCCAGCCTGGGCGTCGCCTCGTAGCCGGAGCCGAGCGAGCCGGAGCTCTCCTCGCCCGCGACCTCGACGACGCCGTAGTTCGCATCGATGTCGCCGTCCACGCAGACGTTCTCGGGCACGAGGACCAGCATGCGGCCGATGCCCTGCTCGGCTTCGACCCGGATGACCCGGTCCTTGGTCCAGTCGAGGCCGCGCAGGTCGATGCGCTGGTCTCCGATCCCGTACTCGTAGCCGCCGGCCGGAATCGCCTGGACGGTCTGCGGGCTGTGGGAGGTCTCGCCGACGCCGCCCTCGAACCGGATGTCGGCCGCGGCGACCGTCCCGAGCGGCACGGCCAGCGCGAGCGCCGGCAGGATCAGCCAGCGGGCTCCCCCGTTGAACGCCGCGACGACCAGCGCCGCTCCGATCAGGATCACGATGATCGCGACGACGACCCCGCTTCCCGTTGCCGCGGCCCACGCCGCGGCCAGGCCCATGAAGAACATCCCGATCAGCCCGGCGATCGCGAGCGCGGAAAGAAGCACGACGCGACCGAACGTCATGGCCTTCCCCGGCGTGCCATCCGCTTGCTCGCTCGGCACGAAGATCAGGAGCGCGATGTAGAGGAGGGCTCCGAGCCCTCCGAAGAACAGCGTCACCGCGAAGCCGATCCGGAAAATCACCGGATCGACTCGGAAGTAGTCGCCGAGGCCGCCGGCGACGCCGCCGAGCATCCGGTCCGACCGCGAGCGCACGAGGCGCCTGGGACGGTCGGGCTGGGGCTCCGGGGGCGGGTCCGCGGCGGGCAACTGCTGGGTGGTGTCCTGGTCAGTCATTGGGTTCCCTTCATCGAATAGTGGTTGATGAGGGCAGGCTCCCGTGCCGCGGCCGCCCTGTCTATTGGGGATGACCCTTAGGGACCCCGGGACGTACCCGGCCTCAGGCGTGGCGGGACGGGCGCGGCCGGGCCGATCCGGCGCCTTCGACCATCGCCGTCGCTACGGCGACCGCTTCGGCGTTCGAGAGGCCTTGCGTGCGGGTGAGCGACTGCCAGGTCGGGAAGAGCAGGAATGCCCCACGGCTGCGGCGGTGCGGCGGCGCGCGGCATCCCGCTCGGGACGCCCCTTCATGATCACCGTCGAGGCGTAGCCGAGGAATCCCAGGAAGGCCGCTCGGGGAGCTTCCATGGCGGCAACCAGGTGCGCGTCCTGGCCGGTCTTCTCGAGCATCGCCTCATTGGCGTCGTAGAACTCGTAGAACTCGGCCAGAGCGCGGCGAAGGCGCTCCCCCGGATCCCTGATGCCCTTCAAGGACTCGACATCGGGAAGCGGGTGTCGCTCCCAGTAGTGCGCCGAGCAGGCGGCGAAGAGCGAAGCCTCGTCCGGAAAGTGGCGGTACACCGTGGCGCGCTGCACCCCGGCCTCCTGCGCCACCCCGCTCACGGTTGTCCGCGCCGGGCCGACCGAGCCGTGGAGCTTCACCGCGGCCTCCGTGATCCGCTCGCGGGTCGCTTCCTCCTGTTCGGCTCTCGCCTTCTTGCGGTACTCGCGCTTTGCAGTTTCGCCAGACATCTGTGTTCAATCAATCTTGACAGATGCCCCGGAGACATGCTACGTTGCGTGAACAGTGCTGTTCAACGAAATGTAAGGAGCCACAGCATGACCGCGACATCCACCTCACCCGCCCTCCGCCGCTACGACGCCTCACAAGGCCCACGGAAGCTCGGCCCTGAGGACGGCAAGGCCATCGACCTGGGATCGCTCGGGGTCCGGTTCATGGCCTGGACCGAGGAGACCGGAGGAGGGTTCTCGCTCGTCGAGCATCCCATTCCTCCCCGCACGCTCTGCGCGCCGGTGCACAAGCACTCGAAGGAGGACGAGTACTCGTTCGTGCTCGAAGGACGGATGGGCGCACTTCTCGGCGACGACACGGTCTTCGCGGACGCCGGCGACTTCGTCTTCAAGCCGCGCGACCAGTGGCACACGTTCTGGAACGCCGGCGACGAGCCGTGCCGCATCCTCGAAATCATCAGCCCCGGTGGGTTCGAGCACTACTTCGACGAGCTGGACGAGGTCACCTCCAGGCCCGACTTCTCGCCGGAGATGATCGTGCCGGTTGCCGAGAAGTACGGCCTCGAGTTCGATTTCGAGCGGATCCCGGCGATCTGCCAGGAGCACGGGCTCGAGTTCCCGCTGGGCTAAGCGGGAACCGCTTCGCGCTCCCTCGCGCCAAGCGAGACGGTCGCGCCCATGTGAGGGCGGATGGTGATGTTCCGCCGGCGGGCCAACTCGGGCTCGCCGGAGGTGGCGCGGATCTCGAAGCGGCGGGCGATCTCGGCGATGACGACCTTCATCTCCAGGATCGCGAAGCTGGAGCCAAGGCAGCGGCGCCGGCCGCCGCCGAACGGGATCCACGTGTAGGTGCCGGGCTTCGAGTCCAGGAAGCGCTCCGGTCGGAACGTGTAGGGATCGGGATAGATCTCGGCGTCGTGGTGGATCAGGTAGGCGTTCACGACCAGGCTCGGGCCGGGCTCGTAGTCCCAGTCGCCGACCGTGACCGGCTTGGCGACGTAGCGGGGCATCGTGTTCGGCACCACGGGACGGCTGCGGAGGCTCTCGTTGATGGTCGCGGTCAGGTACGCGCCGTCGTCCTCGGCGTCGACCTCGCGGCGAAGCTCGGCCAGCACGCGCGGCTCTCGGGCCAGGCGGGCGAGCGTCCACGCCAGCGAGGAGGCGGTCGTCTCGTGGCCGGCGACCAGCAGCGTGACCAGCTCGTCGCGGAGCTCCTTGGCCGACATCGGTGGGCCATCCTCGTGTCGGGCGGCGAGGAGCATCGAGAGGACGTCGTCGGAATCCTCGTCGCCGGCGTTGCGCCGCTCGGCGATCTCGGCGGCCAGGAGCTCGTCCACCTCGTCGCGGCGGTCGACGAACCCCTTGATCGGGCCGACCGCGTTGAAGATCCGCTCGGTCAGCTCCAGGCGGTCGGGGTCCTCCGGCGGCGGCAGCAGGGTCAGCGGGTTGTCGCCGTAGGCGAGAAGCGTCGAGAGGCTCTCGCGCAGCGCGTCGAGCCGCGGGCCTGGCTCCAGGCCGAACACCGCGCGCAGGATGATCTCGAGGGTCAGCGACTGAAAGCGCGGGTGGAGCTCGACCTCGCCGGGGCTCCAGGCCTCGATCTCGTCGACGGTCACGCGGGCGACGAGGTCGGTGAGCCGCTCCATCCGCTCGCCGTGGAAGGCGGGCAGCATCAGCTTGCGCTGAGACATGTGGGCATCGCCGTCCAAGAGGAGCACCGAATTGGGCCCGACGAGCGGCTGTAGGACTCGCGCCCCGACGCCCGGCATCAGGACGTCGGGCGGAGCGGTGAAGACCTCCTTCGCCTGCTCAGGGTCGGAGATGACCACGAACGGAGGGGTGAACGGGAACCGGGCGGTGAAGCGCTTGCCGTACCTGGCGCGGTTCCGCTCGAGCCAGGAGATGGGGCGGTTCCACATGCCCGCCCCCTGGATCAGGCTGGGGTGACGCGGCCCGGGCGGGAGCTTCTGGCCCATCAGACTGAACCATGCTCCCACGCTCCGCGCGCCGAAGCGTGGCGGTCGTCACACGATGCGTGCGCGGCGGTCCGACGCCTGCTCACACTGGGGTCTGACCCGTCGCCTACTGGTCCTCGGCGGCGAAGTCCTCGGGCGTCACTTCGTCGAGGAAGGTCTTGAACTTCTCGACCACCTCGTCGGTGTCCTCGACCTCGTGCTCGAACTCGATGGACGACTCCTCGATGACGTCCTCGGCGGCGAAGATCGGCGCCTGGCAGCGGACCGCGAGGGCGATCGCGTCGGACGGGCGGGAGTCGATCTCGATCTCGGTTCCGTTGATGGAGATGGTGATCGAGGCGTAGAAGGTGTTGTCGCGAAGCTCGGTGACGGAGACCCGCTCGCACTTCGCGTCGAGCTGTTCGAGCATCTCGATCAGGAGGTCGTGGGTCATCGGGCGCGGCGTGGAGGCCCCCTGCAGCTTCATCAGGATCGCGGCCGCCTCGGGGTGGCCGATCCAGATCGGCAGGAAGCGGTTGCCGTCGGTCGTCTTCAGAAGCACAATCGGCTGCTTGCCAACCATGTCGAAGGAGACTCCATAGATCTGCATCCGTTGCAAGGTTCAGGCTCCCGCTGCCGGAGGGGTCACTGGTTTCCAGTATAGGTGCGGCAATTGCCCCGCATCGGATGCCTCAACCGCCGGGGAGCCAGGGCTCAGATCGCGCGGGCAGCCTTGGGGAAGCCGCGGCGGATGGATCGGCTGAGCCCCGCGGCCACGGCCTTGTCGAGTCCAGGGACCGCCGCGTCGAAGTGATCGTGTAATCGACGTGGCTGCGGCCGTCGCCCGTGGTCGAGAAGACCATCACCCCCAGGTGGTTGCGAAGCGGCGTTCCCTTGGTGACCCGGTACTCGATCCGTTCGTTCGGGATCGCCTCGGTGACCGTCTCCTCGAAGGGCATGATGCCTTTGAGGGAGAGCTTTCGGACCGAGCCGACCCCGTTCGGGTCGGTGTCCCCCTCCTTGATGCGCTCGACGTCGATGCCGAAGAGCGTCTTCAGGTTCGAGTGCTCCGAGAACCAGGCGTAGGTGCGCTCGACGGGCGCGTCGAACTCATAGGTCTCGTGAACGGTCGCCATGCGGCCGCGAAACCTACCGGGTCATCGTGGGGCGCGCGCCTGGTGCCAGGCACGGTGCCTGGCACCATCGTCGCGGAAGGCTTGCGGTTTCGTACGGAGGGCATACGCTGCGACGCGTGAGAGCCGTCGCCTGCCAGAACGCGGAGCTTTCGGTCGTCGAGCGGGAGGTGCCGGAGCCGGGCAAGGGCCAGCTCGTGATCGATGTCCTTCGCGCCGGGATCTGCGGCTCGGATCTACACGCCCGCCATCACTGCGACGAGCTCGCCGACGTGATGGTCGAGACCGGCTATGAGGACTTCATGCGCTCCGGCCAGGCAGTGGTCCTAGGCCACGAGTTCGTCGGGCAGGTCGCCGAGCACGGGCCGGGCTGCCGGAAGACCGCGCCGCAAGGCTCTCCGGTCGTGGCCGTACCGCTGATCCGCCGCGGGAAAGAGGTCCACACCGTCGGCCTTTCCGCCGCTGCGCCCGGCGCTTACGCGGAGCAGATGCTCGTCGAGGAGTCGCTCGCGTTCCCCGTGCCGAACGGATTGCCCGCCGACCACGCCGCGCTGACCGAGCCCATGGCGGTCGGGCTCCACGCTGTTCGGCGTGGCGAAGTCAAGAAGCGAGACGTCGCGATCGTGGTCGGATGCGGCCCCGTCGGACTGTCGGTGATCCTCCACCTCAAGGCAAAGGGCGTGCGCCAGGTCATCGCCAGCGACTTCTCCCCCGCGCGGCGTGCCCTGGCCCAGGCATGCGGCGCCGACTCAGTGATCGACCCCGCGACCGAGTCGCCGTGGCAGACCGAGGCGTCGGAAGGCCACCTGGACAACATCCCGGGCGCGCTCGAGACGGCCATGGACGCCGTCGACAAGGCGCATCGTCTGCGCATGCCGTGGTGGCACATCTGGCGCGCGGCCGACGCGGCGGGCCTCAAGCCTAAGCGGCCGGTGGTCTTCGAATGCGTCGGAGTCCCGGGGGTGATCGACGAGATCATCGCGAAGGCGCCGCTCTTCACCCGCGTCGTGGTCGTCGGCCTGTGCATGGGCGAGGATCGGCTCCGGCCGGCGATGGCCATCAACAAGGAGATCGACCTGCGCTTCGTCGTCGGCTACACGCCCGCGGAGTACCGGGAGTCGCTCCACAAGCTCGCCCAGGGCGAAGTCGATGCGACTCCCCTCGTCACCGGCACGGTGGGACTCGAGGGCGTGGACGGGGCCTTCGCGGCGCTCGGCGACCCCGAGGCGCACGCGAAGATCCTGATCGACCCCAGGCGCGCCGGCGCCGAGATCACGCCGTAAGGCCGAGCCGGCCCGCGACGGCGCCCCTTCCATCACGGCCAGCGGCGTTAGGGTACCCTAACTTCGCCTCGGGAGCCCGGGGCAACTCGAGCTCCATGGCAACGATCGAAACCAACTCAGGCGAAGACGTCCACGTCAACCCGCACGGCGCTGACATCGTCACCGTCGCGGTCCGTTGCCCCCGTTTCGGCCAGATCTGCCACGTCCGCCTGACGCACGAGCAGGCCATCGGCTTGTCCGGCGCGCTGGCCGGCGTCGCGCTGGATCACTGCGCCCTCCCCCACTCGTCCGACGCCGAGGACCCTGCTTCGTAAACCGGCGGAAGTGGGCGATCCTGGATTCGAACCAGGGACCTCGTCCTTATCAGAGACGCGCTCTAACCGACTGAGCTAATCGCCCGGGTACGTCGTCCTCGGCGGGTCATTGTAGGCGGGTAGCCTCGGGCGGGATGAGCCCTCGCCGCCCCGATATGCCGAGCCTCGACCGGGCCGACCTGATGGGTGATCCCATCGCCCAGTTCTCGGCGTGGTGGGGCGACGCCGAGGAGGTGCCGCTCCGGGAGGCGATGACGCTCGCCACCGTCGACCCCGAGGGCCGGCCCGATGCGCGCATGGTGCTGCTCAAGGGCTTCGGCACCCTCGGCTTCCGGTTCTTCACCAACTACGAGTCGGCCAAGGCCGGGCAGCTCGACGCGGCGGGGCACGCCGCGCTCGTCGTCTATTGGCGCGAGCTCGACCGGCAGGTCCGGGTCCGGGGGCCGATCGAGAGGCTGGACGGCGCGGCGTCGGATGAGTACTTCGCCTCGCGTCCTCGCGACTCCCAGCTCGGCGCGTGGGCGTCCCCTCAAAGCCGGCAGCTCGCCGACCGGGATGAGCTCGACGCTCGGCTTGCCGAGGTCACGGAGCGATTCGACGGTTTGGAGGTTGCCCGGCCGGAGCATTGGGGCGGCTATGTGCTGCACCACGAGATCGTCGAGTTCTGGCAGGGGCAGGTGGGCCGCCTCCACGACCGGTTCCAGTACCGGCGGGACGGCGACGGTTGGGCGGCCGAGCGCCTGGGGCCTTGAGCGGTGAGTGAGCACAACGAGCTCACCGGCATCCTCGAGACGGCCCTCTCCTTCGAGCACGATGTCGCGGAGGAGACGCTCGCGTTCTATCGCGAGACGCTCGGGCTGACCGAGGTCGCGAGCTGGCGCGAAGGGACCGTGTTCAGGCTCGGCGCCGGCGTGTTGCTGCTCTTCGACCGCAAGCTGCTGGCCGAGAACGACTCGCCCGTCGCGCAGCACGGAAGCTCTGGAGTCGGCCATGTCTGCTTCGTCGCCGCGCCGGACCACTACGGCGCGATGCGCGAGCGGCTCGAGGCGGCCGGCGTCGAGATCGAGCACGATCACGACTGGTCGGACGAGCGGCGCTCGTTCTACTTCCGCGACCCGGCGGACAACCTCCTCGAGGTCGCGAACGCCGATATCTGGCCGACTTAGCCCCGCTTGTCTTCGGCGAAGGCGAGGACTTCGTCGATGTCGTCGAAGCGAAGCTCCGCCTTCATCCCCGCGCCCTTGCCGACCGCTCGCACCTTGACGCCGCGGCCCAGTGCCGCTTCGAGCGCGTCCTCGGCGCGCCGCAGCGCCTCGACCACGTCGGCGTCCGGGAGCGCGCGCAGCTTCGGGCGCGCTGCGCCGCCTTCGTTCGCGCGCTTCTCGGTCTCGCGCACGGACCAGCCTGAGCTGACGGCGTCGCGGGCAAGCTGTTTGCGCTCGTCGGCCGTCTTCGCGATCAGGATGGCGCGGCCGTGCCCCTCGCTGAGGGCGCCGGCTTCCAGGAGCTCGAGCGCCTCGTCGGGGAGGTCGAGGATCCGGATCAGGTTCGAGAGCGCGGCGCGGCTTCGGCCCAGGCGCTTGCCGAGCTCCTCCTTGGTCAGCCCGAGGTCTTCGACCAGGGTGGCGCATGCGCGTGCCTCGTCCACGGGGTTGAGCTGCTCGCGGGCGACGTTCTCGATCAGCGCCATCTCCATGCGCTTGGCCTCGGTCTCGTCGCGCAGGAGAACCGGGACGGTTTCGAGCTCCGCTTCTTGCGCCGCGCGCCAGCGGCGCTCGCCGGCGATGATCTCGTAGCGCCCGTCGGCGAGCGGGCGGACGATCAGCGGCTGGATGAGGCCCGCCGTGCGCAGGGATTCCGCGAGCGCCGAGATCGACTCGGCGTCGAATCGCCTTCGTGGCTGCCGGGGATTGGGAAGGATGAGCGCCGGCGGGACGTGCCTGAGCGCCGGTTCGGTCACTTCGCCCGGCTGGGGCAGGATCGCGGCGAGGCCGCGGCCCATGCCACGGCGATTAGCTGAACTCATGCTCCGACCTCCATGACTGGGCCCACAAGGCCTTCGTCACCTCTTTCGACCCGGACCCTGTCGACCCTCTCGCGCTCGGCCAATTCACGCGCCAAATCCCCATAGGCAAGCGATCCGCGGGACGAGGGTGCGTGCTGGGTCACGGGAACCGCGAAGCTCGGAGCTTCGGCAACGCGAACGCTCCGCGGAATCACGGTGTCGAAGACGAGCTCGGGGAAGTGGTCTCTCAATTCGGCCTCGACGTCTTTCGCAAGGCGAGTCCTTTCGTCGTGCATTGTTATGACGAGTCCGGTCAGAACCAGCGACGGATTGAGCTCGCGACGCACCAATTCGAGGGTTTCGAGGAACTGCACGAGGCCCTCCAGGGCCAGATATTCAGCCTGGACGGGCACGAGGACGCGGTCCGCCGCGGCGAGCGCATTGACGGTGACCGGCCCGAGCGACGGCGGGCAGTCGAGGAGCGTCAGCGCAAACCGCTCGCGGACGGGCCCGAGGCCGTCGCGCAGGCGGTACTCCATGTTCTCCAGGCGCGGCAGCTCGACCGAAGCGCCCGCCAGGTCCCGGCTTGCGGGCACGACCCAGAGGTTGTCGTGGCCCGCGGGGCGCGCCGCTTCCGCGACCGAGCTCTCGCCGGTCAGGCAGTCGTATGAGGAGGGGGTCGTGTCCCGGTCGAGGCCCAGGGCGACCGTTGCGTTCGCCTGCTGGTCGAGGTCGACCAGGAGGACCTGGTTGCCCTCGCCGGCCACGCAGGCAGCGACGTTCACGGCGGTCGTGGTCTTCCCCACTCCGCCCTTCTGATTCGCGATCGCATAAACGGCGCCCATCAGGCCGAGCGTACCGGCGCCCCCGGCTGGCTCCGCGGTGCCGCGAAACCCTCAACCAACCTTCAAGGGGGTCTGACCCCATCGAGGGTTGGCGCTCACGCCACGCGCAAAGGCTAAAGGGGGTCTGACCCGGGGTCAGACCCCGTTGAGGGGGGTTGAGGGTTGGTGAGGGGGCGCTTCTTTGCCATTCCCGGCCGGCGGGGGAGCTTTTCGGGCGTTGGGCCCGTCTTTTTCAGGACGTGGAGGTGGCGGTGCTCGTATCCCGCCCTCTCCCCCACTTCGAGCACGCCTGCCGTCTCCATCCCGGTCGCTCCGAGCGCACGCTCGAGCTCGGCTTCCTCCCCCGCGTCGCGCCGGCCCTTCCAGGCGACGAGCACGCCTCCGTCGCGAAGGAGCGGCGAGGCCAGCTCGGCGAGCGTGGCCAGCCGCGCGACCGCGCGCGCCGTGACCGCGTCATAGGCCTCGCGCCCGCCGCCGCCCTGGGCCGCGTGCTCTTCTGAGCGCGCGTTCACGACCGTCTGCGTTGCCGATCTCCGCCTTCGCGATCGCCTCACCCATGAACTCGCACTTCCTGCCCACCGATTCGACGAGGTGAACCTGAGCCTGAGGTAGCGCCAGCGCGAGAACCAGGCCCGGAAACCCTGCGCCAGAGCCAAGATCGGCGATCGAGCGTGCCTCGGAAAGTGCAGGCACTTCTAACCCCGTCAGGGAGTCGGCCACGTGCGCGCGCCAAGCCTCGACGGGGTCCCGCACGGACGTGAGCGAGCGGGGGTCGGACGCAAGCAGTTCGAGCACCGTCTCGAGCTTGAGTCGAGCCTCAGGCGTGAGGCCGGGAGCGTCGGGCGGCTCAGTCGTCGTCGTTGCCGACGAGCGGGGCGACGATCACGCAGCGGTCGGGCTCGTCGCCCTCCGAGAAGGTTTCGATGCCCGAGCGCTCGGCCAGGTAGTCGTGGACGACCTTTCGCTCCGAGGGCGTCATGGGCTCCAGCTCGATCTCCTTGCCGGCCTCGGCGGCACGCGCCGCGGCCCGCTCGGCCTGGTCCTCGAGCTGTTCGCGGCGCCGTTCGCGGTAGCCGCCGGCATCCACGATCACGCGCTTGCGATCGGTGGCGCCGCGCTGGGCTGCGCGGTAACAGATGAACTGAACTGCGTCGATCGTCTGGCCACGCCTGCCGATCAGGCGCCCGACGTCCTCGCCGTCGATGGTGCCCGTGATCTGCCGCGCGTCCTCGGAAACGTCCACGGACGCCTCCACATCAAGCGTCTCGACCACCAGTTCGAGAATTGCGCGCACCCGCTCGGCGGGTGCCTCGGGAATCGCCTCCGCGGACACGAGCGCGACTCTACCGGGCGAAGGCGCCTAGCGGCGCTTCTTCTTCTTGCGGGGAGGCGGGGGAGGGGGTTCTTTCGACTTGATCTCCTCGACCGTCGGGATCTCCGGCGGCGGGAAGAAGACCCGCACGACCATCTGCTGGCCCAGGGTCCAGATATTCGTCGAGATCCAGTAGACCGCCAGGCCGGCCGGGAAGCTGATCACGAAGGGCGCGAAGACGAACGGCAGGACGAACATGATGATCCGCTGGTTCTTGTCCGCGCGGGAAGCCATCACCATGCTGGCGCCCAGCTGAGTGATGATGAAGAGGATGATCAGCGCGATCAGCGGCCCGCCGGTCGCCTTCTCCGTCAAATCGTTGATGAAGAAGAAGTCCACCGGTGGCTGCGCGAGCATCTCGGCCTTGAACTCGTCGCCGTTCAGCAGCTGGTAGAGGGCGAGGAAGACCGGCAGCTGGAGGAGAAGGGGGATACAGGAGGCGAACGGGTTGATCTTGTTCTCCTGGTAGAACGCGATCATCTCCCGCTGCTGGCGCTGCTTGTCGTCCTTGTAGCGCTCCTGGAGGGCCTTGATCTGCGGCGAATACGCCTGCAGGGCGCGCATCGAGCGAATCTGCGACACCGAGAGGGGCAGGATCACCAGGCGGGTGGCGAAGGTCAGGGCGACGATCGACCAGCCCCAGCTGAAGCCGACGTCGTCGTGGAAGAAGGTGATGACCCAGTCGGCGAGGTCGATGAGCGGCTGCAGGATGTTCGCGACGATCATGCGTGCGCCTCGTGCTTGTGCGTCTTTGCCGCATCGCTCTCAGCCGGCGCGAAGAGTTTGCGGTCGGAAACGGGATCCCAGCCGCCGTGGCTCCACGGGTTGCAGCGCAGGAGCCGCCAGGCGGCGAGGATCGAGCCGCGAATGACGCCCAGCTCACGCACGGCGTCGACCGCATAGGCGGAGCAGGTGGGCTCGTACTTGCAGCGGCGTGGCAGGGCGGGGGAGATGAAGCGTTGATAGAGGCGGATCGGCGCGAGGACAAGCGCTACGAGAGCCGCGCGGAAAGTGTCGAGGGCGCGTTTCACGTGTTACGCCGCCTCGGCGGCCGAAGGCCCTTCGAGCCCCGCCTCGCGGAAGAGGTCCTTGAGCGCCGATTCCACGCCTGGCGTGCCATCCCGCTCGACCAGGCCCGCCGCGTCATGGCGCGCGACGATCACGAAGTCGAACTGCCGGGGCAAGCCGTCGGCCAGGGCCCAGAACGCCTCGCGGACAGCCCTCTTGACGGCGTTCCGCTCGACTGCGCCGCCGACCTTGCGGCTCACCGACAGGCCGAGGCGAAGCGCGTCGGCGTCCTCGTCGGCGGCTCGGCGTTCCCGTCGCCGTCCTCGCGCGGGAACGCGTACAGGACGAAATAGCGATTGGAATGCGAGCGGCCTTCGCGATAGACGCGGTCGAAGTCGCCGCTCCGCGAGAGGCGGCCACGCTTCCGGTCAGCGGCCATCTACGGCGTGAGGCGCTTGCGGCCCTTTGCCCGCCGGCGCCGCAGCACATCGCGGCCTGAGCGCGTACGCATACGACTGCGAAAACCGTGGGTCTTCGCTCGCTTGCGCTTCTTTGGCTGCCAGGTGCGCTTCATAAGTAAGGGGCCCAGCGGGGCCAGAGCGTGGGTGCTCGGGCGGGCGACGGCCAGTATAGAGAGGCAGCGCCCGAGCACCGGTCCTGCAATGCGAGGTGCCGCCGCGCCTCTTTTCTCCGCGATTTGCGGGGTGTCGCCCAAGGGCCCGGTCAGGCGCCGTTATGGTCGAACACGTGCCTGTGGAAAGGGGAAATGACGATGCCCGGACGACCTGGGCGGCAGTCCGCTCAGAGCTCGAGCGCTCACTTCCGGCCGCCACTTTCGACCTTTGGATCGACCCGCTCCAGGCCGCGGGCTCCCAGGCCGAGACCCTTTATCTGACCGGGCCGACCCGCGTCCGGACCTGGGTCGAGCGCAGATATATGGGCTCGCTCGAAGAGGCGCTTCGCCGGCTTGGCACCGGCTTCGAGCGCATTGGCCTGGTGGACCCGCCGACCCGGGTCAGTCCCGGAGCCACCACTTCCCGCGTCGCCGAGCCCGTGCCGGTCAACCCCAGCCACGAATTCGACCGGTTCGTGATCGGGCCCGGAAACCGGTTCGCCCACGCCGCCTCGCTGGCGGTAGCCGAGGCGCCAGGCGAGGCCTACAACCCCCTTTACCTTCACGGGCCTCCCGGGCTGGGCAAGACGCACCTCATGGGCGCAATCGCCGCTTACATGCGTGGGCACCACCCCGAGCTGACCGTCCACTACACAACGGCCGAGCGCTTCACCAGCGAATTCGTGACCGCACTCCGCACGCACGGCCCCGAGCGCTTCAAGCAGCGCTACCGCGGGCTCGACGCTCTCCTCATCGACGACGTCCAGTTCCTCGAGGGCAAGGCGAAGACCGAAGAGGAGTTCGTCCACACCTTCAACGCGCTGTTCGCGGCCGGCAAGCAGGTAGTGATGTCGAGCGATCGCCCGCCGGGCTCGCTCACGCGGCTGGAGGAGCGCCTCCGCGACCGGTTCGAGTGGGGCCTCACCGTCGAGCTCGAGGCGCCCGACATGCGAACCCGCGTCGCCCTTCTGTGGCGCTTTGCCTCCGACGCCGTCGACGGCCTGCCCGAGCCGGACGTCCTGCGCCAGATCGCCGATCGCGCTCCGGGCAACGTCCGCCGGCTCGAGGGCGCGCTCACCCGCGTCCTCGCCGTCTCTTCCGTATACGACGAGCCACTGGCAGAAGGCGCCATCAGCAAGGCGCTCGGCTCGAAGGACAGCCGGAAGCCAATCGCGGCTGGAGGCGTCGTCGCCCCCAGCGTCAGCGCCATCCAGGACGCCGTCTCCTCAGTCCTCGGGATCTCCAAGGCCGACCTACTTTCCGCGAAGCGCACGCCGACGGTCGCGCGGGCGCGCCACCTTGCCATGTACCTGGCGCGCGAGCTCACCCCGCTTTCCCTCTCGCAGATCGCGCGCGACTTCAATCGCGACCACTCCACAGTGATCCACGCGATCCGCTCCGTCGGCGATCGCAACGAGCCCGGATCAGCCACCGCCGGCGATATCCACAGCGTCCGTGCAATGTTGGGGGAAACTCCCACTCAACACGAACCCGATGGTGAGGACGTCAACGACCCCGGGTCCCGTCCACAGGACTGATCAACATGTCCGTCCCGCATATCCATTGACTTTTCACGCATTCTCCACACCTATCCACACCCCTGATACATCTGATCCCCTAGAAAGAATGAGTTGGACACAGTTTTGAACCTCGGACGAAAGAACCCATGAAGCTGACCGCCCCCCGCGAATCGTTCGTCACCGCTCTCGGCCATGCCGGCCGCGCGGTCTCATCCCGCTCCACGCTGCCGTCTCTCGGCGGCGTGCTCTTCACCGCCACCGCGGATGGACTTCTGCTGCGAGCGACGGACATGGAGATGGGCGTCTCGCTGACGCTGCCCGACGTGCAGGTCGAGCGCGAGGGCACGGTCCTTCTGCCCGGGCGCCTCCTTGCCGACGTGGCGCGGAGCCTTCCCGCCGGCGACGTGACCCTGGAGGTGCGCCAGGAGCAGCGCGACGTCGAGCTGACCGCCGGCGATGCGCGCTTTCACTTCCGCACGCTGCCTGCCGAGGACTTCCCGCGCCTTCCCGAGGTGGAGGGAAACGCCGCGAAGCTCCCGGCCGCACCGCTGGCGGAGACGATCGACCGTGTCGCCCGCGCGGCTTCGCGGGATGAGGTGCGCCCGATCCTGACCGGCGTGCTCGTCCAGGCCGAGGGCGACTCGCTGACGATGGTCGCCACGGACTCGTACCGCCTGAGCGTCAAGCACACGAAGCTCGAGACCTCGCTGTCGGAGCCGATCGACGCCAACGTGCCCGCCCGCGCGCTTCGCGAGCTGGCGCGCCTGATCGCGAACGGCTCGCCGGAGACGGTGGACATCTCGCTCTCGCGCAACCAGGTCGTCTTCGAGCTCGAGAACGTCGCGCTCTCCTCGCGCCTGATCGAGGGGCAGTTCCCGAGCTGGCGGCAGCTGATCCCCGAGTCGTTCGACCACGAGGTGCGCCTGCCGCGCGAGGAGCTCCTCGAGGTGTCGCGCCGCGTCTCGCAGCTCGCGCAGCGCAACGCACCGCTTCGCTTCGCCTTCGCGGAGGGCGAGCTGACCGTGGCAGCCGAGACGCCCGACATCGGCGACGCGACGGAGGGCATGCCCGCCCCCTACTCGGGCGAGCCGCTCGAGATCGCATTCAACCCGCAGTTCCTGATCGAGGGAATCGAGACGGTCGAGAGCGAGGAGATCGCGGTTCAGATCTCGTCGCCCCTCCGCCCGGGCCTCCTGCGCCCGGTGGGAAGCGAGGACTTTTCCTACCTCGTCATGCCCATCCGGCTCAACGTCTAAGGCGGTGCCCGGGTGAGGGTCGTCTCGCTCACGACCCTCGGGTTCAGGAACCTCGTGCCGGCTGAGGTCGAGCTGGGGGAGGGGGTGACCCTTCTCCACGGCGCGAACGGATCCGGCAAGACGAATCTGCTCGAGGCTCTGTACATGGGGCTCGCCGGCCGCTCATGCCGGACGCGTGCGGATCGCGAGACGATCGCCTTCGGTGAGCCGCTGTCCCGCGCGGAGGTCGTGATCGAGGACGCGGGCGAGCGCCGGGAGTTCCTGTGCGCGGTTGACCGTGAGAGCGGGCGCCGCCACCTGGTGAACGGCTCGCCGATGCCCGACTCCGCGCAGCTCCGCCCCCCGGTCGCGGTCTTCATGCCGGATCGGCTGACCCTGGTGAAGGGCCCGCCTGCAGCAAGGCGCTCGCACCTGGACGGCTTCGTCTCCGCCCTGCGCCCGGCCCGCGCCGAGGCGCGCCGGCGCTACGCCCGTGCCCTCGCGCAGAGGAACGCGCTGGTCAGCCGCATCCGCGCCGGATCGGCGGCGCCGGACTCGCTCGACGCCTGGGACTCGGAGCTCGCCGAGGCCGGAGTGGAGCTGATGGACGACCCGCCGAGCCGCAGTCGAGACGCTCGCGCCGCTCTTCGCCGCGGCCGCGGGAGAGCTGGGGCTGGCCGACCCCGAGCTTCGCTACGCGCCCAGGAGCAAGGCCGCCGACGCCGGGGAGCTGCGCGCGGAGCTCTCAGAGAAGCGCGAGTCGGACCTGGCCCGCGGATTCTCCGGCCACGGACCCGCACCTCGACGAGGTGGCGATCTCGCTTTGCGGGCGGGCGGCACGGCGGTACGCCTCCCAGGGCCAGCAGCGCTCCGTGCTCCTCGCCCTTCTCTTCGCGGAGCGCGACGCGCTTCTCGCCGAGCGCTCCCAGCCTCCCCTGATGCTGCTCGACGACGTCACCTCCGAGCTCGACCCCGAGCGGCGCGAGCTCCTGTGCGCCCGCCTCGCCGCGCGGCCGCGGGCAGGCCCTCGTGACCGCGACCGAGAGCTCTCACCTGCCCGCATCCTGCGAGCGGGCCGAGCTGGCGGTGCGCGGCGGCGCCGCGATTCGCGGGGTCGACGGGGCGAGCGAGGCGGCATGAGCTCCCGGCGCCGCGGAGACCACGGACCGCCCCGCTCCCTCGCCTCGGCGCTCGAGGCCGTTCGGAGCGAGGTCGCGCCGCAGACGCTCCTTGCGGCCGTCCAGGAGGCGTGGCCCGAGACGGCCGGCTCGCTCGCGGCCGCGCAGGGCGACCCGGTCGCGGAGAGGGGAGGGGTGGTCACGGTCGCCTGCCGCTCGGCGACCTGGGCCCAGGAGTTGGATCTGATGAGCCCGGTCCTCGTTTCCAAGCTCCGCGAGGCGCTCGGCGACGGGCCTTACGAGGAGGCGCTTCAGGGCCTGCAGGTTCACCGCCGACGCCGCCCGCGGCGATCTCGGCTGAGCGAAGTTACGCTTTCACGCTTATTTGCAGGGCTTTTATGGCTCTCTGAAGCCGATTACGACCCCTCTCCCTGGTATCCTTATGTGAACTCGATCGGTGGGCCGTGGGCCCGTCCGAGAGCGGCTCTAGAGTCGCTTCCGCGGCGGCCGGGATCCTCCCGCGAGGCAACCCCGAAAGGTCCAAGTGGCAAAAGCAACTAGCGCCGGCAAAGCCGACGCGCAGAAAAACGGTACCGCCAAGGATGGCGACTACACGTCCGGCGAGATCACGGTTCTCCGTGGTCTCGATCCCGTGCGCAAGCGCCCGGGCATGTACATCGGCTCCACCGGGCCGCGAGGGCTTCATCACCTGGTCTACGAGGTCGTCGACAACTCCGTCGACGAGGCGCTCGCGGGGCACTGCGACAGCATTCAGGTCACGATCCACCCGGACGAGTCGATCACCGTCGTCGACGACGGCCGCGGCATCCCGGTCGACGAGCACCCCGAGGAGAAGCGCCCCGCGGCCGAGGTGGTCCTGACCGTCCTTCACGCCGGCGGCAAGTTCGGCGAGGGCGGGGGGTACAAGGTCTCCGGCGGCCTCCACGGCGTCGGCGTCTCCGTGGTCAACGCTCTGTCCGAGTGCCTGAACCTGGAGATCCACCGCGACGGCTTCACCTGGACCCAGGAGTACGAGCGCGGCAAGCCGAAGGGCGACCTCGAGAAGGGCGCCGCCTCCAAGCAGACCGGCACGACGATCACGTTCGCCCCGGACCCGGAGATCTTCGAGGAGATCTCCTACGACTACGCGACTCTCGCCGAGCGCATGCGCGAGACGGCGTTCCTCACCCGCGGCCTGAAGATCGAGCTGACGGACGAGCGCGCCGGCGGACAGAAGGACACCTTCCACTACGAGGGCGGCATCGTCGACTTCGTCCACCACCTCAACGAGAACAAGGACGCCCTTCACAAGAAGACCGTCTACTTCGATCACGAGACCGACGACGGAGCCGTCGAGGTCGCGATGCAATGGAACTCCTCGTACCAGGAGTCCGTCTTCACCTTCGCGAACAACATCAACACCCACGAGGGCGGCTCGCACCTCTCGGGCTTCCGCTCGGCGCTCACCCGCACGATCAACGCCTACGGCCGCGAGAAGGGCCTCCTCAAGGAGAAGGACCCGAACCTCTCGGGCGAGGATGTGCGCGAAGGGCTGACCGCGGTCATCTCGGTGAAGCTCGCCGAGCCGCAGTTCGAGGGCCAGACCAAGACCAAGCTCGGCAACCCGCAGGTCGAGGGCCTCGTGAAGGAGACCGTCAACCGCAAGCTCGGCGAGTTCCTCGAGGAGAACCCGTCGGACGCGAAGCGGATCGTTTCCAAGTCCGTCGACGCCGCCCGGGCCCGCGACGCGGCGCGCAAGGCGCGCGACCTGACCAGGCGCAAGTCGGCGCTCGAGAACTCGACGCTTCCCGGCAAGCTCGCGGACTGCTCGGTCAAGGACCCGCGCGACGCGGAGATCTTCATCGTCGAGGGCGACTCGGCCGGCGGCTCGGCCAAGCAGGCCCGCGACCGCTCGACCCAGGCCGTCCTGCCGCTACGCGGCAAGATCCTGAACGTCGAGAAGAGCCGGATCGACAAGGTGCTCTCGAACATCGAGATCCAGGCGATGATCACGGCGATCGGGACCGGCGTCCACGAGGAGTTCAACCTCGAAGACGCGCGGTACCACAAGATCATCCTGGCCTCCGACGCCGACGTCGACGGAGCGCACATCCGCACCCTGGCGCTGACTTTCCTCTACCGCCAGATGCCCGAGCTGATCGACGCGGGCTTCGTGTACATCGCGAAGCCGCCGCTCTACCGCGTCAAGCAGGGCAACCGCTCGCGCTACGTCGAGAAGGAGTCGGAGCTCGAGGAATACCTCCTCTCAGACCGGCTCGAGAACTACACGCTCGCGGACGCCGAGGGCAAGGAGACGAAGCTCACCGCCGCGCGCTGGCAGCGCTTCAACCGCAAGCTCAAGGAGTACGAGGGCTGGTACGACGCGCTTCGCGCGGAGCACGGGGGAGAGGTGATCGCGTTCCTCGCCGAGTCGCAGATCCTCGACGCCGGCGCCTCGTCGCTCGAAGCCGTCAAGAAGCTGATCGAGGAAGACGATCCCGAGGCGGAGCCCTTCGAGACCGAGCTGGTCTCCGCGGCGGGCGACGAGCTGCACATCAAGGCGACGCACCGCCGCTCCGGGCTCGCCCGCTTCTACGACCTCGGCTCGGACCTCTTCGACTCGCAGGACTACCGAAAGATGGTGAGCGTCCACTCGGAGCTCCTCTCGCCAGGTCGGCCGCCCGCCGTTCACCGTCACGCTCAAGGACAAGTCGAAGATCGCGGAGTCGTTCGGCGCGCTTCAGACCTCCGTCGTCGACCTCGCGAAGTCGGGCGTGACGATGCAGCGCTTCAAGGGCCTCGGCGAGATGAACGCGGACCAGCTCCGCGAGACCACGATGGACCCGGCGACCCGCACGCTCCAGCGCGTGACGATCGAGGACGCCGCGGCCGTCGATCGCGTCTTCACGGACCTGATGGGCGACAAGGTCGAGCCACGGAAGATCTTCATCGAGAAGCACGCGGGCGAGGTGAAGTTCCTCGATGTCTGAGGCCGGTGCAGGCGGGCTCGACGCGCTGACCGGGCGCATCGAGGACCGCGAGCTGACGACGGAGATGCGCAGCTCGTACCTCGATTACGCCATGAGCGTGATCGTGGGCCGGGCGCTGCCCGACGTCCGCGACGGCTTGAAGCCCGTCCACCGCCGCGTGCTCTACGCGATGCACGACCTCGGCCTCCAGCCGAACCGCGGGTACCGCAAGTGCGCCTTCATCGTCGGCGAGGTCATGGGCAAGTACCACCCCCACGGCGACTCGGCGATCTACGACACCCTCGTCCGCCTCGCCCAGGACTTCGCGCTCCGCTCGCCGCTCGTCGACGGCCAGGGCAACTTCGGCTCGATCGACGACGACCCCGCCGCCGCCATGCGCTACACCGAGGCCCGCCTCGAGCGCCTCGCCACCGAGATGCTCCGCGACATCGACGCCGACACCGTCGACTTCGGCCCCAACTACGACGAGACGACCAGCGAGCCGCTCGTCCTGCCGTCGCGCTTCCCGAACCTTCTCGTCAACGGCTCCACCGGCATCGCCGTCGGCATGGCGACGAACATCCCGCCGCACAACCTCGGCGAGGTCATCCGCGCGACCAAGGCGTACATCGAGAACCCCTCGATCGACCTGCCCGGCCTGATGGAGCACGTCAAGGGCCCCGACTTCCCCGGCGGCGGCATGATGAGCGCGCAGGGCATCCGCGACGCCTATGCATCGGGCCGCGGCAGCGTCCGGGTCCGCGCTCGCGCCCACGTCGAGCCGATCCGCGGCGGCAAGGACGCGATCATCGTCTCCGAGCTTCCGTACATGGTCAAGAAGGGCGGCGAGGGCGGCCTGATCACGAAGATCGCCGACCTCGTCCGCGACAAGAAGATCACCGGCATCTCGGATCTCCGCGACGAGTCGGACCGCTCCGGCATGCGCCTCGTGATCGAGCTCAAGCGCGGCGGCGACCCCGCGGCGGTCGTGCTGAACCAGCTCTACAAGCACACCCCGATGCAGAACTCCTTCGGGATGAACATGGTCTCCCTGGTGAACGGCGTGCCGCGCACGCTCGGCCTCAAGGAGATGATCCACCACTACGTCGACCACCAGCGCGACGTCATCGTTCGCCGGACCCAGTACGAGCTTCGCCAGGCCGAGGCCCGCGCCCACGTCCTCGAAGGCCTGCTGATCGCGCTCGACAACCTCGACGCGGTGATCGCGCTGATCCGCGGCTCCGCCGATCCGGTCGAGGCGAAGGCCGGCCTGATCGAGAACTTCAAGCTCTCCGAGATCCAGGCGCAGGCGATCCTGGACATGCGCCTTCAGCGCCTCACCGCGCTCGAGTCCGACAAGATCCGCGCCGAGCACAAAGAGCTCATGGACAAGATCGCCGAGCTCCGCGCGATCCTCGGCGACCCGGCCCGCATCGACGGCCTGATCGTCGACGAGCTCTCCGAGGTCGAGGACAAGTACGCCGACGAGCGGCGCACCGAGATCACCCACTTCGAGGGCGACCTCAACATCGAGGACGTCATCGCCGACCAGCAGATGGTCGTCTCGCTCACCAACTCCGGCTACGCGAAGCGCCTGCCGCTCGCCACCTACCGCCAGCAGCGCCGCGGCGGCATCGGCGTGATGGGGATGAACCTGAAGGAAGAGGACTACATCGAGCACCTCCACATCTGCTCGACCCACGACTTCCTGCTGTTCTTCACCAACCGCGGCAAGGTGTACCGCCTGAAGGTCTACGAGCTTCCCGAGGGCTCGCGCACGCACCGCGGCCAGGCGCTCGTGAACGTGTTGCCGCTCCGCGACGGCGAGCGCGTGATGGCCGTCATCCCGACGCGCGACTTCAAGGAGGACAAGTTCCTCGTCTTCGCGACCGCCGGCGGCCAGATCAAGAAGACCGAGTTCCTCGAGTACAACACCAAGATCAAGGCCGACGGCATCATCGCCATCAAGGTGAAGGACGACGACGAGCTCGTCCAGGTCCGGCTCACCTCGGGCGAGGACGACATCCTGATGGTCTCGAAGTCCGGCAACGCCTCGCGCTTCAACGAGTCGCAGGTCCGCGCGATGGGCCGCGGCACCGGCGGCGTGCGCGGCATGAACGTCTCCAAGAAGCTTCCCGACGGCTCGAAGAACCGCGTGCTGGCGATGGACATCGCCCGCGACGACTCCCAGCTCTTCGTGGTCACCGAGAACGGCTACGGCAAGCGCACCGAGGTCCCGGAGTATCCGGTCAAGGGCCGCGGCACCCAGGGCGTTCTGACGATCCGCATGACCGAGAAGAAGGGCGCCCTCGCCGGCGCGCTGATCGTGCGCGAGCACCAGGACCTCCTCTTCATCTCCCAGAACGGCATGGTCCAGCGCACCAACGCCGGCGGCATCTCGCTGATGGGCCGCGCGACGCAGGGCGTCCGCGTGATGAACATGAAGGAGGACGACTGCGTCTCCGCCGTCGCCCTCGTCGTCGAGTCCTCCACGCCGGTGAACGGCGACGGCGAGACGACCGATCCAGGAAGAGCTCGAAGAAGCCGAAGCCGCCGGCGAGTAGCCCCGCCGGGGGTGCGCGAGCACCCGCCTCCCCGTTTGGTTGAATTGAACGACCAGAGAAAGGAGGTGGTCCTAATTCCAATGCTTAACGGGACTCTGGAGGTGTCGGAACACTAGGTGGCACGTGTGAGCCGCCTGGTGGAATACCAACCAGGCGCCGGCGGCCACCGGGAGGCGGGAAGTTGTCCCACTCGCTGTCAATCCCCGGCCGTCTAAATCACGCGACTCGTACCGAAGGGCCGCTCCGGAAGGGGGCGGCCCTTCGCTTTTGATAGCGCGGGGTCACGGCTCGGGGTCAGGCCCCTTCAGGCGGCGAGGAGGTACTGCTCCCACGCGTCCGGGACGCGTGGGCTTGCGATGCGGATGAAGACGGTCGGACCCGGAGCCTTTGGGCTGGCGCGCAGGGGCATCGCGGCCTCTGATGGCAGGCGGCTGCCCTTCTTGCGGTTGCACGGCGCGCAGGCCGCGACGATGTTGTCCCAGTGCGAAGTGCCGCCGCGGCTTCGCGGGATCACGTGGTCGACGGTGAGGCCGGCCGACTCGCGCCCGCAGTACTGGCAGGTGTACGAGTCGCGAGCGAGGACGGCGCGGCGTGTGATCTTGCGCCGATGGACATCCCGGGGCACCCGGACGTAGCGGACCAGGCGGATCACGCAGGGGCGATCGAGCTCGAGGCGCTCGGAGTGGAGGACTCCCTCGCGGCGCTCCAGCACTTCGGCACGTTCTTTTAAGACGAGCACCGCGGCGCGGCGCATCGTGCACACGTTGATGGGCTCGTAGCTCGCGTTGAGGACCAGGACCCGCCCGCCCGGGCCGCGATGCGAGTGGGTCCTGCCTCCGTGCAGGCGCCCGGCGATTGAGACGACCTTCCCGTTCGCCTTGCCAACATGCGGATCCGCCATGAGTGCCACTCGAGCCGGAATTCTAATCGCGGCGGGCGACGATGCGTGAACAGACGGGTAAGGCAAAGCGCGGGCGTTGGGCGCGCGGTGATCCCTAGGGGAGTTCTCCGCCCGCGATCGGGATAGCTGCCGAGCACCCGGACGTTCTCCGCCTTGTTGCGAAGGGCCCCGATCGCCTCGGCGACCTGAGGGTCGGTGTCGGCGCCGTCCATGTCGATGAAGAACATGTAGCGGCCGAGCTCGTAGCGCCGCGGGCGCGACTCGATCCGGGTCATGTTGACCTCGCGGTTGGAGATCTCGTAGAGCGCGTCCACGAGGGCGCCGGGGTGGTCGGCCCCGAGCTCGGAGAAGATCAAGGTCGTCCGCCACATCTGACCCTCCGCCGCCTCGGCGCGCACACCCTCCGGCGCGAGCCAAACGAACCGGGTGACGTTGCCCTTCTCGTCCTCGATGCCGTCGCGCAGGACCACGCACCCGTAGATCTCCGCGGCCGACGCGGCGCCCAGGGCAGCCCACGGCTCGTCCGACTCCGACACCAGGCGAACCGCCTCGGCGGTCGAGTCGGTGCTGCGGATCTCGGCCTGGGGCAGGCTCTCGCGGAGGAAGCGCGCGCATTGAGCGCTGGGTTGCGGATGGCTCACCACCACCTCGATCTCGCTCAGCTCGGCCTGCCTTCCCGCGATCAGCGCCTGGGAGATCGCATGGTCGTGCTCGCCGGCGATCGAGACGCTCTCGGCGTCGAACGCGAGCGCGTCCAGCGTCGGGCGCACCGACCCCTCGATCGAGTTCTCGAAAGGGACCAGCGCGCGATCGGCCTCGCCGAGCGCAACGGCCATCACCGCGTCGTGGATGGTCGGGACCGGGCGCGGCTCGACTCCGCCCGCCGCGCGCGCGCCCGCCGCGCGAAGCGCGTCGTCCGAGAAGGTCCCGGCTGGCCCGAGGAAGGCGACTGAGGGCGGCTGCATGGCGAGCGCGCTAACCGCCGAAGCGGACTTGGTAGGCGAACTCGTTGTTGTCGACGATCGACTCACCGGGGACCGGGAAGACGGTGACGATCAGGGTCAGGTCGTCGTCCTCGGGGATCTCACCCTCGACCCCGATCACCGCGGTTCCCTCCTCGGCGGGGTTGATCCGCGGGATGGTGGCCTCGCCCTCGACCGGCTCCGTCGACCCGAGGAGCTCGAACGAGACCAGGACGTCCGTCTCGTCGGTCGTGCCGCCATTGAGGACCCCGACCTCGATCTCGTTGGGCACCTGGCCGGCCGTGTTGA
Organism: uncultured bacterium; assembly: GCA_963807745.1. GTDB lineage: Bacteria > Actinomycetota > Thermoleophilia > Solirubrobacterales > 70-9 > JALZKA01. The sequence goes on from CAWECF010000002.1 coordinate 345,470, forward strand.
GCGTGTCTGGCGTAAGCGGGATGTTGCCCGGGCGCAGGGTGACGGTGGAGATCTCGGTGCCACGCGTCCCGCCGCCTGCAGCCCCTGTCTCGCCCGCGACCTGCGCGAGCAGGCGCGCGATCTCCAGGTCGTCCAGCCAGGGCTCGATCGGCTCCGGCAGGAAGTTCGAAGACGGCACCTCGCCCTGGAGCTCCTGCTCTTCGAGCACCTGTGTGATCTCCTCCTGCGCCCGCGCGTAGAGCACGTCGGAGGCGAGGAACTGGCGCATGTCGGTGGCGATCTGCCGGGTGGCGTCCTGCGACCCCTGCTCGCCCAGCGCGGCCTCGGTCTGCTCGACCACCGAAGTGACACCGTCGCGGCGGAGCTCGAACGAGAGCTCGAGGTCCGCCTGGGCGTCCGAGAGCTCGCCTGGGGCGTCCAGGCCCTCGACCCTCGACAGAAGCTCCTCGGCGGTTCCGCGGCTGGACCCCAGCTGGGCCTGGAACTCGAGCTCGCTCGCACCGCCGGGGTCGCGGAAGCGCTGGAAGAACTCGTCGGAGAGCTGCGAGGAAGTGGTGACCAGCGACTCGAGGTCCCTGAGGTAGTTCTCGTAGGCGCGCTCCTTGCGAGCGTCGAGGCATCCCCGAACGGCGAGCAGTAGAAGGACGATGAGCACGACGCCGATGCCGAAGGCGATGGCGCGCCGCTTGAGCACGTCGCCACGCGGCTCGCGCGGAGGCGGCGGTCGCCTCCGCCGCTGGGGCGGAGGAGGCTCACGTCGGCTCGGCGACGCACCCCGATCGTCGGCTTCGGAAGCTTCCACTCGGGCCCAGTATTACCGCCCACGCGGCTATCTCCGGCGCCGGGCCGCGGCAGGAAAGGCTGAAAAGTCGTCGAAGCCGGTATTCGCAGTGTCAGGCGAACTCGTAATGGGCCGGTTCAGGGTCGGAGAGCGAATCGGCTCCGGCGGCATGGGCACGGTCTTCAAGGCCTTCGACGAGCGCCTGCAGCGCGAGGTCGCGATCAAGGAGATCCAGACCGCGGGTGCCGACCGGGTGCTGCGAGAGGCCCAGGCGGCCGCCCGCCTGAACCATCCGGCGATCGTGACGCTCTACGAATTGGGAGAGCGGGACGGTCACGCCCTCCTCGTCTCCGAGCTCGTCCAGGGCAAGACCCTCGACAGGGTCGCGCGCGATGGGGCCGTCTCGGACCGCGACGTCGCGGAGATCGGCAAGGACCTGTGCGACGCGCTCTGCCACGCGCACGAGCGCGGCGTGATCCACCGCGACGTGAAGCCTCAGAACGCGATCGTCAAGCCTTTCGGAACCCAGGGCCGCAGGGCGAAGCTCATGGACTTCGGAATCGCCGCGGTGGCGGGAGCGCCCGCCCTGACGGCAACGGGGGACGTGGTCGGCACGCTTGCCTACATGGCGCCCGAGCAGGCGGAGGGCTACGACGCTGGTCCCGAGGCCGACGTCTACTCGCTCGCTTTGACGCTCTACGAGGCGTGGGCGGGAGAGAACCCGGTCGCACGCCGCACCCCGGCCCAGACGGCGCGCCAGATTGGCCAGCCGCTTCCCTCCCTGAGCCAGATCCGCCCGGACCTGCCCAACCCGCTCGTGGCCCAGATCGACGCCTGCCTCGAGCCGGACCCGCGCAACCGGCCGAACCTGAAGCGCCTGCGCTCGGAGCTCGGGCGGGTCGCGCCGCAGCTCGACGACGACTGCGCCGTGCCGTCGCCCGACAGCGGGACGCCGCCGCTGCCCCGCCGATCGTTCGCCCGCATCCTGGGGCTGGTCGGAGCAGGCATCGCGCTGGCCGCGCTCGCCGGGCCGGCCGGCCTTCCGGGGCTGGCCTTGGTGCTCGCCGTCGTCCTGATGCCGGCGCTCGCGGTAGCGCCCAACGCCGGGCTCGCGCTGCTTCCCCTGGCCGCGGTCCCGCTCGGAGCCGCTGGCGCGATTGCGGCGGCGCCCGCGATCGTCGCCTTCGCAGCACACAATGCCCGGGACCGCGCGATCCTGGGAGGCCTCTCCTTCGCCGCCTATCTGATCGCGGCCGTGGGCTTCGGCTTCGGCGACCGCCTGAAGATCGCGCCCCAGGCCGAGGACGGCTGGATGGGTTCCGCTCAGGAGGCGGGCGGCGAGGTGCTCGGTGCGTTCACGGACCCCTCCGCGCTCGGCGGCATCGCCGTGCTCGCCGCCGCCGCAGCCCTCCTGGGATTGATCCTACGGGCGCATCCCGCGCTCGCGCTGGTGGGCACCGTGCTCTGGGCAGCGGCCCTTGCGGCCGGCCTCGCCTACGTCGGCGATGGAGCGCAGAGCGCAAGCGCCGCTATCGCCATCGTGATCGTCGCTCTGGCGGTCGCCGCGCGTGCCGGAGCCAACCATCAGCGCGATCCCGAGCGCGGTCCCACGCTCGCAAGCTCCCAACCAGCACTCCACGGCGGCGGCTAGAACCTCCTCCGCGGGTAGGATTCCGGTCTCAATGCGGGCCGCTGGAGGCGGTGCCGCCCGCCCTACTCGCGTGCCGCAAGGAGAATCGACATAAGCGTCCTTCGAAACCTCGAAGCACGGATTGAAAACCTGGTCCAGGGTGCGTTCTCTCGCGCCTTCTCGTCGCAGGTCCAGCCCGTCGAGATCGCGCGCAAGCTCGCCAAGGAGATGGACGCGCACCGCACCGCCTCGGTCGCGCGCGTCTACGTGCCCAACCAATACACGGTCTGGCTCGGCACCGAGGACCACGAGCGCCTCGAGGGCTACGAGCGTTCGCTCGAGCAGGAGCTCTCCTCGTATCTGCTCGAGCACGCCCGCCGCCACGACCTGGCGCTCCTGACGCGACCCGAGGTGAGCCTGGAGGTCGACGAGCGCCTGCGGCTCGGCGAGTTCGGCATCCAGACCCGGTTGGTCAAGCCCGCGCAGCGCGAGGGACAGGCGCCGTCGCAGGGCGAGCAGGGACACACGATGGTCTACCAAGTGCCTCCGAAGGCCGAGCGCCAGTCGCGGACCACCAAGCGCGTCGCGCACCTGACGGACACGAAGGCGATCGTCTCACTCGACGACCGCCGCTTCGTGCTGGACGGCCCCGTCGCGTCCCTCGGCCGCTCGCGGGAGTGCGACTGCGTCCTGGCGGACCCGAACATCTCGCGAAAGCACGCGGAGCTGCGGCGCAACTCGACCGGGGACTGGGAGATCGCCGACCTGGGCTCGACCAACGGCATCAAGGTGAACGGCCGCCAGGTCGACTCCTCCCGCCTCAGCCCGGGTGACAACGTCCAGATCGGCACCACCTACTTCACGTTCGACATCGAGCACTAGGCAACCACCGGCACATGCTTCTTTCGCGCCACTTGGCGCTCAACCCACAAATGGCCCGCTGATGGACACCGAGCCGATCGCGGTCGGACTCAAGTTCGGCTTCCTGGCCGTTCTGTACCTGTTCCTCTTCTGGGTCGGGCGGAGCGCGATGAAGGAGTTGCGGGGAACGCAGGCGCCGGCGCCCGAGGCCACCGGCTTCCACGAGGTCGCGGGTCCTGGCGGCCGCGCTCCCTCCACGGACGCATCGCTGGTCGCGGTGAAGGGAGGAGGCCTGGATGCCGGCAGCCGCTGGGACCTCTTCGGCGGCCTGTCGATCGGTCGCGGCGACGACGCGGACGTCCGCATCGACGACAAGTTCGCCTCCACGATCCACTGCCGGATCTACTCGCGCGGCCCGAGCTACTACGTCGAGGACATGGGCTCGACGAACGGCACCTACCTGAACGGCAGCCGCTTCCGCTCCGAAGCGCTCCTCTCCGACCTCGACGAGATCAAGATTGGCGACACCGAGCTGCGCTTCGAGATCGACGTGCCCGGGGGGTCGTAGGAGATGGCTCTGAAGATCGGCGAGGACTCGTACAAGACCGATACCGGGCGACAGCGGACGACCAACGAGGACTCCTACTTCGCCCGCGGCCCCCTCTATGCCGTCGCCGACGGAATGGGTGGCGCGCAGGCCGGCGAGGTCGCCTCGCGGATAGCCGCGGAGGCATTCGAGCCCGCCGAGCGCGGATCCGAGGCGCCGGAGACGTTCCTGCGCTCCGTCGTCCAGAGCGCGAACAGCCAGATCCACCTGCTCTCCCAAAAGGACGCGAGCCGCTCTGGCATGGGCACGACCCTCACCGCGGCGCTGGTGGAGGGAGACGAGATCTCGATCGGCCACGTCGGAGACTCCCGCGCCTACCTCTACCGCGATGGCGAGCTGAAGCTGCTCACTTCGGACCACTCGCTCGTCGAGGAGCTCCGCCGGCAGGGGCGGCTGACAGAGGAGGAGGCCGAGACGCACCCGCAGCGCTCGATCATCACTCGCGCGCTGGGCCCCGAGGCCGAGGTCGAAGTCGACACGCTGACCGCGAGCGCGCGGCCCGGCGACGTGTACCTGATCTGCTCGGACGGGCTCACCACGATGGTCAAGGACGCGAAGATCAAGGAGATCCTCGCGGACTCGCCCTCCCTGGACGAGGCGACCACCTGGCTCGTGAACGAGGCGAACGAGGCAGGCGGCAGGGACAACATCACCGTGGTCGCCTTCCGCCTGGAGGAGGGCGAGGCGCAGGCGGCGGACGAGGGCGCCACCCTGGTCGGGCCCAGTGCCGCCGAGGCAGGGCTATCCGCCGAAGCCGTCCGCACTGAGGCCGAGCGCCGGCGCCAAGCAAGCCTTGGAGGAGCCGCGTCGGGCGCGCCGCCGCGCCGCCGCGAGCCGAAGGAGAAGCGCAAGCGGCGCTTCCCGGTCAAGTCCCTGATCGCAGTGCTGCTGGTGGCGGGCCTGATCGTGGGCGGAGTCTTCGCGTCGCGCCAAGTCTATTTCCTCGGCACCGACGAGGGTGGGCGGATCGCGCTCTACCGCGGCCTGCCCTATGACATGCCGCTCGACCTCGAGCTCTACTCCGAGGTCACCTCCACGCCAACGCTCGTTGCTTCGCTCCCCGAGGACCGGCGCGACGAGGCGACGGGTCACGATCTGCGCTCGCGCGACGACGCGGTCAGCCTCCTCAACGACCTCCAGCGGGCCGCGGCCTCCGCGGCGCAAGAGGAGTCGGCCCAGTCCACGGACGACTCAGGGACCCAGGACACCCAAAGCCAGCAAGGCGACGCAAGTAAGGACCGGAAGCAGCGGTCCCAGGGCGGATGAGCGCGCGCAACCGCGAGCTCTTCGCGCTGATTCCGGTCGCGCTGCTGGTCAGTGCGGGCTTTGCGGCGGTCTTCGCCGTCCGCTCCGACGAGATCGGGACGCTCAGCCTCACCTACGGCGGCTACTTCCTCGCCATCTGCGTTGCGACGCACTTCTTCCTGCGGGTAGCCCTGCCGAAGGCCGATCCGTATCTGTTCCCCCTCTGCGCCGTGCTCGCGGCGGTGGGCCTGGTGATGCTCTACCGGATCGAGGAGACCCTGGCCGTCCAGCAGGCCACGGTCTTCCTGATCGGCCTGGGCGCGTTTGCCGCGACCATCGTCTTCCTTCGCGACTACCACGTGCTCGAGCGCTACCGGTACCTGATCGCGCTCGGATCCATCGCCCTGCTCCTGGCCCCGCGGATCCCGGGCATCGGGTCCCAGGTGAACGGCGCCTTCCTCGCCATCGACCTGGGCCCGCTCTCGTTCCAGCCGGCCGAGCTGGGAAAGATCGGCGTGGTCATCTTCCTCGCGAGCTACCTCAACGAGACGCGCGAGCTCCTCTCGACTGCCGCACGCCGGGTGATGGGCTTGACCATTCCTCCGATCAAGCACTTCGGCCCACTGCTTGTGGTCTGGGGCGCAGCGATGGTGATGCTGGTCTTCATCCGCGACCTGGGATCGTCGCTGATGTTCTTCGGGGCGTTCTTGGCGCTCGTGTACGTCGCGACCAACCGCTTCTCCTACGTCCTCGTCGGCCTGGTGATGTTCCTCGCCGGCGCGTGGTTCTTCGCCGGAACGGTCGGGCACGTCCAGGACCGCGTGGACATCTGGATCGATCCGTTCGCGAACGATGCCCCGGACGGCGCCGGCCAGATCACCTCGGCCCTCTATACGCAGGCCGAGGGCGGGCTCTTCGGACAGGGGCTCGGTGAGTCCCTGCTCAAGCTGCCGGGTCCATTCGCGCCCAGCGCCGAGGCGTGCGACGGTGAGAAGTTCCCGTACTGCGGATCGATCCTGCCCGAGCCTCACACGGACTTCATCTTCGCCGTGATCGTCGCCGAGCTCGGGCTCTTCGGCGCCTGCGGGCTCATCGCCATCTATGCGTTGATCGGATTGCGTGGCTTCAAAGCCGCGGTGATGGCCCCGGACGGGTTCTCGAAGCTGCTCGCCACCGGCCTCACGGCCGTGTTCTGCCTGCAGGCATTCGTGATCATCGGCGGCGTCGTCAAGCTGATCCCGCTGACCGGCGTGACCCTGCCGTTCATCTCGTTCGGCGGCAGCTCGATCGTGGCCAACATGATCCTGCTCGCGCTCCTGCTCCTTGTCTCGGACAAAGCTCGCAGCGGCCCTGGCCAGGGAGGAGTCCAGCCCCTGTGAACTCCCAGATCATCCGCCTGTACGCGGTCATCCTGCTGCTCTTCGTCGGCCTGATCGTCTTCACCTCGCGCTGGTCCGTGCTGGAGGCCGAGGAGCTCGAGTCCGACCCGCAGAACCGCCGGGCCCTGATCGAGGAGCAGCAGATCGAGCGCGGGACGATCTCGTCGTCGGACGGCGAGTTGATCGCCGAGTCGATTCCCGCGGGCGGCGCCAGCGGCAACCCGAACCAGCGCGTCTTCGTGCGCCGCTACCCACTCGGAAGCCTCTTCGGCAACCCGATCGGCTACTCCTTCGTCGACGTCGGCCGCGTCGGGGTCGAGCTTTCCGAGAACGACCTCCTGTCAGGCGAGAAGAACGAGTTCGCGACTCTGATCGAGCAGCTGTCGGGGACGCCACGCGAGGGTTCGGACATCACCCTCACGCTCGACGCTGACTCCCAGCGCGTTGCGGTGCAGGCGCTCGAGAGCGCACTCGCCAGCACGCCGGGTGCGATCGGCGGCGGCTCGGTGGTCGCGATCGAGCCTGATACGGGAGCCGTGCGGGTGATGGCTTCCGTGCCCGGCTACGACCCGAACGCGGTCCAGAACGAAGAGACGCTGAATCAGCTCCAGAGCGACGAGGTCGGGGCGCCTCTCGTCAACCGTCCCACCCAGTCCACCTACGAGCCGGGATCGACGATGAAGGTTCTTACCGCCGCCGCCGCGCTCGACTCCGGCGAGTTCTCCCCGGACACCGTGCTCAACGCCGATTCACCGAAGGACATCTCGGGCTTTCCCCTTTCCAACTCCGGGGACGAGTCGTTCGGCGACATCGACATGACCACGGCGCTGACCAACTCCGTGAACACGTACTGGGCCCAGGTCGGCGAGGATCTCGGCGCCGAGACGTACATCGATTACATGGAGCGCTTCGGCTTCAACGCCGACCCCAAGCTCGACTATCCCGACTTCCAGATGGCGCCGAGCGGCGTCTACTCGGAGGGAAAGCTTCTCAACGCCGGCGATTCGATCGACATCGGCCGTGTGGCGATCGGGCAGGAGCGCCTGCTGGCGACCCCTCTTCAGATGGCGCAGGTCGCGGCGACCATCGCGAACGAGGGAACTCTCATGGAGCCCACGTTCCTCCAGGAGGCCAAGGACCCGGACGGCCGGACGGTCGAGGAGCTCGACCCGAACGAGCAGTCAGAAGCCGTGAGCGAGGAGACGGCCGCGCAGGTCACGGAGATGATGGTCAACGTCGCCAACGAGGGCACGGCGTCAGGTCTAAGCACGAGTCTCGGCCAGCTCGCCGGCAAGACGGGCACCGCGGAGATCGACGTCGAGGAGTCGATCAACCGGGCGTGGTTCATCGGCTTCGCCCCGGCGGAAGATCCCCAGATCGCCGTCGCGGCGATGATCGAGCGCTGCACCGGGTGCTTCGGCGGCGAGGTCGCAGGTCCGATCGCGACTCAGGTCATGGACAGCCTGGGGGGATGACGTGAGGCTCGAGGCCGGACAGAACATCGGCTCGCGCTATCGCCTCGTCCAGCGGGTCGGCTCGGGCGGAATGGCCGACGTCTGGTCTGCCGACGACGCGATGCTCGGCCGCCGCGTCGCGCTCAAGTTCCTGCACGAGCGCTTCGGCGAGGACGAGCAGTTCGTCGAGCGCTTCCGGCGCGAGGCCCAGGCGGCCGCCGGGCTGCAGCACCCGAACGTCGTCTCCGTCTACGACCGCGGCGAGCACGAGGGTCGCTACTGGATCGCGATGGAGTACGTGCACGGCGCCTCGCTCAAGGACCTGATCGAACGGGGCCTCTCGCCCGCCGAGTCGGTCGAGATCGTCCGCCAGATCCTGACAGGAGTCCGCTTCGCGCACGAGCGCGGGATCGTCCATCGCGACCTCAAGCCCCACAACGTCCTGGTCGACTCCGAGGGGCGCGCCCGCGTAACGGACTTCGGCATCGCGCGCGCGGGGGCGTCGGAGATCACCCAGACCGGCTCCGTGCTCGGCACGGCGCATTACCTCTCGCCCGAGCAGGCGCAGGGCCTCGAGACGACCGCGTCGGCCGACATCTACTCGGTCGGCGTGATCCTCTACGAGGCGCTGACCGGGCAGGTGCCGTTCGACGCCGAGACAGCGGTTGCGATCGCGCTGAAGCAGGTCTCCGAGCCGCCCGTGCCGCCCCGGCGGATCAACCCCGAGATCCCGCCCGCGCTCGACGCAGTGGTCCTGAAAGCGCTCGCCAAGGACCCGAAGGACCGTTTTGCCGACGCGACCGAGTTCCTGCGCGCACTCGACGCCGCCGAGGCCGACCCCGGCGCCGGAGGCACGGCGGTCTACGCCGCTGTGGTCGACCCCCTGCCGGAGGACGAGAAGGACAACCGCTGGAAGTGGATCGCCCTCGCGATCCTCGCCCTCTTGATCATCGCCGGGATCATCTTCGCCCTGACCAGGTCCGAGCAGGTCCTGGTGCCTTCGGTGATCGGCAAGGACCGGCAGGTGGCGACGGACGAGCTCGAGGCCGAGGGCTTCGAGGTGGTCGCCTCGGACTTCGAGAGCTGCGACGAGCCGAACACCGTGTCCGAGATGGACCCACCCGCCGGCGAGCGGGTCGACGAGGGCTCCGAGGTCGAGATCAGCGTGTCGCTCGGCCTGCAGGTGGCCATCCCCTCTAAGGGCGTGGTCGACGAGCCGCTCGCCGATGCGACCAAGCGCCTCGGCGACGAGGACCTCGACGTGAAGACCAGGGAGGTCACGTCCAACGGCGTCAAGCCGGGCAACGTGGTCGGCACGGAGCCCGAGGCGGGCGAGAAGGTCGAGTGCCAGTCGGTGGTGACGGTCCTGGTCTCGAAGGGAGCCAAGCTCTCGACGGTGCCGGACGTCCTTGGCCTTCAGGAGGACGAGGCCGAGTCGCAGATCGAGGAGGCCGGACTCCTCTTCAACGTCGAGGAGGAGGACTCGGACCTGCCCGAAGGCCAGGTGATCGAGCAGAGCCCCGCCGGCGGCAGCGAGGTGAAGAAGGGCTCCGAGGTTGAGGTCACCGTCTCGAACGGCCAGGGCACCGTGATCGTGCCCGACGTCGAGGGGCAGCCGGAGGACACGGCCGTGAATCAGCTCATGAGCCGCGGCGCAACGAATATCGACGTCATCTCGCAAGACACCGAGGACGAGTCGCTCGACGGCCGCGTGATCGACCAGGCGCCGTCGGCCGGATCGCAGATCCGAGCCGCGGACCGGGTGACGCTCTACGTCGGGAACTACGTCGAGCCGGACCCGGTCGACGATCCGGTCGAGCCCGACCCCGAGGACCCAGCAGATCCCGAGGCCGAAGCGCCCCGGCAGAGAGCGCTCAGGCCATGAAGGTCGTGGTTCTCTCAGGCGGACGCTCTTCGGAGCACGACGTCTCGATTCGCTCCGGCGAGTCGGTGGCCTCGGGGCTCGAGGAGGCGGGGCACCAGGTCATCCGCGTCCTGATCGAGCGCGACGGGCGCTGGCTCTGCGAGGGCCGGGAGGTCGAGCTGCAAGCGGGGCGCGGCTTGTTGGGAGCCGACGTCGCCTTTCCGGTGCTCCACGGCCCGTTCGGCGAGGACGGGACCGTGCAGGGCCTCCTGGAGTGCCTTGACGTTCCCTATGCCGGGCCGAGCGTGCTGGCCGCAGCGGTCGCGATGGACAAGCTCGTCTGCAAGCGGCTCCTGGGCTTCCACGGCTTCCCACAGGTCTCCTTCTGCCAGGTGGGCGAGCCCGGGTGGCGCGAGCAGGCATCGGTGATGGGCACCCCGCTGTGGGTCAAGCCGTCGCGCCTGGGCTCGAGCGTCGGCATCACCCGCGTCATGTCCGCGGAGCAGGAGCTCGACGACGCGGTCGAGTTGGCGCTCCGCCACGACCCGCGCGTGATCGTCGAGGCGCACTGCGCCGGGCGCGAGGTCGAGTGCTCCGTGATCGGCAACACCGAGCCGGAGGCGTCCCTGCCCGGCGAGATCCTGACCCAGGGAGCCGAGTGGTACGACTTCGAGGCGAAGTACACCGACGGCGGGATGCAGCTCGCCGTGCCGGCGCCGATCGGCGACGAAGCCGTCGAGCGGGTGCGCGAGCTGGCCGTGGAGGTCTACCGGGCGCTCGACTGCCGCGGCCTCGCGCGCTGCGACTTCTTCGTGACCGAGGGTGGGGAGGTCCTCGTCAATGAGATCAACACGATTCCCGGATTCACCGAGACGAGCGTGTTCGGCAAGCTCTTCGAGGCGAGCGGAGTGCCCTATCCGGAGCTCTGCGACCGCCTGGTGAAGCTTGCGGTCGAACGTCACACTGCGGAGCGCGGCTACGAGTTTTAGTGTTTCGGGCGTAAGTCAACCGAAGGGGGAGCGCATGCCCGTTGATCTCGAGAAGCAGAAGGTGAACCGCGCCGTCTGGTCCGCAGGCAAGTGGGACCGGGTCGCCGACTACGTCGCCGCGACCGGGCCGAAGCTGCTGGACTCGGTTGGCATCCAGGAGGGAATGCGGGTACTCGACATCGGGACGGGCAGCGGAGGGTCGGTGGCGATCCCCGCGGCGCGCCGCGGCGCGGACGTGGTCGGCTCCGACATCTCGAGCGTCCACTTCGACGCGGCCCGGGCGCGGGCGGAGGCGGCCGGGGTCGAGGTCGAGTGGGTTGAGGCAGACGCACTCGACCTGCCGTTCGACGACGGCTCGTTCGACCGGGTGCTGTCCACCTTCGGCCACATGTTCGCCCCGGACCACGCGCTCGCCGCCTCGGAGATGGCGCGCGTCGTCAAGCCGGACGGCGTGATCGGGTTCTGCGCCTGGACCCCGGAGGGCTCGACCGGCCAGATGTTCCGCCTGACCGCCTCGCACATGCCGCCCCCGCCGGAGGGCTTCCAGCCGCCGCCGCTCTGGGGAACCGAGGACCACGTTCGCACCCTGATGGAGCCGCTCGGATTCGAGCTCTCGTTCGAGCGCAAGATGAACGAGTTCCGCGAGGAGAGCCCGGAGATCTACCAGGAGGTGTTCCAGTCGAACTTCGGCCCGATGGTGAAGGCCCAGGAGGTGCTGGGCGACAAGTGGGCCGACCTGAAGGCAGACCTGGACGCCTTCTTCGACGAGCAGAACGTTGCCGCCGACGGGACCGTCCTGATGTACGGCGAGTACCTGGAGACGGTCGCGCGGCGCAGCTAGTTCCTCCGTGAACAGTTGAGGCCACCGTGGACCCCGCAAATGCCGACGAGCTCCTCCGAGCGGCGCGCTCGGATCTCGAACGGCTAACGCCTCCGGACGCGGAGCGAGCCGCTGCCGAAGGCGCTCTGATAATCGACATCCGGCCGGTGGAACAGCGAATCCGCGACGGGGAGATCGCCGGGGCCACGGTCGTGGCGCGAAACGTGCTCGAGTGGCGACTCGATCCCGCGTGTCCGCATCGCCAGCCCGAGTTGGCGAGAACGGACTGCCGGGTGATCCTCATCTGCGACGAGGGGTATCAGTCAAGCCTTGCGGCGGCGACTCTCCGAACATTCGGCCTCGACGCAACGGACGTGATCGGTGGAATCCAAGAGTGGATCCGCTGCGGCCTCCCGCTCGAGGAGCGTCGGTGAGCGAGACCAGCGCGCACTGGGATTCGGTCTACTCGCGGAAGGACCCCACCGAGGTCAGCTGGTTCGAGCCGTCGCCGCGCGCCTCCCTCGAACTGATCGAGGCCATGGAGCTGGACCGGGACGCGCCGGTGGTCGATGTCGGCGCCGGCGCCTCGCATCTGACCGGCGAGCTGCTTACGAGCGGGTTTCAAGACGTGACGGCGATTGATGTCTCGGCGGCAGCTGCGGAGCGGGCCCGCCGCGACCTTGAAGGTGACGCAGGCAAGGTCGAGTGGGTAATCGCGGATATCCGGGTTCACCGGTTCGGTCGCGAGTTCGCGCTATGGCACGACCGCGCGGTCTTTCACTTCATGGTCGATCCCGCGGATCAGGCTGCCTACTTGGAGACCGCTCGTACGAGCATCGCCCCAGGGGGCCATGCCGTGCTCGCGACCTTCGGCCCCGATGGGCCCACGACCTGCAGCGGCCTGTCGGTGAGGCGGTACTCGGCGAGCGAGCTCGCGGAGGCAATGGGCAGCGACTTCATGTTGGTCTCGAGCCGTGAGGTCCGCCACCAGACACCGGCCGGAAATCCGCAGCAGTTCGTGTACGCGCACGTGCGCCGAACCGGCGGGCGCACTGCCTAGTCGAACAGCGAAACCTCGCCGATGGTGGCGAAGTAGCCGCCGTCCTCGGTGTTGTCGGTCAGCTCGGTGATCCAGATGAGGTAGTGGTCCGACTCGTTCTCGTTCAGTGGGATGTTCGCGCCGTCTTCCCCAACTTCGAACGGATTCGGGTTCAGGGGCTCACCCCATTCCTCGATCGACTCGGGCGGCTCACCCTCGACGCCATAGACATCGGCCTTCCAGCCCGGATTCGGCGATTCGATCTCGATCCCGCGAGCCGAGACGACCTCGTCGGTCTCGACGATCAGGCCCACCCCCTCCTTTCCGGAGAGCTCGAGCGCGGGACCTGCGCCGTATGTCGAAGTGAGCCAGAAGGTCTCCGGATCGCCGTCGATTGCCTCGTCCACCGCCTCCGGGTGCTCACCATCGTCGGCGATCGGGTCGTAGTCCACGGGATTTGTGAGTGTTATCTCCTCGCCGCTCGAGGGCGCCTCCGCCCCCTGGTCGCCCGCTACCTCGGACGCCGGCCGGTTCGACTCCCCGCCCAGCTCGACCAGCGCGAGCGCCACCAGGACGCCTGCGAGGACGAGGAGGATGCCTACGATCGAGACGGATCGGGAGCTGAGGATCCGCGACCGCGACGGCACTGAGTCGAGCACCGTGGTCGCCTCACCCGTTGCACCTCCGGCACGAGCGATCTCCACCTCCAGTGCTCCCTCGAGGTCGGCCAGCATCTCGCCCATGTCGCCGTAGCGCTTCTTCGGGTCCTTCTGGGTCGCGCGCTCGATCACGGCCGCGAGCGCGGACGAGGTGCCGGGGCGCGTTGCCTGGATGTCAGGCATCGGGTCGTTCACGTGCTTCATCGCGACACCCACGAGCGTCTCCGCCTTGAACGGGACGTCGCCGCGCAGCATCTCGAACAAGAGGATCCCAAGGGAGTAGATGTCGGAGCGGGCATCGACCGCTTTGCCCATCGCCTGCTCGGGGGAGACGTAGTCGGTCGTGCCGAGGACGCGGCCGGTCTTCGTGAGGCCGTCGGCCTCCATCGAGAGCGCGATGCCGAAGTCGGTCACCTTGGCGCGCCCCTCGGGATCGATCAGGACGTTCTGTGGCTTGACGTCGCGGTGGACCATGTGGGCGATGTGCGCCGCCTGGAGGCCGCGACCGACCTCGATCGCGTATGCGGCCGCCTCGTCGAGCGGCAGGCGGCCGAGGCGGTCTATCCGCTGCTTTAGCGTCTCACCCTCGACGTACTCGAAGACGATGTAGGGGTGCCCGTCCTCGTCGTTGCCGGCGTCGATCACCGCCACGACGTTCGGGTGCGAGATCCGCGCAACCGCGCGAGCCTCACGGCGGAAGCGCTCGAGCTGATCGGGCTGATCGGACATCTCGCGATGAAGCACCTTGGCCGCGACCTTGCGCTGCAATGTCTGGTCGAGCGCGAGGTAGACCGTGGACATTCCGCCGGAGCCGAGTTTGCCCTCGAGGAGGTACCGGCCCGACAGGATCTGGCCGATCAGGCCGGTTCCGCTTCTGATTTCAGATTCAGTGCTCATCTGACTTGGGTTGGCTCGGTTCCAGGATTCGCCGCAGCAGGCTCAAGTCCCGCTTGGGGAGCCGTTTTGCAGAATCGATCGATCCTACGACGCCGGGCGAGCCGGGACGCCTACGACGGTCGTTCCATCGGGTACGTCTTCGATCACCACAGCCCCGGCCCCTACCTTCGCGTCGGCGCCGACCTCGATGCCCGGCGTGACGATCGCTCCGGTGCCGAAGAACGCCCTGTCCCCGATGGTGCATTCGCCGTTCACCAGGGTGCCGGGGCTGAGCGTGGCGAAGGCGCCGACGTTGCAGTCGTGAGACACGACCGCCCCCACGTTCATCTGGGTGTGGCGCTCCAGCGAGACGTTGGTCGTCGCCCGCGCTCCGGCCGCCAGGACCACCCCCTCGGCGATCCGGACGTCACCGCCGACCGAGGCCTCGGGGTGAACGAGGGTGGCCGGCACGAAGCCCGCGAGGGTCATGCGCTCGGCGATGGCCTCGCGCGTCGCGGGGTCGCCGATTCCGATCACGTAGCGGACCTTCTGTGGGTCGAGATCCTCCGTTGCGACGACTACGGCGCCGCGGCGGTCGAGGAGCTCGGCGCGGACCTCACCGTCGTCGGCAAAGCCCAGGAAGTTCCAGTCCGTGGACCCCGCCGCGTTGATCGCCTCGACGACGTCGAGCGTCTCGCGTCCGTGCCCGCCCGCTCCATAGATGATCAGGTCTTCAGCCATCGACCTTGGCAAGCGGATCGTCGGCGGGATGCCCATCCACTCCGCCCCCGCGAACGGCCGCGAACATCGAGCGGACGAGGATGCGGATGTCGGCGAGCGGTGACTGCACGTGGTCTATGTACTCGAGGTCGAGGACGATGCGCTCGGCCCACATGATCTCGTTGCGCCCCTTGAGCTGCGCCCAGCCCGATACTCCCGGGCGGACCGCCAGGCGACGCCGCTGCGTCTCGTCGTAGCGCTCGACCTGGTAGGCGAGAGTCGGCCGGGGCCCGATGACGCTCATCTCGCCCCGGACGACGTTCAGGAGTTGCGGGATCTCGTCGAAGGACATGCGGCGAAGCACCTTGCCGACACGCGTGATGTGCCCCGCGTCAGGGAATACGGGGTTGTCGCCGACGACCATGGTGCGGAACTTGACGAGCTGGAAGGACTCTCCGTCCTTGCCGATCCGCTGCTGGCGGAACAGGACCGGGCCCGGCGAGGTGAGCCGGATCGCGAGCGCCGCCGGCAGCGCAATCAGGAGAGCGGGCAGCGCGACGACCGCGACCAGTGCGAGATCGACCGCCCGCTTGCCCCGATAGGGGCCCTTCGCTTCCACAACGCCTTTCGCCACGACGCCATTGTCGCAGCGCGCGTGGTGGCTCCGGCGAAGCGGCCCGGGTCAGGCCTCGACCCGCTCGAGCCCGCGCACGAGGTCGACGAGCGCCTCGTCGGCCTTCTCGGGCGACCCGGAGTCGAAAGGCGGGTCAGGGTCGTACTCGATCCCGAGCTGGATCGCCTTGGCGACGTCGTCGTGAGTGAGGCGGGCGGTCAGCGTGAGCGCCATGTCGATCCCGGCCGACACGCCGGCCGCCGTCATCACCTTGCCGTCCTCGACGACGCGTTCGGCTACCGGCTCGGCGCCGTACTTGCGGAGCTCCTCCCGGTATGCCCAGTGGCTGGTGGCCCGCTTTCCCTCCAGGATGCCCGCCGCGCCGAGAACCAGCGAGCCCGTGCAGACGGACGTCGTCCAGGTCGACCCGGCGTCCACGCCGCGGACCCAGTCGAGAACCTTCTCGTCATGGAGAAGGGGCCTGTTGCCCTCGCCGCCCGGGATGACCAGCACGTCCGGCTTGGTCACCTCGTCCAGGGTGGCGTCGGCGCTGATGCCCAGGCGCCCGGTGTCGGTCCGCAGCTCTCCCGCGTCGACTCCGACGAAGGTGAGCTCGAAGCCGGGAATGCGCGAGAGCACCTCGTAGGGACCGATCGCGTCGAGGGCGGTGAGCTTGGGGAAGACGAGAATGGCGATCTGCATGGGGCCATGGTCGCATGATCGCCCTAACCCGCCAATTTTCGGGTAGACATCCTGCGTGGGCTCCGCCGAAGCACAGAATTCAGTCGACGCCGTAGCGCTCAGGATCCTGCTCGACGGCGAGCAGCGAGTTGTGCGCGAGCACGTCCGCGCGGTCCTTGCGCACCCGCGCTTCGAGAAGCCCGACGAGCCGCTCCCCACGGAGGAGTACCGCGAGAAGGTCGCCGAGTGGACGTCGGCACTCGCCGAGACGGGCGGCCCTTCGCTGCTCTTCCCCGAGGAGTTCGGCGGCCTCGGCATGGTCGGCTCGGCGATCGCGAGCTTCGAGACCCTCGCGTACTCCGACCTCTCGCTACTGGTCAAGTGCGGCGTCCAGTTCGGCCTCTTCGGCGGCGCGGTCCACCACCTGGGCACCCGCAGGCACCACGAGCTCTACCTCGAGCGTGTCGCGAGCTTCGACCTGCCGGGTGCGTTCGCGATGAGCGAGACGTCCCATGGCTCGAACGTGCAGAAGGTCCAGACCCTTGCCACGTACGACGCGGACTCGGGCGAGTTCGTGATCTCGACTCCGCGCGAGGAGGACTCGAAGGACTACATAGGCAACGCGGCGCGCGACGGACAGATGGCCGCGGTCTTCTGCCAGCTCGAGGTGGGCGGGGTGAAGAGGGGCGTCCACTGCATCCTCGTCCCGCTCCGCGATGAGAGGGGCAAGGTCTGCGACGGGATCCGGATCGAGGACTGCGGCCACAAGCTCGGCCTGAACGGCGTCGACAACGGCCGCATCTGGTTCGACGAAGTGCGCGTTCCGCGCGAGAACCTGCTCGACCGCTACGCGCAGGTCTCAGAAGAAGGGGTCTACTTCAGCCCGATCGAGAACGAGGATCGCCGCTTTTTCACGATGCTCGGCACCCTCATCCAGGGGCGAATCAGCGTCGGCGGCGCCTCGATCAGCGCGACCAAGGCGGCGTTGACGATCGCCGTCCGGCACGCGGACCGACGGCACCAGTTCGGGCCACCCGACTCCGATGAGGAGATGCCGCTCCTCGACTACCGCGTGCATCAGCGCCGCCTGCTGCCGGCCCTCGCCCGGACGTACGCGCTCCACTTCACGCAGGAGGGCGTGGTGGCCGAGCTGGACCGGATCTTCGGCGCCGACGACGGGACGGCCGAGCAGTCCGACGAAGAGCAGCGAGCCCGGCGCGAGCTCGAGTCCCGCGCCGCCGGCCTGAAGGCGATCGCGACCTGGCACGCGAACGAGACGATCCAGGGATGCCGCGAGGCGTGCGGCGGCGCGGGCTACCTGACCGAGAACCGCTTCGGCGAGCTGATGGCCGACACCGAGGTCTTCACGACGTTCGAAGGCGATAACACCATCCTGCTGCAGCTCGTCGCGAAGTCGCTCCTGACCGACTACCGCGACGCATTCGGGGAGCTGAACGCCGTCGGCACGGCAGCATTCGTCGCGGGCCAGGTCTGGGAGACGGTCGTCGAGAAGTCGGCACTCCGCGAGCTGGTCGGGCGCCTCACGGACGACCTCATACCGAGTCGAGAGGGGGAGGAGGACCTGCTCGACCGCGAGTACCACCAGAACCTCCTGCTCTGGCGCGAGGAGCACATCCTGTCGGGTGCGGCGCGGCGTCTCAAGCGAGGCATCGATGAAGGGCGGGAGCCGTTCGACGTCTTCAACGAATGCCAG
The DNA here is from genome assembly GCA_963807745.1 of uncultured bacterium. Classification (GTDB taxonomy): domain Bacteria; phylum Actinomycetota; class Thermoleophilia; order Solirubrobacterales; family 70-9; genus JALZKA01. Next base: position 363,402 of record CAWECF010000002.1, read on the forward strand.
GACCACGTGCTGTCGGCCGCACGCGCCCACACCGAGCGGGAGATCCACGAGGCCTTCGTCGCTGCGGTCGAGCGGTGCGAGGACGAAGGCTTGAAGGAGGTCCTGGGAATCCTCTGTGACCTCCACGCGCTGAGCGAGATCGAGCGCGACCGGGCCTGGTTCCAGGAACACGGCCGGATCTCGTCCACGCGTGCAAAAGCGATCACCCGCCAGGTGAACGAGCTGCTCGCGCGCCTGCGGCCGATCGCGGTGGACCTGGTCGATGCGTTCGGGATCCCCGACGAGCTCCTGGCCGCGCCCATCGGGCTGCCCGGGGGAGAGGCGAGCCGGACCGCATCGGCCGAGATCGACGAGGAGCTGCCGAACGTGCGCGAGCTGGTCCGTGAGCTGGGCGACCGCGTCAGCCCGGCGAGTGCGAACTGAGCATCGCCCCGCGAGCCTCACTTCGCACTGGGCGAACTAGCCGTCGCGGTTAGGCGCGCCCGACTTCGCCGGCGCGGTCGGTAACGACCCCGATTGCGCGCGTGCCCGGGTGGTGGCGCGCGAGCAGCTCGGCCGCGGCGTCGGCGTCGGCCGCCGGCACGATGCACACGAATCCGAGCCCCATGTTGAAGACCTCGTGCATCTCATCGGATGAGATCTCCCCGAGCTCGGCGATCAGGTCGAAGACGGGCGGCACGTCGAGCGGGTCGGCGAGCTCGTAGCCGACATCGCGCGACAGGCGCAGGAGGTTGTTGAGGCCGTCGCCCGTGATGTGGGCGAGCCCGCGGACGTCGGTGCCGGAGGCGAGCAGCTCGAGGACGGCCCGCACGTAGATCGCCGTCGGCTCGAGCACGATGTCCCCGAGCGGCCGGCCGAGGCGTTCGTCGTCCCATGGGACATCGGCGAGGACCCTGCGGGCAAGCGTGTAGCCGTTCGAGTGAAGCCCGGAGGAGGGGAGGCCGATCAGGACATCGCCCGGCTGGATGCGCTCGCCGGTGACGATCGAGTCGAGGTCGACGAGACCGATCGCGGAGCCGCCGAGCTCCCAGCCGTGGACGACGTCGCCGACCTGGGCGATCTCGCCGCCGGGGATCTCGACTCCGGCCTGCTCAGCGCCGGCGCGAAGGCCCTCGCCGATCTGGCCACAGATCTCGGGCGTCGCCTCCCGGCAGAGGATGAAGTCCAGGAGCGCGATCGGCTCGGCGCCGACGCAGATCAGATCGTTCACGTTCATGGCGATCAGGTCGATCCCGATCGTCTCGAAGCGGCCGAGCTCCTCGGCCACGACCATCTTGGTCCCGACGCCGTCGGTCCCGAACGCGATGCCCGTTTTCTCGTCGAGCCGCAGCACGCTGGCGTAGTGGCCCGGCAGGGGGACGACCCGCGATGGCTTGCCGGTGTCGATCGCGGCCAGGTGCCTGACGAGCGCGGCGACGGACGCGTCGGCGTCCGACTGGCTCACTCCGGCCTTCTCATACGCGTCCTGCGTCACGGCGCTGATTCAACACGACGTGGCGGGCGCGAAGCCCTCAGTGTGCGCATGACGGATGCAAATGGCATCGGGTCAACGGGTCAGCCCGGTGTGCGCGAGCCGATCGAGCGGCGGGCTACCACCGCGGCCAGCGCCAGGCGGTAGGCCGCGTAGGGCCAGAGCGCCCGGTCGCGCTCGACCAGGCGGATCAGGCGTTGCGACGCGAGCGTGGACGCGAACGCGGCGACCCCGCCGATGGCGAGCGCGCGGCCCGTGCCCGGGGTGATCCCCCGCTTGCGAAGGCGCGCGCCCTTCAGCGCAACGGCTCCCGTGATGACGGGCAAGGCAACGGTCCGCGACAAGAGGTTGGACTGCTCGCGGGTGAATCCGCGAGCGCGTGCGGCCGTGAGGGTCGCGCCGTTCCGCGAGACGCCGGGAACGAGCGCGCAGGCCTGAGCGAGCCCCAGGAGGAAGCCGTCGAGCGGGCCGGCGTCACCGGGTCCGCGGCGCTGGGGCGCGCGGTCCGCCACGGCCATCGCGATCGCTCCGAGCGTCAGCCCCGCGGCGGCCCCAAGGGGCGTCCCGAGCGCTTCGATCCGTCGCTCCAGGGCGAGCCCCGCGATCGCCGGGGGGGCGAAGGAGAGCGCGACGACGCTTGCGCGGCGGGCGTCGAAGGATTCGAGCTCGTGCGCGATCTCGTGGCGCAGCGAGATCAGAAGCGCGAGCGCCGTGCCGCCGTGAAGCGCCACCTCGAAGCTCTTGCGCGCTTCGGCGTCGAGGCCCTGCCACTCCCACCCGGCCAGGAACGGGACGAGTGAGATGTGCGCGGAGCTCGAGACGGGGAGCAGCTCGGTCGGGCCTTGCACCACCCCCAGGCAAAGACACTGCGCGTCCGAGAGGTCGAGCCGCGCTGAATCCGCCTCCATCAACTGGCAGGATAGGAGCCGCGTGGCCCGGGTCCTCTACGTGATCAGTCGCCGTAACACGTTCACGGCGATAGACCGCAGGGCGCTCGAGGAGCGCCACGAGGTCGTGGAGTACCTGCAGCCGTCAGCTCGACCGCGGGTGGCGGAGCTATGGAGGGCGGTGGGCCGGGCTGACGTCGTGGTCGGTTGGTTCGCCTCCTGGCACACGGCTCTGGCGCTGCGGATGGCGAAGCTCCGAGGCGTTCCGTCTCTGCTCATCTTCGGAGGCTTCGACACCGCCAACATGCCGGAGATCGGATATGGATCGCAGCGCGGCGGAATCCGAAAGCGATTGGTTCACCAGACGGTCGCCCTGGCCACGCGGCTCGTCACCAACTCGGACTATTCCCTTGGGGAGATCCGAGAGAACACCACGATCGACCCCGGCAGGGTGCGCGTCGTGCACCACGGGATTCCCGACCGGTTCCCGGAGGCGGCGGGCGCCCCGGCGCGCAGGCGCATGGCGCTTACCGTCGGCGCCGTCTACTCGGTGAACATGGCCCGCAAAGGCCATGGCCCCTTCCTCGAGGCCGCGGCGGAGCTTCCGGATGTGGACTTCGTCCTGGCCGGGGAGTGGTGGGACGAGACCGGCCAGAAGCTGGCCGACGCCGCGCTCCCGAACGTCAGGGTCACTGGCCGGCTCTCTGATGAGGACCTGGACGACCTATTCCGGACAGCCGCCGTCTACGTCCAGGCGTCGCTTCAGGAAGGGTTCGGCATGTCCCTGGCCGAGGCGATGCTCGCGGGCGCGGTTCCTGTCGTCACGCAGGCCGGCGCGATGCCGGAGGTTGTCGGAGACACGGGAGTGGTGATCGGCGAAGCGAGCGCGAGGGCCGTGGCGGCCGGCATTCGCGATGCGCTTGCGCTCGGGCCCGAGGCCGGCCAGGCCGCGCGCGAGCGCATCCGGACCGGGTTCACCTATGAAAAGCGGCGAGACGGGATCCTCGCCGAGCTGGATCTGGCTTTGGCGGGCGAGCGGAGCTGAGGGTCAGGGGGTGGGCTTGACCCTGCGCCGCCGCCGGACGATCCAGACGACCGCCAGGATCACCGCTCCCACCGCGACAACCTTCATCACGGTCGAGTAGCGCTCGGCCAGGTCGGTGACCTCTTCCCAGTTTGCACCGAGCTGATAGCCGGCTCCGATCAGGATCGCGTTCCACACGAGGCTGCCGAGCGCCGTCAGGGCAATGAACCGGCCGAGCGGCATCCGGGTCATCCCCGCGGGGATCGAGACGAGCGAGCGAGCTATCGGAACCACCCGCGCGCCCAGGACAACCCAGTTGCCCCAGCGGTCGAACCAGACCTCGGCCCGGTCGAGGTCTGCCGGCCCGACCCGGAGGATGCGGCCATAGCGGAAAACGACGGGCCTTCCTCCGTAGAGGCCGATCGCGTAAAGAATCAACGCGCCCACCAGCGAGCCGGCCGTCGCGGCAAGCACCGCCCACACGAACACCATGTTGCCCTCGAACGACTCGAATCCGGCGAGCGGGAGAACCAGCTCCGAGGGGATCGGCGGGAACAGGTTCTCGGCAAGCATCGCGGCGAACAAGCCTGGATACCCCGCGCTTGTCACGGCGTCCCGCGCAAGATCGGTGAGTGCATCGAACATGGCGGCGAGGGTACCCGCGCTCTGGAGCGGCGCGATCCACCCTAGAATTCGTGAGCCATGCCAACCGGCTCGACATCGCCGGGGCCCGGCCGAGCCTCGCTGAGCCGGTTCACCCATCCGGCCTACCGCCATCGCGCCCTTCAGTTCCTGGCCGACGCGGTATTGGCCGCGATCGCCTTTGCGCTCGCGTTCTTCCTGCGCTTCCTCGACGCGAGCGAGATTCCCGACCGCTACGTCGACATGCTGCTCGCCTCGGTCGCCTTCGTCGCGATCGGCAAGGCACTCATCTTCACCCTCCTGGGCCTGCACGCGAAGTGGTGGCGCTACTTCCTCACCCGCGACTTCCCCGCGCTGCTGCGCGCGACCGCTCTCGCCAGCGCGGCGCTCGTCGTGGTCTTCACGGTCGTCTCGCCGTTCGACTACAACCTGCCCCGCTCGGTCGTCGTCTTCGACTTCATCCTCACGACGGGGCTCCTTGCCGGCGCCCGGATCGTCACCCGCCTGTGGATCGAGCGCCCGTCGAAGGAGCAGCGTTCGCGAAAGACACGCGGATCGCTGATCGTCGGCGCGGGCTCGGGCGGTCAGATGGTCGTTCGCGAGCTGCAGCTGAATCCGGCGCTGGGCGTTCGCGCCATCGGCTTCGTCGACGACGACCCGCGAAAGCGGGGGATGGGCCTGCTCGGCCTGCGCGTCCTCGGCACCACCGACGAGATCGAGGAGGTGCTCGAGCGCCAGAAGCCCGACGAGGTCGTGATCGCGATCCCGTCAGCGCCCGGGGAGCTGAGGGCCAGGGTGGTCGCAGCATGCCGCGAGCGCCAGATCCCGGTGCGGACCCTCCCGACCGTGTTCGAGCTTCTCCGGGGTGGGGTGCAGCTGACCCGCCAGCTCCGCGAGGTTCAGGTCGAGGACGTGCTCGGCCGCGACCCGGTGGTGATGGAGCTGGATCGCGTCGGCGCCTACATCGAGGACAGGGTGGTCCTGGTGACCGGCGCGGGAGGCTCGATCGGAGCGGAGCTGTGCCGCCAGATCGCCCGAGTGCATCCCAAGCTTCTGATCCTCCTCGACCACGCCGAGGACAACCTCTTCCAGATCGAGCGCGAACTGACCGAGCAGTGGCACTTCACCGGCTGCGAGGCGGTCCTGGCGGACTGCAAGGAGGCCGACCGCATGCTCGAGGTGATGAGCCGCTTCCACCCGGACATCGTCTTCCACGCGGCCGCGTACAAGCACGTCGGCTTGATGGAGATGAACCCGCTCGAAGCGGTGCGCAACAACGCGATCGCTACAAAAGTGACCGCCGAGACCGCAGCCGTCTCGGGAGCGAGCCGCTTCGTCCTGGTCTCGACCGACAAGGCGGTCAACCCGCAGACGGTGATGGGCGCCTCCAAGGCGATGGCCGAGTGGATCGTCGCCGCGGCCGGCCAGCGCCACGCCACGACGCGCTTCGTGTCGGTGCGCTTCGGCAACGTGCTCGGCTCGTCCGGCTCCGTCGTGCCGATCTTCCGCTCCCAGATCGAGAAGGGCGGCCCGGTGACGGTCACCCATCCGGACATGGAGCGCTACTTCATGACGATCCCCGAGGCGGTCCAGCTCATCATCAAGGCGGGCGACCTGGGTGCGGGGACAGGTGAGGTCTTCGTGCTCGAGATGGGCGAGCCCGTGAAGATCGTCGACCTCGCCAGGAACATGATCACGCTCGCGGGTTACGAGCCGGACTCGGAGATCGCGATCGAGTTCACCGGCCCGCGGCGTGGAGAGAAGCTCGGCGAGGAGCTGCTGAACGCGGACGAGCGCTCGCAGCCGACCAGCGCGGAGAGGATCGTACGTGCCGTGCGGCCCGCACCGCTCGATCCCGAGTGGGTGGAGCAGACCGTCGAGCGCCTCACCGACCTGGTTGCGTCAGGCGACGAAACGGGCCTCGCCACCCGCGTGGTGGAGCTCACGGCGTCGCGCCCCCGCGTCCGTTCGTAGACTCCCCCGAACCTCATGGATCTGATCGAGGACATCGGGCCGATCCTCGGGATCGTCGCCTTCCTCGGGTTTGCGATTCTGGCCCTCCTGATCGTGCTGCAAGCGCGCGAGGTGCGCCGCCTGCGCGAGTGGGCCGGCCGCGCGCCCGAGCGCGCCGTCGAGGCGGACGAGGCGGCCCTCGCCGCAAGCGAGGAGAAGGGCGACATCGAAAAGCCCGAGAAGCCTTCGCGGCTCGCCGCGATGCGCAACCGGGTCAGCGGCTTCTTCGGCCCCAAGTGGGACGAACTCGACCGCCGCTCGCCGATCGACCCGCGACTGCTTCTCCTGGGCCTCGTCGCTCTGATCGTCGCAGCGGTCCTCACGAGCGGCTTCGGCCTGCTGGAAGACGATTCCGAGCCGATCGCGACCGACACCAAGGACGCCAAGCCTGAGAAGGTCGAGGTCGCGGTGCTCAACGCGACGCAGGAGGAAGGGGTGGCGGAGCCCGTCGCGGGAATCGCGGATCTCGTCGCGGACGACGTCGTCAAGTCTTCGGAGTTCAAGGCAGGCGTTACGGGCAACGCACTCGCCGGCGAACAGGCCTCGGTGGTCATGTTCGAGCCGGACGCCGAGGAGGATGCCGAAGCGCTGGCGGATCAGGTCTCGAAGGACCTGGGCGACACCGACACGGAGCCCATGACGGACGCGGTCAGGGGCCAGGTGAAGGGCGAGACGCTCGCGCTCCTGGTCGGAATCGACGACCGCGCGCTCGGCGAAGAAGTCGTTCCCTAGGAGGCTCAGGTGGGCACGGACCTGCTCCCCTTCTCGGAAGTGACCTCCGCGGTGGCGGCGGTCTCGGTCCTCGGCATCGTCGTGCTGCTTCCCCTGTACCTGTCTCAGCGCCGCGACGTCCTGCGCCTGCGCGAGTGGATGCAGGCGAACCCGGACCATCCCTTGACCGACCTCGCGCTGTCGGAGCGCCGCCTCGACAGCGCGGAGCGTGATCTCGCGAAGGCGTATGCGGAGCGCGGCGAGCCCGTTCCCGGCACGATGGAGTTCGAGGCGGTCAAGGCGGCCACGACCGTCAAGGATCCGGGGAAGCCCGAGCCTGCCGCAGTGCCGCTCGAAGAGAGCCTTCTCACGAGCGAGCGCCCAGCGCTCACCCAGGTGACGATGGAGCGTGCGGCGCTGGAGCCGCACCCGCGGTGGAAGCGGTTCGTCGCCAAGGCGACACAGCCGCGCTGGCTTGCGGTGGTCGCTCTGGTCGCTCTCCTGCTCGGCGTGGGCGGGATCGTCGGCGTGGACCGGATCCTCCGGGACTCTGACGACTCGTCGAGCACCGCCGTAAGCGAGCCGTCGGGCATCGAAGTGGCCGTCCTGAACACCACAACGGCCAACGGCATCGCGGGTCAGGTCGCGTCGCAGATCGAGGACTCGGGCTTCATCCGCGGCGAGGTCGGGAACATCGAGCGCGAGACGGACCAGACGATCGTGATGTACGCGCCGGACCAGAAGCGAGCGGGCACCCGCGTCGCGCGAGAGCTTGGCGACGTGGCGGTCCAGCCGATCGACCGGGAGGCCCAGGCCGCAGCGGGCGAGGCGGACGTAGTCGTCATCCTCGGCCAGGATCGCGTCGCACCTTGAACGCATCCGGAGCGCCGGCGTCGCCCGGGAGCCGGCTCGGGGCGGCAGGCCTGGTCGCGCTCCTCGTCGCCAGCCTGATCCTGGGCATCTACGTCTATCGTGCGCGTACGCCGGACCTTGCCCTGGAGGTGACGAAGTTCCCCAACGAGTTCGACGGCCGGCCGTCGTTGGACATCGAGTTCTTCGTCCGCTTCGACTCCGAAGACGCGACGGTCGAGCTCGTCGGCCGAGACCAGGACCTGGCCAGGACCCTCGCAGCGGGGGTGGCGCTCGAGTCCGAGAAGCCGGTCATGTGTGTCTGGGACGGCCTCGACGACGAAGGTGAACCGGCGGAGCCAGGGCGCTACCGCCTGCGCGTGACCATCCCCGAGGAGGACCGCGTGATGGTCTTCCCGGAGCGCCTTGATGTCAGCCAGGCCGATCGCATCGGCGGGGAGACCGGTGGTGACGCGATCGGCGTGGACGATCCCTGCTCGCTGGAGGGCGACGGATGAGCGCCTCCGCGTTCGAGCTCCTGGGCGCGCTCATCGCGTGCGGCGGCACGGGCGCTGCCCTGGTCCTGATCGAGCCGCGATACCGCTACGCCGCCATGGGCGTGGGCCTGGCGGCTGCGGTCGGGCTCCTGGCCGGGGAGGTGTGGGGAGAGGATCGGTTCGAGCAGTTCACCTCGCAGCCCGGCGCGCTCGTTCTTGCCTTGATCCTGGGCGGAACCGCCCTTGGCGCCACCGCGGCGACCTTCCAGCGGGTTCCGGCGGCCTTTGCGATCGCTGCCTTCGCCGTATTGCCACTGAGGCTTCCGATCCAGATCGGCGGCGAGACGAACTTCCTCCTGATCCCGCTTTACGGCGTCATCGCGGGTGGCTTCCTGCGCGGCCTCTGGCTGTGCGCCGCCCGCAGGGAGGACGAGCTGCGGACGTCCAGCGCGCCCCGCGCGGGCGAGCCTCCCGTAGTCCGGTACCTCTCGATCGCGCTGGCGATCTCACTCGTCGTCTATGCGGTCGGGATCGCGTGGTCGGACAACCCCACCAACGCCATACGCACCGTTGCGTTCTTCCTGGCGCCATTCGCCTCGATGCTCGCTCTCCTTCGGGACGTGCGCTGGCACCGAAAGCTCGTCGGGCAGGTGCTGCTGGCGTCGGTAATCGTGGCTGTCGGCTTCGCACTGCTCGGGATCTGGCAGTACCTGACCCGAGACCTCCTCCTGAACAAGGACCTGAAGGACGCGAACGAGCTGCACCTCTACTTCCGCGTCAACTCGCTCTTCCGGGATCCCAACGTGCTGGGTCGCTATCTCGCTTTCGCGATCGTCGGAGTGGGGGCGTGGATCGCCTGGCAGAGGCCACGGCGCGAGGCGATCGCGGGTCTTGCCGCCGCCGCGGTCATGCTCGTCGCGCTCGCGCTGACCTACTCGCAGACGAGCTTCGCCGCGCTGGCGGTCGGGCTCGCCCTCCTCGTCTGGCTGCGGTTCGGCGTCCGCGGCTTCGCCCTCTCCGCGGCGCTGGCGATCGCTGCGGCCGGAATCGTCCTAGTCGTAGGCGGCCCGTCCGCGGACGAGTCGGTCGACAAGGACCGCGCCGACCTCGCCGAGGCTTCGAGCGGCCGGACGAACCTGATCACCGGTGGCATAGACCTGTTTCAGGACGCCCCGATCGCCGGCCAGGGCTCGGGCTCGTTCGCGACGTCCTACCGGCGCGAGGTGGACATGGTCCGCCGCCCGGTCAGCCACACGGAGCCGGTCACCGTCGCTGCCGAGCAGGGCCTCATCGGCTTCATTCCGTACCTCGCGGTGATCGGCCTGTCCGGGCTTCTCTTCTTCCGCCCGTGGCCGTCGCGAAACAACGCCCGCGCCGGCGTGGCGGCCGCGTTCGCCGTGCTCTTCGTGCACTCGCTCGGATACGCGGGGTTCGCCATCGATCCGGCAATGTGGGCTCTGCTCGCGCTCGGGTTCGCCTTGAGGGAATGAACCGATGAAAACGGCATATGTCGCCGCTCGCAGGGATCCAGATACCCAACGACACATGCTTGTTTCCCGCCCGAAGGGTCCAGATACTCAACGGCACATGCTTGTTTCGCACCTGAAGGTGCTCACGTAATGTTCGGCCACCTGCGCAGGCTCGCGACCACGGGGGCCGCCTACACCGCGGCGAGCGTCGTCTCGAAGCTGATCGCGCTCTTCCTGCTGCCGATCTACACGGCGTACCTGAGCCCCGCCGACTACGGCGCGGCCGAGGTCATGCTCGCCTCGCTCGTCGCCGCCTCGATCATCGTGAGGCTCGGCGTGATCGAGGCCATCCTGCGCTTCTACTACCTCGCCGACGAGCGGCCGGAGGCCGTGGTCCGGACCGCGTTCGCCTCGCTGTTCTGGGCGACGACCGCCGCGGCGCTCATCGCGCTGCCGTTCGCCGGCGACATCTCAGAGGCCCTCCTGGAGGAGCGCGACGCGGGCCTCGCCCGCCTGGCGATCCTGGGCCTTTGGCACCTAACGCTCTGGGAATACGTCCTCACACTGCTCCGCCTCGACGAGCGCGCGCGCCTTTACTTCACCTACACGATCGCCCAGGTATTGGTGACGATCCCCGTCACGGTCGTGCTCGTGGTCGGCACCGACCTGGGCGCGTCGGCGATCCTCCTGGGCAGCTTCGGAACCGGCGTCTTCTTCCTGGCGGGGCGACTGTGGGTCGAGCGCCGGCGGCTCGGCCTCACCTTCGAGATGCCGCTCCTTCGCCGCATGCTGCGCTTCGGGCTGCCCACGATGCCCGCGGAGCTGACGCTCTATTCGCTCTCGTTCCTCGACCGGATCATCATCGTCCGCCTGGCTGGACTGGCGGAGGCAGGCCTGTACGCGCTCGCCGTCAAGTTCGCCAACGGCATGCAGGTTCTGGTCCGGGGCTTCCATCTGGCCTGGCCGCCGTTGGCCTACTCGATCACGGACGACGAAGAGGCGCGCCGCTCGTACGCGTTGATCGTCTCGTGGTTCGTAGCGGTGATCTCGTTCGCGGTGGTGGGGCTCTGGCTCCTGGCGCCATGGCTGGTCCGCCTCTTGGCCGACGAGCGCTTCTTCGAGGCGCAGAACGTCGTCGGCCCCCTCGCGGCGGGCACGGCGCTTTACGCCCTCTACCTGGTGCTGGTCGTGATCCTGGGCCGCACGGGTCGCACCGAGCTCTCGTTCCCGGCCACGGCCACCGCGGTGGTAGTCAACGTTGCGCTCAACCTCGTGCTCGTGCCCGAGTACGGGATCCTCGGCGCCGGCGTCGCGCTGCTCGCCTCCTACGCCATCGTCGTCGGGCTGATGTACGTCATCGTCCGCAGGCTCTTCTGGGTCCCGTATGAGTGGCGGCGCCTGGCAACTGCCGTCTTCCTTGCGGTGGTCCTGATCGCGATCGGCGACACGCTGGTACCCGACGACGGGGTGGATGGCTTCGCCCTGACCCTGGCCATCTGCGCCGCCTACCCCCTCGGCCTGTGGGCGGCGAGGTTCCTGAGCGACGAGGAGCGCGAGCGGCTGGGCGCGCTGCTGGCGCGGGCGCGTGACGGTGACGTCTTGCCCGCGACGTGGACGATCGCGAGGCGCAGGCTGAGGCGGCTGTCGAGCAGGCGGCGCGGGACTCGATCGCGGGAGCGGCTAGCGGTAGTCCCGCTCCCGGCCGGCCGGATCCTTCTTGCAGTCCCATGCCGCGCCGATCTGCTCGTAGCCCATCGGCATGTAGAAGCGCTTCGCCACTTCCGGCACGGCGAAGAGGTAGACGGCTCTGGCCGAGAGGCGGAGCGCGCCGGCGGTCGCGCCGAGGACCGCGGCCTTTCCGAGCCCCCGGCCGCGTGCGCGGGTGAGAGTCGCGACGTCCTCGAGGGCGGCAATGTCGCCGCGAAGGAACATCGAGGCGAGCGAGAGGGGCCGCCCGGCCTCGTAGCCCCCGTACGCGAAGTGAGCCGCCGCGCGGGCGCGCAATTCGTCGTAGCGGTCGAACTGGGCGATCTTGTCCGGCGGCAGCCCGTGCTCGACGCCGAGGCGCCCCTTGAGGCGGCGCATGGCAGCGCCCTCGACCGGCTTGGCCAGCGCGGGCACCTTGGGCGGCACGCGGCAGATCAGGAGCCAGAGCTCCGTCACGTCCCAGCCGTCGCGGGCGAGTGACCACGCGACCTCGCGGTTGGGCTCGGTGTGATGTATGAAGGCCATCCGGTGGCGAAGCACCGGGTACCACTCCGAAGGCCGCTCGGTCTGCTCGCGAAGCTGCTCCAGGCTGGGGGCCTCCCCGCCCGGCTCGACCTGCGTGCGACTCGCCGACCACACAGACGGCAGCTCAGGGTTGGCGCATACGAATCCGTGCCGCGTCCGCTCGAAGCGCTCCGCCACCGCCTTATGCATCAACCGCTCGAGCTCCCAGGCGGCGAGCACCTCGGATGTCGGGGCGCTCATGGACCTGCCTCGGTGGCCGCCTCGCGGTCGAGCCGCGCGTTGAACTCGTCAGCCGCCTCGCGTATCCCTTCGCCCTCGGGCCTCAGCGCAAGCCGGGCGTGGAGCCGGAACCACCCGGAGTCCTGCCCCGGAAGGACGAGAGCGACCAGGGCGCGGACCGCGTAGCTCCACGCGGTGAGGACCCGCACGGCGGCTGCGCTCGCCGTTCCATGGTGCTTTCGCATATAGAGGTCGCGGTTGCGGTGGAACTCGACCAGCCGGCGCCGGCCCGCCACGCGGTCGTTGGTGAGCTGTTCGTGGTGGACCGCCTCGGCGCTTGGCACGTAGAGAGCCTTCCAGCCCGCGTCGTGGAGGCGCCTTTGGAAGTCGGTCTCGTCCGAGTAGACGAAGAAGTCCGAGTCGAAGTACCCGACCTCGGCGGCGGCCTCGCGCCGGACGAGCATGGCCGCCGACTGGACCCAGTCGACCATGCGAGTCTCGTTGCCGCCGCTCTGGGTCACGAAGATCCGGTGGAGGAATAGCGCCTGGGCGAGCGCGGTGCCCACTCCCGGGAAGCGCCAGGCGCAGGCCGAGCGCGAGCCGTCGCCCGCCAGGAGCTGCGCTCCGGCCACCGCGACCCGTGGCCGGTCCCTGACGGCAGCGAGCAGTGCCTCGACGGCCCCGGGCCGAAGCTCCGAGTCCTCGTTGAGGAGCAGGCACCATTCGCCGCGCGACTCGGCGATTAGGAAGCCGTCGTTGTCGGCCTTGCCCTGGCGGCGGTCCAGCGCGAACAGCCGTAGCCGCTCGCCGAACCCCTCGGGGCCGTCGTTCCACTCGCGCACGGCTTCGGCGGACCCGTCGCCCGAGGCGTTGTCGAGCACCAGAACCTCGGCGTCCACACCTTCCGGCAGGGTGTTGCGGATGGCGGCGAGACCACGCATAAGATGCGCCCGGCCCGCGGTGTTCACGACGCAATAGGAGAGGTCCACGCTTCAATCGTTCCCTATGCGCGTCCAGATCGTCGATCCAGCGGCCCAGACGCCACCTTTCGACCGCGCTCTGGCCGCGGCGCTGGCCCGTGCCGGAGCCGATGTCGAGCTAGTCACTTCAAGCTTCGTCCATGGCGAAGTGGCCGAGCCCGAGGGCTACCGGGTGGACGAGTCGTTCTACCCACGCTCGAGCAGGATGGCGTCGGGCAGCCTGGGTCGAAGGGCGCTTGGCCTCGCCGAGCATGTGCCCAGCATGCTGCGGGCCCGTCGCCGCGCAGCCGGCGCGGACGTCGTCCATTACCAGTGGATGACCCTGCCCGCGATCGACGCTCATCTCCTGCCGGACGCGCCGGCGAAGGTCTGGACGACTCACGGCTTCCTGCGAGCCAGCGGCACGGGCGGGCCGGCGGGGCTCGGGTCTTCCCTGAAGGCGCTCGAGCGGATGGATGCAGTCGTGGCGCTGTCGCACTACGGCGCCGCCAGCCTCGCGAAGGCCGGGGTGCCGCGCGAGAAGATCGAGGTAATCCCGCATGGCGCCTTCGACTATCTGACGCGATTGCCGGAGCGTCCGCTTCCCCCCGAGCTGGAGGGAGCGGATGGCCCCGTGATCCTCTTATTCGGCCTGATCCGCCCCTACAAGGGCGCCGACGTTCTCCTCCGAGCCGCCGCCGAGCTTCAGGGGGATGACGCGGAGATCTGGATAGCCGGCCGCCCGCTCGGCGTCGACATGGACGAGCTCAGGCAACTGGCGGCCGCAGCCGGCCGCAGAGTGCGCTTCGTCGACCGCTTCGTCTCGGACTCCGAGGTGCCCGCGCTGATGCGTCGCGCTGACGTCGTCGTCCTCCCGTACCTCGACGCAGAGCAGTCCGGGGTCCTGTACACGGCCCTCGCCTTCGGCAAAGCCATCGTGGCGACCGAGGTCGGCGGGTTCGGAGAAGTGGCCGAGGCGGGGGAGGGGGAGACGATCCGGCTGGTTCCGCCGGGCGACCACTCGGCGCTTGCAGAGGCGCTCGGGACGGTCCTATCCGACCCGGGCGAGCGCGTCCGCCTGGAAGCGGCTGCGCGGGCCGCGGCGGACGGCCCATATTCCTGGGATGCGATCGCCGTGCGGACGATTGCCCTCTACGAGCGGCTCACGGCGTCATGACGGCGGTAGCGATCGCCTTCTGGGCCAGCGCCGCCCTGATCGTGCACACGCACGTGACCTATCCCCTCTCCCTTGCTGCGCTCGTGCGACTGCGGCGCCGTGGCTCGAGTTCTCCCGCGACCCCGGAGGCCCCATCCGTCTCCCTGATCATCGCCGCTCACAACGAGGAGGCCGTGATCGCGCAGCGCGTCCGGAACGCGCTCTCCTCAGACTTCCCGCGCGAGCGGCTCGAGGTGATCGTCGCCTCCGACGGATCCGACGACAAAACGGCTGAGCTGGCCCGGGCGGCCGGAGCGGACCTCGTGCTCGAGCTTCCGCGGCAAGGCAAGGTCGAGGCGCAGAACGCGGCGGTCGCCGAGGCGAACGGCGAGATCCTCGCCTTCTCCGACGCGAACTCGGTCTGGGACCCGGACGCCGTCTCGGTGCTGGCGGCAGCGCTCGCCGACCCGGACGTGGGCTACGTGTGCGGGCAGCTCCGCCTGAGTGGAGCCGACGGCGAGAACCAGGAGGGGGCGTACTGGCGCTACGAGATGGCCGTGCGCTCGATGGAGTCGAGCCTCGGCAGCGTCACGGCCGGCAACGGCGCGATCTACGCGGTTCGCCGCGACTCCTACATCGTGATGCCCTCGGATCGCAGTCACGACCTGTGCTTGCCCTACCTGACGGTCAAGGCCGGCAAGCGGGCCATCTACGAGCCCGCCGCGCGGGCGGAGGAGCAGGCGGCTCCGACCCTGGGCGGCGAGTGGCAGCGCAAGCGCCGGATGATGAACCGCGCCTGGGGGATCCTGCTGAACGACGGGATCCTGTCTCCGCGCGGCTACGGGGCAACGTATGCCTACGAGATCCTCAGCCACCGGGCAATCCGGTACGCGACGCCGTTTCTCCACCTGGTCGCGCTCGGCACGAACGTCGCCCTTCTGGGCGAGGGCGCCATCTACGCGTTCACCCTGGCCGCGCAGGGCGCCGTCCTCGCCGCGGCGGCGCTGGCGCGCGTCATCCCCTTGCTCCCGTTCCGTGTTGCCGCCTACTACGTGACCGTCACCGCGTCGATCGCGGCGGGCCTCTTCGACCGCATTCGCCGCGGTCCCGCGAAGACCTGGGACGCGGTCGAGGGAACGCGCTAGCCGGCGCCGCCTCCACCGCCGTCTCCGCCCCCTCCTCCGCCGCCGATCTTGTCGATCACCCTCCTGCGCAGCTTCGGGAGCTGATCGGCCAGGGCATTGCCCGGGCACTCGGTGAAGTTGGTCACCCGGTGGCCGATGATCCTGAGCGTGCGGATCCTCTCTCCCGCCGGGTAGCGGGCCGTCTCCCCGCCGGCCGACTTCATGCGGACCTTCCCGGTGGCGTCACTGCCGTGCTCCGGAAGCTTCCACGCGAGCCACTTCGTGAGGCCGCGCATGGTCGCCTTCCTGATCGGCTTGTCCGTATGGGTGCCCAGGACGGCGACGCCCGTCGTCTGCGAGTTGAAGCCCTGGGCCTGCGCGCCGATCACGGGGCGGCTGAGGCCTCCGTCACGGCCGGCGTAGATGTTGCCGAAGCGGTCGACCAGCGCGTTGTAGCCGATGTCGTTCCAGCCGTTCGAGTTGCGGTGGAACCGGCAGATCCCCAGGATCATGCTCTTCGCCTCCGACTCCGAGTAGCGGACGGCCGAGACGGTGTGATGGACGCTCGCGGCCTTGACCTTGCCGTACTCGGCTCCCTCGCGCGGCTTGCAGCCTCCCTGCTCCTTGTTCGCTCCCCACTGGCCGCGCGAGATGACGTTCGGCATTCCCCCTCCACCCGCGCGGGCTGCGGGCTGCGTGGTCGCATCGCTCACGCTGACGTAGTGGACCTTCCCCTGGGGCTCCCACCCGTGGGTGCGGACCTGAAGCTCGTCCATGCCACCGAACCAGACTGGGTCGCCGTTCGCGCTCTCGGTCCAGTCGGTCCAGGCGCCTCCCTCGACGCGGGCGCGCAACTCCGCCTCCCGCGGCTCGCGCTGAAGACCCGCGAGGTCGAAGCGCGCCGGGGCTTCGAGCACCTCGCTGCGAAAGCCGTGCTCAGCCGACCGGGCGCTGCGCTCGGCGGAGCCGAGGCGCTGCTCGAAGTCGAATCCCGCGGGTGGCTCGGCGTCCGCGGCCGCCGGAAACAGCAACGCAGCGCCACCCACCAGGGCTGCGATCCGCGCCTGCCAACGCGGCCTGGCTCTGCTCAGTCCCATCACGGTTCCTTCCAACAAGGGTTGCAAACCCCTTGATTTGCTGCAGCTAAACGTTCAGCGGGAAGTACTCGGGGCCCTGGCCGCGATAGATGTCGCGGAAGGAGCGGATGACGTCAAGGGTGGGAAGCCCTTCGTACGAATCGCACGTCACGAGCTGCGTCCACGCGGCCACGGCGACTTCTGAGTCCATCTCCGGGTTCGGGACCATGATCACGCCCGAGGGAGACTCGTCGAAGACGCCCTTGATCGCGAGCTGGTCCTCCTCTGGGAGGTCGGGGGAATAGTGGATGATCACGCGACCGTGCTCCATCGAGTGCACGAAGCGGCCGACCGGCGGGAATTCGGCGTAGGCCCCGTCGGCAAGGGCTCCGGACGCGGTTTCGCTGCCGGAGCCGAAGTGGTCACCCGAAGTGGGCGGGTCGGTCTTGTATTTGACGTTCGGCACGTCAGGGTCGTTCAGGTGCGTGTTGCCCTCGTCTTCGAGGTCGAGCTGAAGTTCGCAGCCGGCTGCTTCCGCTGCGTCCTCGAGGACGGCATTCTCCTGAGGCGGCGGCTCGGTGCCCTCGCGGCCGTCGACTTCGAGACCGTCGGGGACGACTCCGATCTCCTCGTTGATGAAGGCGAGCTCTGGGAACGCGTTCCCCTCCGAGTCGACCCCGGTCTCGTCGCCGCTGTCGCCGCCCGCGATGACCACGACGAGCCCGGCCAGGATGGCTGCCACGAGCACCCCGGCCACCGCGTAGCCGAGGTAGAGCCGCCGCTTGTCGGAGCTCTGCGCCGCCCGCTGGGCAGCCAGGCGCTCTTCGCGCAGCCGTTCCCGCTCTTCCTTTCGACCGCTCATCAGGAAGGTTTTAGGCTAGCGAGCGGTTGGTGGGCGACGGGGCCGTCTCCGGCGCATAAGCCTCGCGGAGGAATCCTTCGAGGATGTCGTCCAGGCGCCCCGGCGAGAGGCGCCACTCCAGGATCGAGTTCGCGTCGACCAGGCGGGCATTCTCCATCTCTGAGACCAGCATCCCCGCGTCGGAGAACGGATGGAGCGGATCCGAGGGGTGGCCGATCACCAGCGCGGGCTCGGCGATCCGGACTCGCTCTTCGTGCGGCGGGGCCGTCCGGTGGAAGAGGATTCCCTCCAGCACGGCGCGCGACGGGCGCGGATCCTGCCGGAGCCAGTCGAGGCCGACGTCCACGAGGAGGCTGGTCCGCGGGACGTTGCGAAGCACGGCCGAGAGGGGCTTCAGCAGCGGCTGGCCGAAGCGGAGCCCCAGGAGCACGGGGGTGAAGGCAAGCGCCGCGCCCAGGAGCGCGTTGTCCAGGACGGGCATCTCGACCAGGAGCCCCCGGGACTTGCCGGCGTGGGCAACGCCGAACTCGAGCGCGGCATTGGCGCCGAGCGACGTGCCGCCGACGACTGGGCGGTCCAGCTCCAGGTGGTCGATCAGGGCGGCGATCTGATCGCCGAAGGCGGGCATGTTGTAGAGGCGCATGTCCTCCGGACGGTCCGAGGCACCATGGCCGAGCGTGTCGATGGTGATCACGCGGAACCCGCGCGAGGCGATCTCGGGAGCCATGCGATCGAACATGTGCCGGTTCATCAGGAGCCCATGCATCAGGACCAGGACCTGGTCGCCCGAGCCATAGTCCGAGTACGCGAGGTTGTAGCCCCTCCACTCGAAGGTGCCGTCGGCGCCCTGCGTCATGTCTCGCTCACTCGCTCGCGCAGGCGCTCCCAGGGCCGCGAGGCGCGCAGCGCGCTCAGCACCGCGCGCGTCCCCGGCGCCCGGTTTAGCGCATAGAAGTGAATGCCAGGCGCGCCGCCGGCCAAGAGCTCCTCGCACTGGCGCGACGCATAGGCGACGCCCAGGAGCGACTCGGCCTCGAGGTCGCCTCCCATGGCGCTCAGGGCCGAGTCCAGCTCGGCGGGGATCGATGCGTCGCAGAGCGAGCAGATGCGAGCGACCTGGGCGTAGCTTGCGATCGGGATCACGCCCGGGATGATCGGCACGTCGATGCCGCGGTCGCGAGCCGCCGCCACGAAGCGCCAGTAGACCTCGTTGTCGAAGAAGAGCTGTGTGATCAGGAAGCTCGCCCCGGCATCCACCTTGGTCTTCAGGTATGTGAGGTCGTCCTCCAGGCTTGCCGCCTCGGGGTGCACCTCGGGAAAGCACGCGCCACCGACCGTGAAGTCCCAATTCGAGGTGATGAACTCCGTCAGCTCGGCCGCGCTCGAAAGGCCGCCTTCGGTTGCAGCGAACACGCTCTCGCCGCGGGGAGGGTCGCCGCGAAGGGCCAGGACGTTCTCGACGCCCGCCTCGGCGAAGCGGTCGAGGATGGCCGTCAGGCCCTCGCGGGTCTCCCCGACGCAGCTGAGGTGAGCCATCGTCTCGATCTCGTGCTCGGCCTTGATTCGCTTCGAGATCTCGACGGTCCCGTCGCGAGTCGCGCCCCCGGCGCCGTAGGTCACCGACACGTAGTCGGGCTCCAGCGGCCGCAGCGTGTCGACCGCTCCGAAGAGCTGCTCGAGGCCCTCGGGCGTCTTCGGCGGAAAGAATTCGAACGAGAAGACGGGCTCGGGCCCCTCGAGTGCCTCGGTGATGCGCATAGGCCGAATCGTATTGGCGGTTGCGGGCCACAGCTCCGGTCGCCGCGGCCGGTCTGCCGGTGAGGATGCTCTAGCGGCGCTTGCCGATGCGTACGCGCATCATCTCGAGCGCCTGGCGGCGGACGTCGCCCGCGCAGAACGGGGCGTCATGCCAGTCCTTCGCCGAGTACGCCTTCGTGTAGTCGCTCGAGTGCGGCGAGTCCTGGTTCTCGGACTGCCCGTAGGTCACGAATGTGTCGGCACGCACGGGGCACTTCCCGCCCGTGAACTCCGTGGCCATGATGAAGCTGCCGCCATGAGGGATGTTCGGGTAGCCCCCGTTATCGGGCTGCCACGGCGCCGAGATCGCGTTGAAGACGCCCAGCCCACCGGGGCCGCCGTGGATGGGGATCGTCTCGCCGCCCCGCGCGTCGGACTGGACGCCCAGGAGCGGGGAATCCAAGGGAAGGCCGGCGGAGTTCAGGTCCGTGACTGCATCCGCCAGGGCGATCCCGACCAGCGGGTTCACGATGTTGAGGCCTCCACCGGGGGTGTTGACCGCGTCGGACGCCGAGAAGAGCGGTTGAGTGAACAGAAGCTCCGCGCCCGGGCAGGTCGCGCCCTGAAGGCCCGTGGGCAGGCACTGGAAGTTGTCGAGGACGCGGGTGGCGAAGCGGCGGAACAGGACCGCTCCGTTCGAGCCCAGGTTGTCGCGGAGGTTCCAGTTCGCCAGCGGCTCGCAGGCCCCGGAGACGTCCACCGGGCCGCCAGACCCGAGGAGCATCCCCCCGGGCGCCGTCTCGCACAGAGTCACCAGGTCGTCGCGCCAGAGCTCGCCCAGGTACTGGCGGTTCCCCATCGCGACCTGCTCGACGGAGCGCTGGTCGAACCTGTCGCCGGGCAGCCCGTCCGTTCCGGCCAGGCGCTCTGAGATCTGGAGCAGCCCGATCCGGGTGCGGTAGGTGCGCTCGGCTTCCTCGATCCCGATGATCCGGTCGTACCCGGTGAGCGGCTCCTCCGGGTTCGAGAGCCAGTGGGAGTCGTTGCCGTTGTGGACGTAGTCGTCGCGGAAGAGGGTGGGGACCTCGTCGGGCGGGAAGGTTCCGGGGGCGGTCGCCTCGTCGGACGACTCCCAATTGCACGCGGACCGGGATCCGTCCAGGATCGGCAGCCCGAGGACTTCGAACGTCGGCGCGGCCACGTTGCATTCGGTCGACTTGGCGTCGTTGACGTAGGGGATGGCGCCCTGCATCGAGTAGTAGGCCTCGCCCCTCTTGTCGGCAGCGATCGAGTTCACCCAGGGGATGCCCTGGTAGCGGCGCTGGACCCGGTCGTACTGGCGCACCGTCTGGGCCCGGTTGTTCGCCAGGAAGTGGTTGAGGTAGCGGAAGTTGGTGGCGTTCACGTCCGCCAGGGCGAAGCCGTTGCCGGCGCCCCACGGCAGTGGGATCCCGACGAGGCTCGTCAGCATCGGGCCGTACTCGGTGGAGTAGATCGAGCGCGTGACGTCCTCGAGCCCGCCGCCGTCGGCGAGGGCCTTGACGGTCACCTCGGTCTCCTCCATGTCCTTGACTTCTCCGTCGACGAGGTAGGTGTGGGGGTCCTCGCCGAGCGTCAGCTTGAACGGCGTGAAGCGCCAGGCCGTGGCCACCGTGTGCGACCAGGCGAGCCCGCGCGTGTGCCCGATCAGGACCAGCGGCACCCCGTAGAGCGACGCGCCCGCGACATCCACCTTGCCGGGGATCTTCAGGTGCGTCTGGTAAAGGCGCTCAGAGCCGTCCCAGGGGAAGTGGGGGTTGCCGTAGACGAGGCCGCGCCCGTTCTCGGTCGCCTCCTTGCCGAAGGCGTATGCGTTCGAGCCGACCTGGGGCTGGAGCTTCGACAAGGCGCTCCCGTCCGCGAGCATCTCGTCCTGGACGGCTTGCTGCTCGGCCGCCTCGGCAGCGCCCACCGGCTCGGCGGTCGCGATGCCCGTGATCGCGGCGCCGGACGACGCGAGGATGCCGAGCTGGAAGAAGCGGCGATAGACGTCGATCTTCCTGATCGGGCGGACCCAGTCCGCGCCCGCGCAACGCGGGTCGGGAAGGTTGTCCACGCCGGTCCTTCTCAGGTAGGCGTTGTAGCCCTTGACGTAGCCGGCGACGCCCTTCTTCACCCCGCGCTTCGGGCCGATCGGAGCCGGCTGCTTCACCAACTCCTCGACGATCCCCTGCTGCTTGACCCAGCTGAAGTAGACGTCGGCGTCGATGTTCTCGTAGGTCGTCCCGTTGCCCGAGAAGGTCCAGTTCTCGTCGGGCCCGAAGAACCTGGAGCGCTTGCCGTTCACCGTCACGTACTCGGACGCGATGGTGCAGAGGTTGTCCTCGGCGAAGGCGTATGCGTAACCCGCGGCGAGGCTGCGGATGTTCTTGGCCGTGATGTGCGGAATGCCGTACTCCGTGCGCACCACCTTTGCCTTGATCGGCTTCGCGGTCGCTTCGGCGGGCGCCGCCGAAGCCATCCCGATCGCGGCAATCGCCACCGCCATGCCCCACGCCCGAATCCTCACCGGGGGAAGGCTAGATCGAAACTTCGCGCCGCGCGCCGGTACCCGCAGGCCGCTGAACGTGCCTCTTCGCGCCCGTTTTCTCCCAAATTGCGGGTTGGACGTCTCCGACCCCCTTGACGACCGGGAAATCTGTGTCTAGGTTCCATCGTGCGGTCCGGGAGAGAGAACGAGCCACCAAAGCCAAGGTGGAGTCACTTTCGAAGGAGACACGCGAAGCTTCGTCACTTGAAGGCTACGAGTGAGGCAGGCATTGCGAGGTCACCACTGGGCCGCTTTTTCTTTGCCGTTTTCGGCTCATCCGCGCAAAGGGACGTCCGAGCCTGGGCCTACCTTGCGACTTGCGGCCAGCCAACCGCCGCCGGCATCGCGGGCTTCTGCCGCCCGCCGGGCCGAGCGACCGGGGCGCACCCTCGGAGAGCTGGGCGCCGTTTGATCCCCCCGGGCGCGGATCTGCGGCTAGCCCGCCCACTCTCCTCTTTCCACCATGAACTTGCGTGCGTCCGTAGCATCCATTGGGATGTCGGAAACGCCTGACCTCGATCCGATTGGAATCGCAGAACTGGGCGGCGCGCTGACCCAGAACATCCGCAGGGCCGTCAAGGTTTCGGATGAGGTCGTCCGCGACCTGATCGTCGCCCTCCTGGCCGAAGGCCACGTGCTGATCGAGGACCATCCCGGCGTCGGCAAGACGGCGCTCGCTCGCTCGCTCGCGCGGTCCCTCGAGGCGGAGTACGCCCGGGTGCAGTGCACTGCCGACCTCCTGCCTTCCGACGTGGTCGGCACGAATGTCTTCAACCAGCGCGAGCAGCGCTTCGAGTTCCACCCTGGCCCCGTCTTCGCGAACGTCGTCCTGGTCGACGAGATCAACCGGACGTCGCCCAAGACGCAGTCCGGGCTTCTGGAGTGCATGCAGGAGCGCCGCGTCACGGTCGACGGCCACCCGCACGAGCTGGCGCGCCCCTTCGTCGTGCTCGCCACTCAGAACCCGAGCGAGTACGAGGGGACGTACCCCCTTCCCGAGGCTCAGCTCGATCGTTTTATGGTGCGAGTCTCGATGGGATACCCGTCCGCCGACTCGGAGGCGGCGATGCTCGACGAGCACGCCGCACATGACCGCGTCCAGGACCTCGAGCCGGTTACCGACGTCGCGATGGTCTCCGCCGCCCAGCGCGGCGTGACCGCCATCCACGCCTCCGAGGCGCTGCGACGCTATGTGGTCGCGGTCTGCGAGGCGACCCGCAACGACTCCCGAGTGGAGTTGGGAGCCAGCCCCCGCGCGGGGCTCATGCTCTTTCGCGCGGCAAAGGCGCTGGCTGCCGTGGAAGGCCGGGACCATGCGCTGCCCGACGACGTCCAGGCTCTCGCGCCGGCGGTGCTTGCGCACCGGCTGGCTCTCGCCCCGGGCGCCATCTCGGGTAACGCGACCGAAGTCGTGTCTGAAGCGCTCGAGCGCGTCCCGGCGCTATGACCGTGAGGGGCCACATCCCTCTCAGAGCGCTCACGGCGTAGCGCGATGCGCTCGGCCGGTGGGACAGCTGCCTTCGGTGCGGCGCTCGCGCTGGCCGGTGTCGCCTTCGGATCGCCGTCGCTGATCGTCCCGGGCTTCGCCCTCGCGGCGACCGCCATCATTGCCGTGGCTTGGGTCGAGCTCTCCGTCAGGGGGGCTTCCATCGAGTCCGGACAGGGCCCGAGCCGGATCGTCGAGGGCGATGCATACCCGCTCCTCTTGAGGCTCGAGCGCGGGATCGTCCCCCCTCCGGGTGGAGAGGTGCGCGACCCGCTCCTGGCCGAGCCCAGAAGGACCGGCCCGTTCGGGCCGTCCCGAGTCGAGATCGAGGTCCGCATGCCGCGCCGGGGCCGCCACGTCCTCAGGGGCTCTGTTTGGGAGATTCGCGACCCCCTCGGCCTCCGCTCCAGAGAGCTCAGGGCCCCGGCCGGAGGCGAGCTTCTTGTCCTGCCTCGGATCGAAGCGGTGGATGTGATCGGGCCTGCGTCGGTCGACGGCGAAGGGGCCGGCGCGGCGACAGCGGGAGAGGAGGGGGCAGCGTCGATCCGGGAGGCGCGAGCGGTCGAGTTCGAGGTCGACGGCCTCCGGCCTTATCGCCACGGCAGTCCCGCCTCCCGCATCCATTGGCCCGCGGTCGCACGCAGCGGCGACATGCACGAGCGTCGAATCGTCGCGGGCGCCGAATCGACTCCGCTGGTAGCACTGGACGCAGAGCATCCCGCCTCCGAAGAAGCCTTGGACCGGGCCGTGCGGGCGGCCGCGTCGCTGTGCGTCCACCTCGCGCCGCGCACGGGCTGTGCGGTTCTCCTACCCGGAAGCCACGGCCCGGCGCTGCTCGATTCGCGGCTGCGCAGTTGGCCCGCGCTCCATTCGCGCTTTGCGGTGGTGGGCCCTGGCGCGCCAACCCGGCTGCCCAGCCGCGCTTCCGGCCTTCGGGGCAGCGTCTTCTGGGTGACCGCGCGTGCGCCGGGTGAGATCGGGCTGCCGCGAAGCCTCGGTCCGGGCCGCCACTACCTCGTCAGCGCCTTTGCGCCAAGTGGAGCCGTAGCCTTCGAGGTTGCGGGGTGCTCAGGAGTGCCCTCGGGTTCGCGGGCGCGGGCGCGGGTGGCCGCATGAGCGCGGACCTGCGTCGCCTGGCGGCGTTCACGGCGCTCGCCGCGTTCGCTTCCCATCACTGGTTCCTGCTCGTCGAGGGCTCGGCGGCATGGCGATGGATCGCCTGCGTGGCGATCGGGGCGGCGGGAGCGGGCGCGCTGCTCATGCTGCGAGACCGCGAGCGCCCGTACGCCGCGGCCGGAACCCTCGCGGCCTTCCTCGCCATGCTCATCGGTGGCCTGGTCGCGATCGGGATTCCTCTTTCGTCGCTGGTCCCAGGCGGCTGGGGCCACCTGGAAGCCCAGCTCGCACGCGGCCTCGAAGGCGTGAGCCAGATCGACACGCCCTACAACGGCGCGGACACCTGGACCCGGATCGGGATCCTTGCCGCCGTGCCCTTGGCAGTCTCGCTGGCGATGCTCGCGGCGTTCTGGCCGGGAGGCAAGGGCCGCGGCGGACAGGTGCTGGGCATCGGCCTCCTGATCCTCCTTTACGGAAGCTCGGTCACATGGGAGGCGCCCAGCTCGGAGTTGACGCGGGGAGCCTTCCTCTTCGCCTTCCTCGCCACGGTCCTCTGGCTGCCGCGGCTTCGGCTCTCACGTGCCGCCGCCGGGGCCGCGACGGCCCTCCTCGCCGTCGCCGTCGGCTTTTCGCTGGCGTCACGCGTGGACGCCTCCGATCCACTGATCTCCTATGCGGACTGGCGCATCTTCGGCTCTGAAACGCGCATCAACTTCAACTGGAACCACACCTACGGCGATCTGGACTGGCCGCAGGAGGGCACGGAGGTGTTTGTCGCGACTTCCGATAGTCCCCTCTATTGGAAGACCTACGTTCTGGACGAGTTCGACGGGAATGCGTGGTCCCGAGCGAGCGACGGGTTCGGCGAGGTCACGCCTGAATATGAGCTCGCGGGCGCCTCGCCCGAGCTCGTCGAGGCACACCCGGGGTGGGTTCGCAGCTTCGAGGTCGAGTTCACCGGCCTGCGCTCGCGCCTCGCGGTGACGTCCGGCACGATCCCGGCGGTGTCGGGCTTGGACATCGGAGATGCTTCGGGCGACGGAACCGCCACAGCGGACGCGTTCGAGATCCCGGCCGGCACCACGTACTCGGTCCAGGCCTACGTGCCCGACCCCACGCCGCGCCAGCTTCGCAGGGCCAGGGGCGCCCACCCGGACGGCGCAGAGCGCTACACGTCCCTCTTGATCCCGCAGCACCTCTCCGCCGCCGAGAAGCTGATCGGGCGGCCCGCAGCAGGGGGATACGCGGTGACGCCGCCAACGGGAGTCCGCCGCTCGCCAAGCGAGAAGGACGTCGTGGAAGGGGAGGAGCCCATCGAGAGCGTCGTGCGCGGCACGCCGTACAAGCGAGTGCTCCGGTTGACACGACGAGTCGTCGGGGGAGCGCGCACCGATTACGCGGCGGTCACGCGGATCCAGCGGTTCCTCATCTCGGAGTATTCATACGACCAGGACGTCCCGCGCTCTCCGGACCCGCTGCCCGCGTTTCTCCTCCAAGAGCGTGCGGGCTATTGCCAGCAGTTCTCGGGCGCCATGGCGCTGATGCTCCGCATGATCGGAATCCCCGCTCGCGTCGCGTCAGGCTTCGCGCCTGGCACGTCGCAGGGGGAGGACTCGTACTCGGTGAGCGACACCGACGCGCACTCCTGGGTGGAGGTCCTATATCCGGGGATCGGCTGGGTCACGGTCGATCCAACGCCTGGCGAGGCGCCCGCTCAGACGAACGTTTCGGCGCCGGGATCCGCGAGCGGGACGTCCGCGCTCGACCTCGAGCTCGGCCTGGCGTTTGCCAACGGCGCCGAACCGCGCCGGGGCCTGCGCAGCCAAGAGCTTGCCGGCAGCGGAGACGCCGTCGGCGACGAGGGCTCGCCCCTCCCTTTGCTCGCGTTCCTCGTCGTGGTGGCCACGGCGACGGGCATCGTGGTTCGCCGGCGACGCCGCCTGCGCTCGCCCGAGGGCGCCCAGTTGCAGCTGCGCGAGCTTTGCGACGCGCTTCGCGCGACTGGCCACGAGACGTCGCCGGGGACAACCCTCACGGCCATCCAGAGCCGTTTGCGCAATGCCGTGGGCCCCGACGCCGCACGCTACGCGGGGGGACTGCGGGACAGTCGCTACGGGCGCCGGCGCAAGCGGCGCCCGGGCCCCTCGGAGCGGCGCGCCTTCCGCTGGGAGCTCGCGCGCCACTCGGGCCTCTGGGGCTGGTGGAAGGCCCTTCGCGCGATCCCGCCGGGCGGACCCAGGGCCTGAGCACAGACGACCAGGCGCCCAGCCGGGCTCCGCGGAGCAAGAAGGCACGGGATCACCGCGAAGACGTCTCTCGACGTCACCCACCCGTGACGGGACCGGACCTACGGTCGGGCGATGCGGCCCGGAACGGGACAGACCGGCCAGGCGAGCCCGGAGTACGCCGGTCTGATCCTTCTAGTCGCGCTCCTCGCCGCGAGCGTCGCCGCCGTCGGTCTGGGGCCAGGGATCGCGACCTCGATCCAGGGCGCCCTATGCCGGGCGGTCGGCGCGGACTGCGCGACGGGCGGAGCCGTGGTCGCGACGAAGCAGGAGCTACTCGACGCGAGTCTCGACGGAAGCCTCGCCGAGTTCCAGGCCGTCAAGGACTCACCGGATCATGACCCGCGCATGGACTACTCCGACGATGGCTGCTCGGCGCCGGTGTTCGGCTCGGAGAAGCCGTGGTTCCACTTCCGCGAAGCGTGCGAGCGCCACGACTTCGGTTATCGCAACGCAAAGCGGCTCGGCCTCTTCCACGAATACAAACGGCGGATCGACGCGGTCTTTGCCAGAGACATGGTCCAAGCGTGCGGAATGGAGGCGTGGTGGCAGCGAGGGCTGTGCCGGGAGACTGCAGCCCTCTATCTCTCCGGCGTGACGCTTGCGGGCGGCTTCTGCGAGCTGCCGGGCGATCTCGGGCGTTTGCCCGGGCCGTGCGCGCCCGAGCACGGCTAGGCGCGTCCGGAAGGATTGCGAGGTGACTCCGTACGCTCAATCGCCTCTTGCACGCCCTCGACATCAAAGGACTTACCAAGCGATATCCGACCGGCGTAGAGGCCCTGCGGGACGTCGACCTGGAGATTCCCGAGGGCGCGTTGTTCGGCCTCCTGGGCCCGAACGGGGCCGGGAAATCCACCCTGATCCATTGCTCGACGGGGCTCGCCACCCCGACGTCGGGCGAGATCCTGATCTTCGGCCATGACGCCGTCCACGACTACAGCGAAGCGCGCGTCGCGGTTGGGCTCGCTCCCCAGGAACTGAACCTCGATTTCTTCCTGACGGTCGAGGAGTCTCTTGATTTCCACGGCGGCTACTTCGGGATGCCGAAGCGCGAGCGCCGTGAGCGGACGAAGGAGTTGCTCGAGACCTTTTCGCTGACCGAGAAGCGCGACGAGCGGACCCGCACCCTCTCGGGAGGGATGAAGCGCAGGCTCATCCTGGCCCGGGCGCTCATGCACAGGCCAAGGCTCCTGATCCTGGACGAGCCCACGGCGGGAGTTGACGTGGAGCTTCGCCTGGAGCTATGGCACTACGTCCAACAGGTGAACCAGGAGGGGACGACGATCCTGCTGACGACGCACTATCTGGAGGAGGCGGATCAGCTGTGCGACCGGATCGCGTTCATCAACCAGGGTGAGATCGTCGCGCAGGGCACCAGCGGGGAGCTGTCCTCGCGCTACGGGGTCTCGAGCCTCGAAGATGCATACCTGGAGCTGGTCGGTCGCAAGGAGCTCTCGCGCGCCAGGGTCGAAGAGGTCGTATGAGCGCCGCGCAGATCCGCCTCGCGACGCTGATCCGCCGCGAGG
Organism: uncultured bacterium; assembly: GCA_963807745.1. Taxonomy (GTDB): domain Bacteria; phylum Actinomycetota; class Thermoleophilia; order Solirubrobacterales; family 70-9; genus JALZKA01. The sequence goes on from CAWECF010000002.1 coordinate 391,312, forward strand.
TCAGCCGCTTTATGAAGATCAAGCGCCAGACGGTGGGGGCGCCTCTCCTGGAGACGTTTCTCTACATCTCCGTCTTCGGCGCCGCGCTCGGTACCCGGATCAACACCCTCCACGGCTTCGACTACGTCATCTTCGTGATTCCGGGCCTGATCATGATGGCCTGGGCGATCAACGCGTTCTCGAACAACTCGTCGTCGATCCTCCAGCAGAAGTTCCAGCGGGCGATCGACGACCAGCTCTCGTCGCCGGCCTCGCCGACCGAGCTGCTCCTGGCATTCACGGCCGGGGGCTTCCTGCGCGGGATGCTCGTTGCGGTCCTGACGTTCACGGCCGCCTCCTTCCTGGTTGACCTGCCGGTGTCCGAGCCCTTCGTCCTGATCCCCGGCCTGTTCCTGACTGGGTTCTTCTTCGCCCAGCTCGGAGTCCTGGTCGGCGTGCGCGCCGAGCAGTTCGACGACGTCTCCTTCGCGCAGACGTTCGTGCTTCAGCCCCTGATCTTCCTGGGCGGGGTCTTCTACTCCGCTTCGCTCCTGCCCGAGCCGTTCGAGACCCTCACGCAGTTCAACCCGATCTACTACATGATCGGGCTCATCCGGTACGGCTTCCTCGGCTACGAGGAGACCAACATCGCCCTATCGCTGCTCCTTCTCTCGCTCGCGACGCTGGCGCTCTTCGCGCTCAACCTGAGCCTGTTCAGGCGGGGCTACAAGCTGCGCGTCTGAGTGATGAACAACACATCCCCGTGGAGGCGGTCCGTGGGAGAGTGGGAACCGGTACAACCACTCTCGGAGGGGATACATGACTGCTCGACGCCCCGCTCAGCTACTCCTGATCTTGGTGGCCCTTGCTCTCGTCGCGTGCGGTGGTGATGACTCGCCGACCACGAGCGACGCCGGCGCCTCTTCGGGTTCGGGCGAAGACACGATCGAGGACCCGGGGCTGGTCGTCGACGTCGACGGAGACCGAGGGCTATTCGTCCGCTGTACCGGAGAGGGGTCGCCGACCATCGTCATGGAGGGTGGCGACGGGGACACCAGCGCCTCCTACGCATTCGCCGAGGAGCGGTTGGCCGAGGAAACCCGGACGTGCGTGTATGACCGGGCGAATCTCGGCGCGAGCGATCCGGCCGAAGGGCCTCTCCAGCTGGACGACTACGTCGCGGATCTCGAGGCGCTGTTCGAGGCCGCGGAGATCGAGCCTCCGTACGTGCTCGTCGGTACCTCAGGCGGCGGATTCCTCACGGCCGGGTACGCGGTCGCGCACCCCGACGAAGTGGCGGGGATGGTCTTCGTCGAGGTTCCGGCTCCGTTCGTGGACGCGCCGAAGGAGATCGTCCGCATCACGGATCCAGACAGCCCGGAGAACATCGAGCAGCGCGACTACCTTCAGATCGAGAAGGACGCTTGGGCCGCGCGTGAGGAGGTCGGCGATATCCCGGTCACCATCATCTCGGCGGACTACTCGAAGTCCGAGATAGCCGCTGCAGAGTTTGAAGAGGAGAAGGCTGCGATGAAGACAAACGTCGCTGATCAGAAGGGCTGGCTTGTCCTGAGCCCGAGCGCCGAGCAGACGGTCGTCGAGACAGGACACGCGGTGGAAGAGGAAGACCCCGACCTGGTCATCGACGCAATCCTCGATGTCTACGGCCGAGCCGGCTAGGCCGATCCGCGTCCGATGCGGATCCTGATCGCCGGCGCAACCGGAGCCATCGGCCGAGAGCTCGTTCCGCTCCTCGTTGCTGCGCGCCACGAAGTCACGGGAACGTCGCGGACGCTCGAGCGAGCGAGCGAGCTGACGCGCCTCGGGGCGACTCCGGCGGCGATGGACGCTCTCGATCAGGCTGCGACAGCGGAGGTCGTCGCGCGGGCCAAGCCGGATGTGCTCGTCCACCAGCTCACGGCTCTGCCAAGGGTTCCCGACCTCCGGAAGCCCGAGATCTACGCGGCGACCGACCGCCTCCGCCGCGAAGGGACGGCGAATCTCATCGCGGCCGCGCTCGATGCAGGGGTCGAGCGGATAATCGCTCAGAGCATCGCCTTCGCCTACCGCCCGGACGGGAACGCCGTCAAAGGCGAGGATGCGCCGCTGGCGATCGACGCGCCGGCGCCCTTTGGCAAGGCGGTCCAGGCCGTCGCCTCGCTCGAGCAGCAGGTCACCTCGACGCGCGGTCTGGACGGAACGGTCCTCCGCTACGGCTGGCTGTACGGAGCGGGCACCTACTTCGCCCGCGACGGATTCATCGCCGGCGAGGTGCTGAGGAGGCGCTACCCCTTGATCGGGTCGGCCAAGGGCATCTATTCCTTCGTCCACACGAGCGACGCGGCAGCGGCGACGGTTGCCGCGATCGAGCGGACCGCGACAGGGATCCTCAACGTCGTGGACGACGAGCCGATGGCGCTCCGGGAATGGCTGCCGATCTATGCGGAGGCGTTGGGCGCCAAGCCGCCGCTCAGGATCCCGCGGATCGTGGCGCGGCTTGCGGCCGGTCCCGTGGTGGCGCAGATGGCCACAGAGATGCGCGGTGCCTCGAACGCCAAGGCCCGGACGGACCTCGAATGGCAGCCCCGGTCCCCCAGCGTCCGAGACGGGTTCGCGGAGTTGGCGGCCTAGGCGGACGCTCCACTCGCGTCGGGCGTGGCCTCCGTGTCTGTGGCGCCACCGCCCTCGGGTTCGATGTCCTCGCCTTCGGTCTCCGGGGCGCCGGCAGGCTGGTCGTCTGTCTCCGGGACTCCTGTGGGCGCCTCGGCCAGCCCGGGATCCTGGCTCTCGCCGTCTTCTTGAACTTCTGAGCCTTCCATCGGAACTCCTCTTCGTCGGGTACGCCGCGCCTACCCGGGGTCGTACGGTGATAACGCGTGAATTGACCCAAGGGACGAATCACCCCGTTTGCGTGATGGCGCCAAGCCGACCAGGGTGTTTCATTGACCTATGGCGCGAACGAAGAAGGTCCCGGCGGCACCTCGGCTCGACGAAGATCAGGTTCGCGAGATGCTTGCGCTGACGCGCTCGGCTGATTCCGTCGAGTTGAAGCTGACCGTCTCCGAGGAGCACCGCTATGCGACCCTCACGGCCCTGGGCATCGATCCCCTCGAGGCGTACATCCGGCAGGTCTACTTCTTCGACACCGCGGACTTGGCTCTCGACAAGGCGGGCGTCGTCGCCAGGGCGCGAAGGAGCCAGGGCCGGCCCGACGATTCCGTGGTGAAGCTGAGACCGGTCGAGCCTTCGGCGCTGGAGGCAGAGCATCGAAAGTCCAAGGACTTCAACGTGGAGGTGGACGCGATGCCGGGCGGTTACGTGTGCTCGGCGTCTTACAAGAGAACGCTTTCGAAGCCCCGCGTGAGGAGAGCGATCTCGACCGACTACCCGATCCACAAGCTCTTCTCCAAGCCCCAACGCGCGTTCTTCGCCGCCAACGCGCCTGAAGGGATCGAGCTCGACGACCTGCTCGTGCTCGGCCCCGTCAACGTGTTCAAGCTGAAGACGTCGCCGAAGGCGCTCCGCCAGAAGCTCACCGTGGAGCTCTGGAACTACCCGGACGGGACCAGGATCCTCGAGCTGTCGACGAAGTGCGCCCCTGCCGATGCATTCCAGGTGGCGGCGGAGGCGCGGGAGTACCTGAGCGATCAGGGGATCGAGCTCGGAGACGAGCAGCAGACCAAGACCCGGACGGCTCTCGAGTACTTCGCCGCCAGCTAGACGCGCGTCGCGGGAGCGGGCCGCCTGTAGGTCACGAGCGTGTTGGCGAGCTTGTCATGGAATCCCTGCCGCCTCTCGTTCAAGAGGATCGGCACGTAGCCGGCGAACAGCGGGATCGCCGCCAGAATCATTCCTGCCGCGCGCACCAGCCCGCGCGAGGGCGTGACCGGGCCTCCCTCGGTGGTCCGGACCTGGATGCCGAGGATGCGCATCCCGGGAGTCTGCCCCGCGAGCCACCAGAACCCGATCAGGTAGAGGTTGAAGGCGATCATCCACGCAATCGCCCCTAGTACCACCTCCAATGCGCTGACGTCGATCGAGACGTCGCCGAACGCCTCCGCAATCAAGGTGATCACCGCGCCGAGGACGAAGAGGATCGCCTGCAGGATTGCGACGTCCAGCGCGAAAGCGAAGCCGCGGCTGACGATCCCGGCGAACTCCGGCTCTGCCTCGACCGCCGTCGTCCCCGTCACGGCTTCGGCGCGGCGCCTTCTTCGGGTACAGGCTCGATCAGGATCGCCTGCGGCTCGCGCGGCGCGCGACGCAGAACCCTGCGCGCGACCCGCTCGGCGAACTCGTCGGCGGTCACGGTCCTGCGGCGGGCTTCGTCGGCAACCACGCCGGTCAGGCCGGCGCTCGCGCTGGCGATCGCGTTGACCACCTCTGGGCTCTTGGCGATGCGATCCACGAGGCGCCACAGGTCCTCGCTGTCAAGGAGGCGCTCGATCGCCCGGGACGTGCGCTCCGACGAGATCGTGTCGGTCGTGACCCGGTCGACGGCACGGTCAAGGGCAAGATTCACCTCGGCCGTCGCGCGCGCGATGTCCCTCCTGCCCGCGGCGTCGAGGGACTCCAGGAGCGAGAGGGCTTCGGCTCGAGCGGCCTGCCCCGGGGGCGTGCTCAGGCCCGTGTGCACGATGGCGGCGGCTGGACGGGCAGCCGCCCGTGCGGCGGCGGCCGCGCCGAGCGTCGCCGAAGCCATCACGCGCGCGCCGATGCCCAACGCGCCCACGAGCGCATTACCCGGGCTGGGCGGCGGCGAAGGTGTCTCGGGTGATGACACGACCCTCACATCGTCGCACGAAGTTGAGCGTCACAAACAAAAACGTTCCCGCTTGCCCGGCATGTAGGGTGTGAAACCCAGCTACGAATGGAGTCGCGAATGCTTCTGGCCGCCGAAAACAACTATCCCCTGCTCGAAGTCATATGGACGATCATCGTCTTCTTCGCGTGGGTGATATGGATCTGGACGGTTATCGCCATTCTTAGCGATGTCTTCCGGCGGCACGACCTGAGCGGAGCGGGGAAGGCCGGCTGGACCTTCCTCGTCATCCTGTTGCCCTTCCTGGGAGTGTTGATCTACCTGATCAGCCAGGGCCAGCACATGGCCGAGCGCAACGTCGAGCGAGCGCGCGAGACGCAGAAGATGTACGAGCAGCACATCCGTGAGGTCGCAGGCGGGGGCGGCGGTGCGGCCGCTGAGATCGCCGACGCCAAGGCACTGCTCGCCAGCGGCGACATCACGCAGGAGGAGTTCGAGCAGCTCAAGCGCAAGGCCCTCACCTAGGGCGCGCTACTCAGGAGTAGCATTTACAGGAGCCCTCTGTCAAGGGCGTTCATATGCCGCCCGTAACGACAGCCCTGCCCGGTTCGCGGATTGCCGTCCTGCCCGGCGAGGGACGCCCCGCGCGAAGCGGGCTGGTGCGACGGGAGCGGCTGATATCGAGCCTGGACCGGGCGAGCAACTCGCCCGTGCTCATGCTCGTAGCACCGGCCGGGTACGGAAAATCAACGATCCTCTGTGACTGGACGGAGCAGGACGCGCGCTCGTCGGCGTGGCTCACCCTCGATGAGCGCCACAACGATCCCGCCCTTCTGCTGGGGGCGATCGCATCGCTTCTCCATGTGATCGAACCGGTTCCGCAGGAGGTCTTCGCGCCGCTCGCCATCCCCCGTAGCGGCATCTCGGCCGCCGTCCTGCCTCGTTTCAGTGAAGCGCTCAAGCGCCGCGAGATTCCCTTCACGCTCGTGCTTGACAATCTCCATCTGATTCAGGACCAGGACTGCATCGAGCCGCTCGTCGCAATCGTCAACTCGATGCCTAGCGGATCTCAACTCGCGATCGCAAGCAGGACTGAGCCTCCGCTGCCGCTTGGGCGCATGCGAGCGGACCGCCTGATCAAGGAGCTGGGGCCGGAGGATCTGGCCATGAACCTTGACGAGGCCACCCGGGCGCTTGCCGAGGCGGGACTCGAGCTCAGACGCGACTCCGTGGAGCGGCTCGTGGACCGCACCGAGGGATGGCCGGTCGGGTTGTACCTGGCCGCTCTCTCCCTCAGCCGGAAGAGCGCGGTCGAGGCAGCGATCGCAGACTTCCACGGTGATGACAGGCTCGTCACCGATTACGTGCAGGACGAGTTCCTGGGCGCTCTGGACCGGGACACACTTGATTTCCTGGTTCGCTCTTCGGTCCTGGACCGCCTGTCGGGTGAGATCTGCGACGAGGTGCTGGAGCGGACGGGATCGGCCGAGATGCTCCGGGAGCTTGTCCGGTCGAACCTCTTGATCATTCCCCTCGACGGGCGCGATCGCGCATACCGCCACCACGCGCTCTTGCGCGAGATGCTCGAGTCGGAGCTGGGGCGTCTCGACGCCTCAGTCGCTTCGAGGCTCCACACACGAGCGTGCCGGCATTTCCGCGATTGCGGGGACATCGATCGCGCGGTGTCTCATGCCATCCAGTCGGGCGACCGCGAGTTGGCCGCCCAGATGATCTGGCGAAACGTCGCGTCGTACGTCAGCAACGGCCGGCATGCGACTGTCCGCGGCTGGCTCGCGAACTACACGGATGACCAGACCGCAGCGTCTCCTTTCCTTTGTCTCGCGCGGGCGACCGGGCACCTTGCAGAGGGAGACGGCGGCGAGGTCGAGCGCTGGACCGGGATCGCGCTGGAGCGACTCGCGCACGAGGACAACGCAGAGGCCACGGCCGCTGCCGGCGCCGCTCGAGTGCTGCGGGCCTCCGGCGCCGCGCGCGATGGCGTGCTGGCGATGAGGCAGGACGCGCAGGCCGGCTTCGAGATGCTTCCGGCCGACAGCAGCTTTCGCCCACTTTGCCGGCTGATCGAGGGTGCCTCGTTGCACCTGTGCTCCGACCGGGAGTCCGCGCGGCGCCCACTGGACGACGGCGCCCGCGCGGGTGCCTCGACGACGCCATCCGTCGAGACGCTGTGCAGGTCACAGCTCGCCCTGCTGGCGATCGACGAAGGAGACATCGGCGAGGCGGATCGTCAGTCCGAGCTTGCGATCGCGAAGGTCAACCATTGCGGCCTCGGCGACCACCCGACGCAGGCGCTCGTGTTCGCCGTGTCAGCGCTCGTGCGGGCCCGGCGCGGTCGAGCGGACGCCGCTGCGGCGGACGCGAAGACCGCGGTCCGGCTCCAGTCCGGATTGCACGAGATGGCGCCCTGGTACGAGGCGGAAACACGGATCAGCCTCGCCAGGGCACTGCTTTTCCTGGACGATGGCCTCGCGGCTCGCACTCATCTCGCGGCCGCCGGCAGGTACCTGAGGTTCATCGGCGATGCCGTCGTCCTGCAGGAATGGCTCGATGCGGCGTGGGCCGAGGTCGAAACGGCCAGTTCCGTGGCCGGCAGATGGCCCCTGACACCCGCTGAGCTGAAGCTGCTCCACATGTTGCCGACGCACTTCAGCTTCCGGGAGATCGCCGATCAGAGCTTCGTGTCGCAGAACACGGTGAAGACGCAGGCTCAATCCGTGTATCGCAAGCTCGGCGTCTCCTCGCGGGCGGAAGCCGTTGCGTGCGCACGAGCCGCGGGCCTACTGGACACGGAGGCCCAAGATTCACCCATGCCGGGTGATGCGCCGCTCTTGAACGGCGCCTAGGCTCGCCTCGATGAGGATCCGGGGACGTCTGAGGAGAGACCGAGCCCAAGGGGCCCCGGTCGCGGCGGGGAGCCCAGCCGAAGGCGACTACGTCGAGATCGATGCGAGCGAGCTGACGGGGGTTTTCGCCGCCCCGGGATGGCTCAGGGACGTCGGCCTCACCTCCTGGCTCCTGGTGGGGGTCGCGCTGCTCTTGATGGGCATGGTCTGGCTGGCCTCGCTCACCCAGACCATCGTCGCCCCGGTGGTCACGGCGGCGGTTGTGGCGGCCGTCGCTTCGCCGCTCGTCGCCTGGATGAACCACCACCGGATCCCGCGCCCACTCGCCGCGGTGTTCATCATGCTCGGCCTGATCGGCGTTGGTGTGGGCCTGTTCCTGATGGTGATCGGGGGCATCACGTCCGAGGCGAGCGACATCGGCGCGCAGCTGGGCGACGCCAGGAACACGCTCCAGGGGTGGCTCGAGGACGTCGGAATCGATCCGTCGACAGCGGCCGAGGCGAACAGGAACGCAAGCGCCTCCGTCAGCTCCTCCTTCTCGCAGCTCAAGGACGGTCTCGCCAACAGCATCAGCGCGCTGTCCGGGCTCGCCTTCTTCCTTGCCCTCACGGCGCTCAGCCTCTTCTTCTTTCTGAGCGACGGCCCAACGATCAGGAGATGGGCGGAGGGTCATTTTGGCGTGCCCCGTCCCGTCGCCCACGTCATCAGCCAGCGGACGCTGGGTGCCCTGCGGGGGTATTTCCTGGGCGTCACTCTCATCGCCGGTTTCAACGCGGTGGTGGTGACCATCGGCGCGCTCATCCTGGGCGTTCCTCTGGTCGGCACGATCGCCGCGGTCACGTTCGTGGGCGGGTATATCCCGTATCTGGGCGCGTGGACAGCCGCCGGGTTCTCAGTGCTCCTGGCGCTGGGCGGAGCAGGGCCCGAGGCCGCGGGCGGGATGATCATCGTTCAGCTGCTCGCCAACGGGATCCTCCAGCAGCTCGTGCAGCCGTTCGCGATGGGCGCCGCGCTGGGCATCCACCCCCTCGCCGTCCTCGTGGTGACGATTGCCGGGGGCGCCCTGTTCGGCGCGGCCGGCCTGATCCTTTCCGCCCCGCTGGTTTCCGCCGTGGTGCGGATCTCGGAAGACCTGCGCCACTCGCGGGACGCCGAGGCTGTCCCCGAAGAGAAAACCACCTCCAAGGAGGAGATTGCGGATGACGACCCCGACCCCTGATGCAGAGCCGGTCAAGAATCGGCACACCTTGCCAATCATCCTTCTGGTCCTGGCCACGATCGTCGCGATCGTGTCCGTGCCCGCGCTGTGGGCGAAGCGCCAGGCCCTCGAGACGAGCACCTGGGTGGAGACGAGCACTGAGCTGCTCGAGGACAAGGCGATCCAGGACGCCCTCGCGGACTTCGTCGTCAACACCATCTACAACAACGTCGACGTCCAGGGGGAGATAGCGAGCGCACTCCCGCCGCGGGCGGCGCTGCTTGCCGGGCCGATCTCCGGTGGGCTGAGACAGGTAGCCACCAGAGCGACTCAAGAGGCACTCGACCAGGAGAAGGTCCAGGGGCTCTGGGAGGACGCCAACCGGGTCGCTCACGAGCGCCTCCTCGCGCTGCTCGAGGACGAAGGAAAGTTTCTCTCGACCACCGACGGCGAAGTCACGCTGGACCTGACGCTCTTGGTCAGCGATGTTGCGTCCGGGATCGGCATCGGGGGCGACATCTCCTCGAAGCTCCCTGAAGGAGCCGCCCACATCGAGATCCTGAAATCGGATGAGCTGGCGGCTGCGCAGGATGGCGTCCAGCTCCTGAAGACCCTTGCCTGGGTTCTGACGGCACTGGCCCTCCTGCTCTACGCCGCCGCGATCTACACAGCTCGCGGATGGCGCCGCGAGATGTTGCGTGCGGTCGGGTTCTCGTTCATCGCCATCGGTGCGATCGACCTGATCGCGCGGAACGCCGGTGGCGATGCCGTCGTCAACTCGCTGAGTGAGTCCTCGACGGCCGACACTGCGGTCTTGCACGCATGGGAGATCGGGACCTCCCTGTTGAAGGACACAGCGGAGTCTCTGATCGTCTATGGCGTCGTCATGGTCATCGCGGCGTGGCTCGCCGGCCCGTCCAAGGTCTCGACGTCCATGCGCTACGCGCTGACCCCGTATCTGCGGCAGCCGAAGTACGCGTACGGGACGCTTGCGGGCATCCTGATCCTGCTGTTCTGGTGGAATCCCGTGATCGCCACGGGACGCCTGGTTCCATCCCTGATCCTGATCCTGGTTCTCGCGATCGGCACCGAGGCGCTCAGACGTCAGATGATCCGGGAGAACCCCGACCATGTCTCGACCGGGACGCCCGAAGGGATCGCTCAAGGGCTGGCCGACCGGATGCGCGAGTCGCGGGAGCGCCGCGTCGCCGGGCGCGCGGCGCCTTCGGAGGCGGTGCCGGGGGCGCTGTCAGGGGCAAGCCGCTCTGAGGAGCTGGAGCGCTTCGCGAAGCTTCACGAGTCCGGCGTCCTGACCAGCGAGGAGCTCGCCGCGGAGAAGGCGCGCATTCTCTCGGGATAGGAGATCAGCGCCGAAGCTGCTTGTGCCCGCCCCTAGCAGCCACACCCGCTTGTCCAGGGGCCTAGTTGCTCTCGGCTTAATGCCAAAATTGTTACCCGAGTCAAACCGGGGAGATAGGTGATTTGCACGGAAAGCACCTGAGCCGGGTCTTGGACAAACGTCCAAGAGCGCGCCGGCTCCACCCATTGCGAACTGAGGCTCGCCAGGCGATACTCAGTTCGCACTCGCCCGCCTATTGCGGGGGCCCGATTCGTTCTCGCTACCACCGCCGAATAATCGAGCGAGTACGCCTGGGGGCGTGACGCGGACTACCAGCTTCTCGCAGTCCGGCTCCCCGCCTCGGCGAGCACGAGGACGAATTGCTATCGGACTCGTCCCCTTGATCCGCTCTCAAATCGCGCATAGGATCGGCCGATGAGCATGAAGGGATGCCTTGCCGTCGCGGTGGCCGGACTCGCAGCCGCTCTCCCCGCGACGAGCGCCGCGGACTTTAACCAGGGCACCGCGAACGGGATCACCTACATCAACGACCAGACCTCGGTCCCCGCCGGCCAGGCCGCAGCGCCGGCCGCGGAGTGCCTGCCGGGAAGCCACCTGATCGGCGCGGCGGCGGATTCCCTCGACACCTCCAGCGCCGGGATCCTCAGCTCGCTGCGCGCCGACGACGACAACGACGGCAACGCCACGCCTGACGACGGCGCCACGGCGTTCACGCACAACACGACCGGCGCCGGCGCCGGCAGCTTTGTCTGGGCTTTCTGCGCCGCCGGCAAGGTCCGCTACCCGACACGGACGACGCAGCTCGAGCTCGGCGACACGCGGGCGATCAAGGCGGAGTGCCCGGCCGGGACGAAGGTCCTCTCAGGAGGCGTCTACCTCGACGGGCTCAACTCCCAGGTTCACCTGAACGCGATGCGCCCGTTCGACGACTCCGACGACGGCGCCCGACCCGACGACGGCTGGCAGGTGAGAGCCACGAACCTGGCGGGCGCCGACAAGCTCTATCAGGCGTGGGCCTTCTGCCGGGCCGACATCAAGCCCCGCTACCTCGACGATGCCTCGACCGTGAACGCCGGGGACGTCGACTTCGCCTCCCTGTCGTGTCCCACCCAGTCACGCTCGGTCGCCGGAGTCGGAGGCGAGCTCCGCGGGGACCCGGACGGCCGGCGAATCAGCGGGATCGCGCCCGCCGACGACACCTCCCAGGGCGAGCCGGACACGTTCCCCGATGACCGGGCTTTTATCGAGGTCGACAATCCGACCGCCTCCGAGGCGTCGTTCACGATCCACCTGATCTGCGCCCGGCTGTAATCGGGCGCCCGTTCCACGCACAGCGAAAGCTCAGAACCTGCCTGAGTCGCGCGTCGAAGCGGCAGACGTTTACCTGGCTCTTGCTGCCTAATCGCGGGGGCAGGATTTGAACCTGCGACCTCCGGGATAGCGGCTCGGCGGCTACAGCAGGTCGGAGAGCGTGAGAGCCACGAAGAGGCCGATCACGATCTCAGAGACGACCCACGAATTGTCGTTCATCCAGTCGCGAATCTTCGGCATCGCCGACTGGGCCCGCTCTCCGAAGGCGAGAAGGCCCAGGACGGGCAGTGCCAGAAGTAGGAGCGTGAGCGCTACGAACAGGAGGCAGTGCCACCACGGGGAATCCGCCTGGGCGAAGTACTGACCCACTGCGACCGAGGTCAGGATGTCGGTGGGGAAGACCCCGAGGAGCAGTACGCCGAGCTTGAACGAGAACTTCGCATCGGCGCCCTGCAGCTTGCCCATCCATTTCGGAGGCTCAGACTCCGCCCTGGAGACGTACTTGTGGATCCCCGCAGCAACGAGCAGGACGAGCACGCCGATCAGAACGGCGTCGTCGGAGGAGTTTCCATCCTGGAGCCCGTTGATGAACAAGAACGAAGCCGTTACGAAGAAGGTGATCGAGAGAGCCGCGCCGGAAATGAACGCGAGTGAGTTGCGCCGCCAGCCTTCGCTGGTTGCGAGGAAGATCGCGCTCAGGATCTGAGGGCCGGCGATCATCACGAACGCCAACGGGAGGGCTTTTGCTAGGTCCATGCGCGGACCGCCTTTCGGTCTTGGGTGGTTTCAGGCTCGCGCACATCGCCATACGCGTCGTGCCCGAGAGCCTCGAGCCAGCGGCGCATCAGACGGTGCATGCCCTCGGCTCCGACGATGGGCTCGCTGGGCATCTCCCAGTCCGCGGGCGCCAGGGTGAACGGGTGCGACTGCGCGCCACCCATGCCGCCGTGGGAGCCGACGAGCTCTTCGAAGGCGGCGACCTCGTCGGTGTCCTCCCAGTAGGTGCTGTTGACGACGATATCGGGGCAATGCTCGAAGCCGTCGGTGCGGCGAAGGTGGTGAGCGGCGTTGGGACCGAAAGGCGCCAGTGGGTCTTCGCCCGTGACAGACCCGTCGGAAAGCCGGTGGATACCGCTCGCCCCCAGCGCGAGGGCTCCGTCGCTTTCCGAGCGCACCAGGGCGAAGCCGATTCCCGGATGCGCAAGCAGTGCCGGGATGAGCGACGGGTACAACTCGTCGATGCGTTCTCTGGTGACCCTCCCAGGCTCGCGCGGGAATGAGATCAGGCCCAGGCATCCCGAGGCCATCACGGACAGCTCCGGCGGCTGAGAATCGTCGCCCGCCTGACGCTCGCGCTCTGAGGTCCCCTCTTCGCCCAGAACCACCTCGCCATCCTCGGTGTTGCTGCGACTCACCGCACGCGCAGCGCGGCCGATGATCCCCTTCGAGCCGCCGGCCTCTGTCAGGGAGGCGCTCAGATAGGACAGCGATTCGTCCGAATGCGCCTCCTCTGCCTCGACGTTGGCGGCAGCGCAGGCCTCGGAGACGACATCCTCGAGTGTCTTGCCGTAGCGGTCGAGGAAGGTTGCTCCCTGGGACTGCCCGTGGTCGGAGAGGACGACCAGGTGATACGGCCGCGCCGCGTCGGCGGCGGCGGCTTCGATGCGAGCGAGCTGACGGTCGAGCCGGCGCAGGACCGCGAGTGCGTCGACGCGCTCCACTCCGGAGTGGTGAGCGACCTCGTCGTATGCCAGGAACGTCGTGTATCCGACTGGACGCCCCGCGTAGAGGTCGCCGATGACGGCCGCGACCTGGAGGTCGCGCTGAATCACCGTTCCCCAGGCACGCACCAGCGCGTACGAGAAGGAGCGCTTGATCCGCGGGCGGATGTCGCGACGGCGCTGTTGGGCGGCGTAGTAGAGCTCCTGGATGATGTCCCCGATGACGAGGGCGACGGTCCTGGTGACGCTGTACGGATTCGAGAAGTACGCGTAGTAGTCCTCACCGAGGCGACCAGGGCGCTCCCGGTCGAGGACTGTGCTCATGGTCAGAAGCGTGTGCGGAGCGTCGCCGGAGAGGATGTTCGCGCGGCTCGCGCCGTCGGCGTGCAGCAACCCCTTGCCATCCGAGTGGCGCCGTTCGATCTCGGCGGCGTCCTTCGGGTGGTTGGTGACGATCGCCCGCCCGTTCTCCTTCTCCCACCAGCGAAACGCCGGCATGTCTTCGTTCGATCCGTGAAGAAGGCCCGCCTGGCATGCCCCCGTCTGCGACGACCAGTCGGTCTCCCAGGAGAAGAGGTGATGTGAGCCGCCGTGGACCCAGCGGGCGAGGGTCGGAAGGTGTCCATCCCGCAGGGCCCGCTTGATCACCTCGTGGGCGAGGCCGTCGATCTCGAGGAAGTAGACACCGGGTACGTCCAGATCGACGCCGTCCGAATGGCGCCTCGCCGCGCGCTTGAGGACGTTCCGGTAATAGAAGTCGTCGTCGTCGATCGCAAACAGAGCGGTCGCCAGCGTGTTCACGACGGTGACGCCGATCGCGACCGCGATGCCCGTACCCAGGTCGCGCACGTGCATCGAGGGCTCGACCTGAGCGACCGCGATCACAACCAGGCCGTTCAGCACCAGGACGCCGAGCCCAAGGGTCAAGACCGTGAATGGCAGGGCGACTCGGATCAAAAGCGGCCACACGAGTGCGTTCACGAGGCCGATCAGCGCGGCGGCGACGATCGCGGTGCCATCTCCGTCGATCGTGAAGCCGGGCAGGATCGCGTTCATCATGTGAAGCGCGGCGGCGGTCAAGAGCCAGACGGCGACGACCCTGATGACGGCTCGCACTCCCCCGGTGCGCCGCCTCTCTGTTGGCTCCCCGTTCATCATCGCGTCATCGTAGGTTCACGCTCTCCCGGCGGGCATTCATCGTCTCAACGGGGTGAAATCACCCACTTGGGGGGATGCCCCCCGGCTCGCGCAGCCATAGCGTCCCACCATGACCCGTCGCGAGACTCGAGACGCTCTAGCGGGCCTGTCGGGCGGGGAGCCCGAGACCATCGCCAAGGCCATCGGCCTGCGCGAGGGGGCCCTCGATACGTCGACTCTCCCGGAAACCACGGTCGCTTTGGTCCGGATCGCCACTTTGATCGCACTCGATGCGCCGCCGGCGTCCTATGGCCGCCAGGTCGGGCTTGCCCTTGACGCCGGCGCGAGCGCCGAGGACATACTGGGAGTTCTCCAGGCGGTCGCTCCTTACGTGGGAACGGCCCGCGTAGTTGCGGCGGCGCCGGAGCTCATGCTTGCCCTCGGGATGACGCTGCCCGGCGGGGAGCACGATGCCTGAGCGACGCGCGATGATCGTGAGGCGTCGCTCGCTGCTGCGGGCAATCGCGATCAGGGGCGGCGCGTATCGGCTGAGCGAGCCTGGGCCGCGGACCTTGCGGCCCGTCTCTTCAACGGCGCCAGGCACCGTGCGCCAGACGGCGCACGGTGCCGAGACGCCTGCCTCGGGTGAGCCTGGGCGCTAGGCGCGCGGGCCCTCGGCGTACCTTTGGTCCTCGTCGAACATGACGAGTCCGTGGATGATCCAGATGCACACGATGAACATCAGGATCGACCACCAGGGATAGGCGCCGCCGATCGAAAAGATGGCGCTTACGGCACCCAGGGTGGCGGCGAGGATGCCGATGAACTTTCCGTAGCCCCCGCCCCCCATGAGCGAGAAGCCGCCGGTGAGCTGGAGTGCGCCGACGATGATCAGCACCCAGCCGAGCGTGTTGAGATCATCGAGGATGAACCTCGTGTCGCCAACGAAGATGTTGGCGTCATCCAGGGCGCCGATGCCGTAGATGATGTTGAGCGTTCCGAGCATCACCAGCAGGATTGCGGCGAACAGTGTGCGTCCTGCACCTCTCATTTAGTGCTCCTTTCGTTTGCTTTCGTTTCCATCCGGCCCTTTCGTCACCCGGGCTAGATGCCCAGAAGCTGTTTCTTTTTGGCCTCGAAATCCTCGGCGCTGATCACGCCCTGATCCCGCAGCTGCGCCAGCTTTGCGAGCTCGGCCGTGTAATCAGGCGCCGCCGGAGCGGCGGGCGGCGGCGGAGCCTGCTCTGAGTACTGGGCCTGTTCCTCCTCGGCCCACCTCTGCTCTTGGCGGTGCCGGACCCTCCCGGCGACGCCCATGGCGACGCCCGTCCTTGCAGCCGTCCCGATGAGTCCCGGTCCTCTGCGCATGAGTGGCATTCGATTCTCCTCGCTACTTGTTTGCCAGTGCGTAGTCGCGTGCAGCCTGCACGACTTCGTGCGGAAGGAGGCCGAAGTCGAAGAGGACGCCCCCCGCGGCTCGCATAGCCTCCGCGACCTCGCGGGCCCACACGTCCTCCCAGACCAAGAGCGCAGCCGACATGTTCGGCTCCAACTCTTCGGCGGCTGCCTCCAGATCCTCTTCGCTGAAGAGTCCGGACGGTTCGATTCCGAGGTTTTCGAGCCCCTCCCGTACGTCCGGGTCGATGTCCGCCAGCTCGAAGGCCACGACGGAGCCGTCCTCGTCCTTTCCGACGAAGGCGATGTCCATGATCCGGATCGTCCCGGCCTCGACGAGGTCAGCAAGCGCAGGAGCGATTTCGCCTCGGAACTTGTTGCCTGGGAACGCGACGATCAGGTACTCGACGGGTCCGAGCTCGGACATCTATCACTCCTCGCACTTCGCTTGCAATTGCAATTCGGAGCGTTTCGCACCACGCCAGGGGCCGCATCACCCAGTACGGGTGAACTGTCAAAATCGTCAGAGCGACGCCTGAGCCGCGCCCGTAGGCGCTGGGTCGGGAAGCCGCATCATCCGGAAGGCCCAGATGAGACCGAGGATGCTCACGAGCAGCGGGACCAGAAGGGCGATCTGAAGGGACTGCGGCCGCGCCTCGTCGTTGATCCGCAGGACCTCTTCCTGGACCTCCGGCGGCTGCCCGGCGAGCTGTCCCTCGAGGGCCGTATCGCTCATGACCTGGGCGTCGTCCTCCAGGACCTGAGCGATCTGCTCCTTCTCGGCCGTGGGCAAGACGTCGCTTGCGTCGGTCTTGTTCGTGAACGTGATGGAAAGGGCAGCCAAGAGGATCGCTCCGGCGAATGCGAGTCCCACGGACAGGCCGAACGACGAGATCGAGGAGTTGACGCCCGCCGCCTCTCCGACGCGCTCCTCGGAGATGGGAGCGAGCGTGTAGTTGTTCAGCTGCGAGACAAGGAGACCCATCCCGGCTCCGCAGAACATCAGGGGAATGACAAGAGGAAGGCTCGTGTCCGCGCTCGGGACCAGCGGGATCAGAGCCAGAACGCCCAGGCCGAGAATGCCGAACCCAGCCCGGATCAGGCTTGCCGGGCGACGCTTGCCAGCCCTCTTGCCCGCGAGCACGGCAACGAAGAACATCGTCAGCGAGAGGGGAGCGAGCGACAGCCCTGCCTCCAGCGCGTTGTACCCAAGGTCGAGCTGGAGATAGATGGGCAGGGCGATGAGAAGTCCGCCCAACGCGATGTTCTGAAGGACGCTCTGGCGGATCCCGAAGCTGAACAGCTTGGACTTGAAGAGGTCCGGGTCGAACAGAGGCGCCTTGCCCTCGCTCTTTCGGCGCCGGAGCCACCAGGCGAGCAAGACCGCACATGCCGCTCCCACTGTCAGGAGGGCACCGACCCACTCGCCGCCCTCCTGCCAGACGAGCACACCGAGCACCAGGAGCGACATCGCGAGGACGGACAACACCGATCCCACCAGATCGACGCTCCGGTCCCCCGTGTACGCCTCGTCGCGGATGAGCCCGCTTCCGAACAGCACGCCGGCGATTACGACCACCTCGATCGCAAATCCGACCCGCCACGAGAGGAGGGTGGTCAAGGCGCCTCCGATGAGCGGGCCGATCGCCGCTGCAATGGCTCCCGACGCGCCGATCATCGCGAAAACCTTCGCGCGCATCTTCCCGTCGAAGTTGCCGTGGATCAGCGACTGCATCGCGGGGAGATAGAGGGAAGCGCCGAGGCCGCCGATCACGGCCCAAAAAACGATGATGGCCGCCAGGCCCTGCGCAAAGACCATCGCCAGAGCGCCCAGCGCATACAGGACGAGGCCGGAGACGTAGGCCCTCTTGCGACCGAAAAGGTCGCCCAGCTTGCTGCCGATCATGATGAACGCAGCGGACACCAGGGCTTCGATGGCGACGGCCGACTGGACCCCGCTCACCGTCGTGTCGAGATCCTCGACCACGGCCGAGATCGAGACGTTCATGAACGACGTGTCGATGACGAAGACGAACATCGCCATCGCCAGGAGAATCCCCAGCCGCGGGGTGCCGGTCTCAGACGACATCGCAAGCGAGTATCCCCCGGCATACGTGCCGGGCAATCACCCGGTAGGGGTGAACTGTGCATGATGCGAGCGTGAATCGCTTGCGCCAATTCACCTCCCGCGTCGGCGAGTTCGTACACGCCATCGAGAGCACCGACGAGGCCAAGATCGAGGAGGCGGTGGTTCGTTTGAGCGAGTCGCACGTGCTCCTTCGCCCACTCGCTCTCGCGATCAGCGCTTTCGTCCTCCTCTTCGACAGCCTCCGGCTGATCCTCACCAACTGGCGCCTGATGCTCCTGCAGTTGCTGCCGGCCCTTTGGATCTGGCTGGCGATGGCGATCCTCAGGGCGTACGTGCTCTACGACCAGGACCTGGACGAGATCTACGGACTCGAGATCATTCCCGTGTTCCTTGTCGTGATCGGGCTTACGATCGCCAGCTTCTTCCTCAACGCGACTTTCGCGTTCGCGATCATGCGGGAGGGCGCACCCATCCGCCCGGCGATCGCCGAAGCGCGGACACACATTGGCGAGATCGCCGTCTTCGGCTCAGTCGTCGGCTGCCTGCTTGGGATCGCAACGACGGTCGCACCGAGATGGGGGAGCCCGTGGTTCTCGATCTTCCTGGGAGCCGTGATCGGGCTCATGATGGTCGCCTACATCGCGGTGCCCGCTCGGATCATCGGCGCGAAGCCGACCTACTCTCGACGCGAGCGGATGGTCACGACGGTTGTCAGCGGCGTCCTGGGCGTCACGGTCTCGCTGCCCCCGTATCTGATCGGCCGCCTTGGCTTTCTGATGATCGGCTCGAAGGTCCTGCTGATCCCGGGGATCATCCTGATCGTGATCGGTGTCACGCTCGAGGCTGGCGCGACGGGAGCCGTCAGGGCGATCAAGCTGAGCGCCGGGCTTCAGCAGCGAACACGAACGGAAAGCGGCAGCACCGAACCCGGGGCCGGGTAAGGCGCGCCGAGCCCGTCTGGGCTACCGCCCTGGGGGCTCGTCCGGTTCAGGGGGAGGAGGGGGCGTCTCGATGCCGAGCGCCCGCTCGATCGCCGCGATCCGCGCCTCGATCTGCTCGAGGTGTCGGGTTGTGGCGGGCGCATCGTCCCGGTTGCGCCGCTTCCGCGCCTGCTCTATCAGCGCCGCCGTCACGGACGCCGCGATCACAGTGATGAATCCGATTCCCTGGAGCATCAGGATGGCTCCGATGAGTCGGCCTTCTGTGTCGGTGGGCACGACGTCGCCATAGCCGACCGTCGTCACGGTCTGGAGCGCCCACCAGAGGCTCTCTCCCAGATTAGGAAACTCATCGTGATTCAGAAGCCATTGAAGGACCCCGCCGAGGGTCGTTATGGCCAGCGTCGCGATGACGATCATCTGCGCCGCTCTCCTTGCGGTCAGGGTCTCCCCGATTCCGCCCATCAGCTCGATGCCCCGACCGGTTCGGCTGCGTCGGGTGGGCGTGCGCGGTCGGTCGATCCGGACGCGCCCAAGGGTGTGCGGGGCAGATCTCCGGCGATCCAGAACGCGAAGAGCGCGAAGAACGACGCCGCGAGGAAGGAGCGCTTCAACGCGTCGATCTGCGAGTCCTCGTAGTGGTCCACGACGGTGGTCACCTGATCCGCCGGCAGGCCTGCATCCGTAGCCAGCTGCTCCGCCGTCTCGCTGGAGACCATCGGGACCCCCTGCTCGGTGCCGGTCACGATTGCCTCCTGCACGTCGGGAGGTATGGACGAGTCGGCGCGGATGCTGTCGTGAAGGCCGGTGGTCAGGCCGGCGAGAAGGACGGCGCCGATCAGCGCGGTGCCGAGCGAGGAGCCCAGGCTCTGCGCCGCTCCCTGGAGCCCGCCCGCTTCGGACGCGCGGTTCTCACCGACCGATGACATCACGACGTTGCCCAGCTGGGAGACGATCAGGCCGACGCCGGCGCCGAAGATCGCGAGCGAGACCGCAAAGGCCGCGGTGTTCAGCTCAGGCGAGATCGTCGACATCGTCCCGATCAGCCCCACGAACAGCGCGAGGAGCCCGATCCTGACGATCTTCCGCGGCGAGATCCGGTCGGCAACGCGCGAACCGACGATCGCCGCCAGCATCATCGTGACCGACACAGGGAGGATCTTGATGCCCGTTTCCAGCGTGTTGTCCCCGATCACGAGCTGGAGATAGAGGGGCAGCACGAAGAAGGTGCCCGCCATGAGGAGATACGAGGCGACGAACATGGAGAGCCCGCCGCGCAGCTGCGGGATCTTCATGAGGTCGGGACGGAGCAGCGGCTGGCGTCCCCGAGCGATCACACGCTGTTCCCACGAGCGGAAGAGCCAGAGGAACAAGACGCCCGCCGCGATCACAAACGGAACGGCCGACATGCCGAAGGGCGTGATCTCCTGCCCGCCGATCTCCAGAGCTCCGCTCGGCTTGAAGAGCCCCCACTCGCTGCTCTTCAGGATGCCGAACACGACGAGCCCAAGCCCGATCGCCGACAGAGCGGCGCCGACGACGTCGAGCTTCTCGCGCTCCACCGACGGCCCGGGCAGGATCCTGCGCACACCGAATATGAGGATCGCCACCACGATCACGGTCTCGGCAGCGAAGACGACCCGCCAGGTGAGCACCGTCGTGATGAACCCGCCGATCAGCGGGCCTGCGGCGACGCCTGCTCCCGCGATCCCGCCGAGCATCCCGTAGGCCATGGCCCGCTCCTTGCCCGAATAGTTCGCGGCGGTGAGCGCGGCGATCGCGGGGATGACCATCACCGCACCGATTCCTTCCACGAACGACCAGCCGATCAGGAGCACCTCGACGCTTGGGCTCAGCGCCGTGACGAGCGAGCCGGTTCCGTAGACGGCGAGCCCGATCGCAAAGATCCGCCGGCGGCCGTACATGTCTCCGAGCTTGGCGCCCGTCAGCATGAATGCGGCCATCACAAGCGCATAGGCGGTGATCGCAAGCTGAACTTCCGGCACCGTCGTGTCGAGATCGGCGACGACCTCGGAGATCGACACGTTCATGACCGTGGTGTCGAGCACCATCACGAACTGCGCTGCACCCAGGATCAGGATGGTGGTACGGCTACGCATCTACCGAACCGCCTCCATCGCGCCCCTCTCTCGTGGATTCCGACGACGACCCTACTCCTCGGCCCCGGCGCCTCTGCGGGATCAGGGCTGTCAAAGGAAACGCCGGCGGGGTCAAGCGCTGGGAACCGACATCGCCACCATCGCGATGTCATCCGGAACTTCGTCCGCGCCGAGGCTCTCCTCGAGCCAGTCCAGGCACGCTCTGGGTTCGTCGGGGGCATCAGAGACCAGGGCCTTCAGGCGGTCGAGCTCCCGGCTCAGGGTCGTGTCGCGCCGCTCGATGAGGCCGTCCGTGTACATCAGAAGGAGGCTGCCCGCGGGGATCTCCACCTCATGCTCCCTGTACTCGACGTCTTCGAGGATGCCGAGCGGCGGCGTGCCCGGACCGGTGAGCTGCTCGATGCTGCCGTCGGGAAGGCGAAGGAGCGCGGGCGGATGACCGGCGCGCACGTACCTGGCCGACCCGGCGGCCGGATCGAAGTGCAGGTGGAAGAGGGTCGTCATCTCGGGGCTTGGCGCTTCCTTCATCAACCGATCCAGGCGCTCGAGCGCTTCAGCCGGCCCGTGTCCGTCGAGGACGTACGCACGGAGGGCCGGCCGGATCCGGCCCATGACCGACGCCGCCGTGAGGCCCCGCCCGGCCACGTCGCCGATGGTCAGGCTCACGGACCCGTCGTCGAGCAGGACGATGTCGTACCAGTCGCCGCCCACCGCGACCCCGGGTCCGGCGGGGCGGTACCGGACATCGAATTCGATTCCCTGGTGACTCGTGGGAACAGAGTCCGGCAGAAGCGAGCGCTGAAGGACGACGGCGGCTTCGTGCTCGCGGTGAAAGAGCATTGCGTTGTCGACCGCGAGCGCGGCCCGCCGGGCCAGATCTTCCGCCAGCTCGACGTCCCCATCGTCGTACCGCCGTTCCGGAGACGAGGCAACGAACGTGATTGCCCCGAACACCCGGCCGCGGGCACGAAGCGGAACGATCATGGCGGAGCGGAGGCCGAGCTCACGCAGGGATCGCAGGTGCTCTTCATCCTCGGCGGCAGCCACGAGCATCTCGTCCGAAACCTCGGGGTAGAGCTCCGTGGCGCCCGTGCGGATCACGTTGGGGACCCCCGTGTCCGAGCGCGGGTCGACCGGATAGCGCTCGCGGAGGCTTCGGGCGAGGTCGACCTTGCCGGGGTCGGCGTGAGCAACGACAACGCTGTGCAGGTCTCCACGTTCGTCGACCATCTCGATGCCACACCAGTCCGCGATGTGGCCTACCGCCAACGATGCGAGCCGCTCCAGCGACGTTTCGGGGTCGAGTGAGCTCGTCAGGAGCTCACCCGCCTCGGCGAGGAACTTCTGTCGCTCACCGGCAAGGCGCTCCGCCTCGTACATCTGTGCGCGGTTGAGCGCGTACGCGGCCTGCTGGCTCGCCGCAAGCAGGAAGGCGCGCTCCTCGGGATCGAAGTTGCGGCTCTCGGTGAAGCTGAGGGACACGACTCCGAACGGCGTCTCGCCGATGGCGAGCGGCAGGATCGCAAGGGCCTCGAAGCGGACGTGAGTATCGGCGAGGGCCGGGAACCGCTCCGTGAGCTCGCGTGTGCTCGTCATCCAAAGCGCCTCGCCGGTTCGGATGGACAACGACATGGGCAGGTCGGCCGCCACCGGAAACCGGTTCCAGCCTTCGAGCCCCTCTGGCGAGTAGCCGGTCGAGTCGGTGATCACGACGTCGTCATCGGACACGAGCCCGACCGCCCCGGCCTGCGCGCCGAGCGCGCCCACCATCTGCCCGAGCAGGACGTGGATCACCCTCTGGCGGGTCGACTCCCGGGCGAGGGAGCCGGTGACCTCCTGAAGCTGGGAGGCGAGGATCAACGAGCGCTGTTGCCGCGTGATGTCGCGCGCGATGACCGAGGCGGCGTCGACCCTGCCATCCGCTCCCCTGATCGGCGAGACGCTCAGGGACACCTTGATCTCCCGTCCGTCCTTCCGCACACGATCGGTTTCGTAATGGTCGACGTGCTCGCCCTGGAGGATCCGATCGAGGATCACCCGCTCCTCGCCCGCCCTCCGGCGGGGGATGAGCATCGAGATGTGGGCCCCGACGGCCTCATCGGCGGAATAGCCGTACATGCGCTCCGCGGCTGGATTCCAGCTGGTTATGTTGCCGTCGGAATCTTTGCTGATGATCGCGTCGTCGCTCGACTCCACGATCGCGGCGTAGTGGTCGCCGGCTGCCTCGGGCCTGAGCAGGCCGAGGGGCCTATCCGGGGGCATCCGCTTCCGCCCGGAGTGAATCCAGAGCTTCGTCCTCGCTCGCCGCGACGTTCAGCTTGTCGTGAACGTCCACCATGTCGAAGAGCGTTGCGACGGCCGACCCTTCCTTGACGATGGTCGCGAATCCGGCCTCACCCGCTCGCGCGCCCAGGAGCATGACCCGAAGGCCGCTCGAGTCCATGAAGTCGACATCTCGGAGATCGATGAGGATTCCCGCGGCGTCCGTGCATTGAGGCGACGCCATCGCGGCGGCCAGCTCCTCGGCGTTGGCGAGGTCGATCTCGCCCGACGGCCTGACGCAGGCGATGCTGACGCCGCCGACGTCGACGACCTCGATGTCCACCTCCATCCGGCCCGTGGCAGTCACGCGGCCTCCTTTACGTGAAATCTCATCGTGACGGTGGTCCCATCCTCCGAGGACTCGAAGGTCGCCTCTTCCGAAAGGCGCGAGATGAGCGAGGTGCCGACTCCCAGCCCGGGATTGTCGACATCCGGGATCATGCCCACACCGTTGTCGGCAACGGTCACGATGAGCGCCGAGTCCTCTCTGCGCGCGCGGACCTTCACGGTGCCCGTCTTGCCGAAGCGAAAGGCGTGAACGACTGCGTTGCCGACGGCTTCTGAGACCGCGAGTGCGACCTCCTGTTCGGGCGCGCCCGTTCCGCGGACGATCTCGAGAACCGCGTGCCGGGCCTTGGCGACGCTGCTCGGGTCCGGCGGCAGCTCGAGATCCATCTCGCAAGTGCTCGCGTTCATTGCATTCAGCATAAGCGCGAAAGGCGCCTAAAGGCTAGGACGTGTTACAGTTAACGTTATGGTTAACGATCCATTCCGCGCTCTCTCCCACCCGATTCGCAGGGGCATCGTCGAGAACCTCTCGGCGGGCCCCGCGACCGTCGCGGAGGCGACGGCAGGCTTCGGAGTGTCGAAGCCTGCGATTTCGAAGCACCTCAAGGTGCTCGAGGAGACAGGGGTCCTACGGCGCGATATCGAGGGCCGGACGCATCGGCTCTCGCTGGAGCTCGATGCCCTCAGGGAAGCGGCCGAGTGGATGGACAGCCAGCGCGCCCTGTGGGGGCGTTTGTTCGATGTCGTGGACGAGTACCTCAACGAGAAGGAGTCGAGATGAAGATGCCGCCCGTCGTGTCGCCGCAGGAGTGGATTACCGCGCGCGAAGAGCTCTTGAAGACAGAGAAGGAACTGACGCGTGCGCGCGATGCGCTGGCCGCGAAGCGCCGCCGGATGCCCAGGATGGCCGTCGAGAAGGGCTACCGCTTCGATGGCCCGGACGGCCCAGCAAGTCTCGTCGACCTGTTCGAGGGCCGGCGCCAGCTGGTCGTCTACCGGTTCTTCTTCGAGCCCGGCGTCGGCGGCTGGCCGGAGAAGGGGTGCCCCGGGTGCTCGTTCATGGCAGATCAGATGTCACACGTCGCTCACATCAACGCGCGCGACACCACCCTTGTGCTCGCATCACGCGCCCCACAGCCCGAGATCGAGCGCCTGAAGAGCCGGATGGGGTGGGAGATGCCGTGGTACACGATCACCGATGACTTCGACGCGGACTTCGGCGTCGGCGAATGGCACGGCACGAACGCGTTCTATCGCGATGGCGACGAGGTGTTTCGCACGTATTTCGTGGACTCCCGCGGCGACGAGGGGATGGGAACCGCGTGGTCATACCTCGACCTGACTGCGCTCGGCCGGCAGGAGGAGTGGGAAGACTCGCCGGAGGGATACCCGCAGACGCCTCCGTATGAGTGGTGGCGGCGCCACGACGAGTACGGCGAGGAATCATGATCGCCCACGTCGCCGGATTGCCTGCGCAGGAGATCTTGGCTTCGGTCGCAGCCGGGGGTGCCGGGCTTCTCGCCGCGCGAGTTTGGATGATTGCTCGCTTGCGGCACCTCAGGAGTCACGTCTCATGAGCACCAGGACGAACCTCCGGATGGAGCGGACCTTTGCCGCTCCGGCTGAGCGCGTCTTCGACGCGTTCACGACCCGCGAGGTGATGCGCCGCTGGTGGCACGCGGAGCACCACTGGGAGACCACGGAGGCTGAAGTCGATCTTCGCGTTGGCGGGGCGGTGCGCGTGGTCATGCACGACACCGATGACGATGTGTTCTACGGTGGCGGTGGCGAGTACACCGTGGTTGAGCGCCCGTCCCGGCTGGCGTTCACCTGGGTCTGGGACGATGACCCGCGCGAGACGCTGATCGAGATCACGTTCGAGGAGAAGGACGGCGCCACGACCATGCGCTTCTCCCACAGCGGCCTCTTGAACGAGGAGATGGTGCGCTCGCACGAGGGCGGGTGGGGCACCTGCTTCGACAACCTCGAGCGCGTCCTCGCCGAGGGCTAGCAGTGCGGGCTCATGCGGGCGCGTAGGTGCCGGCGAGCGCCCGGACCTCTTCGTAGATCCGCCCTTCGCGCTCGCCGTCGATCACCGGCTTGCGGATGCTGTCCAGGACCCATCGCTGCTGCTCCGGGGTCGAGGACGCTTTGCCATGGAGCTCCAGGGCAAGGCGTGAGAAGTCGCGGACGAGCCACTCGAACACCAGATCGACGACATCTTCAGGCGTCTCCTGCATGCCGGCCTCCTCGAGGATCAGCTGCGCGTACGGAACCAGCGTGAAGACCTGAGCGAGCGCCTGCTGGAAATCCAGATCCGAGCTCATCTGGTCGGGCGTCAGGGGAGCCTCCGAGACCAGGGCGACGAGGCTCTCCGCCTGCTCGCGGAAGACGGAGACGTTCGGCACCTCGCCATAGGTGTCGAACGGCCCCCGCCAATCGCCGAAGGTGATCTTGCTCAGGCCGCGCGTCGGCCCCTGGCGGAACAGGAAGGCGTCGTCGCCGGGTTCGCGCTTCGCCGGGATCGGCTCGAAGGTGGCGGTGCCGAACAGGTAGTTAGGCAGGAACTTGAGCGCAAGCGCGAGGTTCACGTGGACGGTGCCCTCGAGCTTGGGCAGCCCGCCGATGATGTTCTTGGCGCTCTCGAAATACGAGTCGCGCTCGAACCCCTTCGCCGAGATGACCTCTCCGAGAAGGCTCACGATCCGCTCGCCCTCCATCGTGACCTGCATCTTGTTGATCGGGGTGAAGAGGAGATAGCGGCGGTCGTCCAGCGACGCCGCGCGCACGTAGTCGACGGCCCGTGCTCCGTACAGCTTCGCCGCGATGAGACGGGCGTAGGCCTCGGAGAGGATCCGGCGGACCTGCCCGAACTCGGTGACCCTCTTTCTGAACAGGACACGGCCTTCGGCCTGGTCGATCGTCTCGTAGAAGCAGTGCTCCGCCATGCCGATGGCGCAGAAGCCCAGGTTGAACTTGCCGACGTTGATCGTGTTGAGCGCCGCCTCGAATGCGGCGGGGCCGGTGTGGAGGATGTCCTCGGGGCGGACGGGGTAGTCCTCGAGGTCGAAGGCGCTCACGTACATCTGGCCGTAGACCACGTTCTTGCGCAGCTTGTAGGCAGCGTGCGAGCTCTCCGCGGCGAAGAAGACGTAGGCGTCCGGTCCCTCCATGTCGGCGCGCCGGCCGAATACCGAGACCATCCCAGCCAGGTTTCCGTTCCCGATGTAGTACTTGCCGCCGCTCGCCCGGAAGCCCCCGTGTCCGTCCGGTTCGAGAACCATGTCGGTCGAGTAGATATCCGCTCCGTGGTCCTGCTCGGACAGACCGAACGCGAAGATCGCCCCATCCTCGAGGAGCTCGGCCGCACGCCGGCGAGCCTCCTCGTTGTCGGATTGCCAGATCGGACCGAGGCCGAGGATCGTCACCTGCCACGCGTACCAGTAGGGCAGTCCGTAGAAGCCCAGGATCTCGTTGAAGGCTGCGTTCCGGGCGGTGTCCCAGCGTTTGTCGGGGTCGCCGCCGCCGTCCCTCTCGGGCGTCAGCAGGATCGCGAACGCGCGCTCGCTCGCGAGAAACTCGATGAAGTCGCCGTACCACTCGTCGCTTCGTATCTCCTCGGCGATTCTCGCCGCACCCTTCGACTCGAACCAGTCGATCGTCGCTCGGAGGAGCTTCTGCGTCGCCGCGTCGAAGGCGGCGGCATCGTAGGTCGTGGGATTGAGGAGGCGTGGCGTCAGCGTGGCGGTCGTCATGTCACGAGCGTGGCAGATTAGGCTGCTCGCATGCCGTTGCCCCTCGCCATCGCCTCCTGGGTCGTCGGCCTCGGTCTCGTGACGATCGTTCTGTGGGCGTTCGCCCTGATCGACGTGCTCGGCAGGAGGCCGGATCTCGAGCGGAGGCAGCGCTCGGCCTGGATCCTCGTGATCGTGCTGCTTCCGATCGTCGGCAGCCTCTACTACCTGACCCAACGCCGCCGCTGACCCGCCTGCGGGGTCTCCTCCATGGCGATCAGTCCGTCGATGGTCCGCGCCTCCCGCGGACCCACCTGGTGGATCGGCGTCCTCTTCGCGATCGGGTCGCTCTGCTTCCTCGTCGGGCCGTTTCCGGGGTTCGTGGACCTGGTCGGCTCGGCCGCCGACGGCACCGTCTTCTTCGTGGGGTCGCTCTTCTTCACGACCGCCGCGCTCCTTCAGTTCCTCGAATCGGAGGGCCGGAGAGACCGGGTCGTCACCGTGATCCAGCTCGTCGGCACCGTGTTCTTCAACCTCAACACGTTTCGCGCGCTGCAGGACAGCTATGACAGCGAAGACATCAACCGGTTGATCTGGACCCCGGACGTAATCGGGTCCGCATGCTTCCTGATCTCGGGCGTCCTTGCCTATCTGGCAGTTCGCCACATTCGCAAGCAGAACCGCAGGGAGTGGAGGGTGGCCGTCGTCAACCTCGTCGGCTGTGTCCTGTTCGCCATCTCGGCGATCGCTTCCTATGTGGTGCCGTCGACCGGGGACGCGCTGGACCTCGCCGCCGCGAACTGGGCCACGTCGCTTGGCGCCCTCTGCTTCCTGATCGGAGCCGTGATGATCCTGCCGCGTTTCGCGGAGGCCGGACCCGGCGGGGAGGACCCGGCGACCTAGCTAGCCGAAGGGGTTCCCGCTCGTGTCGAGCAGGGCCTCAAGCTCCTTCGCGTACATCCGCTCCTTGATGGTCCCGAGCGTTGGGCCGTTCTTCGACGCAAGTGGGCGAACATGCTCGACGGCGGCGCCAAGGAGCTCCTCTTCACCGGCGACTGCGTCCACGAGACCCACCGCCAACGCCTCCTCGCCGCCGAACCGGCGAGCGGTGACCATCGCTTCGGTCGCCGCCGAAGGCGTGAGCTTTGCCTTGATGAGCGCCGTCATCCCCTCGGTGAACGGGATGTTGATGTCAGCCTCGGGCAGGCAGAAGAAGCCGCGGTCGGCGCGCATGTAGCGCCAGTCGTTGGCGAGGGCCAGCATCGCCCCCGCGGCGAAAGTGTGACCCTGAAGAGCCGCGACGGTGGGCGCCGGAAAGGCGAGGACGCGCGCGAACAAGGCGTGGACCCGGTGGACATAGCCGGTCACCTGGTCCGAGTTCTCGCCCAGCCAGTCCAGGTCGAGTCCGTTTGAGAAGAACTTGCCGGTGGCCGTCGTCACCAGGGCACGAGGGCCTTCGATGGCCGCGACTTCGTCGAGCATCCCGCTCACAGCGTCCATCCAGTCGGGGTGAAAACGATTCTCGCTGTCGCCCAGATCGAGGATGTGGACGTCTCCATCGCGCGTGAGAGCCGGCATGGAGTGCAACTTAGTCACCCGCATCGGCCACAGCCGCCCGTGCGATCGATGCGTGGTCATAGCTGGTCGAGTTGCCCATGGCCAGCACGCCCGTTCGTCGCCCCGGGTAGATGCGCATCATGCTCCAGAACCCACCGCCACCGCCCAGGTGTTCGATGTGCTCCGCGCCATCGGACGCATCCCTGCCCCGGCGAAACCAGCCGAAGCCGACCTGGAGCTTTCGCGCGGAGGCTTGGATCGTCTGCATCTCTTTGACGCTGTCGGCGGACAGGAGACGGACCCCCTGAAGCTCCCCCTCGTTGACGTGCAGAGCCATGAACCGCGCCGCCTCACGCGCCGGGCCGATCAGGCCGCCGTATGCCGCGCCGTCCACACAGAAGCGGTTGAAGGAGACGAAACGGCCCGCGCGCCGACCCATGATGCCGCTGGGAAGCATGAGCCGGAAGAGGGGGGTCATCGGGCTGAGCAGGCGCTGGTAGCCCGTGGCGACGTCCTCGCCCAAGCCTTCGTAGCCGAAGCCGGTTCGCCCCATCGAAAGGGGGTCGAGGATGCGCGTGCGGACGTAGTCCTCGTAGCGCATTCCCGCCGCCGCGGCGATGACTTCACCAAGGACGATATATCCGAGATTCGAATAGGCGGCCTTCGAGCCCGCCGGAAACCGCAGCCTCTTGTGGAGGGCGAGCAATTCGCGCGCGAATGAACGGGGATCTCTCCCTTGGGTGCCCGCAAGGTGCACCCACCGCACCGGAACCGGGTTCGCCAGCCCTGCGCTATGGCTCAGCAAGTGGCGGACGAGCACCTCGGGCCACCCATTTCGCGGCTTCGGGAACTCCGGCACGAATCGGCGCACCGGGTCGTCGAGTGAGAGCAAGTCCCGCTCGGCCAGCTGCATCACGGCGGTTGCGGAGACGATCTTGGTCATCGAGAACCAGAGGTGGACCGTGTCCGGCGTCGTCGGCGCGCCGCTCTCCAGGTCGGCCAGCCCCGAGCTGACTTCTTGCCGGATCTCATCGCCACCGGCGATGACGACCGCCAAGCCGGGAACGGAGCTCCGGGTCAGCCGCGAAAGCTCGGACCGCAGATCTCCAGAGGAGGCCACCGCGGAAGAGTCTAGATTCGCGCGGGCCCCATGGGAGGCTCGGCTGCCGGCCGATCCTGGCGTACAGTGGCTACTCGGGCAAGGACGCTTGATGACGCCCAAAGCTCAATACGTGCCGTTCAGGCATCGGGGATGAGTGCCGGCTGGCGCCAGCTGCACGTATCGCTGCGCGCATTGGCCGCCGTCTTCGGAAACCCGTCGCTGGCGCGGCTGAGCTTCGCCTGGGCGGGTATGACATTTACCACCTGGGCTTTTGCGATCGCCTTGGGCGTCTATGCCTTTGGGGAGGGTGGAGCGACGGCGGTCGGCGTCGCCGCGCTGGTCCGGGTCCTTCCGGGAGCGTTCGCCTCGCCGTTCGCAGGGCTCCTGGCAGACCAGCGGTCGAGACGCCTGGTCTTGATGTCGAGTGCGCTCCTCAGTGGTCTCGCGATCGCCCTCTCGGCGGTCGCGGTGGCGATGGACGCCCCAACCTGGATCGTCTATGGGCTCGCCGGCGTCTTCACCGTGGCCTCGACCGCCTACGTGCCCGCCGAAGGAGCCCTGCTGCCTCTGGTCGCCCGCACTCCCCAAGAGCTCTCGGCGGCCAACGTCGCACGGAACCAGATGGACAGCGTGGGCTTCTTGTGTGCGTCACTCCTAACCGGCGTTCTGCTGGCCGTAGCGAGTCCCGAGGCCGCCTTCGCCACCGCTGCCGCCGCCGGCCTGGTGACGGCGTT
The DNA here is from genome assembly GCA_963807745.1 of uncultured bacterium. Taxonomy (GTDB): domain Bacteria; phylum Actinomycetota; class Thermoleophilia; order Solirubrobacterales; family 70-9; genus JALZKA01. The sequence goes on from CAWECF010000002.1 coordinate 421,923, forward strand.
GGTCCTCGCGACTCTGACCAGGGATCAGAGGCCCACCTACGAGGAGGAGGGCGAAAGGAGCCGTCTTCTCCATCAGACCACCGTGGGCCTCAGGACGCTCGTGGGCGACCCGAAGCTGCGGCTCCCCGGCATCGCGCTCACCCTCCTGGTGTTCATCGAGGGTGCGGCGGACGTGATGGTCGTGATCGTGACCCTCGACCTCCTCGGCATCGGTGAGGGCAATGTCGGCTGGATCAACGCCTGCTGGGGAATCGGCGCCATGGTTGCCGGCGCCGGCCTTGCGGTGCTCCTCGATCGAGGCAACCTCGCGGCCGGCCTTTCGGTCGGCTGCCTGATTGCGGGCGCCGGCTTCGCCCTCCCCGGCGTGTGGCCGGCAGTGGTTGCGGCCTACCTTTCTTTTCTTCTGCTCGGCGCGGGCTACAGCTGCGTCGAGGTCGCCGCACGGACTCTTCTCCAGCGCCTTGGCTCGGACGAGACGCTTGCGAGCACGCTCGGGTTCTTGGAGACGAGCCGCTTCGCGGCGATGGGCCTCGGCGCTATTGCGGCGCCGGCGCTGGTGGCCACCTTGGGCGTTCGCGGCGCCCTGCTCGCGTTTGCGACGCTGCTTCCCGCGTTTGCGCTGCTCCGCTGGAACGCGCTCCGCAGCTACGAGATCGGGGCTCCGGTCTCCGAGCGCAACTACAACCTCTTGCGTGGTACCGCGATCTTCGCCCCACTCCCCGTGCACACCCTCGAAGGCGTCTGTCGCTCCCTGATCGCGGTGGATGCCGGGCCGGGAAGCAACGTCGTGACGCAGGGCGATCTGGGCGAGCGCTTCTATCTCATCGAGGCGGGAGAGGTCGAGGTGATCAAGGACGATCTGTTCAAGTGCAACCAGGGCGGCGGCGAGTGCTTCGGGGAAATCGCGCTGCTTCGGAACGTGCCCCGCACGGCCACCGTCCGCGCCACCCGTCAGACCAGGCTCTTGGCGCTCGAACGCGATGACTTCCTCGAGACCGTGACGGGGCACCGGCGGAGCCACCAGAGCGCCAACGCGGTTGTCGGCAACTGGCTCGAGACTTAGCCCCTCGGCCGCCCGGACCTTCGGGCAGCCCACGACAAAGCCTCGAAAACGATTAGCATCCGTGCTGAATGTACGAATCGATCGTGGTCGGGACGGACGGATCGGAGACCTCCAAGCGCGCGGTGGCGGAGGCGACGCGACTGGCCGAGGTCATGAAGAGCACAGTGCATCTCGTCTCCGCGTACGAGCCGTTGCGGGGAGCCCGAATCGTCGGCGCCCCCGAGGCGGCCGCCAAGGTCTGGGCGGTCCGCCCGGACTCGCAAGTGCAATCGATCGTCGAGCAGGCATCGGCGGCGGTGCGAATGCGCGACGTGGATGTCAAGTCGCACACGCTCACCGGCGATCCCGCGGACGCCTTGCTCGAAATCGCCGAACGCGAGGGCGCGGATCTGATCGTGGTCGGCAACCGGGGTATGCACGGCGTCTCCCGGGTGCTCGGAAGCGTCCCGAACAAGGTCTCCCACAGGGCCCAGTGCCACGTCCTGATCGTGGCCACGGACGAGCCCTGAGCTTCCCGCGGCCGGGCCCGTCCAACGGGCACCCGCTCGGCTGACCGGTTAGGTTGAAATGGTGACGGGGGGGCCCTCATCGATCGAGCGGCGGAATCTGCGGACGAGATCTGTCCCGTCATCGCGAGCGGTTCTGGGCATCGCATCACTTGGATTCTTCCTCGCCTTTCTCGACGCGACCATCGTCAACATCGCGTTTCCCGACATCGCCATGTCGTTTCCGGAGGCCAGCATCGGTGGCCTCTCCTGGGTCCTCAACGCATATAACGTCGTCTTCGCGGCGTTCCTCCTGCCGTTCGGAAGGCTCGCGGACGTCTTCGGCCGCAAACGAGTCTTCCTGGCAGGGCTCGCGGTCTTCGTCGTGGGCTCCGCGCTCTGCGCGACCGCGTGGTCCGTGGACGCGCTGGTCGCCTTCCGCGTCATCCAGGCGCTTGGCGCCGCGGCCATGGTTCCGGCCGGGCTGGCCCTGGTTCTCCACGGCTTCGAGGTCGAGCAACGCTCGCACGCCGTTGCCCTGATCTCTGCGATCGGGGCGCTCGCAGCCGGGCTCGGCCCCGCGGTCGGCGGGCTCCTGATCGCTGTGGCCGACTGGCGGCTCGTGTTCCTGATCAACGTGCCCATCGGGGCTGCGGCCTACGTACTTGCCTCGCAACGGCTGGTCGAGAGTCGCGTGGCGGGGCGCAGGCGTCTTCCGGACATGCCCGGCGCGGCGATCTTTGCGCTCGCCATCGCGTTGCTCGTGGTCGCCATCGTGAACGGCACCGAGTGGGGCTGGGCTTCTGTCGGCGTGATCGGCTGCGTCGCGGTGTCCGCTTTGTCGCTTGGCGTGTTCGTCTCCAGATCTCGCCGCCACCGCGCACCGGTCGTGGACGCAAGCCTCTTCTCCAACCGGACGTTCACGGTCGCGAACACGATCAGCGTCATCGGTGCCGCGGGATTCTTCGGCTACACGCTCCTGAACGTCCTCTTTCTCACGAGCGTCTGGGACTACACGGTGCTGCAAGCAGGCCTGGCGATTACCCCCGGCCCCTTCGTCGCGGCGGCCATCGCCGGGCCGTTCAGCAGGCTGGCCCTACGGATCGGCTACCGGCCGGTGGTCGTGGCGGGAGGGCTCATCTGGGGCGCAGGGCTGCTCTGGTTCATCGCCCGAGTCGGTCCCGAGCCGGCTTATGTGGAGGAGTGGCTGCCGGGGTTGGTCCTGCTTGGCGTGGGAGCCGGGATCACGTTTCCCAACGTGAGCGCCGCCGCGGTTGCCTCTGCGCCCGGTGAGAGCTTTGCCACCGCGACCGGGGTGTCCTCGGTCGTGAGGCAGGTCGGCGCGGCGATCGGAGTGGCGAGCGCGGTCGCCATCCTGGGCACGCCCGACTCGCTGGAGGCCGCCATGTCGGCGTTCGACGATGCGTGGACGTTCGCCGCGGCCTGCCTCATCCTGGCAGCGGTCGGCGGCCTCGCGATGGGAACGGTCGCCCCGGCGCAGTCGGCCGCACGAATGCCGGCGCTGGCCGACGCGATGCGAATGGCGCTGGCGCCACCGCACGTGAGCAGATTCGAGGCGAATCCGGCGCCGGTCGCCGACGTCCCGCTTCCCGTTCGAACGCGGGACGCTGATGCGGCGACCGAGTCGCTCGGCCAATTCCTCGGCCGGGTCCCACTCTTCTCGGCGCTTGACGCGAGCATGCTCGACGAGGTCGCCGCGACGGCGCGCGAGATCCGGGTCGATGCGGGAGAATGGCTCTTCCGCGAGGGAGACGCGGGCGATGCCATGTACGTGGTTCGCGCGGGCCGGATCGAGATCGTCGACGGCTCAGGTAATGCGTTCCGCGAGCTCGGGCGCGGCGCGGCGCTCGGCGAGCTCGCACTGATTACCGGCGAGCCTCGCGCAGCTTCGATCAGAGCCGCGCGCGACTGCGAGCTCGTCGAGATAGGACAGGCGGACTTCCAGCGTCTCCTGGAGACTTCGCTGGAGCTCTCGCGCGCATTGAATCTGCAGCTCGCTCGGCAGCTCGCCGAGTCGGAGGGCGTGAAGTTCGCGGCGCGCCCGATTGCCGCAACCATCTCCGTCCTCGCGCTCGGCGACTCAGACCGCGCCCAGGAGCTGGCGCAGGATCTCGCCGGTTCCCTCCGCACCTATGCGCCGGCGGTGTGCCTCGCCGAGCCTCAATCCGACGGCGGCACCGGCGACGCAGCGGCTTTCGGGGCGCGGCTGGACCGCGCGGAGGCCGACACCGGCGTCGTGGTGCTGCCGGTGGACCCGGGGTCGACGCCGGAATGGCGGCGCTTCTGTCATTCAGCAGGCAGACCGCATCCTCGTGGTGGCGGCGCCAGGGGACGGAATCGAGGGCGAGCTCGACCCGGCGCTTCGCGAAGCGGATCTCGTGGCGTGCGACGTCGAGCCGGGCTCCGGCGGGCTTGCCGATCTGGTCGAGCTGATCGACCCGATCGAACATCACCCCCTGCGGACCGCACAAAGGGGAGCTGACGTGGCCCGGCTGGCGCGGCGGCTATGCGGGCGATCGGTCGGCCTCGTGCTCTCCGGCGGCGGCGCGAGGGCGTTTGCCCACATCGGCGTGATCGAGCAGCTGGAGGCGGCCGGCATCGCGGTCGACAGGATCGCGGGTGTGAGCATGGGAGCGTTCCTCGGCGGCCTTTACGCGGCAGGGCTCGATCCCGAGGAGATCGACGCGATCGCCTACGACAGCTTCGTGCGCAAGTATCCCCTCAACGACTGGCGCATCCCGCGCCATTCGATGATCCAGGGCCAGCGGTTTGCGGAAATGCTCGAGGGAGTTTTCGGCGATGTGCGCTTCGAAGAGCTCGGCCGCTCCTTCTTTTGCGCCAGCGCCGACCTGCGCCGCTCGGAGCTGGTGGTCCATCGCAGCGGGCGGCTCGGTGATCACATCGGGACGAGCATGTGCCTGCCGGTCCTGGCCCCGCCCCAGGTCCGCGGCGAGCGCCTCCTGATCGACGGCGGCCTGATCGACAACCTTCCGGTCGAATCGATGGCGGAGCTGGGGGAAGGTCCCGTGATTGCAGTCGACATCCGGGCCGGTGGCGGACCGGCGGGCAAGCAACGGCGCCGGCCAAGAAGAGCTCGACGCGGCAACGCCGGGCTTCACTGATCGCCCCGCCCCTGGCCTGGGGGAGACGCTGGGCAGGCTGTTCCTGCTTGCGAGCAGCAACACGGCGCAGGCCTCGCGAAAGCACGCAAACCTGGTGATTGAGCCACGCTCACCCGGAGTCGGCCTCCTGGAGTTCCACCAGATCGACGCGGCGGTCGAGGCGGGTCGCCGGGCGACGGAAGCTGCGCTGGAAGCCGCTCCGGCCGAGCTGTTCACCTAACTTCACCGACCCGGGTTGGCCGGAGGAGGCGGACGGGGTACGTGTCAATGTCACACAGCCGCTTTCGGATTTTCAGTTAAGGTCCTCGGCAGCATCAAAGGCATCTACGAGGGGGAATCTTGTAGGGCCGTACGGGATGTCGAGCGCAACGCTCGGCGATGGGTGGCGGTCGGATGCGCTTCCCTGCTCGCGATTGCGGTCCCGCTCGCGGCAGCGGAGCCAGGCGACCTGGATCCCGGCTTCGGCACTGACGGCCTCGTGGCCCTCCCCTCGGGGGATCGCTACGACGCGGTGGATGCGCCGCTCGTCCAGACCGGCGGCAGAGTCGTCTTCGCCGGCCTTCTGCGCAATGCCTCGGACCGGGTCTTCCTCGAGGGAGTAACGGCAGCCGGCATGAACGATCCCTCGTTTGGCGTGGGAGGCGAGCTTCACACGAACAGTCTCGCCCCGGGCCGCACGGCGGCTACGGCGCTCGCGCCCGATGGCAAGGTCCTGGTCGCCGGAGGCGGCAACGCCGACGGCCGGATCACGGTCGAGCGCTTCACTCCGAACGGGGTCCGGGACAACACGTGGGGGTCGAGCGGCAGGGTCAACGTGAACGTGGGCGGCTCGGCTCGGGTGACCGGGTCGCGGTCGCTGACGCCAACTCGGCGTTCGTGACCGCCCGGTCGAGCAGCGGCGGCGGCTCGTCTCACGGTGGTCAAGGTCACGCCCTCGGGCGTCGCTTCCTCCTTCGGCACCCAGGGAGTTGCGCGGGTCGCGGTGGCCGGTAAGGACGTGACTGCGCACGACCTTGCCGTCCTGCCGAGCGGCAAAGTGTTGCTTGCCGGCGAGGCGCGGCCCTCGGCGACTTCCAGCACCGCCGACACGCTCCTGGCCCGCCTCGGGCCGACCGGCGCCCTCGACTCGGCGTTTGGATCCGGTGGCATCGCCACTCACAACCTCTCGGGCGGGACCGGCGAGGATTATGCGGCCGCGCTCGCGCCCCTGGCCGACGGCGGCTTCGTCACGGCCGGGCCGCCGCCGGAGTGGGGGCGGTCGCCCGGTTCGGGTCCGCGGGCGCTCCGGATCCTGGCTTCGGGGACGGCGGCAAGGTGATCGGCGGCCTGATGCCTGCCGGCTCCGGCTACGCACCCGCGGACGTCGCCGTCGATTCGCTCGGACGCCCGATCATCGCGGGCACCGCGACCTCGGGCTCCCCCGTCACCTCCCGCTGGGGCATCGCCCGGCTCACAGACGACGGCTCGCCGACGCTCGATTCCTCCTTCAACTCCGACGGCCGGACGTTCGTTGCCCAATGCGACAACACCGCCGGCGCGGTTCCAACCGGGCTGACCCTCGACGGCGAGTCGATCCTGGTCCTCGGCGCGTGCGAGAACACCGCCCGGACGGCGCTGGCGCGCCTCGCAGGCGGTGGAGGCGGCCCGCCCGCCAAGGACATCGAGCTGAACGTGACGCCCGGCAGCGGCGCGGCAGGCCATGAGCGAATCCCGCTCGCAAAGCTCGACCCGAGTGCCGCGCTGAAGGCGGCCGAGGACGCTCAGGCCACCGCCCTGCGGCGCACGGCCATGCGGCGGACGGCGCTCAGGCGCACCGATATCGCCTCGACGGCTCTTCGCCGCACGGCGCTCAGGCGGACCGGCCTGCTCTCAACGGCGCTCGCCGAGACGGCCCTGCGCCGCACCCTTCTCTCCGAGATCGCCTTGCGGCGGACGAGCTGGGAAGAGCTTCTTGGAGTCGACGTGCCGCTTCAGACCCTCACTCTCGAAGATGCCCTGAGCCTCAACCCGACCGGGGTCGGCTCGCTGACGCTCGATGACATCGATCTCAGCTCAACCGCGCTGCGGCGGACCTCCATGGCCGCGCTGCTCCTGGGCCAGGTCCCACTTGCCTCCCTGCCCGAGCCGGACGGCGGCTGGTGCTCCTACCTCGCGGGCCAGCCGTACGACTGCTCGAACGGCGCCGACCCGTCGAGCACAACGCTGCTCGAGCTCGAGCTCCTGGGAGACGATCTTTCCGCCTACTACGCGGATCCGATCTCGCTCCGCGAGACCGACCTCGGGAGCGGGGACGGCGCATCCCCGATGGGGGACTTCCTGCTGCGCGAGCTGGACCTCTCGATCGAGCCGTTCGCGGACGCTGAGGCGGCGGAGTTCGCCTCGATCCTCAACTGTGGCGCGTGCGAAGACCGGCGCCTGGGCGAGCTCTCAGACGCCGAACTTGGCTCGGCCACCCTGCTCGAGCTCATCGGGCTTCTGCCCAAGCCGAGCCTGCAGGACCTGAGCGTGGGCGACGTGGTGCTGGCCGTCCTGGACCCGGACGCGATTCCCTACGAAGCTCTGGATCTCGACGGGCTGCTCGGAGAAGCGGAGTTCCGCGAAACCGATCTGATGGCCTACGACGCGACGCTCACCCTGAACTGTGGGTCGGCGTCGAACCTGGAGCTCGTCTTCGCGGCGCCGGGTGACGCCCGGCCGGTCCCCGATGGTGCGACGATCTCGCTGGACGGGGGAGCTGCGCAGGACCTGGGCAGCGGCAAGCCGGCCGACGGCACCCAGCGCGGCCCCTTCGTTTACGACCTCGCCCCCGCCTGCGCAGGAGCGGCCGGCCTGCGTTCCGCCAGCGTCGAGTTGCTCGTCGAGCCCGGCTCGGCGCTCGGGCCGATCGACGGCGCGCGACTGAGCGTCCGGGGCGGTGGCGAGACCGTCGACTCGAACGAGGTGACGAGCACGGTGGACGACTCCCGCGATCCGGGGGATGAGCTGGACGAGGCGCGCCCTCTGGCGGCTGACGCACTGCTCACCGGCCACATCGCGAGTGCATCGGACAGCGATTCGTTCGCCTTCACCCCGGCGGAGGGCCGCACGACGATCGCGCTGTCCCACTTGCCCGGCGACTACGACCTTGTGATCTACGGGCCCGAGGCCGGGCCTGAGTCGACGGCTCTTCGACGCACGGCGTTGCGCCGCACGGCGTTGCGGCGGACAGCCGTCGAGGATGGTGGCGACGAGCCGACCGACGAAACGATCGTCGCGCCGGACCAGATCCAGGACATCGCGCTGCGGCGCACCGGCCTCGCCGTTCGGACGAGCTCGATCCAGCGCGGCACAGCCGATGAGGCGGCGAGCGTCGAGGTGACGCCTGAGGAGGCTGGGCAGACCTTCGTCGCCCAGGTCGTCGGCTACAACGGCTCTGCCGAGGCCGGCCCGTATGTCATCCGCCGCACGGACGCTCCGGCAGCGCCGGCGCCGGCCTGCCCCGCCCGATCGCTCGGCGGCGAGCAGCAGATCCCTTATCCGGAGAGCGTGCCCGCGACGACGAAGGCGCTCTATCTCGTCGCTCCGGGCCGGATGGCGGCGCGCGACGGCGAAGCGGCAACCGCGTCCGCGATGTCCAAGCTGGAAGAGCTCGCCGACGAGACGAACGGCGTCGTAGTGCCAGTCGACAATCACCCCGAGATCTCGACCGGCGAGGCGTTCGCCGGGTGGGACGCAGAGCCGTGCTCGATCGACCGGGCGAACGAAGTCGTGACCCAGATCAACGAGATCGTCGATGACGTTCGTAGCGACTCCGGCGGGTTGCCCGAGCTCCGCTCGATCGTCCTGATCGGCCCTGACGAGGTGCTGCCGCAGGCCCGCGTCCCGGATCGGACCGTGATCGGCAACGAATCCGATTACGCCGACGACGCGACTCTCGACCGAAACGCTGACGGCGCGCCGGACGACAACTCCGTCTCTGCGGCCTTCCGCAGCGGATTCATGTTGACCGACGATCCCTACGGCGACTTCGACCCGATGGAGTGGGGCTACGCCCCCGACGTCGCGCTCGGCCGCCTGGTCGAGACGCCCGCCCAGATCGAAACGCAGGCGCAGTCCTTCCTCGACTCGGATGGGATCGTGGAGCCCCAGCGCGCGTTCGTCACGGGCTACGACTTCCTCGCCGACGGAGCGCTCGACATCTTCAGCTCGCTCGAGGCGCGAGTGGGCGCCGGCGCGGCGCAGAGCCGAGTCGACGAGAGCTGGACCGCCGACGATGCCCTCGAGGGGCTGAACGCCGCCGGCGCGGGCTTCCTCTCGGTGAACGCCCACTACGACCATTCCGCCGCGCTGCCGGCGGCGACCCATGCCGGCACCGCCCCGGATCTCCTGCTCGCCGCGGATGCGACCGTGCCGGCCGGCAGTGCCGTGTTCACGGTCGGCTGTCACGCCGGGCTGAACCTGGCGATCGGAGACGCATCCTCCGGCGCCGACGAGCGGCTCGGCGACTGGGCCGAGCAGATGGCGACGCGCGGTGCGCTTTATGCCGCCAACACCGGGTTCGGTTATGGGGACGACTCGGCTGTCGCCTACTCGGAGCGGGTCATGGCCGAGTACGCGGACGGACTCGCCTCAGGCGAGGTCACGGCAGGCCAGGCGCTCATGCTCGCCAAGCAGCGGAGCCTCGCCGCCGTCGGGGTGCCGGACGTCTACTGGAGCAAGGCTTCCATGGAAGCGACCTTCTACGGCCTGCCCATGTACCGGGTAGGCGCCGACGGCGGAGAGGGAGCGGGCGTCATTCCGCCACTCGACCTCGAAGACGCGGGCCTGCGCGCGCTCAGCGCGAGCGAGCTCGAGGCGCCGACCTCGCGCAGCTCGACGCCTATCGACGTGGACCTGCGGGACCGGTTCAACCGCGTGGACACCGACCGCGGAAGCTATTGGCAGGTCGACGACGAGGCTCCGCTCGTGGTCCAACGCCGGCCGATCCAGCCGAAGCGGTGCAAGACGTGACTTCTGAAGACGGACCGGCGCATGGCTTCCTCCTGGAATCCCTCACGACCGCCGATTTCAGCGGCATCGACCCGGTTGTCGCGGGCGCCACGCTCGACCTCGCCGAGCACGAGCCGGAACCGGATTCGGAAGAACCGTTCTTCCCCGCCACGATCGCGACCGTCGAGGCGCAGGCGACGGCGGAGGGAAGGCGGGACATGCTCACGCTGATGGCCGGCTCCTTCAGGGGCGATCGCCAGCGCCTGAACCTCGAGATGGGCGGTCGAGTGCTCCGCTCCACCTCCGACGACTTCGTGCCGCCGACGATCACACGGGTCGACGGCCTGATCGCGGGGGACGGGTTCTCGATCCGCGTTGACGCCGAGGGTGACGACCTGCTCGGCGGCACGCTCCTTTACGTCACTGATGCCGACGAGTCTGCCGGGGGAGAGATCGAGTGGCATCGAGTCGAGTTCTCGGTGATCGCGCCGGGCATCCTCTCCGCCGGCGGCCCGCTCCCCGTCCGGGACCTCGATCTCCGAAGCGGTGGTGCAGGTCTACAACACCTCCTACAACGTCGCCTACTCCAACAAGAAGGTCGAGGGCTACGCGTTCGCGCCGTTGCCCGAGCGGGAGGCGGGCGCTCCCACGGTGAGGCTGACGCCGGCAACGCCTGCGTCGGGCTACTACTCGGTGCCACCACAGGTCTCGCTGGACCCCGGGGATCATGGCGACGCCACCTTTGAGGTCTCGGTCGACGGCGGTGCGTTCCGCCCGGACGATGGCCCGTTCACGATCGGCGAGCCGGCCGAGGGCGA
>CAWECF010000003.1:0-285000 GCA_963807745.1 uncultured bacterium
TGGCGGCATCAACTACCTGGTCTGCGGTCGGGCTCTGAGCCATCTGACTCCTTCCGGTTGACGTATTGGCCACTAAGCGTGGCAGGGTCGCTCGATTGGGTGTCGCAGCGCCACTGCGGGCGGACTCTGATCAGGCACGGGCCACGCTCAGGAACCGGCGCTTGCGGACGCGTTCCGGATGTAGCCTGCCGCGGATGCTGGTCAGGCGCAATCGACGTCGTGTGTGGGTGCTGGGGGTCGCGGTGGCCTGCCTGTGGGCGTTTGCGAGCGCGGCCAATGCCCAGGCCCAGGTGCTCCTTCCTGGCATCGACCCGGGGCCGATTCCCAACCCGAATGGGGCCGGCCTGGTGCAGTTCGAGGGGTCTGCCGTCAAGCCCGACCCGTTCGCGTTTCCGCGCACGCCCGAGCATCCGTACATGGCTCCGAACGGGCTGTCCAACATCCACGTCGACGCCTACCAGACCGATACGAACGCGATCCGCGGGCCGCTGGGCGAGACGATGACCGACTCGATCTTCTTCGCGCACGAGTGCGCATCCATCACCTTCGATTCGCAGGGGCGGCTCGTAACGATCTGCGTGGGCGTGGAGCGGCCGATCCTGGCTCTGCTCGACGCCGACACCCTGCGGCCGCTCGCCACCTACGACTTGCCCGTCAGGGTTCCAGGGGCGGGCAGCAACCCGTTCACGGACTTCTCAGGCGGCGGTTACTTCTATCTCGACGATCGCGACCGCGCGATCATGCCGACCACTGATCGGCACGTCTACGTGATCGCACAGACAGGCGAGCCCGGCTTCGAGCGGGTGGCCGACTACGACCTGAACGGTCCGGTCACCTCCGATGACAAGGTCATCTCGGCCTTGCCGGACTGGCGCGGCAGGATCTGGTTCGCAACGGTGGAGGGCGTCGTTGGCTGGATCAACCCGAAGTCCGGGGCGATCCACTCGAAGGACCTGGGCGAGCCGATCGGTAACTCGTTCGCCGTGGACGAGAAGGGCTCCGTCTACATCGTCACCGACGCCGCGCTCTACCGCCTTCGTGCGCGGAAGGGCAACGTGCGCGAGCAGTGGCGGCGCAAGTATCCGAACACGGGGCTGGTCAAGCCGGGACAGACCCAGGCGGGCTCCGGGACCACTCCGACTCTGCTGGCCGGCGGCAAGCTGGTCGCGATCGCCGACAACGCCGACCCTGTGAACGTCCTCGCGTTCAGGCGGGCGGTCCGGCCTCGCGGCAAACGGCTCGTGTGCAAGGAGCCGGTGTTCGAAGAGGGGGCGTCGGCGACCGACCAGAGCCTGATCGGCGCCGGTAGGACCCTGATCGCCGAGAACAACCATGGCTACTCGATCGCGAACACCGAGTTCGGCGGGACCACGGAGCCCGGCCTCCAGGCGGTTCGGGTGAAGCGCGGCCTCCGGGGCTGCAGGACGATCTGGCGGTCCGACGAGATCGCGCCGTCAGTCGTGCCCAAGGCGTCCTCGCGGACCGGGCTCGTCTACACGTACACGAAGGCGGAAGGGACGGGACCGGACGATCCCTGGTACCTGACCGCGCTTGACTTCGAGACCGGAAAGACACGCTGGAAGCGGCTTGCAGGAGAGGGGCTGGGCTTCAACAACAACTATGCCCCGATCACGATCGGGCCCAAGGGCCGGATCTACCTGGGCGTGCTCGGCGGGATGGTCGCCTTCTTCCCCTAGCCGCGCTTATGGCGCCGAACTACGATGGCGCCATGGACCTCTTCGCCGGGATCTACGTCCGGGACTTCGAGGCGGCGAAGGATTGGCACGTGCGCCTGTGGGGCTCCGAGCCGTCATTTGTAGCCCACGAGACGGAATGCGTGTGGGAGCTCGCGGAACACCGCTTCGTCTACATCAATGAGGACCAGGAGCGGGCCGGGCACTCCGCGCTGACGATCTTCGTGGAGGACCTCGACGGCGCGGTGGGTGAGATCAGTGCCCGCGGGCTCGAGCCCGCGAAACAGGAGACGTACAAGAATGGAGTCCGCAAGGCGACTTACCGCGACCCCGACGGGAACGAGATCGGCTTCGGCGGCGCGCCGCTCGAGGGGCAAAACGCGTAGGGGGAGTCCTGTCGTATTTTCAGGGACTGGTACGTTCGCTGGGTCAATTGAGCAGGGTTCAAGGAGGAACTGAGTGAGTTCAAGGGTTGGCGTACTGGGTGCTGGTGTCTTCGTCGCGTTCGCGTTCGCGACCGCGCCGGCGGCCGCAGAGGACTACGCGTCGACCGCGCGGAACATCATCCCGTCGGGCCAGTACGGAGCGTTTCCCGCGCCCGCAGCGGCCGACGACCAGGCTGTCATGTACGACGGCCTCACGCCGCTTTTCGACAACGTCACCACCGGTGACCTGAGCACCTACTTCAAGTCCGAGGCGCTGGGTGACCTCGGCACCGACGGCCCCGGAACGGTCGAGACGCTGGTTCCGTCCCGCCCGGGCGTGACCGTCACTCGCGACGCCTTCAACGTCCCGCACATCGAGGCCGCGACGGCCGAGGACGGCATCTGGGCCGCCGGCTACCTGACGATGGAGGACCGCGGCCTCCTTCTCCAGTCCGCGCGCTACAACGGCAGGGCGGCCGCGCTCGACATCCCGGGTCTCAGCGCGATCGGGCTGACCGCGACCCGGCAGACCTTCAGGCCCAGCCCCGAGACCGAAGCGATCGTCGCCAAGCAGGCAAAGGTCCTGGAGAAGGCCGGCCCCGAAGGCGAGGCTGTCCTCGCGGATATCGACACATTTATCGAGGGCATCAACGCCTACCTCTCGACCCACTCCGGCACCGGACAGCCGAACTTCACGCGCAACGACATCTTCGCCCTCAACGCGTTCAAGAGCCAGTTCCTCGGGCGCGGCGGCGGCGATGAGGCGCGCCGCTCCCAGTTCCTGGGCGGGCTCCAGGACAGGCTCGGAACCGACGAGGGCATGAGCGTCTTCAACGACCTGCGCCAGTTCAAGAACCCCGAGTCGCCGACCACGATCGACGGCGAGTTCAATTACGGCGAGATCCCGGATGTGAAGGCGAAGGGAAGCGTCGTCATCGACCCTGGCTCGTTCGAGGCGACTCCTGCCGTGTCGCGCCGCCTTGCCGCGCGCACCGACTATCCGAAGCAGCAGGCCTCGAACACCTTGATGATCACCGGCGACATGTCCGAGACCGGGGACCCGCTGATGGTCGGCGGCCCGCAGATCGGTTACTTCTATCCGGGCTTCACCTATGAGATGGACATGGACGCGGGCGAGCTTCAGTGGCGCGGAGCCACCTCGGCGCCGTTCCCCGGATACATGCTCATCGGCCGCGGCGAGGACTTCGCGACCACGCTCACCTCCGCCTCGGCGGACGTGATCGACGAGTACGCGGAGAAGCTCTGCGACGGCAGCGATCACAAGTACAAGTTCAACGGCAAGTGCAAGAAGATGGAGAAGTTCAACGCGGGAACCCTGAACGACGTTCCCGTTGAGTACTGGACCACCAAGCACGGGCCCGTCGTCGGGTATGCGGATGTCAACGGCAAGCGGTACGCGATCTCGGAGAAGCGCGCCGGCTTCGGCAAGGACTCGCTCGATCTCCTCTTCAACCGCCGGATCTCGAACGGCACGGTGGAGAACTACCAGGACTTCTTCGAAGCCGCGGCCCTGACGCCGCAGACGTTCAACTCGTTCTACATCGACACCGAAAACGTCGCCGAGTACACGGCCGGCAAGCTGCCCCTTCGCCACGAGCTGGTCGATCCGGGCCTGCCGACCAAGGGCAACGGCAAGTACGAGTGGGAGGGCTACCTTGCGGACGAGGACCATCCTCAGGGCATCGATCCCGCGGACGGGACGATGACCAACTGGAACGAGACGGTCGCGCACGGCTTCGCCGCTGCCGACGACAACTTCGGCCGCAACGGATCCGTCATGCGCGTCGATCTGCTCGACGAGAACCTCGAGCGTCTCGCGGGCGATGACGAGAAGTGGAACCTGGCCGAGGTGACCTCGGCGATGAATGCCGCGGCGACCCAGGACGTCAGGGCGATTCGCACCGTGCCGCTCCTGAGCGACCTGCTCGAGGGCACTACTGCCCCGAGCGCGCTCGCACAGGAAAGCGTCGAGCTCATGGAGGCGTGGAACGCCGACGGCGGCAGCCGCCTCGACCTCGATCTCGACGGCGACATCGACGATCCGGGTGCGGCGATCATGGATCGCGCCTGGCCGAAGATCGCCAACGCCTTCATGGAGCCGCAGCTTGGACCGCAGCTCGACGAGCTTGCGAGCCTGTTCTCGCGCTTCGACCTGCCGCCCGGCGGCCAGTACTCCGGTTGGCACCAGTATTTCGACCGCGACATCCGGAAGCTGCTCGGCCAGGACATCGAGGCTCCGTTCGCGAACGACTATTGCGGTGGTGGCGACCTCGGCGAGTGCCAGGACGACGTGTGGGCGGCAATTGAGGCCGCCGCGGGCGAGCTCGAGACCGAGCAGGGGGCCAACCCCGCGGCTTGGCGCTCAGACGCCGTGCGCGAGCGGATCTCGTTCACGGGGATCCCGTTCCCCACGACGATGCGCTACACGAACCGCCCGAGCGGGATCCAGCAGGTGATCTCGTTCGACAGCCAGCGGCCGTAGCCGGCGCGGGTCAGTCGCCCGAGGGGTCGCTCTCGATGATCTCGATCCGGTAATCGTCCGGGTCGCGGACGAAGCAGAGCCGGGAGCCGCCCTCGCGGACCTGATAGGGCGGCTTCTCCGGCTCGATTCCGATCTCCGCGAGCTTTGCGAGCGTGCCGTCGAGGTCTGACGCCGTGATGGCGATGTGGCCGTAGCCCGTTCCGATCTCGTACGGGCCGTCCTGGTGATGGTTGTACGTGAGCTCCAGGCGCGCACCGTCTCCGGGCATGCCCATGAAAACGTTCGTCGCCTCGTCGTCGCCGATGGGCATCCGCCGAAGCTCCTCGAAGCCGAGCTTCTCGTAGAAATCGACGGACTTGTCGATGTCGGTGATCCGGTAGCAGGTGTGAATCAACTCAGAAGCCATATAGCCAAGGTATACCCACCCGGGCTCGTCCCTAGACTCGGATTCGTGAAGAGCACGCATGGCTGAGCGCATGCCGCGGGAGGCGGCGCTTCGGAGGGTTCACGGCACGGGGGCGCTGTTCTCGGCCGCGTACGGCAACGTCGGATCCTCGATCTATTACGCGCTGGGCCTCGTCGCGCTCTACGCGCTCGGCCTGACGCCGGTCACCTTCATGATCGCGGGGCTGATCTTCGCGTTCACGGCCGCGAGCTATGTGGAGGCGACGGTGCTCTATCCCGAGGCGGGCGGCTCGTCGAGCTTCGCCAGGCACGCGTTCAACGAGCTCGCGAGCTTCCTGGCCGCCTGGGCGCAGATGCTCACGTACATCGTCACCGTCGCGATCTCGGCCTTCTTCGTTCCGCACTACCTCGCCGTGTTCTGGGAGCCGCTCGGACACGGTCCCGGCGACGTGGTCTTCGGCATCGGGCTGATCGTTGCCCTTGCGCTGCTCAACATCAAGGGCACGGAGGAGTCGGCCCGGCTCAACCTTGTACTTGCGATCGCAGACCTCCTGACGCAGATCGTGCTGGTCGGCATCGGGTTGATCCTGGTCTTCGACGGTGACCTGCTGCTGAACCAAGTCGACCTAGGCGTCGCCCCGACGTTCGGGGACTTCGCGCTCGGAATCGCGGTGGGAATGGTCGCCTATACGGGCATCGAGACGATTTCGAACATGGCGGAGGAGGCGAAGGACGCCCACCGGACGATTCCGCGCGGGACAGGGTATGTCGTCGCGGCCGTTGTCGTCCTATACGCGCTGTTGCCCGCGATTGCCCTGTCGGCGATGCCGGTGACTCAAGACGCCTCGGGCGAGTACACCACCGCTCTCGGCACGGAGTTCGCCGACGATCCGGTCCTGGGGATAGTCGAGAACCTGGGGTTGGGCGCTGGCCTGACCGAGGCCCTCGAGGTCTACGTGGGGATCCTGGCGGCCGTGATCCTCCTGATCGCGACCAATGCGGCCCTGATCGGCCTATCGCGCCTTACCTTCTCGATGGGTCAATATCGCCAGCTCCCGGAAGCGCTGCGGCAGGTGCACCCCAGGTTCAAGACGCCTTACGTGGCACTGATCGTGTTCTCCGGCGTGGCGATCCTGGTGATGGCGCCCGGCCAGACCACTTTCCTCGGGACGATCTATGCCTTCGGAGCGACCCTTTCGTTCACGGTCGCGCACGTGTCGCTGATCCGGCTGCGCAAGCTGCGACCCGTAGAGGGGAGGCCAAAGGCGAATGACGGCACACGGCTTTGGATCTCACCCGGGAACGTAAGGATCCGCGGCATGGAGGTACCCATCCTCGCCGTGCTGGGGGGGTTGGGGACGTTTGCTGCATTCATCGTCGCGTGCGTCCTGGATCCGGTCGTGCTTGCCACGGGGGGCGGGTGGATGGTCGTGGGCACGTTTGGCTACGTCGTGTACCGGAAGAATCAAGGGTTACCTCTGACCAAGACCGTCAAGGTGGCGCACCTGGCGCCGCTCGGGGTGGAAGAGCCCGAGTACCAGAGCGTTCTGGTCGCGTTCGACGAAGACCCGTTCAGCGAGGAGATGGTGGCGACCGCGAAGGCGCTCGCGGCCAAGCGCAGAAGGGCGATTCACGTGGTGTCCCTGGTGACCGTGCCGAGGCATCTGCCACTCGATGCTGAGTTGGACAGGGAAGAGAGCGCTGCGCAGGCAAAGATCGAGAGGGCGAAGCTGATCTGCGGGCAGCGTGTGACGGGTTCGGTGGTGCGCGTAAGACCGGGGCAGGGAGCCGCGGCGATCGTCAAGTCCGCAAAGGCGCTCGGAGCCGCGGCGATCGTGATGCAGCTGCGCTACCGGGCGGGTGTGCCCATGTATTCGAAGACGCTCCAAGCCGTAATGGCGAAGCGGCCATGTCGCGTCTTGGTGACCGCCAGTCCGGAGGAGGCACGAGCAGGAATCGTGACCTCGCCTCCCGTCTAGAGTCGGGACCATGCCCGCTCCACGACCCGACGAGGTGTACCGCGGCGCGACCAGGGTCATGGCCGTGGTGATCCTGGTCTTTGGCATTCTGATGGTCACATTGACCCTCGCGCGCGGCGGCGGGATCGCGGCCACCGGCCTGTGGATCGGCCTCGTGTTCTGCGGTCTGGGCGCCGGCCGTCTCTACCTGTCATTCCGAACGTGAGCGACGCGTCGGGCGAGGCGGAGCAGGACGCCCGCGCATCCGGCGGCGCGATGATCTTCGCCGTCGCCTATTCGGCGGTCGGTTTCTCGCTCTATTTCTCGCTGGGCGTCGTCGCCGACTACGGCCTTGGGCTCACACCGCTGCTGTTCCTGGGCGCCGGCCTGATGTTCATCCTCGCGACCCTTTCCTACGCCGAGGGCGGATCGATGTTCGTCGAGCGCGGCGGTTCGTCCAACATCGCCCGCTATGCGTTCAACGAGCTCGTGAGCTTCATCGCGGGCTGGGCGCTCTTGATCGACTTCATCGTGGTCGTCGCGCTCGCGGCCGTCTCGGCGCCGCACTACCTGTCCCCGATCTGGGACGAGTTCGGGCATGGCACGGGAGAGGTCCTGACGGCGGTCGCCATCGTGCTGGGCGCGGCGCTCATAAACATCCTCGGCTGGTGGGGATTCAGGCGCCAGCGCATGCTGGTGGCGCTGGCGGTGGGCGACATCGTCGTGCAGATCCTCCTGATCGTCGTCGGCCTCGCCGTCGCCTTTGACCCGGCGGCGCTGACCCAGAACCTGGATCTGTTCTCGAGCCCGACCGCTTCTGATGCGATCTACGCGTTCGTGATCGCGACGGTCGCATTCGCGGGCATCGAGGCCGCTTCGGACCTGGCGCCTGATCTCGACTGGAACGTTCCCGACCTGCGACGGGCCGTGACGGCGGGGGCAGCCCTCCTGCCGCTCGTCTACGCCGGCGTTGCCGCCGTGGCGCTGATGGCGGTGCCCGTCCTCGTCACGCCCGACGGGCCGGAGTCCGCCTTGGGCGACGAGTTCATCGATGAGCCCATCCTGGGAGTCGCGAAGAGCTTTGACCCGGCGTGGGTGTCCGACCTGATGCAGGTCGTGGTCGTGATCGTGGCTCCGGTAGTGCTCATCTGGGCCGCGTCGACGGCGATGCTCGGGCTCTCCAGGCACGTCTACGTCCTGGCGACGAACCGGCAGATCCCGTCCTGGCTGGGAAAGCTGTCGGCGCGCCGCACCCCGTACGTGGCGATCGCGGGGGCGACCCTCATCGCAGTGGGGCTGGTGATCCCCGGCGACATCGAGGTCTTGGCGGGCATCTACGCGTTCGGGGCGACGCTCGCGATCGTGATCGCGCACGGATCGATCCTCAGGCTGCGAGCAAAGCGCCCGGACGTGGCACGGCCATTTCGCGTTCCTTGGGACGTGCGGATTCGCGGGATGGACCTGCCGTTGCCGGCCCTCGTCGGATTCGTGATCACGGGATTGGCCTGGCTCAGCGTGCTCGTCTATCACGACGAGGCCCGCTGGGTGGGGGGAGGCTGGATGGCATTCGGGCTGGTGGGCTACGTCGTCTATCGCAAGGGTTTCGAGGGGACGAGCCTCGTGAAGCGGGTCGAGGTACCGGCGGGCGCCCTCGTGAAACAGACGGTGGACGTGGAGTCCCATGACATCCTGGTGCCGATCTTCGGCACCCACCTCGACGACGACATCGTCGGTACTGCGGGACGCCTTGCGGCTGCGGCCGAGGGAGACCTGGGAGTCCAATCGCAGCTGCGGATCGTGTTCGTACTCAACCTTCCGTTGACCGTTCCCCTGACCGCGCCACCGCCTCGCGAGCGCATGGAGCTGGCGAACGCGTCCCTCGAACGGGCACGCCAGGTAGCGGAGGAGTACGACACCGTCGATGTCCAGGAGACTGTGGTTCGCGCACGCAGCGTCGGCGCGGGCATCGTCCAAGCGGCTCGCGAAATGGGCGCGGAGATGATCGTCATGGGCGCTGAGCCACCGACGAAGATCAAGGGAGGGGCGATTCTGGGAGGGATCGGCGGGCATCGGCCGGCGGAGATCGGGCCGGTGACGGAGTACGTCCTGTCGCGAGCCCCGTGCCGCGTGCTCGTCACCGCCCCGGTCGGCGAAGGCCGCGGCTTCCGGTCGCGCGGGCAGTCAGCGGCGGACACTGAATAAGGTTCGCGTCAGATGTTCATCGTCATCGTCGGATGTGGCCGGGTCGGCTCCTCGCTTGCGCGAACGATGCTCAAGGAAGGGCATGACGTTTCGTGCCTCGACGAGGACCCGGAAGCACATGCACGCCTGGAGATCGGATCCGACAAGGCCTGGGAGGACCAGGGCGGGCAGTTCACGGTGGGAGCCGCGCTCGAGGTCGAAGCTCTGACCGCCGCCGGGATCGAAAAGGCGGACGTGTTCGTGGCGTCGACCAACGGAGACAACACGAACATCGTCATCGCGCAGATCGCGAAGCGGAAGTTCAACGTGCCGAACGTCATAGCGCGGATCCTGGACCCCCTGCGCGCCGAGTGGTACGAGCGCCAGGGCGTTCACACCATCTCGCCGACGCGCATCGCCATCGAGCAGCTCGAGGGCGAGGTGCGCGAGGCGGCCAGCCGGGCCGCCGGCGGGGCGCCGAGGCACGGGGCTGCCGATCACGAGGACGACGAGGTCTAGAACAAATGGGTGAGTCCAAGAGGATGTACGTGATCGTCGTCGGCGCCGGCAAGGTTGGCTGGAACATCGCCCGCGAGCTGCTCGAAAAGGATCACGAGGTGACGCTGATCGAGAACGACCGCGAGCGCTACCAGACGGTCGAGCAGGAGCTCGAGCACAACATCCAGTACGGCGACGCGTCCGAGCTGTGGGTGCTGGAGCGTGCCGGCGTCCAGCGCGCGGACATGGTGATCGCCGTGACGGGCGACGACGAGGACAACATGCTGATCTGCCAGGTCGCGAAGGAGAAGTACCTCGTCGAGCGGATCATCGCCCGCGTCAACAATCCGCGCAACCGCGAGCACTTCGAGCTGCTCGGCATCCGCCCCGTGGTTTCCGCAACGGACCTGATCATCCGCCTGATCGAGCACGAGGTGCCGGAGTACGGGCTCGTCCACCTCCTCGACCTGCCCGAGCAGCACCTGGAGATCATCGAGCTGCTCCTGCCCGAGGGCTCGCCCGTGACCGGCCAGCGGGTCGGCGACCTCCGGCTTCCCGACGGGACGCTTCTTATCTCGGTGCTCCGCGGATCAGAGGGCTTGATCCCGAACGCCGACACCGTGCTCGAGCCGGGCGATGAGATCCTGGCCGTCCTCGATCCGAAGATCGAGGACGAGGTGACCGCCTACTTCGTCTCGCCGCCTTCGACGTCCGGCGAATGAGGGAAGTCGACTTCCTGCTCGTTGGGGGTGGGATGGCGTCGGCCTACTGCGCGTCCGGGTTGAGGCGCCGCGGAGCGGAGGGCTCCGTCCTCCTGGTCGGCCGGGAGCAGGACCCTCCGTACGAGCGCCCTCCGCTCTCCAAGGAGTACCTGCGGGGAGAGGCCGAGCGCTCCGACGCGGTCGTAAACGGCGCGGACTGGTACGAGGAAAACGGCATCGAGCTCCTGTGCGGCAAGAGCGTGATGTCCCTGGATGCCGACGAGCGCGTCGCGAAGATCCAGGGCGGGGAGGAGGTGCGATTCGCGAAGGCGCTCCTCGCCACGGGCGCGATGGTGAACATCCTGCGGGTCGAGGGCGCCGAGCTCGAGGGAATCCACTACCTGCGCGCATTCGGAAACTCAGACGCGATCCGCGAGGAGGCTCGCGCGGCCAAGCGTGCCGTCCTGATCGGCGGCAGCTACATCGGCTGCGAGGTGGCGGCCTCGCTCGTCGAGATGGGCGTCGAGTGCACGGTCGTAATGCAGGAGGAGGTGGCACTGTCCACCGGGTTCGGCCAAGAAGCGGGGAGATTCTTTCAGGGAGTCCTGGAGTCGAAGGGCATCGAGTTCGTCGGAGGGGCGACCCTCGGCTCTTTCCGTGGAGACGGGCGGATCAAGAGCGTCTTGACGGATGCCGGACGCGAGATCGAGTGCGACTTCTGCGTCGTGGGAGCGGGGGTGCGCCCCGACATGATGCTTGCCCAGCGAGCCGGCATCGACGTGGGCGACGGGATCGTCTGCGACGCCAGGCTCGAGACCTCCGCCGAAGGGATCTTCGCGGCCGGCGACTGCTGCTCATACGAGAGCTCGGTGCACGGCCGCCGCCTGCGCGTCGAGCACTGGGACGTTGCCCTCCAGCAGGGCCGGCATGCCGCGAAGGGCATGCTCGGCGATTCCGATCCCTACACGGCGATTCCTTACTTCTTCAGCGACCTGAGTGACTGGACGGGCCTCGAGTACGTCGGCCCGGCCGAGGACTGGGACGAGGTGGTCGTTCGAGGCTCGATGGACGACGGGGAGTTCTCGGCCTGGTACCTGAAGGACGGGCGGGTTGCCGGAGCCCTGGCGGTCGGCCGCTCCGAGGACCTCGTCCACGCGCGGGCCCTGATCGAGTCGGGCGCCGACGTGAGGCCAAGCAAGGGAGAGTTGGAAGACCGTGATTCAGACCTCGAAAGCGTGGGCGGCTAGGTTCCCTCGTCGCTATCGTTTCCGGCGTCACCCGTTGGGGATTGGTGTAATTGGCAGCACGCGAGTTTCTGGTATTCGTAGTCGGGGTTCAAGTCCCTGATCCCCAGCCTTCGAGACGCCCCGGGAAGCCGGGGCGTTCCACATCTCGCCACGGCGGCGCGCCGGCTTCGGCGCTCGCCGCCTAGAGCCGATTCTTACAAGCCGTCCGCGCCTCGCAGGAGAATCGGGGTATACGGTGAACTGACGCTCTACGGTGGATTGGTAGATGGCTGAGATGGACATCTATATGCGCCGGCGCCTCGTGGCGCTGGGTGGGCTCGTCGCCTTCTTCATCATCTTCGTGCTGCTCGTAAAGAGCTGTGGCGGCGATGAGGAGCCAGAGCCCGTGGCGCAGACGAACACCACCGGTGCGTCCGGCGAAGCCGGCGCCGCGCTGACTCCGGAGCAGTTCATCGACCAGGCAGACCAGATCTGCGGGCCCGCGAACCTCGCCGTGAGCGAGCTCGACCCGGCGGATACAGGCGCTACGCAGGACGAGTACCTCATCACCCGGGATGAGCTCGCCTCGCTTCAGTCCCTGGAGCTCGCGGAGGAGTCGCAGCCGATCAGCAAGTTCTTGAACGACCTCGCCGCTGTCGTCGATGCCCTCAAGGACAAGTCGCAGGCGGTGAAGTCGGGCGACGTGGCGGCTCAGGACGCGGCCCAGCTCGACATCGACACAGCCGAGGTCGCGGCTCGCGAGGCCGGCGAGAAGGCCGGTTTTGCGGACTGCGGCCAGTTCCTCGACGCCGGCGAGGCGCCTTCAGGCGGTGGAGGCAACAACGCGGCCGACATCCCGACCGACACTGGCGGCGGCGTCGCACCGACCGATACGACGACAACTCCGCCGGCGGACACCGTGGCGCCTACGGAACCGCCCGCCGACACCGCGCCCGCGCGAACCGCCCGCCGACACCGGCGGCGGCATCACTCCCTAAGCGGCAACTTCCGCCCAGGCGCCGTAGAGGCGCGCGTACGCACCCTCGGCTTCGATCAGCTCTTCGTGCGTTCCCGCCTCGACGATGCGGCCGTTCTCCAGCACCACGATCTTGCCCGCCCGCCTGATCGTGGAAAGGCGGTGCGCGATCACGATCGCCGAGCGCCCGTGAAGCAGGCGCTCGAGCGCCTGCTCGATGACCCGTTCCGTCCGCACGTCCACGTTGGAGGTCGCCTCGTCGAGGATCAGGATCCTCGGCTCCGCCAGAAGCGCCCGGGCGAACGAGACGAGCTGGCGCTGGCCCGCTGACAGCTGGACGCCGCGCTCGCCGATCTCCGTGTCCAGGCCATTGGGCAGCCTCGCGATGAACGGCTCGGCTCCGACCGCTCGCACGGCCGCCTCGATCTCGTCGTCCGGCGCGTCGGGCCGCCCGAACGCGACGTTGTCACGGACCGTGCCGGAGAACAGGTAGCCCTCTTGGGGAACGATGCCGAGGCGGCTGCGAAGCGCTGAGGAGTCCAGGTCGCGCAGGTCGTGCCCGTCCACCAGGACCTGGCCCTTCTGCGGGTCGTAGAAGCGTGCGACGAGCTTCGCAAACGTGGACTTCCCGGCTCCCGTCTCGCCGACCAGCGCCACGGTCTGCCCAGCCGGGATGTGCAGGTCGATGCCGCGCATCGCCCACTCGTCGTCCTCGGTGACCTCTCGCGCATCGCCGCCGCCCGCATAGGAGAACCAGACGTCTCGGAGCTCGATCTCGCCGCGGATCTCTCCGGGATCGATCGCATCCGGCTTGTCGACCATGTCCGGTCGCGTGTCCAGCAGGTCGAAGATCTTGTCGAGTGCCGCCATGCCCTGCTGATACGTCGTGTAGAGCTGCGAGATCTGCTGGATCGGATCGAAGAACTGGTTGAGGTAGCCGATGAACGCAACCACCACGCCCGTCTCAATGTCTCCCTCGATCACCTGGTAGCCGCCGTA
Source organism: uncultured bacterium (assembly GCA_963807745.1). GTDB lineage: Bacteria > Actinomycetota > Thermoleophilia > Solirubrobacterales > 70-9 > JALZKA01. Next base: position 13,567 of record CAWECF010000003.1, read on the forward strand.
GAGGATGATCGCCGCCGTCCCGATCGCCGACAGGAGCTCCACGGCCGGGAAGTACGACGCGTTCAGGTACACGGTGCGCAGGTTCGCCTCGCGGTTCTCTGCGTTCAGCTCCGACATGCGCCCGATGTGGCGGCGCTCCTGGCCGAAGCTCCGAACGACGCGCACCCCGGAGAGCGACTCCTGGAGATACGCGGTGATGTTCGCGATCTTCTCGCGCGTCAGCCGGTAGGCGTCTGCCGAGATGATCCGGAACACGACGCTCGCCACGAAGAGGAGGGGGAAGGTCAAGAAGACGACCAGCGCCAGAGGCACGTCGAGCAGCAGGAGGATCACGACGACGCTCACGAGCGTGAGGGTCGACTGGAAGAGCGTCACGATGCCGTCGGTCACCAGCGAGTCCAGGGCCTGCACGTCGTTGGTGAGCCGCGAGATCAGGACACCGGCCTTGCGCCGCGTGAAGAACCCGATCGACATCGCCTGGAGGTGCTGGTAGATCCGCGTGCGCAGGTCCTGGAGCGCGCGCTGGCCGACCCAGCCGACGAGATATGTCTGCGCGTAGCTCGCAACCCAGAAGATGGTCGCCGAGGCCAGGAACACCAGCACGATCACGGTGAGCGCGCTCTCGTCGCCGGCCGTGATCCCGTCGTCGATCGCGCGGCCGGCCAGGTATGGAGGCGCGAGCCCCGCCGCAGTCGCGACTATCAGCGCTCCGAACATCAGCCAGACCTGCTTCTTGTACGGGCGAAGGAGTCCGAGCATCCAGCGCACCTTGCGCCCGCGCTGATCCTCGCCGCGAATCACGCGCCAGAGATCCCGGAACATGGCGACCGTGCCCTGGATGCGCCCGTCCTCGTTCATCTCCGCCGGCTCCTCGCGGGAGCTTCGCGCTTCGCGCTCCGGGCGCCTCACAGCCGCGCCACCTCTTCGCGCTCCTCGAGGTCCCGCTGGAGGAAGACCGAGTCCTCGCAGCCGTGCTCTGCGATCTCCCGGTAGAGATCGCATCGCTCCAGGAGCTCATCGTGGGTGCCGCGATCGACGACCCTTCCCTCGTCCATGACGACGATCTCGTCGGCAAGCGAGATCGTCGACAGGCGGTGCGCGACCACGAAAGTGGTCCGCCCGCGCATGACCTCCGCCAGCCCGCGCTTGATCTCAGCCTCGGTGCGCGCATCGACCGACGAGGTCGCGTCGTCCAGGATCAGGATCCGCGGATCCGCCAGCAGGGCTCGCGCGATCGCGACTCGCTGGCGCTGCCCGCCCGAGAGGGTGAGCCCCCGGTCCCCGACGACCGTGTCGTAGCCGTCAGGCAGCCGCTCGATGAAACCGTGTGCCTGCGCAAGCCGCGCCGCGCGCTCGACCTCCTTTTGCGAAGCTTCCGGCCGCGCGTAGGCGATGTTCTCGGCGACGGAGGCGGAGAAGAGGAAGCTCTCGTCGGCGACGAATGCAACTGAGCGCCGCACGGACGCCACGTCGACCTCGCGCAGGTCGGCGCCGTCGATTGAAACCGATCCCGAAGTCGGGTCGTAAAGGCGGGCGAGCAGCGCGACCAGGCTGGTCTTCCCGGAGCCGGTCGGCCCGACGAGCGCGACCGTCGAGCCGGCGGTGACGGCCATCGACACGCTCTCGAGCGCCGGCTCGGCGCCGGTGCCTTCGCCGTAGCGGAGAGTCACGTCGTGGAGCTCGACCTGTCCCTGGCCCTCGGGCAGCGGCGGTGCATCCGGGTCGCTATCGATGCGCGGCTCCCGGTCCAGGATCTCGAACATCCGGTTGCCCGACGCCGCGGCGCGCTGCGCCATCCCGAGCGACGTGCCGAGCATCCTCATCGGGCCCGTCAGCATGATCACGTACGTGTAGAACGCGGTGAACTCGCCGAGCGTGATCCGGCCGTCGATCACCGAGTTGCCGCCCACGAAAAGCACCACCGCCAGCCCGATCGAGGGCAGAAAGCCCATCAGCGGGTTGTAGAAGGCGCGTAGCCGGGTGGAGTACAGGTTCTGGTCGAACACCCGCGTCACTGATCGCTGGAAGCGGTGGAGCATGTGCTCCTCGCGCGCGAAGGCCTTGACCACGCGAATGCCGGAGACGCTCTCCTCGGCTTCGGCGGTCAGCTCGGCGAGGCGTTGCTGGACCTCCTGGAGCGCCGGCCGGCTCAGACGGCTGTAGCGGGCGGCGGTCGCGACCACGACGGGCACGGGAGCGAGCGCGAGGGCCGCCAGCAACGGGTCGAGCGCGAACATCACGATGCTCGCCAGCACGATGGTCAGAAAGTTCTGAGTGAGGAAGATCAGGCCGTAGCCCAGGAAGAACCGGATCGACTGCAGATCGACCGTCGCGCGGGACATGAGCTGGCCGGTCTGCTGCGTGTCGAAGAAGCCGAGCTCCAGGCGCTGTAGCTGCGCGTACATCCGTTCCCGCAGGTCGAACTCGACCGCTACCGACACCTTGCCGGCAATGATCCGCCGAACGACCGTCAGGCCAAGGCGCAGGACGCCTGCGCCGAGGATCGCGAGCGCGAGGGGCCAGAGGGCGCTCTTGTCGAGGTTGTCGCCGGAGATCGCGTCGACCGCTTTTCCGATGAGGAGCGGAATCAGCACCGTCACGCCCATCGCGAGCCAGGCGAACAGGAGCGACCCCAGCGCCGCCCGCCTGTACGGGCGGAGGAAGCCGAAAAGTCGCCAGAGTGATGACATCCGCCCTTACTATACGAAGTGAAGTAATGGCCTCAGCGGGCAGTTCAGGCGCGATACTTGGCGCGTGAGCGCCATCGATCCACCGCCCGGCGAGGAGCCGGCGCCCGCGCACGGGCCGCCTGCCGGGCTCTGCACGACGTGCGCACATCAGCGGCTCATCCGCAACACCCGCGGCTCCGCATTCTCGATGTGCGAGCGCTCGAAGACCGACGACCGCTACCCGCGCTACCCGCGCATCCCGGTCCTCCGCTGCGCCGGCCACGAGCCCCGCCCCGGCGGCACCCCGCCACCAGAGGGCCCCCGCTAACCCTCGATCACCCTCAATGGGGTCAGACCCCCTTCAGGGTGGTTGAGGGTTGGCGCCCTTCCGCCAACGAGCAACGCAAAGCCTCGATAAACCCTCAATGGGGTCAGACCCCCTTTAGGGTGGTTGAGGCTCGGCTTGTCCCGCCGTGCTCAGCGCGCCGGCGCTTGCCGCCAGGACGAGGGCGATCGCGACGACCTCGCGTGCCGCGAGGTCTTGGCTCAGCAACACGAACCCGGCGGTCGCCGCCACGGCCGGCTCCATGCTCATCAAGACCCCAAACGTCGACTGGGGCAGGCGCCTGAGCGCCTCGAGCTCGAACGAGTAGGGGATCGCCGAACTCAGGATCGCCACGCCGAACGCGATCGCCAGGAGCTCGCCGTCGATCAGGTTGCCCGCGCCGTCCGCCAGCCCGAACGGGAGCGTCACCGCCGCCGCGATCGCCATCGCGATCGCCAGGCCCGACCCCCCAGGCAGTGCCCTGCCCACGCGCGCCGTGACGACGATGTAGAGGCCCCAGCAGACACCGGCGAAGAGAGCAAAGGCGCAGCCCAGGGCATCCAGGCCCGATCCCGGGGTGGGTGTGAGGAGCAGGAGCCCGGCGGCCGCGAGCGCCACCCAGACCAGATCGCGCCGCCGCCGGGAGCCGAGCACCGCGACCGTCAGCGGTCCGACGAACTCGATGCGTGACCGCGATCCCAAGCGGAATGCGGTCGAGCGCCTCGTAGAACGTCAGGTTCATCACGCCCAAGCAGCACGCCCAGCGCGAGCACGTCGCGCGCGCCAGCTTCGGGGATGCGCAGGGCCGGCCGCCAGATCGCGACCAGGACGATCGCCGCGAAGAAGATCCGCAGGAAGACCGCGCCGCCCGGGCCGACCTCATCGAACAGCGTCGTCGCGATCGCCGCTCCGACCTGGATTGAGACGATTGCCCCGAAGACCAGGGCGGCGGCGGTCCCTCGCGAGCCGTTCAGGGCGCGGGCGCGCCAGCCAGGAGCAGTGTGTTCACGAGACGGCGCACCACGGCCACTCTACGGTGCGCCGTTCAGGCCGGCGCGGACGAAACCTGCGCGCACCCTGCGGAGCTCGCCATCCGCGCGTTGCCGCTCCTCTGGGCGGCGCGGCGGAGCTCGCGCGGGCTGAGAACCACGCAAAGATCCGACCTGAGCCCATCGCGCGTGCGGTAGAGGCGAAGCCCGTATCGCTTGCCCTTCGTGGTTGGAAGCCCGCACGCAGAGCCAGGCGGATTGTCTCTGATCACGAACTTCTCGCCTTCGCGCAGGTTCTTGTTCTTGTAGACACGGGTGATCTTGTAGACGAGATCCGCAGAGCCGTTGCTCGGGTCCTGGTTCTTCACGTCGATCAGGCGCATGGTCGCTGCCGCATCGAACCCGTGGAGCGTCTCCTTGGCATCGGGATCCTCGACGCACGAACACGCGTGTGCCGGGCCGGCGGCGATGCACAGGCCGGCGAGGGATCCCGCCAATGCAATAAGCGCGCGCCTCATGACGGAGACGTTATGCAATTACGCGCGGCGACAGGCGCCACTCGGCACGCCGTCACCGTAAAGCACAACTCACTTCGCGGTCGCGCGCCGGTAGGTCGCCGTCGAGATGAAGAAGAACACGATCGTGATGCCGATCGTCCACAGGAATGCGACCCACACGTCCGAGTTCGCCGGCGCCCCCTGCCACAGATGGCGCATGGCGTCCACCGCGGTGGTGAAGGGGTTCACCTCCGCGAACGCCTGAAGGGCGGCCGGCATCGACTCGACCGGAACGAACGCGGACGAGATGAAAGTGAGCGGGAAGATCGTCATGAAGCCGATGGCGTTCGCGGCCTCGGGCGTTGAGGAGATCATTCCGATGTAGGCGAAGACCCACGAGAACGCGTAGCCGAGCATGATCATCAGCAGCACGCCCAGCAGGATGTCGCTGAGCGGCGCATCGAAGGCGAAGCCCACGAGCAGGCCGACGACGGTGACGATCGTCATCGAGAGGAGGTTCGTTGCGATGTCCGCGATCGTGCGGCCGGCAAGGACCGCGGAGCGCGCCATCGGCAGCGAGCGAAAGCGGTCGATCAGGCCGAGCTGGAGGTCTGCGGAAAGGCCGAGCGCAGTCGCGAACCCGCCGAACGCGATGTTCTGGACCAGGATCCCGGGGATGAGGAAGTCCGCGTAGCTGTCGAAGTAGGGCGGCACCTGGATCGCCCCGCCGAACACGTAAACGAACAGCAGCACGAACATCACCGGCTGGATCGTGAACGCGGTCAGGAGGTCGGGTGCCCGGACGATCCGGATCAAGTTGCGCTTTGCGAGGACGAGTGTGTCGGAGATCGCGTGGCTCATCGGGTTTCCTCTTCCTCATCATCGTCTGGCTCTTCGGCCGCGTGACCCGTCAGCGAGATGAAGACGTCGTCGAGAGTCGGGCGGCGCACGGCGAGGTCCTGGACCTCCACGCCGGCGGAGTCGAGCCGCCTGACCGCGTCCGAGATGGAGGTTCGCTCGCGGTCGAGCGGCACGCTCACCGTGCCGTCGATGCTCTTCGGCTCCTCGGTCGAGATCTCGGTGAGGGCAGAGATGGCGGCGCCGGCCTGCGAGGCGTCGCCGAGCGTGACCTCGAGGCGCTCACCGCCGATCATGTCTTTGAGCTCGTCCGAAGTGCCCTCGGCGATGACCTTCCCGTGGTCGAGCACCGCGATCCTGTCGGCCAGGCGGTCGGCCTCGTCCAGGTACTGAGTCGTCAGAAGGACCGTCGTCCCTTCGGAGACCATCCCTTCGATCGTCTCCCACAGTGCGATCCGGCTGCGCGGATCGAGGCCGGTCGTCGGCTCGTCGAGGAAGATCACCGGCGGCTCTGCCACCAGGGCAGCCGCGAGGTCGAGGCGACGCCGCATGCCGCCTGAGTAGGTCTTGACAAGCCGATCGCCCGCCTGGTCGAGCTCGAAGCGGTCGAGCAGCGCGCGGGCCCGATCCGCGGAGCGCGCCTTCCCGAGGTGGTAGAGCCGCCCGACCATCTCCAGGTTCTCGAAGCCGGTCAAGTTCTCGTCGACGGCGGCGTTCTGGCCCGCAAGCCCGATCTGGGCTCTGAGCTCCGCCGCGTCGTCCACCACGTCCAGGCCCACCACGCTCGCCGTCCCCGCGCTGGGTGGAAGGAGCGTCGTCAGGATCCGCACGGCCGTTGTCTTGCCGGCTCCGTTCGGGCCGAGGAGGCCGAGAACCGTGCCGCGCTCGACGCGCAGGTCGATGCCGCGGAGCGCCTCCACGTCCTTGTACGTCTTGACGAGGCCCTGGGCCTCGACTGCGAGATCTTCAGTCACAAGCGCTTCAACCTAACGGCCGACCCGGCGGTGGTCAGCTACGCCGCCCGAAACAATCCGGGAATGTCCTTTCGAGTCACGGAAGCCGATGGTGCGGTCCGATCTCATGCGGTGCTTGACGGCGTCATCACGGGGTACAGGCTGTGCAAGCCGAGGCAGTGCCGGGGGTGTCGGCTTGACCGCGAAACCACGCACTCGGCCGCGGGTCGACGCAGGGCGTGCTTTCTGAGTACGACAGAAGGAACGAAATGGAACTGGTTTGCCCTGAGTGCGGCTTGACGGAGTTGGTCGATGCAGTGCCCACGCGCCTGCAGACATGCACGCGGTGTGCGAAAGCGGGAAGCGATGCTTACCTGAACGTGGCGGGTCCCAGCCTCGAGTTGAGGCAGCCGACCCCGCGTCCTCTCGCCGGCCGCGCGGTGGAGGAAAGCAAGCGCCTCCGGCGTTCGGTCAGAAGCGGGCGCGCCGAGAACCCTCTGCGGCGGCCGGCCTAAGGGTCGACCGCCGCAGGCGCGATTCGGAGGGCGATCCCCTCCTAGGATCTGCCGAATCGAACGCCCGATCCTCTGCATCAACCTTGCGCGGTCCACGCGGCGCCGCGCCCTGATGGAGCGCCGCTTTGCGGAGCGCGGTCTGCTCGAGCGCGTCACCTTCGTCGAGGCGGTCGACGGCAGCCAGGCCGGCGCCGAGGGCGACGATCGGGCGAAGGCTGCACGAGGATGCTTTGCGTCCCATCTCGAGGTGATGCGGATGCTCGTCGCCGATCCGGCTTACGCGGAAGGCGGAGCGATCGTCTTCGAAGACGACGTCCTGATCCACCGCGAGTTCGCCGCCCGCTCCGAGGAGGCCATCCAGAACCTTCCGGCTGGCGCCGACCACTGTCTTCTCGGCTTCATGCTCGCTCCGCCTAACCCCGACCTCGAGTGGGCCGGTCACGACCCTCGCCTTCGCAGCCTGGTGGCAGTCGAAGCCGACTACATGTGGGGGAGCCATTGCTACTGGATGGCGCCTTCCCGAGCCGCGCGGGCGCTCGACGAATACGGCGACATCCCCTTCGACGAGATGCCGCTCGGGACGGAGCGCTTCACGGTCCCCAGGCTCGGCTTCGCGAGTTGGCCGTCCCTTGCCCTCCAGGAGGCTGCCGACTCAGAGATCCGGGCGGACTCGGAGCTGGACGAGTGTCATCGCCGGGGCCAGGAGCGCTGGGTCGTCGCCGACTATCTGGGGGCCGGAGACGATGCGGAGAGCCTGAGCTTTCGGAGCAGGCCTCGGCCCACGGTCGGCCTTTGCATGATCGTCAAGAACGAGGCCGACGTGATCGAGCGCTGCCTGGCCTCCGTTGAAGGCCTCATCGATACCTGGACGATCTGCGACACCGGCTCCGAAGACGGGACGCCGGGCCTGATCGAGGAATGCATGGCCGGAACACCGGGCGTCCTCCATCACGTTCCATGGCGGGACTTCGGCCACAACCGCACGGAGCTGATGAAGCTCGCACGCGGCTCCGCCGACTACCTGATGCTGTTGGACGCGGACATGACCGTCGGCTGGCGCGGCCCTCTGCCGGAGCTGGACGCGGACTCGTACGAGCTCCGCCACGAGGGCGGTCTTTCCTACTGGATCCCGCGCCTCGTGCGCGGCGACCTGGACTGGCACTTCGTCGGTGCGACTCATGAATACCTCGCCCTGGACGGGGAGCACTCCCGCGATCAGCTTCGTGCCCTCGTGATCGAGCATCACAGCGACGGCGGGTCGCGTGACGACAAGTACGAGCGCGACAAGTCACTTCTCGAGTCACAGCTGGAACGTGATCCGGACAATGATCGCGCGACCTTCTATCTCGCCCAGACGCTTCGCGACATGGGCGAAACCGAAGAGGCGATCGAGCTGTACCGCCGGCGCGTCGAGCTGGGCGGCTGGGAGGAAGAGGTCTTCTACGCGGCCTTCCAGGTCGCCGAGTTGACGGCCGAGGACGACCCCCTGGCAGCGATCCCTCTATTCCTGGAGGCGCTCGAGTGCCGGCCGACCCGGGCCGAGCCGCTCCATCAGGCCGCGTATGCATGCCGCCGGCAGGGGATGTGGGAGTCCGCCTACACGTTTGCGATGCGAGCCGCTGAAATCCCGGAGCCTGACGACGTCCTCTTCGTCGCCAAGAGCACGTACGGCTGGGGCTCGCTCTTCGAGCTTGCCCTTGCGGCACACGAGACGCTGAGGCACGACGAGGCGATCGACGCCTACCGGCAGCTTCTGGACGGGCGCGAGCTGCCTCGCACCATCGAGGGCGCCGCGCGGGAGAACCTCAGGCGCATCCAGAACATCTCGGGCCGGGGCGACTTGGCGGGTCGCGAGTCGGAGCCCGGGCTTTCGGACCTGGTCCCGTCGATGCGGATGGGGGAGATCAGGCTCGACGTCGAGCCGGCCTGGCCGCAGTTCAACCCTTCGATCGCGGCTGACGGGGATGGCTACCGGGCGATCGTGCGCACGTCGAATTATCACCTCGACCGCGGCGTGTACACGATGCTCGACGGCACGGATGAGGTGAAGACGATCAACTACCTGGCGAAGTTCGACGCGGAGCTCCAGCTCCTCGGCGTCGAGCCGCTCGTGGACTCGGAGCATGACCTCGAGTGGCACGACTTTCCGGTGCGCGGCTGGGAGGACATGCGCCTGTTCGAGTTCGAAGGCGAGTGGTACGCGACTGCGGCGTCTCGCGAGCTCGACCCCGATGGCGTGTGCCGCACCGTCCTTCTGGCCCTGGACGGGTCAACCATCGCATCGGCTCGCGTGCTCCCAGGTCCCGACCCCCATCGTCACGAGAAGAACTGGATGCCGTACTCCGCGAACGGCGATTTGCTCTTCGTCTACTCGTGCGGGCCGACGATCGTCACGCGTGTGGATCCGGCCGCCGGTGACCCCACGCCGTTCGCAACGCACGAGGCGCCCGAAGCGGCGAGCGCATTCCGAGGCGGCTCTCAAGGCGTCGCGGTGGATGGCGGGGTCCTGTTCTGCGTCCACGAAGCCTTCGACCTGAACGGACCGCGCCGCTACCTCCACCGTTGGGTGCTCCTGGATTCGTCCTGGCAGCTGAGCGGCGTATCACCGCGGTTCCATTTCGCCGATCACGACGTCGAGATCTGCACGGGCCTGGCGAGACGCGGGGGCGAGCTGATCGTCTCGTTCGGCATCAGCGACCGAGCTGCGGCGCTGGCCGTGATGGCTGAAGACGAGGTGATCGCAAGCCTCGACGGAATCGAGGTCCTGCGTGAGCAGGGTTGATTGGCTACTCTCCTGCGCATGGCATCTGAGCAGGGGTTCAACCGTCGTAAGTTCATCGCGTCCGGAGTCGCCCTGGGCGGCTCGGTTCTCTGGGCGCCCAGCTTCGCCGCGGCTCGCGGCCAAGGGGGGATCGCCGCGCGCATCCAGGCGCTGCGCGATGACATCGCGTCGAACAACGTCAGGGATCAGCGTCTCAGGAATTCGATGCTCTCGAAGCTCGATCGCGCGAAGGACGCGGTGCAGGAAGGCGACATCGACCTCGCCTGCTCGCTTCTCAAGAAGTTCATTCAGGTCACGAACTCGAACACTCCTACCGACGACAACGGTGTGACCGTCAAGGAGGAGCGCGCCTGGAAGCAGGAGGCGCGGGGCATCCGGGACGACTTGGGCTGCGACCAGGGTCCGACCGGCCCGACCGGCCCGACAGGTCCTACCGGATCCACAGGTTCGACGGGCGCCACCGGGCCCACGGGTCCTACCGGGCCGACGGGTTCTACCGGTGCAACGGGCGCTACCGGGCCGACCGGGCCCGTCCGCTAGTCGCCCGCTCCCAGATCAATGGGCATGGCTCGCGCGCTAGCGTGAGCGCATGAGCGACCCTGGCGCACGCCGCGAGCGCCTCACTTTCGTCGGGCACTCCACGGTCCTGTTGGAGATCGGCGGCGCCCGCCTCCTCACCGACCCCATCCTTCGTGACAGGGTGCTTCACATCCGCCGCCACGGAGGCGCGGTGTCCGGGGAGGTGGTGAACGACATCGATGCCGTTCTCATCTCGCACCTTCACCCGGACCACCTCGACAAGCCCTCGTTGCGGAGGCTCGGCAAGGAGACACGCGTCGTCGCGCCGGCGGGCTCGGCTCGCCTCCTCCAGCGCTACGGCTTCAAGAACGTGACGGAGCTCGCGGAAGGCGGCACTGCCGAGATCGGCGGCGCCCGGATCGATGCCGTGCCGGTGGCCCACGACGGCCGGCGGTATCCGATCGGGCCGAAGGTGCAAGCCCTTGGATTCAACGTCAGCGGCGCGGCGAAGGTGTTTTTCGCCGGGGACACCGCGCCGTTCGACGCCAGCGGACTGAGCGGCGTCGACGTCGCGCTCCTACCGATTGCCGGCTGGGGGCCCAACCTGCGGGAAGCTCATCACCTGAATCCAAGGACGGCGGCTGAGACAGCCGCCGTGATCGAGCCGCGGATGGCTGTGCCGATCCACTGGGGGACGATGCTTCGCTACGGCCTGGGCCACCGGTCGCACGAGATCCTTGTCCGGCCCGCCGAGAAGTTCTCGGCGCGCATGGCGGAGTTGGCCCCGCAAGTTCAGGCGCGGGTGCTGCAACCGGGGGAGTCGCTTCCGCTTTAGTCGTCCCTCCGGTTCGCATCCGGGAATGTCTTCCGGCGCTTGACACGGCTCAGACGACGGCAGATACTGAGATGGATGGCTCGAATCGTGGTAGCCGTCATCGTTCTGGTCCTTGTGGGGCTCTCGCCGGCAGCAGCCGGCGAGCGGCGCGGAACTCCTGGCTGCGAGAGCGCGAAGGAGCTTGTCTCAGAGGCCAAGCACAAGCTCAGGAAGGCAAAGCGGGCCCTGGAGAACGCCGACTCCGCCCGAGCAAAGCGGGAGGCCCGAAAGCGGGTCCGTAGAGCGAAGGCCCGGCTCGTGGATGCAAAGGCAGCGGAGGCCGAGGCCTGTACCGGGGAGGCCCGCTTCATCGTCACCGGCGCTCAAGGGTTCGGCAACCAGGGCCAGCTCGACGTCGCTGCGGCGATGGACGCGAAGTGCACGCTGAGCGGATGCGACTACATCATCGGCCTGGGCAACAACATCATGGACAACGGCGCAAGCTCCACCGCCGACACGCAGTTCGACTCGAAGTTCGAGACGCCGTATGCGGGCATCGACGTTCCTTTCTGGCTCGGGCTCGGTAATCACGACTACGGCGGCAGCGGCGCGGGCTTTGATTCTCCGAAGGCGCAGAACCAGGTCGACTACACCGCGGTCTCACCTTCCAAGAAATGGAAGATGCCCGCGCGCTACTACCGGCGCACGGACGGGCCAGTTCAGTTTTTCACGCTCGACACGAACGCCCAGATGTTCGGGGTGGACGCCGAGCAGGAGTCCGATGTCTCGGGCTGGCTGTCCAACTCGAACGCCGACTGGAAGATCGCCCTCGGCCTACACACATATCGGTCCAACGGGGGGCACGGAAACGCGGGCACCTACGACGGCCTTATGCCTAGCCTGATCCCGGCGGGCGCAGGGGTTAGGGACTTCATCGAGGACCACATCTGCGGTGAGGCCGACGTGTACTTCTCCGCTTACGACCGGTCGCTGCAGTGGCCGCAGAAGGACGCCGACGACTGCCCCGGCACGGAATTGATCGTCAGTGGTGCAGGCGCATCCACCACAGCGGTCGACGCCACCCCGGACTATCCGACCCACTTTCAGAGCACAGCGCTCGGTTTCGCGTACGTCGTGATCGAGGGAAGCCAGATGACCGTCGACTTCATCGACAAGGACGGGGCCGTCCTCTTCACGCGGGGCATCACAACGAGTAGGTGAGTTGCAGCATCGAGGGAGGTGGGCGCGCCCCGTCTAGCATCCCGCACATGCAACCGGCGGGTACGGGTGAGCTCGAACAGGCGCTGACCGAGGCGGTTGCCGCTGGCGACTTCACCGGCATCGCCGGCCTGATCTCACCCGATGCGGTTCTCGACACGAGCAGCGAGGCCGGGCGTAGCTTGATACGCGGGCGCGATGCGATCATCGAGCACATGTCGAAGCCAGGGCCGGGGGAGGTCACCCACTGGGACGCGAAGGAATGGCCTTCGGGGCTGGCGGCGACCTTCGAATGGCGTGGAGGCAGCGGAGTCGATCGCCGTCGCTGGTATCTGCGCGCCGAGGAAGGAGAGATCGTCGGCTGGTGGAGCTACGCCGCCCGTCCGAGGGATTCTGCGGCCGCCGAGATCCCGGAGCGCGTGCTCGCGAGCCTGGGGAGCGGAGCGAAACGGGCGACCCTGGATCACGGCGGCAACTCGGGAGCAGCCATCGAGCGAGTGAACTTCCCCGACGGGAGAACGCTGATCGGAAAGCGGGTCGGCCCGGCCGCGGACTGGCTGGGCAGGGTCACCGGAGATCGGGGCCGCACCGCGCTCCTCTGGCTAGACGGCGCGTTCTCGCGGATTCCGGGCTCGCTCGACCACGGCATCGAGGCTGTCGTCCAGGACGGTGACGGGTGGTGGGTGCTGATGCGCGACCTGTCGGCCACCTTCCTGGGAGACACACGCATGCTGACGCGATCCGAGAGCAGGCGGGTGCTCGGCGCCGCCGCCGACCTCCACTCCGAGTTCGTGAACGAGATGCCGAGCGGCGCGGCCGCGCTGGCCGACCGCCTGGGGATGGCGGGACTCCGCATCGCGGAGCAGGAGCGCGAGGGCTCAGACCTTCTGCCCAAGCAGGTCGAAGCTGCATGGGATGCGTTCGCGGACTCGGTGCCCGGCGATCTCGGCTCCGAGGTCCTGCGCGCCGTCGGGGATACCACCGCGCTCGCAGCCGCGCTCGAGGAGGCGGGACCGACGACGCTGATCCACGGGGACCTTCGTGACGACAACCTCGGCCTCGCCGACGAGTGCGTAGTCCTGCTCGACTGGGATCTTGCGACCGTTGGCACTCCCACGGTCGAGTTCGCGTGGTACCTGTGTCACGACGCCTGGCGGATCGACGCTACCCACGACGAGATCGAGGCGGACTACCGCGAAGCGGAGGGGGAGCTCCTGACGGAGCGCGAGGTGGAATTGGGGATGGTCACGGGCCTGGTGCAGTACGGCTGGATCTTCGGCCACTCCCTGCGGGTCCACCCGGATCCCGCCGAGCAGAAGTGGGCCCAAGCCGAGCTGGACTGGTGGGTTCCGCGGACACGGCGTGCCCTCGAGGCGATCGGCGGCATGCCAAGCTGATCCGCATCATGGGCAAGGCAACGACCAAGAAGAGAGCGACCGCTCGTCACGACGCCGACAGCCATGAGCTGATCCGCGTAAAGGGAGCGCGCCAGAACAACCTCAAGGACATAAGCGTCGAGCTCCCGAAGCGCAGGCTGACGGTATTCACGGGCGTCTCCGGTTCGGGCAAGAGCTCGCTCGTGTTCGGCACGATCGCAGCGGAGTCGCAGCGGCTCATCAACGAGACCTACAGCGCTTTCCTCCAAGGTTTCATGCCCACGGTCGCCCGGCCCGAGGTCGACGTGCTCGACGGCCTGACGACGGCGATCCTGGTCGATCAGGAGCGGATGGGAAGCGACCCGCGATCCACCGTCGGCACCGCGACCGACGCGAACGCGATGCTGAGGATCCTCTTCAGCCGCCTCGGCAAGCCGCACATCGGCTCGCCGCAGGCGTTTTCCTTCAATGTCGCATCCGTAACCGCGAGCGGGGGGATCACCGTTCAGCGCGGAGCCAAGACGGAGACCAAGAAGGCGTCGTTCTCACGCACGGGCGGCATGTGCGAGCGGTGCGAGGGCCGGGGCGCGGTTACCGACTTCGACCTCACTGCCTTGTTCGACGCGTCGAAGTCACTGAACGAGGGCGCGATCACGATCCCCGGGTACAGCATGGAGGGGTGGTACGGGCGCATCTTCAGGGGGTGCGGCTTCTTCGACCCGGACAAGCCGATCGAGAAGTTCAACAAGCGGGAGCTCCACGACCTCCTCTACAGGGAGCCGACCAAGGTCAAGATCGAGGGCATCAACCTGACCTACTCGGGATTGATCCCGCAGATCCAGAAATCGTTCCTCTCGAAGGACCGGGACGCGATGCAGCCCCATGTCGGCGCGTTCGTGGATCGGGCGGTGACGTTCACGACCTGTCCCGAGTGCGACGGCACCCGCCTCTCCGAAGGCGCCAGGTCGTCGAAGATCAAGCGCAAGAGCATCGCCGACGTCTGCGCCATGCAGATCTCGGACCTCGCCGAGTGGGCGCGCGGACTGGACGAGCCGTCCGTCGCCCCGCTGCTCGAGGCCCTCCGGCACACGCTCGACTCGTTCGTCGAGATCGGCCTCGGCTATCTCAGCCTGGATCGCCCTTCCGGCACGCTTTCGGGCGGCGAGGCACAGCGCACCAAGATGATCCGCCACCTGGGGTCTTCGCTAACCGACGTCACATACGTCTTCGACGAGCCGACCATCGGGCTCCACCCGCACGACATCCAGCGGATGAATGACCTGCTGCTGCAGCTGCGCGACAAGGGCAACACGGTTCTGGTGGTGGAGCACGAGCCGGAGACGATCGCGATAGCCGACCACGTCGTGGACCTCGGCCCTCGCGCCGGCACGGAAGGTGGGGAGGTGGTGTTCGAGGGCACCGTCGCGGGACTGCGAAAGAGCAAGACGGTCACCGGCCGGCACCTGGACGACCGGGCCTCGCTCAAGGACTCCGTTCGCGAGTCTTCGGAGGTGATGGAGGTGAGGGGGGCCGACGCCCACAACCTGCAGGACGTCGACGTGGACATCCCACTCGGGGTCCTTGTGGTGGTGACCGGTGTCGCAGGCTCCGGGAAGAGCTCGCTCATCCAGGGCTCGGTGTCGGAGCGGGAAGGCGTCGTGACGGTCGACCAGGGCTCGATCCGCGGCTCGCGGCGCTCGAACCCGGCGACGTACACGAAGCTCCTCGACCCGATCCGCAAGGCGTTCGCAAAGACGAATGGCGTCAAGCCGGCCCTGTTCAGCGCCAACT
Source organism: uncultured bacterium (assembly GCA_963807745.1). GTDB lineage: Bacteria > Actinomycetota > Thermoleophilia > Solirubrobacterales > 70-9 > JALZKA01. Next base: position 28,873 of record CAWECF010000003.1, read on the forward strand.
CGGAGGGCGCCTGTCCCAACTGCAACGGCGCGGGCGTCACCTACATCGACCTCGGCATGATGGCCGGCGTCGCGTCCACCTGCGAGGAGTGCGAGGGCAAGCGCTTCCAGGCGGAGGTGCTGAAGTTCAAGCTGGGCGGGCGCGACATCAGCGAAGTGCTCGCGATGCCGGTGGACGAGGCGGAGGTGTTCTTCGGCGACGGCAAGGCGGCCACGCCCGCCGCCCACAAGATCCTCACCCGGTTGGCAGACGTCGGGTTGGGCTACCTCAGTCTCGGCCAGCCGCTCACCACGCTCTCAGGCGGCGAGCGACAAAGGCTGAAGCTCGCCACGAACATGGCGGGCAAGGGCGAGGTCTACGTTCTCGACGAGCCGACGACCGGGCTTCATCTGGCCGATGTGGAGCAATTGCTCGGCCTGCTCGACCGGCTTGTCGACTCAGGCAAGTCTGTGGTCGTGATCGAGCACGACCAGGCGGTCATGGCACACGCAGATTGGATCATCGACCTGGGGCCAGGCGCAGGCCAGGACGGCGGCAAGGTCGTCTTCGAGGGCACGCCGGCCGACCTGGTCGCGGCGCGCTCCACCCTCACGGGCGAGCATCTGGCGTCCTACGTGAGCGCCTGAGCGCGCCCGGGCGGCTATCCGTCGTCGCGCGAGTGGCAGGCCGGGTTGTTGGCGCGATCGCCGACCGTTCCGCCCTTGTACTCGCCTGAGGTGGCGAAGACCGGAACGTAGTCCTGAAGGAAGCCGTGGGCAGGCAGGGCGAACATCCCGTGATAGGCGCCGCAATCGCTGGCGTTCACGGACCCCTTGCCCGCCGCAGCGGCCGGTGCCGGCAGCGCCACCGCCAGGCCCATCGCGATCAGTGCGATCTTCTTCATCGGACTTCCCCTCTCGAGTAGCTGTGCTCATCCCCTTTGTCGGCCCGGCGCGAACTTCCCGCCAATACCGGCCATCGGGTTGGACGGATTCACTAGTGGATCGAAACGGCGTCGGAGTCGTGCGCCGCCTGACATCAGCCATGCCGGAAAGCTTCCCGGGCTTTTGCCTTGACTTGTTCTGGGCAACGGAAATACAGTTCAAGCGATGCGAGTGGGGGTCAACACTGCCGTCGGCCGAAGGCGGGCCGCCACACGCGTGTCGGGTCTCGCCGCGCTGTGCCTGGCATTGATCGCGGCGGGCGCGTGGGCCTCGTTTAGCCCAAAGGTCGACTACCCGCTGGGTGGCACCCCCGTCGGCGTGGCGACCGGGGACTTCAATCGTGACGGCGACCGCGACCTCGCCGTCGTGAACAGCGGGAGCGAGAGCCTTCAGATCCTGGAGGGTTCCGGCAATGGAACGCTCTCGTTCGAGGACGACTACGGCCTCGGCTTCAACCCATCGGCGATAATCGCGGCCCGGCTCGACGGCGACCGGCGCCTCGATCTGGCCGTGACGATTGCCGGCGAGGGGACGATCTCGGTTTTTCTAGGGGGGCCGGAGGGCACTTTCGAAGGGCCGGAGAGCTTCGAGACCGGAGGCGGAGCGAGTTCTCTGGCTGCGGCCGACTTCAACGACGACGGCAACCTCGATCTCGTCGCCGACAGCAGCGACGCGCCGCTCGTGGTAGTCCTGCGCGGGCGCGGCGACGGGACGTTCCGGCCTAAGCGCGACTTCGAGGTCGGCAACAACCCGTTCTCGGTTGCAACCGGCGACTTCAATGGAGACGGTCGGCCGGACATAGCGGCCACGAACAACGACGACGACGACCTGACCGTCCTGACGAACAAGGGCGGCGACGGCTTCCGGCGCAAGGACTATCCGGTCGGAGACAGACCCCGGCGCCTTGCTGTCGGCCGGTTCAATGCCGACCGTCGGCTGGACATCGCCGTTGTCAACAACGAGGACGACGATATTTCCGTCCTCATCGGGAAGCGCCGCGGCTTCCGATCCGCGCGCGACTACCAGGTCGGCAACAATCCGTTCTCGCTCGCCGCGGGGGACTTCAACCAGGACGGCAAGCTAGACCTTGCCGTGACCAACGCGGGCGACGGCGACGTCTCGGTCTTGAACGGCAGGAACGACGGGACGTTCCGTCCTAAGGTCGACCACCCGCTGGAGGCAGGTGCAGTGTGGGTCGCGGCTTCCCGGCTCAACTCAGACCGCAAGCTCGACATGGCGATCGCAAACGACAACGAGGGCGAAGTGCACGTCCTGCTGAACGAGTAGCGGGGCGTTTGCGAGGGAGCAGCCGATGGTCCTGGCGTGAAGGCACGCGTGAAACCTGACGCGTGGACCAATGTCGGGTTTCGGAAAGCGCGGCTTCGGGAAGGTGGTTTCCTTAAGTAGGAGAGGTGGCACATGGAAGTGCTCAGCCAATTACGAGGAACCGCTCACCGCGCCCGAGAGACCACGTCGAGGATCGTTCTCCTTGGCTGCTCGCACTGCGGACAGCTTCTCGAGGGAGAGAGCGAGCGCAAAGTGGGTCACTTGACCGGCGATTCCTGCCGGGAATGCGGTTGTGCGCTACGCGTGGTCAACCTTGCGGAGGCACAACAGCTCACGCGGGAGCGCTATCTCTCGGCCCACTGGCAGGGGATCGCCGCGGCAAGAGAACGCCGGTCCGCAAGCGCATCCCCTTGATGTTTCGGCGGGCTCGTCGCTATTCCGTCAGTCCGGCGGCTTCGAGGGCTTCTGCCTCGCTCGGAAAGGTGCGCCAATGGACGACCAGGCCTTCTCGCCATTCGGTGACGTGCCACTGCACCTGCTCCATCGGGACGCCGCTGCCCATTCCATGACCGCGAAGGCGGGCTCGTCCGAACGTCAGGTCTCCTAGGTCTCGCACCTCGTCGATCTCAGCGACGTAGTCCGAGAACACCGAGAACATGCTCTGCCACCAGTCTCGGATCCCGTCGTGGCCGCGAAATGGGCTGCCGCCATGTACCGCCGCGCTGCGGGGCGCAAAATCCGCATCGGGGTGGAAGAACGCCAGAAAAGCGTCCAGGTCGTGGTCCTCGAAGGCTTTGGCCAATCGGCGGTATTGCTCGACGTTCTCTTGCGACATCCGCTCGCAAGTATCTCGCTTTGAGCCGCGTCTGCCATGCCGAGACAGGTAGGTGAACTCCCCACGCGCGGGCATGGCCGCCATACTGCCCCGCGATGCCCGAACACCACATCGAAGTGGTCCGCAAGGGGATCGAGGCGTTCAACAGGGGCGACTGGGACGCCACGCTGGAGCTGTGCGCCGAGGACATCGTCTGGATCCCGCTGATCCAGGCCGTCGACGGACAGCGCGCACTGATCGGGCGCGAGATGCTGAGGGCCGCCTGGGTGGCCCAGCGGGAGACCCTCGGCGGCGACGCGTTCAAGGTCGAGCCGAAGGAGATCCGGGACCTGGGCTCGGGGACTGTCCTCGCGCACATGCGAGTCACGGGGCAGGGCAAGACCAGCGGCGTGCCGATCGACCTCGACTACGTCCAGCTGTGGACGATTCGCGACGGCTTCGTGGTACGAGTCGACAAGTATGGAAGCGCCGAAGAGGCCATGGCCGACTGCGGCGTGGCGCTGTAGCGCCACCGAGGGAGATCAGCCCCGCTTTCTCAGGCGCCGTTGTCCGGTACGAGCTCGTCCAAGAGGCCGCGCACTCGCTCCTCGATGTCGTCTCGGATGCGGCGCACGGACTCCAGGTCCTGGCCGGCTGGATCCGCCAACTCCCAGTCTTCGTACCTCTTGCCCGGGTAGATCGGGCATGCGTCTCCGCAGCCCATCGTGATGACCGCGTCGGCCGCGCGGACGAACTCATCGTTCAGCGGCTTCGGGAACTCCTGGGATAGGTCGATGCCGACTTCGGCCATGGCCTCGATCGTCGCCGGACTGATCTCTTCGGCCGGATCGGATCCGGCCGTCCTCACGTGTACCCGTCCGTCCGCGAGCTTGATCAGCAAGCCGGCCGCCATCTGGCTACGGCCCGCGTTGTGCACGCAAACGAAGAGAACCTCGGGCACGTCCTTCGTGATCATCGCGTCAGCCTGCGCCAGGGCCCGCAGGCGCTCGCGCGCGAAGCGATGGACGAAAAGCGGCACGAAGTTCTCGATGCGTGCGGGACCGAGCTCGTCGAGCGATTCCGCCATGTAGCGCTCGATCGTTTCGGCCCCGAAGATCCCTGAGAATTCGGTGCAGAGCGCGTCGAGGCCCTTCTCCAGGTGACCGCGGGTCGCGAGGTCGACGCTGAGATCCCTTAGTTGAGTTGCCATCTGTCATTCCTCCGTTCAGTGAGCCGAGTGAGGAAATCACTCCATAGATGGCTGTCTGTTAAATTGATGTATCTAAATAGAAGAACATCTATCCACCGGAGGTCCGATGAGCGCCACCCTTGAGCTGGCTCCAAAGCAAAAGCGCCCCAAAGGCGAGGTCTGCTGCGAGCCCGTGGTCTATCCCGACATCGAGCGCGCGCACGCAGAGCGATTGGCACGAGTCGCCAAGGCGCTTGGTGACCCGGTCCGGATGCAGATCGTTGACGTACTGCGAAAGCACGCCGGCAAGGTCTGCGTCTGCGAGCTGGTCCCGCTCTTCGACCTTTCGCAGCCGACGGTGTCCCACCACCTCAAGAAGCTCCGGGAGGCCGGCATCGTCGGCTCGGAGCGCGATGGCCTATGGGCCTACTACTACGTCAAGCCCGACGCACTGGAGGAGGTGAGCGCATGGCTGAGCTAGAGACGGTCCCACCCGAGACCAAGGGCTGTTGCTCGCCGGACGCCCAGGAGACGTGCTGCGAGCCGGAGTCGAAGGGTGAGTGCTGCGGTGACCACCACGGCACGGGTTGCGGATGCAGCGCGGGAGCCGAGGCATCGACCGATCAGATCCGTGAAACCGTCCGCGAGCGGTACGCGAAGGCGGCGGTCGCAGCCGGCGAGGGGTCAGATTGCGGGTGCGGCGACGGCGCGGTGATCACCGCAGATCAGCGCGAGGCCTTCGGGGTCGAGCTTTATGCCCAGGGTGAGCGTGACGCTCTGCCCGATGCCGCGAAACTCGCGTCGCTCGGCTGTGGCAACCCGACCGCTGTGGCCGACCTCCGGGATGGCGAGACCGTCCTTGACCTCGGCTCGGGCGGCGGGATCGACGTGCTGCTGTCGGCGCGCCGCGTCGGACCCTCTGGCAAGGCATACGGCCTCGACATGACCCGCGAGATGCTCGACCTCGCCCGCCGGAACCAGGAAGAGGCGGGGATCGAGAACGCCGAGTTCCTCATGGGCACCATCGAAGACGTGCCGCTTCCCGACGGCTCGATCGACGTGATCATTTCGAACTGCGTGATCAACCTCTCCGGAGACAAGGATCGCGTGCTACGCGAGGCCGCCCGCGTGCTGAAGCCTGGGGGCCGATTCGCGGTCTCCGACGTGATTGCCGACCCGGACATGCGCGAGGAGACCCGCAGCGATATGGAGCAGTGGACGGGTTGCATCGCCGGCGCCCTGACCGCCGATGACTTCGAGCGGAAGCTCGAGGCGGCCGGGTTTGAGGAAATCGAGATCGAAGAGACCCACAGGGTCCATGACTCGGCCGCCTCAGCGATCATCCGCGCCCGGCGCGGGTAGGAAGCCAGATCCTCAGGCTGAGTTAGACTCCCGCGTGTCCGGGGGACGGGCTTACGCAGGAAAGCCGAATTGAGGAGGGTTGTAATGAGAGGGAGGCACGGGGTCGCAGCTGTTGCTGTGGCGGCAGCGCTGTTCGGAGGTGCCCAGGCGCATGCCGACTCGGGCTCGGTCAACGATCCGAGTGGAGATCTGCCGGACATCATCAAGTTGGCGTATAACAACGCCGACAGCAAGGTCGTCATGACGATGACCTACAGCGGGTTTCGCGCGCAGAACGAAAGTTTCTACATGCGTTGGGGCGACGGCAAGTACTACCAAGTGTTTCGGCCAATCGGGCAGGAACCGCAGCTCCGCCTCAACGATCCGTCGAGCGTCAAGAACTGCGACGGCCTCAAGGCACGCGAGCCCAGCGACGTCAGCACCAAGGTGATCGTCCCGCGGTCGTGCCTGAAGAGGGCGCCCGACAAGCTCAAGTTCCAGGGGATCGCGACCGAGGGTCTTGCCAACTCGGACGAGACGGAGATCACCAAGGCGATCGCGCGGGGCTAGCCGGAGAGGGCTTGAACCCCGGCCGACGCTAGGGACTCAGCTCCAGATCAGGACCTCGGATCTGTCCGCAGCACAGGCTCTGGTCTTCGGAGTCTTGGCGAAGTTGATCGCGCTGTTGCCCATCGCTTCATACCTGTCCTTGTCGACCTGGAGTGACCAGTTGCCCTCCGAGTCGCTGAAGGTGTAGCCGACAAGCAAGTTCTCGCCGTCCTTCTTCATGTAGAGCTTGATCCGGCGGCCCTTCTCGCACTTCCCCTTCGTGGAGCTCACGTCGCCGTGAAACCGGTAATCGTCGGGATGCGTGGTGTAGTCGGTGCCGTTGAGGTCAAGGTTGGTCGCGGCCTTCCCGCCGGCCCCCGCCGGGACGGCCGTCAGCAAGCCGGCGATGGTGACGATCCCCGTCACGGCGGCGATGCGCACGCCATTCCTGATTTGCCGCATGGCTCCCCCTTTGGTTGTGAGGTCCTCGTCTGGTGAAAACCCTACGCGAGATCACAGCGAAGCGCGCTAAGCCTTGACGAGTGCCGGAGGAGGGACTTGAACCCCCGACACGCGGATTATGATTCCGCTGCTCTAACCAGCTGAGCTACTCCGGCGGGGCGGTAGATGCTAGCCGCGCCGCTTCATAGGTGCCGAGAGTAGGAATTCACTCCAATACCGACGCTTTTCCTTCTTTCGGCGACGGCTTAGAAACCGCGCGTCTCGCGCTGGTAGCGAGCTTCCCGGCTCAACGGATCATCGGTAGGCCGTCTTCCTCCGCTGCGCCGGGATGCGACCACCATCACGATCAGAAGAGCAGCGAAGATCGCTGCGGGAATCGTGAAGTAGGGCACGTCCCCGGGCGAATACGCGCCCATCACCAGGCCGAAGACGTAGAACCCGAGGTACGCGCCGAGGGCGAGGATGATCCAGGTCGAGAGGTGCTTGCTTGCGGTCAATTCAGAGTTTCCATTTCTGGTCGACGGACCACTCGAAAGCTAAGGCGATTCCGGGCGCGCTGCATCGGCAGCCGACACTGAACGTCGTCCGTAGCGGCTCCTGACAGGCGTGCTTGTAGCGGCACGAGTCCGTACGCTCACCCGCGTGTCCGACATCGACCGCGCAGTCACCACCGTCGTCGAGGAATGTCTCCGTGTCGAGGAGGGCGAGCAAGCCCTCGTTGTCTGCAACCCCTGGAACCTCGGGCTCGGCGAGCGCCTGCGGGGCGCGGCTGGCCGAGCGGGCGCCGACGCGATGCTGGCGATGATGGCGGAGCGGGCGACTCACGGCACGGAGCCGCCGGGCGCCATCGCCGCCGCAATGAAGGCTGCCGATGTTGTCCTTTGCCCGACCGCTCAATCTCTCTCGCACACCGCGGCGCGGCGCGAGGCCTGCGAAGCGGGAGCGCGGATCGGAACCCTCCCGCATGTCACCGAGGACATTCTGGGCCGCGTGATGCTCGCCGACATGGCAGAGCTCAAACGGCGTGGCCGGGCTGTCGCCGAGATCCTCACCGATGCGAGAGAGGTCAGGATCACGTGCCCGAACGGCAGCGATCTGCGCCTGAGCGTCGCCGGCAGGACGGCGATCTCCGACGACGGCGATCTCACGGCCCCGGGGGCCTTCGGGAACCTTCCCTGTGGCGAGGGGTTCATCTCGCCGCTTCACACCGAGGGCGAGGGGACGCTGGTGGCCGACGGAACGATGGGGTCCCTCGGCCTTCCGGACGAGCCGTGCGCACTGACCATCGAGGGCGGCGCCGTCGTCGAGGCCACGGGTGACGCGGGCGCGCGTCTGCTCGAGATCCTGCGCGGAGCGGGGGAGGGGGGCACCTACCTGGCCGAGCTCGGGATCGGCACCAACGAGTGCGCGACCCTCACCGGCAACCTGATTGAGGACGAGAAGATCCTGGGCACGTGCCACGTCGCCTTCGGCGCCTCGGCGGGCATCGGCGGGGAGATCCAGGTCCCGATCCACGAGGACGTCGTCGTAATGAAGCCGACCGTCGAGGCAGACGGCCGGGCCCTCATCGCCGACGGCGAGCTTCAGGTTTGAGCGGGTCCGGCCAGACGCCGGAGATCCTGGCGGTCCCGAACGTCTCGGAGGGCCGCAGTCAGTTGGTGATCGATGGCATCGAGGCCGCGTTCGCCTCGAAGTCCGTCGTGCTCGACCGGCACTCGGACTCCATCCACAACCGCACGGTCTTCAGCCTCGCGCCTCACGGCAGCCAGGCCGCCGATGCGCTGGTGAGCGGCGCCCGCGCGGCTCTGGCCGCGATCGACGTCTCGAAGCACGAGGGCGAGCATCCGCGAATCGGGGCGCTCGACGTGGCGCCGGTGATCTACCTGAGTGACGACGCGCGCTCCGACGCCCGCGCCCAGGCTCTCTCGGCCGCGGAGGAAATCGCCAGCCTGGGCGTGCCCGTCTTCCTGTACGGGGAGCTGGCGTCGGTGCCGGAGCGCCGCGAGCGCGCCTTCTTTCGCTCGGGCGGGATGAGCGCCTTGGCCGCGCGCATGGAGTGCGGCGAGCTCCAGCCGGATCTCGGCCCGGACCGTCCGCACCCCACTGGGGGAGCGACGCTGGTCACCTCACGGCCCCCGCTGGCCGCCTTCAACATGGAGTTCGAGGGCATGACGCTCACCCAGGCTCGCGCTGTCGCCGCCGCTCTTCGGGAGTCGGGAGGGGGCCGCCCGGGGGTCCGCGCAATCGCACTTTCCTTGACGGATCACGTCACGCAGATCTCGACCAACGTCCACGATCCCGTGGCCATTCCGCTCTCGGAAGTCGTGGCGCGGGCACGCGAGCTCGCGGCGCCGTACGCGGGGGAGATCCGCGCTGCGGAGATCGTCGGCCTCGTCCCACGGGCGGCCCTCGAGCGCTTTCCCGCCGACGTGCCCCTGCCCGGTTTCGATCGCGCCCACGGCGTGATCGAGGATCGGTTGGCGGGACTGGCGGGCGAGTAGGCCAAAGCCACTAAATTTGCCTCGTGGCCCAGACCAAGAAGAAGAGAAAACGCAAGCACCGCGGGACCCAGGGCGGGTCCATCAACCGCGCGTCGAACCGCCGCCCCCGCAACCGCGACGAGGCGCGAGCGCAGGCCCGCCGGAACGCCGAGCTCCGCAAGACCGCCGCACCGACCTGGCGGAGCGCGTTCAATCGCTCGCTGATCATGTCCGGGATCCTTTTCGTGCTGATGGCGTTCGTCGTGGGGCAGCCCATCGGCGCAGCCGCAGTGCTCTCCGTCTTCATGCTCGGCCTCTATACGCCGGCGGGCTATTACCTGGAGCGCTTCCTCTATCGCAGGCGGATGGCGAAGGAATTGGCGGCGCGAAAGGCTGCGCGGGCAGAGGCGACCGGCCGCGCACCGCGCCGCTAGCTCGCCATGGACATCCGCATGCTCACCGTCGGTCCGATGGCGGAGAACGCGTACATCTTTCGCCGCGACGACTCGGATACCGCGCTCATCATCGACCCGGGCGAGGAGGGCGAGCGGATCCTCACGGCCCTCGAGCAACTCGGCATCTCGAAGCTCGAGGCGATCCTCCTCACCCACACCCATTTCGACCACATCGGCGCGGTCGCCCCGGTGGCGAAGGCAACGGGCGCTCCCGTCTATTGCCCGAAGCTCGAGGTCGCCGTCCTCGCCGACATCATGAAGTTCGTGCCATGGGACGGCTTCGGGCCGTATGAGAGCTGGGACGCCGAGGAAACCGTTGAAGGAGGCGAGCGGCTCGAGCTGGCCGGCTTCGAGATCGACGTGGTCTTCACCCCCGGCCACAGCCGCGGCCACGTGACCTACTCGATTCCCGACGAGCGGGTGCTGTTCTCGGGCGACGTCCTGTTCCAGGGCTCGGTCGGGCGCACCGACCTCCCGGGAGGCGATTGGCCCACATTGCTCGCGTCGATCGGCAACCTCGTGGAGTCGTTCCCGGAGGAGACGGGTGTCTACCCAGGGCACATGGGCGTGACCACGCTGGGCGCGGAGGCAAAGACGAACCCGTTCCTTGCCGAACTAGCTCGTTAGGGTCGCCACGTGGCCTCCAAGTTCAAAGCCCCCCGCGGGACGTTCGACGTTCTGCCTTCGGACTCCGCTGCGCGGGCACGTGTGTATGTGGCGGCCGCGGGTGCCTTCGAGCGCGCCGGGTACGGGCGGATCGAAACTCCGATCTTCGAGGAGACGGAGCTTTTCGCGCGTGGCGTCGGCGAGTCCACCGACATCGTCCAGAAGGAGATGTTCACCTTCGAGGATCAGGGTGGGCGAAGCCTGACCCTGCGGCCCGAGGCGACGGCGGCCCTGTGCCGGGCGTACGCCGAGCACGGCATGCACAAGCTCCCGCAGCCCGTGAAGCTGTGGTGCTGGGGCCCGTTCTTTCGCCACGAACGCCCGCAGTCGGGCCGCTTCCGCCAGTTCCACCAGATCGACTCCGAGGTGATCGGGACCGATTCACCGCTTGCCGATGCCGAGGCCATCATCCTTCTCGCCGATCTCCTGGCCGAGCTCGGGGTCCCGGGTGTGGAGCTCCGCCTTGGAAGCCTCGGCTCGTTCGAGACGCGGGTCGCCTATCGCGACGAGCTCCGCTCCTACCTGCGCGCGAACGAGGGCTCGCTATCCGACGACGTCCGCTCGAGGATCGACTCGAATCCACTCCGCGCGTTCGACTCGGACCACCCCGGTACGCGCGAGGTGATGGAGGGCGCGCCGACGATGCTGGATCGCCTGGACGACGATGACGCCGAGCATTTCGAGGCCGTCAAGGCCGCTGTCAGCGAGGCCGGCGTGGGCTACGTCCTGGATGGGACCCTTGTCCGCGGCCTCGACTACTACACCCGCACGGTGTTCGAGTTCACCTCCGATGCGCTCGGCGCGCAGTCCGCTCTGGGAGGAGGAGGCCGCTACGACGGCCTCGTCGCCGAGCTGGGCGGGCCCGAGACGCCCGCCGTCGGATGGGCAGCAGGGATCGAGCGGATCCTGATGGCCCTGGGCGAGACCGAGGAGGGGCAGTCGCTGGACGCATTCATCGTCGCGCCCGACAGCCAGCGGGAACGGGCGTTCTCGCTTGCCACCCAGGCGCGGCGTGCCGGCGTCTGCGTCGATCTCGACCTCGCCGGCCGCTCGGAAAAGGGCCAGATGAAGCAGGCGAACCGCTCCGGCGCCGCGCGCGCCGTGATCCTGGCCGACGACGGCACGGCCAGGCTCCGCTACATGGAGACCGGGGAGGAGCGCCCCCTGGACACCGACGACGTCTTGCGGGAGATCGAGGCCGAGCGAAGAAAGGCAGGCCCATGACCCTTCCCGGCCTGACACCCAACCGCTACCGGGACGCCTGGTGCGGAGGCGTCCTTTCGGAGAGCGGCGATGCCGAAGTCCGGGTCGCCGGCTGGGTCCACCGGCGCCGCGACCACGGCAGCGTCGTGTTCGTAGACCTGCGGGACCGCACAGGGCTCGTCCAGCTGGTCTTTCACCCGGACGAGGCCGGGGAAGCGTTCGCGCTCGGGCACACGCTCCGGGCCGAGGACGTCATCACCGTCTCGGGCCCCGTGGTCCGGCGCTCGGATGAAACGGTCAACCCGGACATGGCGACGGGCGAGTTCGAGGTGCGCGTCCGTTCCGCCGGCCAACTGGCGGACGCGGACACGCCGCCGTTCGAGATCGAGAGCTTCTCAGGCGAGGTGGGGGAGGAGATGCGGCTCCGCCATCGCTACCTCGACCTCCGGCGCGAGCCGCTCCAGCGCGCGGTCGCCACGCGCGCCGCCGTGTCGCGAGCGATGCGCGAGTTCCTCGACTCTGAGGGCTTCCTCGAGATCGAAACTCCAGTCCTCACGCGCTCGACGCCCGAGGGCGCGCGCGACTTCCTGGTGCCCGCGCGTCGCGAGGCGGGGTCCTTCTACGCGCTCCCTCAGTCGCCTCAGCTCTTCAAGCAGCTCCTGATGATCGGCGGATTCGAGCGGTACTACCAGATCGCGCGCTGCTTCCGGGACGAGGATCAGCGGGCCGACCGCCAGCCCGACTTCACGCAGTTGGACATCGAGATGTCCTTCGTCGAGGTCGAGGACGTCTTGGCTGTGAACGAGCGCCTGCTCGCCCACGTGCTGGACCGCGTGGGCGGTCCGAAGCTGGATCTGCCGCTCCAGCGGATCGGCTACGACGACGCTGTGTCGCGATTCGGCACCGACCGCCCGGACCTCAGGTTCGGGATGGAGCTGCGCGATCTGTCCGCGCCGCTCGCCGAAACCGAGTTCAAGGTCTTCGCGGGCGCGCTCGGCTCGGGGGGCGTTGTGAAGGGCATCAACGCCGGCAAGCGCGAGATGCCGCGCTCCGCCCTGGACGGGCTCATCGAGCGCGCGCAAGAGCTCGGCGCGAAGGGCCTGGTCTGGGCCTTCCGCGAAGGCGACGGCTGGCGGTCGCCGACGGCGAAGTTCCTCTCGGAGACCGAGCTCGCCGCGCTGAACGAGGCGCTCGAGGCAGAGGAGGGCGACCTGCTGCTGGTCGTCGCCGACTCGACAGCCACGGCGAACAGCGTCCTTGGCCAGCTTCGCCTCGACCTGGCCGAGCGGTTTGAACTGATCGACCGGGACAAGCACTCCTTCTGCTGGATCGTCGACTGGCCTCTGTTCGGATGGAACGAGGACGCCAAGCGCTGGGACCCGCTCCATCATCCCTTCACGGCGCCCGACGGCGAGCTCGATGCCGGCGACCCCGGCGCGGCGCGCGCCAAGGCGTACGACATCGTGTGGAACGGCCAAGAGCTGGGGGGAGGCTCCATCCGCATCTCAGACCCCGCGATACAGAAGCGGGCGTTCGAGGCGATCGGCATCAACGATGAGGAGGCCGAGGCGCGGTTCGGGTTCCTCCTCGAGGCGCTTCGCTACGGAGCGCCACCGCATGGCGGAATCGCCTATGGGCTCGATCGGTTCGTGCAGCGCGTGCTCGACGCTCCCTCCATCCGCGACGTGATCGCGTTCCCAAAGGCAGCGTCCGGCGCAGACCCCCTGACGGGAGCGCCGGCTGCGGTCGATCCGACGCAGCTAAGGGACCTGGGACTCCAGATCAAACCCGGGATATAGAGGCCCAGGTGAACAATCAGGACCAGGCGCCGTAGATAACGCTCAAGGTGTGGGCAATCTGAGCCGAATCAAAGGACGTGTCTGTAACGTTCTCCAAAGGCCCGGGCTTGTTCGCTGGCCGCTCTCATCGTGAACCAATACAAACGCCTCGGGAGCTGATCTCGGGTGTGGCCCGAGTGCCACACCTGGTAGGCACCCACCTGTTCACACAGGTTCGCAGGCTGAGCGGTAACGGCAAGCCGGGGTCCCTTGATCTTCATGGGGCGACGGCCTGATGCGCGAGGCCATCAACAACAACCCCATGGTCCAGATCGGGCTCCTCGGCCTCCTGGGCGTCATCGTCGCGGTCGTCTTCATGTCAGGCTCCGGCGGCGACGCCCCTCCGGCTCCGGAGGACGCGGCTACCACTACGGCTACCGAGGGCACCGTCCCGGCAACTACGGACACCGGACTCGCCGATCCCGCCGCTCCGGTCACGCCTCCCGCCGAAGGCGCGGTGCCGCCGCCCGCCGCGGCCACCACCCCCTTCGAGGCGGGCAAGGGGCTCCCCGCGGACCTGGTGGATGCCCACGCTTCCGGCGACGTGGTGGTCCTTCTGGTCATGCAGAAGAACGGGTACGAGGACGAGCCGCTCGCCCGCGACGTCGAGAGCCTGGAGAGCCGAGGCGACACATCAGTCTTCGTGACCGACGCAAAGGACGTTTCGGACTATTCACGGGTTGCTGAGGGCGTGACCCTCGATCGCGTGCCCGCGATCATCGTGCTGCATCCCCTGGAGGGCAAGGTCGCCGAAGGCGAAGAGCTGCCGATGCCGAACGCCACCGTGACCTACGGCTATCGCGGCAAGGAGAGCGTGACGACTGCCGTCGAGGACGCGCTCTACGACGGCAAGCAGCTCTCGTACGACCCGGGCTGAGCCTCGCCGACACCTGACGCGCCATGCGGGCTACCGTTGGTCTTATGGGCGGCAACCCCGATCTGCTGGCTGAGTTCGCGCGCGACGGTAGTCGGCGCGGGCCACCCCCTGCCGGCGCCCACACGGGCAGCGCCGGCGGCTCCGCTTGCGGTGATCTCGTGCGGATCTCGCTTCGGGCCGACTCGGGCTGGATCGCGGACGCGACTTTCGACGCCGAAGGGTGCGCGGCGCTTTCCGCATGCGCCGCCGCTGTCTGCGAGGAGGTCGAGGGGCTCTCGGCGCTCGCATGCGCCGTCATCTCCGCCGACGACGTCGCTCGGCTGGTCGGAGGGCTCAGCCCTCAGGGCCGTCACGCGGCGGAGCTCGTAGCCGACGCGCTTGCCCGCTCGCTGAGCGCCTACGCCTCCTCCGGAGAGCCGCTCGCCGCGGCTCCCGACGGCGAGCGAGTGCTCGTCGCCGTATCGGGCGGCGTGGATTCCGCCGTCGCCGCGGTCATGGAGCGCGAACGCGGGGCCGACGTCGTGGCTGTGACGCTCAAGCTCTGGGCGGACGAGCGCACGGACGGCACCCAGGCGTGCTGCTCCCCTGAGGCGGTGCGAGGGGCGCGCTCGATGTGTCATTCGCTGGGGATTCCGCACCTGACCCTGGATCTCGAGGCCGCCTTCCGCAGCGAGGTCGTGAGCGCGTTCGTAGACGGCTACAGGGCGGGGGAGACGCCGAACCCGTGCGTGATCTGCAACGGGGACCTGAGGATCGACGCAATGGTCGCCCTCGCGGACCGCGTCGGGGCGTCGGCGCTCGCCACGGGTCACTACGCCCGCATCGCCGACGACGGCGCGGGCCCGCTGCTCAAGGCCGCGGCCGATCCTGCCAAGGACCAGACCTACATGCTGTCCGGACTGCGGCCGGCCACGCTTGCGCGGCTCCGCTTTCCCCTGGGAGAGCTCACAAAGCCCGAGGTCAGGCGGCTGGCAGAGGCTGCCGGCCTGGCCGTCGCCTCGAAGCGCGAGAGCCAGGACCTCTGCTTCCTCGCGGGAGAGGGCAAGCGGTCGTTCCTCGAGCGCCACGGCGCGATGCCCGATCGCCCGGGCCAGGTCGTCAGCACGCGGAGGAGCCGTCGTCGGCGAGCATCCCGGCCACCACCATTTCACCGTCGGCCAGCGGCGCGGCCTGGGCCTGGCGACCGGCACGCCGGTTTACGTGCTCGGCACGGACGCAGGCCGGAACGAGGTCACCGTCGGGGGCCGCGACGACCTCGCGCGCACGACCGTGCGACTCCGCGGTGCACGGCTGCATCGCGACTCCGCCCGGGCCGGGGCGGTCCGTCTTCGCTACCACGCCCACGCCATCCCCTGCCGGGTTTCCGCCGCCGGACCGGGGGAGCACCCGGAGCTCGAGCTCGAGCTCGCCGAGCCCGCCTACGGCGTCGCGCCTGGCCAGACGGCGTGCCTTTACGACGGGGACCTCGTGATCGGCCGCGCCACCATCGCAGGCTCGGCATAGGCCGAAGGCCTTCCTCTTCCTAGACTCACTCCTCCCGTGATGACGTCGGCCGAGATCCGTGAGGCGTTCCTTGCCTTCTTCGAGGAGCATGGGCATCGGCGCGTGCCTTCAGCCTCGCTAGTCCCGGCTCCCGACGACACCTCGACGCTTCTCAACGTGGCGGGGATGCAGCCGTTCAAGCCGTACTTCCTCGAGCGCGAGAAACCGCCGCACAATCGACTCACCTCGTGCCAGCGCTGCTTCCGGACTCCCGACATCGAAGAGGTCGGGAACACGAAGCGCCACCTCACCTACTTCGAGATGCTGGGCAACTTCTCGTTCGGCGATTACTTCAAGCGCGACGCGACGCGCTTCGGCTGGGAGCTCTCGACAGAGGGATTCGGATTCGACCCGGATCTGATCTGGGTGACGGTCTTCGGAGGGGACGAGGAGCTGGGCCTCGGCCCGGACACCGAGGCCGTCGAGCTGTGGCGGGAGCTCGGAGTCCCCGAGGAGCGCATCGTCTATCTGCCGCGGTCTGAGAACTTCTGGCAGGCGGGGGCGACGGGACCTTGCGGCCCGTGCTCTGAGATGTACATCGACAGGGGGCCTGAGTACGGCTCGGAAGAGGACCGGCCCGGCGACGACACGGAGCGCTACCTGGAGTACTGGAACCTCGTCTTCATGGCCAACGAGCTCCACGAGGACGGCTCGATGACCGACCTTCCGAACCAGAACATCGACACCGGGCTCGGGCTCGAGCGAATGGCGATGATCCAGCAGGGCGCGGACTCGGTCTTCGAGACCGACGGGTTCCGCCCCCTGGTGGAGCTCGCCGAGGAGCTCTCGGGCCGCCGGTACGACGCCGACCTCAAGACGACCAGGGCCATGCGGATCCTTGCCGACCACTCCCGCGGGATGGTCAACCTCTTGGCCGACGGAGTCGTCCCCTCGAACGAGGACCGTGGCTATGTCCTTCGCCGGGTCATGCGCAGGGCTATCCAGCAGGGCGGCGCGATCGGGCTCGAGGCGCCGTATCTGGGGCGCTTCGCCGAGATGGCCATCGACATGCTCGGTGAGCTGGTACCCCAGCTCGAGGCCGAGCGCGACACGATCATGGGCTGGGTCGC
The DNA here is from genome assembly GCA_963807745.1 of uncultured bacterium. Lineage (GTDB taxonomy): Bacteria > Actinomycetota > Thermoleophilia > Solirubrobacterales > 70-9 > JALZKA01. The sequence goes on from CAWECF010000003.1 coordinate 45,569, forward strand.
CGCCGAGGAGGAGAGCTTCGGCCGCACGCTCCACCGCGGCTCCGAGCTGCTCCGGCGCGTGGTCTCCGATGCCAAGGCCGGCGGCGCCACCGAGGTGGACGCCGAGGAGGCGTTCCGGCTCCACGACACGTACGGCTTCCCCTTCGAGGTCACGCAGGAGCTGCTGGCGGACGAGGGCCTGGAGGTCTCCGCGGTCGGATTCGAAAAGCACATGGCCCGCCAACGAGAGCGCGCTCGCCGAAGCGGCCGCGGCCAGGATGGCGACGGTGCACGTGAGACCGCGGCGGAGTTCGCGCGGAGCGCCCCGCCGACCGATTTCGTCGGGTTCGAGCGCCTGAGCGCCGAGACGAGCGTCGCGGCCGCCGACGGCCCGCTGGTGAAGCTCGAGGAGAGCCCCTTCTACCCGGAGGGCGGAGGCCAGGTCTCGGACACCGGCGTCGTCCGCTGGGAGGGAGGCGAGATCCAGGTGGCCGACGTCGTGCGCGCGGGCGATGATCAGGCGCTGGTCCTTGCCACGGACGGGCTGGAGCCGGGGGTGCGGGTCGAGGCGCAGGTCGATCACGACGCCCGCCACCGCACCATGCGCAACCACACCGCTACGCATCTCCTTCACGCCGCGCTGCGCGCACGCCTGGGCACGCACGTGCGCCAGGCCGGCTCGGCGGTCCGCCCGGACAAGCTCCGCTTCGATTTCACCCACGGACACCCGCTTTCTCCCGAGGAGGTGCGGGACGTGGAGGACGCGGTGAACGAATGGGTCAAGGCGAGCCGCCCGGTCCGCGCGATGGAAATGGAGCGAGCGGAAGCCGAGGCGCTCGGCGCGATGGCGCTGTTCGGCGAGAAGTACGGCGACTGGGTCCGGATGGTCGAGATCGACGGTGTCTCCCGCGAGCTTTGCGGAGGCACCCACGTCGCCTCGAGCGCGGAGTGCGGGATCTTCGCGATCGTCCAGGAGACATCGAGCGCGGCGAATGTGCGAAGGATCGAAGCTTTGACCGGCCCCGCCGCCATCGACTGGTTCCGCGAGCGCAGCATGGCCCTCGACCGCACCGGGGCCCTGCTCGGGTCCGCCCAGGATCCGGTTGGTGCTGCTGAGCGTGCGGCCGGGCGCTTGAGCGAGCTCGAGCGTCAGGTTGCCGAGACGGGGAGGGCGGCGGCCGGACAGGAGGCGGACGAGCTCGCCCAGACGGCGGAGGATGTCGACGGCGTGAGCGTCGTCGTCGCCCAGAGCGCGCTTGGCGATACCAAGGCGCTCCTCGAGCTGGCAACGAGGGTCCGCGACAAGCTGGGCGACGCCGCGGTCGTGCTCGGCGCTCCGGCCGGTGAGAAGGTCGCGCTAGTGGCCGTTGCAAGCCCTGTGGCCGTGTCCCGAGGCGTCTCGGCTGCGGCGCTCGTCCGCGAAGCAGCGCCCATCGTGGGCGGCGGCGGTGGCGGCCGCGACGAGTCCGCCCAGGCAGGCGGCCGCGATCCCTCGAAGCTCCCCGAAGCGCTCGACGCCGCACGGGCGGCGATCCGCTCGGCGCTCGGCGGCTGACCGAGGCGATGCGAATCCTGGCGCTCGACCATGGTGAGGCTCGCGTGGGCGCGGCCACATGCGACCCGACCGAGACCATCGCCACCCCCGCCGGGGTGCTCGGACCCGATCCGGCTGAGGTGCCGGCTCTCGTCGCGTCGAAGGAAGCCGAGATGGTCGTCGTGGGCCTGCCTCTGACGCTCTCGGGCGAGGAGGGCCCTCAGGCCGTGAGCGCGAGGGCGTACGCCGCAGAGCTCGAAGATCTCCTGGACGTGCCGGTCGCGACCTACGACGAGAGGTTGACCACGCGTATGGCCTCGTCGAGCACCCGCACGGGAGCGGGTGCTCCGAGTGACTCGCTTGCGGCGGCCCATCTGCTTGAGTCATACCTCCAGCACCGGGCGGGACCGGGGCAGATGGACACATCACATGAGTGACTGGCACGACCCCTTCGCGGAGGACGAGGCTTCGCGTGAGCGCGAGGCTCGCCGCGCCGAGCGCGAGCGCCGGCGCCGCGGAGAGGAGACGCGGGAGTCCCTGGGCGAGCGCGTCCGCTCGGGGATGGATGAAGAGCCGGCACCGTGGCATACGCAGGCCGCCGAGCCGATCCCCGAAGCGCCGGCGGCCCCGCAGCCCACGGAGGTGGCGCCCGCCGCCCCGCCGGCCGAAGTCGAATCAGCGGCGCCCCCCACCGAGGTCGCGCCCGCCGCGCCTCCATCCCCGCCCACCGAGCAGCAGCCGGCTGCGCCCGCACCGCCTCCGCGCCGCAGGCCGCCGTCCGACGCGGTCCACCGGCGCCGGCTCTGGGCTCTGGTCGCGCTCGGCCTCCTGATCTTCGGCGTCGCCGCTGCGGGCACGATCATCAGCAGGGGAGGCGATGAGAACACCGTCGCTTCTGACGTCCCGAAGGGCAAGAAGACGATTGAGGTGGTCGTGCCCGAGGGGTATGACCGCACCCAGATCGCCGAGGTCGCCAAGAAGGCCGGCCTCAAGGGCGACTATCTCGCGGCGACCGAGTCCTTCAAGGGCTTCGACCTCGGCGATTACGGAGCTGAAGGGGCGACGAGCCTCGAGGGCTTCCTCTTTCCCGCGACGTATGAGCTCTTCAAGGGCGCGAAGGTCGAAGACCTGGTGGCCAAGCAGCTGGAAGCGTTCGAGATGAACGCGTCGGAGATCGACCTCGAAGGCGCGGCGAAGGCGCAGGGATTCACGCCATACGAGGTCGTGAACGTCGCTGCGATGGTCGAGCGTGAGATCGCGGTTCCCGAGGAGCGGGAGCTCGCCAGCTCGGTCATCTACAACCGCCTCGCCCAAGGCACCCCGCTCGGCATCGACGCGACGATCCGCTACGAGGACCAGAACTACTCGGGCCAGCTCGTTCTCTCCCGTCTCGAAGAGGACACCCCCTACAACACCCGGACGAACACGGGCCTGCCACCGGGGCCGATCGGCAACCCGGGCCTGGCTTCGCTCGAGGCAGCAGCCAATCCCGCCGACACGAACTTCTTCTATTTCGTGGTCAAGCCAGGGTCGTGCAACGAGCACGCATTCGTCGAGACTGAGGAGGAGTTCGCCGCGGCGGAGGCCGAGTATCAGGCGGCGCTGCAGGCCGAGGGCGGCTCGCCAACCGACTGCTGAGCGCCCGGCGAAGGAACGCTGGCAGGGAGATTGCGGCCGGGGTCCTCGGGACTTTGGAGGGCGTAGCCTCGGCCAATGCCGCGGCTCGCCGTCCTTGGCCAACCGGTGTCTCATTCGCGCTCGCCCGCGATGCATTCGGCTGCGCTCGCCCAGATGGGGCTGGCGGGGGAGTGGACATACGAGGCGATCGAGGTCTCCCCAGAGGCCTTCGAGGAGCTCGTCCGGTCGCTCCCGGGCAAGGGCTTCCGTGGCGTAAACGTGACGATCCCGCACAAGGTTGCGGCCCTGCGCCTTGCGGACGCGGCAAGCGACGCCGCGCGTGATATCGGCGCCGCGAACACGCTCGGGTTCGCCGATGGGCTCATCACGGCCGAGAACACGGATGCGATGGCTATCGCTGAGGCCCTCCCGCGCTCCCCGCGTGGGGTGCGGGCACTCGTCCTGGGCGCCGGCGGATCCGCGCGGGCAGCGGTCTGGGCCTTGCGGGAGGCCGGAGCCGAGGTAAATGTGTGGAATCGCACAAAAGCGAGGGCGGAAGCGCTCGCGGACGAGATGGGAGTGGGGCTCGACCCCCGCGATCCGGAGATCGTTGTGAACGCGACCTCGGTAGGGCTGGACGCGGCGAATGGGGTGCAGCCCCTATTCGAACGCGGGGAGCCCGATCTCAAGCCATTTCCGGTCTTTGACGATGGTCTCAAGGCAGAGGTGGTGATCGACTTGGTCTATGGCTCACGCGAAACCGACCTGATCGAGGCTGCGCGCGCGGCAGGCGCGGCCACGGTCGACGGGCTGGAGATCCTTGCCCGGCAGGGCGCGGCCTCGCTGCGCCTGTGGACAGGCATTGAGCCGCCTCTGGACACGATGCGCAGAGCCGCCCGGGAGCCCACATGACCGAGCGACCCGACTACCTGAAGCCGGTCCCCGACACCGATTCGACGCCGGTTCCTGCGATCGACGGCGCGACCGCGCTTGCTGCGCAAGCCAGTGAGGAACAAGGAACGCCGGGCCTGACGGCGCCCCTGGGCAGGGCGCATTCGGGCATGTTCATAACGGACGTACTGGTCACCCTGGGCTTCATCGACAAGGAGCGCGCGGACCTAGCGGCTCGAGAGGCGCACGGCGTCGGGCGCACTCCGGAGTCGATCCTCGTCGAGCAGAAGGTCATCGACACAACCCAAGTCTCGCGGGCGGTGGCAGAGCGGTACGGGCTCTATCACGTTGATTTGAACTCATACAAGGTCGACATGGGCGCCGCGAACCTGATCACGCCCGCAGCGGCCCGCCGCTACAACGCCGTTCCGGTCGGCTTCATGCCCGACGAGACCGTGCTTCTTGCGATGTCGGATCCATCCGACGTCATCGCCGTCGACGACATCCAGATGATCACGGGGGCCGTCTGCCGGGTCGCGGTCGCACCCCCAGACGACATCGAGGCGCTGATCCGGCGCCTCAACACCCTGGACTCGGCCGTATCCGAAGCAGTCGAGGAAGAGGAGGCGGAGGCCGGCGACGAGGTGACCGAACTCCGGGAGTCGGCCGACGACGCGCCGGTGATCAAGCTCGTCTACTCGATTCTTGGTCAGGCGGTCAACGACGGAGCGTCCGACGTGCATTTCGAAGCCGGAGACGGCGAGATGCGCGTTCGCTTTCGCATCGACGGCGTCTTGACGGAGGCGGCGCGTGTGCCCAAGCGCATGGTTGCAGGAGTCGTGTCGCGTATCAAAATCATGAGCGACATGGACATTGCGGAGAAGCGCGTCCCCCAGGACGGCCGAGTGTCCCTCAACGTGGAGGAACGAAAGGTCGACCTCCGTATCACGACGCTGCCGACCCAGAAGGGGGAGGGCTGCACGATCCGCATCCTGGACACACATCAGGCAATGCGCACACTCGACGACCTTGGGATGGACGGCGAGGGCAGGCGCCGCTACGAGACTTCGTACCGCAAGCCCTACGGCGCGATCCTGGTCACCGGCCCCACGGGCTCGGGTAAGTCCACGTCGCTCTACGCCACCCTGCACGAGATCAACTCGATCGACAAGAAGATCATCACGATCGAAGACCCGGTCGAGTACCGCCTCGAGGGCATCAACCAGATGGGCGTGAATCGCCGCGCCGGCCTCACGTTCGCGGCGGGCCTGCGCTCGATGCTCCGCGCCGACCCGGACGTGATCATGGTCGGAGAGATCCGCGACGGCGAGACGGCGCGAATTGCAATCGAGGCTGCTCTCACAGGACATCTCGTGCTGTCGACCCTCCACACGAACGACGCCCCGGGAGCGATCGTCCGCCTGCAGAAGATGGGGATCGAGACGTTCCTGACCGCCTCCGCGGTCGACTGCGTTGTCGCCCAGCGCCTGGCGCGAAAGCTTTGCGATCAGTGCAAGCGCATGAAGACGGTGCCAAGGCGGGCGCTCGTCGAGGCGGGCTACGACGTCGACAGCGCACTCGACGTCTACGAGGCCGTTGGCTGCGCTCGCTGCGGGAACTCCGGCTACCGGGGAAGGGTTGGCCTCTATTCGGTCATGGTCATGTCCGAGGCGCTGAAGGAGATGACGGTTGCGGGTGTATCGGAGGCGGAGCTCGCGGCCGTAGCCCACAATGAAGGCATGCTCACCCTGACGGAGGACGGCCTCCGCAAGGTGATGGCCGGAGTCACCTCGATCGAAGAGGTCGCCCGAGTCGCACGCTGAGTGCAGGCATCCTCTCTCGCCTCTCAAGCCCGAGGGCGAAGGCGCCGAAAGAGAGGGTGATGAGTCTCGACTTCGCAGCCGTCCTCAACCGCATGGTTGAGATCAGGGCTTCCGACGTGCACCTTTCGCCTGGCTTCGCGCCCGCGGTCCGCGCGCGCGGGCAGATCACGCCGCTCGACGACTATCCGCCCCTGACGCCCCAGGACACCCGCGAGATCGTCTACTCGATCCTGAACGACGCACAGCGGAAGGTCTTCGAGAACAACCTGCAGCTCGACCTGGCCTACGCGATCCCCGGCGTCGCCCGCTTCCGAGTGAACGTCTTTTTCCAGCGTGGGGCAATCTCGGCGGCTTTCCGCCACATCCCCGAGAAGATCGAGTCGCTCGAGTCGCTCGGCCTCCCCCAGATCCTCGAGGAGTTCTGCCGCAAGCCTCGCGGCTTCGTGCTCGTCACCGGGCCTACCGGCTCGGGAAAGTCGACCTCTCTGGCCTCGATGATCGACTTGATCAACGAGGAGCGCGCCGAGCACATCCTCACGATCGAGGACCCGATCGAGTTCCTGCACAAGCACAAGAAGTGCATCGTGAACCAGCGCGAGATCGGCTCGGACGCGATCGACTTCGCCGGCGCGCTGAAGTCCGCCCTGCGCGAGGACCCGGACGTGATCCTGGTCGGCGAGATGCGCGACCTCGAGACGATCTCGACGGCGCTGACCGCCGCGGAGACCGGCCACCTCGTCTTCGCCACCCTCCATACGCAGTCGACCGCCCAGACGATCGATCGCATCATCGATGTCTTCCCGCCGCACCAGCAGCAGCAGGTGCGGATGCAGCTCTCGATCGCGCTCCAGGGGATCGTCACCCAGCAGCTCGTGCCGACAGCTGACGGTTCCGGCCGGGTCTGCGCGACCGAGGTGCTCGTGCCGACGCCGGCCGTGCGAAACCTGATCCGGGAGGGCAAGACCCACCAGATCTACTCGGCGATCCAGACGTCCGGCTCGGTAGGGATGCAGACGATGGACTCCCATCTCGCGCAGCTGGTCCGGATGGGCAAGATCGCCCCTCAGCTCGCGCTGCAGCGCTCGTCGGTACCGGAGGAGCTGAAGCGCCTGCTCGGCCCCATGTCGGGGAGCGCGGCCGGCAACTCGGGTATGGGCGCCCAGATGGGCTCGCCAGTCGGCGCAGGGATGTAGGCAGTGGCCATCTTCGAGTTCAGAGCGGTCGACCTTGCGGGCGTGCCGTCCCGGGGCGACGTAGAGGCCAGCTCCAAGACCGCGGTCACCGAACAGCTCCGGCAGCGTGGGCTGATCGTCCTGGACGTATCGGAGCGCCGTGAGGCGTTCAAGCTCGAGTCGATCTTCCAGCGGTTCAAGAGCGTCAAGGCACGGCCGCTCGCGATCTTCTCGCGCCAGTTCGCGACGCTCATTGCGTCGGGCATGCCGATGCTCCGCTCCCTTTACACGCTCGAGGACCAGACCGACGACGAGATGCTCAAGAAGTCGATCATCGCCGTCCGCCAGGACGTCGAGGCGGGAAGCTCAGTCGCGCAGGCGATGGAGGCTCAGCCGGGTGTCTTCGACCCGCTCTACCGCTCAATGGTCCAAGCGGGCGAGGGCTCGGGTCGTCTCCAGGAGGCCCTGGATCGGGTCGCGAACCAGCTCGAGCGACTCGACGCTCTGCGCCGGCAGGTCCGCTCGGCGATGATGTACCCGCTCGGGGTCCTGGTGATCGCACTGCTCGTGATGGCCGCGGTCTGCGCGTTCGTGGTACCCGTCTTCACCGGCATCTTCATCGAGATCGCCGCGGATACGCCCGGAACCTCGAGCCAGCTACCGCTCCCGACGCGGATCACGGTGGCGATCTCCGACTTCATCACCAGCAAGTGGTACCTCCTGCTCCTGATCATCGGGGGAACGATCTACGGGTTCAACCGCTGGAAGTCCACCGAGCGCGGCAGGATGCAGTGGGACAAGATGAAGCTCCGGTTCCCGGCGCACATCGGAGACATCGTCCACAAAGTCGCGCTCGCGCGCTGGTCGCGTACGTTCGCGGGAACCATCTCCTCCGGCGTACCCATGCTCCAGGCGATCAAGATCGCGGGCCAGACCGCCGGAAACGCCGTGATCGAGGAGGCCATGGACGACGTCTACAACTCGGTCAAGTCGGGTGGATCGATCGCCAAGCCGCTGCAGGACAACGACGCATTTCCCGCGATGGTTTCCCACATGGTCGCCGTCGGCGAGGACTCGGGCCAGCTCGAGACGATGCTGGAGAAGGTCGCGGACTTCTACGAGACCGAGGTCGATGCCAAGGTCAAGGCCCTCACGTCGCTGATCGAGCCGCTGATGATCTGCCTGATCGGCGGCGGAGTCGGGTTCATCGTGATCTCGATGTACCTCCCGATCTTCTCGCTCTACGACAACATCCGCTAGGAGCGGGGCGGGCGCGTGCCTGCAATCGCCCATTCAGGATCCATAAGCGCGTCCGGGCCGCAGGGATTCCTCGGGCCCCGGTGAAGCCTCAAGTCCTCGCCACGTCCGGGGCGAGGGACAAGTTGAACGGGGGTTCACGCAGACCATGACAACGCATTCCCTGGTGGAGCAAGACTGCCGGGATCTGAGCTTCATTGACGATGCGTCGGTGCATCTGGTGATCACCCATCCGCCGGCGTTCAGCACGACGGGCGATCCGCATGCGCCCGGGCAGTTCTCTGCGATCCCCGAGTACGAGGACTACCTGGACCAGCTGGACGCCGTGTGGGAAGAATGCAGCCGCGTTCTCGTCCCGGGCGGCCATCTCGCCTGCGTCGTCAGCCCCGTCGCGAGAAGCCCTGAGGACCTGCCGCTCACGTTCGACGTCCATGCGCGCACGCGCCGGCTCGGCCTTGAAGTCCAACGCTCGATCCGCTGGCTTCCATCCGACCGGGTAGAGCTCGACGAGACGGAGTTCTACGGCCGGTCGAACCAGCCCTGCGGCGATCTCCTCTGCGATCCGCAGGACGTACTGGTGATGCGCAAGCCGGGGGAGCGGGAGGTCTCGCTCGAGACAGAGGTCTCGTCGCGGATGGCGGCGGACTTCTTTGCCAGCTGCTCGTCCTCTGTGTGGCTCATCCCCTCGGCGGCCGACCGCCGCCACCCAAGCTGCTTTCCGGTCGAAGTCGCCGAGAGGCTGATCCGGATGTTCTCGTTCGTCGGCGACACCGTCCTCGACCCGTTTGCGGGCCTGGGGACCACCAGCGCCGCCGCGATGATGTCCGGCCGCAACTCGTTCGCGGTCGAGATCGAACCCCGCTACTTCGAGGCGATGGCGGGGCGCATCTCCCGCTCCCGGTGGCCAGAGGGGGAGATCAGCGTCACCAGGGGACCGCCGGCCGGCATCCCCGCGCTCGAACCGGCTGCTGCGGGCGTTTGACACCAGCGGTCACTGGGCACCGCGTCAGCCATGCCCAGGACCCGCAAATCCGATCCGGCAGGGCCCGGCCTGAGCCGCGTAGGACGCGGCCGCGGCTTCTCGTACTGCGACGAGGGCGGCGACACCATCACGGACGATGCGGTCCTGGAGCGCATCAAGGCGCTCGTGATCCCTCCGGCATGGAAGGACGTCTGGATCTGCGCGGACGATCGCGGGCACATCCAGGCTGTCGGCACTGACGCGGCCGGCAGGCGCCAATACCTCTATCACGACGATTGGCGGGCCCAGCGTGACCGCGCGAAGTTCAAGCGCCTACCCGAGTTCGCAAAACGGCTTGGGCCGGCACGTGAGGCGCTCGAGAAGGACCTCGCTCTTCGGGGCCTCACGCGCGAGCGGGTCATGGCGTGCGCCGTGCGGCTCCTCGACATCGGTCTATTCAGGGTTGGGGGAGAGGACTACGCGGAGGAGAACGAGAGCTACGGCCTGGCGACGATCCAAAAAAAGCATGTCCGGGTGAAGAAGGGAGAGATCGAGTTCGACTACGTCGCGAAGGGAGGGGTGGACCGCACATACACCGTGCAGGACCGGCTCGTCGTGCCCACGGTTGCCTCGCTCAAGCGCCGGCGCGGCAAGCCCAGCGACGAGCTCCTGGCCTACCACGAATCACGTGGCGTATGGCGTGACGTCTCGTCGTCCGAGATCAACCAGTGGGTCAAGGACCTGATGGGTGCCGACTACACCGCCAAGGACTTCAGGACCTGGAACGGGACCGTGCTGGCGGCCATGCGGCTCGCCGCCCGCGCTGATGACGACGACCGCGACGCCGCCGTGACGGCGGTGGTCAAGGAAGTCGCAGAGACGCTGGGCAACACGCCGGCCGTCTGCCGGGCCTCATACATCGATCCGAGGGTGATCTCCAAGTACGAGCGCGGGAGCACTATCCGTGCCGCGACCGACCGGCTCGCCCGCGAGGGATCGAGCAGCGATTTCGCCGATCGGGCCGGCATCGAGCAGGCAGTGATCAGGCTGATCGGCTAGCGGTCGGTCGTGCCGACCACGGGCGGGGAGACTTCGATCCGGGCGATCTCTTCGTCGCTGTCCAGGAACCGGACGGGAAACGATCCGTCGCTCCTCAGAAGCACGTCGAAGTAGGCCGGCTGTTCTGACCCGACGTCCTCGGCGGGGCCGAGCCCGGCCAGCTCGACTGTCCCGGAGCGCTGGGAGGTGACCCTGAGCTGCAGCTGGTCGCCGACCTTGGCCCGGACCAGCGCCGGACGCTCGCCCGACGCATCAACCGACTGGCTGATCACGCTCGGGCCGTCAGTGGCTCCGGCCTCCGGAGTTGTGGGTGCCTCGGCAGTGGTGGGGGTGGCCGAGGTGGTCGACGTCGAGCTCGAGACGACCTTGCGGCCCTCCTGCACCGGCGCGAGGGCTGCAGCCAGCGACGACAGGAACAACAGGACCAGGAGGATCGCAATCAGACGGCGCGCAGCCACGGATCTCACGCTCCTTCCCCGACGCGACTAGGGGCCATCCCCCAGCCTGGACAGATGTACACCCCATCAAAGCTAAAGGCCTCATGGGTCTCGCCCGATAGATGTCGTGATGAAAGCCAGTGCTTCGGTGCCAAAGGCAAACTCGTCGCGAGGCGAGGACGCAAAGTCACGGGTCTTCCTTCTGGGAGACAGCCGGACTGCCACCGGGTCCTGCGAAGTTTCCGATGGCCGAGAGGCTGACGGGGCTCTGGCGCAAACACCGGTACCCAAGGAGGGTAACTAATGGTCCAGAAGCTCCGTGAACGGAGTAGCGGCGAGTCCGGTTTCACGCTTGTCGAGCTCCTCGTAGTCATGCTGATCCTCGGCCTCCTGGCCGCGATCGCGATTCCGTCCTTCTTCAACCAGAGGGACAAGGCCAAGGACGCCGACGCCAAGGCTGGCGTGCGTACCGCGCAGACGGCAATCGAGTCGTATGCGACGGACAACGGCGGTTCGTACCTCGGTGCGACCGCGGCTGACCTGGAGGCGATCGAGACCACGCTGGTCGACGTCAACCTCCAGGACCCGACCGCTCTTGCGGACGATGCCTACACGGTTACCGTCATCGCTGAGGACACGGAAAACGAGTTCTCGATCACCCGTGCCAGCTCAGGAGACGTTTCGTACACCTGCGTTGTCGGCGCACCCGCCAAGCAGGCAGGCTGCCCGACTGGCGGCAACTGGGGCGAGTAGTCGGCTCAGAGGACATCCGGCCAACAGGTGGCCGAATGAGTGTGACGAAGGGCGGCCCGGGGGCCGCCCTTCGTCGTTCCGTGGCCGGGCAGGCAGGGCTTGTAGCCCTGGCGTGGAAGTGAGGATGCCGTGGCAGCGGTCGCTATAGCCCTGTTCGTCCTGGGTGCGGTTCTCGGCAGCTTCGCCACCGCGCTCGCCCACCGGTTGCCTCGCAACGAGAACTGGGTCTCCGGGCGGTCGAAGTGCCCCAGCTGCGGCGAGATGATCGGCGCGCGGGACAACATCCCGGTCGCCTCCTGGATGATCCTTCGCGGGAAGTGCAGGAACTGCAGCGAGCCCATTTCGCCGCGCTACATCCTCGCGGAGCTGACCCTCGGCGCACTGTTCGCGGCGACCTACCTCATCCTCGGTGACGACGAGGTCGCCGAGCTCGCTCTCGGCCTGATCCTGTGCTTCGTCCTGGTCGTGATCACGCTGACCGACCTTGACCTGCGGATCATCCCAAACAAGGTCGTGCTCGCGGGGTCGGTGGTGGCCGTGGCCATCAGCGCCATCTGGCTACCCGAGACCCTGGACACGCGCGCGATCTCCGCGGCCATCGCCGGCGGGTTCATGTTCCTCGTGGCGCTCGCCTATCCGCGCGGCATGGGCATGGGCGACGCGAAGCTCGTCGGGATGATGGGCCTCTTCATCGGTCGGGCGATTGCGCCGGCCACCCTGATCGGCTTCTTCCTCGGCGCGCTGGTGGGCGTCGCGATGATCGCCAGGCAGGGGAGCGCTGCACGGAAGTCCAAGATTCCGTTCGGGCCGTTCCTTGCGATCGGCGGTGTGATCGGCCTGTGGTTCGGGGACGACATGGTCCAGTGGTACCTGGACGAGTTCTTCCCGGATGACGGCTGAGCGTGAGCGCGCACGGTTGATGCTCAAGGAAATGCGGTAGGTCGCCGATTGTGTTGGCAGGGGTCACCACCCCGACCAACGCTATGTCACTGATCTCGTCGAATAAGGCAAAGTCCATCGTCGGCCTCGATATCGAGACCGGAAGCGTCGCTGCGACCGAAGTTCGGGTCAACGGCTCGACCGAGGTCGTGGGAGGCGGCGTCCTGTCGCTGGCCTCAGGTGTCTTTCGCGAGGGCGAGGTCGCTGACCCCGAAGCGCTGGGCCAGGCGATCAAGGAGCTCTTCGCGCGGGAGGGCCTTTCGCGCGACGTGCGGGTCGGGATCGCGAACCAGCGAGTCGCCGTCCGGTCCATGCGCCTTCCGGCCATCGACAATCGCGACGAGCTCGAGACGGCGATCCGCTTTCAGGCACAGGACCACATCCCCATGCCCCTCGACCAGGCCGTCCTCGACTGGCAGGTGGTCGGGCACACCGTGGACGAGAGCGGCGACCGCAAGGTAGACGTGGTCGCAGTTGCGGCGCGCCGCGACATGATCGCCCAGGTCTTGCGGGCTATCTCGGTTGCCGGCCTACGGCCCATCGGCATCGACCACTCGGCCTTTGGGATGATCCGCGCCCTCGCCCGCGAGGTCAGTGCGCCCGTGGGTCCGGGAGAGTTCGTCTCGGCGCCGGCGTACGAGGATCGAGCGTCGGATCTGAGCCAGGGCGTGCAGGGCGCCGCGCAGGTCGAGAACCTGGCTCCCGCCAAGCTCTACTGCAACCTCGGCGACGTCACGAACCTGGCGGTCGCCCGCGGAAGCTCATGTCTCTTCACCCGCATCGCGTCGTTCGGAGTCGAGGGCATCGCCCAGAAGCTCGCAGAGCGCCGGCGCCTCACCGTCGAGCACTCCAGGCAGTGGCTCGTCCACGTCGGTCTCGAGCAACCCGTCGAAACCATCGAGGGCGACCCGGAGCACATCAGCGCAGCGCGGGAGTGCCTGGGCGACGGCGCCAATCGGCTCGGCAACGAGATCCGCGCCTCCATGGACTACTACGCGGCGCAGGACGGTGCAATCGCGATCGAGGACGTGGTCGTGTGCGGGCCCGGAACTCGCATCCCCGGCCTTGTCGAGCGCCTTCAGCGCACGCTCGGGCACGCCTTCAGCGTCGCCACGCCACGCGCACTCGCACACCTCGATAATGACTCCGCGGTGCGCCAGACCCTGTCCTTCGGCCTGGCTCTGGAGGAGTAGCGGTGCGTCCCGTAAACCTCATTCCGCCGGAGGATCGGCGCGGCACCCGCGCCCCGCTTCGCAGCGGCCCGCTTTCGTACGTGATCGTCGGCGCCCTGGCGGTCGTCCTCCTGGCCGTGACGCTCATGGTGACGACGTCTAACGACATCTCTGAGCGGAAGGTGGAAGTCGACCAACTTGAAGCCGATCTCGAGGCGGCGACGGCTGAGGCCGATCGCCTCGCTGCGTTTACGAGGTTCGCAACCCTGCGCACCCAGCGCGAGTCAACGCTTGCAAGCCTGGCCCAGAGCCGGTTCGACTGGGAGCGCGTGATGCGGGAGCTCGCGCTGATCATCCCCGAGGAGGTCACGCTCACCGACCTCAACGGCTCCGCTGTTGCGAACGCCGAAGGAAGCAGCTCCCCTGTGGAAATCGGTGCTCCCAACCTGGTGATCTCGGGCTGCGCAAGCTCGCATTCCGCAGTCGCCGAGTTCCTCGCCGCTCTGGAGGACATCGACGGGGTCACCCGCGTGGGGGTCGGCCGGTCGGAGGCTTCCGGACCAGAAGCCGGCGATTCAGTCTGCGGCTCCGCGAACACCTTCGATCTCTCGGTTGCATTCGACGGCGCGACCGTAAGCCCGGAAGCCGCCGCAGCTTCGGCGGCCAACCCGTCCCCCGAGACGGAGCCACCGGCCGGCGCTGAAGGCGATGAGCAGACGCAGACCGCAGCGGCGTCCCAAACGGAGCAGACCGAGAAGGCGCAGAGTGCTGCGGGAATCCCGGGGCAGGTGACGCCATGAGGAAGGCGGATAGAACGATCCTGCTCGCCGTTGGAGTGGTGGGCCTGTTTGCGGCCTTCTGGTTCCTTGCGCTGTCGCCCAAGCGCCAGGAGGCTAAGGAGCTGGAAGACAAGGCTGCCCAGCTTCAGCTGGACGTCGCCGCGCAAGAAGCGATTGTCTCCGATGGGCGCGAGGCTCAGGCGGACTACGAGCGCAACTTCTCGTCCCTTGTCGTGCTCGGCAAGGCCGCTCCGGCTGACGGCGACACACCGGGCCTCCTGGAGCAGCTCGTCTCCATCTCGAAGGAGGCCAAGACCGGCTTTCAGCTGCTGCAACAAGCAGACGCGGTCGAAGTCGCTCAGCCGGCAGCCGCCGAGACGACTGCCGATGCGAGTACGGAACCGCCTGCAGAGGGCGAGGCGGCCCCCGCCACCGAGACGGCGCCGGTGGCAACGACCGTTGGCGCGGTGCCCGCAACCGAAGCTTCGGCCGCGAGCCTGCCGATCGGCGCGACGGTGGGATCCGCCGGGCTGGGCGTTCTTCCATATGACGTCATGTTCACCGGTGACTTCTTCCAGGTCGCGGATCTGTTCCAGGGCATCGACCAGATGATCGAGTCCGAGGCGGCCAGCGTTGATGTCGGGGGTCGCCTGGTCACGGTCAACGGGTTCAAGATGACGAAGTCCGACACGACGGAGCCAGGCACGACGGCGCCCCTCGAGGTCCAGCTCTCCATCTCGACGTACGTCCTGCCCGAATCGCAGGGGCTCACGGCGGGCGGCACGTCGACAGCTCCTCCCGAGGCTGTACCGGCAGCGACGACGCCGGTCGCGGAGACGACACCATGAAGCTGCCAAATCTGCCCACACGTAAGCCCAAGGGCACCAAGGGATCCTCTTCAGGCATCCAGCCGCCGCGCGTTGTGTCGGACGTCCTCAAGGACATGCGCGACCGCCGGCTGGTCATCCCCGCCGTGGCCCTCCTGGTTGCGATCCTGGCCGCGCCGTTCGTCCTCAGCTCTTCGCCCGAGCCGGCCGTCCCGCCGGCGCCTCTTGCTCCGGACCCACAGGCGGCCGCGGTCGAGCCGGCCGTCCTGGCCGTGCAGGAGGCCGGAGTTCGCGACTTCCGCGAGCGGCTCGATGCGCTGGACCGGAAAAATCCCTTCGGGGACCGCTTCGAGGAGAAGGCTGAAACGAGCGGAGCCGAGGAGTCAGCGCTGCTCGCTCCGGAGGACTCCGGCTCGCCGGCGCCGTCGTCAAGCGCTCCTGCGGTATCCGAGCCAGCCCCGGACTCCTCGTCCGGCGTGGAGCCGGGCGGCACCGCTCCTCCCGTGAGCGACTCCCAGGAGGAGCCGTACGTCCTGGTCCCGCGGATCGACGTCGAGGTGGGAATCGTCGACCGTGACCGGCGCCGAACGATCGATGGCGTCAAGTCGGGCGATCTTCTCCCGTCGAAAGACACTCCGGTCGCGATGTTCCTTGGGAACAACGACGACGGCTCGGTCGCCGACCTGCTCGTCTCACGCGACGTCAGCCGGGTGAACGGCGAGGGCAAGTGCAAGCCTGGCAGGAACAACTGCGAGTTTCTGCGCATGGATGAAGGCGACTCGGCCTACCTGCGATTTGCAGACGACAAGCGGTACGTGATCACCGTCAAGAACGTCTATTGGGAGCGAATTCCCAAGAGCAAGGCCGAAAAGGCCGCCTAGACGGTTCTGGACGTTCGTACCCCGGAGGCCCGGAAAGGGTCAAGTTCGAGCGGGTTTCGACCGATTCTTAAGTCGATGAGCTTCAAAGCCAGATTGGATGCGTGCCTGACGCGACAGGACGGCTTTGCCGTCCCGACCGTCTTGCTGTTGATGGTGGCCATGTTCGGCATCGCGATGGGCGGTGCCCTGGTGTCGATGAGCGCCCAGCGCGGAGTGAGCCGGGACTCCGACGTCAAGTCTGCGCTAGCAGCGGCCGAAGCAGGAGCCAATCAGGCGCTGCTCCGGTACAACCGCTTCCCCGCGACCGCAGCCAGTTCCTGCGTGGTCGCTTCGGGTGCGACGCTCGCGCTGGCCGCCCCGGCGTCCACAGGCTGGTGCTCTCCCGTGACGGGCGCCACGAACTCGGGCAACTTCACTTACCAAACATCACCGACCTCTGGTGCGCTCAAGATCATCTCGGAGGGCGAGTCGGACGGCATCACCCGGCGGATCGAAGTGGCGGCGGAATCCGTTTCGGGCCAGGGAATCTTCTCGAACGCAACCGTCAAGTCCCGCGAGGGTCTCTCGCTCGACGCGAACGCTGAGATCCGGGCCAACGCCGCGACGAACGGCGGCATGACCCTCGCGTCCAACGCGAAGCTGTGCGGCACGGGGTCGGTCGGCGTGGGCCAGGAAATCGACCTCGTCTCGAATGCCCAGCATCACGCGGACACCACGTGTACAGGCACCGGGACGACGATTCAGAAGCCGCTGACCCTGCCCAGCGTCAACCAGGGTGATGCCGCGACGGTCAACGACAACGCGCGCTTCTTCAACGAGGACCTGAGGACCGGAGGCAGCAGGGTGAGTTGGGACTCGAGCACGCGGACCATGAGCTTGAGCCAGAACTCCTCGCTCACCCTCGGCGGGCAGATCTACAGCTTCTGCAAGCTCACGATGTCGAGCAACACAGCGATCTATGTTGCGCCGGGCTCCAGGGTGACGATCTTCTTCGATTCACCCGAAGCCTGCGGCCTGCCGCCGAACTCGGTGCAGCTGAAGCTCTCGTCCAACTCGAGGATCACGGCGACGGGCGGAGGGGCCGCGAACGCCGCCTTCCTCTTCGTCGGCTCCGACACCGTGCCCACCCGCATCGAGCTCAACTCGAACACCCAGGTAGCCGGCGCGTGTGAGCAGAACTTCGTCATCTACGCCCCGCGTACGGACTTCTTCTTCGATTCGAACTCCACCTACTGCGGTGCCGTGGCCGGAAAGTCGATCCACATGGACTCGAACGCGAAGGTCTTCATCGACAACGCCGCGAAGGACTTCGTGCTGCCGAACACGGCACCTCACTACGAGCAGAGCGGATTCATCGAGTGCGAGGGCCCGGCAGGTAGCCCGCCCGATGCCCGTTGCTGAGATGACCGCGACCTCTCCCAGTCGCGTCGCCGCATCGGACGGCTTCACGCTGATCGAGCTCCTGCTCTCGGCTTCGCTGTCCCTGGTGGTCCTGGGCGTTGGCGTGGGCCTGATGACGACCGCGATGCGAAGCGAGCCGAAGGTGGCAGAGAAGGCCGGCGAGATCCAGGAGGCCCGGGTCGCGATGGAGCGCATGACACGCGAGATCCGCCAGGGGGACTCCGTCGTCTCCGCGTCGAGCACCCAGTTCTCCCTCATCACTCAGGTGAACAGCGCCACCTGCGGGGGCGCAAACTCGAGTGAGGCCCGGCTGTGCCGCGTCACCTATACGTGTGCCGGCGAAGTATGCACGCGAGTCGAGGCCAACCCCGATGGCACGGCACCGTCGACGCCCGTGATCGTCGTGAACGGGCTCTCGACATCTTCGGTCTTCACCTACACACCTTCGTCAGCGGCACCTACCTACATCGGCGTGAACCTTCTGTTTCCGTCGGAGAGCGGTGACGACTCGATCACGCTTGCCGACGGCGTGACGATGCGAAATGCCATCGCGCCTGCGTCATGAACTCCCATCCCGAAAGCGACGGCTCCCAGGGCGGCTTCACCCTGATCGAGGTCGTGATCGCGATCTTCCTCTTGATGCTCGGGTCGCTCACGGTTCTGAGCCTGGTCGATGCCTCCACCCGCAACAACTTCCGCGTCGAGCAGAGCCAGGTGGCCGTGAACCAGATCGAGGCGGAGCTCGAGCGGATCAAGCGGCTGCCATTTAGCGAAGTCGCGCTGACGTCCACGCCGACCTCCTCGATCGATGAGAACAACCCGGCGTGGCGAGTGAGCAGCGGGCAGTTCGCGCTCGCGCGCGACGGCACCGACCTTCGGCCCCTCGTCGTAAACGGGGGGTCCCTCGAGGCCGGCGGCACGGTTTCCGGCGGGACCATCAGCGCGGCTCCTACGGAGTTCCAGAGCGGCGACATCAGCGGGACGATCAATCGCTACGTGGTCTGGGTGAACGACACCCGCTGCCCCGATGCGGTCTGCCCAGGCACTCAGGACATGAAGCGCGTGATCGTGGCGGCGACGCTCGACCGCACGGGGTCCGGGGGCGATCGTGGCTATCAGGAGCTACAGACCGACCTGGTGGACCCCGATGCGACGCCGGTTGTGGACGACGTGCCGGGTGGGGGAGGCGAGGAGGGATCCTTCGCAACGTTTTACCTGACGGACACCCCTTGCAACGAATCGGAGCGCCAGCCCCTCACCGGGAACCACCTCACCCACAACACGCTCGGCGCGTGTTCTGCGGGAGTCAAGACGGGTGACACGCCGGGCGCGACGGACCTGATGTTCACCGACCCGCCGAAGCTCGACGCCGCCTTCCCGCCGGATCAGCAGCCCCTCTACGACTATGCGACGGACGTAGAACCCGCGGTCGGAGCCGACAGCGACAAGGGCCTTCAGATCCGGCACTCGGAGATCACGGGCTGCATTTTCTCGCCGAGCCTCGCTGACGGCGTGCCCAGCCAGAAGGTCCACAAGTGGGTCACGCCGCCGATCCCGGATGACTTCGAGCTGCTCCTCGACGGCGAGGCCACGCTCAGCCTCTGGACGCGGACCCTGAACGGGGGATCCCATCCGGGCCGCATCTGCGTCTTCCTGTTCGCCAGGAAGACCAACCAGCTCGGCGTTCCGGTTGACGTCCTCATGGCGAACGAGGACATCACCGACGCAGACTGGTTCCCGCACGAGGAGGAGTCGTGGCCGCGCGCGAACTGGACCGAGCTCAGCATCGATATGAACCTTCTCTACGCGGCGGGCTCGGTGCTCGAGGGAGAGCGCCTCGGCCTGGCGATCAGCGTCGAGAAGAACGGAACCAATCCCGGCGACGGCCTCGAGTTCGTGTACGACCACCCGAGCTTCGATAGCCGTCTCCAGATCAAGACGCCGTCGATCCTGCCTGCGTTCGAATAGCCGCTCCCGGGGGCGAATAGTCTCTCGCCGGTGAGCCGCTTCAGCTTCACGACAGCAGGCGAATCGCACGGGCCCGGCCTGGTCGCGATCGTCGAAGGCCTGCCCGCAGGCCTCGATCTTGACCGGGAGCGGATCGACCGCGACATGGCGCGCCGGCAACTCGGCCACGGCCGTGGCGGCCGGATGAAGATCGAGCGCGACGCGGTGGAGGTCCGGTCGGGCGTCCGGCACGGAAAGACGCTCGGCGGCCCGGTCGCGATCCTGGTCGCGAACCGCGACTACCCGAACTGGGAAGAGCGGATGAACCCCTGGCCCGTCGACGCGGAGATCGAGGAGTCGCACCTGCCGCGTCCGGGCCACGCCGACCTGGCGGGGCTCCAGAAGTTCGGGTTCTCCGACGTGCGCAACGTGCTGGAGCGCGCGAGCGCGCGTGAGACAGCCGCCCGCGTCGCCGCGGGAGCGCTCGCCAAGGAATTCCTCCGCGCACTGGGCGTCGAGATCCGGAGCCACGTGCTCCAGATCGCGTCCGTCGTGTCCGAGTCCGAGCGCGAGCTTTCGCTGGAGGATTTCGAGGGCGTCGACGATTCGCCGGTTCGCGTTCTCGACGCTGGGATCGAGGCGGCGATGATCGAAGAGATCAACACCCTGCGCAAGCGGAACGAGAGCCTCGGCGGCGTGTTCGAGGTTCGAGCCTTCGGGCTGACACCCGGGCTGGGCTCGCACGTCTCATGGGAGGAGCGCCTCGACTCGAGGCTCGCCCAGGCGATCGTCTCGATCCAGGCCGTGAAGGGCGTGGCAGTCGGCGAGGCATGGGACGTGGCCGGCCTGCCCGGCTCCGAGTCGCACGACGAGATCTTCTACTCCGATGAGCGCGGCTGGTATCGCGAGACGAACCGCGCCGGGGGAGTCGAAGGCGGGATGACGAACGGCGAGACGCTCGTGGTCAAGGGCGCGATCAAGCCGATCTCGACTCTCACGAAGCCTCTCCGCTCGGTAGACACGGAGACCAAGGAGCCCGCGCAGGCCATGCGCGAGCGAACGGACTCGACCGTGGTCCCGGCGGCGGGCGTGGTGGGCGAGGCGATGGTGGCGCTCGTCCTGGCGCAGGCCTACCGCGAGAAGTTCGGGGGCGACCACATCTCCGACGCTCTCGCCGCGCTCAAGGCGTACGAGGAGCGCATCGGATGGCGCCGCTGAACGGAGGTGGCTCCGAGGCCCCCACGATCGCGTTCATCGGCTTCATGGGGGCCGGGAAGACCCGGGCGGCAAAGGGCGCCGCGGCCGAGCTCGGAGTCGCTGCGACCGACGTCGACTCTGCGATCGAGCAGGACATCGGCAAGCCGGTCGCCGAGATCTTCGCAACGGATGGCGAGACGCGATTTCGCGAGCTTGAAGAGCGCCACACACTCGAGGCCCTGTCCGGTGGCGGAATGGTGTCGCTCGGCGGAGGCGCGGTCGAGTCGGCGAAGGTCAGGGAAGCGCTGGAGCGATGCTTCGTCGTCTGGTGTCGGATCAGCGAGGAGGCCTCCTGGATCCGGTGCGAGGGCACCGACCGCCCGCTCGCTCGAGATCGCGAAGCCTTCGGTGACAGGTTCCGAGCGCGCGAGCCGGTGTACGCCGACCTTGCCGACGCGGTCCTGAGCGACGGTGGCGAGCGCGTCGGCAGGCTTGCGGCCGCGTGGCTCGACGGCGCCGCGCGCCTGGGTGGCGCGAAGCTTGCATGGGCGGCATCGGGCTCCGGGGAGTACCCGGCGATCGTGGCCGATGGCGCTCTGAGCCTGCTCCCGGCAGACCGCCGCTGGTTCTGCGTTGCCGACCCGGGGGCGCTCGCCCACCAGGCAGGCAGGCTGCCGCGCGACTTGCAGACGGTCGAGGCCGGCGGTGACGAGTCGATGAAGACCATCGCCGAGGCGGAGCGGGTGCTTCGTTCCCTCGCCGGTGCGGGGGCGCGGCGCGACGACGGGGTGCTGGCGTTCGGCGGTGGCGTGGTCGGCGACCTCGCTGGGTTCTGCGCTGCGACCTATCAGCGCGGCGTGCCCGTCGTTCAGGCCCCGACCACGCTTGTCGCACAGGTCGACTCGGCCTACGGCGGGAAGACAGGCGTGGACCTGCCGGAAGCCAAGAACTACGTCGGCGCCTACCACATGCCGCATGCCGTCCTCACCGAGCCCGGCGCCCTCGCGACCCTTCCGCGGGAGGAGCTCGCCGCCGGCTTCGCGGAGGTGGTGAAGACGGCTTTGATCGCGGGTGGCTCGCTCTGGGAGCGTGTCCGCGGGCTCGGAGCTCTCGACGCTGCAGAGCTCGGCGACCTTGTCTTCGACTGCGCCCGTGTGAAGATCGACGTGGTGGCTGAGGACGAGCGCGACACCGGTCGCAGGCAGGTCCTGAACCTGGGGCACACCATCGGTCACGCCATCGAGGCGGCCACCGGCTACGGCCGCTACCGCCATGGCGAGGCGGTCGCCCTGGGCCTGGTCGCTGCCCTCGGTCTCTCCGGGGCGGGCGAGCTTCGGGCCGAGGTGATCGAGTTGCTCGAGCGTGGTGGGCTCCCAACGCAGCTCGATCCGCAAGTAGGGACCGACGAAGTCATGACGGCGATCGAACGCGACAAGAAGGCGGACGCGGGAGGCGTGCCCTTCGTGCTCCTCGAGAGGCCCGGCGAGCCGGCCACGGGCGCTCGCCTGGACGCGGGTATCGTCCGCTCGGCAGTGGGCGAGCTCAAGGACGATTCGCGATGACGACCACTCGCAACAGGGTCGAGGTGATGCACGGCGCGAACCTCGACATGCTCGCGAGCCGGGACCCGGAGCACTACGGGGATTTCAGCCTGACCGAGCTGGAGGGCAGGATCGAGGGCTGGGCCAAGGATGCGGGCCTCAACGCGCGGTTCTTCCAGACGAATCACGAGGGCGAGTTCATCGAGCACCTGCACCGGGTGCCGGAGACCGCCGATGCGGTCATCGTGAACGCGGGGTCGTGGAGTCATTACAGCTGGGCGATCAGGGACGCCCTCGAGCTCGCCGGCGTTCCGGCGGTCGAGGTGCACTTGTCCGACGTCATGTCGCGCGAGGAGTGGCGCCGGTTCTCCGTCTTCGACGGGCTCGTCCTGGGCGCGATCTCGGGCAAGGGGCCGGACGGATACCGCGAGGCGCTCGAGCTCCTTGCGGCGGAGATGGGTGCGTGAGCACGGAGGAGCGCGCGGATCGGCTCGCCGCGATGGTTGCCGAGGCAGAGCTCGACTCCGTCTTCGTCGGCGATCTCGTGCGGCCGGGCGACTCGAGCCCCGAGGCCAACGCCAATATCCGCTGGCTCACGGGCTTCACGGGGTCGAGCGGCTTTGCCATCGTCGGCCGGGATCGCCGCGAGTTCTTCACGGACTTCCGCTATACGGAGCGCGCCAAGGACGAGGTATCGGCTGACTTCGAGCGCGAAACGCTGACGGGGCGCCTGGTCGCCGAGATCGCCAAGCGATTCGAGGGAAGGATCGGATACGACGAGGACGCGACCAGCGTCGCCTCGCTGCGAAAGCTCGAGGGTGCGCTCCCCGAGGGAGCGACCCTCGTCCCCGCGACCGGCCTGGTCGAGCGGCTCAGGCGAGTGAAGGACGCGCGCGAGATCGAGGCCGTCGCCGAGGCGTCGCGCCTGGCCGACGCGGTGTTCGAGTGGCTTGCCGACCGGGGCCTCGCCGGCAAGACCGAGAGGGAGGTCGCCCTGTCAGCCCACGCGCGGCTGCGGGAGCTGGGAGCCGAGCCGGCCTTTCCCGCGATCGTGGGGTCGGGGCCGAACGGCGCGCTTCCGCACTCGGAGCCCGGCGACAGGGTCATTGGGGACCGGGAGCTGGTGGTCGTGGACATGGGCGCGCGACTTGACGGCTACTGCTCGGATGGGACCCGGACCTGGGCGACCGGTGAGGTCTCGGAAGAGGCGCGGGAGGTCTACGAGCTCGTGCGGCGCTCCCAGGAGCTCAGCCTCGGAGCGATTAAGGCCGGAGTGGGCGGGGCGGAGGCCGATCGCGTCTCGCGCGATCCCATCGAGGAGGCGGGGCACGGGGATGAGTACGGCCATGGGCTCGGTCACGGCGTCGGCATGGAGGTCCATGAAGCCCCCAGGCTGGGAAAGACCTCGGAGGACGTCCTCGTGGAAGGCGACGTTGTGACCGTCGAGCCCGGCGTGTACGTGCCGGGTGAGTTCGGGGTGCGGATCGAGGACCTGGTCGTGGTCGAGGAAACCGGGATCAGAAATCTGAGCGCCACGACCAAAGAGCTCCGGGTCGTCGGCTGAAGCGCGATGGCGGTCTGGGGGTAGTCTCCGAACGTGGCCGCCTCGACCCACTTCAGGACGTGCCCCTTCTGCGAGGCGACGTGCGGCCTGCGCATCGAGATCTCGGATGAAGGCGAGATCGAGTCGATCCGGGGCGACTCCGACGACGTGCTGTCAGCCGGGTTCATCTGTCCGAAGGCGTTCGGGCTCAAGGAGCTGCGCGAGGACCCCGATCGCCTGAGGGCGCCCCTCGTCAGGCGCGACGGGGAGCTGCGAGAGGCCACCTGGGAAGAGGCCTTCGCGGCGGTCGAGGCAGGCCTCGCGCCGATCCTCGAGGAGCGTGGCCGGGACGCAGTCGCCATCTACGTCGGGAATCCGAACGCCCACAACCTCTCGGCAATGGTCTACCTCCAGGTGCTGCTTAGAGCGCTCGGTTCGAAGAACGTCTATTCGGCCTCGTCGGTCGACCAGATGCCGAAGCACTTCTCGGCCGGGCACATGTTCGGCCACTGGACCTCTATCCCGATCCCCGACGTCGACCGCTCGGACCACTTGATGATCTGGGGGGCGAACCCGCTCGTCTCGAACGGGAGCCTGCTCACCGCTCCCGACATGCGCGGTCGCATCCGGCGGATCCGCGAGCGCGGAGGAAAGGTGGTCGTAGTCGACCCACGCCGGACGCGCACCGCGGAGAACGCCGACGAGCACCACTTCATCCGGCCGGGAACCGACGCCCTGGCGCTCCTGTCGCTCGTCTCGGTGATGTTCTCCGAGGGCTTGGCCGATACGGGCGCAGTGGGCGAGCACTGTGAAGGGCTCGAAGAGGTTGAAGAGCTCTCCCGTGGTTTCGAGCCTGAGCGCGTGGAGGGAGCGTGCGGCATTCCGGCCGAGGAGCTTCGGTGTATGGCCCGCGAGCTGGCCGCCGCCGAGCGGTCCGCCGTGTATGGGCGCATCGGCACGACGGCTCAGGAGTTCGGCACGCTCGCGAGCTGGCTTGTTGACGTACTGAACGTCATCTCGGGCAGCTTCGACCGGCCTGGCGGCGCGATGTTCGCCAAGGCCGCGGCCGCGCAGCGCAACTCGGTCGGCCAGGCAGGACGGGGGAGGGGAGTGGCCTCCGCGCGCTGGGGAAGCAGGGTGCGCGGGCTGCCGGAGGTTCTGGGTGAGCTGCCGGCATCGGCGCTGGCGGAGGAAATCGACACGCCCGGCGACGGGCAGGTACGGGCCTTGGTGACGGTCGCGGGCAATCCGCTCATCTCGACGCCGAACGTGGCGCGCCTGGAGAGCGCGGTCGGCGAGCTCGACTTTATGGTCGCCGTCGACATCTACCTGAACGAGACGACCCGCCACGCGGACGTGGTCCTGCCCTCTCCCGACCCGATGGCGCGGTCGCACTACGACCTGGCGCTCTATCAGTTCGCCGCCCGCAACGTGGCCAACTACTCGCCCGCCGTGCTCGAGCGAGAGGAGGGGCTGATCGAGGAGTCAGAGATCTTCCTGCGCCTCACCGGAATCGTCACGGGGCAGGGTGCCGACTGCGATCCCGATGCGATCGACGACGCGGTGGCCGGGGCGCTCGTGGCGCGTGAGGTCGGAACGGTCGACGGGGCGATCGAGGGTCGCGACGCAGCCGAGATCCTGGCCGCGCTGGAGCCCAGGCGGGGAGCCGATCGGGTGCTCGATCTGCTGATCCGCACGGGCGCATATGGCGACGGGTTTGGAACCGACCCGGAAGGCCTCACCCTGGACCGGCTGGAGACGGAGCCGCACGGCGTCGACCTGGGCCCGCACGAGCCGCGGGTGCCAGAGGTCCTCCGGACCCGGTCCGGGAAAATCGAGCTCGCTCCCGAGGCGGTCACCGCCGACGTGCCGAGGCTGCGCGAGCGCCTCGATGCGGGAGCCTGGAACGGCTCCGGCCCCGAGATGGTCCTGATCGGCCGCCGGCAGCTCCGCTCGAACAACTCATGGATGCACAACCTGAACGCCTTGGTAAAGGGCAAGGACCGCTGTACAGCCCTGCTGAACCCGGTGGACGCCGAGCGCTTCGGGTTGGAGGACGGGGCTCTGGCGCGGCTTCGCTCCGCCGCTGGGGAGATCGAGGTCCCCGTCGAGGTAACCGACGAGATGATGCCCGGCGTGGTGAGCGTTCCTCATGGCTGGGGTCATGGGGTCGACGGCGTGCGCATGGTCACCGCGGCCGCCCACCCGGGCGTGAACTCGAACCTCCTGGCGGACGAGGGTGGGGTGGACGCCCCGAGCGGCAACGCCGTACTCAACGGCATCCCGGTCCAGGTCGAAGCGGCGCCGCCGGCCTGAGCCGCGCTTACACTCGGGGCGTGGTGGGGATCCGCGTCTTCTTGCCGGCTTTCGTGAGCGCACTGATCGCGGCATCGTCTGCCCATGCGTCCGTGCCGGCAACCTGCCCCGGCCCGGAGGACCCGGCATTCGGGCCAGTGACGACTACTGCTGGGACGTTCGATGCCTCGATGGAGAACAGCTACGTCCAGATCCCGTTCAGCGTCCCGGCCGGGACGACCGGCGTCCGGGTCCGCTACTGCTTCGACCTGCCCGACGTGCCGCTGCCCAACGGGCTCAACAACAACACGCTCGACCTGAGCGTCTACGAGCCCCTTCATCCCGGCAACACGGTGCCGGGGCCCGACGAGCTCCGGGGATCGGCGGGGAGCGCGGTGCGGGACGCAACCATCGCGGTGAACGGCTTTTCGAGCGAGGCGACGTACGAGGCGGCGCCCAAGGGCTACGTGTCGGGCCGGACCACCCGTGCGTACGAGCCCGGCGGGATCCCGGGAGGAGAGTGGGTCGCCGAGCTCGGGCTGGCCGCGATCTCGACCAGCGCCGAGGGCAACCTCGACAACGCTGTCGCCTGGCGCGTCGACGTGCAGACCACCTCGAGCACTTCGTTTGCCGACGACCCATACGTGCCGGCCGCGTACGACTCGACTCCTGCCCGGGCCGGGGCGGCGTGGTACGCAGGCGACTTCCACGTCCACGGCGAGCACGAGCCAGGCAACGAGCTGATGCGAAAGACGCTGGACTACGCGTTCCTGCCGGCCGCCGACGCCGGCGCCGGCCTCGACTTCGTCCAGCTCGTTGATCACAACAACACGGTCGCCTACGGCGAGATCGGAAAGCTCCAGGACGAGTACCCAGACCACCTGATCTCGCGCGGGACCGAGGTGACGACCTACCGCGGCCACACCAACTCGCTCGGGGCGTCGGGGCCGGTCGACTACAGGACGGCGCCGATCCTCCGCCGGGAAGCCGGCGGCAATCTGACCCAGGTCAGGGCGGCGCGCCCGCCATCGGAGATCTTCGATCAGGTCCATGCCAGCGGGGGCTTCACGCAGATCAACCACCCGACGATCTTCCCCTCGCAGATCCCGCTCCTGTCGGCGTTCTGCCGCGGCTGCCCCTGGGACTACGGGCCCGCGGACACCGTCTACTCGAAGGTGGATGCGATCGAGATCCAGACGGGCCCGCCGGGGCTGGACCAGCCGCCGCGTCCCGGGCCCAACCCCTTCACCCCGCTCGCGATCCGCTTCTGGGACGAGGCGATCGACGACGGCGGCGCGAATTCGAATCACATCGCCGCCACCGGATCGAGCGACTCCCATCAGGGAGGCGCACAGGGCTCGGGGGCCGATTCGATCCTCGCTTCGCCCGTGGGCGAGGCGACCACGATGGTCTATGCGGATGAGCTCTCCGAGAGCGGGATCCAGGAGGGGGTCGAGGCGGGCCACACCTACGTGAAGCCGTTCGGGGTGCTCGGGCCCGACCTGCGCCTCACGGCCACCGAGAACGGCTCACCGGGCGCGCCCGCGATGATGGGCGACACGCTCGAGTCGCAGACGGGATTCTCCGCGACCCTCCATGCCGAGATCCAGGAGCTACGGGTCACGCGCGAGGTCCGGCCGGGGCTTCTCTACGTCGCCGTCTACCGCGACTCTGCGCCTCTCCTCGTCATTCCAGTGCCCGAGACGGGAGACGAGTTCTCGTTCGACCTCCCGATCCTCGGCTTCGCGCGCTACCGCATCCAGGTCCAGCGCGAGGGCGCGATCGAGGCTGTTTCCAGCCCGATCTACGTGGAGCCGGCCTCGGGTGAGCCGCCTCCGCCTGCCGACTGCACCGACGCGCCGGCGATCCGCCTGGGGTCAGGCGACGAGCGCTTCGACGGGACGCCCGCGCCGGACCGTGTGGCCGGGCAGCGGGGCGCCGACCGGATCCGCGGTGGCGACGGAGACGACTGCCTGACCGGAGGGCGTGGGCGCGACCGGATCGACGGCGAGGCCGGCGAGGACCTCGTCAAGGGCGGCGGCGCCTCCGACAGGCTGCGAGCCGTGGACGGAGAAGCGGACGAGGTGCGCTGCGGAACGGGCCGCAGGGACCGCGCGCGCGTCGACGCGAACCTCGACGTCGTCGTCGCGTGCGAGCGCGTACGCAAGGCCAAACCCTCGACCACCCTAAAGGGGGTCTGACCCCGGGTCAGACCCCGTTGAGGGTTAGTTGAGGGTTGGAGCCCCGCCTAGCGGCTGAGGTCGAGGTCGGGGCCGAGCGTCTCGGCGAAGGCGACCAGCAGGGCGACGGTGTTCTCGACGTCGTCCAGGTCGACCATCTCGACCGGCGAGTGCATGTAGCGCAGGGGAATCGACACCAGCCCGGCCGGGATGCCGGAGCGGGTGATCTGAATCGCGTCGGCATCGGTGCCCGTGCGGTTGCCCGAGCCGGAGAGCGTATGGGGGATATCGGCCTTGGTGGCGGCCTCCGCCAGGAGCTCGAAGACGATGGGAGAGAGAGTCGCGCCGCGGCTGATCACCGGCCCGGTGCCCAGGTGGTGGCTTCCCTCCTGGTTCTCGTCGATCCCGGGGGCGTCCGTGGCATGCGTGACGTCGACGGCGACCGCCAGGGTCGGCTCGAGATGGAAGGCGGACGTCCGGGCGCCGTAAAGCCCGATCTCCTCCTGGGCGTTGGCCACGCCGGCAACCCGGCACGAGACCTTGTCGGACTCGGCGCAGCGGCGCGCGACCTCCAGCGCCACGTAGGAGCCGAGGCGGTTGTCCATCGAGCGCGACACGAGGCGCGAGCCCTGGACGCGCATCGGCTCGCCGCGGATCACGGCCGGATCCCCGACCCTCACCAGCTCACGGGCGGCGTCGCCGTCCTCCGCTCCGATGTCGATGTGAAGCTGCTTGAGCTCGACGACCTTCTTCCGCTGCTCGTCCTCCAGCAGGTGGATCGGCTTTCGGCCCGCGACGCCCTCGACCGGCCCCTCCTTCGTCACGATCTCGACGCGCTGGCCGACCAGGACCTGCGGGTCCCAGCCGCCAATCGACCCGAACCAGATGAAGCCCTTGTCGTCGATGTGGGTGACGACGAGCCCGATCTCGTCCATGTGCCCGGCGATCGCGAATAGTGGCTGCGACTCGTCGTCGCCGACCACCGCGATCGAGGAGCCGATCCCGTCCGCTCGCACCTCGGCGAACTCGCCGGCCGCTTCGCGCCATACTGCGCTTGCTGGCGCTTCGTAGCCCGAAGGAGCTGGGACACGGAGCAGGTCATCGAGGAGCTTTGGCGTGTCGGTCATGGCTTTGGAACCTACCTATCGACGTTTTATGCGTGCCGCGTGCGGTACGGGCCCAGCGGAAGGTTCGAGCTAAGAGAGGTGATCCGGATGAGCGACGAAGGCAATCACGGCGACGAGGGCTATGTGGCCGAGCAGGAAGAGGAAGCCGCGCGGGAGGCCGCAGAGATCGGCGGGGACGCCGGCGGTGACTACGGGGTCGACGAGTCCGAGCGGGCGCTGGCGGAAGGCGGGCAAGGCGAGGCCGAAGGCTTCGAGCTGGCCGAGCAGGAGCTGATCGAGAACGCCTCGCATGATGCCGACTCGAACCCCGACCCGAGCCACATGGCGGGGCGCGAAGAGGCCTCCGATCCCACCGCCCAGTCGTACGGCGAGGCAGACGAGGAAGAGAAGGAAGACCTCTAGGCCGCTTCGGCGGGGTCGTGGCGAATGCGGTCGCGGTGGTCCGCATAGCGGATCGCCTCGTAGGCGATGAGCCCGCATGCGATCGCCGTGAGGATCGAGAGGGTTGCGAGCGCGGGTAACTCGACCCCGGCTGGGATCAGGGCGATCAGGGCGATGCCCAGGAACAGGCGACGGCGATTTACCGAGTGGACGTTCCGCCAGCGGAACGCCACGTGCGCCAGGAGGTACATGCAGAAGCCTCCGATCAGCGCCGTGGCGGTTTCGATCTTCAGTGGCTCGTCGAAGTGGCCGATCGTCTTCTTCATCCCGAGCGCCACCAGCACGATCCCGGCGACCATGGGCAGGTGAAGGTAGGAGTAGGAGTCCCGCGCCAGCTCGTTTCGCTCCTGGCGGTCGGTGATGCTCGCCAAGCGCCGCGTCGCGACCAGCGCCACGACGTCGAAGTACGCCCACCACATTGCCGCCGCCAGCGCGATGCCGATTACGGCGGTGGCTACGACTCCCGCGGTGATCTCGCCGGTGACGCCGGCGCCGATCGCGACGATGGACTCGCCCAGAGCGATGATGATGATCAGGCCGTGGCGTTCCGCGAAATGCTCGGGCATCAGCATCCATCCTTCGGACCGGAAGATGTACGGGCCGCCGAAGTCGATCAGGATCGCCGCTACCCACATGGCCCCCTGAACGGGCCCGTCCACGAACGATGCCCCGATCAGAACGGAGCACGCGATCGCCGTGGAAACACCCAGGCTCGACGTCGAGCGTCGCAGCGCGAGGTCGTCGTCGCTCGCGATCCAAAAGAGGGCAATGTGCGCAGCCCTGACAACGGCATATGCCAAGGCGAAGATGAGCGCGGAGTCGTCGAACGCGCCGAGCACGCAGATCGACGCCACCAGGAGCCCGGCCATCGCCGCGAAGATCACGAGCCGGACCGCGCCTTCCTCGGGGTCGACGACGCTGGTCAGCCAGGCGTAGCCGATCCACGACCACCAGAGGACCGCGAGGACCAGCAGGCCCTTCGCGATGCCCTCCCAGGTCGGCTCGTCCGCCATGAGTTGCGTGCATTGCGTGATCGCGAGGACGAAGACGAGGTCGAAGAAGAGCTCGAGTGGCGTGACCGTCTCGCCCTCGCGCAGGGTCGCGCTCATGCGATGCCGTGGTGTCCTCCCGCTCGACGTCACGCGCGGAAGGATGCCACGCGGGGTCTCTAGTCGTTTGCGTCCAGGAAGCTCTGGCGAACGACGCCGTTTCGGATCCGCTGCGGGTGGGCCGGGTTCCCGGCCGGCTCGCCGACATCGACGTGGTCGGTCTCCTTGCGCTTGCGATAGGAGATGATCGAGATGTCGTCGGTGCCCGACCACGAGACGTAGCAGTACCTGCCGTTCTCCGAGGTCGTCGACCAGTAGGGCTTCTCGCCCTTCTCGAGCAGCTTCGGTTCGAGCTCGGGCTTACGGAGTGAGCGGCGGTTGATGACCGCGGCGTAGGACGACATCGTCCCCGCGATGCACAGGCGCTTGTCGTTGCCCGAGAGCGCGATTCCGTGGTGGGCCGAATCGAGGAGGTACTGCTCGCGTGGGACGTTCGGCACAAGGTTGGGAAGGCGGGTGACCCTCTTCACCTTCTCCTTCTTCAGGTTGTAGGAGACGACGCCATGGAAGAAGGAGACCTGCAGGAAGGCCTTGCGCTCGTTCGACGTGATCGCCATCGGGCGCACGGCCTTGGAGAGGTTGGGGTATCCGGCCTGCTCGAGCTTCTGGCCCATATCGACGCGCGAGATGATCTCGCCCGTCTTCGCGTTCACGACCTGGAAGTAGCGCTCGCCCTTGTTCGTGTCGGTGTCGAAGACGGCTTCGTCTCCAGGCGTGTAGACCAGCCCGATCGAGGCGTGGTAGATCTTCGATCCGTCGGCCGAGTACGTGTTCTCGTGCGGAGAGTCGCCCGAGGCGAACTCGCCGACCTTGTCACCGGTCTTCGTGTCGAGCAAATGGACGACGTTTGCCGTCGAGTCGGAAATCGCGACTTCCTTCCCGTCGGGCGAGACGGCCATGTGGTCTGCCCGCTGGCCGACCATCTCGAATCGCCACGCGATCTCGCCCGTATTCGGGCCGGCCATGTGGAGCGCGACGACGTCCTTGAAGCTGGGGCGCGAGACGACGAGGAGCTTGCCGTTCGGCGTCGAGTACATGTCGTCGACCAGCTGGTCGTTGCCCTCGCCGACCAGCTCGCGGATCGCGATGAAGTACCCGAGGTCGACTGGATTCCCGCAGATTTCGTCCACCCGCTCGTCGTAGTCGGGGACGATGTTGATGCGGGTGAGGGTTCTGAGCTTGCCGCCCCTCGCAGAGATGACGTCAGCGGTGCCCTCCCAGTTGTTCCCGACGAAGACCACCTTCCGCTTGCGGTCATTCGGGCCGGTCTCCGAGGGGTTCGGGACGTTGGCCAGCGCATCGGGCGGCGCCGTGTCGGTTGGGAGGCACGGCGGCAGGATCCCCGCCTTGGCGTCCTCGCTCCCGCCCCGGGCGCCGAGCATCACGGCGATCGCAAGCGCAGCGAGGCCCGCAAGCAGCGTCACGGTCCGAACGGCACCCCTGCTGGTCCTGAGCGACTCCATCGGCCGGAACCGTACCGAGACGAGGAACGCTTCGCGCCAGGCGACGAGCGGGCCCGTCGCGCCGCAGGTCCTCGCCCCGGCGCTACCCTCGGCCGCTCGTGATTTCGACCAACCAGTTCAAGAACGGCGCCCATATCGAGGTGGATGGCCAGATCTACCGGATCATGGATTTCCAGCACGTGAAGCCGGGCAAGGGCGGCGCCTTCGTTCGGACCAAGCTGCGCCGCGCCTCTGACGGCGGCGTCGTGGACAAGACGTTCCGCGCTGGCGAGAAGTTCCGGCCCGTGCGGACCGAGACGAGGCGCATGCAGTTCCTCTACGACTCCGGCGAGATGGCCGTGTTCATGGACTCCGAGTCCTACGAGCAGACCGAGATCCCGCACGACGCGGCCGGCGAGGACATGAAGTGGGTCCGCCCGAACGACACGGTCGAGGTCCTGTACGTGGACGAGAAGCCGACCGGCGTCCAGGTGTCGAGCGCGGTTGATCTGACCGTCTCGAAGACCGATCCAGGGCTCAAGGGAGACACGGCCTCGGGCGGCGGTTCGAAGCCCGCGACGCTCGAGACGGGAGTGGAGATCCAGGTTCCGCTCTTCATCGACGAGGGCGAGGTCGTCCGCGTCGATACGCGCTCGGGCGAGTACGTCTCCCGCGCCTAGATCGCGCCTCGGCACCGCGTACGCTTGATCCCGTGCGCAGGACCGACCAACGCAAGGAAGCCGTGTTCGCGCTTTACCAGCGAGACGTAACCGATCGCTCGCTGTCGGACCTCCTCGCCGATGCCAAGCCGTTCAGCAGGGAGCTCGCGGAGGGGACCGACTCGAACCTGGGCGCGATCGACGGGGAGATCACGAGCCTGGCTCGTGGCTGGACGCTCGAGCGGATCGCGCCGTTGGATCGCGCGATCCTGCGCGTGGCCCTGTACGAGATGCTCCACTCCGAGGGGGTCCCGCCGGAGATCGCGATCGACGAGGCGGTGGGCCTTGCGAAGGAGTTCTGCGGCGCCGATGCGCCGAACTTCATCAACGGCATCCTCGGCGCCGCCGCACGGCAGGCGGGTGTGGCGACGTGAGCGACCTTCGCCAGACCACCGAGCGGCTTCACGAGATCGCAACCGAGCTCGGCGACGAGAGCCTCACGGACGAACGAGCCGAAGAGCTGGCCCGCGAAGCGGCCGAGCTGGTCGGCGAGGCTTCGAACGACCTCGACCGCGCCCTGCGCGAATCCTCCTCCGACCAGGGCTAATCCGGTGGCGGGCTATCCCGACGAGCTCCGCGAGCTCGTTGACGCGTATCTCGAAGCGCTGACGTTCAGCGATGACGCCGCCACGGCTGGTCTCGACCAGGCCATGGGCTACTCGCTCCTGGCTGGGGGGAAGCGCGTCCGGCCCGTCCTCTGCCTGGCCACCGCAAAGTCGGTCGGCGCCGAGCCCGAGTCGGTCCTGCCCGCGGCGGCGGCGATCGAGCTCGTTCACACGTACTCACTGATCCACGACGACCTTCCTGCGATGGACGACGACGACCTTCGGCGCGGAAGGCCGACCTCGCACAAGAAGTTCGGCGAGGACGTGGCGATCCTTGCGGGCGACGGGCTCTTCGCCGAGGCGATCAACCTGTTCCTCGGCGAGCAGTCGGGGGAGCCTGCGAACGTCGTCGCGGCGCTCCGATGCCTGGCGGGCGCCACGGGGGTCGGCGGCATGGTCGGCGGCCAGTACATCGACGTTGCCGCGAGCGTCGAGGACGCCGAGGGGCTGCGCAAGCTCCACGGGCTCAAGACGGGACGCCTGATCGCGGCGAGCATCCTGGTGCCGCTGCACCTCGCGGGCAAGTCCGAGGCTGCAACACTTCCGTACAGGAGCTATGCCGAAGAGCTCGGCGTGCTCTTCCAGATAGTCGACGACATTCTCGACGTGACCGGATCGGACGCCGAGCTTGGAAAGCCACATGGATCTGACGAGCGACACGGAAAGCTCACGTACGTATCTCTCTTCGGGCTCGACCGGGCTCGTGAGCTTGCTGCTGACTCCCACCGGCAGGCGCGGGCGGAGCTCGACTCGATCGATGGCGACACGGGCGACCTCGAACTGATCACCGACTTCATCCATACGCGACAGACATGACTTCAAGCACAGAAAACGGCAGCGGAGGGAAGAGGCTCCTCGACTCGATCGACGACCCGTCGGACCTGAAGGGCCTCGACGACGCCGCGCTCACGCAGGTCGCGCAGGAGGTGCGCGAGGACGTCATCGACGTGATCGGCGAGATCGGCGGCCATTTCGGCGCCAACCTCGGCACCTGCGAGCTCGCCACGGTGCTTCATGCGCTCTGCGAATCGCCCCGCGACAAGATCCTCTGGGACGTCGGGCACCAGGCCTATCCGCACAAGATCCTCACGGGCCGGCGCGAACGTCTCGCGACGATCCGCCAGTACGACGGCCTGGCCCCCTTCTGCTCGATCGCCGAGTCCGAGCACGACATCATGGGCGCCGGGCACGCGTCCACGTCGATCGGCTATGCCGTCGGCCTCAAGGAAGCGATGCGCAAAGGCATCGGCGAGGACGGCAAGGTCGTCGCGGTGATCGGCGACGGCGCGCTCACGGGCGGCGTCGCCTTCGAGGCGCTCCACAACGCCGGCGGGCTCCAGACGCCGATCGTGATCGTCCTGAACGACAACGGCATGTCGATCTCCCCGAACGTCGGTGCCCTGTCGCGCTACTTCAACTCGATCCGCCTGAACAGGCGCCTCTACCACGCGCGCTCCGACGCCGAGTCGCGCCTGACCCGCCTGCCGTGGGGCCTGGGCCAGCGCATCGAGCGGCTCGGCCCCGAGATCAAGGCCGCGCTCAAGGCCTACTGGGCGCCGGGCCTCCTGTTCGAGGAGCTCGACCTGGCCTATGTGGGCGTGGTCGACGGCCACGACGTCCCCGCGCTCCGCCGCGCGCTCTCCGAGGCGCTGGAGGCGGAGCGCCCTGTGGTCGTCCATGTCCAGACGGTCAAGGGCAAGGGCTTCGCGCCGGCCGAGGAGGGCGGCCTCGAGGGCATGGAGAAATGGCACGCCGCCAAGCCCGGCTCGATCGTCGACGGCAAGCCGGCGCCGAAGAAGCGCACGCCTCTCAGCCGGCCGGCGATGGAGGACGGGAAGGACGCCCCTCAGGAGACGGAGGATGCGCCGCCCGCGCCCGTCTCGCCCCCGCAATACACGCAGGTCTTCGCCGAGGCACTCCTCGCGGAGGCGAAGCTCGATCCGAAGGTGATCGGGATCACCGCCGCCATGGCCGGAGGAACGGGCCTGCAGACGCTTGCCGACGAGATCCCGGGCCAGTACTACGACGTCGGAATCGCGGAGCAGGATGCCGTCCTGCTCGCCGCCGGGCTCGCCCTCCAGGGCGCGAAGCCCGTATGCGCGATCTACTCCACGTTCCTTCAGCGCGCCTACGACCAGATCGTGCACGACGTCTGCCTCCAGGAGCTCGACGTCACGTTCGCGATGGACCGCGCCGGGCTGGTCGGCGACGACGGCCCTACTCACCACGGTGCGTTCGACATCTCTTACCTTCGCTGCCTGCCGAACATCGTGATCATGGCCCCGCGAGACGAGGCGCAACTGGTCCACATGGTTCGCACCTGCCTCGACCACAAGGGGCCCGCCGCCGTGCGCTACCCGCGTGGCGCCGCGATCGGAGTTCCCCTCCCCGACGGCGGGGAGGCGATACCGGTCGGAACGGGGGAGACGCTTCGGCGCGGCGAGCGCGTCGCGCTTCTGGGCTACGGCTTCGGCGTGAAGGTCGCGCTCGACGCCGCCAACGAGTTGGCTGAGCACGAAATTTCGGCCACCGTCGCCGATGCGCGCTTCGTCAAGCCGCTCGACACGGAGCTGATCGCGGCGCTCGCCGCCGATCACGACCTGCTCGTCACGATCGAGGACAACGTCGTCCAGGGCGGATTCGGCTCAGCGGTCCTGGAGCACCTCGAGGACAGCCACGGCCCCGGTGCCGAGCGCGCACGCGTCATGCGCGTCGGCCTCCCCGACTCATACGTGACGCACGGCAAGCCCGCGCTCCTCCACGAGGAGGTCGGCCTGACGGGCGAAGCGGTGTGCGAGCGGGTCCTTGCAGCGCTCGGCGCGCGCGAGTCCGCGTCGCGCTAGCGGCGCTTCGACAACGTCTATGGGACTCCCTCGCAGGTTCGTGCCGTCCGTACTCCCGGTTGCGCCCGCTAATTGAACGGGCGAGCCAGGCTTCGGTCGCACGATCCGCATATGACCCGCAAGTTCGCCGGGTCATCGCCGTTTTCTGGATCGACGTGAGCGAACTGAAGGTCGATCCGGGTGCCGCAGAGAGCGCAAGCCCCTCCGTCTCGAGCCCAGACCTCACGTTTCGTGTCCGGCGGGAAGGGCTGTTGGCGGGCAATTGGCGAACCGCCGCCCTCAAGGGGTGCCGTCCCGTCGTCGATACCTCCGCGGAGGACGGCGTAGCCACCAATGATCATCGGGACCCCAAGGAGCCAAGCTCCCAGGAGAATCGAATAGTCGAAGAGCAGGAATGCCAGGCAGACGAAGGCCCCGAGAATCATGTACGCGCCGCCCCAGGCAACGTCGCTGCCCCTAGCTGCGTCTGGCTTCATGGGCCCGGTCCTAGCTCGGGGACTGACGCTTTGCAATCCAGTGCGGCCGGTAGGCCGCCATGCGGACTTCGACCCCGTCCTTATCGAGACATCTAGGACACTCCTGGGCATCTGACGATGTGATTCGGTGGATG
Source organism: uncultured bacterium (assembly GCA_963807745.1). Taxonomy (GTDB): domain Bacteria; phylum Actinomycetota; class Thermoleophilia; order Solirubrobacterales; family 70-9; genus JALZKA01. Next base: position 82,650 of record CAWECF010000003.1, read on the forward strand.
AACAGGCTTCGACGCAACCCACATCGAGGGCACTCCACCTGCTGATCAGTCCGCGCGGTTGTGGAAAAAGCCATGAACCTTCCTCCATCCCGGAATATGTATCTAGCTCAAGGCTGGCCGGCCGCTCGTGACGACCTCCATCGCTGCAGCTATGTCTCCCCACAGCTCGTGTTCAGCGCCCACAAACTGCTTCGTCATATATATCGCTACCCGAGCGGCCAAGCAAGTCGAATCGCAAAAAGGAAAACGCCCCGCACTTTGCGGGGCGCTTCCTGGGTACAGGGAGGAGAGATATGTGTTTTTTGGAGGGGGGTCGGCGGTACTAGGTGCCGCGCGGAAGGCTGAACCGCGTTGAAACGGTCAGCGCTGCCAAAGCGACGCCGATGCCGACCAGAAAGATCGTTGCGCCCCAGGCGCCGGTCATGAGACCGACGGCCACCCCGCCAGCGGCGGCGAAGATGGCGAGCGCGTAGTCGAAGGCCGCATGCGCCGATATCGAAACCGCGCGCTCGGGGCCGGGCACCTGCAGTGCGAGGCCCAGGAGGAGCGCGCCGGTGATGACGCAGATGACCGAGGCTGCCGGGCCGAAGCCGAAGAAGAACGGCGCGGCCATGATCGCGGGAGCGGCGAAGGTTTCGACGCCCGCGTGGAGCCAGAGGGGGATGGAGCGGGGAGTGCTCATCTGGACGCCAAGATACGAACGTATGTGCGATGCATGTGTGAGTGCGGTCACACTGACCTCTTGTACGCACATCGTTCCGGCCGGTACTTTCCAGCGGTGGCCCGCAAGCGCGCCGACTCAGTGATCGCCGAGCGCGGTCTGACCCAGTCCCGTGCCCGCGCGGCCGAGGCGATCCGCGCCGGGCGGGTCCTGATCGGCACGGGCGGCGCTCGAGTCGAAAAGCCCAGCGAGCTGATCGAGCCCGACGCGGAGCTGAGCGTCACCGAGGACCGGCCCTACGTGTCTCGGGGGGGCATCAAGCTCGCGAACGCACTGGACGGGCTGGGCCTCGACGTCGGCGGGATGGACGCATTGGACGTGGGCGCCTCGACGGGCGGGTTCACCGACTGCCTGCTTCAACGGGGCGCGCCGCGCGTGATCGCGCTGGACGTGGCTCACGGACAGCTCGAGTGGTCGCTCAGGAACGACCCTCGGGTCGACGTGGTCGAGCGCACCAACGCGAGGTCGATCGTGCCTTCCGACCTTCCGTTCGTCCCGGCGCTGGCGACGATCGACGTCTCCTTCATCTCGCTCGTGAAGGTCATTCCGGCGGTTGCGGAGTGCGTCGCGGCCGACGGCCAGCTGCTCGCCATGGTCAAGCCCCAGTTCGAGCTCGGCCGTGCCCGGGTCAAAGCGGGCGTGGTGCGGGACGCAGCCGACAGGCGCGAGGCCCTCGTCATCGTGGCGACGGCGGCCGCCGAGCTCGGCCTGGCCGTCCGGGGATTCGCCTCGTCCGGCCTGCCAGGGCCCAAGGGCAACCGCGAGACCTTCATGTGGGCGACACGGGCGGGCGAAGGGCTCGACGCCCACGGGATCGAGCAGGCGGCGCTCGAGGTGGAGCCGTGAACGGCCGCGCGCCCGGCCCCGCCCAGGTGAGGACCGCAGCGCTCCTGTCCCACACGCAGCCCGAGCAGACCGCCGGTGCGGTGCGCCTGGCGGTGGAGCTTGCGCGGGAAGCGGGCTGTGCGCTCGTTGCCGCTGACGCCGAGCGCTCCAAGCACGGATCCGCGGCTGAGGACATCGGCTCCCTGGAGACGCTCGACGGGCATCCGGACATCTGCGTGGTGCTCGGAGGCGACGGGACGATCCTCAAGGGCCTCCGGCAGTTCGCCGACACGAACGTGCCGGTGTTCGGGATCAACTACGGGACGGTCGGATTCCTCGCCGCCGTGGACCCCGACAGCGTTCGCGAAGGCCTCTCCCGCGCCTTCGCCGGAGACTTCGAGGTCATGTCCCTCCCGGCGCTCGACGCCGGCGCCGGGCGCCTGGCGCTCAACGACGTCTCGCTCCATCGCCGGCCGCACGGCCGCGTCGCCGAGCTGACCTTCAGCCTCGGCGGTCAGGACGTCGGCCACGTGCGCTGCGACGGCCTGGTGGCGGCTACGCCTGCCGGCTCGACGGGCTACAACCTCGCGAACAACGGCCCGATCCTCGCCTGGGGCGTGGAGGGCTACGTCGTCTCCTTCATCGCGCCCCACACGCTGACCGCCCGGCCGCTGGTGGCCGCGCCGGATGACGTCATGAGCGTCCTCAACGCCGCCGGGCGCGAGGCCGTGGATCTGGTGATCGACGGTGAGCACGTCGCGGATCTGGAGTCCGGCGACTCGGTAGAGATCCGCTTCCGCGACGACGTGGGACGCCTGGCGCAGCTGCCGGGCGGAAACTTCTACCGGCGGATCGGCGAGAAGTTCGGGCGGCTCGCGCGGTAGCAGGCGGGGCCCGAGCGCGGAGGGGCGAATCCGTCGGCGCCGGCCGCTATCTGTGTAGGGATGCTGCTCGAGCTGAGAATCGAGAACCTCCTCCTGATCGAGCGCGCTGAGCTCCGGCTGGGGCCTGGTCTGAACGCGATCACCGGCGAGACCGGTGCGGGAAAGACCGTGCTCGCACACTCGCTGGATCTCCTGATGGGCGGAAAGGCGCGCACCCAGGTCGTCCGCCCGGGCGCGGGCGAGGCGTACGTGGAAGGCGTCTTCGAGGTGCCGGCGGGGCTTTGGGAAGACCCCGAGCTGGCCGACCTGGCCGACAGGCTTCCCGAGGACGCGACGGAGCTGGTCATCGCCAGGCGGGTCGGCTCGTCGGGGCGCACGAGCGCCTACGTCCAGGGCCGCTCCGCGAGCGTGGCCGACCTGAAGCTCCTGGGGACCCGGCTCCTCGCGTTCTTCGGCCAGCACGAGCATCGCCGCCTCACGCTGGGCTCAGCCCAGCTGGACATCCTTGACGGGTTCGCCGGTCCCGATCACCTGGAGCTTCGCGAGGCCTACCGCGCCGCCCACCGCGCCGTGCGCGACGCCGAACGCGAGCTGGCCGATCTGGCGGACCGGGAGGGCACACGGGAGCGTGACCTCGATCTGATGCGCTTCGAGCTCGACGAGATCGATGCGGCCGCGCCGGATGCCGGCGAGCGGGCGGAGCTGGGCGCGGAGCGCGAGCGGCTCCGGCACGCCGAGGGGCTGCGCGAGGCGGCCGCGACCGCGCTTTCCGCTATCGCCGGCGCCGACGAGGACGGGGCGGGGGCCTCGGGGGCCCTGGCCGCGGCCGAGGGGGGCCTCGGGAACGCGGCCGGCGTCGACCCTGCTCTGGACGAGCTGGGCGATCGGATCGGCGCAGCGGCGCTGGATCTGGCCGATATCGCCTCGGAGCTCCGCTCCTACGCCGACGGGATCCAGGCCGAGCCGGGCCGCCTGGAGGCGGTCGAGGAGAGGCTCGCGCTCATGGAGCGGCTCGAGCGGAAGCACGGCGGCACGATCGACGCCGTCTTGGCGCACGCGGATCGCTGCCGCGCGGAGATCGCGCGGCTCGAGGGCGCGGAGGAACTTGCGGGTGAATTGGCAGAGCGAGTCGATTCCACCCGAGCCGAGCGCTCGGCGCTGGCGGCGAAGCTGTCGAAGTCCCGCAAGAAGGCAGCGCCCGAGCTCGAGCGGGCCGTCGCCGAAGCCCTGACGGGCCTTTCGATGGACGGTGCGCGGCTCGAGGTCGCCTTTGGCCCGGCGGGGGACGCGGACGGGTTTGGAGCGAGCGGAGCGGAGGCGGTGGAGCTTCGGATCGCGACGAACCCCGGCATGCCCGTCTCGCCGCTTCGCGATGCGGCGTCGGGAGGCGAGCTTTCGCGCGTGATGCTGGCCCTGTCCGGCCTGTCAGGCGGGGGCGGCGGGGCAACGCGCGTCTTCGACGAAATCGACGCGGGCGTGGGCGGAGCCACTGCCCGTGCGGTCGGCGAGCGCCTTCGCGAGCTTGCCGAGGGGGCGCAGGTCCTGTGCATCACGCACCTGCCGCAGGTCGCGTCGCTCGCGTCGAGCCACTTCAGGATCACCAAGCGCGTCGCCGACGGCGCCACGTCCGCTTCGGTGGAGCCCGTGGCCGGAGACGACCTGGTCGGTGAGATCGTTCGCATGCTCGGCTCCGAGGCGGGCGACGAGGCGGCCACTAGCCACGCCCGAGAGCTCCTCGCGGCGTGAGCTACCCCGCAACCTCCGCAAATCCGGCGAGCAAGTTCCGCCACCGGGCCGTCTAGACTCGCAGTCCAGAGTGAGTGGACCCGGCGGCACCAGATTCATCTTCGTAACCGGCGGCGTCGTCTCCTCTCTCGGGAAGGGCATCGCAGCCGCATCCATCGGCCGCCTTCTCGTCTCGCGCGGCTTCCGGGTCGCCCTCCAGAAGTTCGATCCGTACATCAACGTGGACCCGGGGACGATGAGCCCGTTCCAGCACGGCGAGGTCTTCGTCACCGAGGACGGCGCCGAGACGGACCTCGACCTCGGCCACTACGAGCGCTTCACTGACGAGAACACCTCGCGGGCTTCGAACGTGACGGCCGGCGCGGTTTACAACTCCGTCATCCGGCGCGAGCGCCGCGGGGACTACCTCGGCGCGACCGTGCAGGTCATTCCACACGTGACCGACGAGATCAAGCAGCGCATCCTGATCGTCGCCGAGTCGCAGTCGGTCGACTTCGTGCTGACGGAGATCGGCGGCACGGTCGGCGACATCGAGTCGCTTCCGTTCCTCGAGGCGATCCGCCAGCTCTATTCGGAGCTCGGGCCCAAGAGGTGCATGTTCATACACCTCACCCTCGTCCCGTACATCGGGCACGCCGGCGAGCTCAAGACCAAGCCGACGCAGCATTCCGTGAACGAGCTTCGCCGCATCGGCATCCAGCCGCACGCGATCTTCTGCCGCTCCGAGAAGGGCCTCGACCGCGACATCCGCAAAAAGATCGCGCTGTTCGGCTCCGTCCACGAAGACGCCGTCATCTCGGCGCGCGACGTGGACAACATCTACAAGGTGCCGCTCGTCCTGCGAGCCGAAGGCGCCGACGACCTGGTCCTGGACCACTTCGGCATGGAGGCGCCCGCGCCCGAGTTGGGAGAGTGGGAGCAGCTGGTGCGCCGAGCGGACAACCGCGAGGGCACGGTCAAGATCGCGCTCGTCGGCAAGTACACCTCGCTCGAGGACGCTTATAAGTCGGTGGTCGAAGCGCTCGACCACGGTGGGATCGAGCATGGGGTGGACGTCGAGGTCGAATTCGTGAGCTCCGAGGAGCTCGACGAGGGTCTGGCCGACTGGGCCGACGGCATCCTGATCCCCGGCGGCTTCGGTGAGCGCGGGGTGGAGGGCAAGATCCGCGCGACGCAGATCGCGCGCGAGAACGGGATCCCGCTCCTGGGCATCTGCCTCGGCATGCAGGTCGCTGTCGCCGAGTTCGCCCGCAACGTCTGCGGCATGGACGGAGCCAACTCGACCGAGTTCGATCCCGAGACGCCATTCCCCGTCGTCGACCTCCTGCCGGAGCAGAAGGAGGTCTCGGACATGGGTGGCACGATGCGCCTGGGCGCCGACCCGGTGAAGCTCCACGAGGGAACCAGGGCACGCGAGATCTTCGGCGGCGAAGCCGTCATCTACAAGCGCCACCGCCACCGCTACGAGGTGAACAACCAGCTGCGCCGCCGCATGGAGGACGAGGGGCTCGTGGCGTCAGGCACGTCTCCCGACGAGCGTCTCGTCGAGATCGTCGAGCTTCCCGACCACCCGTTCTTCGTCGCCTCGCAGTTCCACCCGGAGTTCAACTCGCGCCCCACGCGCCCGGAGCCGCTCTTCCGCGACTTCATCGGCGCCGCAGCACGGCGCGCGGCCGACGGCTCGAGCGGCCCGGCCACTGAGGAGACGGCGGTCGAAGAGGCCTCGGACGCAGACGACGTACGCGTCCGCCGCGAAGCCTAGGTCTCCCAAGCGGCGCCTGCTTCTCGCGCCGCCGTTTCGCGACGCGCCAGCAACTAGTCTGCCCCCTGTGAGTGAGGCCGAGGATCTGGTGCGCGAGGTCTTTTCGCGCTGGAACGAGGGGGAGAGGGACTTCGACGACGCCGTTTTCGAGGAGTCGCTGACGATCCACTCCGCGCTGACCGGCGACATGTACGAGGGCGAGGACGGGCTGGAAGTATGGGCCGCCGAGATCGACGACCAGTTCGAGGACTGGAATCTCGTCCTGGAGGAGCTGGAGCCCGTGGACGACGATCGCGTAATGGCACGCGGCGAGATCCAGATGACCGGCCGGCAGAGCCAGGTGGCGATCGAGCAGCCCGCGAGCTGGGTGATCGAGTTCGAGGAGGGCCGGATCTCCACCCTTCGCAATTTCATCGGGCGCGACGGGGCCGAGAAGTTCCTGCGGAGCGACAGATGAGCGAACGCCTCTTCGAGACGTTCGCGCGCCTCTGCGAGATTCCCAGCGAAACCGGCCACGAGCGCGAGGTGGCCGACTGGATCAAGGCGCAGCTCGAAGGTTTCGGCCTGGAGGTCACAGAGGACGACTCGGCTGAGCGGGCGGACGCGGGGTCGGGAAACCTGATCTGCCGTATCCCTGGCCGCTCTGACGCCTGGGTGTCGTTCTTCGCCCACATGGACACGGTTCCGCACTCCGAGCCGATCAAGGTCGTCCTGGCCGACGGCGTCTTTCGAAGTGCGGGCGAGACGATCCTGGGCGCGGACAACAAGGCCGCGGTCGCGGTCCTGATGGAGTTGGCCGCGAACGCGCGGTCCGAGGCGCCGGCGGCCGGGCTCGAGCTCGTCTTCACGGTGGCGGAGGAAGAGGGGCTTCGCGGCGCACGGGAGATCGACGTGTCGGCTCTTCGCGCGCCGTTCGGATACGTCTTCGACCACGCGACGCCGATCGGCGAGATCATCACCGCCGCGCCCACCTACAACAAGGTGGTGGCGGAATTCGAAGGGGTCGAGGCTCACTCGGGGATCAGGCCCGAGGAAGGGCGCTCCGCGATCGCCGCGGCGGCTGCGGCCGTGAGTCGCATGGACCTGGGGAGGCTCGACGAGGAGACGACCGCGAACGTGGGCGTGATCGAGGGGGGCACCGCGTCGAACGTCGTTGCAGGCAGGTGCAAGCTCGTGTGTGAGGCGCGGAGCCTGGACGAGGAAAAGGTCGCGGCGGCGACCGGAGCGATCGTGGACGCGTGCACCTGGGCGGGGACCGAAGGGGGCTGCGACGTCGACCTAGACGTGTGGGAGGTGTTCCGGCGTTACCGGATCCCTCCGGCCGCCGAGTCCCTCAAGGTCGCCAGAGATGCGCTTTCTGCGTGTGGGCACTCGCCGGTAGAGCGGTCCACGGGCGGCGGGTCGGACGCCAATGCGCTGATCCTCCAGGGCTACGAGGCGCTTCTTCTCGCCAACGGCACCGAGGCGAATCACACCCATGCCGAGAGCGTGGGGGCCGCCCGCCTTGTCGAGAACGTCGAGATCTGCGATGCGCTGGCGGCGGGGGTTGCCGCAGCCGCGAGCCCGGTACCAGGTACCTAACGGAACGCTCACAAACGGAGGACGAAGTTGGAGCGGATCAGCACAGTGACGGCGTACGAGGGGAAGGTCATCGACGTCCGCACGGACCGGTTTCGCTACGACGACGGCGAAGAGGCCGACCGGGAGATCGTCGCGCACCCGGGTGCGGTCGGGATCGTGGCCCACGGGGACGGCGTGGTCTGGCTCGTCCGCCAGCCCCGCGAGGCGGTCGGCGACCCCGAGCTATTGGAGGTGCCGGCCGGAAAGCTCGACGTCGAGGGCGAGTCGCACCTCGACTGCGCAAAGCGCGAGTTGACAGAAGAGGTCGGGCTCGAGGCGGCCGAGTGGTCGGAGTGGAAGCGCTTCTTCACCAGCCCGGGCTTTGCCGAGGAGGAAGTGACGATCTTCGAGGCGACCGGCCTCCGGGAGGTCGACGGCCACGAGCCGGACCCAGAGGAGCGGATCGAGGTGATCCGCTGGCCGCTCGCAGAGCTCGACGCCGCGATCGCCGAGTGCCACGACTCGAAGTCGCTCATCGCCCTCCACATGCTGCGCGCAACTCGCGCATAAGTGCCAGGCACCGTGCCTGGCACCTAGCAAGACCTCGCGGCGCGAAGCGCGCACGAACGGGTGCAGGGGGAGGGGCGCGGGGAGCCGGGCAGAAACGTGCCGCCATGGCCGTCGCAGTCAAGCCCCCTCAGACACGGAAGGTCGAGGCGCGCTTCGAAGCGCTGGTCCTCGACTTCCTCGCCTATCTGGAGTTCGAGCGTGGGCTTGCGCGCAACACGCTCGACGCGTACCGGACCGACCTCCTGCAGCTGGGCATCTACCTGGCGGATCGCAAGAAGGGCGCGACGGAGGTCGAGCGGGCCGACATCTCCGAGTTTCTGGCGGACCTGGCCATCGGGCGGCCGGAGAACGGCGACGATCCGGGCCGCCCGCCGTGCTCGCCGGCGACCATCAGCCGCAAGACGGCGTGCTTGCGCTCGTTCTACCGCCACCTTCGCCGCGAGGAGCTGATCGACGCGGATCCGACGGCAACGCTTGACCCGCCTCAGAAGAGCCGAAAGCTTCCGAACGTCCTGAGCCACGGCGAGGTGACGAAGCTGCTCGACTCGGCCAAGGGCGCCGATCCGATGGACCTGCGAGACCGTGCGCTGCTGGAGCTGATGTACGGCTGCGGGCTGCGGGCGTCCGAGGCCGTCGGCCTGGAGCTGACGGACATCGACCTGAAGAGGGGCTTCGTGCGCCCGCACGGCAAGGGGTCGAAGGAAAGGGTCGTTCCCCTGGGGAGCGCGGCAGCGGCAGCGGTGACGCGATATCTCCGCTCGTCGCGCCCGGTGCTTGTGAACGGCTCGCCCGAGCGAAGTCTGTTCGTGAACTTCCGCGGCGGCGCGCTGACCCGGCAGGGCCTCTACAAGATCATCCAGCGCCACGCAAAGGTCGCTGGGCTGGAGGGGAAGATGAGCCCGCACACGCTCCGCCACACGTTCGCAACCCACCTTCTGTCAGGAGGATGCGACTTGCGCTCCGTGCAGGAGATGCTCGGCCACGCGGACGTGGCGACGACCCAGCTCTACACGCACCTCTCGACCGAGCGGATCCGCGAGGTGTACTTCAAGTCGCACCCGCGCGCGACCTAGGCTCTTCCCCGGCGCCCGCCATGTCGCCGAGAGTAGGAATTTCCACGATATGTGTGGCTATTCCACTTCTCGGCGAGCGATACCCGGGGGCCGTCGCGTTCTAAGCTCGGATTGTGCCCGAGCTGCCCGAGGTCGAGACGATCCGCCGCCAGCTCGAACCGGCTGTCGTCGGCAAGCGGATCAAGGCTGCGCGCGTCCTCGACGAGCGCTGGTCGCGCCCCGAGGAGCCGGCGTCGGTGGAAAAGGCCGTGACCGGCCGGGCGATTGAGAGCGTGGGGAGGCGCGGCAAGTACCTAATGCTCGGCCTGGAAGGCGGGCGGAGTGTGGTGATGCACCTGCGGATGACGGGGAACCTGCTGCTTCGCCCCGCGGGCTCGGACGGGGTGACCCTGGACCTGATGGACGCGCGCTTCGGGGCCCCGCGCCTGTATGAGTCGAATCCCGAGGCCAAGCATCTGCGCGCGGCCTTCGAGCTCGACGACGGGTCGGAGCTTTGGTTCACGGACGCGCGGCGCTTCGGCCATGGCGTGGTGCTTGACGGCGCTGAGGTGCAGGACTACCTGTCCGCGCGCCTTGGCGTGGAACCGCTGACCGGGGAGCTCACGCCAGAGGGCCTGGCGGTGATGGCTGCGGGGAGGATGGCGCCGCTCAAGTCGTTCCTGCTCGACCAGTCAGGCATCGCCGGGATCGGAAACATCTATGCCGACGAGGCGCTTCACAGAGCGTCCCTCCACCCGCTCTCGCCCGCCGGGTCCATGCGCGCGGAGCATTGCGTGGCGCTGGTCGAGGGGATCGTGGAGGCGCTCGAGGCTGGATTGGCTCACGGCGGGTCCTCGATCGACGACTATCGGGACTCGCGCGGCGAGAAGGGCTCGATGCAGGACGAGTTCCTGGTCCACACGCGCGAGGGGGAGGAGTGCCCACGGTGCGGCGGCGTGATCAGGCGGATCGTGGTTGGCGGACGATCCACATACTTTTGCCCTGACTGCCAGACGCGCCTGAGGCGGCGGAGGAAGGCGAAGCGGTGAGCGAGCCGTTGGCGCCACCCGCCGGTTTCAGGATCGGCCATTGGACGGACGAGGTCGGCAGGACGGGCTGCACGGTCGTGATCGCCCCCGAGGGAACCCGCGGGGGCGTCGACGTGCGGGGCGGTGGCCCCGGCACGCGAGAGACCGATGTGGTGAGCCCGATGGCCGGCACGGATCGGGTCAGCGCGGTGATGTTCGCGGGCGGGAGCGCCTACGGGCTTGCGGCCGCCGATGGTGCGATGCGGTGGCTCGAGGAGCATGGGATCGGCTATCCGACCCCGGCCGCGCTGGTGCCGATCGTGCCGGCGGCGATCGCTTACGACCTGGCCGAGGGGGACGCGGCGGCTCGACCGACCGCGGATTCCGGCTATGCCGCCTGTGAGGCTGCCCGCGAAGGCGTGCCTGCGCGGGGAAGGGTCGGTGCCGGGACGGGAACGGCGGCGGGGAAGGTGCTGGGGCGAGGCGCCGCTACGCCGTCCGGTGTCGGGTATGCCGCGACATTCGGCGGCTTCGGCTCGACTGTGGCCGCGCTTGCCGTCGCGAATCCGTTCGGGGACGTGATCGCCGCGGATGGATCCGTGCTGGCGGGCGCGCGAGGCGATGGTGCGACGCGCACGGTGGACTTCATCGCGGCGCTTGATCGAGCGCCGACGGCCGAGGAGTTGGAGGCGCGCAATACGACGCTGGTCTGCGTGATGACGGACGCGAATCTCGACAAGACAGGGTGTACGCGGATAGCCCGGGCGGCGTGCGCGGGGGTGGCTCGGGCGGTCGAGCCGGTGTTCACGGACGTGGACGGCGACGTCGTGTTCTGCCTGGCGAGCGGCGAGGGCGAGGCCGCGGAGCGGTTCGAGTTGTTGCAGCTGGCTTCGCTGACGGCGCAGGTCACGGCGGAGGCGATCCGCGACGCCGTGACGAGCGTCGGCGAGGCGGCTTCGGGCGGCTGAGAGCAACAAGGCGCCTCGCCTGGGCGGGGCGGGTGAAGCGTCCGCTGCTTCCGGCAGCATGGAGGCATGCCGGGCTCGTTCAAGACGCAAGCCGTCGTCCTTCGCTCCATTCGCTATGGCGAGGCGGATCGTGTGCTCCACCTCTACACGGCTGCCCGAGGCCGCGTAGGCGCGATCGCCAAGGGGTCGCGCAAGCCGCGCACGCGTTTCGGCGGCCGGCTCGAGCCGTTCTTCCGCCTGGACATGGTGCTGCATGAGGGCCGCGGCGATCTGGCGACGGTGACGGGGGTTCACACCGTCGACGCGTATCCGAACCTGCGCTCGTCGGGCCCTGCCCTGAGCGCAGCGGCGCGAGGGTGCGACGCGGTTCTCCGCCTGCTGGATTCGTCCGAGGCGAATCCGGCGGCGTACAACCTCCTGTGCAGGTACCTGGCGCTTCTGGACGGTCAGGACGAGACGGACGCGGTGGCGACCGACGGGGCGGCCGGGCTGGCGACGGCGCTTGCGTTCCGCCTGAAGCTGGCGCTCTCCGCGGGATTTGCGCCCGAGCTCCAGGCGTGCTCGCGCTGCGGAGAGGCGGACGGGTTGACCGCGTTCTCGGGCGCGGCGGGAGGCGTGGTGTGCGGCGCGTGCGAGCGCGACGGCTTCGAGATCTCCGCCGAGGCGCATCAGTTCATGCTGGATGCCCTCGGCCGCCCTTTGGCGCAGGCGCCGATGGCGACGACGGGGGCTTTGCGGATGGCCGAGCGGGCGATCACCACGACGCTCGAGCACCATGCGCACGTTCAGCTGCGCGCCGCGGCCTGAGCGCGGAGGCGCGGCCGCGGGGGCGCGTCTCGACGGTGAGCGGTCATCATCGTGCGTGTGAGCGACGTCTCGGGAGAAGAGGTAAAGAAGAAGAAGGAGCCGTTCAACCTGCTCGAGGCGATGGGCGGGGGTCACGGCATCGCGGACTCCAGCGTTCCGGGCCTGGCGTTCGTGATCGCCTATACGGTCAGCGGCCAGGACCTGCAGGTCGCGATCTGGGCGGCTGTCGCGTTGGGCGTGGTTCTGCTCGCGGTGCGGCTTGCGCGGCGGGAGACGCTTCAGTTCGCGATCGCGGGGTTCGTCGGGGTCGCGATCGCGGCGTTCATCGCTCAGAAGACCGGCAAGGCCGAGAACTTCTTCCTTCCGGGGCTGCTCCTCAACCTGGGGTATGCGCTGGCGTACCTGGTCTCGATCGCCGTTCGCTGGCCGCTGATCGGGGTGTTCATCGGCCCGCTTGTGGGCGAGGGAATGGAGTGGCGGAAGAACCCGCGCCTCCTCCGCGTCTACACGCGGGCGAGCTGGATCTGGGTTGGCCTGTTCGTGATCCGGCTCGCGGTCCAGTTGCCGCTCTACCTCGCGGGCGACCTGGTGGCGCTCGGAGTGGCGAAGACGGCGATGGGTTTCCCGATATTTGCGGTTGCCGTGTGGCTTTCGTACCTCGTGTTGCGCAAGGACGTGGAATTGCGCGCATATCCTGAGCGGGGATGACCACCGCGGAGTCGTTCGAGGAGCGGATCCGACGCTTCGAAGCGGAGTTCCTCTGGGAGAAGGGGACGCCGTCCTATCCCGCCAAGCGCAGGATTGAGGAGCCGTTGTCGGACGTTCGCACGCCGTTTCAGCGCGACCGGGACCGGATCGTTCACTCGAAGGCGTTCCGGCGCCTGAAGCACAAGACGCAGGTGTTCATCGCGCCGGAAGGGGACCATTACCGGACACGCCTGACCCACACGCTGGAGACCGGGTGCATCGCGCGAACGGTCTCGAGGGCGCTGGGGCTGAACGAGGACTTGACGGAGGCGATCGGCCTGGGGCATGACCTCGGGCATCCGCCCTTCGGGCATATCGGGGAGGAGGCGCTGGACAGGGCGCTTCAGGAGCGCGCCGACAGGCGGTTTCGCCACAACGAGCAGTCGCTTCGCCTGGTGGAGGTGCTGGAGCGCGACGGCGAGGGGCTGAACCTGACGGAGGAGGTTCGCGACGGCATCCTGAACCACACGGGCTCCTCGAAGCCGGCGACGCTCGAGGGGAGGGTGGTGAGGCTGGTCGATCGGGTCGCCTACATCAACCACGACATCGACGACGCGATCCGGGCGGGGATCATCACGACGGGGGATCTGCCGGCCGAGGAGATCGCCTTGCTGGGGCCGACGGGCGCGGCGCGGATCGACACGCTGGTGAGCGACATCGTCGAGGCCACTCGCGCCGAAGGGGATGTCGCCCAGTCGGACGAGATCGGTGGCGCAATGCTGCGCCTGCGGAAGTGGATGTTCCAGCGGGTCTACCTGGGCCCGGAGGCGCGTTCGGAGCATGAGCGCGTCGAGAGGACGCTCACGGGCTTGTTCGAGTACTACCTGGAGAATCCGGACGCGGTTCCGGGGGCGCAGGCGGAAGGCGACGAGGTGCAGAGGGTGACCGACTACATCGCTGGGATGACCGACCGGTTCTGCATCGCCGCGTTCAAGCGGCTGGCGCTGCCTGAGGAGTCGCGGCTCTAGGCCGGGGTTGGCGATGGCGCGCTTTTCCTCGGAGTCGATCGAGCGGGTGCGGGATGCGGTGGACATCGCCGAGGTCCTTGCCCCGTACACGGAGCTGAAGCGGGCGGGCCAGAGGCTTCAGGGGCTGTGCCCGTTCCACGACGAGCGCTCACCTTCGTTCTCGGTCAATCCGCAGGACAAGCTCTATTACTGCTTCGGCTGCGGGGAGAAGGGCGATGTCTTCACATTCCTCCAGGAGAAGGAGGGGCTTCCGTTCGCCGAGGCCGTCGAGACGCTCGCGGAGCGGTTCGGCGTCGAGGTCGAGCGCGAGAAGGAGGACCCGCGGCTGGAGGAGGCGCGAAAGCGGCGGGTGCGGCTGGCGGAGCTGCTCGACCGGACCGCCTCGTACTACGCGAAGTACCTGTGGGAGTCGGACGAGGCGGAGAAGGCGCGCGCGTATCTGCTCGGCAGGGGGCTGAGCGAAGAGAGCTTGCGGGAGTTCGGCGTCGGCTTCGCGCCGAACAGGTGGGACACGATCGTGATGAGAGGCCAGCAGGGCGGCTTCTCGCAGGCCGAGCTGACGGCTGCGGGGCTTGTGAAGAAGGGGCAGAAGGGCGGCTGGATGGACCATTTCCGCGCCCGGATCATGTTCCCGATCCGCGACGCGCGGGGCCGGATGCAGGGCTTTGGCGGCAGGGCGACGAGGAAGGAGCAGCGGGCGAAGTATGTGAACTCGCCCGACGGCGAGTTGTTTCACAAGTCGAGGACCCTGTATGCGATCGACAAGGCGAGGGGAGCGATTGCCAAGAAGGGCCGAGCCGTCGTTGTGGAGGGCTATACGGACGTGATCGCCGCGCATGCGGCCGGGGTGGGGGAGACGGTCGCGGTGATGGGGACGGCCATCACGCCGGATCAGGTGAAGCTGCTGGCCGCGCACACCGGCGAGGTGGTGCTGGCGCTGGACGCGGACCGGGCGGGGCGGGAGGCGATGCTCCGGGCGCAGGGCGTGGCTGCCGGCAAGAAGGTGCGGCTTCGGGTTGCGGCGATGCCCGAAGGGGAGGACCCGGCCGACATGCTCCGCGGCGAGGGTCCTGGCTCCTCGGCGGCTGAGAGGTTCGAGCGTTTGGTGGAGGAGGCGGTTGATCTGTCGGTGTTCCACGTGGGGACGCTCTTGGACGATGCCGATCTGACTAATCCGGATGGCCGCGATCGCGCGCTGGACGAGGTTGTGCCGGTGCTGAAGGCGATGGCGGATTCGATTACGCGCGACGAGCTGATGCGAGAGGTTGGCGAGAGGCTGGGCGCCGATCCCGGGTTGGTGGCGCGGCGGCTGGCCGCGGCGCCAAGGGCTCCGAGGCCGGTTGCGGTTTCCGAACCCGCGGAGGCCGGCGGGGGAGAGGAGTCCCCGTTCGCGCCGGCCGACTCGGGGGCTGGGGCGCCGCGTGCGCTCTCGACCCAGGAGAGGCGCGAGGCCGGCCTCCTGCAGATGTGTATCGCCGCGCCGGCGTATGGGCGCGACTACATCGAGAAGCTGAAGAAGGAGCACCTGTCGACGCCGACGATGGCGAGGGTGCGCGACTGGCTGGCGGCGCATCTGGACGAACCGGTGAACGGGTTGCCCGAAGACGACGCCGAGCTGTCGCAAATCGTCAGGCGCCTGGCCGAGCGGGCAGCAGACGAGCCGGCCAGCCCCGAGGCGATGGAGCTGAACTTCCTCCAGCTCGAGCAGGGCGCGATCGAGCGGCGCATCGCAGAGGCCGCGGCCGCGGGGGCGACCGAGGCGAGCGTCGAACTCCAGAAGCGCAGATCCGCGCTCACGGAAAAGATCGCGCACCACCAGTCGACGACGCCGAAGCAGCACGCGCGCGGGTAGCTTCGAGAGGCACGAATTGCCATTCGAAAGCCGAGCGGGGACGTGGTGATCTGCCGCTAAAGTCCTGACTAGAGGAATCCGATCCGCTGAGCGGAATCGGTCACCCTGAGATCCCGGGTAGCTCAATGGCAGAGCGTTCGCCTGTTAAGCGAAGGGTTGCCGGTTCGAGTCCGGCCCCGGGAGTTGAAGAGCCGCTACTGGCTGCAGGCAGCGAAGCGCTCAACCAGCTCCGCGCCCACCGCCGCGCCGTCATGCTCCTCGCCCCATCGCGCGATCTGCCGCGCCCGCTCGCGAAAGCTCCCGTCGCGAAGGATCCGCCGGACCGCAACGCGCAGCGACCCGCGCCCGAGCAGCCGCCATGGCAGCGCCAGGCCGACGCCCGCCCAGCCGACGCGCGCGCCGTTCTCCGCCATGTCCCCGACCGCCGGGCAGCACAGCACCGGCACGCCCGCGCCAAGCGCCCGCGCCACCGTCCCATGCCCGCCGTGGCACACCACCAGGTCGGCCGCCGTCATCGCCTGCGAGTAACTCAGCCATCCGTAAAGCCGCGCGTTCGCCGGCACCTTGATCCCTTCACGCGGCATATGCCCATTTGTCGTCGCCAGCACCCGCACCGGCTCATCCGCAAGCGCCTCCAGCGCCACCCTGACGAGCCGGCACTCCGGGTCCTGCGCGGTCGACGCGGCCACCAGGACCAACGGCCCATCGCCCTCAGGCAGCTCCACGTCCTCATACGCCGTCTCGAACTCCATCGGCCCGGTCACACGCACGTGCTCGGGCCAGCTCCGCGGATACTCGAGCTGCGGATAGGTCGCCACCATCGCCAGCCCCTCGCTCGTCCCGCCGTGGAACCTTTCCGTCGGCGCCAGTCCCGCCTTTTCTCTCTCGCCGTTCAGCTCGTCTCGCCCCTGCCGCAATCCCGCTTCGAGCATCGGCACGGGGGCGCTCCACAGCCACCTGCCGATCGGCGTCCGCGGCAGGCGCGCGCCGCCGAAGGCGAAGAACGGCAACCCCGCCTCATGCTCGGGATACACGTGGGGGATCAGAGTCGCCCACGGCACCCCGGCCTTCTCCGCCGCAAGCGCAGGCGCAAGGGTGAGGATGTCGTTCACCACCACATCCGGTCGCAACTCGTCAAGCAATGGCGCAAGAGCGACGGCCGCACCTCCAGCGGACGGGCCATCGCCCTGGTGCGGGGCGAACACCCGATACTCCTCGGCGGCGTGGAACTCGATCCCCGCCCCGTCCAAGACATCGCGCCACTTCTCCCACGTTTCGAACACCACGCGGTGGCCCCGATCCTTGAGCGCACCCCCAAGCGCTATCCCGGGAAACGTATGCCCAGGGTCGCCGAACGCCGCGATCAGTACACGCAGCTCACGCATGCAATTTCTCTCCCCGGAACCCGCTCGGGCACCCAAAACCAAGCCCACCGGCGCTACACCTCAAACCGTGAGAAACCGCCGCGAGCGCCCCACATACGACCTGCGCCTTGCCGTCGAGCGCCTTCCGCAGCACACCAAGGAGGCCATGCTCAAGGGGATCGAGACCAACCGCATAATCGTTGGCGCCTACGTCGATGCCCAGTCGGGCGGCATCTGCCCGATGCTCGCCGCCCACCGCAACGGCGCCCGCACCTCCGTCGCCAACTTCGCCCGCGCATGGGACTCCTACACATGCGCCAAGCGCCCGCGCCGAGCCACTCGCCGCGAGGTGCGCACGCTCCGCTCCCTCCTCGTCTGGTCCCTCGACATCGAGTCCGACATCTCGACCGGCTCCCTGGCCGAAGCCGCCGCCCAGATCCGCGCGGAGCGCGAGCAGTTCCGCTGCGTCACTCCGCCGGCGCCCACCCCCGGGGACACCGGCGAGCGCCACCGCGGACGCGAGCTCAAGGCTTCGCGAGACTGGGCGTGGATGCGCCCCACCCGCCGCCTGGACGAATACAAGGACCTCCTGGCCGCCGCCGCGGAACAGCTCTCCGAGCAGCGTGCCGCGGAGCTCCTCGAAGACCCCGACCTGGTCCGCCACTAGGCCGCGCAGAGAGCGCCCCTCAAGTCCCAAGCGCCGAGCCGTCGCCCGGGCGCAGGAACACGATCTCGGGCACCAGGCACGCCGGCGACGTCTTCAGGAGAAACCGAACCGACTCGGCGATGTCCTCGGGGCGGATCATCGCCTCCGCCTCGACCTGCCCCTTGACGAAGTCCGTCATCGGCGTATCCACGAACGCGGGACAAAGCGCCGTCACCTGAATCCCGGCATTGCCGAGCTCCGACTGGGTCGCCTGCGAGAACCCGATCACGCCCGCCTTCGTCGCTGAGTAGATGGAGAGCCACCCCTGGCCGGCCTTGCCCGCAATCGAAGCGGTATTGACGATCAGCGCCTTCCCGTGCTCCTCGCCCGCCTCGCGAAGCATTCCCAGGCTCTCCCGCGTCGAGATCACGATCGCCCGCAGGTTCAGATCGAGCTGCATGTCGATCTTCTTCGTCGGGTACCCCTCGATGGCCCCGCCCAGGCCAACCCCGGCGTTGTTCACCAGCACGTCCATCCGGCCCCAGCGCTCGCGATGCTCGTCAACCGCACGCACGACGTCTTCTTCCTCGGTCATCTGCGCCGCCACTGAATGCACGTCGATCCCGGCCGAGCGCAGGTCGTCCGCAGCCGCCTCCAGCTTCTCCGGGCGCCGCGCCGAGATCGTGATCCCATACCCGTCCTCGCCGAGCGCACGGGCGATCGCCAACCCGATCCCGCTCGAACCACCAGTAACCAGCGCCGCTCGATCCGCCACTTCAGCTCCTCTCGTCGCACTCGGGCCGCGCGAAACGCGCGAAACGCGCACCCTATCCACGCGACTCCTTTAGGAACCCTTTGGGGCACCCCTTCTACGATCGCCTCCCGTGCATCCCTCGCCTCGGAACATCTTCGCGTGCCTCGTCTCGGTGCTCGCGGTCATCAGCGCCGGATGCGGCGGAGACGACGAGCCGTCGACGTCGGGCGAGCCTCCGACCGATGCACCGTCCGCCGCCACCTTTCCCAAGCCCGCCGGCGGCTCCATCGACGACCTCATCGACGGGGTGGGCGAGACCAACCAGGTAGTCGCGTTCCCGTCGGGCGCCATCTTCGAGCCCGGCAAGCAGCGCTTCGGATTCGCCCTCTACGACGTCGCAGGACCCCAGATCGACGACGCTGACGTGGCTATCTACTTCCAGGGCCAGAAGGACGCAAAGGTGGAGGGGCCGTACACCGCCCGCACGGAGACCCTGGACGTGCAATCGCCCTACGAGGCGGACAGCGCCGTGGAAGGCGACGCCTCGAGCGTCTACGTCGCCGACGTCCCGCTGGACGCGGGCAAGTACCGCGTCGCTGCCGTCGTTCGCGACGACGACGGCGACATCGCCGCCACCAACTTCCAGACGACCATCGCCGTCGGGCCCCAGCCCGGCATCCCCGCCGAGAACCAGCCCGCGCCCCCGGTCCACACACCTACGCTCGACGACGTGGGGGACGTCTCCGACATCGACACCCGCACACCGCCCTCAACGATGCACTCCGACGACCTCGCCGACGTTCTCGGCGAGAAGCCGGTCGTCCTCCTCTTCGCGACCCCCGCGCTCTGTCAGAGCCGCGTCTGCGGCCCCGTCGTCGACGTCACCGAGCAGGTGAAGTCCGAGTACGGCAAAGACGTCTCCTTCATCCACATGGAGATCTACGAGGACAACCAGTACGACCCCGAGAACCCAAAGCTCCGCCCTCAGGTCGAGGCATTCGGGCTCCCCACCGAGCCCTGGCTATTCGTCATCGACAAGGACGGCAAGGTCCAGACCCGCATCGAGGGCGCGTTCAGCGTCTCCGAGCTGGAGAACGAGCTGGACTCTCTCGTCGGCTGAAGACAGCCGCCGATCACGCTCGGAGGCCTCCCGGGACACTCGGGAAACCGCACTTGTCGGCCCTTCGGACCTCGGCGCTGAAGCCGCCCCGCCCGCCGGTAGTCTCGCCGGACAGGGCCGGTAGCTCAGCTGGTTAGAGCAGCGGACTCATAATCCGTCGGTCGGTGGTTCGAGTCCACCCCGGCCCATCACACATCTCCTGCTACGAGAGACCCTCAATACGGGGCGCAACTAGATTCCCGCGCCACGCGCGACCTCGCCCTGGGCCTCTTTGGAATTGCTCCGCTATGCGGAGAATGATGGTGCTTCCCAGCGGCAACTTCGCCTTCCGCTCATGTCGTGGCGTGCAGCGAAGCAAATTTTGGGTTGCGCGACAAGAGTTCGAGCGCTAGGTTGCGCGAGAGACGATCTGTAGAAAGCAGTCGTTTCGCTTTATACGAAGAGGACCAACTGCTCGAACCGAGCTGAGTTGGGACTCCCGTCGCTAGGAGCCAATGATCTATTCGCATTGTGAAGACTGTGGATTCACAAGGGTGAAGCAGCCCTGGACTATCGCTCTGACTTGCCCTCGATGTCGCGCCAAGACCGGACGAGCAGTCGCGTTGGTCGATCGAACCAATGCGTCTCGAAGGGCGTCCCGATCTGCGCGCAGCCCAGAGCCACCGAGCGGAGCTCTGCGCACGCCGGGCTAGGGCTAGCGGCAAGCCAGCCCGAGTCCCATCGCGAAGGCCGGTAATCACCCGGACGAGAAGCGCCGGAATGCCAGATGGGCGGACATCCGATGCTGGCATCAAGATCTCCTTCGTTGCGTAAGACGTCGGCGATTCTGGAGCATCGATGAGCGAGTTCAGAGGACACAGCACCTTCGTCCTGGGACTCCGAGTCGACGAGGACGGCGACCTACGCTTTGCCATCGGCGGCAGTGTGATCGAGATCTGCCTCACCCACGACGACGAGCCGATGTCTATGCGTGAGGTGGATCTTGCTGAGGTGAAGGATGCCGAGTTAGTCCCATGGGAGGCATCCCGTGAACCGGAGTAGCTAGGACGAAGGCCGCTGAGCGTCCGGCGCGCGCCGGGAATGGGAGCTGGATAATCAGCCCGCATGGCTGAGGTGACGGTTTCCGACGTAGTGCCCATCGGGCGCGAGCAAGCCTGGGCGCTCATGTCGGACCTCTCACGCCTCGACGAGTGGCTCGAGCTACACGAAGCATGGCGCTCCGACGTCCCCAGCGAGATCACCGCCGGTACTGAGCTGTCCTCGATCGTGTCCTTCAAGAGCATGCGAAATCGCATCGAATGGACCGTCCAGGAGTTTGAGCCACCAGATCTGATCTCCCTCGCGGGTGACGGCAAGGGAGGAACCAAGGCTTCGCTCCGTCTCGTGGCAGCGGACGCGGGCGACAACGCTACGAAGATCGAACTTCACTCGGAGTTCTCAAACCCCGCGCTCGTCGGCCCGCTCGGCAGGATTGCCGCCAAAGGGCTACGAGGGGAGCTCGAGAAGTCGATCGACCGCCTTGTCGATCTCTCGGCTCGCCAAGCCTGACCTTTGTGGCACACGGTACGATTACCGTGCCCGCTGGGATCTTCGTTTCCTCTGCCCGCCGAGTGCCATTTCCCGAGGGAGCGCTAACCCGTGGAGGCCGAGATGCCCGAAGAGCTGCAGGAATCGCCAGGCGACGAGATGTCCAAGTCGCTGGGAGCGTCGCTCAACTCCGTCTGCAACCGCTACGCCGACACCGCTCCTTCGGACGCTTCCGTCGAGCTCGACCTGGGAGTCGTCCGGTGGTCGATGCCCGAGGCCTCTGCCGCAGACCTGAAAGAAGGCATCACGAACCGGACGGAGGCCGACGGTCCGGTCCGGACAATGGCCTCATTCGAGCGCGAGACCGCGGATGTCGTCGCCAAAGCCATGCACCGGAAGATCGCGGCCCGTTTCTCGAAGAAGGTCAAGGACGGAATTGCCACCGAGGTGTTCGTCCTGGAGACCATCCCCCGCAAGAACTGATCACGCGCCGCACGCAGCGCCGCTGGGGCATCTTGCGCTCTACTTTCCGGCTTGATGCCGATGCGCGACATCCAGCTCAACGATCCGCAGACCCTCTATAAACGCTGGGAGGGCTCCCAGTGGAATCCCTTCGAGATCGACCTCGCGAAGGACCGCGAGCACTGGCAGGCAATGGACGCCGCCGATCGCGAGCTCGTCTATTGGGTCCTGGCCTCGCTGATGGTCGCCGAGGAGCGCATCACGACGAAGTTCTCAGGGCTGGTCGGCGCCCACGGAAGCGAAGAGGAGACAACTTTCCTTGCGACGCAGCAGGTGGACGAGGCACGCCACATGCAGTTCTACGCGCGGTTCCAGGACGAGGTCGTCGCTGAGCCCGCTGCGGTCGCAGCGCACGTAGAGCGCGCCCGGCGCGAGATCTCGCCGGCCTTCCGCAAGATCTTCGACGAGGCGCTCGTCGAGGCCCACGAGGCGCTCGTCGCAGCCCCGGGCGACCTGGCGGTCAAGGTCCGCTTCGTGACCATCTACCACCTGATCCTCGAAAGCACCCTCGGCCTCACGACTTTTCGCTTCGCGACCGAATACCTCGAGCGGGAATCGCTCCTGCCCGGCTTCGTCGAGGGCTACTCGCTCATCCACCACGACGAGACGCGGCACATCGGCTACGGGATCTGGTTCCTCCGGGAGACCGTCAGAGAGCACCCGGAGACGGCCGACGCCGTACGCCAGACCCTTCGCGATCTCCTCCCCTCCGTAGCGGAGGCGCTTGGCGGGAGCGCGGACGAAGCCGGCCCCGACATCGAGCGGCTCGGGGTGAGCGCGGACGACGTTCGGAGCTTCGCCCTCGACGGCCTCACACGCCGCCTCGACATCATCGGCGTTCCCCTGTCCACCCTCTGACTTCGTCGAGCTAAAAGGCCGAGCGATGCGTGCCGATACGGCAGGCATGAGCAACGTTTCCCAGACCGCCGCGAACCCACCCGCCGGCTGGTATCACGACCCTCAGGAGCCATCGGTCCTTCGCTATTGGGATGGGGCTCGGTGGACGACCGACATGCAGCCGGCGCCACAGCCGGCCTCGGCCCAGCCGGAACCCTGGCTCACCAACCGCGTGGCAATCGGCATCGTCGTAGGGCTCTTGATCGTCGCCACCCTGATCTTCCTCTGAGTGGGGTGGCGCCTAGCGCAGGTTCCGCATCGCCGGCTGAGCTCGATAGAACGCCGCCTGGACCCCCGGGCCGATCAGGAGGGCGAATGCGACCGTGCCGACCCCGACGGTTCCGCCCAGGGCAAACCCGCCCGCCAGCGCCGAGACTTCGATCACCGTCCGCATGAGGCGAAGCGATCTCCCGGTCCGGGCGTGAAGCCCCGTCATGAGCCCGTCTCGCGGCCCAGGGCCGAGACGAGCGCCCAGATAGATGCCCCCTCCAACGGCGACAAGCGCGATCCCGCCGCCGAGGAAGGCCCAGCGGGCACCCTCGGACGGGTCGGACGGCAACAGCGGGACCATCACGCCGATGGCGACGCCCACCACGATCGCGTTCATGATCGTTCCGAGCCCGGGCGCCTGGCGCAGCGGCACCCACGCGCAGAGGACCCCGAAGGAGATCACAACCGTCGCGCCGCCGATCTCAAGCGGCGTGTTCTTCGCGACTCCCTCGGCGAGGACCGTCCATGGCGAGTTCCCCAGCTCGGCGGCGACGATGAGCGCCTCCCCGGTGCCGAACAGCCACAGCCCCGCGATGAGGATCGTGAACCGGAGCGGCCCGGGACGCCAGAGATGGGCGGGAAGCATCCCGCGACGCTAGCCGCGAGCCAGCTCGCTCGGGCGTCCTTCAATCGCGGAATGTGCAAGAAGCGCGCCGGAAGGCGGCTTGGCCTGGCCTAGCGCCCCCGGCGCATGTCCCGCCGCCGCCGGCCGGCCTTCGAGCGACCCCGCTGGGCGAGCTTGTCGGGCCGCGACTCGAACGCGCTCACGGTCCGCAACTGGCGGAGCTCCAGCATCGGCCCGTCCTCGGCGCAGGTGCGGTGCCAGTGCTGATGCTCGGTTCCGCCCAGACGCTTGACCGTCTGGACGATCACGTGCTCCATCCCGATCTCGACCGCCCGCCCGCAGCCCGGGCAGCGGTAGAGCTTTTGCGAGATTGCGCGGATGAGCCACGCCTCATCGCCATCGGCATTCAGGCCGCGCAGGCTCGTCCTGGTGTCGGGAAGTCCATCGAAGTGCTGCACGGCCACCTCAGCGTAGGCTGCACGCGCGATGGAGGGCGAGCCTCGGAACAACATGACCGGCCTGGCGGCCGGAATCATCGGCGTTGTCGTGCTGCTCGCCGTCCTGGCGGTCCTTTTCGACCTCGGGCCCTTCGCCGACGAGCCTCCCAGCGCAACGGACGAGCTCGAGCGCCAGGCGCAGCCTCCCGAGAACGGTTAGCGGCTCCGCGAAGAAAGCCAGGCGAACCCGGCCGCCATCGCGGCATTCGCGACGCCGGCGAGGCGCAGACCGTCGGCCGCACCGGCGCGGCTGACCGCAGGAGAGCGGGCCCAGACGGCATCCGTCGCGATCTCGGTTCCCCGAAGCCAGGCAAGCGCCCACCAGTCGCGGCCATCTCCGCGCCGGTCGGCAACCAGGTGCGCCGCGGCGAAGGTGAGCCAGATCGGCCCGCATCGCCGGAAGAGGTGCTCGGCGTCCTCGGAGGGGGAGTCGTGCCCGAGCACGGCGAGAGTGGCGCCAGGCGCCAGGAGCGCCCCGGTTCCCAGCGCCAGATCGAAGGCGATCATGTTGCGATTGAGCAGGCGCAGCGCGTCCTCCAGATTCACGCGCCCGATCCAACCACAGATCCTCGAGCCACGTCGCAGGGAGAAATTCCCGGCTCGCGTGGAAGGGAAAGCGCGAGGGGGGGCGAATCAACCCGCCGTGAGCAAGACTGCGACGAAGACCCGCCCGGCTTCCTCGTCGTCCCGTGCAGCAACACGCGGCAATGGGTCGGCGACTCGGACCAAGTCCCGCAAGGAAGCGAAGACCCTCTCCGCGTTCATAACCGAGCGCTTCGACGAGTTCTCCCGCTCGCAGAAGGATGTGGCCCGCTACATCGTCGACCACCTTGACGAGGCTGCGTTCCAGACCGCGGAGGAGCTGGCCCGCCGCGCCTCGACCTCGTCGTCGACGGTCGTTCGCTTCTCCCAGGCTCTCGGTTTCGAGGGCTACCCCGAGCTTCAGCAGGCCGCGATCGAGGAATACCGGACCCGCCCCTCCGAGAACGGCCCCGCAGAGAAGAGCTCCCTCTTCGACTTCGACCACTCAGAGTTCGAGGCGTCCCTCGCCGCCGACCACGGCGACCTCGAGGACACGGTCCGCAACCTGAGCGCGGAGCAGATCGAGGCGTGCGTCGAGGCTCTCGCGGGCGCCAACCGGGTGATGATCGTCGGCATGGACCAGCTCGCCTTCTTCGCGAGCTACCTGCGCCACCTTCTGGCTCTCCTCGACATTCGGGCCGAGGTCGTAGCGAGCCCGAGACAGGACTCGATCACACGGCTCAGCCGCCTGGAGGAGGGCGCTCTGGTGATCGCCTTCTCAGCCGGCCGCGCCCACCCGATCGTCGTCCGCGCGATGAAGCTC
Source organism: uncultured bacterium (assembly GCA_963807745.1). Lineage (GTDB taxonomy): Bacteria > Actinomycetota > Thermoleophilia > Solirubrobacterales > 70-9 > JALZKA01. The sequence goes on from CAWECF010000003.1 coordinate 107,647, forward strand.
GCCAAGCACCGTCAGGCGACGACCCTCGCGATCACCGACGCGACGCTCTCCGAGGTCGGCGAGCACTCCGATCTCACGCTGTACTTCTCATCGAACAGCCCGTCCTTCATCCAGTCGAACACTTCGCTCCTGGCGCTGGTCCAGGCGCTCGCCTACGGGGTCTACTCCCGTGACAAGGGCGCGTACAAGGACCGCATCCGCGCCTTCAAGCTGAAGTAGCCGGGCAAGGGCGCCCCCGGCGCCGTCTGGCCACAGCATCTAGAGCAATCCGCAAGCGTTTGCCCTTCGGGCAGCCGGTTCTTCCGTATCCTCAGCCCGGATGACTGAACGCGCCACATTCAGGGTCAAGCGCGGCCTTGCGGAGATGCTCAAGGGCGGCGTGATCATGGACGTGGTCACGCCCGAGGAGGCCCGTGTCGCCGAAGAGGCGGGCGCGGTCGCCGTCATGGCCCTGGAGAGGGTTCCGGCCGATATCCGCCGCGACGGCGGCGTCGCCCGCATGTCCGATCCGGCGATGATCAAGGGCATCCAGGCCGCCGTGACCATCCCGGTCATGGCGAAGGCCCGGATCGGCCACTTCGCCGAGGCGCAGGTCCTCGAGGCGCTCGAAGTCGACTACATCGACGAGTCGGAGGTCCTGACCCCCGCCGACGAGGCTCATCACATCGAGAAGCAGGCCTTCGAGATCCCGTTCGTCTGCGGCGCGACGAATCTGGGCGAGGCGCTCCGCCGCATCGCCGAAGGCGCGGCCATGATCCGCTCGAAGGGCGAGGCCGGCACCGGCAACATCGTCGAAGCCGTGCGCCACCTGCGCGGAATCGTCGGCGGCATCCGCCACCTCCAGTCACTCGACTCGGCCGAGCTTCCCTCCGCGGCGAAGGAGCTCCAGGCTCCTATCGACCTGGTTGCCGAGGTCGCCGAAGCCGGCTGGCTTCCCGTCCCGCTCTTCTGCGCCGGCGGCATCGCGACCCCGGCTGACGCATCGCTGACGATGCAACTGGGAGCCGAGGGCAACTTCGTCGGCTCTGGAATCTTCAAGTCGTCCGACCCCGAGCGCCGCGCGCGCGCGATCGTCGAGGCGACAACACACGCAGCCGATCCGGCACGGGTCGCGGCTGCCTCGATGGATCTAGGCGAGCCCATGCGGGGCGACGACATCGCAGAGCTCGCCGCGCAGGGCGAGCTGCTTCAACACCGCGGGGTCTAGCGATGGCCGCCGGGCCGCTGGTGCCGCCTTCCGGCGACGCCAGGCGACTTCGCGTGGGCGTCCTCGCCAGCCAGGGCGGATTCGCTGCCCACGTCCGAATGCTCGAAGAGCTGGGCGCGGATGCGCGCGAGGTGCGCACGCCGGCCGGCATCGCCGAGCTGGACGCGCTGGTCATCCCGGGCGGAGAGTCGACGACGATCGCCAAGGCGATCGAGCGCGACGGGCTCGCCGAGCCCATCCGCGCGCATCACGCCGCGGGACGCCCGATCCTCGGGACCTGCGCCGGGATGATCCTCTGCGGCAGAGATCACCTCGGGCTGGTCGATGCGGACGTTCGCCGCAACGCGTTCGGGCGGCAGTTGGCGAGCTTCGAGGCGGACCTCGTGATCGGCGGGATCGGGCCGGAGCCGCTCCGCGCGGTGTTCATCCGCGCGCCGTGGGTCGAAGGCCACGGGCCCGGGGTGGAGGTCCTCTCGGAGGTTGACGGCCATCCGGTCGTCATCCGGGAGGGTTCGGTCCTCGCGTGCGCCTTCCATCCCGAGCTGACCGATGACCCTCGGCTTCACGCCCTGCTGATGGCGATGGCGTCCGGGAGCGAATCGGCGTACCCTGCGGCGACGGAAGAGCGATGAACGATCCCCGTGTCCTCAACCTGGCGAAGATCCTCGTCCGCTACTCGACAAGCGTCGGCGAGGGCGACACCTGCCTGATCGAGGGTCCAACCGCGGCGGAGCCGCTGATCGCCGCCGTCTACGACGAGGTCCTGAAGGCAGGAGGCCAGCCGGTCCTCGCGATGGCGTTCGACTCGCAGCCCGAGAGCTTCTACCACCACGCCACGGACGCCCAGCTCGAATGGATCTCGCCGGTCTCCCGGTGGGCTGCGGAAGAGGCGGACTGCCGGATCGTGATCGGCGCCGACGCAAACACGCGAGCGCTCTCCTCGGTGCCGCCCGATCGCCAGACGAAGCGCCAGGCCGCAACGCGCAGCCTGATCGAGCTGGTGATGAAGCGCTCGGCCGAGGGCGAGCACCGGTGGGTCTACACGCTCTTCCCCACGAACGCCTACGCATCGGACGCGGAGATGAGCCTGGCCGAGTTCGAGGACTTCTATTACGGCGCATGTCTCGCCGACGCCGACGACCCTCTTGCCGCCTGGGAAGAGGCCTCGCGGGAGACGAGGAGGCTGGCCGAGTACGCCACGGGCAGTTCCGAGGTCCACATCACGGGCGAGGGCACCGACATCACGCTCGGCGTCGAGGGGCGGACCTTCATTCCGTGCTTTGGCGACCGCAACATGCCGGACGGCGAGTTCTTCACCGGCCCCGTCGAAGACGGGGTGGAGGGCGTCGTCTCATTCCACCTCCCCGCAATGGTCGCTGGCCGCGAGGTATCGGGCGTGCGCTTCAGGTTCGAGGCGGGCAAGATCGTCGACGCAACTGCCGAGCGCGGGGAGGAGTTCCTGATCCAGCTGATCGACACTGACGAGGGCGCGAGGCGCCTGGGCGAGCTCGGGATCGGCACGAACTACCGGATCGATCGGGGCACCCGCGACGTGCTGCTCGACGAGAAGATCGGCGGCACCGTCCATATGGCCGTCGGCGCGGCCTACCCGGAGTCCGGCGGGCAGAACGAGAGCGCCGTTCACACCGACCTCGTCTGCGATCTTCGCAAAGGGGGCCGGATCGAGATCGACGGCCAGCTCTTCCAGGAGGACGGCGTCTTCAAGCCCTAGGGGAACCGGCGCATCCGCGCGACCCGCTCTTTTATGGTCGCCGCGATGACCTCATTCCGGATATCCCTCGCCGCAATTGCAATCTCGCTGATCGCCGCCGCGCCGGCCTCTGCGGACCACGACACGTACGGGACCGCCGATTATGGCTACGGCTCCGGGCTGCTCTCGGTGCTCCAGACCCCGCTCGCCATGCCTGGCTCCCAGGCCACGGCGCCGCTCGATCAGCGCGCGGGCGGCGAGGAGGACATCGCCTCGCCGGGCTTCCGCAAGCTCGACCAGGATCCGGTCATCGTCCGCAAGGACCGTGTCGCCGAAGGCTCGGACCTCGCTTTCCGTGGCCGCCTGATGGTCTCCGGCAGCTACGACGGGATCGGGCTCTTCAAGCGGTCGCGAAGGTCCCTCGAGCAGATCTCCTTCCACCGGTGCCCCGCGGCACAGGGCGACGTGACGATCTCGGGCGACTACGCGTTCGTCTCGGTTGACTCCGCCGGGTCCAACAGCAGGGAATCCAAGGTCTGCAACAACACGCCGACGGACGTCTCGGATTCCTCCCTGGAGAAGGAGGGCCTGAGGATCGTCGACATCTCCAATCCGCGCCGGCCCCGCCAAGCGGGGTTCATCGAGACCGAGTGCGGATCGCACACCCAGACACTGATCCCGGGCGCCAGGCGCAGCTACATCTACGTCCAGTCCTACCCCCTGACCGACGTGGACACCTGCACGGAGGTGATCCACCCGGAGGGCGAGATCTCGATCATTTCGTTCCCGACCGGCAACCCAGCCAAGGCCCGGAACGAGGGAGTCACCGACATCATCCCCAGCCTGGCTGTTACGCCAGACACGATCGGCTGCCATGACGCGGGCGTGCTTCCCGCCAAGGACCTGGCTGCGTTCGCCTGCCTGGGCGCCTTCGTGATCGCCGACATCTCGGACCCGGCGGCTCCCGAGTTCCTCTCGGCCGTGCAGAACCCGGCCATCGAGCTCGACCACTCGGCGCAGCTCACCTGGGACGGCAAGATGGCGGTGATCGGCGACGAACACGCCGGTGCGGCCGGCGGTGGCGGCTGCTCTCCCAGCTCCTCGAGCCCCGTCGGCGCGATGTGGTTCTACGACATCACCGATCCCGAGAATCCAACTCTCGAGGGCAGCTACTCGCTGCCGCGCGTGCCCCCTGTCGACAGCCCCGAGGAGGCCGAGCGCTTCCGCTGCACGACCCACAACTACTCGATCCTTCCGATGAGGAACTCGGACCGCTACGTGGCGGTCTCGCCGTATTACTCCGGCGGTCTGTCGGTCGTCGACTTCTCCGACCCCGCGGCGCCCGAGGAGAAGGGCTTCTACCTCCAGCAGACCGACGGCGTCAATCCGGACATCTGGTCCGGCTACTGGTTCCGCGGGAAGATCTTCACCAACGAGAACTCGTCCGGCTACGGCGTCGGCCTCTTCAAGGCGAAGGGGCTCGGCAAGCGCAAGGTGAAGGCGCTGGGCAAGACGTTCAACCCGCAGACGCAGATCCTTCCCTAGCCCACGGGGGCCAGCGAATCGCGATGGGCCCCCACGCCCATCGCGATCGCATCTGGCATCCCCGATCCAAATCCCTGCTCTTCAAAGCTCCTGAACACGCGCAGGGCCCGGAAGTTGCGCCATCCTGGCGTTCGTAGAATCCCGTCCATGGCCGGTCATTCCAAATGGGCGTCGATCAAGCACAAGAAAGCGGCGACCGACGCGAAGCGGGGCAAGCTCTTCACCAAGCTCGCTCGCGCCATAACGGTCGCGGCGCGTGAAGGCGGGGGAGACCCGGCCGGCAACCACACCCTTGCCGCCGCGATCGAGAAGGCGAAGAGCTACTCGATGCCGAAGGACAACATCCAGCGCGCGATCGACAAGGGCACGGGCGAGGGTGAGGCGGGGATCATCGAGCGGGTCCTCTACGAGGGCTACGGGCCGGCCGGTACGGCTCTCCTGGTCGAGGCCCTTACGGACAACCGCAACCGGACCGGCTCCGAGGTCCGGAACGCCTTCGATCGCCACGGAGGCAACCTGGGCGAGCCCGGCTCGGTCGCGTGGCAGTTCTCGAAGAAGGGCGTCGTCCTCCTCGACGGAGGCAGGTACGGCGAGGATGACGTCATCGGCGCCATCGACGCCGGGGCGGAGGACGTGGTCGTGGATGACGACATGCTCAAGATCACGTGCGAGCCCCAGAGCCTCACTCCGGTGCGCGAGGCGCTCACCGAGTCGGGGGTCGAGATCGAGTCGGCCGAGCTCGCGATGGAGCCCCAGAACGTCGTCGAGGTGACCGACGCCGCCGAGGCGCGGCGCCTCATCCGGCTGATCGACATGCTCGACGACCACGACGACGTCGACGAGGTCCACTCCAACTTTGACATCTCAGCGGAGCTCCTGGAACAGGTGGAAGCCGCGGCGTAGCGCTGAGGGGCTACGAGCAGGCCAAGTCCAAGCCGCTCTTCCCGGTCGGCCAGGCACGGAGCCCGCCGTTCAGGCCTGGCTCGGGGAGGCATCCGCCCCTCGGGCCAGAATCTGTAGGAATGGTGGTAGTCATGGGCATAGACCCTGGGCTCGCCAACACGGGCTTCGGCGTCGTGAGGGTGGCCGGGACGAGCATGAGCGCAATCGACGGCGGCGTCATCGAGACGCCTGCCGGTTTGCCGCCGGAGACGCGCCTGGGCCGGATCCACGCCGCTCTTCGCGAGCTCATGGAATGGCACGAGCCGGCTTCGATCGGCCTCGAGGACCTCTATTTCGGGAAGAACGTCAAGTCCGCCCTCGCGGTCGGGCAGGCCCGCGGGGTGGCAATGCTCGCCGCGGCCGAGCGCGGGCTCGCCTGTACCGACTACACGCCCCAGGCCGTGAAGATGGCGGTGTGCGGGTCGGGCGGCGCGGCGAAGGCGCAGGTCCAGCAGATGGTCGGCACGCTTCTGGGGCTGCCCGCCCCGCCGGCCTCGGACCACGCCGCCGACGCTCTCGCGGTCGCGATCTGCCACGCGGGCCATCTGGCCCGCGATCAGGCTGCGCAACGCGCAGATATCCGGGCGAAGGCGCTCGCATGATCGCCTCGGTTCGAGGCGAGGTGCTCCTGCGCCGGGCCGACCACGTCGTCGTCGACACGGGCGGCGTCGGCTACCGCCTCAGCGTCTCAGCCGAGACGCTCAAGTCCGTCCCCGCCGTCGGCAAGCAGGCGACGCTTCACGCCCACCTGGTCGTCCGCGACGACGCGATGCAGCTTCTCGGCTTCGCGACCGAGGAGGAGCGCGACCTCTTCCTACACCTCAACTCGGTCTCGGGCGTCGGCCCCAAGGTCGCGATGGCGATCCTCTCCGGCGGGCCCCCGCGCGAGCTCCTGAAGGCAATCGCCCTGGGCGACGCCAAACGCTTCCAAGCCGTCCAGGGTGTCGGCAAGCGCACGGCCGAGCGCGTCATCGTCGAGCTCCGCGAGAAGGTCGCGGGCGAGCTCGAGAGCGCGCCCGCCGCCGCGCCCATCGCCGGGGGCGACGAGCCGCGTCTCCTGGCGCGCGACGGCCTGATGGGCCTCGGCTACACGCTGATGGAGGCCGAGCGGCTGCTCGACGGCGCCGAGGGCGAGGCGCCCGAAGAGTTGATCTCGATCGCGCTACGCCGCGCGGCCGAGGCCACCGGGAGCAGGAACCAGTGAGCGAGACAGAGCGCAGCCCTGGCATCGTCCCGGACCCATCGATCGAGGCGGCCGCCGAGATGCAGGTACGCAGGATCGGGCCTGAGGAGCCGATGGCCGAGGCGCGAGTCGCGGACGGCGACGAAGAGCTCGACCGCTCGCTTCGCCCGCCCCGCCTGGCCGACTTCGTGGCCCAGGAAGCGGTGACGGACCAGCTCGAGGTGTTCATCGAAGCGGCCCGCAGGCGGGGGGAGCCCCTCGACCACGTCCTTCTCTCGGGTCCTCCCGGGCTGGGCAAGACGTCGCTCGCCCACATCATCGCCGCCGAGCTCGGAGCCGGCCTCGTCCACACAGCCGCGCCGGCCCTCGAGCGCAAGGCCGATGTCGCCGCCTTTCTCACTTCGCTGGAGCCCGGTTCGGTCTTCTTCATCGACGAGATCCACCGCCTCAACCCCGCCATCGAGGAGACGCTCTACCCGGCGATGGAGGATCGGCGCCTGCCGGTGGTCCTCGGGCAGGGTGCGGGCGCCCGGACGGTCACGCTCGACCTGCCGCCGTTCACGCTCGTCGGCGCCACGACGCGCGCCGGCCTGCTCTCCAAGCCGCTACACGACCGCTTCGGCGTCTCTCACCGCCTGGAGCACTATGGCCCCGACGACCTCGCCGTGATCGTCCGCCGCTCCGCGGGGATCCTGGGCGTCGAGATCGAGGCCGGGGGAGAGTCCGCGATCGCGTCCCGCTCCCGCGGAACGCCGCGCGTGGCGAACCGGCTCCTCCGCCGCGTCCGCGACTTCGCCGAGGTTCGCGGGACGGGGGTCGTGACCCAGGAGATCGCGACCGAAGCGCTGGGCCTGCTGGACGTCGACGAGGCTGGCCTCGATCGGCACGACCGCGTGATCCTGGAAACGATCGCGGTCAAGTTCACAGGAGGCCCGGTGGGGCTGACGACGCTCGCCGACGCGATCGACGAGGAGACCGACACAATCGAGGGCGTCTACGAGCCTTACCTCATCCAGCAGGGCCTGATCAAGCGCACTCCGCGCGGCAGAGTCCTGACCGAGAGGGGTTACGAGCACATGGGCCTGGCGGTGCCGGAAGGCGCCGCAACGTTGTTCTGACCGCCGGGATGAACGCGCCGTTAAGGCGCGCCGGGAGCGAAGGGCCCTGCCGCTTCTCTCGCTACGCTTTCGGCGTGCCGTTCTTCATCTGCCCCAACTGTGGGAACCGCGAGCTCTCGAACTCGCGAACCGCCGGCTTTTCCGACCGGCCGAAGAGTTGCGCGAAGTGCGGTGCGGGGTTCATCTTCGAGCTCCTCGACGACTACTACCCGGCGCCTGACGCCGCCTTCTTCACCTGCGACAAGGACGGGCGCGTCCTTGATGTCGGCCGCGGCGGCTTCGAGCTCACGGGCCTCAAGGACGAGGACGTGATCGGGCGACCGGTTCGCGACGTCCTGGGACTGGAGTGGAAGGGGGGCGACGACGTCCCCGAAGCGCCGCCGACGGAAAACGGCGAGGCCGACCCGATCGGGACCACGCTCGAGTGGGGCGTGCGCTCTCTCGGCCGCCGGGTTCAGGTCAACGCAGAAGGGGATCTACCCGCCGAGGCCGTCGCCGATGTCTTCCCTGCATACGACGATGACGGCGGGCTCTTGCTGGTCCTCACCCCTGAGTAGGTTCATAGCCATGGGTCCGGGCAAAATCAGCCCTGCAGGGGTCGTCTGACGATGGGTTCGCGTAGGCGCAGCTTCATCGTCCTCGGCCTCGTTCTGGTGCTCGTCATCGCGTCGGCCTACGCGGTCACGTCGAAGCCGACGCGCCAGGGCATCGACCTGGCCGGCGGCACGGAGCTCGTCTATGAGGCGCGGGGCACCGGCCCAAACACGACGATCAACGTCGAGGACGTGGATCGCTCCGTCGACCTCATTCGCGAGCGCGTCGATGCGCTGGGCGTCTCAGAGCCCGAGATCTCGCGAATCGGAGCGGACCAGATCTCGATCAGCCTGCCGGAGGTCCAAAACGCCCAGGACGCGATCGACCAGGTCGGCCAGACGTCGCAGCTCTCTTTCTACGACTTCGAGCCGAACGTAATCGCGCCGAACCCGGACCTGCCCAGTGCGGAGGAGCGGCCGTTCAACCGCCTCTACGACGCCGTCATCGCCTCTCAGAAGCAGGACCCCGAGTGCTTCGAGAAGGGTGGCGAGCCCCTCTGCACCCACGAGGGCCAGTACTACCTCTTCGACGAGAACACGCTCGAGCTCCTGGCCGGCCCCGTATCGCAGGAGCAGGACCTGTACCTGAAGTTCGACGGCGAGCAGCCCGAGGGCTCGATCGTCGAGGAGGTCCCACAGGGCTACGTCGTCCTGCGCGAGGAGGCCCCGGCCGACGACCCGGCGACCGAGAACGACGAGTCGGAGACGGGGCTTCGCGGCTGGTTCCTCCTCCGCGACCGCCCCGAGGTGACCGGCGACGACATCCGCAACCCGGAGCAGAACTTCGATCCGGTCTCGAATGCCCCCAACGTCACATTCGACTTCACCGACGAGGGTCAGAAGGCCTTCGCCGAGGTCACGGAAAGGATCGCCCAGCGCGGCCAGTTGGCGGCCGGGGCCAACCTGGCGGGCATCACGGTCGAGCAGGCGGCCAACATCTCCGATTCGTTCGCCGTCGTGCTCGACGGCGAGATCGTCTCGCGCCCGATCATCAACTTCAAGGAGAACCCGACCGGCATCTCGGGCGACACGGGCGCTCAGATCTCGGGCAACTTCAACATCACCGAGGCGCAGGACCTCGCCGAGTTCCTGCGGATCGGAGCCCTGCCCGTCGAGCTCGCCCTGATCAACCAGTCGACGGTCTCGGCGACCCTGGGCCAGGACGCTCTCGACGGAGCGATCACGGCGATGATCGCGGGCCTCGTCCTCGTCCTGCTCTTCCTGCTGGCCTACTATCGCTTCCTCGGCCTGGTGGCCGCTCTCGGCCTCGCCGTCTACGCCCTCTTCTATCTCGCGATGATCAAGATCATCCCGATCACCCTGACCCTGCCGGGCATCGCGGGATTGATCCTCACAATCGGAGTCGCCGCCGACTCCAACATCGTCATCTTCGAGCGAATAAAGGAGGAGCTCCGGCTCGGGCGCTCGACGCTGTCGGCGATCAGCCAGGGCTATCGCAAGGGCATCGCGACGATCGTCGACGCGAACGTCATCACATTGCTCACGGCGTTCATCCTCTTCGTGCTGGCAAGCGCCGGAGTCAAGGGCTTCGCGTTCACGCTCGGGATCGGCACGATCGTCTCGCTGTTCACGGCGGTCCTCTTCACTCAGGCCTTCCTGGCGGTACTAGGCCGCTCGCCCATGCTGCGCTCGGCCCGCCTCCTGGGGGCCGCGGAGCGGCAGATGGAGTGGAAATTCGACTTCACGGGGATGTCGAAGTACTTCTTCTCGGCATCGGGAGTGATCCTCGCGATCGGCGCCATCGCCTTCTCAACACAGCAGCTCAACCTGGGCATCGACTTCGAATCCGGCACGCGGATCACGGCCGCCCTGGCTGAGGACGCCAGCGCGGAAGACGTCAGATCGGCTCTCAACGACGCGGGCATCGACGGCATCGAGTCGGCCGAGATCCAGTCGGTGGAGAACGAGGATTTCGGCGCGAACGTGATCCAGATGCAGGCGAAGATCCCACCGGATCAGGCGCCCGCCGTGCAGACCGCGCTGTCCGACGAATTCGGGCTCGAAGGCGATGATCAGGGGTTCCAGAACGAGTCCGTGGGGCCCACGTTCGGCCAGCAGGTCGCCGAGAACGCCGTCAAGGCGCTGATCCTCTCCCTGCTCGTGATCTCGGCCTACGTGGCCATCCGGTTCGAGGCCAAATACGCCGTGCCCGTGCTGATCGCGCTCTTCCACGACATCCTGATCACGGGCGGCATCTACGCCCTTGCGGGCCTGGAGGTGACCAGCGCGACCGTGGCGGCTTTCCTCACCATCTTGGGCTACTCGATGTACGACACGATCATCGTGTTCGACCGCATTCGAGAGAACGTGCCGCGCATGCCGCGGGCCGCCTTCTCGCAGATCGTCAACCGCTCGATGGCCGAGGTTCTGACCCGGTCTCTCATCACCGGTCTCTCGACCGTCTTCCTGGTCGGCATGCTGCTGATCTTCGGCGATGAGACGCTGCGGGGATTCGCGATCGCGATGATGATCGGAATCGCTTCCGGTACCTACTCCTCGATCTTCATCGCCGCGCCCGTCCTGACGGAGTGGAAGGAGCGCGAGCCGACCTACCGCGCCCGCCGTCACCACATCAAAGAGACGATGGGCTACGTGCCGGTCTTCCCCGAGGACAACGTCGTCGCGCGAGTCGAGGGCCATGGCGAGGTCGGAGAGGGCGCCGAGCGCAAGCTGATCGGCGGCGGGCCGCCCGTCGCAACCGAGGTCCCGGCGGACGCCTCCGACGCCTCGACGCCCACGGGCGCGCCCGAAACCGGGCCCCTGCCCGGCGACGGCACCGACGGCTCGGAGCCCATGGCGGGCACACAGGGCGGCCCCGAGACGGATGGCGCCGGGTCCGCGGGCGACAGCGCCGATCCCGCACTTTCGGAGCGGGAGGCCGCGCAGCGGGAGCGCCGTCGCCAACGCCAGAAGCGCCGGAAGAAGCACGGGAGGCACCGCTGATGGCAGTCCTGGTCTGGTTCACGGTGGGCGTCGCCCTCTGGCACTTCACGGTCTTTTTCCCGGATCGCTTCTGGGGCGGGATCGTCGGCGCGCTCCTGGGTGCGGTCGCCGGAGCGATGATCACGGGCGCCATCGCGCAGATCGCGCTGGGCGAGAGCGTCGGCGAGACGGGCATCGAAACGGTCCTCTTCGCCGTGCCGGGCACCCTCCTGGGAGTCTGGCTCCTGTATGTGATCGGCTCCCGGGCGGAGCACGATCCGTACCTCGAGCCGCTGCCCTAGCGCACGGGGGCGATTCCGTCCCCTCCCGCGCCTAGCCTGAGTCGGTGAGTACCTCCGCCTGGGCCAAGGGCCAAAAGAGCTTTCGCCTGGCCCCGTATTCGTACACCGAGGCGGCCGAGATCGCCCGTGAGCTGGAGGTCCCGGAGCCGGTCGGGATCGCGCTCGTCCGCCGCGGGCATCGCACGGTCGAGGGCGCACGCGAGTTCCTGGCGGCGGACGAGCGTCACGAACCATCCGAGTTCAAGGGGATGGACGCGGCCAAAACGCTGATCCGCGCCGCCATCTCGGAGGGCAGGCGCATCACCGTCCACGGCGACTACGACGTCGACGGAGTGACCTCGACAGCGATCCTCGTGGGGGCTCTCCGCGAGCTCGGCGCCGAGTGCGACTGGCTCATTCCCAGCCGGGTCGACGACGGCTACGGGCTCAGCTCCGCCACGATCGATCTTCTGGCGTCGCGGGGCACGGGGCTCTTGATCACGGTCGACTGTGGCATCACCTCGGTCGAAGAGGTCGAGCACGCGAAGGGCCTCGGCATGGACACGATCGTCACGGACCACCACCAGCCCGGCGGCGCGCTGCCGGACTGCCCCATCGTCCATCCGGTCGTCTCCGGCTACCCGTGCCCGGATCTTTGCGCGGCCGGCGTCGCCCACAAGGTGGCCGCGGCGCTCCTGGGCGTCGAGCGCGCCGAGCGCGATCTTGATCTGGTCGCGCTGGCGACCATCGCGGACATGGTGCCGCTCCTCGGCGAGAACCGCTCGCTGGTCAGGCGCGGCCTCGAGCTCATGCGCCGCTCGCCCCGCCTCGGACTGCGCGCGCTGATGGAGGTCTCGAAGGTCGCCCCAGAACGGGTTTGCGAGTCGGACGTCGGGTTCCGGCTGTCCCCGCGCATCAACGCGGCGGGTCGCCTGTACAGGGCGGACGCGGCCGTCGAGCTCTTCCTTGGCCAGGATCCCGAGCGCGCGGCCGAGATTGCCGTCGAGCTTGATCGAGCCAACCACGACCGGCGCGAAACAGAGCGCGAGGTCCTGGCGGACGCGAATCGCCAACTTGCCGAGCTCGAAGCCGAGCGCGAGCCGGCCGCGGCAATCGTGCTGTGGGGCCAGGGGTGGCACCCGGGGGTCGTCGGCATCTGCGCGTCCCGGATGGCGGAACGGCACATGCGGCCCGCGATCCTGATCGCGATGGACGAGCATGGCCGCGGGAAGGGCTCCGGCCGCAGCGTTCCGGGCTTCGACCTCCTCGGAGCCCTTCGTGCGTGCTCGCAGAGCCTGCTCCGCTTCGGCGGCCACCGCGCGGCCGCCGGACTCGAGATCGAGGCCGCGAACCTGGAGGCCTTTCGCGACTGCCTCACGGCTCACTGCGCGCAGCTACTGCCGGAAGAGCCGCCCTCGAGAGTCGAGGAGGTCGACGCGGTAGTCGGGTCCGAGGCTCTCGGCCATGAACTCGCAACACAGATGGCGCGGATCGGCCCCTTCGGCATGGGGAATCCAGAGGTCCGGCTGGTCGTGCCCGGCGCCCGCGTCGATGACGTGCGCCCGATGGGTGAAGAGGAGCGGCACGCGCGCTTCACTCTCCGGGGTGGACCTGGCCAGGTGCGCGGGGTCGCGTTCGGCGTCGGCGGCACCCTCGCCACCCGCGCCGCCCAGGGCCCAGCCGACGCGACCATCCGCCTGGAGTTGAACGAATGGAACGGCGCGACCGAGCCGCGAGCGGTGCTCGGCGCGCTCTACGACCCGGTCACCGCAGCCGAAGGCGACGCGTGGCGTGCAGCGGATGGGGAGTTCGCCGAGCGCCTCGGGGCCGCCTTGGACAGCCGCTCGAGCTTTCCCGGCGTCGATCCCGGACTGGTTCCGGCCGGAACGCGCGCCGTCGTCGACCGGCGGGCCGCATCGGGCTCAGCCGTGATCGGCGAGCTGGCGTCGAGCGGCGAGCCCGTGCTCGTTGTCTGCGCCGACGCGCTCTGGCGCCGCGGCATCGTCGAAAGCGCGGTCAATCCGGGTCGCTACGGCGGAGGAGAGACGGCGATCGTTGCATCGCGGGGCTCCATCCCGCTCGGCGTCGAGAAGGCGAAGGAGATCGCCGAAGGGAGCGGCGTCGCGCTCGTCGACTGGGGAGCGCTCAGCCTCGAGCCAGGCCTGGTGGAGCTGTTCACGCACGTGGTCCTGGCCGATCCGGCGCCACACCCAGTGATGGAGAGCCTGGTGTCGGCGGGCGACGGCTACCTGCACATGCTCGCATCGAAGCGTGAGCTCTCGCTGGGGGCGATCGCCGCCGCCCTGCCGGACCGCAAGGCGCTCGCGAGCGCGTATCGCGCGATCCGCGAGCCGGGCGCGCCGCTCGAGCCGGCGGGCCTGCGAGTTGCCCTGTGTGGCACCGGCGGCGCGGGAAGGTCGCCCGAAGCGTGCGGGCTCGCCATCCGCGCGCTGGCCGAGATCGGCGTCGTGCGGGTCGCTCGGAATGGCTCTGCGTTCAGCGTTGAGGCCGTATCCTCGGTCAGGGGCGATCTCTCATCGTCGATGAGCTTTCGCCTCATCGAAAAAGCCAACGAGGAGTGCGTCCGATTCCTGAACCACCCGGAGAGACTGAGCTCGAGCCCGCTCGAAGCAGCGGCGTAGAAGGCGCCGAGCCCGAGCCCGCGGGGCACACGCGGGTCGGCGCCGACGCCAATGGCGCTCGCGCGGCCCTGCCGGATGACGAGTACACGAAGGCGCTCACGGACGATGAGCGCGCGCTGCTGGGTGACCTCTTCGCGGTCGTGGAGGAGCACACGGACGCTGGGACCGAGACGCTCGAGCGGCGTGCCGTGGAGCACGCGTTCGCGTTCGCCTGCGAGCGCCACGCAGACCAGCGCCGCCGCTCCGGCGAGGACTTCATCACGCACCCGGTCGAGGTGGCGAAGATCTGCGCCGGGCTTCGCCTGGACACCGAGACGCTCTGCGCTGCCCTTCTCCACGACACGGTCGAGGACACTTCGGCGAGCCTCGACGAGGTGCGCGAGCTCTTCGGGGACGCCATTGCGGGGCTGGTCGACGGCGTCACCAAGCTGACGGGCATCACCTTCCAGAGCCGCGACGAGAACCAGGCGGAGAACTACCGGAAGATGATGGTCGCGATGGCCACGGACGTCCGGGTCATCCTGATCAAGCTCGCGGACCGGCTTCACAACATGCGGACGCTGTCCGCGATGCCGAAGCAGAAGCAGCTCGAGAAGGCGCGCGAGACGCTCGAGATCTACGCGCCGCTCGCCCATCGGCTCGGGATCCACGCGATCAAATGGGAGCTCGAGGATCTCGCCTTCCAGCGTCTTCACCCGCGCAAGTACGAAGAGATCAAGAAGCTGGTGGCTCAGCAGCGGAACGAGCGCGAGGCATACGTCGACGCGGCGGGTGACTTCCTTGCCCAGGAGCTCGCCGACGTCGGGATCGAGGCGGAGATCTCTGGGCGCGCCAAGCACTTCTATTCGATCTACGCGAAGATGACCAAGAAGGGCCGCGAGTTCAACGAGATCTACGACCTCACGGCGATGCGGGTCATTGTCGGCTCGGTGAAGGACTGCTACGGCGCGGTCGGGATCACCCACTCGATCTGGAAGCCGCTGCCGGGCCGGTTCAAGGACTTCATCGCGACGCCCAAGCTCAACCTCTACCAGGCGCTTCACACGACGGTGATCGGGCCCGAGGGCAGGCCGCTCGAGATTCAGATCCGCACCCCGGACATGCACCGGATCGCCGAGTACGGGATCGCGGGTCACGTCCTCTACAAGGAGTCTCCGAACGGCAAGAAGGGCAGCAAGGACCCCGCCGACGAGGCTCGGGAGAAGATGACCTGGCTCCGCCAGCTCCTCGAGGAGGAAGGCGAGCAGGAGTCGGCCGAGTTCCTCGAGTCGCTCAAGGTCGACCTCTTCGAGGACGAGGTCTTCGTGTTCACCCCGAAGGGCGAGGTGAAGAACCTTTCCGCCGGCTCGACGCCCCTCGACTTTGCGTACGCCGTCCACACGGATGTCGGGCACCGCTGCGTGGGCGCGAAGGTCAACGGCAAGATCGTGCCGCTCCACTACCAGCTGAAGTCGGGCGACATCGTGGAGGTGCTGACTTCAAAGGGCGAGCGCGCGCCTTCACGCGACTGGCTGAGCGTCGTCCGGACCAGCCGCGCCCGCAACAAGATCCGGGCCGCACTGACACGCGAGAAGCGCGAGGACGCCGAGCGCCGCGGCCGCGAGGAGCTGCAGACCGCGCTGCGAAAGCAAGGCCTGCCGCCGCAGCGCATCGCCGGCTCGCCGCTCTTGGCCGACGTGATCCGCGAGACGGGCTTCCGGAAGGCCGACGACTTCTACGTGGCCCTCGGCGGCTCCAAGATCTCCGCCAAGACGATCGTCAACAAGGTCATGCAGCGCCTGAAGGGCGGCGAGGCCGTCGCCGGAGACGAAACCGAGGC
The DNA here is from genome assembly GCA_963807745.1 of uncultured bacterium. Taxonomy (GTDB): domain Bacteria; phylum Actinomycetota; class Thermoleophilia; order Solirubrobacterales; family 70-9; genus JALZKA01. The sequence continues at coordinate 123,631 of CAWECF010000003.1, forward strand.
GCGGCTTGCGGGCGTGCTCGAGGGCCGCGACGAGCGCCAGCGAAGGACGCAGGAGGCATCCGATTACGGCATCGAGGTCCAGGGCGCTTCCGACGTCATGGTGCGGCTTGCGAAATGCTGCCGCCCGGTCCCCGGCGATCCGATCGTGGGCTACGTCTCGCTCGGTCGGGGCATCACCATCCACCGCGAGGACTGCAAGAACGTCAAGGCGCTCAAGAAGGCGCCGGAGCGCTTCACGGACGTTGCGTGGGAGGGGGGCAACGAGGCCTCCTATCGCGTCGAGCTCGAGATCGACGCGTGGGACCGGGCCCGGCTCCTGGAAGACCTCTCCCGGAGCTTCTCCGAGAGCGGCGTCAACATCATCGAGGCACGCTGCTCGACCAAGCACCCGATGGTCAAGAACCGCTTCGTGGTCGAGGTCGGCGACTCCGACCAGCTGCGCCAGTGCGTCTCGCGCCTGCGGCACGTCGACGGCGTCTTCGACGCGTACCGCGTCACCCCGGGCGCCTAGAGCCGGAGTGCCGAGACCGGGGATCAGCGTGGTCGTCCCCTTCGCGGGCGACGCGGAGCGACGCGGAACGGCTGGCGCGGTCGCTGGGGGAGCTGGAGCTGAGCGAAGGCGACGAGTTGATCGTCGCCGACAACTCGGCCGAGGGGTGCTTTCGCGAGGGTCGCGAGGCGTCCGCGTCGTCCGGGCAACCAAGGAGCGGTCGTCCTATCACGCGAGAAACGCCGGAGCCGCTGCCGCATCAGGAGGCGAGCGTCGACACAGTCCGGACCCTTCGGCCTCAGACGCCACTCGCGCGGATGAGGAGGAGCGGTGGCTCGTCTTCACCGACTCGGACTGTGTGCCGGTCCCCCGGTTGCTCGACGCCTATTTCGCCGAGCGGCCCGCGGACGACGTTGGCGCTCTTGCGGGCACGGTGCGCTCCGACCCCGGCCAGTCCCACTTCCTTGCCCGCTATGCGAGCGACCGCGGCTTCCTGGACCAGGAGGGCGGGCTCCACACGGCGGAGGACGCGGCGGCCACTGCAAACCTGGCTGTGCGAGCCGCGGCGTTCGACGAGATCGGCGGCTTCGCCGAAGGCATCCGCTCGGGCGGGGACGTGGACCTGTGCCGGCGCCTGGTGGATGCGGGGTGGAGGATCGAGCGGCGCCCGGACGCGGTCGTCATCCACCTTCATCGCGAGTCGCTGCCGGATCTCATGGGCTCGATCGCGCGGTACGCGGCCGGCGCCCGGTGGCTCAACGACCGCTATCCCGGGTCGGCGCCGGCCTGGCCCTTGGTGCCCGGGCTCGTCCACTGCGGGAAGGACATCGCCGGCAACCTGGCCGGCCGCCATTTCGAGGAGGCGGCCTTCCGGGGAGTGGACGCCATGGGCATGTTCGCCCACGCGATCGGCTACCGCCGCTCTAACGAGGCGAAGATTCGCGCCTGAGCGCGGCACGGATGCTCATCCGCTGACTCCGGAAGCCAGCTCCGCGCGCACCCGCTCCGCGACAGCGGCGGCCACGTCTTCCGACTCGTACTTAGTACGCGGCCAGAAGAAGCCGCGAAGGCCGTCCTTCTTCACCCGCGGCACCACGTGGCAGTGAAGGTGGGGAACGGATTGGGAGACGACGTTGTTCATGGCGACGAAGGAGCCCTGCGCACCCATCGCGTCCCTGACCGCCACGGACAGGCGCTGGGCGCGCTCGAAGTAGGGGCCGACCAGCTCGGCAGGAAGGTCACCCAGGGTTTCGTGGTGGTCGCGAGGCACGAGGAGGGTGTGGCCGTGGAAGAGCGGCCTCGAGTCGAGGAACGCGAAGAAGAGCCCGTCGTCCAGCACCACGTGCGCGGGCTCTTCGCCGGCGGCGATCCGGCAGAACAGGCAGCCCTCAGGCAATGATCGTCAAGGCGGCGGGGGCGATGCCCAGCTCGAGCGACTCGTGATCGCCGATGTAGTCCCCGTCCACTTCGACCGGGAACGGGATCGTGTTCCCCGCCTCGTCCGTGGTGAGCGAGTCGACGCGCGCCTCACGAAGGCCGGCGAAGTGCTCGATCTGGCGATGGTCCACGGCGCGATAGCGGCCGGTTGTGGACAGGCAGCGCGCCATGACGGTCGGCATGTCGCGAAGGGCGGCGCGCTTCAGCATCGCGACGGACATGGTCCCGTTGTCGATGGCGATGTCCTCGCAGACCCTCACCTCGCGGTTGCCGAAATAGGTGAACGGATCGGAGTTCTGAGCGACGGTCGTGATCCCCTCGACCTCGCCCTGCTCGGAGCGCAGGCGGAGGCGCGCCGGCGTCCCCATCAGGTAGTGGCGGTTGAAGCCGGTCACCGCTGCGTACGTGTAGTACCACTCGCCGAACCTCGTCTTCAGCTTCGGGTGGGCATCAACCCTTTTCACGACCATGGCGTCGAGGCCGGCGCCACAGGCGAAGACGAAGTGGCGGCCGCTCGCAAGCCCCAGGTCGATCTTGCGCGGTTGAAAGTCGTCCGCGAGGCCCAGGAGGTGCTCGGTCGCGTCGACCACGTCGGCAGGGATGCCGAGGCTGCGGCAGACGACGTTGGTCGAGCCTCCCGGGAGCATCGTGACCGGAACGTCCGTGCCGGCCAGCCCGTGGGCAACCTCGTTGAGGGTGCCGTCGCCGCCGAAGGCCACGACAACGTCGTATCCGCCGTCGATCGCTTCGCGCCCGATCTCGGTGGCGTGGTTCTGCGCCTCCGTCATGACCGCCTCGACCTGGTAGCGGCCCTGAAGCGCGTAGACGACGAGGTTCTTCAGTCGGTCCGAGACCGTCGTCGCATACGGGTTGACGATGACCAGCATCCGCTTCTTGTGCGGGCGCCGAGCGCCGCCATTCGTCTTGGCGCTCTGAGCCGAAGCCGTATCAGAAAGTCTCGTCGAGGCCTCCATGTGGGCCTCAATCGTGGCAGACGGCTTCATAGCGCACGACTTCCCCGTCGGCGACTTCCCGAACCATGCCCTCGTTCATCAGAAGGTCGACATGGCCGATCACCTCCGAGAGGGTCAGGAAGGCCTGCGTGACCGCCACGTTGCCCCAGAGCGCCTGGGCGATTTCGTGGCCGGTGCGGGGCTGCTCGGAGATGATCTTCCAGATCTTGTCCTTTCGCCGCTCCGTCATCCGCATCCGCTCGTCGATCAACGAGACATGGTCGGTGATCGGGTCGCCGTGGCCCGGCAGCACGATCTCGGCCGGCATCTCGCGCGTCTTCAAGAGGGACTCCCGGTAGCTGACCAGGGCTTGCGTCCGCTCTTCGGATCCGTCGAGGGGCCGGGTGATCAAGGGGTTCGATGAGATGTGGGCAATGAGGTGGTCCGCGGCGATCAGGATCTTCCGCTCGGAGTCCCAGAAGACGGTGTCCGACGGGCTGTGGCCGGGGCGGTGGTGCACTTCGAGCTTTCGGTCATAGAGCTTGAGCGTCTCGCCATCCGCGAGGGGGCGGGTGACGGTCGCTCGGGAGCCCCACGCCCGGAAGCTCCGCGACACGCCCTGCAATGCGACGACGACGTTCTCGGGGATGCCGCTGCGGAGCATCAACTCGGCGGAGAAGCGATCGTCGAGCTCGGCGTCTTCGGAGAAGTTGGCAAGTCGGCGCACCGCCTTGTCCAGCGCGGCCACCTGCGCGCCGGAGTGCTCCACGATGATCTCGACGAGCCCGACGTGGTCGATGTGCTGGTGGGTGAGCACCACCAGTTCGATGTCGTCGATCGAGTGGCCCAGCGCCTTCAGCTGGTTCTGAAGCTCATCGAGCGCCTTGCCTGAGTTCGGGCCAGTGTCGACCAGGGTGAGGGGCTCGTCCTCGATCAGGTAGCAGTTCACGCGCCCGACGGCGAACGGCGTGGGGATGCGCAGGGTGTGGATGCCCGCGTCGCGGGCGCGCTCCAGGGCCTCCTCAGGCGTCACGGATCTGCGCGAGGATCTCGTCGCGCTTCGTCTCCATGTCTTCGCGCGAGACGAGCGATTCGAGGTTGAGGCGAAGGAGCGGCTCTGTGTTGGAAGGGCGCACGTTGAAGTGCCAATCCGGGTAGTCCACGGAAACGCCATCCATCCACATGACCTCCGCGTCGGGATGGGAGTCGGCGATCTCCTTCATCTTCGCCTGAGGGTCGGCAACCTCCGAGTTGATCTCGCCCGAGATGAAGTAGCGGGAGCGCAGCTCCGCGACGAGCTCTGAGAGCGGCTTGTCCTCGACGGAGAGCAGCTCGAGGACGAGCAGCGCGGGGATCGTCCCCGAGTCCGCCGAGTAGAAGTCGTGGAAGTAGTAGTGCCCGGATACCTCGCCTCCGAACGCGCCCCCGTGTTCCCGCATGGCGATCTTGAAGAAGGCGTGGCCGACCCGGTTGATCTGCGGCGTTCCGCCGTGCTCCGTCACGGTGTCCGGCACCGCCCGCGATGCGCGGACGTCGTAGAGGATCGTGGCGCCTGGCTCCTTGCGGAGGACCTGCTTTGCGAGCAGAGCTGTGAGGAAGTCGCCGTCCACGAACTCGCCCTGGTCGTCGATGAAGAAGCAGCGATCGGCGTCGCCGTCCCAGGCGATTCCCAGCGCGGCGCCCTCGAACCGCACGCGGTCGATCACGAACTGGCGGTTCTCGGGAAGGAGGGGGTTCGGCTCGTGATCGGGGAAATTGCCGTCCGGCGCCCAGTAGGTCTTGATCGCGTCGAGCGGAAGCCGGTCGAGCAGGGGCCCGGCCATCGGCCCGGCCATTCCGTTGCCTCCGTCGAGCACCACTTTGAGCGGCTTGACGAGGCCGGGCTCGATGAAGGTCATGGCGTGCGCCTGGAAGTCCGGATAGATGTCGACCTCCGACACCGACCCACCGCCTGGCGCCTCGGGCAGCCCTGCTTCGATCTTCCGGCGGATGTCCTGGATTCCGGCATCGCCCGAGAGCGCCAGCGCCCCCTCCCGGACGAGCTTTACGCCCGCATAGGCCTTGGGGTTGTGGGAGGCCGTGACCATCGCCCCTCCGTCGAGGCCGCGGGAGCCGACCAGGAAATAGAGCATCTCGGTCCCGACCATCCCGGCGTCGAGGACCTCACAGCCCTCCGCGACGAGTCCCTCGGCGATGCGCCCGGCCATCTCGGGAGCCTGAAGGCGCATGTCGCGGCCCAGGCCGACGCGAAGCTCGTCGGCCGGCTTGCCGCGGAGATCCGCCAGGACCCGTGCGAAGCCGCGGCCGATCAGGAACGCGGTGTCCCCGTCGAGGTCCGATCCGTAGAGGCCGCGGATGTCGTAGGCCTTGAAGATCTCGGGCTTGACGCCGGTCATCCGAGCTCACCCTCCAATGCTTCATAGGTCTGCTCGAGCGTCTGCGGCATGACACGCGTGTCGGCGAGGACCGGCATGAAGTTCGTGTCGCCGCCCCAGCGCGGGACCACGTGCATGTGGATGTGGTGCTCGACCCCGGCTCCGGCCACGCGGCCCTGGTTGAAGCCGACGTTGAAGCCGTGCGGCTCGTACTTGGCCTGCAGGACCGAGATCGCCCGTTGCGCAAGGGCCATCATCTCGGCCGTCGTCTCCGCCTGGATGTCCTGAATGCGGCCGACGTGCTCGAAGGGGGCCACCATCAGGTGCCCGTTCGTGTACGGGTAGAGGTTCAGGATCACGAAGCAGCGCGCTCCGCGGTGGACGATCAGGTTCTCGGCGTCAGCGCCCTCCGCGGGCTTGGCGCAGAAGATGCACTGCTCCTCGAGGTCCTTTGAGGCGTCCTTCACGTACTTGAGGCGCCACGGCGCCCAGATGTAGTCCTTAGACACACTTTCCACCTGCTTTTCGCGTTGCCTTACGGCACCGCGTCAAATACACGCACACAGCGCCATCCTAGGGCGCGCGCCCTAGAGCCAGCCGCGACGCTTGAAGAACGCGAGCATCCCAAAGAGAAGCACGGCCATCGCCGCGACGACGGCGAAGAAGTCCTCGGAGTCGCCCTCGCCCGGGACGCCGACGTTCATGCCCCAGATCGATGCAACGAGGGTCAGCGGCAGGACGATGACGCTGATCGACGTGAGCACCCGCAGAATCTCGTTGACCCGGTGGGAGATGACCGACTCGTTCGTGTCCTCGAGGGCCTCGACCACCTCCTTGTAGTTCTCGAGCATGTCCCAGATCCGCTCGTGCGCGTCGCCGATGTCGTCGAAGTAGATCTCGAGCTCCTCGCCCTCGGGCGGAGCGAGGAAGCGCTGCTTGGAGTTCTCGAGGTCGCGGAGCACGGCGCGCTGAGGGCGGATCACCTTGCGGAAGTTGATGATCTCCTGCTTGACGTTCGAGATGTCGCGAACGACCTCCTCGGCGGCGCCCTCGAAGATCTCGTCCTCGACCGCGTCGAGCTTGTTGCCGATCTTCCGCAGCATCGGGAAGCAGTAGTCGAACCCGTCGTCGACGATCCTGTAGAGCAGGAAGCCGGACCCCCTGGAGAAGAGCTGTTCGCGCAGCTCCTCTTTCTGGCGGCAGCGCTCGAACAGGTACTCGACCGGCTGGAGCGGCGTGTTCGGGATCGTGACGATGTAGTCGCGCCCGACGAAGAGGTCGAGCTCGCCCGCGTTCAGGCGCCCTACGGCGCGGTCGAAGACCGGGAAGTGGAGGACGATGAAGAGGTAGTCGGGGTACTCGTCGATCTTCGGGCGCTGGTTGCGCGAGAGGACGTCCTCGAGGTCGAGGGGGTGAAAGTCGAAGTGCTCTTCGAGCCAGCCCGCCTCGAGCTGCCCCGGGCGCTCGATGTTGACCCAGCGGAAGCCGCCGTGGTCGATTACCTCGACGCGCGGGGTGCGTTCCTGCTGGTCAGTCGCCGCAGGGGCGATTGACGCCCGGGAGGGGCGACGCAGTCTCGGCTTCGGAAGGCTCGGCATCGGCCGGCTCGGGTGTCGCGTCGCGGGGCATCGTTTAAGCAGATTACCCCGCTTGTCAGGCGTCCGCACCATTGGTACGATCCCTTGCACATAACCGCTGCATCCAGAGGGGTGGAGGGACTGGCCCTATGAAACCCCGGCAACCAACGGAGATCTTCGGATCCGAGCGAGGTGCCAATTCCAGCAGGCGACGAGCCTGGGAGATGTGAACGGAAGTCCGGTCAGGACCTCTGTTTACGAAAGCAGAGGTCTTTTTCGTTTCAAACGACCGACCGGACTGGAGGATCTAGACATATGGCACCCACCACCCTCAGGTGCAAGGAGTGCAAGACGGACTACCCGCTCGAGGCCCGCTACTTCTGCGAGTCGTGCTTCGGGCCTCTCGAGGTCGCCTACGACTTCGGGACCGCCGACGCCGCCGAGCTCAAGCGGAAGATCCAGGCCGGCTCGGCCGGGATCTGGCGTTATGCGGACTTCCTGCCGTTCTCCGATCGGCCCAGGGATCCGCTCGAGCCGGGGCTGACGCCGCTCGTCAGGGCGGACAGGCTTGCCGAGCGCCTCGGCCTGGGCGAGCTCTGGGTGAAGAACGACGCCGCCAACCCCACCCACTCGTTCAAGGACCGCGTCGTGGCGGTCGCCGTCGCGAAGGCTCAGGAGCTGGGATTCGGGACGGTTGCGTGCGCTTCCACGGGGAATCTCGCCAACGCTGTCGCCGCCCACGCGGCCGCTGCCGGGCTCGACTCCTACGTCTTCGTGCCGTCGAACCTCGAGGAGCAGAAGCTCCTCGCCACCGGCGTCTACGGGACGAACCTCATCGGCGTGCGCGGCAACTACGACGACGTCAACAGGCTCTGCACCGAGCTCTGCGAGGAGCGCCCGTGGGCGTTCGTGAACGTCAACCTTCGCCCCTACTACGCGGAGGGATCCAAGACCCTCGCTTACGAGACCGTCGAGCAGCTCGGCTGGACCCTTCCGGACCGCGTCGTGGCGCCGATCGCGTCCGGGTCCCTGTTCACGAAGATCGGGCGCGGCTTTACGGAATGGCTCGAACTCGGCCTCGTCTCGGGTGAGCTGCCCACGTTCAACGGCGCACAGGCGACCGGTTGCTCGCCCGTCGCGACCGCCTGGTCCGAGGGCTGGGACGTGTGCAAGCCGCAGAAGCCCGACACGATCGCCAAGTCGCTGGCGATCGGCAATCCCGCCGACGGCCCGTACGCGCTCGAGCTGGCGAAGCAGACAGCCGGGAGCGTCGATCAGGTGACCGACGACGAGATCCGCGCGGGCATCCGCCTGCTGGCCGAGACCACCGGCATCTTCACCGAGACCGCCGGCGGCGTGACGATCGCGACGCTCGCGAAGCTGGCGGAGCGCGGCGACATCTCGCGGGACGAGCGCGTGGTCGCGTACATCACGGGCGAGGGCCTGAAGACCCTCGACGCCGTGCGCGAGGGCCATCACATGTACGAGATCGAGCCGCAGATCGCCTCGCTCGACGAGGCGCTCGCTGCGACCGCTCCCGCCTGAGCTGCGCTAGATTCCCGCGCGATGGCCGTCAAAGTCAAGATTCCGAGTCAGCTTCGCCCTGCCACCGGCGGCGAGGGAGAGGTCGAGGTCGAGGGCGGAACCGTCGGGGAGGCGCTCGACGCCGTCTTCAACCAGCACGACGGACTCCGTGAGCGCATCACCGAGGACGGCACCCTCCGCCGCTTCGTCAACGTCTACGTGTCCGGCGAGGACATTCGCTTCCAGGACGGGCTCGAGACGGAGCTGAGCGACGGGGACGAAGTGACGATCCTTCCGGCCGTCGCCGGTGGGCGCTAGCTCCCCGTCAGCGGCGGATATCCCCGTCGCGATCCTCTGCGGTGGCAGGGGCACCCGGTTGCGCGAACAGACCCACGCGATCCCGAAGGCGCTGGTCGAGATCGGCTCGAAGCCGATCCTTTGGCACGTCATCAATATCTACGCCGCGCAGGGTTTCCGCAGGTTCGTCCTTTTGACCGGATACCTCGGCGAGATGATCGAGGACTTCGTGACGGCGGAGGACTGGGGTGGAGAGCTCGAGATCGTCTGCCTCGACACCGGGCAGGACACCCCGACCGGCGGGCGCGTCGCTCGCGCCTCCGAGGCTCTTGCGGCGGGCACGTTCTGCCTCACCTACGCGGACGGCGTCGCCGACATCGATCTCGGCGCCCTGCTCGGATTCCACGCCCAGAAGGGCACTGCCGCCACCATGACCGTCGTTCGCCCATACAGCCAATGGGGCATCGCCGTGATTGACGGCGACGACCGGATCGGCGGCTTCGAGGAAAAGCCTCGGCTCGACTACTGGATCAACGGCGGCTTCTTCTGCTGCGAGCCCGCCTTCCTCGACTGGGTGGCCGATGATCTGGTGCTCGAGCGCGAGCCGCTCGAGACGGCGGCGGAGAAGGGAGAGCTTTCGGCTTACCGCCACGGCGGCTTCTGGGACTGCATGGACACGTACAAGGACGCTGTGGTGCTGAATGATCTGTGGAACGGCGGGCAGGCGCCCTGGCAGGTCTGGAGCGGGACGGCGGCTGAGAGGGCATGACCACCTCGCTGGTCACCGGCGCCCGGGGCTTCGTCGGCGGCTGGCTCGCCAAGGCGCTCCTGGAGCGGGGCGATCGCGTCGTCTCGTTCGACCGGCGCCGGGTCACCGAGAAGCCTTCCGCGGTGGGCATGCTGGGGATCGAGGAGGACCTGATCCAGGTCGAGGGGGACCTCTGCGATGGGGCCGAGCTCGAGCGGGTGCTCGCCGGCAACGACGTGGACCTCGTCTTTCACCTCGCTGCGGAGACGATCGTCTCGACCGTTCAAGAGTCGCCGGTCCGCGGCTTCGAGTCGAACGTGCGCGGAACGTGGACGCTCCTCCAGTCCTGTCTGGAGAAGGGCGTCCAGGGCGTCGTCTTCGCCTCTTCCGACAAGGCGTACGGGGCCCACGAGACGCTTCCTTACCGCGAGGACTTCCCGTTGCAGCCGACGGCGCCGTACGAGACGTCGAAGGCGGCGGCCGACCTGATCGCGCGGTCCTACTGGCACTCGTACGGCTTGCCGGTGGCAATCACGCGCTTTGCGAACATCTACGGCGGCGGCGACCTCAACTTCTCCAGGCTCATACCCGAGGCAGTGAGCGCCGCCCTCGACGGCCGAGCGCCCGTCCTTCGCTCGGACGGCTCGCCCGAGCGCGACTTCCTCTTCGTCGAGGACGCCGCATCGGCGTACCTCGCGATCGCGGACGGGATCGACCGAGACGACGTGCGTGGCGAGGCATTCAACGCCGGCGGCGGCCGCTCGTACCCCGTCCTTCACGTGATCGAGGCGATATCGCGCCTCGCCGGCACGGGAGTCGAGCCCGAGATTCGAGGCACGGGCAATCCGGACGGAGAGATCGACAAGCAGTACGTAGACCCGGCCAAGCTCCGCGAGACGCTGGGCTGGGAGCCCGCATTGGGCCTCGAGGAGGGCCTTGAGCGGACGATCGCGTGGTATCGCGACCACCCGGAGTGCTGGGCCCCGGCGCCTGATTGACGGACCGCGGGTAGGCGCCTAGCGGCCGCTCGACCCGCCCGAAGCGCCTCCCCTCAGGCTGTGAGCTCGCGCTCGGCGGCGGCCAGCCTGCCGGTTCCGCTCACCTCGGCGAGGTCTCGCAGCGCCTCGTTCACCAGGTCGGGGCACTCGAGCGGTGTCGAGTGGCCGGAGCTAGGCGAGACGTAGAGGCCGACGGAGTGGGGGAGGCCCTGGTCGATGCGCTCGGCGTGCGCAACCGGGGTCAGGCGGTCCAGCTCGCCCGCAACGCCGACCGCCGGGACGTCGAGAGCGTCGAGCTCGGAGAGGAGCTGCATCCGCGACATGGAGATCGCACACCCCGTGCGCGCCCGCTGGCGACAGTCGAGCGCCATCCGCAGGACGAGCTCGATGTCCTCGTCGCGGGCGTTCGGCGCGAGCGCGACGTACGCGACCACCGCGCGGGCGATGGGGAGGGGTACCGATCGGATCGAGCCGGGGGAGGCGAGGAGGGCGTCGGCGAGCTTTCCCTGCGCGGTGCCGAAGGGGCCGGGCAGGGGCCGCACCACGGCGGACTCCGTGTTGAGGTCTTCGAGGCCGGTGGAGATGAACGCCGCGCCGCGGATGCGCTGGGATACGGAGCCACGGTGCGCCTGCCCCCAGGCGGCGACGGTCATCGCGCCCATCGAATGCCCGGCGAGTAGGGGCAAGTCATCGCCGGTGGCGGTCGCCTCGAGCACGAGTTGCAGATCCGCCGCCAGCGCCTCGAGCGAGTAGTCGCCGTCGCGTGCCTCCTCCGAGAGGCCGTGGCCCCGGTGGTCGTAGGTGACCATGCGGAAGTCACCTGCGAGCCCTTCGATCTGCCGGTGCCAAAGCTCCGATGTCTCGACCCAGCCGTGCACGAGCACCAGGGTCGGCAGGTCGTCGGCGCCGTGGACGCGGACATGGCGGTAGCCGCCGTCCGCGCCGCGGACGCTCACCGGGCGGCCGGACTCCGACTCGGCGCGCCGGACCTTGCTTGCGCGGTCGGCGCGCTGCGCCGTCAGCCACCCGTTGACCGCGGCGGCGCCGGCCAGCCCAGCCGCGAAGAGCGCTTCGTTTCGGGAGGGCTTCCTCATTCGCCCTCAGTATTGCGCCTGCGCTCGACCACCCTCAGGGTGAGGAGCGCGCCGACAATGAGGAGCGCGGGCATCACGAAGGGGATCGCGGATACGAGCTCGCCGTGATCGGCAAGGAGCGTGAGACCGGGGCTCATGCCGTCACCTCCGGGCCGATCACAGGCCTCTCACGCCGGTTGGGCGTGGCCGCCTCGGCCGCGGCGCTCGGCGCTTCGACCGCGACCGCTAGGCGATGAAGCGCCCAGGCGATCATCACGAGCAGGGCGAAGGCGATGCTCGCGACGACCAGGTACGCGACGATCGTCAGCCATCCGGCCACGTCCTTCTGCTCCCGCTGGAGAACCTCGTGGTCGGCCTGGAAGGCGCGCTCGAAGGTCGGTGAGGCGGGTATGCCCTCGACCGGGATCGCGGGATCGTCGGGCAGGTAGATCGGCATCGAGTTGAGCGTGTTGCCGCTCGAGTAGCGGACCATCGTCTTCCACGAGCCGCCTACCGGAACCGGCTCGGCGGTGGTAAAGACGCCGGGAGCGCCGGTCGCCTCGAGCTCAGAGATGACCAGGCCGCCGCCCTGCCAGGCGGTGACGTTCATGAACTCGGCACCGTCCGCGGCGTCGGCGGGGCTCATCCGCACGGTGGGCACGACCTCGCCTGGCCCGGCATCGGCCAAAGACACTTGGGCGCTCACTCCCTCGGCCGCCGGCTTGAAGGCCGCGAACCCGACCAGGACCGCAATCACTGCGGCGCCGGCGATCGCGCCGTTCCGGGTGGTTCGGAGACGCGGCAGGGTGTCCGACGCGAGGCGCTCGCCCACCCAGACGCCGAGGAGCGAGCCGGCCATTGCGGCCAGAAAGCCCACGATGGCGCCCTCGGGAAGGAGGTCGGACGTCCACGGGATCGGCATCCAGATGTTGGTCCACGCCCATTCGGACGCCAGCCCGATCGTCCCGATGCCGACGCCGCTCACAAGCCCGAGCGTCAGCGGGCGGGCACGGGGGAGGGCGAGGAACACGGCCTCGACCACCAGCGCCTCGACGACGAAGAGCGCGAAGTGAGGTGTCGTCTCGCCCAGGACGGGGCCGACGATCAAGGAGACGGCGCCGCGGATCAGGAGGAAGAACGCGACGGCGCCGATGGCGGCCCCACGGCCTAGCCACAGACGCGTCGCCGTCAGGGCGACCCCGGCGGCGAGCATGACCAGCATCGGCCCGAAGATCATCCGGAACTGCGGGACGCCGAAGTCGAACTCGACCGGGAAGACCATCAGGCCGATCAAGAGGCCGCCGGACAGGGCGACGCGCCGAAGCCACATGATCCACGAGAGCTCGCCGCGCTTGCGGACGGGCTCTGCCCGGCCCGCCTCGACCATCAGGATCGCGATCCCGATCAGGGTCATGGCGGCGCCGCCGATGAGCATCAGGTGGGTCGGCCCCCAGAGCGTCACGTCCTGGCCGAAGATTCTGTGCCAGACGTCATCGAGGGGAAAGCCGATAAGAGCGAACATCCCACAGGTCGTCATGACGACCCCGCCGAGAGGCGCGTACCAGTCGCCGACGATGCGGACGGCGCTCCGCGAGGGCTTCTCGAGGGGAAGGACGCAGGCCACGAAGCCCGCGGTGAAGATTCCGAAGAGGCCGCCGAGGATGAGGTAGTGGGACGGGTTGGCCAGCGGCCCCTCGTCACGGCCGGTGTCGATGTGGATCGAGACGTCCCAGAGAAAGCCCAGGAAGGCGAGCAGCAGCGCGCCGGCGGCGATCGCCGACGGGAGCGCCGCCCACCCGGGCAGGCCGCTCACCCGCTCGGAGAAGCCGGCGAGCCGGCCGAGGTACGGCACCTTGCCCGAACGGTGGCCGAGGCCGAAGTAGAGAAGGCCCGCGGTGAGCAGCATGGCGCCCGCGGTCGCGATGATCACCTGGCCGATGGCGGCGCCGCCGGCCGGAGGCGCTTCCTCGGTTGCCTGGGCCAGCGCGACGGCGGGAGCGACGAGGGGGAGCGCGCCGGCGAGGACGAGGGAGGCGGTGAGCTTTCGCTTCATCGAATGGTCCTTCCTGAGGTGGTGGCTTCTCGAGTCATGCGTCGGGGGCACATAAACCCGATGCCCTGACATTGTTACATCAAACCATGTCACGTTGTTAGATGAAGCATCAACTAGTGCTAGCGTTTCTTCCATGGAGCGGAAACTGCGCGCTGTACCTGCGCCCGAAGCAACCGAGCAGGAAGAGAACTCCCTCACGGTCGAGCAGCTCGCGGCTGAGAGCGGGATGAGCGTGCGGAACATCCGCGCGCATCAGGCGCGCGGGCTGCTGCCGCCGCCGGAGGTCCGGCAGCGGGTCGGCTTCTACGGGCCCGGCCACGTCGCCAGGCTCGAGCTGATTACGCAGCTACAGGCGGATGGCTTCAACCTCAAGGGCATCGAGCGCCTCCTGGAGGGGACGAGCGGCGAGGCGTCGGAGGCGATCATGAACTTCCGCCGTGCGGTAACCGAGCCGTTCGAGTCCGAGCGGCCCCAGATCTTCACCCTGTCAGAGCTTCGCGAGCGGTTCGGCGAGGATGCGACGCCCCTGCTCCTCCGCCGCGCGATCAAGCTCGAGCTGGTTTCGCCGGTCGGCCCGGCTTCGTTCGAGGTGGGGAGCCCCCGCCTGCTGGAGATCGCGGCCGAGATGATCGAGCGCGGCGTGCCGGCCGAAGCGCTTTTGGACGTGGTTGACGTTATGAAGCGGTCGAGCGGGTATGTGGCCGAGGCCTTCGCGCAACTTTTCGTCACCTGGGTCTGGCAGCCTTTCGAGGAGAAGGGCCGTCCCGAGGATGAATGGCCAAATGTGGTCGAGTCGATCGAGAGGATGCGCCCGGTGGCCACTCAGGCGCTCGAAGCGATGTTCCAGATGACGATGACCAAGACAGTCGAAGACGAGTTCGGCCGCGAGCTTCAGCGGATCGGCAAGGGGCCGGGGCGACGCCGGAGAAGGCGATAGCCGTGGCGAATCTGCGCATCCCGATCGACATCGGCCCGATCACCGACGGCCTTCGCGACATCTCTGCTTCGCTCAGGTTGGTCCGCGACTCGGTGGCGCTACTTCCCGAGGTGGCCAAGTCGCTCGAGGAGATCCGCGAGGCGACCAGCGCCATGGCAAAGGAGGTGCACCAGATGCGGACGGGCGTTGACGGGCTCGGCGACGAGGTCAAGAGCATGCGCACCGCCCTCGAGCCGATGGTCTCCCACCTCGACGTGGTTGCCGAGCGGGTCGGGGCGCTGGAGCCGCGACTCGAGGACCTGAGCCTCGCCCTTCACCCGATGCGCCGCGCGACGGGGAAGCTGGGCCGCAGGCGCGCCGCCAACGGCGACGTCGCGGACGAGCCCGCGACCGACGAGGTGGCTCAGATCGACTCGGGCGAGAACGTGTCGCAGTCCGCCGGGTCTCCGGAGGAGTAACCGCGCTCGAACCACTCGCGCCGCTGCTCGGACGAGCCGTGCGTGAAGGAGTCCGGGTTAACCGATTGGCCCGCCTGCTCTTGAAGGCGATCGTCGCCGATGGCCTCCGCGGTGTCGAACGCCTCGTCCAGGTCGCCTGACTCCAGGTCGCCCTCCGCGAACACGGTGGCCGCCCAGACTCCCGCGTAGCAGTCAGCCTGAAGCTCGGTGCGCACCGACAGCTCGTTTGCGTCGTCGGGGTCGTCCTGCTCGAGGCGCGCGACTCGGTCGTTCGTGCCCAGGACGTTCTGGACGTGGTGCCCCATCTCGTGCGCGATCACGTAGGCCCAGGCGAAGTCTCCGCCGCCGCCCAGCTGGCGCTCCATGTCCTCGTAGAAGGTCAGGTCGAGATAGACGCGCGAATCCGCAGGGCAGTAGAACGGGCCGACGGCCGAGGAGGCGTTTCCGCAGCCACCGGTCGAGACCCGGTCGTCGTAGACGACCAGCTCGGCACTCTCGTAGGACTCATCGCCGCCCTCGAAGGAGCTGGACCAGGTCTTCTGGGTGTCGTCGAAGACGTATTCGGAGAACTCGAAGAACTCACGCTGGGGATCCTGGTCGGGAGGGAGCGGCTCGGGGTTCTCGGCTCCGGGCGGGGTCGCTCCGGGCCCGAGGATCTGGCCGACGTCGAAGCCGGCGACGGACCCTCCGCCAAAGACCTGGATGCCGATGATGACGAGGGCCACGATCACCCCAGCGGTGCCGCCGATGCCGCCGATCGCGCCTCCCGGGAGGGACACCCCGCTGCTCCTGCCGCCGCTCGACCCCTCGGCCCCGCGGATGTCGATGACGTCGCCGCTCGACTTCTTCCTGCGCTTCCACTTCACGGCGCGAGCCTATTCCGCGGCATTCTCGCGCCGCTCCTCGGCTGCGTCGCGCCGCTCGTCGGCGAGGTCTTCCTGCAGCTCGAGGCGGTTCTCCTGCGCCTCGATCTCGGCGCTCGGCGTGGTGCCGAACTTCGCCGTGACGATCGCGATCGTGATCGCGACGATCCCGACGGCCACCAGGATCGACCCGATGATCTGAGGCCAGTGCGTACGGGTGTCGTTCATTCGCCCTTCGTCAGTCATGGTCCCTCGATCAGGAAGTCGCCGGCCGATGTGGCCCAGGTGATCATGAATAGGACGAATACCGCGATTCCCAGGGGCGGAAGCAGACGCCCGATCCTGAGGCTGTCGGATCGGACGATGCCGGTCTTCACGACGAGCACTCCCAGCACGATCGCGCCCGCGACCGCGTGGATGCCGCCGTCGTCCTCGAAGCCGTAGACCGAGAGGCACATGCCCGCCGTGACGAAGGCGAGCACGAGGATCGCGTCTCCAATGGCGCGGTGCGCTCGCAGTGCGGCCGGATTCGCGAGGAACGGGATGCGGACCTTTCCGTATCCGATCGCGGCGAGGGCCAACTGGTAGATCGCGAGCGCTGCGACGACCGACGCGAGAATCACCTTCACCTCGGCGACGTTGCCGTTGGTCACGTCAAGGACGAGTTCCTCCACGAAGATGCCCTACCCGTCTGCCGCCGGAGCTACCGGCTCAGGTGACGCTGAAGCGAAGGCCGGCGGCATCGAAGCGACCGGCTGACTCCACGCCGAGAGCAGCCGACGGCGTGAGGCAGCCTGCGCCCTTCGTCGCTGCGGAGTCGTCGGCCAGGATCAGGCCGGCCTCGCCCATCATGCGGGCCGTCGCGAGGTAGCCCGGGTGGCCGTCCGCGTCGATGCCGACGTGGATGGTCTCGCCGCTCGTGGTGGCGGCATCGATGTCCATCCGCCAGCGCCACTGTTCGATTCGGTCCGGACTGGGGCCGAAGCCCGAGCCGGGAAGCACCTTCGCGAGGACGGCCGAGGCGCGCTTGCGGACCGCCGGCCGCGCTCCCGCGGCCGCCGCGGATGCGAGCTGGACGCCTGAGAGCGCGCCGGCCGCGGCGATGCGGAAGGGAAGGGTGGCGGCCCCGCCGTCTATCGCCATGCCTTCGCGATATGCAAAGGCTGGGTGCCCGGCGAGTGCCGCCGAGCGGTGGATGACGGCTGGGTTGATGAACGCTGCCGGCGCCATCGGCGCGATCACGGCGCCGTCCGCCGAGCGTCTGGGCGAGACGGTGATCGGGCTGACCCGGCGAACCTCCTCGCACCGGGCCTCGTCGAAGATCATGCAAGATGGGTCGAGGAGCCGTTCAGCGTCGTCCTCTCCGATGGCCTGAGCGAGGCTCTGGAGAGTGCCCCCGGAGATCATGTCGTTCGGGCGGGGGATGCCGGGTGGCAGCTTCAGCGTGCGCACGGCCAGGTCGGCGGACCGGAGGTCTTCGGAATGGCGCTCGCGCGCAGTGGCCGCGGCAAGCGCGACGCCCATGTCGGGCGGGAGCGACTCGAATCCGCAGACCTGGACGACCTTCACACCCGCAGCCTCGGCGCTCGCGTGGACATCGCGGGTCGTGCGGGCGACAAAGGGCATCTCGCCCGACAGGTCGACGTAGTGCGCTCCGCCCGCGACGCAGGCGTCGATGACCGGTCGCCCGTACGACGTGTACGGGCCGACGAGGTTGAGGATGACCTTGGCGCGCTCGGCCATGGCCTTGAGCGCGCCTGCGTCGGTCACGTCGGCGGCGATGGTGGTCGCACCCTCGACGCCGACCTCAGCGAGCGTCGAGGTGAGCTTCGAGGGACTGCGGGCAGCGGCCGCCCAGGTGGCGCCGGCGCCGGGGGCGCGCTTCGCCAGGTACTTGGCGACCTCGCGGCCAGTCACGCTCGTCGCCCCGAAGACGACCACGTCGATGTCTCGCTCGGGCATCGCCCCATCCTAGGCGCAGGGCGGGGGCTTGCAGAGCCCGTAACGGCGGTCAATCCGCGAGGAGCCTGGATCGGGACCCCGTATGTGGGACCAGGGGGAGTAAGCGATCCACAGGGAGAGGACCCGATGACACGAATCCGAAGCTGGGACGGACGGCGACGCCAGGTGGTGATCGCATGCGCAGCTCTGGTTGCGGGCCTCGCCCATACCGGGAGCGCACGCGCGAGCGTCCCGCACGTGGTCGCGCCGGGAGAAACCCTGTGGTCGATCTCGGCGGCGAACAACTTGACCACTCGAACGGTTGCCACGTTCAATGGCCTGTCCGAGGACGCGCTGGTTGTGGAAGGCGAGACGATCCAGGTCCCGACTGTCGAGGAGGGCGCCGCTGCGCTGGCGAGTGCAGGCCTCGCTCCGGCCGCCGATCCCGCTGCGGCAGCTGCAGCCCCGGCGCCCGCGGGCTCCCACACCGTCGTCTACGGCGAGACCCTTTCGTCCATCGGGGCCGCGAACAGCGTCACGGTGGCCGACCTCGCGGCGGTGAATGGGCTGGACCCGGCTGGGATCCTGGTCGAGGGCACGACGCTCTCGATCCCGCCGCCCTCGGCGGTGCCGGCGGGAATGGGAACGATCCCGTCGCCGTCGGGCGACCTGGCCCTGGAGCCGGCGGCCGCGGAGTCCTGGAACGCGATGCGCGACGACTCGATCTCGAACTACGGCGTTGACCTGTATCCGGCTGGGCCGGTCTCGGCCTATCGGACCTCGGAGCAGCAGCAGGAGCTCTACGACCTCTACCTCTCGGGCGAAGGAGCGCCGGCGAACCCCCCGGGCACCAGCTCGCACGAGACCGGCACCGCGGTGGATGTGGCCGAGCCGGCCATGCGCGACGTGATCGACCAGATCGGCACGGCCTACGGATGGGTTGGGACCATCCCGTCGGAGTGGTGGCACGTCCAGCACAACCCCTGAACCCGTAAACGCGCCCGGCAGGATTCGAACCTGCGGCCTCATCCTCCGGAGGGATGCGCTCTATCCAGCTGAGCTACGGGCGCTTATGCAGGGAGCTTAACTACGAAACACACGAACGTTTGTTCGTCCGAACGGGCACATAGTGTGGGTGGATGCTCACGGCTGTCCGCGGGAACATGAGCGAATCGGCTGTGCTTCACGCTTTCCTCAAGCGAGGCTTTCATGTGATGCTGCCCTTCGGAGGGGGCTGTCCATTCGACCTCGTTGCCGCTACAGAGTCGGGGCAACTGATTCGGATCCAAGTTAAGACTGGCTGGAGTGAAGGTGGCTGCGTCGCTTTCAACACTCACTCAACCGATCACGGGAAGGGCCCTGGCTCTTACAAAGGGAAAGCCGACCTATTCGGCGTCTATTTCGAGATGACTGATCGGGTCTATCTGATCCCAGTGGGCGCGGTGGGAACAAGCGAGTGTCGTCTCCGAATCGAACCCGTGCGCAATAACCAACGCCGACGAGTCAAGCTCGCGAAGGACTTCGAGTTTGATCATTGGACCGATGAGGAAATCGTCGCCGTCCTGAATGGGGACCTTGATCGAGAGCAACTCAGTCTCGCCGCCTAGCTGTCCGCCGTTACTCTCGCCCGCATGGACCTCGACGTCGTCTTCCTGGGCACGGGTGGATCCGTGCCGACTGCGCGGAGGGCGACCGCGTGCCTGCTCGTCCGCGCCGGAGGCGACCGGATCCTGATCGACTGCGGCGAAGGCGCCCAGCGCCAGATGCAGCGCTCGACCGGCCTCGTCCAGGTGGACGACCTGTACATCACGCACTTCCACGCGGATCACTACCTCGGCGTGCCTGGCCTGCTCAAGACGTACGAGCTGAACGGGCGCGAGACCCCGCTTCGCATCTTCGGGCCACCCGGCCTGGAGGAGCTTTTCGTCGCCCTCCGGCGCATCATGGGCAACGTTTCCTATCCACTCGAGCTCGTCGAGCTGAGCGGATCCTCGCCGGTCCGCTACGACACCTATGAGGTGCGCCCGTTCGAGGTCGAGCACCGCGTGCGGGCGTTCGGATACGCGCTCGTGGAGGACGAGCGCCCCGGCCGCTTCGATCCGGAGGAGGCCCAGCGGCTCGGAGTGAGCCCGGGGCCGGACTTCGCCAGGCTTCAGGCCGGCGAGAGCGTGAACGGTGTCGAGCCGGCGCAGGTGATGGGGGAGACCCGCCCGGGTCGCAAGGTCGTGGTGACGGGCGATACCGAGCCTTGCGAACTGGCGCTCGTCGCGTCGCACGAGGCCGAGCTCCTCGTCCACGAGGCGAGCTTTGCGGACGACGAGGCCCAGCGCGCACACGAGACGAAGCACTCGACGGCGCGCCAGGCCGCCAAGCTCGCCGCGGAGGCACAGGTGCGCATGCTGGCACTCGTCCACATCTCATCGCGCTATCACGTCGGCGCCGTCCTCCTCGAGGCGCGCGAGGAGTTCCCGGGCGCTGTCGCCCCCCGCGACTTCGACGTGATCGAGATCCCGTTCCCTGAACGCGGCGAGCCGACGCTGATAGAGCGCGGGGCAAAGGGCGGCTCGGGCGATGGAGGGATCTAGTACTCAGGTGGATTTCACCGAGAGTGATCTGACGGCCCTATGTGTCCCGCTATCTCACTCTCGATGAGATTGGAGCTTTTCGTCCGAAGTGCCTAAGTCCGATAGCGCCTTCGTGTCATCCTCACCTGCGCCACATTGCAGGGCCCGAGGAGGAAGTGTCCATGGCTACAGTCGAATGGGATCTCGTTCCTGGGCCTCGCCTTCGCCGTCCGGCTCAAGCAATTCGTGAGCTATGGGAGCCCTCCGGCTCCGTCACGGCCGCAGTGGCCTTCGTGACGTCTGGCGGCATCCATGACCTAATCGGTCTTGTTGGAAGGGACCTCTCCCGTCTGGAGCTGACTGTGCGAGCGGCGCCGTTAAGCGAGCCGCGTGCACTTCTGGAACTGGAAGCCGCCGGGGCACGCGTCTACGGCATGGCTGGCACATGGGCACGGGGATTCCATCCCAAGTTGTGGCTCGGCAACACGGGCGACCGCGTGGTGGTGCTCTCGGGCTCGGCGAACCTCACGACACCCGCTCTGACTCAGAATCAGGAGCAGATGGAATTGTTCGCCTTGCCAGCAGACTCTGATGCTGCGACGGCGCATCTTCATCGCTTTAGCCAGCTGATCGTGGGTCGCCTAAGCCTGGCGGCACTAAAAGAGACGCCATATTGGGAGCGATGGGAGGCGCTTCAGATTCGACACCGGAAAGAACAGCGGGCCATTGCTGACGAGCTTTGCAAGCCACTAGGGCTGCCGGACCCACGGCGTTGAGCCAGTTCTTCCACGGCCTCTCTCGCCATCTCCCTCGCGGCCTGGCCTTCCTTCTCTGAGTACATGCAAAGCACCATGTCAAGCGCTCTCAGAGCGCTGGCAGTCGAGGGACGGACTAGAGTCGACTCCACATATCCGTCGTCCAAGGACTGGGCGCTCTCCGGGGGGAGATTGAGGTTCGGACGTCTTATGACTGATCTGACCACGCAGGGAACGCAGACGGACTCGGAACGAAGGGTGGCCCGAATCATTGGCAATCATGCGCGGCCGTCGAAACGCTCGAGTCTCGCAAGCTGGATCAAGGAGACGCCATGACGACGTTGACCAGTTGGGTCCTCCGCCACAAGCGGCTGGTCGTGGGAGCTTGGATTGCTGTCACGTTCGGTGCCTTCGCCGCGATCGGGCCGGCGGCCGACTCCCTGTCGCAGCAGTTCAAGATTCCCGGACGCGAGGGCTTCGAGACCAACGAGGAGCTCAGCGAGATCTACGGCGCCGGCGGCGACGGTGCGCCGATCGTGCCCGTGGTCACACTTCCACAAGGGACGACGGTTGACACGCCCGGCGTTCGCGAGGAGCTTGATGCGGCGCTGGCGAAGGTGGAGGCCGCGTTGCCGGAGTCGATGAGCGCCTCCTTTGCCTCGACCGGCGACCGGGCCTTCGTTTCCGCCGATGGACGTACCACCTTTGCGCTGGTCTACATCCCGGCCGTGGGTGGAGTCGACCCAGGGATAGACGAGGCCCGCGCCGCGCAAGCCGCGCTGGCGGGCGTCACCGTCGGCGGATCCGCGGTCGAGGTGACGGGGCTCGACGCACTCCGCGCCTCCGCCGGGGACATCGAGGGAGCCGGCGCCGGCGTCGTGCTGGGAACGCTCGTGGCCGCGCTGGGCGCGCTGCTCATTCTTGCCTTCGTCTTCCGTTCGCTCCTGGCCTTTGTGCCGTTGCTGATGGCATTCGTCGCGATCCCGACGACCTTCCTTTTGGTCTGGCCGCTGGCGAGCGTTACCGACGTCTCGGTGATCGTCCAGTTCCTGGTCGCCTTGATCGGGCTCGGCATCGCGATCGATTACGCACTGCTCGTCGTGGTGCGGTGGCGGGAAGAGAGGCAGCGCCCTGACGTCACGAACGAGATAGCCGTCCGGAACGCGATGACCCACGCCGGTACCGCCGTCGTCTTCAGCGGCACCACAGTGGCGATCTCGCTGCTCGCTCTGCTCGCTCTGCCGGTGCCGTTCCTGCGCAGCATCGGCATCGCCGGGCTGTTGATTGCCTTGGTCAGCGTCGCGGTGGCCGTGACGCTGCTGCCGGTCGTGTTGGCGACAATTGGGCCGAAGTTCGACTGGCCTCGGAACCGACGCGACGAGCAGGCAAGTCGTGGCTGGTCGGCGTGGGCGCGTCTGATCGTGCGCCACCGCTGGCCCGCAGCCGTGGCCTCGACCGCCGTGCTGGTGGCTCTGGTGGTCGCGGCCGCGAACATCCAGCTCGGAAACCCGCTCGCCGCCTCGCTCGCAAAGGAAGGGCCCGCGCGGGCCGGCCTCGAGAACCTCGAGGACTCCGGCATCGGCACCGGGCCGCTCTCGCCCTTCGACGCACTCGTCCGCTCAGGCGACCCTGACGACGTGGCGCGGGTGTTCGCTCAGGTCGATGGTGTGCGCAGCGCAGCAGCACCTGCCGACTGGCGCCGCGAAGGCACGGCGGTCGTCGTCGTGATCCCGACTGCTGATGGAAACTCTCCGGCGGGCCGAGAGACGCTCGACCGCCTGCGCGCCGATGCGGAGGCGCTGCCGACCGAGGTGACGATCGGTGGCGAAGCGGCGCAGGGAGCCGACTTCCTCGAGGCCGTCTACAGCAACTTCCCGCTGATGGTCGCGCTGATCTCGATCCTCACCTTCATCCTGCTCGCGCGCGCCTTCCGGTCGCTGATCCTGCCGCTGAAAGCCGTCCTTCTGAACCTGCTCTCCGTCGCGGCCGCCTGGGGACTGATCGTGCTCATCTACCAGGAGGGCTTCGGCTCCGAGGCGATCTGGGGCATCGAGGCGACGCAGGCGATCAACGTCGAGCTGCCCGTCGTCGTCTTCGCGTTCCTCTTCGGCATCTCGATGGATTACCAGGTCTTCATCATCAGCAGGATGCGGGAGGCGTACGACCGCACCGGCTCGACCGAAGAAGCCGTGGTCGAGGGCATCGGCCGCACCGGCCGCCTCGTCACCAGCGCGGCGCTGATCCTCTTCCTCGCGTTCGTCGCCTTCGCGCTGCAGCCGGGCACCGAGGCCAAGATCTTTGCTACCGCGCTCGGCGGCGGCATCCTGATCGACGCCACCATTATCCGAGGTGTCCTCGCCCCGGCCGCTGTCGCCCTCTTCGGCCGCTGGAACTGGTGGCTCCCCGACTGGGCCGCACGAATCCTCCGCGTCCAGCCATCACCTCTCGAGCCTGAGGCACCCGCTCAACCCGCCCCTCAGGTGCCGTAACGGCCGGTCGGGAGGAGCGTCTACCTGATCGCAAAGGGCTTCAGCTAACCCAGCGGGGCGGCGAGGTCGGCGATCGCCTGGGCTACCTCGCCCGGGTGATCCTCCTGGAGGAAGTGCTTGGCGGGCAGGAGGATCGCGTCGTCGAGCCCGATGATCTGTTTCGCCGCCTCCAGGCGGTCAAGGCCGAGCGCCGGGTCTTTCTCGCCCCACACGGCTCGCACCGGATACGGGCGGTCCGCAAGGCCCTCCCTGAAGAACCGCTCCTTCTCCTCGGAGAGCTCGAAGCCGCGCATGATCTCGAGGAACGCGCGGCCGCGGTCGTGAAGGCGCAACAGAGCGATGTGGGCATAGACCTGAGAGCGCGGGACATGCGTTCGGTCGCTGATCCCCTGCGCGTAGAAGATCTCTGAGAAAACGAAGCGTGGACTGAGGCGAAGCCACATCTCACCGAGGCCCGGGACCGCGAACGGAGCCATCGGCCACGGGCGCTTGAAGTCCGCGACGTCGAGCATGGTGTTCAACACCGTCACCGACAGCACGCGGTCGGGATTCCTGATCGCCCACTCGAAGCCGATCGGCCCACCGATGTCGTGGACGACGAGGTGGACCCGGTCCAGGCCGAGAGCGTCGATCGCCTCGCCCGTCCACGATGCAAGCCCGGACCACGAGTAGTCGAAGGGCGCGGGCCGGTCGGAGAGGCCAAGTCCCGGAAAGTCGAACGCGGTGCCGCGCAGGCCCTGGTCGGCGAGCACCGGCAGGACGCGGCGGTAGAGGAAAGAGGACGTGGGCACGCCGTGGAGGCAGACGACGTCGGCGCCCTCGCCCTGCTGGCGCGCGAACGAGCGAACGCCGCCCGCCTCGAAGCGCATCCCGGCTGCAGAGTGGCGCGCGATCGCGTCGTTCACGTCGCGGTCGATCTCGCGAAGCCGGCTCGGCGGCCTTACGTTTCGGCGGGGCATGTGCATCTTTCGAACGGGAGGCACTCTCCGGATCATGGCATCCCGCAATGTGCGGAATCGCCGCTGCCGACCGCCGGATCCATTGCTACTCTCGACTGGTCGGTTCCTTTAACCAGGCCCTGCGAGGCCAAGAAGGGGCACGTGAACGAAAAAGTCGTACTCGACCGTGACGACCTGCGCCGAACCCTGGTTCGGATCGCGCACGAGATCGTCGAAAAGAACGCCTCCGAGGCGCTCGCAATCGTCGGCATCCACACCCGCGGAGCGATCGTCGCCCGCCGCCTCCACACACTCGTCGGGGAGCTCACCGGCGAGAGCGTCCCGCTCGGCGACATCGACATCTCCTTCTACCGCGACGACATCGACGCCCGCGGCCCGAGCGATTCGCCCGTCGTCCATGCCTCCCACCTCGACTTCGAGATGGGCGGACGCACGGTCGTGCTCGTCGACGATGTCCTCTTCACCGGGCGCACCGTTCGCGCGGCCATCGACGCCCTCTTCGACTACGGCCGCCCTGAGCGCATCCAGCTCGCAGTCCTCGCGGACCGCGGGCACCGCGAGCTTCCCTTCCGCGCCGACTATGTCGGCAAGAACCTGCCGACCTCACGGGACGAGCGCGTCTTCGTGAGGCTCGAAGAGCACGACGAGGTGGACGAGGTGGCGATCGGCTCCGGCACGCCGGTCGGCGCCGCAACGGAAAGCGAGGACGCATGAGGCACCTGCTCTCGATCGACGATCTGGAACGCGCTGACGTCGAGCGCCTGATGGAGCGAGCCGACTCCTTCGCCGAGGTTGGCCGGCGCGACATCAAGAAGGTCCCGACGCTCCGGGGGCGGACGATCGTCTCGCTCTTCTACGAGTCCTCGACCCGGACGAGCGCCTCCTTCGAGCTGGCGGCGAAGCGCCTCTCGGCAGACCTCGTCTCGATCAAGGCCGCCGGCTCGTCGGTCGACAAGGGCGAGTCCCTCAAGGACACGATCGCGACGCTCTCCTCCTTCGAGCCCGAGGCCATCGTGATCCGCTCCCCACACGCGGGGGCCGCGAAGCTCGTGACGGGCTGGACCGACGCTTCGGTAGTGAACGCGGGCGACGGCAAGCACGAGCATCCGAGCCAGGCGTTGCTCGACGTCTACACCCTCCGCAGCCGCCTGGGCGACCTGGACGGCAAGAAGATCTGGATCGTCGGCGACGTCCTTCACAGCCGCGTCGCGAGGTCTTCCGCCATGGCTTTCCGGCTGATGGGGGCCGAAGTCACCCTTTGCGGGCCGCCCACGCTGATCCCGCGCGGCGCTGCCGCCGCCCTCGGTTGCGAGGTCACCTACGACATCGAAGGCCTGGACGAAGCGGACGTCGTCTACGCACTGCGCATGCAGAAGGAGCGCATGTCCGAGAGCTTCGTCCCATCGCTCCGCGAGTACGCCACACAGTTCCAGGTCAACGGACGCCGCCTCGGGCCCCGCCAGCTCTTGATGCACCCGGGGCCGGTCAACCGAGGCGTCGAGCTCTCCGGCGAGGCGCTCGACGGCCCCAACTCGCTCGTGAACGAGCAGGTCAAGAACGGGCTCTTCGTGCGCATGGCCATCCTGTTCGAGCTTCTCGCGGGTGGCGACCGCACCAAGGCCGGCCGCCTCGACCCCGACGCCGAGCTGCCGACCCCGACGCCGATCGGCGAGCCCGCATGAGCCGCGCGGTCTCCAGCCTGGATTGGCGCGGGAGCGACGGGACCGCGGAGGCGATCGTCCTGCGGAACGCCAGAGCGCTCGACCCCCGTGCGGGCGTCGACGCAGCACACGACGTCGTGATCCGCGAGGGAAGGGTCGCCGAGCTTGCCGCCGCCGGGTCCGCCGAGATAGGCGGCGCCGAGGTGGTCGAGGCGGACGGCCTCCTGGCGGTTCCCGCCTTCTTCGACCCGCACGTCCACCTTCGCACCCCGGGCCGCGAGGACAAGGAGGACATCGAGACCGGCAGCCGCGCGGCGGCGGCCGGCGGTTACTGCGGCATCATCGGCATGGCCAACACCGAGCCGCCGGTCGACACGCCGGCGGCCATCGAGTCCCTACGCGAGCGCGCGCAGGCGGACGCGACCATCCCGGTCGGGTTCGTCGCCACCGTGACCCGCGGCATGCTCGGCCAGGAGCTCACGGACATGGCCGAGCTTCGCGACGCGGGCGCCTCCGGCTTCTCCGACGACGGCCTGCCGATCCGCAGCGCACGCGTGATGCGCCGGGCGCTCCAGTACCAGGCTCTGGCCGGGCTTCAGATCGCCCTCCACGAAGAGGACCCCGAGCTCTCCGGAGCGGGGGTCATGCACGAGGGCGAGGCTGCCGCGGCGCTCGGGATGGCGGGTGTGCCGTCGGTCTCGGAGTCGACGATGATCGCCCGCGACTGCGCCCTCGCCGCGTATGAGAACGCGCGCATCCACGTGCAGCATCTCTCAGCACGGGAGTCCGTCGAGGTCGTCGCGGCCGCGAAGGCGCAAGGCATCCAGATCACCTGTGAGGCGACGCCGCACCACCTGGCGCTCACGGACGACGCCGTCCGGTCGCTCGACTCGCGCTTCAAGATGAACCCCCCGCTGCGCTCGGAAGACGACCGCCAAGCGCTCATTGAGGCGGTCCGCTCGGGCGTGATCGACACGATCGCGACCGACCACGCGCCACACACCCTGGAGGACAAGGAGGTCCCGTTCGAGGAGGCCGCGATGGGCGTGACCGGGCTCGAGACGGCGTTCGCGGTCCTCAACACAGACCTAGTTGTCCCCGGCATCCTCGATCTCGCCACGGTGATCGACCGGCTCTCGGCCGGAGCGACCGCCTTCGGGTTCGACGCGCCCAGCATCACTCCCGACTCCGAGGCAAACGTCGCCCTCATCGACCTCGACTCGGAATGGGAGGCGGGTGCCGACGGGTGGGAGAGCCGCTCCGACAACTCCTGCTTCGCGGGGCGAAGGCTCCAGGGCCGGTCCCAGATGACGATCGCGGCCGGCCAGGTCGCCTTCCGCCAGCGCTCCTTCGCGATGGGGGTCGCCCCATGACCGGGGAGTCCGAAGGGCGGGGCGGAGCGCTGCCCGGGCGGCAGCCTTCTTCCGGCTACATCCTGCTGGAGGACGGCACCCTCTTCGAGGGAGAGATGTGCGGCGCGGAGGGCAGCCCGGCGGTCGGCGAGGTCGTGTTCAACACCTCGATGACGGGCTATCAGGAGGCGGTGACCGACCCCTCCTACGCGGGGCAGCTGATCACCTTCACCTATCCGATGATCGGCAACTACGGCGTCGCCGAGCAGGCAATGGAGTCCGAACGCATCCACGCCCGCGCGGCGATCATGCGCGATGCCCGGAACTCCGAAGACTCCGCCACCGCCGAGCGCGGCTGGCTTGACTGGCTCCGGGATTGCGGAATTCCCGCCATCACGGGGGTCGACACTCGCTCCCTCGTCCGCCACATCCGTGATGCGGGCGCGATGCGGGGAGGCGTGTTCGGCGCCGAGACAACGCAGGACGACGCACGCGAGCTGATCGCGTCAGAGCCCTCGATGGACGGCGCCGACTTCGCTTCGAAGGTGTCGCCCGACGCGCCCATCGAGATCGACGGCGACGGCCCCCACGTCGTCGCTCTGGACACGGGGATCAAGCTCTCGATTATCCGCCAGTTCCGTGAGCGTGGCGCGAGGGTGACGCTGCTTCCCTGCTCGACGGGCGCCGGCGAGGTCATGGCGCGCGACCCCGACCTGGTCTTCCTGGCCAATGGCCCGGGCGACCCTGCGGCGCTCGATCAGGTTGTCGGCACCGTGCGCGAAGTCGTCGGCAAGAAGCCCGTCGTCGGGATCTGCCTCGGCCATCAGCTCCTCTGCCGCGCGGTAGGGCTCGAGACGTTCAAGCTCCCATTCGGCCATCGGGGCGCCAACCACCCGGTCAAGGAGCTGGCGACAGGACGGATCGAGATCACCTCTCAGAATCACGGCTTCGCCGTCTCGCTGCCCGACGGCGGCCAGACGATCGACACCGACGAGCCGGTGCGCTGGGACACGGACTTCGGCGCGGCCGAGCTTTCCCACCTGAACCTCTACGACCGCACCGTCGAGGGGCTGGTGCTCAAGGACGTCGCCGCCCGCACGGTCCAGTACCACCCCGAGGCCGGCCCCGGACCGCACGACGCCCGGCACCTCTTCGACGAGTTCCTCGAGATGGCGGCCTGATGCCCAAGCGCACCGACATCCACAAGATCATGCTCATCGGCTCGGGGCCGATCGTGATCGGGCAGGCGGCGGAGTTCGACTACTCCGGCGTCCAGGCCTGCAAGGTCCTCCAGGAGGAGGGCTACGAGGTCGTCCTGGTCAACTCGAACCCGGCGACGATCATGACCGACCCCGAGTTCGCCGATCGCACGTACGTCGAGCCGCTCACCCCCGAGTCGGTCGCGCGCATCGTCGAGCGGGAGCTGCCAGACGCGCTCCTACCGACCCTGGGCGGCCAAACGGCGCTGAACCTGGCGAAATCCCTCCATGACGACGGGACGCTGGAGCGCTACGGAGTCGAGCTGATCGGCGCCGACTACGACGCGATCCACCGCGCGGAGGACCGCCAGGCCTTCCGCGACACGATGGAAGGCGCCGGCCTGCGGGTTCCGTGGTCGACCATCGTCTCCAGCGTCGCCGAGGTCGAGAAGGGGCTCGCTGACGGCTCGATCAAGCTTCCCGCCATCGTCCGCCCGGCATTCACTCTCGGTGGCCAGGGCGGGGGAGTCGGCTCGACCGACACGGAGCTCCTCGGCGTCGTCTCGGAGGGCCTCGCGGCAAGCCCGATCAACCAGGTGCTCGTTGAGGAGTCCGTGCTGGGCTGGGGCGAGTTCGAACTCGAGGTCATGCGCGACCACAACGACAACGTCGTGATCATCTGCTCCATCGAGAACGTCGACCCGATGGGCGTCCACACGGGTGACTCGGTGACCGTCGCGCCCGCGCAGACGCTCACCGACCCGCTATATCAGGAGCTTCGGAACCAGGCGATCGCAGTGATCCGCGCCGTCGGCGTCGAGACGGGCGGGTCCAACGTCCAGTTCGCGGTGAACCCGGAGACCGAGGAGATCGTGGTCATCGAGATGAACCCGCGCGTCTCTCGCTCGTCGGCGCTGGCCTCGAAGGCGACGGGCTTCCCGATCGCGAAGATCGCGGCGAAGCTCGCCGTCGGCTACGCCCTGGAGGAGATCCCGAACGACATCACCCGGGCGACCCCGGCCTCGTTCGAACCGACCATCGACTACGTCGTCACGAAGGTGCCGCGCTTCGCGTTCGAGAAGTTCCCGGGGGCGAATTCCGAGCTGACCACCCACATGAAGTCGGTTGGCGAAGCGATGGCGATCGGCCGCACCTTCAGGGAGTCCTTCGCCAAGGCGATGCGCTCGCGCGAGCTGGACGAGCCGGCTGACCTGCCGGAGGACACGGAGATCCTCCTGGAGCGCCTCGGGACACCCTCCGCCGACCGTTTCGACCTGGTCTTCGAGGCGTTCCGGCGGGGCGTGAGCGTCGACGAGCTGAACCGGCGGACCCACGTGGACATGTGGTTCCTCCGCGAGCTGGAGGCGCTGGCGGTCGACGGTGACGGCACCCAGGGGCTCCAGCGCACGTTCAAGGCGGTCGACACCTGCGCCGCAGAGTTCGAGGCGCGCACGCCCTACTTCTATTCCTCGCACGAGCGGTCTTCCGCCCTTGGCGGCGAGGTCCGCCGCGGCACCAACCCGTCGGTGGTGATCCTCGGCTCCGGGCCGAACCGGATCGGGCAGGGCATCGAGTTCGACTACTGCTGTGTCCACGCCGCGATGACCGTGCGGGAGTCGGGTCGCGACGCGGTGATGATCAACTGCAACCCGGAGACGGTGTCGACCGACTACGACACCTCCGATCGCCTGTACTTCGAGCCCCTCACGGTCGAGGACGTGCTCGCGGTAATCGAGGTCGAGCAGCCCGAGGGCGTGATCGTCCAGTTCGGAGGCCAGACGCCGCTGCGTCTCGCACGCGCCTTGGAGGAAGCGGGCGTGAAGCTCCTCGGGACGCCCGTGGACGCGATCGACCTCGCCGAGGATCGCGGCCGCTTCGGCGCTCTTCTTCGGCGCCTGGAGATCCGCCACCCCAACTACGGCACCGCGTTCTCGGCAGAGGAGGCCCAGGTGGTCGCGGAGGACGTGGGATTCCCGCTCCTGGTGCGCCCCTCGTACGTCCTGGGCGGCCGGGCGATGGAGATCTGTTACTCGTCGGATGGCCTGAACGCCTACCTCGAGGAGAACGTCAAGGCCGACCCGAAGCATCCGCTCCTGCTCGACCGGTTCCTCGAGGATGCGATCGAGGTGGACGTCGACGCGCTGTGCGACGGCACCGAGGTGTCCGTCGCGGGGATCATGCAACACGTGGAGGAGGCGGGAGTCCACTCCGGGGACTCGGCTTGCGTACTGCCGCCGATGAGCCTGGGCGAGGAGATGCTCGCCCAGATCCGCGACACGACGACCCGCATTGCGCTCGAGCTGGGAGTGATCGGCCTGATCAACATCCAGTACGCCGTCGCCCGCGGGGAGCTGTACGTGATCGAGGCCAACCCGCGCGCGTCGCGGACGATCCCGTTCGTCTCGAAGGCGATCGGCGCTCCGCTGGCCAAGGTCGCGTGCCGGCTGATGCTGGGCGAGAAGCTCGCTGACCAGGACATCCCCGACCTGCCGACCGGGCATGTGTCGGTCAAGGAAGCCGTCCTGCCCTTTGCCCGGTTCGCCGGCGCGGACGCCGTCCTTGGCCCGGAGATGAAGTCCACGGGCGAGGTCATGGGCGTCGCGCGCGACTTCCCGACGGCTTTCGCGAAGGCGCAGGCAGCGGCGGGCATGTCGCTGCCTCTGGAGGGGACCGTCTTTATCACGGTGACGGACGATGACAAGGCTGCCGCGACTCAGATCGCGGCGCGCTTCCACGACCTCGGCTTCGAGATCATCGCCACGCGAGGGACCGCGCAGGCGATCTCGCGGATGGGGATACCCGTGCGCGCCATCAACAAGATCGCGGAGGGCTCACCGCACGTGGTCGACTTCATCCGCGACGAGGACGTCGACCTGGTCATCAATACCCCCACGGGCTCCGGCGCGCGGTCGGACGGCTACGAGATCCGCAACGCCGCGGTCCGCGGCGGCGTCCCCTGCATAACCACCATGACCGGCGCGTCCGCGGTGACCCGCGCGATTCACGCGGTCCGCACCCGCGGCGCCGAGCCGCAGAGCCTTCAGGAGCTCCACGGCGTCGAGGCGCGCGGCGCACGCAACGTCCAGTGAGCGCGCGGGTCCTCGCTCCGTTCGGCGCCCGGACCACCAGCGTCGTGGCGCGCCGGGAAACGGGAGGCTACGTCGTCTTCACGGCCCTGGACGCAGATGGCCCGGACCCGGCACCGGGCCAGTTCTACATGCTGAAATCCGAGGGATGGGGCTCCCGGGGCGGGCGCCCGTTCCTTCCGAGGGCGTTCTCGGTCGCCGCGGCGGAGCGCACCGCGGACGGCGTTCGCCTCGAGTTCCTCCTCGAGGCCGTGGGGCCGGGGACGTCCGTTCTGGCGGCGCTGGAGCCCGGCGCGGAGCTGGAGATCACCGGCCCGCTGGGACGCCCCTTCTCCGATCCGGCCGAGGTCAACGCCGGAGCGTCCGGGGCGATCATGGTCGGTGGCGGGATCGGGGTGGCGCCGATCGCGATCCTGCGCAAGCACCTGACGTCGCGGGGTGTACCGGGTCGAACGCTCCTGGGATTCCGGGACGCGCAGCATTCCGGCGGGCTCGAGCTGTTCGGGGCCTGCCAGGAGGTCGGGCTCGCCTTCGAGGACGGCCATCGGGGACACCAGGGCTACGTGACCGACCTCCTGCAGGTCGCGCTCAAGGGCGACGATGCCTCCTCAGCTGCGGTCTATGCCTGCGGGCCGCCCGCGATGCTCGAAGCGGTGCGGGCTGTCTGCGCCGAGCGCGGAGCGCAGGCGGAGCTCGCGATGGAGGCACCCATGGCCTGCGGATACGGAGCCTGCTTCGGCTGCGCGGTTCCCCTCGCGTCAGGTGGCTACATGCGGCTGTGCGTCGATGGCCCAGTCGTCAGGGCCGACGAGATCGAGACCGCGCTCGTCGCGGGATCCGGGCATCGATGACCTACGAGATCGGCTCCCTCACCCTGCAGCATCCGGTGCTGAACGGCTCCGGGACGTTCGACGCCATCGCCGCCCGGCGTGCTTTCGGAGACGCGCTACTCGAAGATTTCCCGTTCAGCGCTTTCGTGTCCAAGACGATCACGCCGGAGCCTCGAGCCGGTAACCCGCCACCTCGCCTGTACGAGACGCCGAGCGGGATGATCAACTCGATCGGCTTGCCGAACAAGGGCATCGAAGGCTTCCTGGAACACGACCTGCCGCAGCTGGCAGAGCTCCCGGTGCCGCTGATCGTCTCGGTTATGGCAACCGACCGAGCGGGCTTCGAGCGCCTCGTCGACGGCGTTGGCGAGCGCGAAGAGGTGGCCGCGCTGGAGCTGAACGTCTCCTGCCCGAACGTCAAGTCCGGGCTCATCGTCGGGGAGCAGCCTTCCGAGACTCATGCGCTCGTCGCGGCCCTGCGAGGCCGGACCGACAAGCCGATCGTCGTCAAGCTGACGCCGAACACCGCGGACCCCGCCGCCGTCGCCGTCGCCGCCGAAGAGGCCGGCGCGGATGGGGTCTCGCTGATCAACACGATTCGGGCGACAGCCCTTGCCCCGGGATCCTCCGAGCCCTGGCTCGGGGCCGGGAGCGGCGGCCTCTCCGGTCCCGCCGTGAAGGTCATCGCGCTCGAGCAGGTTCGGCGCGTGTCCGCCGCCGTGTCCAGCGCGGTGATCGGCATGGGTGGGATCGAAACGGCCCGCGACGCGGCCGATTTCATAGCTGCGGGGTCGGATCTGGTGGCGGTCGGGACGGCGAATTTCCGCGATCCGGCAGCCGCAAAGGGGGTCCGCGACGGGCTCGAGGACCTCCTCGGCGACACGTCGACTCTTGACCTCAACCTGAGGTCGAATTGAATTCGACTCGTTAAGGCGGTTTCTCTTTGCCCGTCGGCCGTTGCCGCGCTATAGTCGCCGCCTCGCATGGCTGTAAATCCCGTCGACACCGCCGCCCCGGTCCCCGAAAGGACACACGACCAGAGGATGCGGGCACTTCGGCGAGCGAACGACATCCGCACCCGCCGCGCGCAACTGAAGCGCGACCTCAAAGCAGGGAAGACTCACGTCGACGGACTGCTCCTGGATCCGCCCGAATGGGTCATGTCGGCCAAGGTCTTCGACATGATCCTCGCCGTGCCCAAGTACGGCCGGGTCAAAGCGAACAAGATCCTGGGCCAGTGCAGAATCTCTCCATCGAAGACGATCGGCGGCCTCTCGCAGCGCCAGCGCGCCGAGCTCGTCCAGATGCTCCGCCGCTAGCGGGGGCGTTTGTCCGAGCGGCGGGGTTGTATTAGGCGGCCATGGCTGCGCGCGTCTTCGTCATCACAGGCCCGTCGGGGGTCGGCAAGGGAACCCTCATTCGCGATCTGCGCCGGCGGGTTCCCGGGCTGGAGCTGTCGGTTTCCGCGACGACGCGCGATCCGCGTGAAGGCGAGGAAAGCGCCGTCGACTACCACTTCCTGTCCGCGGACGAGTTCGCCGAGCGGGCCGACGCCGGCGACTTCCTGGAGCATGCGACGTTCTCCGGCAACCGGTACGGGACGCTCCGCTCGGAGATCGAGCGCACCCTTGACGCGGGGAAGTCGGTCGTTCTGGAGATCGAGGTTCAGGGCGCCCGGCAGGTCCGTGCGGCGATGGGGGACGAAGCCGTCCTGATCTTCATCGCGCCCCCAGATCCATCGGCGCTTCGGGAGCGGCTCTCGGGTCGTGGCACCGACTCTGCCGACGCGATCGAGCGCCGTCTCGAGACGGCGAAGCAGGAGCTCGAAGCCTCACAGGAGTTCAAGCACGTGGTCGTCAACGAGGATCTCGAGCGTGCAGCGGACGAATTGGAAGGCATCGTGCGCGACGAACTCTCTGCCTGACTACAGGTCTTCGCCCGGGTATCCTGAGGGCCAATGGTCAAGCCAAGAGTCGAAAACCTTCTCGAGCGAACCGATTCGCATTACGCCGCCGTCCTGGTGGCCGCAAAGCGAGCTCGTCAGCTGAACAGCTACTACCGCGCACTCGGTGAGGGGAGCTACGAGGAGTACACGCCTCCGATGGTGGAGACGAAGTCGGGCAACTACCTGACGATCGCCCTCGAAGAGCTCGCTCAAGGCAAGATCAACTACGAGTACAAGGCCTAGCCGCCTGGGCCAATGGCTCGGCTCCTCCTGGGCGTAACGGGCGGGATCGCGGCATACCGCGCGCTCGAGCTTGCGCGCCTCGCCACCAAGAAGGGTCATGCAGTCCGCGTCGTGATGACGCCGGCGGCAACGAAGTTCGTCGGCTCGGCGTCCTTCGAGGGGATCGTCGGAGCTCCTGTCCTGATCTCCGAATGGGACCGCGACCCGATGCGCGGAGGCTGGCCGGGGGAGGAAGCGCCCACGCACGATCCGATCGGGCACCTGGCGCTGGCCGAAGGCTGTGACGCCTTCCTCGTCGCGCCGGCTTCGGCCAACACGATCTCGAAGCTCGCCGCGGGAGCCGCGGACTCGATGCTCACGACCTCATTCCTGGCCTGCGACGCGCCCCGCCTGGTCGCGCCCGCGATGAACGACCGGATGTACCGCGACGGGGCAACCCAGCGAAACCTGGAGCTCCTTCGCGAGCGTGGGGTGGAGGTGATCGAGCCCGACGAGGGCGCGCTCGCCTCGCGTGGCGAGCACGGCACGGGGCGGCTCCCTCAACCCGAGGCGCTCCTGGCCCGCGTCGAAGGAGCCGTGCCAGGCGCCGCGGGGCCGTGGGACGGCCTTCGCGTGCTGGTCACCGCGGGTGGGACCCGCGAGGCGATCGACTCGGTTCGTTTTATCGGAAACCGCTCGAGCGGCAGGATGGGCGTTGCGCTCGCCGAGGCTGCGGCCCGGCGCGGGGCGGATGTCACCCTGGTCGCCGCCAACGTCTCGCTTCCGATTCAGCCCGGGATCGAAGTCGTCCGCGTGGAGAGCGCCGCAGAGCTCGCCGCAGCATCCCACGCCGCGTTCATCGCGGCAGACGTCCTTCTGATGGCCGCGGCTGTCGCGGACTTCCGGCCCGAGCGTGCCGACGGCAAGCTGACGCGGGAGGGAAGCGGCGGGATGGCCCTCGAGCTTTCTGAGACCGAGGACGTCGTCGCATCGCTGGCCAGGGAGCGCAGGGACGGGCAGACCCTCGTCGGGTTTGCGGCCGAGCACGGATCCGAGGCGATCGAGAGGGCCCGCGAGAAACTCGCCCGCAAGGGGCTGGACGCGATCGTCTTCAACGACATCTCGCGGCCTGAGATCGGCTTCGACTCGGCGCACAACGAGGTCACGATCGTGACGGCCGCAGGCGAGCGCCCGGTGCCCGAGACCACGAAGGAGGAGGTCGCCGAGGCGGTGCTCGACGAGGTCTCCGGGCTGCGTGACGTTCGTACACTCAAGGAGTGACCCAGGACTCCACTTACACCCTGTATCGCAAGGGGATGGAGCTCCTCGAGGACGGATCGTTTGCCGAGGCCACGGAACCCCTCGAGGAGGCCGCGCGAAGAGCGCCGGAGAAGACTTCGGTGCGCGAGGCGCTTGGCCGCGCCTACTTCCGGAACCGTCAGTTCCCGGAGGCGGCAGCAGAGTTCACGGCCGTCGTGGAGTCGGCCCCGGTTAATGATTTCGCGCACTTCTGCCTTGGCCGCGCGCTCACCATGACCGGAGACACGAAACGTGCCCGTCACCACCTCGCCTTGGCGTCAAACCTGCAGCCGCAGCGCTCCGACTATCGCCTCTACCGCGACCGCGCCAGACGCGCCGCCTGACGCTTGAAGGCGCTGGTTCAGCGCGTCTCCGAGGCGCGAGTGAAGGTCGCCGGCCAGGAGGTGTCGGCGATCGGCCCCGGGCTCCTGGTGCTGCTCGGCGTTGCGGACGGGGACGAGACCGCCCAGGCCGATCGACTGGCCGACAAGGTGCGTGCCCTTCGCGTCTTCGAGGACGCCGACGGCCGGATGAACGAGCCGCTCGGCGACCGCGAGGTCCTGTGCGTGAGCCAGTTCACCCTGCTGGCCGATACCCGCAAGGGAAACCGGCCCGGCTACTCGCGCGCCGCCCGGCCCGAACAGGCCGAGCCCCTGTATGAGCGCTTTCGCGAGCGGCTCGGCGCAAAGGGCGGCGTGTTCGGGGCGCACATGGCTGTCGAACTGGTGAACGACGGTCCCGTCACGCTGATTCTGGAGGCGTAAACCGCGCTGCAAATCAGGCGTCCCGGCTGGGTGAGCGCGGCTATACTCGTTTCACCTCTTACGTACCCGAACCCTGTCGAGGTGGGCCCGGGCCCACCTTATTTTTTGGCCTGAACCGGGTAGCGGAGAGGCCGAAATCCGACGGAGAGATGCAGATGGGTACGCAAGACAAGCTGACTGAAAAGATCGAGGAGCGCCTTCGGGAATTCGACCCCGAGGTCGAGCTCGTTGCGCTCGAGCGGCCGTCGGCAGGCGCCCTCCGCGTATACATCGACCGCCCCGGTGGGGTCGACCTGGCGCTTTGCGAGTCGGTCACCAACGAACTTCGCTTCCTCAACGAGAGCTACGCGCTCGAGGTCTCCTCGCCGGGCATCGACCGCCCGCTGACCAAGCCAGAGCACTTCCGGAGGTTCCTGGGGCGCAAGGTCCGCGTGAAGACCCGCGACGCGATCGAAGGGCAGCGCAACTTCAAAGGAACACTGGCCGACGCGGATGACGACACGGTCACCGTCGCAGCAATCGGGGGAACCCTCGTTCGAATTCCTTTCGAGCGGGTCGAGCGGTCGAACTTGATTGGAGAACTTGGATTTGGAGGTGAATCGTGAGCCGCGAGCTCGTTGACGCGATCAGGGAGCTCGGTGCCGAGAAGGGCATCGATTCCGAAACACTCATGGCTGCTCTCGAGGACGCTCTCCTCTCGGCCTACCGCAAGAGCCCCGGCTCCGCCCGCTACGCGCGGGTCGACCTCGATCGGGACACGGCCGATTTCCGTGTCTTCGAGTTGATCCTGCCGCCCGAGCTCGAGGAGAAGCTCCTCGCCGAGGTTGCCGAGGAGCAGGAGCCCACGATCGATCCTGAGACGGGCGAGATGCGCGAGCCCGAAGAGCCAGAGCTCGACCCGGCCGTGCTGGCGCCTTACGAGGACCAGATCAAGTCGCGCGACGTGACGCCTGACGACTTCGGGCGCATCGCGGCGCAGACCGCCAAGCAGGTGATCCTCCAGCGGGTCCGCGAGGCCGAGCGCCAGATGATGTTCGACGAGTACCAGGACCGCGTCGGCGAGCTCGTCACCGGAATCATCCAGCAGTCCGACAACCGCTACACCCTTGTGCAGCTACGCGAGCGCGTCGAGGCGCTGCTTCCTCGCAGCGAGCAGGTCTGGAACGAGCGCTACGACCACGGCATGCGGGTCAAGGCCGTCATCACGGACGTCTCGGCAGAGGGCAAGGGCCCGTCGATCGTCGTCTCGCGGCGCAGCCCTGAGCTGATCAAGGAGCTCTTCGAGCTAGAGGTTCCCGAGATCGCCGACGACCTGGTCGAGATCGTGGGAGTCGCTCGCGAGCCCGGCTTCCGCTCGAAGATCGCCGTGATCTCCCACGCGGACGGCGTCGACCCCGTGGGAGCGTGCGTCGGGCCGAGAGGCTCGCGCGTCCGCATGGTCGTCTCCGAGCTCCGCGGCGAGAAGATCGACATCATCCCTCACAACGACGAGCCCGCCCGCTTCGTAGCCAAGGCGCTTTCCCCGGCCCGCGTCCGCGAGGTCATCGTGGACGACGAGACCAAGGAAGCGACCGTCATCGTCCCGGACGACCAGCTCTCGCTGGCGATCGGCCGCGAGGGCCAGAACGCGCGGCTCGCAGCAAAGCTCACGGGCTGGAAGGTCGACATCAAGTCGGAGACTGACTTCTCCCAGGAGGACGCCGGCGACATCGAGGGCGAAGGAGAGGCCGACGACGGCCGCTGCGGCGCGATCACGTCGACGGGGCGCCGCTGCCCCAACGCGTCCCTTGCCGGTTCCAGGTACTGCGGCCTGCCGCAGCACCAGTCGCTCGCCCGCTTCGGCACCAACAAGGTCGCCGTGCTCGAGCCGCTCGCCGACGAGGAGGTCCAGGTTCTGGCAGATCCCGACGCGGACGACGCTCAGGTGGCCGAGATCGTGGCGAAGGCGGAAGCATCGTTCAGCGACGACACCGAGGTCGACGAAGGCCAGGTGGACGGCGCCGAGGCTCGCGCCGACGAGGCGGCCCCGTCTGAGGGTGCGCCCGAGGCCGGAGAGGTCGAGCCGCCCGCCGATGAGGCGTCAGCCGACGACGAGCCCGGTGGCGATGAAGTCATCGGGGAAGTACCGAGCGCGGAGCCTGGTTCGGACAGCACCGAAGAAGCACCGAGCGCGGGGTCTGGCTCCGACGCTGCCGAGGCAGAAGAGCTCGCCTCAGACAAGGTGCCTAACTCCACAGGAGCCGAGGCTGCCGAGATCGCCGAAGCACCGGGCTCCGAGGAAGCGGTCGAAGAGGCCGCCGAGGAAGCACCGAGCGCGGGGTCTGACCCCGTGGCCGAAGCGGAGCCGGACACTTCGAACCCGGAGGGGTCTGACCCCACAGTCGACGAGGCCGACGCGTCTAGCTGATGGCCAAGAAGCGGGTTCACGAGATCGCCAAGGAGCGAGGGCTCACCTCGAAGGAGGTCATCGCCAAGCTTCAGGCTGCCGGCGTCGAGGTGAAGGTCGCCGCCTCGAGCGTTGAGGAAGAGGTCGCGGCGAAGGCGCTCGACGGCGGTGCTGCCGAGGCTGCCCCCGAAGCACCGAGCGCGGGGACTGGCTCCGACGCCGCCAAGGCAGACGAGCCCGCCACCGACCAGGTGCCTGTCCCCACAGTCGCCGAACAGAACTCCGCTTCGAAGGCCGAACCCGCCAAGCCCGTCCGCCCGGTCCGCCCGGTCGGAGACAGCCCATCGGCTGCGAGCGCAGCGGGAGGCAAGCGCCGTCGTGTCGTCATCGACTCCCAGGCGTCGCGCCGCGACTCGATGGGGCCCCCGCCCCCACAGCGCCCGCCGCGGCGCCGCGGTGGCCGCCGCCGCCGCCCGCTGCTCGAAGAGCCGCCCGTTTCGGCGCCGGTCGAGACCGAGACGCCCGTCATCAAGATCCCGTCGGGCGCCACCGTCAAGGAAGTCGCTGAGACGCTCGGCCTCTCGAGCGCAGAAGTCATCAAGACGCTCATGCAGCTCGGTGAGATGGCGACGCTCACGCAGACGCTCCCCGACGAGACCGTGATGGTCCTCGCCGAGGCGCTCGATCGCAAGGCGGAGGTGGTCAGCGCGGCCGAGGAGGAGGCCGAGGAGGTCGTCTTCGAGGATTCCGACGACGAGCTCAAGGACCGCCCGCCGGTCGTGACGATCATGGGGCACGTCGACCACGGCAAGACTTCGCTCCTGGACGCGATCCGCGAGACGGAGGTCGTCGCCGGCGAGGCCGGGGGCATCACCCAGCACATCGGCGCCTACCAGGTGCACTCAGGCGACAAGACGATCAGCTTCATCGACACGCCGGGCCACGCGGCCTTCACCGCGATGCGCGCACGCGGCGCCGACGTAACCGACATCGTCGTCGTGGTCGTTGCCGCGGACGACGGCGTGATGCCTCAGACAGTCGAGGCGATCGATCACGCGCGCGCCGCCGACGTGCCGATCATCGTTGCGGTCAACAAGATCGACCTCGAGACGGCCAACGTCGACAAGGTCAAGGGTGAGCTGGCCAACCAGGGCCTCCAGCCCGAGGACTGGGGTGGCGACACGATCTTCAACAACGTCTCGGCCAAGGCCAAGATGGGCCTCGACGAGCTTCTGGAGAGCATCCTCCTGGTCGCCGAGGTCGAAGAGCTGCGCGCAAACCCGGATACGGAGGCGTCTGGCTCTGTGATCGAGTCGCACCTCGATCCTGGCCGCGGCCCCGTCGTGACCCTTTTGGTCCAGCGCGGCACGCTGCGGATCGGCGACTCCGTCGTCGCCGGAGCCCAGTGGGGCAAGGTCAGGGCGATGCTCAGCCACACGGGTGAGCGCGTCGAGACGGCCGGCCCGGGCGACCCGGTCGAGGTCCTCGGCTTCGACGGCGTGTGCGAAGCGGGGGAGAGGGTCGAGGTCGTCGAAAACGACCGCCGCGCACGCCAGCTCGCAGATGAGCGCGCTCACCGCCTGAAGACGGAGGCCATCGCGCGCCGCGGCACCCGCAAGCTCACGCTCGACGAGGTCTTCGCCAAGGCGCAGGAAGGCGTCATCAAGGAGCTCAACATCGTCCTCAAGGCCGATGTGTCCGGCTCGCTCGAGGCGCTCATGGACGAGCTCGCCAAGGTTCCCCAGGAGCAGGTGCGGATCAACGTCATCCGCGCCGCCGCCGGAGGCATCAACGAGTCCGACGTGATGCTGGCCTCGGCGTCCGACGCGATCATCATCGGCTTCAACGTCCGCCCGCTCGCCGACGCCCGCCGCGCCGCGGAGTCGGAAGGCGTCGAGATCCGCTCCTACTCCGTCATCTACAAGGTGACCGAGGAGCTCCGAGCCGCGATGGAGGGCATGCTCGACTCGGTCGAGGTCGAGGACATCCTCGGCCAGGCGGAGGTCAAGCAGACGTTCCGTGCTTCCCGCGTCGGCATGATCGCCGGCTGCGAGGTAACGGACGGCGTCGTCCGGCGCGGCGCGGACGTCCGCCTCGTGCGCGACGGCACGGTCGCATGGACCGGCCGCATCGGCTCGTTGCGCCGCTTCCAGGACGACGTACAGGAGGTTCCCGAGGGCCAGGAGTGCGGAATCGTGCTCGAGGGCTTCGCCGACGTGAAGGTCGAGGACGTCCTCGAGGTCTTCGCGACGCGCCAGGTCGAGCAGACGCTCGACTCGTAAGCCGGACGAGCGGTGCGCCCGTTCGTCTGCATCGTCGAGGCCCGGCTCCACTTCGGCGAGTCGCAGGATCTGAAGGGCAAGCGCAAGCACCTGAAGTCGCTGAAGGAGCAGCTACGCGGCCGCTTCGGCGCCGCCGTCGCAGAGACGGACGGCCACGACACGTGGCAGCGCTCCACGCTGGTGATCGCCCTGGTCGGCGACGCATCGGTCGGCGACAGGGCCGACGAGGTCTGCCGCTTCATCGAGTCCCGCTGCCCGGACGGCGTGCCGGTTCGACCGCGACCTGCGGAGCCTGGAAGACATCCGCGGCTAGGGAAGGCCTCCCGCGCCGAGAGTAGGAATTTCCACGATATGTGTGGCAATTCCACTTCTCGGTGATGAAACGGCGCTTCGTGAGTAGGTACGCGGGAGTCATCCACCATTCGCGGCCGGTCCGCCTGAGCGTCGCGCCGATATCCTCGCCGGCATGGCCACTGACCGCATGAGGCGGGTGAACGGGGTCATTCGAGAGGTGCTCGGCGACTCGATCTCCACTGAGCTCGAGGACCCAAGAATTGGCTTCGTGACCATTACCGCCGTTGAGACCAGCCCTGACCTGCGCTCCGCGAGAGTGTTCGTCTCCGTGCTCGGATCCGAGGAGGAGAAGGAGTCGACTCTGGCGGCCCTCGCCTCTGCGCACGGCGTGCTTCAGTCCGCCGTCGCGTCCCAGACCCACATGAAGAGGACGCCCACCCTGACCTTCCACTACGACGACACGCCCGAGCGGAACGCGCGCCTTCAGAGGCTGATGGACGAATGACCTCCACCTCGGAAGCCGTCAGCTCGGACCTCGAGTCGGTCGCTGCGGCGATCGCGGACCGGGACCGATTTCTCCTTACGACCCACGAGGGGCCGGACGGGGATGCACTCGGCTCGCTCCTGGCGACCCACCGAATCCTGACCCAGCTCGGGAAGGACGCGGTGATGTTCCTCGACGCTAAGGAGTTCCCGCTCCCCCTCGAGTACCGCTTCCTTCCGCTCACGGACGTCTTCCACGAGGCCCCGGCTGACGTCGAGGACCGCACCCTGCTCTTCCTGGACTGCGGGAACATCGACCGGATGCCGGTCGACATTCCTCCAGCGCGAGGGCGCGGACATCATCAACCTGGACCACCACCACGACAACACCATGTTCGGCGGGGTGAACCACGTCGACATGAACGCCTCGTCCACCGCAGAGATCGTGTGGCGGCTTGCGAAGGTCGTCGGCGCGGAGCTGACCGAGGAGATCGCGACCGCTCTCTACGTGGGCCTGATCACGGACACCGGGAAGTTCATGTACGAGAACACGGACCCGGATTCGCACCGCATGGCGGCGGAGCTGATCGAAGCCGGTGTG
This sequence comes from uncultured bacterium, assembly GCA_963807745.1. Lineage (GTDB taxonomy): Bacteria > Actinomycetota > Thermoleophilia > Solirubrobacterales > 70-9 > JALZKA01. Next base: position 166,526 of record CAWECF010000003.1, read on the forward strand.
AGCGTCGACGAGATCTACCGCCGCCTGTATGAGCGTGTTCCGATCGAGAAGGCGAAGCTGGTCGCCCGCGCGATCGAGAACATCGACCGCTTCGACTCGGACAGGCTCGCCCTGACATACGTCTCCAACGCGGACTACGAGGCGACCGGCGCCGGCGAGCACCTCACCGAAGGCATCATCGACAACGTCCGCGCGCTCGACGGCACGCTCGTCGCCGGCGTGATCCGCGACAAGCCCGACGGCGGACGAGTTGCGCGAAAGGTGAGCCTCCGCTCGTCCGACGGGGCCGTTGACGTCTCAGTGATCGCTCGCGAGAAGGGCGGGGGAGGGCACAAGCGCGCAGCCGGTTTCGGGACGGACATGTCGTATCCCGAGATCATCGAGTTCGTCCGGGCCGAGGTCGCGAAGCAGCTTGACTGAGGCGGAGAGCGGAGCTCGAAGACGAAGCCCTGGCGAGGAGCCAGCTTGACTGAGGCGGAGCTCCGGGGCACGGGCCTCGTGGTCCTCGCCGATAAGCCGTCCGGCCCAACGTCGCACGACATCGTCGCGCGCGTCCGCCGGGAGCACGGCGTCAAGCGCGTCGGCCACGCCGGGACCCTGGATCCGTTCGCAACGGGCCTCCTGATCGTCCTCATCGGCCGCGAGGCGACGCGGGAGCAGGAGCGGTTCATGTCGCTCCGGAAGATCTACAGGGTCGCCGCGCGGTTCGGAGCGACCTCGACCACGGCCGACCGTGACGGGGAGATCACCGAGACGGGCAAGATCCCGCCGCTCGGCGTAGAGCTCCCCACCGGCGAGATCCGGCAGCGCCCACCCGCCTTCTCCGCCGTGAAGGTCCGCGGCGAGCGCGCGTATAAGCGTGCCCGCCGAGGCGAGGACGTCGAGATGCCCCCGCGGATCGTGACCGTCCACCGCTTCGAGGAGTTGAGCCGGGAAGGCAACCGGGCCGAGTACGAGATCGAGTGCTCCTCGGGGACCTACGTCCGCAGCCTGATCGCCGACTTGGGCGACGCCTACTGTGAAGAGCTGCGGCGGACCGCAATCGGCCCATTCACGGCCGATGAGGCCGGCGAGGCGGAGCTGATGCCCCTCGCGCAGGCCATATCGCGCGCCGACGCGTTCGAGGCTGCGAAAGTAGAGGGCGCATGACGTTGGAAGTCTCACAGCTCCCGGACGCCCAGCCCCGCTCCCGCAAGGTCGCGATCGGCACCTTCGACGGGGTCCACGTGGGCCATCGCAAGGTGATCGAGGGCTCCGACACGGTCCTCACCTTCGAGCCGCACCCCGTGAAGATCATCCACCCGGAAGCCGCGCCGAAGCTGATCATGGGCTTCGGAGCCAAGCGTGATGTGATCGCGGGCCTCGGGGTGTCCGAGCTCGTGGTGATCCCCTTCGACAAGGACTTCTCCCAGATCACGGCCGAGGAGTTCATAGACGAAATCCTCATCCGGAAGCTGGGGGCGACCCAGGTCTCGATCGGCGAGAACTTCCGCTTCGGCGCCAAGGCCAAGGGAACACCCCAGATGCTCGCCGAGCGCGACGAGTTCGAGACGCGAATCGTGCCGCTGGTCGAGGCGGACGGCGAGACGATCTCCTCGACACGGATCCGGGCGCTGGTTCTTGCGGGCGACGTGGAGGGCGCCATGCACGGCCTCGGGGCGCCGTTCCTGCTCGAGGGCGAAGTCGTCCAAGGCGACCAGCGCGGCCGCGAGCTCGGCTTTCCGACGGCCAACATCGTTCCCGACGATGATCTCGTCTGTCCCGGGCATGGCGTCTACGCGGGGTTCGCGGACGGCCACCCCTCCGCGATCCACGTGGGCGTGCGGCCGATGTTCGAGACGGGCCGCGGCGTCCTGGTCGAGCCGCACCTGATCGACTACGAGGGGGACCTCTACGGAAAGAACCTGCGAGTCGCGTTCATTGCCAGGCTGCGCGGTGAGAAGCGCTTCCCCTCCGTGGAGGACCTGGTCGCACAGATGCACCGCGACGTGGACGAGGCGCGCGACCTGTGCGCCGCCTTCCGCGGGCCGAAGCCTCGCTAGCTAACCTTCGGCGCCGCAGATGAGCGTCACGCAGGAAAAGAAGAAAGAGCTGATCGAGCGCTTCGGCCGCTCCGAGAACGACACGGGCTCGGCCGAAGTCCAGATCGCAATCCTCACCGAGCGCATCAACGCGCTCACCGAGCACCTGCGCTCGCACTCGAAGGATCACCACTCGCGCCGCGGCCTGCTGATGCTGGTCGGCCAGCGCCGTCGCCTCCTTCGCTACCTGCAGAGCTCGGACCTCGACCGCTACCGCCAGGTAGTGGCCGACCTCGGCCTGCGCCGCTAGGCCCGGCTTGTACCCTTAGCCGCGATCAAAAGATCGAAGCTAACGAGTTGCCAATCGGGCAGCCGAAAGGAAAACACGAATACATGAGCATGTTTGACGTGAACCGCGTCTCGGTTCAGATCGGCGAAAGCGAGATCTCGTTCGAGACCGGAAAGCTGGCGCGACAGGCGTCAGGAGCAGTTGTTGTGAGCTCGGGGGACACCATGGTTCTAGCCACAGCGACGATCGGAAACCTTCGCGATGTCGACTTCCTGCCGCTTACGGTCGACGTCGAAGAGCGCCACTACGCCGTGGGCAAGATCCCCGGCTCCTTCTTCCGCCGCGAGGCTCGCGCCGGCGAGAAGGCAACCCTGACCGCGCGCATGATCGACCGCCCGGTCCGCCCGCTCTTCCCCAAGGGCTGGCACTACGAGACTCAGCTTGTCTGTCAGACGATGTCTGCCGAGCACGATCACCCCTACGACATCCTCGCGATGAACGGCGCTTCCGCCGCGATCGCGGTCTCGGACATCCCGCTTCCAAAGCACGTCGGCGCCGTTCGCGTCGGCAAGCTCGACGGTGACTTCATCGTCAACCCGGCCGAGAGCGTCTGGGAAGACCTCGAGATGGACCTGGTCGTGTCCGGCACGGACGAGGCCATCCTGATGGTCGAGTGCGGCGCCGACTACGTGACCGAAGCCGAGGTTCTCGACGCGCTCGACATCGCGCACGGCGAGATCAAGAAGCTCTGCGGCGCGTTCGACGAGCTGGCCCAGAAGGCCGGCAAGCCGAAGCGCGAGTTCGAGGTCCCGGTTGTCGACGAGGAACTGATCAAGTCGATCGAGGGCTCTCACGGCTCGAAGCTCGAGGAAGCCACGCAGGTCAAGGAGAAGCTCGCCCGCCAGGACGCCATCAAGGCAGTCGAGGAGGATGTGCTCGAGACCTACGCCGCTGCCGGCGAGGGCGAAGAGGACAACCCCGAGCGCCGCTCCGAGGTCGCCAAGGCGTTCGCGAAGGTGGAGAAGGACATGATCCGCCGCCACATCGCGATCGACAAGAAGCGCCCCGACGGTCGCGCTCAGGACGAGATCCGTCCGATCGAGACCGAGGTCGACATCGCTCCCCGCGTGCACGGCTCCGCGCTGTTCACCCGCGGCGAGACCCAGATCCTCTCCAACGTGGCCCTGGGAACGACCCGGATGGACATGAAGGTCGACAACCTGGGCCTCCAGGAGAAGAAGACCTTCTTCCACCACTACAACTTCCCGCCGTTCTCGGTGGGCGAGGCCGGCTTCATGCGCGGCCCGAAGCGCCGCGACATCGGTCACGGCGCGCTGGCTGAGCGGGCGCTATCCCCGACGATCCCGTCGGAGGAGGAGTTCCCCTACGTCGTGCGTGTCGTCTCCGAGACGCTCGAGTCGAACGGCTCGTCGTCCATGGGTTCGGTGTGCGCCTCGTCGATGGCCCTCCAGGCCGCCGGCGTCCCCGTCGAGTCCCCGGTTGCGGGCGTCGCGATGGGCCTGATCAAGGAAGGCGACGACTACATCGTCCTCACCGACATCGCCGGCGTCGAGGATCACCTCGGCGACATGGACTTCAAGGTCGCCGGCTCGGAGGACGGGATCACCGCCCTCCAGATGGACATCAAGATCACGGGCGTCACGTTCGACATCCTGCGCGACGCTCTCGAGCAGGCTCGTCAGGGCCGCCTCTTCATCCTCGGCAAGATGGCCGAGGCGATCGAGGCTCCCCGTGAGCAGATGTCCGAGCACGCCCCGCGCATCGAGACGATTCAGATCGACACCGAGAAGATCGGCGCGGTCATCGGCAAGGGCGGCGAGACCATCCGCGGCATGCAGGAGGAGTTCGAGGCCGAGATCGACATCGACGACGATGGCTCGATCCGCGTCTACGCACCCACCGGCTCGCAGGTGGACGCCTGCATCGCGCGCATCGAGGCGATGACGCGTGACGCCAAGATCGGCGACACGTTCAAGGGCAAGGTCGTGAAGACGACCACCTTCGGCGCCTTCGTCGAGCTCGTCAAGGGCACCGACGGCCTGCTCCACATCTCGAACGTGAAGCCGGGCGAGAGGGTCGACACCGTCGAGGACGTCCTGAGCCAAGGCGACGAGATCGACGTGACCGTGGTCGAGGTAGACCGCGAGCGCGGCCGGATCGGCCTGAGGCTCTCCGAGGATCCCTCCGTCGAGGGCAAGACTCCCGAGGAGCTCGCCGCAGTCGGCGCCGGCTCCGGTGGCGGCGGCGGCGGTTCCCGAGGCGGCGGCCGAGGCGGCCGTGACGGTGGCCGCGACCGAGGTGGCCGAGGCGGCCGTGACGGTGGCCGCGACCGCGGTGGTCGCGGTGGAGGCAGAGAGCGCCTCTAGGCGCTTCATCGCACTCTTGCCGTTGTCTGCCCTTCCGGAGAACGTCCAGCTCACAACGCTTCCGAGCGGCGTACGGGTCGTGACCGAGGTTGTCCCCTCGGTCCGGTCCGTCGCCCTCGGGCTGTGGGTTCGGACCGGCTCCAGGGACGAGGGCACTGGACAGGAGGGGCTCTCGCACTTCCTCGAGCATCTGCTCTTCAAGGGCACCGAGCGCTTCTCGGCGATCGAGATCTCCGAGAAGCTCGACGGCATGGGGGCCTCGGCCAACGCGGCGACTTCGAAGGAGTCCACGCATGTCCACGCACGCTTCCTCGACGAGCACACCGAAGACGCGTTCGACCTGATGGCCGAGATGATGCTCGGACCGACCTTCCCCGACATCGACTCCGAGCGCGACGTAGTCCTCGAGGAGATCGCGATGTACGAGGATGAGCCGTCGGACCGCGTCCACGACTTCTTGGCCCAAGCCGTCTACGGCGACCACCCCCTCGGACGTCGCGTGCTGGGTGAGGCAGAGGTCATCGCGGGCACGCCGGTTCCCAAGATCGCCGACTACCACCGCAGCCGCTACGTCGCGGACAGCCTCGTCGTCGGCGCCGCGGGGCATCTCGACCACGACGAGATCGTCGCCTTCGCCGAGCGCTTCGTAAAGGCTCCCGAGGGCTCGGTTCCTTCGGTGAACGGCGACGCCCCGGAGCGCGAGCCGCGCGTGTGCTTTAGCCGCAAGGACACCGAGCAGTACCACATCTGCTTCGGCGCGCCAGGCATCGCTCGCGGCGACGATCGCCGGTACGCCCTCGCCGTGATCGACTCGGCCTTCGGTGGCTCGGTCTCTTCCAGGCTCTTCCGCGAGGTCCGCGAAAAGCGCGGCCTCGCGTACGCGGTCGGCTCCTATGCCGAGCAGTACCTCGACCGCGGGTCCGTCGCGACTTACGTCGGTACTCGCGGTGACAACGTCGCCGAGGCTTGCGAGATCATCGGCCGCGAGCTCGCGGCCCTTCGCGACGAGGGTGTCCGCGGCGACGAGCTCGACCGCGCGAAGGAGCATGTCAAGGGCCGCATGGTCCTCGGGATGGAGTCGACCGCGGCGCGCATGTCCCGCATCTCCCGGGCCACTCTCTTCGAGCTCGAGATGCTCTCGCTCGACGAGATGATCTCCCGCGTCGATTCGGTGAGCGAGGAGGATGTCGCCGAGCTCGCCGCAGAGCTTTATGACCCGAACGGGTTCAGCGCCGCCTGCATCGGCAAGGACGAAGAGTGCTTCCAGAGCGCGCTTGGCGCCGTGTCCGAGGCATTGGTATCCCAGTGAGGGGGTCGCCCCGAACGAAGCAGGTACGGCCGCCGAGGCCGACCGAAGGGGTTTCGTGATCCGCGTCGGTGTGGCCGGCGCGGCCGGCAGGATGGGGGCAACGACGTGCGAGGCCGTCGAGGGCGCGGACGACCTCGAACTGGCTGCCCGGATCGATCCCGATCTGGGCGTCGAGCTCGCTGACGTTCTCGAAGACGTGGACGTCGTGGTGGACTTCACGACTCCCGATGCCGCGCCGGGCAACATCCGCGCGGCCATCGACGCCGGTGTGCACATCGTCGTCGGCACGTCCGGCTTCGACCACGAGCCACTGCGCGAGGCCGCCAGCGGGGGAGAGGCGAACGTCCTGGTCGTACCCAACTTCGCGATCGGCGCGGTCCTGGCGATGCGGTTCGCAGCAGAGGCGTCCAGGCACATGCCAGAGGTCGAGATCATCGAGCTCCACCACGACAAGAAGCTCGACGCGCCATCGGGCACGGCGAAGCGCACCGCTGATCTGATCTCGGAGGCCGGCGGGAACGTGCATCAGCCGATCCACTCCGTCCGCCTGCCCGGGCTGGTGGCCCATCAGGAGATCGTCCTCGGCGGCGTGGGCCAGACCCTGTCCATCCGCCACGACTCGATCGATCGCACCTCGTTCATGCCCGGAGTTCTCCTTGCCGTCCGCGGTGTGGGTTCGCTCCCCGACCGCTACACGATTGGCTTGGAGGCCGTTCTTGACTGATCTCGCCCGTCTGGACGCAACCGCGCACGCCGAGCTGGTTCGCTCGGGCGAGGCAAGCCCCCTGGAGCTGGTCGACGCCGCCATCGAGCGGATCGAACGGCTCAATCCCGAGATCAACGCCGTGATCCACGAGCTCTTCGATGAGGGCCGAGAGGCCGCCCGCGGTGCACTGCCGGACGGACCGTTCAAGGGCGTGCCGTTCGTCCTGAAGGATCTGGGCGCGGCGTTCGCGGGGCAGCCGTACCACCTCGGCATGAAGGTGCTCAAGGACGCCGACTTCCGCGCGCCGATGGATACGTATCTCGCACAGCGATTCCGCGAAGCGGGGCTGGTCACGATCGCCAAGACCAACACCCCGGAGCTCGGCATCCTGCCGACCACCGAGCCCGCCGCATACGGCGCGACGAAGAACCCGTGGAACACCGGGCATTCGGCCGGGGGATCCAGCGGTGGCTCGGGCGCCGCGGTCGCGTCCGGCATGGTGCCCATGGCTCATGCCAACGACGGTGGCGGCTCGATCCGCATCCCCGCGGCGCAGAACGGGCTCGTCGGCCTGAAGCCGACGCGCCAGCGCATCTCCGAGGGCCCGCTCGTCGGCGACAACCTGTCCGGGCTCACCGCTGAGCTGGTCGTCTCGAAGTCCGTCCGCGACACAGCGACGATCCTGGAGGCCGTTCACGGCCCGGCCCCAGGGGATCCCTACGTGGCCCCGGCCCCCGCGCGGCCGTACACGCAGGAGCTCGACGCCGACCCGAAGGGCCTTCACATCGGCTTCACGACTACGGCCGCTGTCGATGTGGACATCGATCCCGCGTGCATCGCGGTCGTCGAAAAGACGGCGAAGCTTCTCGAGTCGCTCGGGCACGAGGTGAGCCAGGGCTCGCCGACGGACGCCGCGCAGGCGATGGGCGGAGCGATCGACATCGAGGACAGCTTCCTGACGAGGTGGGCCGCGGGCCAGACGTCGATCCTGGACACCCTGGCCATGGCGGTCGGCCGGCCGATCACCCGAGACGACGTGGAACCGCTGACCTGGGCGCTCGCAGAGATCGGCCGCGAGCGCAGTGCGGGCCGCTACCTGCAGGACGTCGGGGTGCATCACGTGCTGTCGCGGATGATCGCCGGCTGGTACGAGTCCGGCTTCGATCTCCTGATGACACCCACCACCGCCCGGCCGGCACAGCCGCTCGGCACGTGGGACGACTCCGGGGAGGATCCGATGGACGCCTTCCATGCCGCCCTGCCGGAGGGCGCGTTCACGGCGATCTTCAACGTCACCGGGCAGCCGGCGATCTCGCTGCCGTTGGGCGAGTCGGACGGCATCCCCGTAGGCGTGCAGCTGGTCGCACCGTTCGGCCGCGAGGACCTCTTGATCCAGGTCGCGGCGCAACTCGAGCGCGCCGAGCCCTGGGCAGAGCGTGTCGCGCCGGCCTTCGCCGGGTAGTTTGGCCTGATGACACCTTTCCAAGGAGTTCTCACGGCGATGGTCACGCCGTTTTCAGACGACGGCTCGCTCGACGCCGACGGCGCGCGAAAGCTCGCCTCCTTATCTCGTCGAGAACGGCTCGCACGGGGTCGTAGTCGCCGGCACCACGGGCGAGTCGGCCACGCTCACGGACGACGAGAAGATCGAGCTCCTCGAGGTCGTCCTCGACGAGATCGGCTCCGAGTCCGCCGTGATCTGCGGAACGGGCTCGAACGACACACGCCACACGGCGAACCTCACACACCGCGCATCGAAGGCGGGCGCGCACGGGGTCCTGGTCGTCGCCCCTTACTACAACAAGCCGATCGAAGACGGCCTCAGAGCCCACTACGCCGAGGTCTCCGAAGCCGCGGGGGAGACGCCTGTCGCCCTCTACAACATCCCTTCGCGGTCGGTCATCAACATGTCGCCCGAGTTCATGGGCTCGCTCGCTGCCCAGTTCGGCAACATCGTTGCTCTCAAGCAGGCGAACAACGCCGAGATCAAGCCGATCGACGGGCTCGCGATGCTGGCCGGGAACGACGACGTCTTCGCGCGCTGCCTCCGCGAGGGCGGAGCGGGCGGCATCCTGGTGGCCTCGCACATCGTGGGACCCAAGATGCGTGAGATCTTCGACGCGGCGTCCGAGGACGACCACGACCGCGCGCTCGACATCGAGCGTGACCTGTCGGAGGTCTACGCCGCGCTTGCCGGTGCGCCGCCTGCCAGCTCGGTCAAGGCGGTCCTCTCCATGCGCGGGCTGATCGGGGAGACACAGCGCCTGCCGATGGTCCCGGTCGCGGGCCCTGTGCGCGAGGCGCTCGCTGAGATCGCAGAGGACGGTCCGTGAGCAAGATCAAGATCCTGCCGCTGGGCGGCCTGGGAGAGATCGGCAAGAACATGACGGCCGTCGAGTGCGACGGCCGGATCGTCATCGTCGACGCGGGCGTGATGTTCCCGACCGCGGAGATGCTCGGCATCGACCTGGTGCTGCCGGACTTCACCTCGCTTCGAAAGCGGAAGGAGGACATCGACGCGATCGTCCTCACCCACGGCCACGAGGACCACGTGGGCGCGCTCCCTTACGTGCTTCGCGAGCTCGGGCTCCCGGAGGCCATCTACGGGGGCCCGCTGACGCTCGGCCTGGTCCGATCGAAGCTGGAGGAGCGAAAGATCCGTGACGCCAACCTGGTCGTGCTCGAGCCGGGTGAGCGGGCCAAGGCAGGGCCGTTCGAGATCGAGACCATCCATATGTCGCATTCCATCCCCGACGCCCGCGCCGTGGCGCTTCACACAAAGCTCGGCTCGATCCTGGTCACCGGCGATTATCGCTTCGATCAGACGCCGATCGACGGCCGGCCGGCCGACATCGCGCGGCTGGCAGAGCTCGGGTCCGAAGGGGTCCTGTGCCTGTGCGGCGACTCGACCAACGCCGACCGCCCGGGCGTCGTCCCGTCGGAGGCGAGCGTGGGGCCGGCCCTCCACGAGGTCTTCGCGCGCTGCGAGGGCCGCATCATCGTCACCTGCTTCGCGTCGAACGTCCACCGCGTCCAGCAGGTGATCGACGCCGCCGTGGAGCTGGACCGCAAGGTCTCGCTGGTCGGGCGCTCGATGAGGAAGAACTTCAACATCGCGTCGAATCTGGGCATGGCCTCGGCGCCCGGCGGGATCTTCATCAACCCGAAGGAGATCGGGAACTATCCGGACGACCGCGTGATCGCGATCTCCACGGGCAGCCAGGGCGAGCCCCTGTCGGCGCTCAGGCGGATGGCGTTCAACGACCATCGCGACGTGGAGCTCCACTCGGGCGACACGATCATCTTCTCGGCGACCGCGATCCCGGGCAACGAGCGCGCGGTCAACGAGACGATCGATCGCATCTACGAGATCGGCGCGACCGTCGTCACGGCCGCTGACGCTCCCATCCACGTGTCCGGCCACGGATCCCGTGAGGAGCTCAAGCTGATGCTCAACCTCACGCGGCCGAAGTACGTCATGCCGTTCCACGGCGACCACAAGCGCATCCGCCTCCACGCGGAGCTCGCCGAGTCCGTCGGCGTTCCGCCCGAGAACATCTTCAAGGGCCGCAACGGTCTCACCCTCGAGATCGACGAGACCGGCGCGCGCTTTACGGACGACGTCAAGGCGGGGATGATCTTCGTCGACGGCGTTGACATCGGCGATCCGGACGACGTCGCTCTCCGCGACCGCAGGACACTTTCCGGAGACGGCGTCCTGATCGTGGTCGCGACTCTCTCCGGCGAGGACGGATCGTCGGCAACCGAGCCCGAGATCATCTTCCGCGGAGTGCCGTTCATCGAGGGCGACGAGGCCGTGAAGCTCGTCGAGGAGGTTCGCGAGGCCGTCGAGAACGCGCTCGCCGACGCCGTCCACGACGAGATCACCGACGCCGGCGTCATCCAGGAGGACATCCACGACGACGTGGCCGAGCTCATCTACAAGCGCCTGAAGCGCAGGCCGATGATCCTGCCGGTCGTCGTCCGGGTCTAGGCCGCTGCGGGTAAAAGACTGGCCCGCCGGCTCCAGGGAGGGGAAGAGCCGACGGGCCTAGGGGTCTTGGCTCTTAGGGCCAAGCGCTCGCCGGGGCTATGTCCCGCTCCGGCGAGTGGGTGTCTCGTCCGCGTACCAAATTACGCCCGCGATGTAAACGGTCCCTAAAGGACTCTTGAAAGTTTCTTAGGAACGTCGGCGGGCGTCTCCGCGAGCGCAGGGAGGGCAACGGTGAAGAGCGCGCCGCCGTGGTTCGAGGCCGCGACGGCGACCGAGCCGCCGTGAGCCGTGGCCACCGCGCGCACGATCGAAAGGCCGAGTCCGGCTCCCGTGTCACCCGTGACGTCGGCCGGACCCGATCCGCGGACGAAGCGCCCGAAGATCTGCCCGGACATGTCCTCCGGGATGCCAGGGCCGTCGTCGGCGACCTCGAGGATCGCGTCCGCGTCGCGCTGGAAGACCCGAACGGTGATGTTCGATCCGGGCGGCGTATGGCGGACGCCGTTGTCGATCAGGTTCAGTGCAACGCGGTGGAGCTCGTCGGGATTGCCCTCCACGGTGGTGGGCTCCACGGTCAGCGAGATCGTGTGTTCGGGCGCGAGGGGGCGGACCTCGGCGGCCGCGGCCTCCGTGATGGCGGCCAGGTCGCACGGGCGCCTGGCGCCCTGGCGCCCGGCATCAGCGCGCGCGAGGATCAAGAGGTCGCCGACCAGGCGCCGCATCCTTTGCGAGGAACGAAGCGCGGACTCGACCATCTCGGGCTCCTCGCCTCCGGGGGGCTTGCGCTCGAAGGAGGCCTGGAGCAGCTCCAGGTTCGCCAGGATCGAGGTGAGCGGGGTGCGCAGTTCATGCGAGGCGTCGGCCACGAACTCGCGCTGCGCGTGGACCATGCCCTGCGCTTCGTTGCGTGCCGCGTCGAGCTCCCTGAGCATCTCGTCCAGGGTCGTGGCCAGCTCGGCGACCTCGTCCTCGGCCTCCGGTTGCGGCATCCGGCGCGCCGGATCGCGGGTGGTCGCGATCTCGCGCGCGGCGGCGGTCAGCGCGGCAATCGGCCCCATCGCGCGACCCGCGACGGCGAGCCCGGCAAGCGTGGCCAGGATCGATCCACCGGCCACGCCGACCGCGAGGAACAGCCAGAGGCGGCCGATGGTGGCGTCGAGCTCGTCGTGGTCACGTGCCACCTGCACGTAGGTGACGCCGGCGCCGACCAGCGTGGTGTTGACCTGGGACGTCGCGACGTCGAGATCACCGGAGCGCACGATCTCGGGATTCGGCGGAGGCAGGTCGGCGTCGATCGGCTCGATCGGGTCTCCGAGCGGTGGCGTGATGCGGACGATCTCGTCGCCGAGGGTGAGCTGGTCAGCCGGAACCCGGACGCCCCCGGTTTCGGGGTCGATCTCGATCGTGAACGCGATGCGGTTGGCGGTCGCCTGGAGCTCGTTGCGGAAGTCGTTCTCGAGCCGCTCCTGCGAGAGCTTCCCCACCACCGCGGCAAAGGTCAGGAGGATCACGAAGGTGAGGACGGCCGAGACGCCAGCGAGGCGCCATCGGACCGGCCAGCGCGAGGGGCTGAAGCGACGGGTGCGCGGCGTGGCCGGCTCGGGGGAAGACATCTACCCGGGCGGGCGGACCACGTAGCCCGCGCCCCGCTTGGTGTGGAGGATGCGTTCCTCGCCGCCCTCTTCCAGCTTTCGGCGCACGTTGGAGATGAAGACATCGATCGTGTTGGTCATCGCGAGCGGGTCGTAGCCCCAGACCTCCTCGAGCAGGCGCTCGCGGGAGACGACCAGGCGCTCGTTGCGCATCAGGAACTCGAGCAGCTCGAACTCGCGGGCGGTCAAGTCGACCTCGCGATCGCCGCGGTGGACCTCGCGGGTGGACGGGTTGAGGCGAAGGTCGGCGAGGACCAGGGTGGCGGAGCCTCGCGGAGGACGCCGGCGCATGACGGCCCGCATGCGGGCCAGGAGCTCCGTGCGCTCGAACGGCTTGACGAGGTAATCGTCGGCGCCCAGGTCGAGACCCTCTACACGGTCCTCCAGCTCGGTGCGCGCGGTCAGGACGAGAATCGGCACGTCGTCGGACTCGCGCAGCCGCCTCAGCACCTCGACGCCGTCGATCTTCGGCAGGCCGAGGTCGAGGATGACCACATCCGGCAGGAACTCCGAGGCTGCGCTCAGCGCCTCCTCGCCGTCTCCCGCCGTGCGCACCTCATGACCTTCGGCGCGAAGCGTCCGCCGGAGCACGTCGGCGATCTCCGCGTCGTCCTCGACGACGAGGACGCGACCGGTCTGAGTCTCGCTCTCGAGCACGCCTGAAAGGGTACGGGCGAATACATGTGGCGGAGCTAAAGCTGCAAGCCGAGCAAGCAAACGTCCCACGGCGTACACCATGGGGTACATCGCCGGACGTTTCGCCGCGTTGGGGCGCCTGGGGTCGCGCTTCGTCGCCGAGTTCGCGTAAAGGCGATTGCCTCACCTGTCGATGGGGTAGTGGGACGTTCAGCCGCCCCGTCCAGGAGTCCGGGGGGAGAAACCAGGCAAGGAGGCCCGGTAGATGCCGCAAGTAGGAAACCAGGAAGATCCGCTCGACGAAGTCAGAGCGGCTGTCCGCGAGGATCGGCTCAAGTTCGAGCGCCTCCCGGTCGCGTCGCTCCAGTTGAAATCACGCTCGGGCAACGACTCGTACGGACGGTCGCAGCACGCTAGGTCCGCTGGGGACCGCCGGCCGGGCCATTCAGCCCGAGGCTGACTAACACCTTCGAAGGGGACCGGGCGTGGGTGTCGAACCCATCTCCCGATGGCCAGAGCCACCGCTAAGACCCGTGCGCCCAAAAAGAGCTCGAAGCGCCCACCCGTAAAGCGCGCCCCCGTCAAGCGCACGCCCGATGTACGCCAGCGGGCGCGTGACGCGTTCGACGGGCTCGAGCAGCGCCATTACGACCTGATCGGGCTGATCATGGTCGCGATCGGGGTCTATTCTGCCTTTGTCCTCTACCTCGGCTGGGACGGCGGCGCTGTGGGCAGCTGGCTGTCGTCGGCGCTCGAGTACACCGTCGGGCGCGTGGCCTATGTGGTGCCGCTCACCGTCTTCGGGCTCGGGCTCGCTCTGATCGCCAAGCCGATGATCCAGGCGCCTCGGGCCCTCAACGCGGGCGCCATCCTGGTCATGCTTGCGCTCCTGCTCGCCTTTGCCGCCGGCACGCTTGGCCTTGGCCCCGACAAGCCGGTGCGAGACGGCTACTTCGATCCGGACTTCTTCCGCGCCCACGGAGGCGCGATCGGCGAGTCCCTCTACTGGGCCACGACCTCGCTCTTCCAGCGCCTGGGCGCTCAGATCCTCGCCGTGCTCATGCTTCTCTCGGGGCTGCTCCTCCTGACCGGCATGACGATCGCGAACCTCGTCCAGAGCGCGGGGGAGGCGACCCGCCGCGCGTCCGGAGCGACGGCCGACGTCGCGCGCGCGGCCCGGACGAACAGCGGCATGCCCACCTCGCTTCCCGGCTGGGACGAGCCTGAAGACGTGGATATCCAAATCACCCGCGCGAACGAGACGGAGGTCCTCTCGAACGAGCCGATCTGGGACGAGCCGGAGGAGGACGAGGAAGTGACCGTCGCGGAGGGCAAGCCTGCGAGCGGCGAAGGCGCATTCTCCTACGAGGAGGCGCACGGCGACGAGGAAGAGCCCGCGCCGGAGCCGGTGGCGATCCTGGGCGAAGGCGATGCAGACGCCGCCGAGGAGCCCGTTGAGCTGACGCCGATGGGAAACAAGCGCACCGAGCTTGGAATCACGATCTCCGACGAGGCCGAATACTCGCCGCCGAACCCGAAGGTTCTCGAGAAGGGCAAGGGCGATCCCGGACCCGACCCCAAGGACCGCGAGGCGACCGCCAAGTCGCTCCTGGAGTCGCTCCAGCACTTCGGTGTGGACGCCCGGATGATCGGAATGGTGTCTGGCCCGCACGTCAGCCGCTACGAGTTCCAGCTCGCTCCCGGCACCAAGGTCTCGAAGGTCGCGGCGCTGAAGGACGACCTCGCCTACGCGCTGGCCTCGACGGACATCCGCATCCTCGCGCCGATCCCCGGCAAGAAGGCCGTGGGAGTGGAGGTTCCCAACAAGAAGCGCCGCCTGGTGCGCCTAGGCGACATCTACGAAGGCAAGCCGAAGGGCTCGTCGCCGCTTGTGGCCTGGCTGGGCAAGGACGTCTCGGGGCACGCTTGCTGGACCGACATCGCGCTCATGCCCCACATCCTGGTGGCGGGCACCACCGGCTCGGGTAAGTCCGGCTGCATCAACGCGATCCTCTCGTCGATCCTGCTGAACGCCTCGCCGAACGAGTGCCGACTGGTCCTGGTGGACCCCAAGCGGGTCGAGCTCAACCACTACGAGAACCTGCCGCACCTCCTGACGCCGGTCGTCACCAACCCGCGCCTCGCCTCCAACGTGCTTCAGAACCTGATCGGGGAGATGGAGAACCGCTACCAGGTGATGGGCGAGGCCCGCGCGCGAAACCTCGCGGAGCTCAACAAGACCCGCCGCAAGACTGGCGACGCGCCGCTGCCGCACATCCTGTGCGTGATCGACGAGCTCGCGGACCTGATGATGGTGGCCCCCGCCGAGGTCGAGGATTCGATCATCCGCCTCGCCCAGAAGTCTCGCGCCGTCGGCATCCACCTCGTCCTGGCGACGCAGCGCCCGTCGACCGACGTCATCACCGGAACGATCAAGGTGAACATCCCGGCCCGGATCGCGTTCGCGGTCGCCTCCCAGGTCGACTCACGCGTGATCCTGGATCAAGGCGGCGCCGAGACGCTGCTGGGCCAAGGCGACATGCTCTTCCGCCCGATCGGCACGTCCAAGCTGCAGCGCATCCAGGGCGCCTTCCTCACCGAGGACGAGATCGCTCGCCTGACGAACCACTGGGCCAAGCAGGGCGAGCCGGACTTCGACCCGACGTTGCTCGTGGAGAAGGTCGAGGACCAGGGGGTCGAGCCGGGTGGCGGCGAGTTCTCGCCCGACGAGGACGACCTCCTGGAGGACGCCGCACGCATCGTGATCGAGTCGGAGACCGCCTCCGTCTCGATGATCCAGCGGCGCCTGCGCGTCGGCTACACGCGCGCCGGCCGCCTGATCGACATGCTCGAGCGGCGCGGAATCATCTCGGGCTACGAAGGCTCGAAGCCGCGCCAGGTCCTCATCTCGATCTCGGAGCTGCCCGCGATCCTCAACGGAGGGAGCGCGGCCGCGCCCTCGCCAGCCGTGCTCGATGGCGACGACCGCTCGGACACCCAATCCGAGCTCGAGCCCGTCGAGGGCTAGCCAACCGCAGACATCGCCTCCTCGCGCGTCATCAGGTTCTCGAGGCGGATGACCGTCTCGCCTCGGAACGTCCACAGCTGGAAGTAGCTGAAGCCGGTGTCGGCACCGCTCAGCTTGCCTTTGCCCTGCTGTTGCACCTCGACGACGACCGTGTCCCCGAAGACGGAGAACTCGAGCGCCGTGATCGTGAGGTTCTCCCATGGCTCGAGGAATCCCCTCATGTAGCCGGCGACCGCATCCGCGCCGACGTAGACGCCCGAGTCGGGAAAGTCGGGGCTCAGAATGAAGACGGATGCCGGGTCGAAGAGGCTCGCGCCCGCACGGAAGTCACCGGCGCCCCAGTGGTCGTACACGGCCCGGATGGTCTCGATGTTTCCTTCGCGCATCGATTTGGATTATCGCGCGGCTACTACTGTGGGGTGATCACGACCCCGGGGTGGACCGCAGGATGGACAGAGCAGAGCTTCAGGAATTACAGGCCCCTCTGAAGGAGCGCTACAGGGAGGATCCCGGCGCGGCGGCGATCACGCTTTCGGCAAGCGCTTCGCTGGGTGAGGGGATCTCGTGCTCGGTCGCCACCGGGCGCGCCATCGCCGAGGCGGGCCTTCACCCCGCTACGGGAGGCGACGGGAGCCAGCTCTGCTCCGGCGACATGCTGCTCGAGGCACTCGCTGCCTGCGCCGGCGTCACCCTCCGCTCGGTCGCGACGTCGCTCGAGATCCCGGTGGCCGGCGGAACCGTCAAGGCCGATGGCGTGCTGGACTTCCGCGGAACGCTGGCAGTCGACAAGGGGGCGCCCGTTGGCTTCTCCTCGATCAGCCTTGCTTTCGACCTCGACACCCAGGCCGATGACGAGCAGCTCGACACGCTGATCAGGCTCACCGAGAGATTCTGCGTCGTCTTCCAGACCCTGAACCGGAAGCCCGAGCTGACGGTCACGCGGACGCGGGCGGAGTGACGATGGAGGCAGGCGCGCGGACGGAGTCCCCACCGGTACGAGCAGGGATCGTCGTTACCGGCACGGAGGTGATAACCGGGACGATCCAGGACAAGAACGGGCCGTGGATTTCGCAGGAGCTAGCCGGGCGCGGGGTGGAGGTCTCGCACATCGTGATCGTCGGTGATCGCCCGAGCGACCTGGAGCAGGCTTTGCGCTTTTTGGGCGACGACGGCATGGACCTGATCGTCACCAGCGGCGGGCTCGGACCGACCGCCGATGACCTCACGGCGGAGGTCGTCGGGTCATTTGCCGGGCGCGAGATGGTCCTGGACGAGGGCATGGAGGAGAAGATCGCGAAGATCCTCGCCAGCTTCGCCCGCCGCCTCAACTTCGACGTCGAGGCCCTTCGTGAGGCGAACCGCAAGCAGGCGGTCGTGCCCGTGGGCTCGACCCTCATCGATCCCGCGGGAACGGCTCCCGGCCTTGTGGTGCCGGTGGACGAGGGCCCGGTCGTCGTCGTGATGCCCGGCCCGCCGAGGGAGCTCCACGCCATGTGGCCCAAGGCCGTGGAGACAGACCTCGTCTCCGCGGTGCTCGACCGCGCAGAGCCCTACGCAGGCGTGATGCTCCGCCTCTTCGGCATCCCCGAGTCCGAGATTGCGAAGACCCTGCGGGAGATTGAGGATGGAGGAGTCGGGCTCGACGAGCTCGAGATCACGACGTGTCTGAGGAAGGGCGAGCTCGAGATCGAAGTTCGCCACCGCCCGGGAGCAGAGGACGCGCTTGCCGCCCTGGTGGCCGGGATCGACGAGCGCCACGGCCGGTTTCTCTTCAGCCGGGACGGCGAGACGATCGACTCCCAGCTCGCCACGCTCCTCCAGGGGCACAGGATCGCCACGGCAGAGTCATGTACGGGAGGCATGCTGGCGGCGCGCCTCACGGAACGGGACGGCGCCTCGGCGTACGTCTGCGGCGGCGCCGTGACCTACACGAACGAGTCGAAGACGAAGGTGCTGGGCGTTCCCGCGGCGCTGATCGCGGAGCATGGCGCCGTCTCGCCCGAGGTGGCGGAGGCGATGGCTGACGGGGCCCTGGAGCAGTACGACGCGGACGTCGCGGTGGGAATCACGGGTATCGCCGGGCCCACGGGCGGAACCGAGGAGAAGCCGGTGGGCTACGTCTGCGTCTGCGTCAAGAGCTCCGACGGGCGATCCATTGCGCGGGATCCGGTGATGCCGGGCACCCGCGCGGACATTCGCGAGCGCTCGGCCCTTCTGGCGATGCACCTCGTCCGCAGGCACCTGCTGGGCGAGGACTTCCCGCTCTGAGACGTGGCCAAGTCGCGGACCTTCGAGATCGAGGTAGGCGAAGAGGTCATCACCGACCTGCGCGAGCGGCTCGTGCGTACCCGATGGCCCGAGGACGCGGACGTCGGCTGGGAGTACGGGATGGACCAGGCGTTCCTGCGCCGTCTGTGCGACCACTGGGCCGGGGACTACGCCTGGCGCGCGACCGAGGAGCGCCTGAACGCTCTCGAGAACCACGTGCGGGGCGGGATCCACTACGTCAGGGCGGGGGAGGGGCCGCCGATCGTGCTGGTTCACGGATGGCCGGGCGCGGTCCTCGAGTTCGAGCGGCTGATCCCACTTCTCGTCGACGCCGGCCATGAGGTGGTCGCGCCATCGCTGCCCGGCTACGGGTTCTCGGATCTACCGGAGCGGCCGCTCAACGCGGCGGGAGTAGCGGCGGCACTCCGCGATCTGGCCGAGACCGGACTCGGGTTCGATCGCTACGCGGTCCAAGGTGGCGACTGGGGCACGCTCATCGCGGCTCGGATGGCCTACGAGGCTCCTGACCGGGTCTCGGCACTCCACGTCAACTCCCCCTCGGTCCTGCCGTTTCCGGCGGACCTCGCCGAGCTGACGGAGGCCGAGCAGGCGTGGCTCGGGGAGGCGGCCAAGTGGCGGACGCGCGGCGCCCACTACATGCTGACCCAGGGCACAGCGCCCGACACGCTGGCGCCGGCGCTGAGCGACTCGCCCGTGGGGCTCGCCGCATGGCTCGTCTCGAAGTACCGGGACTGGTCGGACTGCGACGGTGAGGTGGAGACCCGCTTCACGCTCGACCAGCTCTGCGACTTCCTCACCCTCTACTGGGCGACCGGGACGATCTCGTCGTCGATCCGCCTGTACGCGGCCGAGGCGCGCGATCGCTGGCGGCTCGGCGCGGGGGAGAGGATCGACGTCCCCGCGGCGGTGTCCGAGTTCCCGGCCGAGATTCTGCATCCTCCTCGCGAGTGGGCCGAACGGAGCCTCGGCGACCTGCGCCAGTGGACTCAGCACGAGCGCGGCGGGCACTTCGCGGCGTGGGAGGAGCCCGAGCTGCTCGCGCGCGACATCGTCGGCTTCCTCCGCGAACTGTGATGGAGCGCCTCTTTGCCGCGATCGACCTGCCGGATGGAGTGCGCGACCAGCTTTCGGAGTGGGGCGCCGGCGATCTCGCGGATCCCGCGCTCCGGCCGGTGCGCCTGGAAGCGCTCCACATGACCGTGTGCTTTCTCGGCTGGACGCCCCCTGAGCGTGTCGAAGAGGCCAAGGAGGTGGTTCAGGCGGTGGAGCCGCGGCGAGTGAGGATCCGCTTTCTGCGAACGCCCGTCGCCAAGCCTCCGGCCAAGCCGTCGCTGTTCGCGATCGAGGCGGAGGCGCCGGAGGCGGCGATCCTGGCCGGCGAGGTTTCGGCCCGGTACCGCGACCTTGGGCTTGCGGAAGAGGAGAAGCGCGCATTCTGGCCGCATGTGACGGTCGCGCGGGTACGCCCCGAGCGGGCCCGGGGCGGGTCACGCAGGCGCCGCCCGCAGCGCGTCAAGCGGCCTCCCGGGCCGCTCCCCGAGGGTCTGGGGGGCGAGTTCGATGCTGTCCGACTCTCTCTTTACCGTTCGATCATGCGGCGCGACGGCTCTCTGTACGTGCCGCTTTGCAACTTGAACTTGAGGTGAATAGAGAAGATGGCTGAACAGACCAAGGCAGACCAGAAGGCGGCGGAGAAGGAAGCGAAGGCCCGCACGGCGGCGCTCGAAGCCGCCAAGTCACAGATCGACAAGCAGTTCGGAGCCGGCTCGCTCATGACTCTGAGCGGGCAGAGCGCGCTCGAGATCGAGGCGATTCCCACCGGCGCGCTCTCGCTCGACCTCGCGCTCGGTGTCGGCGGCGTCGCGCGCGGTCGCGTGGTCGAGATCTTCGGCCCCGAGTCTTCGGGTAAGACGACGCTCGTCTACCACATCATGACCGAGGCCCAGAAGCGTGGCGGCGTTTGCGCATTCATCGACGCCGAGCACGCTCTCGATCCCGTCTACGCCCGTCGTATCGGTCTCAACACGGACGAGCTCCTCATCTCCCAGCCCGACTATGGCGAGCAGGCGCTCGAGATCGTCGACGTCCTCGTGCGCTCGGGCGCCGTGGACGTGGTGGCGGTCGATTCCGTGGCTGCGCTCACCCCGCGGGTCGAGCTGGAGGGCCAGATGGGCGACCAGTCGGTCGGTCTCCAGGCCCGGATGATGTCCCAGGCGATGCGGAAGCTCGCCGGCAACCTCAACCGCGCCAACACGGTCTGCCTGTTCACGAACCAGATCCGCGAGAAGATCGGCGTCACCTTCGGCTCGCCGGAGACGCAGCCGGGCGGGCGGGCGCTCAAGTTCTACTCCTCGCAGCGCCTCGACATCCGCCGCATCGAGACCCTCAAGGAGGGCACCGAGGCGGTCGGTAACCGGGTCCGCATCAAGGTCGTGAAGAACAAGGTCGCGCCGCCCTTCCGCCAGGCCGAGTTCGACATCGAGTACGGCGTGGGCATCTCGCACGAGGGCTGTCTGCTCGACCTCGCTCTCGAGCATGAACTCGTCCAGAAGTCCGGGTCGTTCTTCTCCTACGGCGAGCTCAGGCTCGGCCAGGGACGGAACAACACCAAGGGATACCTGGCCGAGAACCCCGAGCTGGCGCAGGAGATCGAGATGAAGATCTTCGAGCTCCTGGGCCTCGAGCGCGAGCCGCGCCCGATCGCCGCGGTGCCGGACGCACCGGATGTGGTCGAGGAACCGCCGGCGATCGCCGCTGACGCAGAGCCCGAGCGCCAGGCGGCCTAGCTCAGGGCAGGCGGCACCCGTGGCCGGGCGACGCAAGGCGACCGCCTTCGAGCTCGCTGTCAGGGGGATCTCACGCCGGGAGCGCACGGTCCGCGAGCTCAGGGATTGGCTGGCGAAGCGCGAGGTCGATCAGGCCGAGGCCGACGAGGCGATCGAGCGCCTCATCGAGATGGGACAGCTCGACGATGAGCGCTATGCCGCGCTGTTCACCCAGGACAAGCGTGAGCTCTTCGGCTGGGGCCCTTCACGCATCCGGGAGGCCCTCATCGAGAAGGGGGTCGAGCGCTCGGTCGCCGAAGCGGCGGCGGGCGGAGAGAGCCACGGAGAGCTGGCCGAGCGCGCAGCAGACCTTCTGGAGGGCCGAAGCGATCGGCTCGACGACGACTCCGGGCGCGGAAAGGCCCTCGCCTTCCTGGCCCGTCGCGGCTACGAGCTGGAGGTCGCCTACGAGGCCGTCAGGCTGGCCGAGCGCCGAGCAGCCTGAGGGCGGCGTAGTCGACCTCGCATCGGGAGGAGTCCGGCGCAGCGGTCGCTCCGACCTCGTGTGTGCATCTGCGCCCGCTCAGCGAAACTTTCTGCACACACACGAGCGAGATGGGTGCTTTGCATGGAAAGCACCCATTGACCCATTGCGTCGAAAGTAGGAAAACACCCGCATAGCGACGCTTTTCCTTCGTTCGGCGACACTGGGTTCTTTGGACGAGAAGCACGCAACGCTTCACATGGAAAGCACCTAGCCCTTGATCGCGAGATACTGCAGGTGATGTCGCAGGAGAACGTGGAGGTCATCGAGCGCCTCATCGAGGCCTTCGATCGACATGACGTGAGCACGCTCGAAGCCCTGTGTCACAGCGATTTCGAGTTTGTCTCCCTCTTGACGGCTGTCGACGCGGGAGACGCGACGTATCGGGGGGCCACAGCGTGGGCGGATTACTTCGAGGCCATAGACGCGACCTGGTCGGAATGGCGTTCCGACAACATCCGACTATTCGATGCGGGTGGTGATCGTCTCGCGTGTCTTTTCCACATGGTTGGGACCGGCAAGCTCAGCGGCGTCCCGATCGAGAGAGCGGTAGGCATCACCTATCAGCTCAGAGACGGCAGGGTGTGGCGGATGCGCACTTACCTAGAACCCGCAGACGCCCTCGAAGCCGTGGGGCTGTCGGAGTAGTGCCTGGACGAAAGGCACTAGTCCTCTGCATCGAGCAGCAGTCCGCGGCTGTCGGAAAACGATCAGCACGCGATGTTCGTGCACTGGCGGGGGTCCCCATTGCGCCTGGCGATGTTGCGGCCTCCGTCGATCACATGCGGCAAGGCGTCGATGCCGAGATCGTCGTTGCTTAGCGCCCAGTTGTCGGTGAGCTTCGTCGAGGGGCCTTTGACACTGAAGCCGTCGTCTCCCGCAAAGATCGCGATGTTTCCCTTCAGCACGCTGTTGCCGTCCTCCGCGGCGACACGGAACCCGTCCTCTCGACTGTTCTCCACCCGATTCTCCCGCACGACGTTCCTGCCGCCGCCGATCGGGGGAAGGTTGATTCCAAGCGAGATCCCCTGAGTTCCGCGTGCATGAGCGACGAGGTTGCGAGCGACACGGTTGCGATGCCCGTTCTCGATCGCGATGCTGTCAATGGCCCGCGACACGTGATTCTCGGAGATCACGTTTTCGTCACCCATAGCCATGAGGATGCCTGCGCCTCCGACGACGCGGTTGCCGCTCACGAAGTTGGCGCTTCCCTCGATGAGGACGGAGGGTCCGTTGCGCTCGAACTTGTTCTCCTTGACCACGTTGTGCGAGGAGTCGCCGAGGTGAATGCCGGGTCCCTCGTTGCTGCGGATCTGATTCTCGACGATCCGGATGTGGCGAGAGCCGAAAACGCCGATGCCGTCTCCCTTTGGAGGGGTGTTGTGGCTGAAGGTGCCGTCGCGAATCAGATTTCGGGTGGACCCGAAGACCAATGCGCCGAAGAAGACCTGTCGCCTCGAGGAGATTTTCATCACGCGATTTCCACGTGCGTCCCCGACGACCAGGCCGAGATCGAACTCCTGCACCTCACCAAGCCTGGTCGTGACCCCGTCGTGACCCTCGTTCATGACGCCTACATCGCACCACTCGATCTCTGGGTCGCACCCCACGGCCGGGGCTCCATCGCCGTCAATCTGATGACCGGCGAGGTCGAGCGTGATTCCGCCCGCGCCGATCACGATCCCGTTGTTGGGGCAGTTGACGAGATCGCTGTCGAGGGTGGTGTCGGCCGTGATCGTGTCTCCGCAGCTCACGTGGTTCGCCAGCGCGCGCCCGCTGCTGAGAGCCAGGGCCGCGGCCAGCGTGGACGCGAAGAGCGCGACAAGCAAGAGCCTCCTCACCCGTTTAGCAGCTGCGAGGTGAGGCGTGTGCAACATCTTGGAATCCCCGAGAAGGTCGCTTGTACGTGCTCAACCTACACCCCATGCGACCGGCCTGCATTATTGCGCTTTGGGCGAGAAGCGCCTACCTAGGACAGAAGGTTCTGGCCCGTGTGCTCTCCGCAATCGAATACTCGAACTAGCACCCAAAGCGCATCACCTTGCGAAGCCGCTGGTTGCGCCACGCGCCCGCGCCGCTCCACGCAGCCTGGGCGTCATCGCGACGCCTGACCCGCGCCTGCCCTTGCGTGCGGGTTTACCATCGATGGTGAGCAATCGGTGGCCGGACGGCCGCGGCTCATCACAACCCAAACGAATCAATCATGAACCTTGATGACAAACGCGCTCGCTGCCGGACTTCACCGGCGCGGGTGGAGGTGAAACCGACATGGGACAACGCGCGCAACGCTTCGGCTGGCGCCGCGAGGACGAGGACGGGGGCCCCGCCCAAAGCGCCACAGGAATGCCTTCGAACACCCCACAGGACGGCAGTCCGGTGGACGAGCTCCAGGCGAGGCGGGCGGAGATCGCCCGGATGGAGGAGCTCGCGCTTCGAGAGACGGAATCCATCGCCCTTCGCCAGGCGGACATCGACCGGCGCATGCAGGCGCTGGAGGACCGCGAACGCAACGTAGCCCAGCAGAACGAGGAGCTGAAGCAGGCCAAGCGGGTCCAGCGCCTCGAGTTGGAGCGCATCTCGGGCCTGAGCTCCGCGCAGGCGAAGCAGATGCTCCTCGCCGACGTCGAGCAGGAGGCGCAGCACCAGGCTGCGCTGAAGATTCGCCAGATCGAGGACGAGGCGAAGCGCGAGGGCGACCGGCGTGCCCGCAACATCCTGGCCGTCGCGACCGGCAGGCTGGCCGCCAAGCACTCGAGCGAAGCAACCACTCGCCTGGTGGAGCTGCCCTCGGATGAGATGAAGGGCCGCATCATCGGTCGCGAGGGCAGGAACATCCGCGCGCTCGAAAAGCTGACGGGCGTCGATGTGATCATCGACGAGACGCCGTCCGCCGTCGTGCTCTCCAGTTTCGACGGCGTTCGCAGGGAGATCGCCCGGATCACGCTCGAGCGGCTGATCGCGGACGGCCGAATCCACCCGGCCCTGATCGAGGAGACATACGAGCAGGCGAAGGTCGACCTGGGCGAGCGGGTGATGGAAGAGGGGGAGACGGCGGCCCTGGAGGCGCATGTCCACGGGCTCGACCCTGAGCTGACGAAGCTGATCGGGCAGCTCCGGTTCCGCACCTCGTACGGGCAGAACGTCCTGGATCACCTGATCGAGTGCGCGAACCTGGCGGGCATCCTGGCCGAGGAGCTGGGAGCTTCCGCCGAGACCGCGCGCCGAGCGGCGTTCCTGCACGACATCGGCAAGGCCGTCACCCACGAGGTGGAAGGCCCGCACGCCTTGATCGGCGGACGCATCGCCCGGCGCCACGGCGAGTCGGAGGCTGTCGCGCACGCGATGGAGGCCCATCACAACGAGGTCGAGGTCAAGACGGTCGAGGCCGTGATCGTGCAGGCGGCAGATGCCGTCTCAGGAGCGCGCCCCGGCGCGCGCGGCGACTCGCTCGAGCAATACGTCGGGCGAATGCGCGACCTCGAAGAGATCGCGTCCCGTCACCACGGTGTGGAGCGTGTCTTCGCGATGCGGGCGGGCAGGGAGATCCGCGTGGTCGTGGATCCGGGCGTCGTCGACGACGACACGGCCGCCGTCATCTCGCAGGAGATCGCCACCGCGATCGAGAAGGAGGCGACCCATCCGGGGCGCACGAAGATCACCGTGATCCGGGAAAGCCGCGCCACGGCGTACGCGGATTGAGCCGATCCGGGCGGTTGGGCCCTTTTCCTGTGCCTGGTCCCGATAGGATCGCGCCCGCATGAGCGACCTCTTCTACGTCTTCGGTCTCGCCCTCACCGTGATGGCTGTCGTCGTCGCCTTCGTGGGCATGCGCATGGACAGCTTTCCCTCACGGGGGGTGATGATCGGAGGCCTCGCCTTCATGACGTTCCTGGTCGTCGGGTCGGCGGCGTTCGCGGTCGTCCTCTCCCGCGAGGAGCACGAGGTCCGCGAGGCGGAGATCTCCGAATACCGCGCCGAGCAGGCCGAAGAGGTCGAGGAGGGCGAGGAGCCCATTTCCGAGCAGCCCACCGACGAGGAGCCGGTTCAGGGCGGCGAGCTTGCGCTGACCTCGCCCGAGGCCGGCGACCTGATCTTCGAGCCCGATGCCCTCGAGGCTGAAGCGGGCGAGGTCGCGATCGACTACACCAACCCGTCCGAGGTGCCGCACAACGTGGCGATCGAAGACGACTCGGAGACACTCGCCCAGGGCGAAACGGTGACGGGGGGCGACAACGCGGCAGCCACCGCCGAGCTCGAACCCGGCGAGTACGTCTTCTTCTGCTCGATTCCCGGCCATCGCGAGTCCGGGATGGAAGGCACCCTCACCGTCAAGTAGGGCCTCGGCGCCGTTACCCTGCGGCTGGATGCCGCGTTACCACGTAACGACGTTCGGGTGCCAGATGAACGAGCACGACTCGGAGCGCATGCGCGGCATGCTCGAGTCGCTCGGGTACGAGGAGGCGCCGGAGCGTGAAGGCGCGGACCTGATCCTCTTCAACACGTGCTCGATCCGCGAGTCCGCGGACTCGCGCTTCATCGCTCACCTGGGCCAGGCGAAACGCCTGAAGTCCGAGGACCCGAGCCGCATCGTCGGCGTGGGCGGCTGCTGGGCACAGTCCGTCAAGGACGAGGTCTTCGAGCGGTTCCCGTTCGTGGACGTCGCCTTCGGGCCCGGGCAGATCGGCCGTTTGGCCGAGTTCCTCACGACCGATTCGATCGGAGCGCAGGGCTTCTTCGAGTTCGAGGGCTTCGCCGGACATCTGCCGATGAAGCGGGAGCGGGAGTTCCAGGCGTGGCTTCAGATCTCGCAGGGGTGCAATTGCGTCTGCTCGTACTGCATCGTTCCCTCGACGCGCGGGCGGGAAGAGTCGCGCCCATCGCGCGAGCTGATCGCCGAGGTCGAGCGACTGGCAGGCGACGGAGTTCGCGAGATCACCCTCCTCGGCCAGAACGTGAACGCCTATGGGCGCGACCTGCGCGGAGATGATCGGATGACCTTCGCGGAGCTCCTTCGAGCCGTGGACGCGGTTCAGGGGATCGAGCGCATCCGGTACACGAGCCCCCACCCCAAGGACATGCGCGAGGACGTGATCCTGGCCCACGCCGAGTGCGAGGCGCTCTGCGAGCACATCCATCTGCCGCTTCAGTCCGGTTCGAGCACGATCCTCAAAGCGATGCGCCGCACGTACACGCGCGAGCGCTACCTCGACCGGGTCGCGCTGATCCGCGAACACGTCCCGGACTGCGCCCTGACGACCGACATCATCGTCGGCTTCCCGGGCGAGACCGACGAGGACTTCGAGCGGACGCTCGAGGTGGTGGACCAGGTCGCATACGACGGGGCCTTCACATTCGTCTTCTCGCCGCGGCGAGGAACGGAGGCGGCGACGATGGACGGGCAGGTCCCGCACCCGGTCAAGCAGGAGCGCATGAAGCGCCTGGTGGACCTGGTCCAGGCAAGGGCGAAGGAGCGAGCCCAGCGCTTCGTGGGGCGCACGATGGACGTGCTGGTGGAAGGGCCCAGCCGCACCGACGCGACGCGCCTGCGCGGCCGGAGCCGCCACAACAAGGCGGTCAACTTCGAGGGCACGGCGCAGCCCGGCGACCTGGTCGAGGTCGAGGTGACCAAGGCCACGTCGCAGACGCTCCTTGGGCACGAGCGGATCCTCAGCCGCATCGGTTGAGAAGCGCCATGCGCGTCATCGCGATCTTCGGCCCGACCGCGGTGGGCAAGACCGGGGTCGCCGTCGCGCTTGCGGATCTGCTGCGCGAGCGGGGGGAGGACCCGATCGCGGTCGGCTGCGACTCGATCCAGGTCTATCGCGGCCTGGAGATCCTGAGCGGCGCGCCTACAGCCGCTGAGCACGAGCGGCTGGAGCACCGCCTGGTCGGAGTTGCGGACGTCGGCGAAGAGTTCTCGGCGGGCCGGTTCGCCGAGCTTGCGCATAGGGAGATCGACGCGCTACTGGAGGAGGGCAGGCGACCGATCGTCGTCGGCGGGACGGGCCTCTACCTGCGGGCGGCTCTTGCCGAGCTCGAGCTGCGACCGCCCGTCCCGGCCGAGGTGCGCGCGGACGTCGAGCGTGACCTCGCCAAGCGCGGCGCGGATGCGCTGCATCAGGAGCTACCCGAGGAGCTTCGCTCCGGGGTTCACCCAAACGACGGCAAGCGAATCGTCCGGCTGACCGAGCTGACCCGGCTCGGGATCGCGCCCCACGCCTCGAGCGAGGGCCTCTGGACGGAAAAGCTCCGGCGGCCCGCCGTCCTTGCGGGGATCACGATCGATCGTGACGAGCTCCGCGCGCGCATCGACGACCGTGTCGACGCGATGGTCAAGGCGGGCGCGGCCGCCGAGGCCAAGCGTGCTGTCGAGGCCGGTGCCTCGCGCACGGCACGCTCGGCGATCGGCTTCGAGGAGATGCTGGAGGGCGACGCCGAGCCCATGAAGTCCGCGCAGCGGGCGTTCGCGCGCCGACAGCTGACTTGGATGAGGCGGATGCCGGGCGTCGAGCTAATCGACAGGACAGGACTGAGCGACGAGGCTGTGGCCGAGAGCATCGTGCGACTGGCCGGCGCAGAATAGATTCGACCCATGCGATTCGAGAAGTGGCAGGCGCTGGGCAACGACTACGTGATCCTGGAGGCGGCCGCGCTCCCGTTCGAGCTCACGGCAGAGCGTGTCAAGCAAATCTGCGACCCGCATTTCGGCATCGGCTCCGATGGGGTCCTCCTGCTCACCCCGGTCGAGGACCCAGGTCACGTAGCGGAGCTTCGAATCTTCAACCCGGACGGCTCCGAGGCCGAGCTCTCCGGAAACGGAGCCCGGGAGGCCGTCCTTTACCTGCGCTCCGCCGGATGGACCTCGGATGACGAGTTCTCAATCGTGACGAAGGCCGGCCCGGTGCGCCCGACGATCACGGGGCCTGGGCAGGTGCGGATGGACATCGGGCGCGCTCGCGAGGAGGGCACGGGCACACTCGAGTCGGCCGGCCGGGAGTGGACCTACCGCAAGCTGAACGTGGGAAACCCCCAATGCGTGGTGTCGGCGGGCGACGAGGTCGACGATCTGGACCTGGGAGCCATCGGGCCGGGCATCGAGTCGAACACGGACCTCTTTCCCCAACGCACGAACGTCTCGTTCACACGAGTCGACGGATCGAGTGTGCGCGCCCGGATCTTCGAGCGCGGGGTGGGGGAGACGCTCTCGTCAGGAACCGGCGCCTCCGGCGCGGCCGTAGCAGCATTCCTCGAAGGCGCGCCGAGCCCGATCAGCGTGCAGCTGGACGGCGGCGAGCTGATCGTCGAGATCACCGACGATCTCGAGATGACGCTGATCGGCTCGGCGGAGCCCATCTGCCGCGGCGAGGCCTCACAAGAGCTCGTCAGCGCGCTGAAGCGTCTCGGATAGCCTCCGCCCGCGCAATGGGCAGAACCGATCCGTCACAACGCCTGGAGGCCATTCCTCCGTACATGTTCGCCGAGCTCGAGCGCAAGGTCGCCGACAAGAAGGCGGCCGGGATCGACGTCATCTCACTCGGCATCGGCGACCCCGACACGCCCACCTATCCGCACATCGTGGAGGCGCTGAAGAACGCCGTCGAGGACCCTGGCACGCACCATTACCCGTCGAACCGCGGCCGGGCTGAGTTCCGGGAGGCTCTGGCGCGCTTCTACGACCGGCGCTTCGGCGTCGACATCGACCCGGAGACCGAGGTCATCCCCGCGATCGGCGCGAAGGAGTGCATCTACAACCTTTGCTTCGCCTTCCTCGATCCCGGCGACATCGCCCTGGCATCCGACCCGGGCTACCCCGTGTACACCGGGGGTCCAGTCCTGGCCGGAGCCGAAGCGGTCGTGCTCCCACTCGACCCCGGGCTCGGCTTCGTCCCGGATCTGGATGCGATCGATCCGATGGCGCTCTCGAAGGCGCGCCTGATGTTCCTGAACTACCCCAACAACCCGACGGGTGCCGTCGCTCCCGACGGCTTCTTCGAGCGGGTCGTCGAGCTCGCCAATCGGCACGAGTTCCTGGTGGTCCATGACAACGCCTATTCCGAGACGACGTACGACGGTTACGTGGCGCCGAGCTTCCTGGCGACACAGGGTGCCAAGGAGGTCGGGGTCGAGGTCTTCTCGCTTTCCAAGGGCTTCAACATGACCGGCTGGCGCTGCGCCGCGATCCTCGGCAACGCCGACGCGATCCAGACGTACTGGCGCCTGAAGACGAACGTGGACTCCGGCCTCTTCGAGGCCGTACAGCTCGCCGGTGCCGCCGCGCTCGACGCTCCTTCGGATTCGATCGACGCGATGAACGCGATCTACGAGCGCCGGCGCGACCTCGTCGTGTCCGCGCTCCGCGACATCGGCGTGGACGTGGCGGCGCCGAAGGGCACGATCTACGTGTGGGCCCCGGTCCCCGAGGGGCACACCTCGACCTCGTTCGCCGAACTGGCGCTGGAGGAGGCGGCGGTGATCATCTCACCCGGGTCGATGTACGGCCCCTCCGGAGAAGGCTTTTTCCGCATCTCCCTGACGACGCCCGACGAGCGCATCTCCGAAGCCGTCGAGCGGATGCGCGAGCACCTCTCGGCCTGAGGAGCGCGATTGGCCCGGCGCGAGCGCATCTTCTCGGGGGCAGAGCTCGAGGGGCGCTACGGATACGCCCGGGCCGTCGTCGCAGGGGACCGAATACTGGTCTCGGGAACCGCTCCCATCTGGCCCGATGGCGCCTGTGATCCCGATCCTGGCGTCCAGGCCCGGCGTTGCCTGGAGATCATCGAGGCGGCGCTCCGCGAGGCTGGTGCTGAGCTGGGGGACGTCGTCAGGACTCGGATGTTCGTGACGGACGAGGCATTTCAGGAGGCGGTGGGTACCGCGCATGCCGAGGTGTTCGCGAGCCATCCGCCGGCCACCTCGATGGTGGTGGTCGCAGGGCTTTTGGACGAGCGCTGGAAGGTCGAGATCGAGGCGGAGGCCATCAGGGCCCCGAGCTAAGTCGAGATTCCGCTCAAGCGCTAACGGGTATGCGTCGAAGTCAACCCTACGTGTCTGAGCTTGGAATCATATTCGCCGTTGCCTCCGCCCTCGCGGCGAACGTGGCCGTGCTGTGCAAGCACCGGGGCGCAACGAACGCCCCGACGGTGCGCTTCACACACCCGTTGCGTAGCGCGATCGCGCTCTTTCGTTCCAAGTGGTGGCTGATCGGCTTCGCCGTCGCCGCCGTTGCCTGGGGCTTCCATGTCCTTGCCATGGCGCTCGCGCCCCTCTCGATGGTCCAGGTGGTCACCGCCGGCGGCCTGGCGCTCCTGGCGTTGCCCGCGCAACGGTTCTTCGGCATCCGCCTGCGTCGCAGGGAATGGGCCGGTCTTTGCCTAAGCGCATTCGGGCTCGCGTGGCTGGCCATCACCGCCGAGGCCACCGAGGTCCACTCGGCGTACTCGTTCGCAGCGCTCCTCGCCTTCGAGGGCGCTTTGGTCGGCGTCGGCGCCCTGCTCCTTCACCGCGGGTCCAGCAGCCACGACCACGTGCGGAGCGGCGTCATGCTCGGAGTCGCGGCCGGGATAATGATGGGCGTCGGGAACGTCTCCACCAAGGCGCTCACCGGTGGCGTCGCCGGTGACGGCATGCTGGCGCTTCTCAGCCCGTGGTCGGTGCTGACCGTGTGCGCCGGGCTGCTGGCCTTCTTCTCGCTCGCGCGCGGTCTCCAGATCGGCCCGCCGATTCAGGTCATCGCCCTCTCCTCGATCGCTGCCAACGTGACCGCGATCGCAGGCGGGATCCTCGTCTTCGGCGATCCGGTCGGGGCGGATGCCCTCGGCATCATCGCCAGGGCAGCCGCTTTCTGCGCCGTGATCGCGGCCGCGGTGCTGATCCCCGCGCCCCGCACCCCCGAGCGCATTCCAGCACCCGCCTGAAGCTGCCGATAACGCTCACGTGAGGCGGGGAATCCTGATCGCGTTCGTCATCGCGGTGAGCGCGACGGCGCTGGCCTGGGCGGGTGGCACGCCAGGGGTCCCGCGGACGGGGATCAACCAGGCGAAGACGCCAGAGCTGGAGAAGACGATCCCGATCTCCAAGCGCGGCGAGCCGAGGACTCTTGTCCAGGTGAAGGCCGACGATCTCGGGCCGGTGAGAGACGGCGACATCGTCGAGGCGTTCTCGGAGATCGAGGTCTCCGTGACGTGCCTCGAGCCGATTCCGAAGTGCGTGGGGAAGATCTACCGCTTCAGCCCGAAGGTCGAGGCGCAGCTCGTGCTCGCCGACGGGAGAGGGCGCAAGGGTGTCCCGATCGGGAACCCCGAGCGGATCACCTGCTCCCAGGACCTGCCGAACCGCAACCACCACTGCGTCCTGGCGTTGCACAGGACGGAGAGGCTTAACGGAACACCGCCGTGCGCACCGTCGTGTTCGCTCAACCTCGTCCTCAAGGCGTTCCATGACAAAGCGGTCAAGGGGAACGTCCTGGTGATCGGCGCCGACCAGGACGACGGCATCGCGCAGCGCCGAGCCACGCTCAGCGCAGGCATCTTCGACCCCGGAGAGGAATACGACCCGCGCGAGCCGAAGACCACCCGCCGGATGGTGAGAAAGGTCGACGTGAACCCGAACGACACCCGTGAGGTGACCGTGGCGTCGATCCGCCTCGACCGCCTGACCGAGGGAGAGGTCCTCGCCGTGGACGGGCGCGTCACCAGCTCGATCGGGCACCTGCCCTACAACGTGCTGACCCAGGGGCAGATCGTGCTCTCCGAGAAGCGAGGCTCCTCGAACAACCACGGGATCCCGCTCTCGGTGGCGACCCGGAACGGGCTCATCACCGCCAAGAACGGATTCAACTGCACGCAGGGCCAGAGCGGCTTTCCCACTCCCTGTGCGA
This sequence comes from uncultured bacterium, assembly GCA_963807745.1. Classification (GTDB taxonomy): domain Bacteria; phylum Actinomycetota; class Thermoleophilia; order Solirubrobacterales; family 70-9; genus JALZKA01. The sequence goes on from CAWECF010000003.1 coordinate 199,022, forward strand.
TCGAGAAGGGCGCCTTCGTCCGGATCATCGCGAACTCCCGCAAGCACCCGAACCAGGACGAGGGCAAGTGGATGCCGCTGTGGGTGAACTTCTTCGTGGGCTTCCAGGAGGAGTACACGACCGGAAGGACGTGGCGCTCGGGTGACGCCGCGAAGATCAAGAGCGCCCGGCTCGAGATCCGCCGCTACACGCCGCGGAATCCCTAGAGCTTGCCCTCGGCCGCCAGCGTCTCGCGCAGGCCTCGCTCGAGCGGACGCGGCTGGTAGCCGAGCTTCGCTTCCGCCTTGTCCGACGACGCCCAGAACGTGACGCCATCGGCCGACGAGATGAGCTCGCGCATGTTCGGCGGCTGGCCCATGAGCTTTCCGATCACCGGGCCGGCGGGGGCGATGGCCTTCATGAGGCCCGTGGGGATGTTGCCGCGAGGCTCGCGCTTGCCCATCACCTTTGCGGTCGCGTCGATGACACCGCGCATCGTTGTGATCTCGCCGCCCAGGACGTAGGACTCGCCGACCTCGCCCTTGTCCAGCGCGAGCAGGACGCCTGTCGCCACGTCCTCGACATGGACCATGTTCATCCCGACCTCGGGGAACGCGACGAAGGGCATGCGCCCCGACGCGAAGTCGAGGATCTGCTTGCCGATCGCCGAATGGTCGTCGGGCCCGTAGACGCCGCCAGGCTGCACGATCACACATGGGAGGCCGTCAGCGATCAGCCCCTTGGCCACCTGGTGCGCCTCGTACTTCGTCTCCTCGTAGTACGAGGTGAAGCCCTCACCGGGGTGGTCGTAGGACTCGTCGACGACCCGGCCGTTCGTGTTGCCGAAGGCTCCGATCGTCGAGATGTAGACGACGCGGGGGATGCCGGCGTCCTGAGCCGCTCCAAGGGCGTTCTGGGTGCCGACGACGTTTGCCTGCCGCATCGGTTCCCGCTCGGATTTGGGAATGCCGACCTTGTAGACGGCCGCCCCGTGGATCGTGGCGTCGCAGCCGGCCATCGCCGCGGCGAGCCGGCCACGGTCGGAGAGGTCGCCCTGAACCAGCTCCGCGCCCAGATCCCGAAGGGACTGCGCCTTCTCGGGGGCACGGACCAAAGCGACAACCTCGTCGCCCCGCTCACACAGCTGGCGCACGACGTGCTCGCCGATGAAGCCGGTTCCCCCGGTTACGAAGACCCTCACAGGCGGAAGCCTATCCTCAACCTCCGAGGGCGGGCGGACGAAGAAGATGGTGATGCGCAAGTCGCTTCTCCGATTCTTGCCCGTCATGGCCGCGCTGGCGCTCGCGGTCGCGCCACATGCTGATGCCGGCGGCGCGGACGACCCGCTCTTGGCCGGCGCGGAGTCGTTTGCCTTCGGGATCGGCAATGGGATGCTGGCGGGAAGCGCGGGTGAGGTCGCCGAGCGGCTCGGCTCTTACGACGTGGTAGTGGTCGACGGCGAGGAGGCAACTCCCGCAGAGGTCGCGGCGCTCCAGGGCGAGGGCTCGGTCGTGCTCGCCTACCTGAGCGTGGGGACGATCGAGAAATGGCGTTCCTGGTTCGACGAGATCAAGCGGTACCGCCTCGCCGCATGGCAAGACTGGAAGGACGAATGGTTCGCGGACGTCTCGCGAGCGGGGTTCCGGAACGAAATCTCGGACGTGATTGCGCCCGAAATCCTCGGTAAGGGGTTCGACGGGCTCTTCCTGGACAACGTTGACATGATCGAGCCGAGGAAGCACCGGAAGCAGCGGGCGGGAATGCGAGGTCTCGTCGCCCGGCTCGGCGAGCTGGTGCACGCCGACGACGGGCTCCTCTTCGCCCAGAACGGCTACTGGGGCCTGAAGAAGTTCGGCCTCCTCGGTGACGGCCACCTGGACGGCTGGAATCGCGAGGACGTGACCTGGACCTTCGACTTCGACAGGCGCGAGTACGTCCGCAATCCGGATCGCCGGCGAGACGAAGCGCTCGACGATCTGGCGAAGATGCGCGACCTCGGCCTGTTCACGACCGCGACCAACTACACGAAGAGGTCCACTGGATCGGCCGTCGAGGAGTCGATCTCCGACGCGTGCAGCGTGGGGGCACTGCCGTTCATCGGCGACATCGGCCTGACGGCGAAGCGACTTCCCGCCTCGCCGTACACGTGCCCGTAGGGGGTTCGTAGCGCGCCTACAATCGGTCGGGTGGAAGTCTCCGCCAGATCCAAGGGAGCGGGTAACGGCCTGCGCAAGCCGCGGGCGCGGCAGCGTGCGCTCGCGATCGGCGCGCTGCCCCAGGCGGCTGCACTCGACGACGACCCGCTTGCGGAGCTGAAGGAGCTCCTGCGCACCGCTGGAGTCGCGACCTCGGGCGAGGTCGTCCAGATGCGCGACCAGCCCGACCCGGATCGCTATCTCGGCCGCGGCAAGCTGGCCGAGGTCAGGGACGCGATCAAGGCATCGGGCGCGAACCTCGTTGCCTGCGACGACGAGCTGGCGCCCCGGCAGGAGCGAAACCTCGAAGCCGCGCTCGACGTGCCAGTCATCGACCGGACCGCGGTGATCCTGGACATCTTCGCCGACCACGCCCATTCGGCCGAGGGCAAGCTCCAGGTCGAGCTGGCGCAACTCGAGTACAACCTCGCGCGGATGCGCGGGCTCTGGACCCACCTCGAGCGCCTGGGCGCCGGACGCATGGACGGTGGCATCGGGACCAGAGGGCCGGGTGAGTCGCAGATCGAGACCGACCGCCGGCTGGCGCGCGACCGGATCACCGCGTTGAGGAGAAAGCTCGAGCACGTCGAGCGCGGACGCGAGACCATGCGTGCCCGCCGCGAGGCGTCGGCCGTGCCCGCGGTTGCGCTCGCCGGGTACACGAACGCGGGGAAGTCGACGCTCCTGAACGCCCTGACCGGAGCCGGCGTGAGCGTGGGATCGAGGCTCTTCCACACACTCGACCCGACGACCCGCGCCTACGAGCACGACGGGCGCCGGTACCTCGTGACCGACACTGTGGGCTTCATCCGAAAGCTTCCGCACCAGCTCGTCGAGGCGTTCAAGGCGACCCTGGAGGAGACCCGCCTGGCTGACCTGATCCTTCACGTGGTGGATGCGTCAGAGCCGGACGAGCAGCGCGCTGGCTCGATCGCCGCGGTCGAGGGCGTCCTCGACGAGATGAACGCGGGCGACAGGCCCCGGCTCCTGGTGTTCAACAAGATCGACCTACTCGACGAGGAAGAGCGGCGACGCGTCCTGGTCGGCCGCCGGGACGCGGTCGGGATCTCCGCCGAGACCGGGGAGGGCCTCGACGAGCTCCGCGAGCGGATCGCGACCGAGTTCGAGCGCACGCTCGAGCCGATGGAGCTCCTGGTCCCCTACGCGGAGGGCGCCCGCCTGACGGAGCTCTACGAGCTGGCGGGCGACCTGGAGCGCGAGGAAAGCGCGGAGGGCGTCCTGGTGCGCGCCAAGGTCCCGAAGGCGCTTGCACACCGTTTCACGGAGTTCCAGGTCAACGGGCGTCCCGGCTCGTGACGCTCTCCGTCCAGCGCCTCGCGGCAACCGCCAAGCTGCCCAGTCGCGCGACGAACGGCGACGCCGGGCTCGATCTCTACTCGTCCGAGCCCTGCCGCCTCGAGCCGGGCGCTCGCGCGAGCGTGGGCACGGGTGTCGCGGTGCAGATCCCCGAAGGCCACGCCGGCCTGGTGCTGCCCCGGTCCGGGTGGGCCGCGAAGCACGGGATCTCGCTCGTCAATGCGCCCGGCCTGATCGACGCCGGCTACCGCGGCGAGGTGCGCGTGCTGCTGCTGAACACTGACCGGAATGACGCGTTCGAGATCTCCGAAGGCGACCGGATCGCGCAACTCCTAGTGGTGCCGTTCGCGTCGCTGGATCCGGTGGAGGCCGATTCGCTCGCCGAATCGGAGCGGGGCGAAGGCGGCTTCGGCTCGACTGGGCGCTAGCCATGGTCGTCCGCGAGGCCACGGCCGACGACTGGCCGGCGATCTGGCACATCATGCAGCCCATCGTCAGGGCGGGGGAGACGTACGCGCTCGAGACGGATATGGACGAGGAGGAGGCCCGCCGCTACTGGATGCTGGGCGATGGCGTTCGAAGCGTCGTCGCGGAAGCCGGCGGCGAGATCGCGGGCACGGCGACCGGGTACGCGAACCGCGCCGGCAACGGATCGCACATCGCGAGCGGCAGCTTCATGGTCGACCGGGAGCGGTCAGGGCAGGGGATCGGCCGCGGGCTGGGGGAGGACCTCATCGCGTGGGCCCGAGAGACAGGCTTCAAGGGAATCCAGTTCAACGCGGTGGTCGAGACGAACGCGGCGGCGGTCGCTCTATGGAAGTCGCTGGGGTTCGAGATCGTCGGGACCGTGCCGCGTGCCTTCGATCACCCGAGCGAGGGCCTGGTCGGCCTTCACGTGATGTACCTCGAGCTCTAGCTCGCCGATTCGGCGGGCCGCATGCCCGAGCACAGAATGCGAATCCAGTCGATGCGCCCGTCCCGGGTAGTGAAGTACGCCTGCTGCTCGACGATCAGAGGCCCCTTCCCGTTCCTGACGCGGAAGCTGTAGGCCATGTGCTCGCGGTCGGCGAAGCTCCCCGTCTCGATCGCGATCATCCCCTCGGCCTCGTCGGAGTCCTCCAGCCAGTCGCGAAAGACGTCCCGCACGACGTCATCCGGGCTCGTTGCGTGCCAGTTCCGGTTTGGGGTCAGCGCGCGGAAGTCGACTCTCGGGTCGAGTAGTCCAGCCGCCCGATCGAAGTCCTTGGCGGCAAGCGCCCGGGCGAAGTCCTCGCCAACGGCCTTTGCTTCGTCAGTCACGGTCCCGACATTACGGGCCTAGCGGCGCCGCGGTCGCTAGCCCCGCGCCGCGGCGGCGCGGGCGCTCTCGTGCCCCGCTGCCTCGAGCGTGTCGTCGAGCGGCTCCAGCTCCGGCTCCGAGGCCTCTCTTCGTGCGATTGCAAGCTGGATGAGCCGGTCCGCCAGCCATGCGTTTTTCGGCAGCAGTGGGCCGTGGAGATAGGTGCCGAAGAGGTTGGCGCGGCGCACGCCCTCGAACCCCGACTTGCCGTCGTTGCCATGGCCGCTGAGCACGCGCCCGAGCGGCTCGGCTGCCTCGCCGAGATACGTGCGCCCCCCGTGGTTCTCGAAGCCGGCGAGCACGCGCGGTCCCGTGCCCAGATCGACCTCTATCGCGACGTTTCCGATGAGGCGCGGGCCGTCTTCGCGCACCGTCTCCAGATCGGCGAGGCCGAGGCCCTGAACCCTCTCTGCCCCCAGCTGGTACGAGTGGCCGAGGAGCTGATAGCCGCCGCATACGGCCAGGAGCACGGCACCGTCCTCCACGGCCGCGGCCAGGCCCTCGCGCTTCGTCTCGACCATGTCGGCGGCTACGAGCTGCTGGTCGCGATCCTGTCCCCCGCCGATGTAGATGAGGTCGTGAGCGGATGCGTCCACCTGCTCGCCGGGCCCTGCGCTCGCGTGCTCGAAGCCGATGCCGCGCCATTCGCAGCGGCGCTGCCAGAACAGGATGTTGCCGCGGTCGGCGTAGATGTTCATCTGGTCCGGATAGAGCGTGAGGAGCCGAAGCGTGCTCATTCGGCTGCCTCCAGGAAGACGACGGCAGAGCCGACGTGCGTGTCGGTGGGCGGGATCTCGGTCAGGCCCGCGGGCCGGAGCCCCGCGTCGGCAGCTTCGGCGGCGAGTGAATCCGCGTCGATCATCTCCAACCGCAGATCGGCGCGCTCGTCGGTGAGGTCGCCGTCCGGCGCCACGATCTGGCGGAGCCGCGAGACGACGATCCGCCCGTCCTGGATACGGAGCTCGACCGGAAGGCTCGAGTAGACCCACCCGTCGATCTCCGCGACATCCGGCAGCGGCGGGCCAAGGTCGACCGTGCCGCCGCCGGCGCCCAGATCGCCCTCGACGATCGCGAGCGCGATCAGGCCGCGGGAAGCCAGATGCCTGCGCATGCCCGCGAGGGCGGCCTTCCGCTCGTCGGCGCTCTCGAGCAGCTGGATGGTCTGCATGGGCACGATGATCAGCGCGTACTCTCCGTCCACCTGCAGGTCGCGGAGGTCGCCTACGGCGGCGCTCGCTTCGAGGTCCCGCTCGGCGGCTCGCTCGCGCAGCGCATCCACGAACGCCGGCTCGATGTCGACCCCGAAGACGTGGTGGCCATGCCGGGCCAGGTCGAGGGCTACCCGCCCGGTGCCGCAGCCGACGTCCAGCACCGGTCCGCCTGCGCCCAGCGCGAGCTCGCGCCACAGGGCGAGGTCGGCGTCATAGGCGCCGTTCTCGACGTCGTGCCAGATCACGGCTTCGGCTGTCGCGTCCGCGCTCATTCCCAGTACGCCTTCACGAGGCCGCGCTCGGAGAGCAGGGTCCTCAGCTCGAGGAGAGCGGTGTAGGTGGGAAGGGCGAAGAGGCGCCCGGGAGCGGTCGCGACGGAGCGGTCGAGCGACGCGGCTACGTCGTCGTGGACATCGATGAGGGCGGGGTCGATGCCCGCGTACTTCAGCCGCACGGCCATCTCGGGCGCACGGGTGCCGGCGCAGGTAACCCGGGCGACGGATCCCTCGAGGAGCTCGAAGTCGGCGTCCCAGACCCACGAGACGTCGCGGCCGTCCGCGATCCGGTCGTTCAGCGCAATCCAGATGTGGACGCCCGTTCCGTCCCCGTACTGCTCGTTCTCGAGGCGCAGGGTACGAAGGACCTCGTTCGCTCCGGCGGGATTCTTGATCAGCAGGATGGAGACCTGCTTCCCGGCCACTTCCACCGTCTCTACGCGGCCGAAGGCCGCCTGGGTGCGCTCGAGGCCCGTCACGGCCGCCGTGGGCTCCACGCCCAGGCGCAGGGCGGCCGAGAGGGCCGCCAGGGCGTTGTAGACGTTGTAGAGGCCGGGGAGGGGCAGGCGGAGCTCGAGGGGCCCGCTGGGGGTCGCGACCTCGACTCGGGAGCCGCGCATTCCGTCGAGCTCGATCTTCGTCGCGGCGATGTCGGGAGCCGGCCTGTCCGCATCGCAGTTCGGGCACGAGTAGTGGCCCAGGTGGCCCACGAAGGCCCGCTCGTACTCGTACGGCGCCCCGCAGCGGCGGCAGTGCTTGGCGTCGTGCGCGTGCTGAAGGCCAGGGAGCGCCTGTGACGCATCCTCGATGCCGAAGTAGGTCACGCCGTCGCGCCGGGCGAGCGCAGAGTCGCGGCCGAGGTCGGCGACGAGAGGGTCGTCGGCATTGAGAACGAGCCCGCCGGAGCGGGTCCCCACCATCTCGGCCCACTCGTCGGCCAGCCGCTCGAGCTCGCCGTAGCGGTCGAGCTGGTCGCGGAAGAGATTCGAGAGGACGATGAGGCCCGGATCGAGAGCCTCGACCATGCGGGGAAGCCATGCCTCGTCGACCTCGAACAGGCCTTCGGTCCCCTCCTGCTCGAGGAGCGCGGTAGCAACGCCCCAGCTCATGTTCGACCCGGCGCGGTTATGGACCGGCGTCCGGCCCGCCTGGCGTAGCGCCGATGCGAGCATTCCCGCTGTCGTGGTCTTGCCGTTGGTGGCACTGATCACGGTCGAGCCGGAGCTGAGCCCAGAACCGAGGCGCTCGATCGCGTCCGGCGCCATCCGCAGGAGCATCCGGCCGGGCAGGGTGGTCCCGCCGCCGCGGCCGGAGCGGCGCGAAAGGTTCCCGGCAGCCCGCGCGATCGCGACTTTTGCGCGGAAGCCCGGGCTGGTGGCGGGGGCGCCGCTCACGGCGCCGAGTCCGGAGGCACGATCACCCGCAGGGCACGTGGCAGGATGCGCACCATGGCCGGCAGCTCGGCAATCGGGTCGCCGTCCGCATACACCGAGAACGGCCGGTCGGCTTCGATCGTCACCTCGCTGACCTGCCAAGTCTGCACCTCGAGCGTCTCCAGGTGCTCGCCCTTGAAGATCTGGCCGAGCCCCCTGAGGAATCGCAGTTTCGACACGTCGCCGCTAGCGCCGACCTCGAGTAATCCGTCGTCTGGGACCGCGGTGGGCGCGGCGATCATGCCGCCGCCGTATGCCTTCGTGTTCGCGGCGGCGACCGTGTACCCGGTGACCTCGACGCGCTTGCCATCCAGCGTGAGCGTGAACGTGGCCGGCTTCCAGGCAGCAAGCGCGCGAAGCGCGGCGTAGGCGTATACGACCGGCCCCTTGACCCGCTTCGCCTCGTTCGCGATGCGGTTCGCCTCGGAGTCGAAGCCACAGCTGGCGATACAGAGAAAGCGCACGCCGTTCGCCTCCCCGACGTCGATCTGACGGGTTGCGCCACCCGCGATCATTCCGGCTGCCTCCTCGACGTCGTCTGGGATGCCGAGCACGCGTGCGAAGTCGTTCCCGCGCCCGCCCGGGATGACGCCGAGCGCAGAATCGGTGTTCGCAAGCTCGCCACCCACCTGGCCGATCAACCCGTCGCCGGACATCACGATCACCGTCTGGCCCAGTTCGGCGGCCTTGCGGGCTTCCTCCCGGCCGTGCGCGATGTTCTGGGTGAGGACGAGCGAGTGCTCGATCCCGCCGTCGGACAGGGCGGCTTGTGCCTGGCTCAGGAGCTTTCGCGTCCGCCCACCGCCGGCGGACGGGTTGACCAGGAGTAGGTGCGTCGGCTCGGCTGGCACCCGATGAATGTATTCCGGATGGCGGACTCAGCCCGTACGGCGGCCGATCCAGTACGTGCCGGGGCCCGCCTCGCCCTTGACGTGCTCGCTGACCCCGTGGCGGGCAAAGCCCTTCTCGAGCTCAGAGGCGGGCGTGTAGAACGGCGTCTCGGCGCCCCAGCTGGCGGCGACCACCACGAAGCCGTCCGGTCGCAGGACCCGGGAGATCTCGGCGAAGAAGGGCGGCACGTTCACCTGGGTGACGAGGTCGAACGAGTCCGGCGGCCATGGAATCCTGGCTGCGTCCCCGACCTTGAACGCGATGCGACCGTCGGGGTCCAGCCCGACCTTCGACTTCGCCTCGGCGATCATCGCCTCTGACATGTCGATTCCGCGGACGCTGGCACGCGGGAACTCGCGCGCCGCCAGCAGCGCGGCCTCGCCCGTCCCAGTTCCGAGGTCCAGAACCCGCTCCGGCGCAGGCGTGACGTGGAGGAACCCGGCCGCGAGGGAGGTCAGGTGCGCGGTCGAGCCGGCCCCGGTCCGGTCGTCCCAGCCGGCGGCCGACCGATCGAAGAAGCGCCGCATCGGATACTTGATGACCGGCCAGAGCCACGGTGCCTTTGCGACGGTGTTGTTCAGCGTGCGCCCGATGAGAAGAACGCGGTTCGGGCGGCTGCTGGTTTCCGTCTCCTCCGGGCGTGCCACGGAGAGATAATGCCACCGGTGCGGCGGATAGCCTTCCGGGCGTGACGAAGCGCCTCGCCATCGCCGCCCTCGCCGTTCTCATGCTTGGGTTCGCGCTCTCGGCGTGCGGTGGCGACGACGAGCCGGAGGAGGGCACGGAGGAGTCCTCTCTGCCGTCGGAATGCGAGGAGGTCCCGGCCCCTGAGCCTCGGGACGTGAGCCTGGATCCGCCCCCGTCGAAGCCCAGCGGACAGGACCTCGTGGCGGTCGTGGAGACGAGCTGCGGGACGTTCGAGATCGCGCTCGACACCAAGCTGAGCCCAAAGACCACGGCCTCGTTCGAGTATCTGGCCGAGAACGGCGTCTACGACGACACGCTCTTTCACCGCATCATCCCCGGGTTCGTGATCCAGGCCGGGGACCCGTCGACGACGGGCTCCGGGCCCGACCCCGGATACACGATCGACGAGCCTCCGCCCACGGACTTCGCGTACACGCAGGGAGTCGTTGCAATGGCCAAGACCGAGGTGGAGCCCCCGGGGCGGTCGGGCAGCCAATTCTTCGTTGTGCTGCCGCCGCAGGCAGACGTCCAGCCCGTGTTCGCGGTGCTGGGCGAGGTAACCGAGGGATTCGACGTGGTGGAGACGATTGCGGAGTTGGGCAGCCCGGACGGCTCGGGCTCTCCGCTCGAACCGGTCGTGATCGACTCAGTCACGATCGAAACGGGTTAGAGGGATCCGGCATGGCGACCGAGGCGCGCCCGTTCGAGGTGCGCGCACCCGGCGGCAATGTCCTGCGCGGCGAATCGGGAGGCTCGGGCGCCGTAGTGCTGCAAGCGCATGGGATAACGGCCGCGCGTCGTTATGTAACCCACGGCTCGCATCTGCTGGAGCGGCGCGGGCTGACCTCGGCCATGTACGACGCCCGGGGACACGGCGACTCCGATCCCGCTCCCGCGGGCGAGGCGTACACCTACGAGACCCTCGCCTCGGACATGGCCGCCGTGGCGGCCGAGGTGGGGGAGGGGGACCGGGTTGTGCTGGCGGGACACTCGATGGGGGCCCACGCGGCCACGGCGCTGGCGCTCGCCGAGCCCGACAGGGTGGCCGGCCTCGTCGCGATCGGCCCTGCATCGCGCGGAGCGCCTCCGTCCGAGGAGACCGTCGCCTACTGGGCGGGCTTGGCCGACGGCCTGGAGCGAGGCGGGGTGGAGGGCTTCATCGAGGTCTACGACGACGGGACGCACAAGCTCGAGTGGCGGGACGTAGTGCTGCGCCTGGCGCGCACGCGCCTCGCCCTCCACAAAGACCTGAACGCGGTTGCGCAGGCGCTGCGCGAGGTGACGGCCTCGGTGCCGTTCGACGGGCTGGAGGCGCTGGAAGGGCTCGAAGTGCCTGTTCTCGTGGTCGCCAGCCGGGACGAGGCGGACCCGGGCCATCCATGGGATGTGGCCGTCGAGTGGACGGAGCGCATTCCCGGCGCGCGGATGGTGAGCGAAGCCGAAGGCGAGTCGCCGCTTGCCTGGCAGGGGGGCAAGCTGTCGCGCGAAATCGCCGAGTTCTGCACCGAGAGCGCCGTCTCCGAGCGCCTTTAGCCGACGTGGGGCGACTTGTTCCCGGATACCGGGAACAAAACGACCCACGTCACTTCGCTGCCCGCTCCGCTCGTACGGCGTCGCGGTTCTCCTTTCGGTAGACGAGCCGGAGGGCGGACCAGGTCTCGTCGATCGCGCAGACCTTGTTGTCGACCAAGCCGAGCGGCAGGCAAACCTCGCGCAGCGTGTCCTCGGTGATGTCGGTCTCGAGGCCCGACGAGCGCTTGGGCCATGAGATCCAAAGGCCGCCGTCGACGTCCATGGCGTTCGTCAGGTTCGGCAGCCGCCGCTCGAGCTCGGCGCGGCGGGTGAAGAAGGCCACAATCACGTCGAAGTCGCGTCCACGTGCCTGCGTGGCGACGCGCACGCCATCGGGCATTCCTCCCAGCGCATCACCGAAGCCCTGAGGTGCCTGGAGGAGCGCCACCTTGCACGCCTCCTTGATGCCGAGCTTCCGGGGAAGCGGCGTCCCCGAGTAACCGGAAGACCGAGCGGCACTCATGTCGTGAGCATGCCAGGGACATCCAGCACCTGCTCGGCTCAGCCTGAGCGCGGGCATTACTCAGCACCTTGCTGAGAGCGGACCACGGACGCCTTGACGAAGAGCTGCAATACGCCGCCTCAGGCGCCGCTATCGTGCCCGGGCGTGCCTGATTCAGAGCTGAAGGCGCTCGGCGAGCTCGCCGGCCGATACGCAGACGAAGCGCTCCTGAGTCCCATCCAGGGAGTGCATACCGCCGTCTCCGAGCGGGTATTCGGGGCGATCGGAGGAGGCTCCGTCGTGGTCAAGCAGGCTCACGACGCCGTGTCGTCGGGCGTCTACGGTGCGCTCAAGCTGGGCGGAAAGGGTGCGGGCGCCGCGATCTCCGCCGCGGGTCGTCTCGCCGGGGGCACCGAGGAGCGCTCAGCGGTCAGCGACTCGGGCTTCGGGCGGGGCGCGCAGGCGGCGATAAACGGGCTGATCGGCGACCGCCTGGAGGGGGAGAGGAGCCCCCTGGCGGTGAGGATGGCGCTGCGCCTTCCGCACCGCGACGTCGAGCGCACACGCGAGGGCATCGAGGAGGCGTTCGAGCGCACGACGCCCCGCCTTGCGATCTTCCTGCACGGGCTGTGCGAGACGGAGGAGGCCTGGTGGCTCGGGACGAGGGCGGATCCGACGCATGAGGGGCCGGCCCCGCGGACCTATGGCCAGAAGCTCCGCGACGACCTGGATTTCACGCCCCTCTACCTGCGCTACAACAGCGGGCTTCACATCTCCGAAAACGGCCGGCGCCTCTCGTGGCTGCTGGAGGAGCTCTGCCGCGAATGGCCCTCAGAGGTGAAGGAGGTCGCCCTGATCGGACATTCGATGGGCGCCCTGGTCGCGCGAAGCGCGTGTCACGAGGCCGCGGAAGCGGATCGGGTCTGGGTTCGCGACGCGAAGCACGTGATCTGCCTGGGGGCTCCGAACACCGGGTCCTGGCTGGAAAAGGTGGTGAACGTCGGCGGCGCCGCCCTCAAGCGTGTGCCCGAAGCCAAGCCGTTCGCCGACTTCCTCGAGCTTCGAAGCGACGGCATCAGAGACCTCCGATTCGGCTACCTGCGCGACCAGGACTGGCTCGACAAGGACAGGGATGAGCCCCTGAGGAACCATTCGGCGCCACTCGCGCCGGTTCGGGGCGTCTCCTACCACTTCGTGTCAGGCGGCCTCACGGCTTCGGAGCGGCACCCGGTCGCCGCGCTGATCGGGGACGTGCTCGTGCGCAAGGCGAGCGCCAGCGCGCCACTCGGCCCTGACGGGCAGCCGCACGGCGACTCCAAGCATGTCCAGGGCGCAAGCCATTTTCACCTTCTCAACCACCCTCAGACCTACGAGCACATCCGGGAGTGGCTCTCGCGCCCGCTGCTCGAGTCCCGGGTTCTGGGCGGCTCGCTCGTATCCTGATGGGCGTGAGCGACGAACAGCCCCAGCGCGACGACGGCATCGCGGTCCACTACTCGACGGTGGCGCCCGGCACCTCCATCTACGCCTCTGACGGCGTCGTGGTGGGCAAGGTCGTCCGGGTGCTCGACAACGCCCGCGAGCACATCCTGGACGGCTTCGTCTTCGAGGACCCGCAGGGAGCGACGAAGTTCGTGGATGCGCCTGAGGTGCAGCGAACCTTCGAGCGCGCTGTGGAGCTCAACATCGACTCGACCGCCGCCTCCAGGCTCGGGCCGCCCGAGTCCACGGGTGTCACCGAGTCGGTCAAGAACTCGAAGCTCGGCAAGCTCTTCGGCCGGTAGGAGCCTCCGACGCGCCCAGGTAGGTCGGGCGCTACCGATTCGAAGGCTCTACCCGGATGACCGGTGAGACCGCCGCATCGCAGATCCCGACGTCCGGGTCGGTCGTGCTCGCGATTCGTGCCGTGAACTTGCCGCGCCCCACCTTCTCGTCGAGGCGGTACTTGCCGCGTCTGTCCGTCTTCGTCTTGCCAACGAGAATGAACGCTGCACCCGAAGCGGCTGACCTGCGCAGGTTGACCTTCACGCCCGGGCCGACGCAAGCGGGCTCGCTGGAGGTCACGACCCCCTTGAATGCCGCCGCGCGCTTCTTGTATTTGAGGGTCACCTGGCGCGGGAAGAACGGGCAGCCCCGGGTCGAACCCGCGACGTCCGGGCATTCGTCGCCGATATCGGCGAAGCCGTCGCCATCCGTGTCGGTTTCGTCGTTCAGGAGCGAGGTCACGGCGTAGTAGCCGCCGTTGCCGCCGGTCGACAAGATGTCGTTGTCCCCGTCGCCGTCCGTGTCACCTGCCGCGAGGTGGGTCGCGAGGCCGAGAACGGCGATTGGACCGCTCTCGAGCGGCGTAAAGGCGGCCTGGCCGTTGTTCTGAGACACCACGACGCTCATGTTGCCTTCGCTCGCGGCAAGGTCGACGTCCCCGTCCCCGTCGAAGTCGGAGAGCGTGACGTAGCTGTCGCCCTCGGGCTCGGGGGAGGTCGCCGCCTGGGTGAAGTCCCCCGAGGCAGATCCGAGCAGGATCGTGACGTTCTCCGAGAACCCGTTTCCAACCGCGAGGTCGTTCCTGAAGTCCCCGTTCAGGTCGGCTACGGCGAGGGTCTCCGGATAGTCGCCGGCGGCTTCGGTGCCGAGGACGGAGAACGCGCCCGTCGCGCTTCCCAGGAGGATCGAGAGGTTGTCGCCATTGCTGTTCGTGACGGCCAGATCCACGTTCGAGTCGCTCGAGAGATGCGCTGCGACGACGTCCGTGGGATTCACCCCGACCGCGATCGGGCTGCCTGGAGCTGCCGCGAATCCGCCCGTGCCGTTACCCAGGAGCACGGTGACGCTGCCGGTGGCTGTCGCGTAGCTCTGGTTGACGACCGCCACGTCCAGGACCGCGTCGCCGTCGAAGAGGCCGACCTCGACCTTGTTCGGATCCGCTCCGACCGCGATCGGGCTCCCTTCCTGGGTGAACGTCCCGTCGCCGTCTGAGAGGAGGACGCGGATCGCGTCGGTGCCGTCCTCGGTCACGATCAGGTCGTCCGCTCCGTCGCCGTCCAGGTCTCCGACCGCGACGCCCTTGGGCGTGGCGCTCGTGGTGATGGGGCTCTCCGGCGCGTTGGCGAATGTGCCGTCGCCGTTACCGAGAAGGACGCTGACGCTCGAGCCATTCGCGTTGGGAACGGCGGCGTCGAGGACGTCGTCGTCGTCGAAGTCACCCGTAGTCAGGTCATAAGGCGTGGTGCCGACCTGGAACTCGCCGGCCGACGAGAAGTCGCCGGGGGCGGCGTGGGCGAGAGAGGGGGCGATGAGGCCGCACGTGGCGATCGAGGCCGCGAGCGCGGAGATGCGAAGACGTGACAAGGCGGGTTTCCTTCCCTGCGAGCTTTCCCTGGCGGCGCGAGTCAGGCGCCGGACGGGAATTTACAGATCCGTGCCGTCGTCGAAAGACGCGAGGAGGCGCTTCGGCGCCCGCCGGCGCCAGGACTCGACCAGGACCTCGCGAAGCTCGTCATCGGGAACCGCGGCGAGGTCGACGAGCATCATCGGGTGATCGCGGTAATGGTCGGTGACGATGTAGGCGTCCGGGTTCTCCTGTGTCATCGCCTCGCGCTCCATGAAGTCGACGAAGATCGCGATCCTCTCGGCGTCCTCCTTGAGCCGGGCGAAGAGCTTCCCACGCACCTTGAGCGCCGGGGTGCCGTATGAGGTGCTCCGCTCGACCTCGGGCAGCTCCGCCTCGCAGAGCGCGATCACGTCTTCCCAGGTCGCCATTCGCGCACCGTAGACGCTGCGTCTAACCTGCGCAACGTGGCGTACGACCAGGACTTCGCAGACCGGGTCAGGGAGGCGCTCTCGATGCGCGAGGGCCTGACCGAGCGCAAGATGTTCGGCGGGATCGGCTTCATGATCCGGGGCAACATGGCCTGCGGGGTCACCAGTACCTCGGAGCTCATGGTCCGCATCGCGCCCGAGGACAACGAGGCCGCGCTGGCGGAGGAGCACGTTCGGGAGTTCGAGATGTCCGGCAAGAAGATGTCGGGCTGGCTCATCGTGGCGCGTGAGGGCGTCGCGACGGACGAGGACCTGGCGGGGTGGGTGGATGCCGGGGCAGACCACGCCGCATCCATGCCTGCCAAGTAATTTCAGGCTTGTGCCTGATAATGAAGGTTATGTAGACCTGGTGCCTGGCAGGCTAGGCACGCTCAAGGGCGGCGGTGAGCGCCTCCTTTGCCCCAGAGAGCACAGGAGCGCCGTGTAGAGGCACGATTGCGCGGACTTCGCGCTCCAGGAGCGGCCTGAGCGCGCTAGTCACCGTCTCGACGTCGTTTGCTTCCTCGAGCCAGGCGGCCGGGCAGACCCTGAGTGCCTCGGAGCGCTCGGCCTGAGCGCCCAGCAGGACGTCCGCGGCCACGATCGCGCCGATCTGCTCGATCCACACGGTGAGCTCGCCGTTTCCCTGATCCGTCGCGATCACCTCGACGCCGGGCTCGAGAAGCGCGCTGTCCCTTACGACGTGGGCCACCTCGAAGCCGATTCGCTCCCTGTCCTTCACAGCCTGGGTGTGCGCCCACGCCTCGATCCCGGGTGAGTTGACATAACGCCGGATCGCCTCCCCGGCGGAGCGAACATGCCACGGACAGGTCACGATCAGCGCGACGGGGCCTCCGTGGCGCTCGGCGAGCGAGTCGATCTCACCCCAGTCGCCGTCGGGTACGAGCGGGTCCACGAGCACGAGCGCATCCTCGCCCTCCCACGCGACGCATGCGACCTCCTGCGCCCACCCCTCCGCGCCGCCCTGGTCGGGGGTCCAGTCGGGCACGTCGGCGGTCCACCGGTAGAGGCCGGGCAGGATCTCGTCCAGGCGCGGCAATGCTTCAGTTCATGCTCGGGTCGTCAGGCATGCGCGAGACGAGCGCGTACGAGCCGCCCTTTCGCTCCAGAACGTCGCTCCAGAGCGCCTCGGGGTCGTCCGGGAAGAGCTCCGCCGGCAGCGGGGGCTCGACGATCCAGGACTCGACCTCGATTTCCATCTCGAGCTGGCCCGGGCCCCAGCCCGAATAGCCGGCGTAGAAGCGCCCGCGCCTGACGGCCTCGCCGAGCTCCGAGAAATCCGACTCGGCCGATGCCAGCCCGACGTCGGCGACGACGATCCAGGCCGCGGCCTCGGGGTCGGCGAACTCGGCCAACAGCACCACCGCCTGTGGCTGCACCGGCCCTCCGATGAAGAGCAGGTCGTCGCGGGCGATGTCCTGGAGCGCGGGCATGAGCTCGCTGGCGGCCGCGTCGGCCGGGCGGTTGAGCACGATCCCCATTGCACCGTCTTCCGAGTGCTCGGTCATGAGGACGACGCTCCGCGCGAAGTTGGGGTCGGTGAGCGCAGGAGAAGCGATCAGGAGCTTGCCTCGGAGGGAGTCTTCCATTCCACGATTCTCCTGCCCGGAACGGCGCTTCGCAACCGAAAGGTCTGAGTACGCTCGAATGGTGATCTCCAATGCCACCGACGCTGATTTTGAATCCCGAGTGCTCGAGCGGTCCCGAGAGGTTCCCGTGGTCGTGGACTTCTGGGCCGAATGGTGTGGTCCCTGCCGCGCGCTGGGCCCGGCGATCGAAGCGGAGGTAAGGAAGCGCGACGGCGCGATCGAGCTCGCGAAGGTCGACGTGGACGCGAATCCGATGCTCGCGCAGGCTTTCGGCATTCGCGGCATTCCGGACGTGCGTGCATTCCGTGACGCAAAGATCGTCAGCCAGTTCACGGGTGCCCTGCCGCCCGCACAGATCTCGGCATTCCTGGACACCCTCCTCCCCTCGGAGGCCGACAAGCTGGCCGAGGCGGGCGACGAGGACTCGCTCCGCGCCGCCCTGGCGGCGGACCCCGGCCATTCGGGCGCGGCGATTGCCCTCGCGCGGATCCTTCTGGCCCGCGGCGAGACGGAAGAGGCCCGGGCTCTCCTCCAGGACAAGGCGGGCGCCGACTTCGCGGCCAGGGGGCTCCTGGCGCGGATCGAGCTCGAGGAGCGTGACGGCGCACACCCCGGCGGCGCGGCTCCTTCGGAGGCGCAGACCGCCATTGCCGCCTGGACCGAGGGCGACGTTGCGGAGGCGCTCGAGCTCTTTCAGAGGATCATTGCCTCAGAGCCCGACCCCGAGCGGCGCGACCTGGTGCGCCGCATCATGGTGGCGATCTTCACGGAGCTGGGCGACGACCCGCTAGCCGTGGAGCACCGCCGCCGCCTGGCCGCGGCCCTGAACTAGAGGCCGATGAGCGATCCGATCTCAGGCGCCGACGTCCCGGTTGCCTTCATCGCCGGCCTCGTCTCGTTTCTGTCGCCGTGCGTCTTGCCCCTGGTGCCCGGCTACCTGTCGGCGATCACCGGCGTCAGCCCGGGCGAGATCGGCGACGGGGACTGGCGGCGGGTCCTGGTTCCGAGCCTTCTCTTCATCGCCTCGTTCTCGACGATCTTCATCCTGCTCGGCCTGGCCGCGACGCAGATCGGCAGCTCGCTCCGTGAGAACCAGGACACCCTGACCGACATCGGCGCGGTCCTCCTGATCGCGATGGGGGTGCTCTTCATCGCGGCGATGTTCGTGGATCGCCTGAACCGCGAGTGGCGGGTGGACGCGCTGATGGAGCGCGCGGGCAAGGGCGGGCCGATCGTCGCCGGAGCAGCGTTCTCGATCGCCTGGACGCCCTGCACGGGCCCCGTCCTGGGTGGCATCTTCACCCTTGCCGCCGTCGACGGCGAGGCGCTCCACGGAGCGCTCCTACTGGCCGTCTACTCGCTCGGGCTCGGAATTCCGTTCCTGTTCACCGCGCTTGCGTTCTCGCGTGCCACCACGACCTTCAGCGTCGTCAAGCGCCATTACCGCGCGATCACCGCCTTCGGTGGCGCGATCCTGATCGCGATGGGAGTGCTGATCCTGAGCGGGGGCTTCAGCGAGCTCAACAACTGGGCGCAGCGGCTTACCAACGACTTGGGCCTGAACCTCTGACGCTCAATCGGAGCCGAAGGCGCTGAAGGCGAACAGGTCGCGGCCGTGGCGCTCGGCCTCCAATGCGGCGTCCTTGAGCTCGCTCGCCCCGCTCACATCCGGAAGGCGATGTGCCAGCTCCAGCTCGTTGCGGGCCAGCCAGCCGAAGCCAGGCTCTCCTGCAACCCCCGGACCTGCGTCGCCAGGGATCAGCCCAGCGACCTCGCGGCGGGTGAGGCGATCCCAAAGCCGGCCGCGCTTGAGTGCGGCGGTCAGCTCCAGGTCGGACTCCGAGCCGAACTCGTAGTGCCGACAGTCGGGATCTTCGTCGAGCCGGACCCCATGGCAGAACACCAGGGTCAACAGGTAGAGGCTCTCAGGCCCATCCAGGGGCCGCGGCTCCCGAATCAACTCGGGCCAGCTCGCGCGCACGCGGCGGAGCGTTTCGTCGCCTTCATCGGAGTCCAGGGCATCGGCGTCACCCAGATAGTCGAACCAGAAAAGCTCGAGCCTGTCCTCGGGCGGCTCCCACCCCGCGCGCAGGTCCGCTTCGAACTGCGCCAAGGCGAGCAGATAGAACTCCCACTCGCGGTGCACCAGGCCTCCCCCGCCTGCCGCTCAGACGGGGAACTCTGGGCGCTCGATCGGGCTTTCCGGAGCACCGACCCTCACGGGCTCGCCGATCGCCTCGACCTCTTCGAGCTCCTCGTCCTCGGCACCATCGCCGGAGCAGATGATGTTGAAGCGCCCGGTTGCCACCTGAGGGTCGCCAACGATGGGCAGGCCGCGGATCTGCTCCCACCCGAGCCGCTCGATCTCGAACGGGTTCATCCGAACCTCGGATGCCGGATACGGGCAGTTGGCGTTGTGCTGGTCGATGGCCTTCGAGATGGCCTCGAGATTTTTCGCCTCGGAGCTCACGGGGTCGATTTTACGCCCCGCGAGCTCCAGGCGAAGGGTGCTACTTCGAGACCAGGATCCGGCCTGTGCTTCCGAAGCCCAGATCGTTCTTGGTGGCCTCGGTCAGGTCGAACTCCCGGTCGCCCACATAGGGCCCGCGGTCGATGACCCGGACGTGGACCTCACGCGATCCATTGCGGATCGAGAGCCTGGTCCCGCACGGGAACGACTTGTGCGCCACTCCCCGGGTCGTCGAGGTGAGCGTTTGCCCGCACGCGGTGCGATTCCCGTAGAGGCCGGGGCCGTACCACGACGCCTGCGCGTAGCGGTAGGCCGTGATCTTGCCGCCCGAATCCTTCGAGCCGCCGGCCTCCCTGTTGCGCTTGGCCTCCGCACGCACCCTGTACGAGCCCGCGGAAGACGGCCTGTAGTCGACCTCGAAGCGGCCACGCTTGTTCGCGCGTGTGCGCTTCGTGTCACCGTTGATCGCGATGACCACGTCGCGCTGTCCGGCTGGGCGGACCCGCCCGCGGATCTCGACCTCCTTGCCGGCCACGACATCGCGGTCGGCAGGCTTCACCTTGGTCTTCGAGCGGACGCGGATCAGCTCCGAGTCGGACTCGGAGTCCATCGCCGACTGGCTCGCGAGCGTGTCGGGAGCCGGAGTCGTTGCGAGCCTGGCCCGCCAGTCTCCCGTGCTGCGCGGCCTGACGCGCTCGGACCAGCGTCCGCCGGCTCCGGTGCGCGTGCTGTCGACCCGCTTGTACGAGTTCTCCCCGGCCTTACGGTGGAGGATTGCGACCTCAGCGTGGCTGGCGTCCGGGAATTCTCCCTTGATCCTGATCCCGTCGCCGATGCGGACCGACGCTGGCGCGTCAACGGTCGCCCGGCGCTCGTCTGCTGCAGGCGAGGACTGGCCCCACCCCATCGAAATCATTGTCGCCGGCAGCAGAGCGAGCGCGAATGCACGCCTGCGCCGGATGCGTTTCTTGCGCATCACGATCTTTCACAGTCCTTTCAGAGCCGCCTGTGAAGGCGCTCGCCGGGGTCAGATGCCCCTACGTCGAGCGAGCTGTGTCCTTCGGGCCGGTCACGAGGGGTGCTCCACCCCAGGTCGGTGCCGGCCACGCGGCTGTCTATGGCTTTCTTATCGCGGCTGAAGGTAGGAGCGAACGTGTGTTCTATGTGTGACTCCGGTCACGCTCTTCACGAAGTCGCAAGATTGCGCCCGTTCGCATCTGTGGCAGGATGAGAGCATGGCTTCCGGCGACCGCCTGACTGGTCTCGACTCCTCCTTCCTGCACCTCGAGGACGGCCCCGCGCACATGCACGTCGCCTCGACCACCATCTTCGAGGGCGACGCACCCGACATCGAGGATCTCCGCGAGCACATCTCATCGCGCCTCCACCTCGTGCCGCGGTTTCGCCAGAAGCTGAAATTCGTTCCCTACGGCCAAGGCCGCCCCCTCTGGATCGACGACCCGCAGTTCAACCTCGAGTACCACGTACGGAACACGGCCCTGCCCGAGCCCGGATCCGAGCAGCAACTTCGCACCCTTGCCGCACGCGTCTTCTCTCAGCGCCTGGACCGCTCCAAGCCGCTCTGGGAGATGTGGCTGGTGAACGGGCTCTCCGAGGGGCGGTTTGCGATCGTGACCAAGACACACCACTGTCTCGTCGACGGCGTGTCGGGAGTTGACATAACGACCGTCCTGTTCGACGCTGAGCCCGACGCCCCCACCCCCCACGCCGAGGAGTGGGTCGCGGGGCCGGAGCCATCCGACGCCGAG
The DNA here is from genome assembly GCA_963807745.1 of uncultured bacterium. GTDB lineage: Bacteria > Actinomycetota > Thermoleophilia > Solirubrobacterales > 70-9 > JALZKA01. Next base: position 220,010 of record CAWECF010000003.1, read on the forward strand.
GTCCTGAGCCGCGCCCTAGCCGAGCGCGCGACGACGCCGGCGGAGGTGCTCCGCGGGTTCCGCGCGGCATTCAGGCGACCCCGGCGCGTGGCGCAGGCGCTGGTGGACGGCCTCGAGTCAGTGGGGGCGCTGGCCCGCGCTGGCGTAGCGGCCCCGGATTCCCCCTTCAACGTCGAGATCAGCCCGTATAGGCGATTCGCATGGGTCCACGGCGACCTCGAGGACTACAAGCGGATCAAGAACACAGTGGGAGGCACCGTCAACGACGTCGTGCTGGCCGCGGTCGCCGGGGCGCTCGGGCGGTTCCTGCGCGCCCGGGGTCATGCGACGGCGGGGCTCGAGCTCAAGGCGATGGTCCCGATCAGCGTCCGCCTCGCCGACCAGCACGGCGACCTCGGCAACAAGGTCAGCGCGATGTACGCGACCCTTCCCGTCGGGATCGAGGATCCTGCCGAGCGCCTGAAGGCAGTCTCGGCCGGCATGGGCGACCTCAAGGAGTCGAAGCAGGCGGTCGGAGCAACCCTGCTCACCGAGCTCGCCGACTTCGCCCCGCCCACGATCATCGGCCAGGCGGGCCGCCTGCAGTCGCGCCAGCGCTTCTTCAACATGGTCGTGACCAACGTCCCGGGGCCGCAGTTCCCCCTCTACCTCATGGGGCACAAGCTCTTGGCGCTCTACCCCATGGTCCCGCTCGCGAAGCGCCAGGCCGTCTGCTTCGGGATCATGAGCTACGACGGCCAGGTCAACTTCGGCCTCATCGGCGACTACGAGGCCATGGCCGACCTCGACTCGCTGGCGCATGACCTCTCGGAGTCGCTCGCCGAGCTAAAGGCCCTCGCCCCAGCGCCCGGCAAGGCGAAGCCGAAGAAGTCAGCTCGCCGGATCAAGAACCCCGGGTGAGCATCACACTTCGAGAGGCCGGGCCCGGCGATGCCGAGGCAATTGCCGCGATCCACGACGAGTCAGTCATGGCGGGGAACGCGACGCTCAGAAGCGAGCCTCGCCCCGTTTCAGAGGTCGAGGCGATCATCTCGCGGGACCACCCGTTCCTGGTGGCCGATGAGGAAGGCACGGTGCTGGGCTGGGCGTCGATCGGGCCGTACGAGGAGTCCAACCCGTACTACGCGGGCGTCGGAGAGGTCGCGGTCTACGTCGGGTCCGCCGCTCGCGGGCGAGGCGTGGGCAGGGAGCTTCTCGATGCAGCGGCCACTTCTGCGCGCGAGGCAGGGAAGTTCAAGCTCGTCGCCAAGGTCTTCACGACGAACGAGGCAAGCCTGCGTTTGTTCGAACGGATGGGCTATCAGCGCGTGGGCACGCACTTCCGGCACGGCCGCCTGCGGGGCGAATGGAAGGACGTCGTCGTGCTGGAGAAGCTTCTAGTACCGGGGGCCTGACCCAGGCGCCTCAGAGCCCGAGGTCGCGCAGGAACTGAGGCTTGTACGAGCCGAGCGTGACGAAGCCCGGGCTCTTGATGCCGTCGTCCTCGCCCGCCTGGCGCTCGTCGCGAGCGTGCTCCTCGGCTTCGCGCTCCTCCTCGGTCTGCGGGAGCGGCTCGGAGACGTCCTTCCAGGCCTGCTCGACCGGGTGCCAGCGGGTTGAGCGAACCGACGCGGTCAGCTCGTCCTCGGCGACGAGCTCGCGGACCACGCGCTCGGCCTCCTCGCAGCTCGCCTGGGAGTTTGCATAAAGAAAGAGGTGAGATCCGTCGCGGGTCACGATGACCCTGGACCCCAGGCGCTCCCGTGCCTCGTCGTCCAGGTCCACGGCGCGGAGGCGCTCTCCCAGCGTCAGGTGATGCTCGTCGTCGTCGAGCTCGACCTCGACGCGGAACTCGTCTTCTGTGGGGCTTTGGGACATCAGCGGATCTTGAGCTTAAAGTGCTCGCCGTTCCGCGTGTAGCTGAACTCGCCGAACGTCGGCTTCGAGCCGCTCACATGGCCGTCGGCGTTCGTCACCACCGCGGTGATCCGCTCGAAGGACTGTGCGCCCTTGAGGATCACGCTGGACTTCTCGCCCCCCTCGGAATAGTTGACCAGGCGCTCGACGGTGCCGTCTGTGCTGCTTCCGTCGCGTCCGACCAGGGCGACGCTCCATTGAACGCCTCCGTCAGAGGTGCCCTTGAGCTTGATCTGGTTGGCGTCCTTCGGGTTGACCTCGAAGAGCGCGTAGCTGGTGTTGTCCAGCTTCCGGTTCAGGGGGTCGCCATCGAACTTCAGCTTGCCCAGGCGCTCGACGCTGGGCAGCTCGGACGCGTCCGGGAATCCCCCGTCGCCCGTCTTCCATTCCGCCGTGGCCGCGGTGAACGCGGCGAACTCCTGCGGGAAGCCGGTGCCTCCCTCGTCCTTGATCGCGTTGTCGTATGCGCCCACGGCGTAGTCCTTGGGGGTGACGTCGCGCGAGGATTGCCACGCGTTCAGGACCACATCCGGTCCGTATGAGCCGTCGCCGTTCTCGAGCCAGTGGTTCCAGACTGCCGAGCCGTAGTAGTGGAAGTTCTTCTTGGTGACCGGGATCAGGGACTCCTTGGTCCAACTGGGCATGTAGGAGCGGACCCAGTCGTCGTCGGCGGGGAACACCTGCTCCTCGGACCAGGTCGCTGTCGACTCGAACATCCAGCTGTCCTGGTTCGAGTCGATGTTGAACTGGATCGCATGGTTGTACTCGTGTGCGGTGGTCACGCGCAGGCCCAGCTCGCCGCCGGAAGCGCCGAACTCGTCGTAGTCGTTGTCGACCACGAGGTGGGAGCTGCATTTGAACGGCGCGCCGGTGCACTCCGACGAGGCGTCGTCCGGTGCGGCGTAGCCGAAGAAGCAGGGATTGCCGTCGTTCTCGTCGCAGAGGTCGGACAGGTAGACGTCGAAGCGGTCCTCCTCTGAGCTCCCGTTCGGCTCGCCCTTGTCTCCGTCGCCCTTGGAGAGCGGCCACCCCAGCTCTCCGTTCTCGACCGCGATCGACTCGTTGATCGCCTCGACGGCGGCGTCGACGTAGTCGGGGATGTCGTTCTCGTCCGCGTCGGTCAGGTTCGGTTCGTCGCAGTTGACGTCCGGGTTCGGCTGAGCCACGTCGCACCCGGGGACCAGCGCGTAGTGGACGATGAAATCCGGCGTCTCGACGATCTGCTCGTTCGCATTCGCCGGCCAGCCCCCTTCGTCCGACGGGGAGTTGTCGTTCGGCGGGCGCGAAAGGATCGAACGAGCCCGTCGCTCAGCCGCGCCGTCGAGCTTGGGCAGAGCGAGCGCGAGGTCACGCAGGGCGAGAGTCAAGTCGGCTCTGATCGGGGCCGAACCGGCGCGCTCCACTTCGCGCAGCTGCTTCTTGGCCTGCGCCTCCGTGAACGGTGCGGGCGATGCCGAGGCCGGTCCCGCAAAAACCAGCGCCGCCAGGCACGAGGCCACGGCAAGACCCATACTGCTCAGTCTCATCCGCATTGCGCTCCTCGCTAGCTCAAAGATCTCGACCCCCTGCCGAAGTGCTTCGCGAATCACGATACATACTCTCCTAGCCGTGCCAGAGAAACGCTTGAAGCTCGCGCTCGCGCAGATCAACCCGACGGTGGGAGCCGTCGAGGCGAACGCAGACCTGGTGCGTGCGGGGATCGCCAAGGCAAAGGCAGAGGGCGTGGACCTCGTCGTCTTCGGCGAGCTCTGCATCTCGGGCTATCCGGCCGAGGACCTCTATCTGAAGCGCCACTTCCTTGCTCGCTGCGAGGCCGAGGTGAGCCGCCTCGCCGCCGACGCGGAGGGGATCGCCGTCCTTGTGGGGTTTCCCGAGCTGCGGCCGGCGACAGAGGATCCGGGGGCCGACGCTCCACGCCCGCGGCGCGCGCACAATGCGCTCGCTCTGCTCCGGAACGGCGCCGTCGAGGCCGTCTACCGAAAGCAGCGGCTCCCGAACTACGCGGTCTTCGACGAGCGCAGGTACTTCGAGCCCGGGACCGATCCTGTCGTGGTCGAAGTGGCCGGCATGACCGTGGGGTTGACGATCTGCGAAGACGTGTGGGAGCCCGGCCCACCGGCGTCGGCAGAGGCGGAGATGGGCGCTGAGCTGATCGTCAACGCTTCGGGCTCCCCATATCTGCGCGGTAAGCGGGGCGCCCGAGAGGAGATGTTCGCCCGCAGGGCACGCGAGTGCGGCACGCCGTTTGCCTTCGTGAACCTCGTCGGCGGTCAGGACGAGCTCGTCTTCGACGGTTCGAGCTTTGCTCTGGATGCGGATGGTCGGGTCCTCGGCCGAGCCCGGCAGTTCGATGAGGATTTCCTGGTCGTGGAGTACGGCGGCGGGGCGTCACGGGTTGAAGAGCCGCTCGGTGACCTGGACGAGGTCTACGAGGCGCTCGTCACTGGCTTGCGCGATTACGTCTTCAAGAACGGCTTCCGCCACGTGGTCGTCGGGATGTCGGGGGGAATCGACTCGGCCCTGGTTGCGTTGGTGGCGGCCGACGCGCTGGGCGCGGAGCGCCTGACGGGCGTCGTGATGCCGTCCCCGCACTCGAGCACGGAGACCCAGGCGGACGCGCGCGCCATCGTGAGCAACCTGGGCGCCGAGCTGATCGAGATCCCGATCGAGGGTGCCATGGATGTCTACGCGAGTGCCCTGGAGGGCAGCCTCGACGGCGCCGGCGGCCTGGGCGGGATCACAGCCGAGAACCTGCAGGCGCGGATCCGGGGCAACCTGTTGATGGCACTGTCCAACGCCAACGGTTGGCTTGTCCTGACCACGGGAAACAAGAGCGAGATGTCGGTCGGCTACGCGACCCTCTACGGAGATATGGCGGGCGGGTTCGCGGTCATCAAGGACGTCCCAAAGACCCTGGTTTATGACCTCGTGCGCCACCGGAACTCGCGCTCTGAGGTACCGCTCATCCCGCCGGCGGTGATCGATCGGCCGCCCTCGGCCGAGCTTCGCCCGGACCAGCGCGACCAGGATTCGCTACCGCCGTACGAGGTGCTCGACCGCATTCTCGGCGCCTATATCGTCGACGATCGCTCCCGCGACGAGATCGTCTCGAACGGGGACGATCCGGCCGTGGTGGACGAGGTGATCCGGCTGGTTGACCGCTCGGAGTACAAGCGCCGCCAGGCCCCCCCGGGCATCCGGATCACTCCAAAGGCCTTCGGGCGCGACAGGCGCCTGCCGATCACGAACCGGTTCGGCGGCTGACCCCTAGGGCATCTCGCGCACAGCGATCGTCATCCGGACGATCGCCGCGAGCTTGCCGTCGTCGTCGGTGAAGTCGACGTCCCAGAGCCACGTGGTCCGCCCGGCGTGGCGCCTGGTGGCGACCGCGTGCACCGTTCCCTCGGTGATCGGGCGCAAAAAGGTGGCCGAGTTGGACTGGCCCATCGCGATCTTGCCTTCGGAGGCAACGGCCACGGCGGTGGCCGACGAGCAGATGCTCTCGGCAATGGAGGAATAGACGCCGCCGTGGACGAGGCCGAACGGCTGCTGGACGGGCGCTTCGACCGGAACGCTCGCCTCGACGCGCTCGGCCGTCACCTCGCCGTAGACCAGGCCGAAGGCGACGGCGGGGCCGTCCTGGCCCGCCTTCGAGATGTCTGGAGAGGACGCCAACGCCCCGCGAGATTATCCATGCGCGTCCGCCGAGAATTAGCGCGAGGACAACATTGAGTCCATACCCTCTGATCCATGCCTATAAGTGCCGACCAGAGCGCCGTTCTCGAGATGCTCCTGACGGGTGGTCAGTCCTATGCCGACCTCGACGACCTCTTCGGGCTCGGCGAAGGCGAGACCCGCGAGCGAGCACGTGCAGCTCTCGAAGGGCTGGGTGGCGCCGACCCGGATCGCAACGTTGGCCTGAGCGACTATCTCCTGGGGCAGGCCGACCCGATCGGGCGCGCCGACGCGGTCCGGCACCTCCGCCAGGACGCCCCCGACCGCGAACTGGCGGACAAGATCGTCACCGAGCTCGCGACCCTCTTTCCCGCGGCGGAACTGCCGAAGCTGCCGCAGGCGCCGTCTGGCAGCCGCTTCGGCGGGCGCCAGGCCCCTCCCCCGGCCCGGCCGGCCGGCGAGCCGCTTCCCGCCAAGGAGGGCACGGGCTTCACCTCCCGGCAGACCCGCACCATCGCGGCGCTGGGCGGCATGGGGATCCTGCTCGTGGTCGTCGTTCTGGCCGTCGCCGGCGTCTTCTCAGGAGAGGACGAGCCGACGAACGCCGGCGCCACGGAAGAGACCGCGCAGAACCCTGAGGCGATCGACCCCTCCACTCCCATCCCGGACGGCGAGGAGATCAGCCAGGTGCCCCTTACGTCACCCAGCGGTGGCAAGGCGGGCGGCGCCGCGGTGGTCGGCATCTCCTCGGGAACGCAGCCCTATCTTGATCTCGTTTTGACCGACCTGCCGGATCCGCCCAAGGACAAGGCGTATCTGGCCTGGTTCATGTTCGACGACAACAACGGCTATCCCATGGCGGCCGCCATCGTCCCCCAGAACGGGAGCTACGAGAACCGCTTGGCGATCCCGACTGCTGTCGCCGGCCCCATCTCTCAGTCGAGATCCATCGAGATCTCGCTCTCGAACCCCGAGGAAATCCTCGCGGCGGCAGAAAGCGCCCTGGAGGCAGGCTCGCTGGAGATCGAGCGTCCCGGAGAGACGATCCTCCGCGGCGACGTGCCGCGCCAGCCGACCGGCAACGCGGCCCCCGAGGACCAGCAGGCGCCCGGCGAGGGCGGCGGGCAGGGCAACGGCTAGAGGATCAGCTTCCCGGGGTTCATGATCCCGGAGGGATCCAGCCGGTCCTTCAGCCCGCGAAGCGCCTCGATTCCGACCTCGCCGACCTCGGCCGGCATGTAGGGGGCGTGATCCCTCCCCACCGCGTGGTGGTGGGTGATCGTGCCCCCGGTCGCGACGATCGCATCGCAGGCCGCGCTCTTGACCGCGCGCCAGTGATCGATCTCCGCCCCCGGCTTCGACGGCGCGATGAAGGTGTAGTACAGGGACGCTCCGTCGCGGTAGGCGTGCGAGAGATGGCACATCACGATCCCAGGCGTTCCCTGCGCCTCCAGGGCACCGTGCAGGGCTCTGCGGACCGCGTCGTAGAGCTCCTCGTAGCGAGACCAGGTGTGGGACGTCTCGAGCGTCTCCACGAAGTAGCCCAGGCTCATCAGCTCGTCGCGCAGATAGGGCCCCTCGAAGCGGCCGTGCGCCCACGCCCTGCCGGGCGCCCCGCCCAGCGAGACGGCACCACCCGATCGAAGGATTCGCGCGGATACTGATCTGCGCCGCTCGACGTCCTCCGTCTCACCCTCCCAGCCGGTGATGAGCATGCATCCGCCCGCTCGCCTTCGCAGCCGCAGGTACGCGTCGAAGGCGGACCTCTTCGCTCCCTCCATCCCGGCCATCGCGAGCGAGATACGCGTCTCCTCGGGGTCCGAGACTCGCGTGACATCGGGAAGCGCGTCCGCTTGGGCGAGCCTCCTCACGATTTCGGCGCCCGAGCTGAAGTCCTCGGCGATCCAGCCCTGGTAGCGCTTCTTGCTCGGGACGGGCCGGACCATGACGGTCACGTCGGTGATCACGCCAAGCGTCCCCTCGGAGCCCATGATGACCTCGCGCAATGCGGGCCCTGCAGCGCTGTGTGGCGTCCGGAGGGTCTTGATCGGACCGGCGGGGCTGACCATGCCTATTGCGCTCACCAGCTCGTCGAAGCGGCCATACCCCGCCGAGGCCTGTCCGGCCGAACGCGTTGCGGCGAAGCCGCCGATCGTTGCGAACTCGAACGACTGCGGAAAGTGGCCCAGAGTCACTCCGTGCGAGGCGAGGGCAGCTTCGGCCTGGGGGCCGCGAAGGCCGGGGCCAAGGCGTGCGGTCAGCGAAGTGGGATCTACCTCGCACCCCACCATGCGCGAGAGGTCGAGCGAGACGACGGCGCGGTGCGGGCCCCGGTGGGCGTCCACGCCGCCGACGACGCTGGTGCCTCCCCCGAACGGGACAACCGCGACGCTCTCGGCTGCGCACAGTTCGAGGACGCGAGCGACCTGCTCGGCGCTTGACGGCAGCAGCACCGCGTCAGGAGCGGCCTCGACAGCGTTCGTCCGCGCGCGGACCAGATCTGGATAGCTCTTGCCGCCCGAGCGCAGGAGGCGATCCTCGTCGCCCACCATGACGCCGCCCTCGCCGACGGCTTGTGAGAGGCTCTCGGGGATCTCGGCCGCCGGGGGCAAGCGCATCTCGCCGAGCGCGACTGGCTCCACGGGATCCGCGTCTCCCAACTCGCGCCGGAGCATCGACCTGGCGGCTTCCCCCAGCTCGTTGCGTTTGGAGGGCTCACCCCAGCCCCACCATTTCATCGGCCCCCCGTCCATGCCCGAGCTCACGCCGGCGGCTCTCCCACGAGCGCGCGCTCGATGCCTTCGAACGCCTCGTCCAAGCGCCGGCGCGCGGCCCCGCGCATCATGGGCGCACCCAGTCGTGAGAGTCCCCTGAGGGTCTCCTCGCTTGTGAGGCTCACCGAGGTCTCCTGCGGGCCGGCCGGCTCGACCTTGATCTCCAGCCCCGCCTGCGTGAGGATGCGCTCGAAGGCGGTACCCGCGAGGTCCTGGCTCCACGCGTAGCGCTCGTGCTCGGTGGAGGCGGTGCACCGGAAATCAGCGCGGACGCCGTTGCCCGCGTCAGTCTCGAGGACAGAGGTCCAGCGCGAGCGCTGCCCGCGCCCGGTCACGTCTTCGACGCGGATCACCTTCGGCCACCACCGCGGCAGGCTGTGAGGGTCCGAGACGAGGTCCCAGACGGCGGCGACGGGTGCCGCGACCTTGCGGGTGCGGTTCACCTTCATGGGCTCGGTAGGCCCGCTCCGGTGCGGATCAGCCTTCGTCGCCCTTGAGGCGGCGAAGGTCGCGGACCAGGAGGAGTTGCTTCAGGTGGCCGCATACGGCGGCGAGGTTCTCCAGGTTCTCCACCGCTTCGCGGCGGCGGGCAGGGCTTCGCGAGCGGAGAGATGCGCCGAGAAGCTGCTCCAGGAGCGCCGCCTCGCGGTCAGCAGAGGTGCGAAAGACGCGCAGGTTGCGTCCGGCGACACCGTGCTGGGCCAGCTCAGCCGCAGCGCGGACTATCTCCAGGTCCGTCTCGTCGAAGCGGGCCCGTCCATCCGAGCGATCGGGCTGAACCACCCCGAACTCCCCCAGCTCGCGCAGGAACTCCGAGCTGACGCCGGCCTGTTCGGCAAGCTCCTCCTGGCCCATCGTCTGGACCTGGGAGTCGACGGTCAGGGCCCGGCGCTTCTGGCCCACGTCGGCCGCGGGTCGCCGATCGGAGTCGAAGGTGCCGGTCGCGAGCTCCTGGCGAATCACCCGGAGCGGCAGGAACTCGTCCCGCTGCATCCGCAGGATGGCCTGAAGCCGCTCGACGTCGGCCTGGGAATACAGCCGGTAGCCCCCGGGCGTGCGCCTGGGTGCGAGCAGCTTCTGATCCTCCAGATACCGGATCTTGGAGATCGAGATGTCGTCGAATTCCTGCGAGAGGATCTTTGCCACCGCGCCGATCGTGAGCGCCTTGCGCGGGCGGGAATCGCGTCGCGGTGCCTCTTGGGCCTCTGCGTGGTCTTGGCTGGCAACGGTCGCCATGCTCATGCCTCCAGGTAGGAAAGCTTGTATTTGCCGATCTGGATCTCGTCGCCGTCCACAAGGAGATGGGACTCGATCCTGCGGCGATTGACGTACGACCCGTTCAAGGATCCGAGGTCGTCGATGTAGATGCCGTCCTGCCGGCGCACCAGCAGCGCGTGGTTACGGGAAACCGTGACGTCGTCCAGGAAGACACCCGCGTCAGGTGTGCGCCCGATCGACATGCGATCGCCCTGGATCTGAAAGCTCTCCCCCGCTCTGCCGCCTCCCGAGCGGATCACCAGGGCGGCGCCGGCGTCCTCGACTTCCTCCTCGATGTCGACGGGGGTGTACTCACCGGTCTCGTCCACCTTGTAGGTCATCGTCGTGGGCTCGTCTGCCCCCTCCGGCCGGCCCAGGTATGCGCCGCACTTCTGGCAGTAGTTGGCCCCTTCGGGATTCACGAACCCGCACTCGGGGCAGTGCACCGCCATCAGCTGTCCTCCTCGCCCTCCTGGGGCGTCGACGGGACCTTGCCGAGGAGGATGTCGGTCAGCTGCTGGACGTCGGCGCCGGAGAGCGCGTGCTCCCCGCCCTCTCGCTTGGTCTTGAGGCGGTTGACGAGCTCGGCTCGCAGGATGTCGATCTGGCCGTGAAGGACGCGGCGGCGGTACGAAACCTCCCGCTCCTCGTCGGTAAGTCGCTCGATGGTCTCCTTGAGGTCGGAGTCGTCCATGGCGCCGATGTCTGGGAACTCGTGATCGAAGGTCATTGATCGCGAGTATACGCCTCAGGTGGCAACGTCAAGTTGAGCTTGAGCGTTCGGTAGAAAACGCCCACGACCGGCGTTGCTTCAGGGGGTCTGGCCCCGCTCGCGCGCGGCGCCCATCATCTCCCGGGCCTGCTCGGCCAGGACACGCCTGGAGGCGCGGGTGTAAAGGGCGGTGGCGATCCACCCGAGCGTGACGCCGATGATGAACATGGCAACCGTGATCCAGGAGTCGAACACGAGTGTCCAGAACAGCCCGCCGAAGGTGAACAGAGTCGAGAGGCGCCCGATCCAGCTGATCTCCAGGTCGACGCCTGCTCTGAGCGCCATCCTGGCGAGGACCAGGGTCGTCAGCTCGCGCGCGGCGAGCGCGATGAGCGCCCAGTGCGGAAGGAGGTCGAACTCCCAGCAGACGACGACTCCCGCAAGCGCCGCCAGACGGTCGACCACCGGGTCGAGGAGGGCGCCCATGCGGGAGTACTGGCCTGTCGCGCGGGCCAGGAACCCGTCGAGAAGATCGCCGAGCGTGATGAAGAGGTAGAGCAGCGTCGCGCCGGTCACGCGACCATCCTCCGAGCCGAGGGCCCACACCAGGAATATGGGGATGGCCGCGAGCCGGAGGTAGCCCACGAGGTTCGGAAGGGTCAAGGGGTGCAGCGGCGCGCCGGCCTTGGTCGCGGCGGGGCTGGGCCCAGAGCGATCCAGGCCGACGAGGCGCCTGCGGCTGAGCCGCTCGCGCACCGGGGTCCGATCGCCTGCCATGCGCTTATTTTGCGGCATCGACCAGCGCCGCCGCCTCGGCGACGACGTCCGAGCGGCCGATCCGAAGGTCTTCGCCGGTCGCGCGGACCTGCGCCTCGACCTGCCCCTCCGCGAGGGCGCGTTTGCCGACGACGATCCGCAGCGGGCAGCCGATCAGCTCCGCGTCGGTCAGCTTCTCCCCCGCCCCCGCGTCACGGTCGTCATAGAGGGGGTCGAGCCCCGCCTCGGAGAGCTCGGCGTAGATCTCCTCGGCCGCCTGCGCCGCCTCGTCCTCGCCACGCCCCAGGCTGACGAGCTCGACGGGCCATGGGGCCAGTGCCCGCGGCCAGACGATTCCGCGGTCGTCGGCCCCCTGCTCCACCGCGGCGGCTGCGATTCGCGCGGGGCCGATTCCGTACGAGCCCATCACGATCGGATGCTCCTTGCCCGATTCGTCCAGGAAGGTCGCCCCGAGCGCCTCGGAGTACCGCGTTCCCAGCTTGAAGATGTTCCCGACCTCGATCGCGGGCTCGATCCGGATCTCGGCGCCGCTCTCGGTCGTGTCACCCGCCTCGACGGAGCGGACATCCAGCTCCGTGAACTCGAAGTCGCGCCCGGGCTCCACTCCGATCAGGTGGGCGTCCGTGCGGTTGGCTCCACAGACGTACCCGCCGCCGGCCGCGATCGCGGAGTCCATCACCACCGGAACTTCGCATCCGACCGGCCCGATGAATCCCGCGGGGCCGATCCGCTCTCCGATCTCCTCGGGCGTCGCCTGCCGAAACCCCTCGCCAAGAGCCGTGGCCAGCTTGGTCTCGTTCAAGCGGTGATCGCCCCGGACGAGAACCATGATCATGCCCCGGTTCTCCGCCAGCACGGGAACCGCCTTCAGGAGGGCGCCCGCTGGCACCCCGAGCGCGCCTGCGACGTCCTCGACCGTCGTGAGGTTGGGGGTCGGGACCTCCCGCGGCTCGTCGAGCTCGGGCGGCATCTCGACCGTGCGCGGGATCGCGCTCGCAACCTCGACGTTTGCCGCATAGCCGGACGCCAGCGCGACTTCGTTCTCGCCCGCGGCGCATGGAGCCATGTACTCGTGAGCGCCTGTGCCGCCCATCATCCCCACGTCCGACTCCACCTCGTAGAAGTCGAGACCGCAGCGCTCCATGATGCGCTTATAGGCGACGCGGTTGCGCTCGTACTGCTCGTCGAGCCCCGCCTCGTCGCGGTCGAACGAGTAGCCGTCCTTCATGACGAACTCGCGCGTGCGGAGGACGCCGGCGCGCGGGCGCGGCTCGTCGCGCTCCTTGACCTGGAACTGGTAGAGGTAGAGCGGCAGGTCGCGGTACGAGCGGACATCGCGGGACATGTGGAAGGCGAGCCCTTCCTCGTGCGTCATGGCAAGGACGTGCGGCGAGCCCTTGCGGTCCTCGAGCTTCATCAGCTCGTCGATGCCGTACCGGCCGGTGGCCTCCCACAGCGCGGCGGGTTGCAGCACCGGCACCAGCAGCTCCTGGCCGCCGATGGCATTCATCTCCTCGCGAACGATCCCGATCACGTTCTGGAGCACGCGGTGCCCGGCCGGAAGCCAGGTCCAAAGGCCCGCTCCGAGCTGACGCACCAGGCCTGCGCGGACCATCAGGCGGTGCGAGATCGCCTCGGCATCCGCGGGATCGTCGCGGAGAGTCGGCATGAAGTATCCGCTGAGGCGCGTCACGAGTCGCTGAGCCTATCCGCGGCTTCGGCTATGGGCGATGGAGGATCTCCAGCTTGAGGCCGTCCGGGCCGTAGAAGAACACGGAGTAGTAGCCCTCCGTATACGTGTATTCCTTCGGCCCGGACTCGATCTCGGTGCCCTGGGCGCGCAGCCATGCCGCCCGCTCGTCGACAACCTCCCGCGATGCCGCGCTGAATGCGATGTGGTGGATGCCGAGGTCGTACCGGTCGTATGGCGTCTCGCGAGCGTGCGATTGGCGCTCGCGCAGGCTCACCGATGCTCCGCCCGATCCGCCCAGGTAAAGCACCCGCTCCCCGCGCTCACCCTCGATCTCGGCCAGGCGCGAGTAGCCGAGCGGCTCGAGCAGTCCGCGGTAGAACGTGAGGCTCCGCTCGAGGTCGGAGACGACGAGGTCGAGATGATCTACGCCCGGGCGCACGCTATGCGCGGGTGAAGCGACGGCTCGCCGTAGGCGACGCGTCCTCGGAGAGGCGCTCTCGCTTCCGCTCTTCCTCGCGCTCAGGCGAGGGCACGGTGATGTCTTCGGCGATCCGGGCGGCCTCGGCCTCCATCGCCGCGATCTTCTCCGGAGTCAGGTCGCCGGCGTTCTCCTCTTCGATCTTCGCGAGCCATTCGGCTCCCTCGGCCACCTCGGTGGCGTCGGAGACCACCTCTCCACCCCGGCTGACGGACTTGTCGATCTCATCGAAGAGCCGGTCCACCAGTTCTTCCTGAGGGACCTTCTTGAGCGGCTCGCCGTGGGCGAAGATGAGGCCCTCGTTCTTCGCGCCGGTGATGCCGAAGTCGGCGTGGGACGCCTCGCCGATGCCGTTCACGGCGCAGCCCAGAACGGCGACCTCGATCGGGTCGTCGTAGGCCTGGAGCCGGTCCTCGATCTCGGCGACGACCGTGTCCATGTCGAACTGGAGGCGGCCGCAGGTCGGACAGGCGATCAATTCCGGGCCATGCTCTCGGAGCTTCAGCGCCTTGAGGATCTCCCAGGCGACCTTGACCTCCTCCTCGGCGTGGAAGGTCGAGAGCGAGATTCGGATCGTGTCTCCGATCCCGTCGGCCAGGAGCGTGCCCAGGCCCACGGCTGACTTGAGCGACCCGGACCATTTCGTCCCGGCCTCCGTGATGCCCAGGTGGAGCGGATAGTCGATCCGCTCCGAGAGCAGGCGGTTGGCGGCGATCGTGTTCGGCACGTTCGTCGACTTGATCGAGACCTTGAAGTCGGTGAAGTCGAGCGACTCCATGAGCTCGACGAACTCGACGGCGGCCTGCGTGAGCGCCTCGACCGGATTCTCGCGCTCGAGCTCGTGGAGATGCTTCGGAAGTGAGCCGGAGTTGACGCCGATCCTCATCGGCACGCCGTTCGCGGTCGCGTGCTCAGCCACCTCTGCGACCTTGTCGCGGCCGCCGATGTTTCCCGGGTTGAGGCGGATGCAGTGCGCTCCGGCGTCGATCGCCTTGAGCGCGAGCGTGTGATTGAAGTGGATGTCCGCGATCACGGGGATCGGCGACTCCGTGACGATCGTCTTCAGGGCGTCGGCGTCCTTCTCGCGCGGCACGGCGACGCGGACGAGATCGGCTCCGGCCTCCGCGACCTTCCCGATCTGCTCCATCGTGGCCTCGAGATTGGCCGTTTCGGTCTTTGTCATCGTCTGTACGGCCACGGGTGCGCCCCCACCGATGAGGACCCCGCCGACGTTCACCTGGCGCTTTGAAGCCATGCGGAGATTGTGACAGCGGTGAACTAGGGCAGCGCGTTCCCGCTGATCGCGCGGGTGCCGTCCGGCGTTTCGATCTGGCCCTCCCACTCGAAGCCACCGATCGCGGTCGCGGTCAGGGTCCCTGTGACGTCCTCGCCCGTAACCTCGCAAACGAGCGAATCGTCCTCGGGCGCATCGGCACAGTCCGCGGTCGGCGATCCAGCGTTCTCGGAGAGGAGGTCCGTCTCGTTCAGGCTTTCCTCAACCGTGGCGGGGTCGTAGATCGAGCCCTCGGCCGAACTGCCGCCGAGCGAGTTGGGTCCGTACTGATCCTCGATCTCTCCTGTGTACGCGAAACCCTGGGACGGCGCGGCGTTCACGACGCCCTCGAGGCCCTTCTCGCCAGAGACCGAGCATTCGAGGGTCTCCGCGGGCTCGTCACCGCAATCGACGGCTGGGGAGAGGCTCGCCGCGTACTCATCAGCCTGCAGGAACTCCTGAACGCTCGACTCGACGGCGGCAGGGTCCAACGTGGCTGCGGTCGCCTCCGGCTCTGGTGCAGTCTCCCCGGAGCCTTCGTCTTCGTCGCCGCAGCCTGCAGATAGCGCGGCGACCGCGAGGAGGACGGCGGCGAGCTTGGTGATTCGAATGGTCCCGGGCATGGCCGAAGAGAGTAATGACGGCCGAACGCGACCGGGGCGTAAGGAGTAGATTCGAAGACATGCGAAGGGGGCTCGCGATGGCGTTCGCAGTGGGAGTCATTTGGCTCGTCCCGGCGCCCATGGCCCGCGCCGACCATCACGAGGTGAAGATCACCGAGGTGTTCCCGGGCACTGTTGCAGCGCCGGGAGCGGAGTTCGTGGAGCTCCAGATGTATACGGGCGGGCAGAACAACTTCGCGCCGCTTGCCAGCTTGACGTTCTACAACGCCAGCGGCGGGACGTTCGCGAACCTCGACCTCCCCGACGTTCTCGATGGAACCAGCCAGCGGACGCTCCTTTCGGGGACCTCCGCCATGGAGGGCATGTTCACCGTGCAGGCTGACAGCGGGTACGCCGGTGACTTCATCGCCGGCTCAGGAGGCGGCGTCTGCCTCGTCTCGGACTCGTTCGGCACCATCGACTGCGTCGCGTGGGGCACAGCGACAGTCCCGGGGGCAGGGCTCTCCGAGCCCGCGATCCCCGACGGCTCGTCCATCGAGCGATCGATCCTTGCGGGGTGCAACACGCTGCTCGACCCCAGTGACGACACTGGATCGAGCTTCGGCGACTTCGTTCCTGACGCCATCCCGAGCCCGCGGCCGAACATCGTGACGCCAAGCGAGAACTCCTGTCCGAACACCGTGATCACCAGGAAGCCCAAGGCAAAGTCCACCGATCGGACGCCAGTGTTCAAGTTCGCCGGCGGCGACAGCTACGCGTGCGGGCTCGACGGCGACGACATCCCGTGCGCCGAGACCTTCAAGCCGCCGCGTCTCAAGCGCGGAAAGCACAAGATCGCCGTGACCGCCGAGGAGTCCGACGAAAGCGTCGACGGAACTCCAGCCAAGTACTCCTGGAAGATCGTCAGGAAGAGGTAGCCGCGGGCTCGCGGCCCGCCCACGCCTCGAGGATCCAACCCAGGTGGTAAGGGCGGTCGGTCGGGTTCACCTCGAGCGGCCCACGCATGCCGCTCAGAGCGGCGCGGCCGACCTGGGAAGTCGCGGTGTTCGCGTAGAGAAGAGCGCGGTCAAAGCCCCGGGCGCGACGGATCGAGCGGTAGAGGATCCCGGCATCGCGGTCGAGCATCTCGCGGCCCAGGTCGTTCCTGCCGTAGATCCAATCCAGGCCACGCATCGCAGCCTCCCGGTACCTGGCGTCGCCCGTTAGCTCCGAGAGCTCGAGCAGCGCCATCGGCGCCATCGCGTCCTGGTGGACGGAATAGATCTCGTATGGCTCCACGACGCTGCCCCGCTTGGAATCAAAGATCCAGGGCCAGCCGCCGTCCGGCCGCTGCAGTTCGAGCAGGCGTCCGGCCACGCGATTTGCCGTCGCGGTCGCTCGTTCGGCGTCGTGGCCGTTTCGCGCGGCAACCGCAAGCGCCAGCACGCCGTAGATCTGCGTCGCGAAGTTGGGAAAGCGCGCGCGGCGTCCTTCGTCCCGATGCCTGAACAGGCAACCGCGTCCGCTTGCCCGCTCCAGCTGGCGCTTCAGGGCCCGGTCGCAGAGCTCGTAGGCCCCCGCCTCGGCCGCGCCGATGACGATCCAGCTCAGCTCCAGTCCCTCCAGATCGGGCAGGTGGGCCCCAACCTTCTTGTGCAGGCGGTAGGCGATCGCGTCCGTAGCGGTCTTGCTCGAGCGGGAGTCGGCCCACAGGAGGAGCGCCAGGTCTCCCGCGGTCATCTCCGGGTCGTCGATGCTGTCCATGACGGTGTCACGGACCTCGTCGGGCTCGATCGGGACCTCCAGCCCGGCTCCCTTCGCGCGCTGCAGGCCGAGCAGGCAGATCAGCGTGTAGCGCAGGGAGCGACCCGTCGGCTGGAGGCCAGGTGCCTCGACCTCGTGACAGAAGACGCCGTCGTCGAGCCTCATGGAGGGAAGTTTCTCGAGCGCGAACGCGATCAGCTCGCGGACCCTCTCCCCCGCGTCCGATTCAGCCATCGACTCTGTCCTGCGGCGGGACGGTTGGCGCTTCGGCAGGCAGCTCTGCGTCGTAGATGGTCACGCCTTCGGCGACCAGGCGCTCGAAGACCTCGAACAGGGCGGGCAGGCGGATCGCGATGATCTCACCGTGGCCGAGCCGCACGGCCCGTCCGCCGGCTTCGAGAATGGCATCGCGGTAGATGCGCTGGAGCCGTGGATTGGAGTCGATCCGGCCCGGGTGGAGCGCCGGGTTGTGGACGAGCGTCGTGACGGTGATCTCGCTGCCGTCCCGGGCCAGGCAGCGGGCGTCGAAGCGCCGGTTCGCGAAGACGTCGAGTGGGAAGGGCGGCACGCGCGTGCACTCGAACGAGTGGTACATGGTGATGGCGCCCGTTCCGCAGCCGAAGAAGAGCTGCAGGGCGCCACGCTCGACGATGCGCGGGAACGGCGTGCCCTCCCCGAACGGCGTCGCGGCGGTCTCGTGGCCAGCCACGATCTCCTCGGCGCCCCGTCCGCGAACCGCGGTCGAGTGGGTCGGGTGGATGCTCCGGATGGTTCCGAGGGAAAGGCGGAAGCCTTCTGAGATCGCTCCCATGCGTGACGGGGTCGAGCGCGGGTCGAAGAGCGGATCCGCTGCGAGGTGCTCGATTGCGGGCCCCGTCAGCGAGTACGCGGGCATCGCGATCAGCCCGTCGTCCCCCACCACGCTCGACAGCGCGTCGAGAACCGTGTCGGGTCCGCCTTCGAAGCCCCCGAAGGCGCTCATCGCAGCCTGCACGAAGCACGCGTCGCCTTCGGTCAAGCCACATTCGCGCAACGCCGCCTCGACGTCGGCCTGGGTGAGCACGGTGGGCTGGAAGCGTTCACGTAGGCGGTAGCGCGCGCTCCGGTAGCGCTTTCGGCCCGTCCGCAGGGCCTCCCGCACCGGGCGCGGCATGCTGAGCGCGGCCTTGCGCGCACGTTCTCCGAAACTGCTCATGAGCGGCGGATTATGCCGCCGCTCGGATCCTCAGTTGGAGTAGAGCTCCTCGATCTCGCCCGAGTACTTCTCAGAGATGGGCTTGCGCTTGAGCTTCATCGTCGGTGTGAGCTCGTCGCCACCCGGCATCCACTCGGTCGGCAGGACCTTGAACTTCTTGATCTGCTCGACGCGCGACATCTTCGCGTTCGCCTCGTCGACGCCGGCCTGGATGGCCTCCAGGACCTTCTCGTTCTCGGCGAGAGCCTCGGGTGAGGGATCCTCGATCCCGTTCTTCTCGGCAAACGCCGGAGCGAAGTCGGCGTCGAGGACGATGAGCGCCGTGTTGTACGGGCGCGCGTCGCCGATCGCCGCCGCCTGCCCGATCAGGGGGCTGGCGGCCTTGAGCTTCGACTCGATGTTCGCCGGCGACATGTTCTTGCCGGCGGCGTTGATGATGAGCTCCTTCTTGCGGTCGACGATCTTGAGATAGCCGTCCTCGTCGAGCTCGCCGATGTCACCGGTCAGAAGCCAGTCGCCGTCCATCGTCTCGGCGGTCTTCTCGGGCATGTTGCGATAGCCGACCATGATGAGGTCGCCCTTCACCATCACCTCGCCGTCGTCGGCGAGCTTGATCTCAACGCCTGCGACCGGTGGGCCGACCGTTCCCAGCTTCACCTTCTCCGGCGGGTTCACCGTCGCGGCACCGCACGTCTCCGACATGCCCCAGAGCTCGCCGACCGGGATCCCGATCGCGTGGAAGAACTCCAGGACCTCGACCGGCGTCGGCGCCGCGCCGACGTTCACGGAGAGGGCCTCGTCGAGGCCGAGCGCCTTGCGCAGGTGTTGGAACATCGCCTCGTCGGCGGCCGCGACGCCCGCTGCGAGCTCCTCGGGCACCTCCTCCCCCGCCTGCTCCAGCCTGACCTTCTTGATCGCTGCCGCAAGGCCCGCGCGGGCCTTTTCGCCGTCCTCGCCCGGGATGGCGTCGAGCTTTGCCTCGAGTCCGGCCTTGACCTTCTCCCAGATGCGGGGAACCGCGAAGAAGAAGGTCGGATTGACGGTCGGCAGCGCCTCGACGACCTTCCGCGGATCGGCGCAGATCGTCGCGGATGCACCCTTCATCATCGGCAGGTAGTAGTTGGCTCCGCGCTCGGCGATGTGCGCTGCGGGCAGCCATGAGATGACCTTCGAGCCCCGGTCCGGGAACTCGATCATGTCGTCGAGGCCTGCGACGAGCGTCATCAGGTTGCGCTGCGTGAGCTGGACGCCCTTGGGCGGCCCCGTCGTCCCCGAGGTGTAGATCAGCGTGAGCAGGTCGTCAGGACCGATCTCCTCAGCGGACTCACGGCCGTTGAAGCCGGGATCGATGCCTTCGAGGTCCTCGAGCGTGTGCGTGCCGCCGTCGCCGTCGACCACGATGACGTGCTCGAGCTTCGGCAGATCCTTCTTGGCCTCGTTGAAGACGTCCAGGAACGCGGTTTCGATGATCATCACCGTTGCCTCGGCGTCCTCGCAGACGTACTGGATCTGCTCGGGCGAGGAGGTCTGGTAGATCGAGAACGGCACGCCGCCCAGGTAAGCCGCCCCGAGGTCGATCGGGATGAACTCCCACCGGTTGTTGAGCATGATCGCGACGGTGTCGCCCTTGCTGATGCCGAGGCTCGCAAGGCCGCCGGCAACGCGGTACGCCATGTCGCGGGTGTCCGCGAACGAAAGCTTCTTGTCGCGCGTGGGATCCACGACGGCGTCGTCGTCCGGAATGCGGTCGACCTGCGCCTCGAACGCCAGCGGGAGATTCGGAAAGTGCATCTCCTTGGGCGGCCCCCCACTCGCGTGACGCGTTCCAGCCGTTGCGACCTCCATGAACAACTCCTCCTCGCTCGCTCCCGCCGACCACCCGGTCGGCTTGCCAAAAGCTATCGCAGGATCAGCGAATGTCGAAGCCCTCGCCGTTCAGGCGCCCGATGTCGTTCGAGAGCCCGATGACGAAGAGCATCGCGACCAGGAGGATCCCCAGGACGCTCGCACGCTCCATGACGCTGAAGGAGACGGGCCTGCCGCGGACCTTTTCAACCAGCGACCAGAAGATGTGCCCGCCGTCCAACGGCAGGAACGGGAAGAGGTTGATGATCGCCAGCGACAGCGAGATCACGCCCAAGATGAAGAGCGCGCGGCGTGCGTCGAACTCAATCGCCTGGCGGGTCGTCTCGTAAGAGCCCACGACGCCAGAGATCTGCTTGCGCTGCTCGGCGTCGAAGATGTTCGCGAATACCTCCGCGGTACCCGAGGTGATGGCCCACATGGCATCGGTGGACAGGCCGACGGCCTCCGAGGAGGAGACAGGCTTGGTGCCCGGTTCGAACCCGACCAGCATCCTCCCCGCCTCGGTGCTGTAGGTCGGTGTCACGGTCCTCGTGATCTCCGTGCCGTTGCGCACGATGGTGAGCTCCGCGGCCGTCGCCGCTTCGCACCCGTCCGTCTCCGCGTCGTCGGGGCAGGTGTGCGTCGCGATCTGCTCGCGCAGCTCGTTGAAGTCTCCGGTCACGCCGTCGACGGCGACCAGTTCGTCGCCTGGCATGAGCACGCCGGCCGCGGCCCCGTCCTGCGTCACGACTGAGACCTCGTTTGTGCCCTCGCTGCCCGTGGAGAACAGCGCGAAGAAGATGACGAACGCGATCACGGCGTTCACGAAGGGGCCGGCGGCGATCACGACGATCCGCTTCCAGACCGGCGAGGCGTAGTAAGCGCGGTGCGCGTCCTCAGCGGGGATCTCCTCGTCGGGGTTCATCCCGGTGATCTTCACGAAGCCTCCGAGCGGGATCGCGCCGATCCCATACTCGGTCTCACCCCGCGTGACGGAGAAGAGCTTGGGCGGGAAGAACAGGAAGAAGCGCTCGACCTTCATGCCTACGGCCTTGGCGGCGGCAAAGTGCCCCGCTTCGTGAAGGACGACCAGCGCGGCGAAGCCCGCGAAGGCCAGAGCCCAGCTCATAGGGGTTCCGACGCGACCGCTTCGGCGGCGCGGCGGCGCGCCTCGGAGTCCGTTGCGATGAGGTCGTCGAAGTGCGTGGGTGGCGCCGCGGGCATCTCCTCAAGGGTACGAGCGACAATCCGCGGGATCGCCATGAACGGGATCTCGCCGGCCAGGAATGCGCCGACCGCAATCTCGTCTGCCGCGTTGAGCACGCACGGCGCCGTTCCCCCGGCCTCCCCCGCCTCGCGGGCAAGGCGGAGGCACGGAAAGCGCGCCAGGTCCGGCTCCTCGAACGTGAGGCTTCCGAGCTGCGCCAGGTCGAGCGACGGAAGCGGGACGTCGGCCCGGTCGGGATAGTGGAGCGCGTACGAGATCGGCACTCGCATGTCCGGGTAGCCGAGGTGCGCCATCGAGGCGCCGTCGTTCAGGTGGATCAGCGAGTGGATGATCGATTGCGCGTGGACGACGACGTCCATCTGGCCGTATGGCACCCCGAACAGGTGGTGCGCCTCGATCAGCTCGAGCCCCTTGTTGAACAGGGTCGCCGAGTCGATCGTGATGCGCCCGCCCATCTCCCAGGTCGGATGCGCCAGGGCCTCCTGGATCGTCACGTCGCTCAGGTCGTCACGCTCGCGGAACGGGCCCCCGGACGCCGTGAGAACGAGCTTTTCGACCGTGCCGGGCGCTCGCTCGGCGTTGATCAGCTGGAAGAGGGCCGAATGCTCGGAGTCGACGGGGATGATCTGCGCTCCGGTCGCTTCCGCCAGCGCCGTCACGAGCTCGCCGCCGACGACCAGGCTCTCCTTGTTGGCCAGTGCCAGGTCGATGCCCTCCGACAGCGCGACGATCGTCGGCCCCAGGCCGGCGGATCCGGTGATCGCGTTGAGGACCAGGTCCGCCCCGGACGTGGCCACCAGCTCACGCACTCCCTCCTGACCGGCCAGGACCCCCTGGCGCTCGGCCGCGCAGCGCTCGGCCGCAGAAGGGTCAGAGATCGCGAGATGCTCGACGCCGTGCTTGTCGGCCTGGGCGCTCGCCTCCTCCCAACTCGAATGAGCGGAGATTCCGACCAGTTGGAGATCCTCACCGGCTGCCTGGATCACCTCGAGCGCCTGCACGCCGATCGAGCCGGTGGAGCCGAGCACGACCACACGCTTCATGGCGAAGAGGGTACGGGCCGTCAGTAAACGAACGCCACGGACAGGTAGTACCCCGCCGTGATCGTGAACAGGACCGCGTCGAGGCGGTCCAGCAGGCCTCCGTGCGGTCCCACCGCGGTGCCAGAGTCCTTGACGCCCAGATCCCGCTTGACCGTGGACTCGAAGAGATCGCCGATCGGGGCGACCAGGGCGATCGCAGCCCCCATGGCGAGAGCCTCCAGGCCCGGCAGCCAGTCCTGGTAGAGGCCGGCGAACCAGAACGCGGCCGTGCCGCCGACCACGCCGAAGACCAGGCCCTCGACCGTCTTGGAGGGCGAGATGGCCGCCGCCAGCGGGTGACGGCCGAACGCGCGCCCCCCCGCGTAGGCCGCGGTATCGGCCACGATCGTCGCGACCAGGACGTCGATCAGGAGAGCCTCGCCGTGGTCGGGAAGCTCGCGCAGAAGCACGGCGTGAGCGAAGGGCAGGCCGATCCAGATGATCCCCAGGACGGTGACGGCCGCGGCCCCGGTTACGCCAGTCACCCGGCCGCGAAGCACGATGAAGATGAAGAGGACGGGAAACGCAGCCACCAGGGCGAGGACCATCTGGAACTGGTCGCCGAAGTAGGCCGCCGCGATCAGGCCTGCAGTCGCGAGGGTCGCCACCGCGGGATAGGGCCGGGCGACGCGGGCCATCGCGAACAGCTCGGACAGGCAGATCGCGGCGATCACGAAGATCGCGCCGGCGAAGATGCCGCCTCCCGCGATGATGATCGTTATCGCGAGCGCTGCCCATGGAAGCGCCCAAAGGATCCGCGCTGTGGTCTCAGGCGAGAGAAGCGGGCGGCGTGGAACCCGATCGGGGCTCTCGGCGGCAGGTGGAGGCGAGGGGCGGCGGCGCCTGGGTCGCGGGGGCGGCTCGCTCATGTGCGGGAAACTACCGCCCGCCGAAGCGGCGGCGGCGGCTGTCGAACTCCCCCAGGGACTGTTCGAACGCCTCCCGCGTGAAGTCCGGCCACAGCTCGTCGCGGAACACAAACTCGGAATAGGCGCATTGCCAGAGCAGGTAGTTCGAGATGCGCTGCTCGCCGGAAGTCCGGATGAGCAGGTCTGGATCGTGCATGTCCGGCGCGTAGAGATGGGCGCGGAACTCCTCTTCGGTCGAGCCGCGAAAGCTCCGTGCGGCGTCGACGATCTCGGCCCGCCCGCCGTAGTTGAACGCGACGAAGAGCGTGATCCGTTCGTTCCCGGCCGTCGTCCGCTCGGCCCAGTCCATGAGCTCCACGAGCTCGGGTGAGATGCCCTCGCGGCGGCCGACGAAGCGCATGCGCACGCCTTCGTCGTCGAGCTCGGGAGTCTCGGATCGGATCCGCTCGCCGAACATCCGCATCAGGCCCGCGACCTCCTCGGGCGAGCGCTGCCAGTTCTCCGTGGAGAACGAGAAGACGGTCAGCTCCTCGACGCCCAGCTCGGCCGCGTCGCGCAGCCGCTCCTTGACGACGTCGGCGCCTGCGCGGTGCCCTTCAAGGGTCGGCAGGCCCTCGCGCTCCGCCCAGCGGCCGTTGCCGTCGGTGATGATCGCGACGTAGCGCGGACCCGCGCCGCTCACACCGCCAGGATCTCTTCTTCCTTGGCCTTGAGAGCCCCGTCGATCTCCTGGATCGCCTCGTCGGTCAGGCGCTGGAGCTCGGATTCGGCGCGGCGCTCGTCGTCCTCGCCGATCTCGCCGTCCTTCTTGAGCTCGCGCAGGTCATGCATGACGTCGCGGCGGACGTTCCGGACGGACACCTTGCCGCCCTCGCCCACGCCGTGGACGACCTTGACCATCTCGCGCCTGCGCTCTTCGGTCAGGTCGGGGATCTGGAGGCGGATGACGTTGCCGTCGTTCGACGGGGTCAGGCCGAGGTCGGACTCCTGGATCGCCTTCTCGATCAGCCCGATCGCGTTCTTGTCGTACGGGGTGAGCGTGAGCAGCCGAGCGTCCGTCGCGGCGACGTTCGCGAGCTGCTTGAGCGGGGTGTCGGCGCCGTAGTAGTCGACGATGATCCGGTCGAGCAGGTGCGGGCTTGCCCGGCCGGTCCGCACGGTCGCGAGCTCGTTGCGGCAGGACTCGACCGACTTCGCCATCCGCTCCTCTGCTTCGTCCAGCAGGACGTCCGACATCGCGTCTTCAGTAGCCATGTGGCAGACCTTATTGAGAGCCGCGAACGATCGTCCCGACGCGCTCGCCGTGGACGATCCTCTCGATGTTCTTCTCGTCGGCGAGGTTGAAGACGTGGATCGGAAGGTCGTTGTCCATGCACAGCGAAAGTGCCGTCGAGTCCATTACGCCGAGGCCTTGCTCGATGGCCTGCATGTGCGTGAGCTCGGGCAGGAAGGTGGCGTCCGGGTTCTCGCCGGGATCCGAGTCGTATACGCCCTCGACTCCGTGCTTGGCCATCAGGATCGCGTCGGCGTGGATCTCCAGCGCCCGCAGAGCGGCGGCGGTGTCCGTCGTGAAGAACGGGTTGCCCGTGCCCGCGGCGAAGATGACGATGCGGCCCTTTTCCAGGTGGCGCATTGCGCGGCGGCGGATGTAGGGCTCGGCGACCTCGGTTACCTGGATCGCCGACATCACCCGCGTGTAGGAGCCCTGCTTCTCGAGGGCGTCCTGAAGGGTCAGCGCGTTGAGGACCGTGGCGAGCATCCCCATGTAGTCCGCGGTCGCGCGGTCCATTCCCGCAGCGGCGCCGGACAGGCCGCGGTAGATGTTGCCGGCGCCGACGACGACGGCCACCTCCACCCCGCTCTTGGCGAGGTCCGAGACCTGGCGAGCGATCCCTGAGACGCGCTCCGCGTCGGTTCCGTATTCCATGGAACCCATAAGCGCCTCGCCGGAGAGCTTCAGAAGGATCCTCTGGAAAACGGGGTCGGCCACGCGGGACGGCAGGGTATCGGTCCGGTTCGGGATTAGACGGAGATACCTCTTACGCGCGCCTTCGGCGCTTGCACATGCTGCTTTCGGACCTAAAGGTCCTCACTAAGCCTCTTCGCCGACGTGAAACCTCGCGAAGCGGGCGACCACGATGTTCTCGCCGGTCTTGGCGGCGAGCTCCTCGCGGAGCTTCTCGATCGTCTTGCCCTCGTAGCGGTCGGAGCGGATGTGCTCCTGCTCGAGCAGGGCGACCTCTTTCGACCACTTCGCGAGCTGACCGTCGATGATCTTCTCGACGATGTGCTCGGGCTTGCCCTCCTCGGCCGCCTTCGCCTGGAAGACGCGTCGCTCGGCCTCGCGGGCCTCTTCGGTGATCTCGTCGGCCGAGACGTAGTGCGGCACCGAGGGAGCCCCCGCGACGTGGAGCGCGACCTCGCGGGCGAACTCCTGGAAGTCGTCGTTGCGCGCGACGAAGTCCGTCTCGCACTGCACCTCGACCATCACGCCGACCTTGCCGTTGGCGTGGACGTACGTGGCGACGGTCCCCTCAGAGGTCGAGCGGCCGCTGCGCTTGGCGGCGGACGCCTGTCCTTTCACGCGGAGGATCTCGACGGCCTTGTCTACGTCCCCACCGGCCTCGGCCAGCGCGGACTTGGAGTCCATGATCGCGGCGCCGGTGCGCTCGCGGAGCGCCTTGACGTCTGCGGCTGAGATCTTCGTTTCGCTCACTTGGAGCCTCCTTCCGGGGCTGCGGGGGTCGGTGCTTGCTGGGCCTGCGAGTCGCCTCCGGCGGCTGCGGCCTGTGCCTTGGCTGCCTGCGAGGCGGCCATCTCGGCTTCCTGCTTCTCGCGGCGGGCGGCGTCCTCCGCCTCGCGCGCGGCCTTCTCCTCGGCTTCGCGCTGGCGCTTTGCCTCCTCGTCGGCGCGGCGCTTCTGCTCGGCCGCGCGGAAGTTGCCGGCGGCCTCTTCGACGGCCTCGCCGATGGTGCCGATCACGAGCGAGCACGAGCGGATCGCGTCGTCGTTGCCGGGCACCGGGAAGTCCACCGGGACGGGATCGACGTTCGAGTCGACCAGGCCGATGATCGGCAGGCGGAGGCGCTTGGCCTCAGCGACGGCGATCGCCTCGGTCTTGAGGTCGACGACGAAGACGGCATCGGGCAGCTTCTTCATGTCGCGGACGCCGCCGAGGTTGTACTCGAGCTTCGTGAGCTCCGCCTGGCGCGCCATGCGCTCCTTGGTCGGCAGGAGGTCCAGCTGTCCGCCGTCCGCGAGCGTGCGGAGGTCGTGCAGCCGGTCGATGCGCTTCGACATCGTGTGGAAGTTGGTGAGCAGGCCACCCAGCCAGCGCTGGTTGACGTATGGCATGCCTGAGCGGTCCGCCCACTCCTTCACGGAATCGCGGGCCTGCTTCTTGGTGCCCACGAAAAGGAGCGAGCCGCCCTTGCCGGCAACCTCCCCCGCGAAGCGGCGTGCCTCGGCCAGCAGGTGCTCGGTCTGGAGAAGATCGATGATGTGGATGCCGTCGTGCTCCCCGTGGATGTAGGGGCGCATGCGCGGGTTCCACCTGCGCGTCTGGTGGCCGAAATGCAGTCCGGCCTGAAGGAGCTCTTTGACTCCGGGCTCTGACACTTGATTGTTCCCTTCGGGTTGGTCGTCTTGAAGCCCGCGGCGCTTCGGGGACCCGGTCTTCGGCTGCGCAGGGCGGCCGGGCCGGGCAGGGCCCCTTTGCGTGACTCCACGGGGTAGTGGATTTCCTTGCCGTGAGAGCCTAGCCCCCTAGGCTGCTGGCATGGGCTCGGAGACCCAGCGAAGCCTGCCGAAGACGCTCGCGAAGCTTGCGCTGAACCATCGCGGCTATCGCAAGGCCTGGCCCCGGGAGCGCTTCTTTCTGAAGTCCAGGCGCCACACGCCTGTCGTGGCCGTGGACACAGGTGGCGCCCGCTACTACGTGTCCACCGCTGACGAGGCCGTCGGCCTGGGGATCTTCGCCCACGGCTCACACGAGCGCGAGCAGCTCGAGGCGGTCTCCCGGGTGCTGGCGGACTGGAGCGGCACCGCCGACCCGCTGCGCGGGAAGGCGTTTCTCGACATCGGCGCAAATATCGGCACCTCCGTCGTCGAGGCGATGGTCTCGCTCGGCTGCTCCGGAGGCTGGGCCCTCGAGCCTCATCCCGGCAACTTCAAGCTCCTGCGGCACAACCTGCTCGAGAATGGCCTGGACGACAAAGTCGAAGCGCTCGAGATGGCGGTCTCGAAGACGGATGGCACTGCGACGCTGGAAGTCGCGAAGGTGAACATGGGCGACCACCGCGTCCGCGTCGGCGACGCCTCGGGTGGCCGGATGGCGGAGGGAGAGCGCGAGACGATCGACGTGCCGATGAGGTCACTGGACTCGCTGGTCGGCGACGGGACGGTCTCGCTCGCCGATGTCGCCTTGGCGTGGGTCGACACGCAGGGGCACGAGGCTCAGGTTCTGGCTGGAGCTGGCTGCCTGGCGGAGGCCCGGGTACCGGTCTATGCCGAGTACTGGCCCTATGCACTGGAGAGGGCCGGAGGCCTTGCCAGGCTCAACGACATCATCCAGGGGGCGTGGGGCCAGGTGGCAGACATCGGTTTCGGACGCGAGGCTGCGAAGCGCCGGCCCGCAGGTGAGATCGAGGCCGTGGCGGCCGAATACGACGCATCAGACCCCCATTCGGCCACGAATCTCCTCCTGCTACCAAGCTGAGGGGAAAGATTGGAGCCTTGTGCATGCTCAGCAGGCACAACCCTCCAAACGATCGAGATTAGGCCCCCACCGCCACCTGGCGCAACCGTTCGGAGCAAAAAGCACCGCAGAGGTGCCAAATCCTCCGAACATCCACAAAGTGGCCACCTAGGCCCATCCAACCCCCTTTGGCGAGCCGTTCCACAACGGCCCCGCACGAAACCAAGCGCCGCGCGGAGACCCCAACCGCCCGACCAGAGCCAAATGAGCGCCGCGCGGAGACCACAGCCGCCCGCACCCTCAACCCCGAGCCAACTCGAGCGCCGCGCGGAGATCCCCCGGCAGGGGGCTCTCGAACCGGAGCTCCTCCCCACCCACGGGATGCACGAAGCCGAGCTTGGCGCTGTGGAGGAACTGGCGGCCGAGGCCGTGTGCCTTCCCGCCCCCGTACCGGGTGTCGGCCACGAGCGGGTGGCCGATGGCGGCGAAATGCGCCCGGATCTGGTGCGTCCGCCCCGTCTCGAGCCGAACCCGCACCAGCGTCAGCGGGCCGAGCCGCTCCTCGACCTCGAAGTGGGTGCGCGCGTCGCGCGAGCCACGGCCGCCGACCGCTCGGCGCTCAGGGGCGCGGAAGTCACGGCCGAGCGGCGCGTCGATCGTCCCGGATCTTGACCGCGGCGCGCCCTGGATCAACGCCAGGTACTCGCGATCGACGCGGCGCTCCTTGATCGCGAGTGAGAGCGCGCGGTGCGCGTCGTCGGTGCGCGCGACGATCATCAGGCCGGAGGTGTCCTTGTCGAGCCTGTGGACTATTCCGGGACGCTCGGCGTCCTCGCCGCCGCCCAGGAGGTCGCCGAGGACGTCCACGAGCGTCTCCTCCCGATGGCCGGGCGCCGAATGGACGACCAGACCCGCGGGCTTGTCGATGACGGCCAGGTGCTTGTCGACATGGACGAGCCCGACGCCCGCTTCCTCAGCCGGAGGCACGCTCTGGCGCCCGGTCTGGTTCCTCGCCCGCCTCGGGGCCGGCGAGCGCGATCAGGGCCAGGGTCGCCGCGCCGAGGGTGATCGCGATGTCGGCGACGTTGAACGAGGGCCACGCCGGAAAGTCGATGAAGTCGACGACGCCGTCGCGAGCCAGCCTGTCGATCAGGTTGCCCAGGGCGCCGCCGGCGAGCAGCCCAACCGCGAGCCAGGCGAGCGGCCGGTCGCGGTTGAACGCGAACCACCCGACCACCAGAGCCAGGGCGGCGAAGGTCACGGCCAGAACGATCCCCTGGCTCGAGTCGCCCAGGAAGCCGAACGCGACGCCGTCGTTCTCCACGTGGACCAGGTCGAGGAAAGGCAGGATTTCACGCCTCTCTCCCACCTCGACCGCGCCGACGACGAGAGCCTTCGTGAGCTGGTCGAGCCCGACGACCAGCGCGGCCGCCAGCAACATCCATCCCCAGGAGCGGGCGCCGGAGCGCCGCGGCGTGCCGCTCACCCTTCGATCGCGCCGACGACCAGGCCCTGGACGATGATGAGCAGGATGATCCCGATCATCGGGCTGAGGTCGAGCCCCATCCCTCCCCCGCCGATCGGCGGGATCCAGCGCCGGAACACGTTCAGGTACGGGTCGACGCTCTCCTCGACGAAGCCGACCGTCGCTCGCAGCGGCACGTTGTAGGGGATCGGGCGGAACATCTGGATCCAGCTCAGGACGATGCGGGTGATGATCAGAATCAGGAAGACCGTGAAGAGCGCATCCACGTAGTTCGCCACATCGGCGCGATCGATTGCCGAGACCAGCGTCATCGGAACCTCGCCAGGGAAGCCTCGACAGCACTCTCGATGGCCTCGGAGAAGCCACCTTCGTCGAGTGCGTTCAAGCCCGCCTCGGTCGCGCCGCCGGGTGGGGCCACCGCATTGCGGATCGCTTCCGGGTCGCGCTCTCTCAAGAGCTCTGCCGTCCCCTCCAGGGTGCCCGCGACGAGCTCGAGCGACAGGGCCGGCTCCAGGCCGTCCCGGGCGCCGGCGCCGGCCAGCGCCTCCGCGAACAGCGCCACGTAGGCGGGGGAGCAGGACATGACCGCCATCGCGGCCTCGATCGTCTCCTCTGGAACCTCGATCGTCGTACCCAGGCTCGGCAGCAGTTCGAGGAGCGCCTCCGCCCCCTCTTGAGGGGCGGCGTGGACCAATACCCCCCGTCCGACCTCTGCTGGCTGGTTGGGCATCACCCGTAGCGCCGGGACGCCGGGAAAAGCCGCGTTGATGGCTTCGAGGGGAGTCGCTGCCATGACGGAGAGGATCGGGGGCGCCTTGCCGCCCAGCTCTTCGGCAACCGCATCGAGTGCCGCAGGCTTTACGGCAAGCAGGAGCGCGTCCGAATCGGCTGCGAGCGCCACGAGGTCCGGCCGAGTCTCGCCGCCGACCGCTTCGGCCAGGCTCTGCGCCCGCTCGGCGTCGAGATCGGCGAACAGCATGTCGGGGCCCGAGCCCGAACGCGCCCAGCCGCGAGCCATGGCAGCGGCCATGTTTCCGGCACCTGCGAATCCGAGCTTCACAGCCCGGAGTTTAGGCCCGCCGCGAGAGAGGTATTCAGCCGGCCCCCCGAAGGAGAATGCCGGGCTAGCTCTGGTTGAAGAAGGACTTCTCGACGAGCTGAGCGGTCTGCTCGGCCGAGACCTCGACGTTGCGGGGCGTGAGCATGAAGGTCTTCTCCGCGACCTTCTGCATGCCGCCGTCGAGTGCGTAAGTCAGCCCGGACGCGAAGTCGATGAGGCGCTTCGCGAGCTCTGAGTCCGTGGTCTGGAGGTTGAGGATCACCGGCGTGTCGTGCTTGAAGCGATCCGCGACTTCCTGCGCGTCGTTGAAGCTCGTCGGGTTGACCAGGTGGACGCGGACGTCCGCGCCGCCCCCGCCGCCGTTTCCGACCGGGCGGAGGTTCCGCGACCGGGAGGGCCTCCCCTCGTCGGCGAAGATGTCGTCGATCTCGTCCTGGCTGCGCCGGCGGTCTCCGAGGCGGGAGACGGTCGCGCGGGGAGCGGGCGCCGAGTCGTAGCCGGTGGCGGCGTGCGTGCCGGTTTCCGGCTCGTAGAGATCGGGCTCGTGGTAATCCGGATCCTCAGCGAGGCCGAAGTAGACGAGCGCGCGGTGCCATGTATCTCTGAGTGCCATTGGTTGCCCCTGTTCGCGCCGGGGTGCGCGTTTCCTCTACCCGATTATGACCAGCGCGCATCGCGAATGCGACCGTTCACGGCCGCAGGAGTGCCGAGCCGAGCCTGATGATGGTCGCGCCTTCCTCCACGGCAACTCGCCAGTCCTGGCTGGTTCCCATCGAGAGCTCGGTCAAATCGTGCTCGGCCGCGAGGCTCGCCAGCCGTGAGAAGTGGATTCGGGACGCCTCGGGGTCCTCCGCGAATGGCGGCATAGTCGCCAGTCCGGCCACCTCGACTTCGCTGCGCGCGATGAAAGCGCCGAGCGCCGAGGGGGTGATCCCCTCCTTGCCCTCCTCGCCCGCCACGTTCACCTGTACGAGGATCTTCGTGCCCGCTGGTGCGCGCGAGTTGATCTGGTCCAGGGCAGATTCCGTGGCGACGGAGTGGATGAGCGTGACCAGGGGCAGGATGCCCTTCACCTTGCGGCTCTGGAGCCCGCCGATGAAGTGCCACTCGAAGAGCGCCCCGAACCGCTCGTGCTTTCGCTCGAGGTCGTCCAGGCGATTCTCACCGACCAGGTCGACCCCGGCATCGGCGAGCCCTGGCAGATCGTCGTCCGGCACGTACTTCGTCGCGACGAGCACGCGCACGCCGTCGCCGGCTTCCGAGCGCACCGCGGCAAGGCGGTCGCGCACGAGCGCGACGTCGATGTCGGAGATCAGCTCGGCCATGTCCACACCAGCCCGGCCTGGCGGCCGGTGAGTCCCCCGTCACGGCGATGGGAGAAGAACAGCTCGGACTCGCAGCTCGTGCAGAGGCCAGCGGTCTCGACGTTCTCGACGCCGGCGTTGCGCAGGAGGCGCTCACAGACGAGAGCGAGGTCGAGCATGCGCCCGTCGGCCACGTCATCGCCAAGGCCGGTGAACTCGGCCAGGACCTCCTCCCCCACCTCGAAGCAACACCTGCCGATGCCCGGGCCGATTGCCGCAGCCGTCGCTTCCACCTCCCGGACGCCCCTCTCGACGATGCCCGCCGCCAGCCCTCGCCAGCCACAGTGGATCATCGCGACGCCACCCGGCCCCGTGAGCGCCACCGGCAGGCAATCCGCGACATAGACGAGCGGGGCCAGCCCCTCGGCGGAAGTCGCCCAGCCGTCAACCAAATCCGGGTCCTCGCCGGCCCCGCGGAGCCACGCCGACTCGGGGTTCGGCTGCTCCCTTCGGGCGATGTCGGCGCCGTGGACCTGCATGCCGGAGACGACCCCGGCAGGGTCGATGCCCAGCGCGTCCGTCATGGCCGTTCGGTTCGCGTGGACCGTCGGCGAGTCGTCGTCGGTCAGCAGCCCGAGGTTGAGTGAGGCAAACGCGCCCTCGCTCCGGCCTCCGAGCCGCGTCGTAAAAGCGGTGCGCGCGCCGGGCAGCTCGGCCTCCAGCCATCTCACCTCGCCGCTCGAGCGCCAATCCATGCTTCGAGGCTACGTGGCGGCAGCGGCGGCCAGCGCGACGCGGAGCTCCTCGTCGCGCGTGGCGATCGTGCCGTCGAGGCGCGCTGCCAGTGCGGCGGCCAACCCCCGCCCCAGCGCCGGCCCCTGAGCGATCCCCGCGTCGAGCAGATCCGTCCCGGATATCTCCAGTGAGACGTGGCGCCATTCGGCGGCCCATGCGTCGAGCCATCCGGCGCCGGCGATCCGCGCCATCACGAGATGTACCGGCTTGACGCCCGAGGCGAGGGCGACGCCGGCGGACGGGCTCGCGGGCGCCTTCTGCGTCAGCTCTGCGACCGCCCGGCGCGACTCCTCGCTCGGGCGAGCAGCCTCGAACACCGCGTCCGCGGCATCCGCCACGCCCGCCCAGGCGGGATCGGCGAGGAGCTCACGCGCACCGCGAACCCGGTCTGCAGCGCCTTCGTCTATGCCCGCGAGCCCCCACCCGGTCAGCAGGCTGAGGGCCTCAGGCGCGGATTCCTCGGCGAGCAGGCGGCGGAGCTCAGCGTCGACCCGGTCGGCCGAGACTGTGCCGAGATCCGCGGCGGCGAGCAGCTCGGCCGTCTGCTGCTCGAGCCGCATGCCCAGCCGCGCCGCGTACCGAGCCGCTCGAAGCGCGCGGGTCGGGTCGTCCTCGAACGAGCTTGGGTGGAGCACTCGAAGTACGCCGTCCGCGAGGTCCTCCTTGCCGTCGTGGGGATCAAGCAACTCCGCCTCACCGCGCAACGGAAGTGCCATGGCGTTGATGGTGAAGTCGCGGCGGGCCAGGTCTTCGCGGATCGGAGCCGGCGCCACATCCGGCAAGGCACCCGGGCCTGAATACGTCTCGCGTCGCGCCGACGCGACATCCACCCGGATCCCGGCCATTTCGACTGATGCCGTCCCGAACCGCTCGTGTTCCTTCGAGCCGGACCCGAGCGCGGCCGCCACCGCCGAGGAGTCTCCTTCGACGACCAGGTCGATGTCCGCGCGCGTGCCGCCCAGAAGCAGGTCCCGAACGGCCCCTCCGACGAGCCACGCGTCCCGGTCGCCGAGGGCCTCGCGCAGCTCCTCGACGCCCTCCAGCGCGCTCAATGCACGCCCCAGCGATTCGGGATCAGCGGGTATCAACTCGGAGGCCACCTACGTCCTTACTACCATTTCGCCGTCCCGTGGCCTCCCTACGCAGGATCTGGAGCTCTTGGAGCACCCGTCGCCGTGCCATCACGGTCGGCTTGAGCGTGCTCGCGATCGCGGGCGTCGCCATCGCCGGCTACTTCGCATTCGTCAAGCGGCCCGGCGATGTCTCGAACACCGACGTCGCCTTCGAGGCGAAGGAAGTGAAGATCCCCAAGCGCTCGGAGATCAAGAACGTCAACTGGCCGATCTACGGCCTGAACCCGCAGCGGACCCGCTACCTGCCGGGCAAGTACCTCGATCCGCCGTTCAGATCGTCGAAGTGGTCGCTTCCCATCGGCCATCTGATCGAGCACGGGCCCGTGATCTCCGAGGACAGCCTGTACATCCTCGACCTCGAGGGGATCGTCTATTCCGTGGACAAGAACACGGGCAAGGTCAATTGGCAGAAGGACTACGGTGAGCTGAGCGCGGCCGCCCCCGCCTACCACGACGGGATCGTCTACGCGCTCTTCCTCGACCCCGACCAGATCGTCGCGATCCGGGCGAAGGACGGCAAGGAGCTCTGGCGCAAGTCGATCGGCTCGCCGGGCAGCGAATCGTCGCCGATGATCGTGCGCGACAAGCTGATCTTCGGCTGCCAGTGCGGCTCCGTGTACGCGCTCAACCCGAAGACCGGAGCGACCCTCTGGGAGACTGAGACGGCCGGCGAGGTCAAGGGCGCCGTGGCCTTCAACGACGGCGTCGTGTTCGGCTCCAACTACGGCGGCGAGTTCTTCGCGATCAACGCGGACAACGGAAGCTTCAAGTGGCGGACCCCGATCATCGGCGGTGCCTTCGGCCGGGGCGGCGGGGCGTACTCGACGCCTGGCGTGGCATGGGGACGCGTCTACGTCGGCGCCTTCGACGGTCGTGTCTACTCGCTGGACGAGGACACGGGAGAGGTCGCTTGGACGCACTCGACGGGAGCCGAGGTCTATCCGGGCCCCGTGCTCGCCGACGTGAAGGGCGCTCCACCGTCCGTCTACATCGGATCCGCGGACGGCAACGCCTACGCGCTCGACGCGCGGTCGGGCAACGTTCTCTGGACTGCTGGCATCGGTGCGCAGGTCACCGGCTCGGGCGTCCTCATCGGCGAGACCGTCTACTTCTCGCGCAACTCTGAGGCCGGCGGGACGCTCGGCTTCGAGGCTGCGACCGGCAAGCGCGTCTTCGAGAACGAGCTGGGCCGCTACAACCCGGCCATCTCCGATGGCGAGCGTTTCTATCTCGTCGGCTACGGCACCGTCCGCGCCTTCGAGTCCGAGGCGCTGAGCCGGAAGAAGGAGAAGGAGAAGAAGGAGATCCGCGAGGCCCGGAAGAAGGCTCAGAAGCAGGAGAAGAAGGCCGAAGCCGCCGCAGAGGCAGCCGCGGGCTAGACGCGCACAGGGATCCCCGCGCCGGCCATGTGCTGCTTGGCCTCGGCGACCGTGTAGTGGCCGTAGTGGAAGATGGAGGCGCAAAGGACCGCGTCGGCGTGCCCTTCCAGAATGCCCTCAGCAAGGTGCTCCAGCTCACCCGCACCGCCCGACGCGATGACGGGCACTCGAACGGCGTCCGCCACGGCTCTCGTCAGCTCGAGCTCGTAGCCGTCATTCGTCCCGTCGCGGTCCATGCTCGTCAGGAGCACCTCCCCCGCCCCGCGCTCGGACGCCTCGCGTGCCCACGCCACCGCGTCCCGTCCATCGACCATCCTCCGCCCACCGTGCACGTAGACGTCCCACTCGGGCCCGGAGGGATCAGAGTGAGAAGCGGAAGGGTCGCCGGCCGCGCGCCTCTTGGCATCGATCGCGATCACCACGCACTGCGCGCCGAATACCGAGGCCAGCTCGCCGATCAACTCCGGCCGCTCCAGCGCGGACGAGTTGACCGACACCTTGTCGGCCCCGGCGTCGAGCACCGCCTGCGCATCCTCCACCGAGCGGATGCCGCCCCCGATCGTGAATGGAATGAAGACGTTGTCGGCGGTTCGGCGCGCCAGCTCGGTGATGGTGTCGCGCTTCTCGTGGGTGGCGGTGATGTCCAGGAAGACCAGCTCGTCCGCACCCGCCGCGTCGTAGCGCTCGGCCAGCTCCACCGGATCGCCCGCATCGCGGATGTCCACGAAGTTCGTCCCCTTCACGACGCGCCCCTGATCGACGTCCAGGCAGGGGATGACCCTGCGAAGGGCGCTCATCGCGAACGCTCGCCGCTGAATCCCTTGCGAACGAGGTCCTTCAGGCGGTCCGTCTCGCGGCTCGACAGGTTTGCCCTTCGGCCCTTCGACTTGCGAAGGATGTCGCCCAGCTCCGAGCGCTCAGAGCTGGTCAGGTTGTCCCAGAACTGCTGGCCCCGCCCGTAGAGCCACATCGCGGACTTGTAAAGCGCCGTCCACGACACCGCGCGAGCGCGGGACGAGACGAGTGTTCCGATACCGGCCACGAGTCGAAGATAGCCACGGCTCGGCATGGCCCCTGCGAGCCGGGGCGCAAGTTGGACCGGATTGACCCTCGCGGACGCCGGCCAGAGCTACTCGGCGCTCGCCAGCGCGTCGCACAGGCTCGACAGCGCCTTCTGGGCATCCCCCTTGGGAAGCTGGCCGACCGCGCTCTTGCACGAGCTCGCGGCCGACGAGAGCGCATCGTTGACGCTCTCGCTACCGCTGCTGAGAGCCTTCTTTGCCGAGTCTCCGATCGACGTGCATGATGCCTCCAGCGCGGTTCCGGTGCTGCCCCCTATCTGCTTCGCCTGCTCTGTACAGGACTTGACCGCTGAGTCGACCGATTGCTCGGCGCTGGCTGAAGACGACGAGGTGCTCGTGCCGGAGTCGTCGTCATCGCCACATCCGACGGCGAGGAGAGCGCAGACGACAACGGCAGACGAGATCCAAGAAAAGCGAAGTCCTCGCATGGTTGAAGTCCCCCTTCGTAGATCGACGCGCTGACTCGCGAGCCATCCTAGCCCTGTCCGACGCCGGGCGGGTTCTGCTTAGCGATGAGCCCGGGTATGGGCCGAATCGCTTTCTTGGGCTACCTGTGGCCGAAGTCCGCGGTCGCGAAGACCATGCCGCCGTCCGTGGAGAGGCCGACGCCAACGTGGTCGAAGCTCGACTTGGTGATGGTCGACCGGTGCGACGAGCTGTTCATCCACTTATCGACCATCTGACGCGGCGATGCGCCTGAGGTGCCGTAGATGATCACTTCACCAAGCTCGTAGCCCGAGGCCCCGTTCAGGTAGCCGGTGCGTGCGACCCGCTGCTTCAGGTCTGCCTCACCAGGGCACTGATGCGAGACGCAACGCTTGGAGGCCATGACCGAGGAGTGGCCCTGGGCGGCCTTCTCGAGGTCGCCGTTCCGCTTGACGTTCGGGGCCGAGCGTCCCTTGTTGAAGAGGCAAGTGATCGCCGAGCGGGCGTTCTTCTTGCTGATGTTCTTGACCGACTGGCCGGAGTGGTTGCACCCGGCCTGGGCGGAGGCGGGCATGCCGAAGAGGAAGAAGATGACGAGGGCGCTGACAGGAATTAGGAACTGTTTGAGGGATTTCACGCGGATCATGTTTACACATTCCCCAGATGTTCCTAACGTAACCCTCACAAAAGGATATTTCTTCCTGCCTCCTTCGACGTCAGCTCTCGAGCGCCGCCAAAGCGTCCGCGACGCCGAATCGGCCTTCATAGAGCGCTCTTCCGACGATCACGCCGCCGAGCGCAGGGAGGTCGACGGCCACCAGGGCCTCGAGGTCCTCGAGCTTGCCCACTCCCCCTGAGTAGATGAGCTCCGCATCGAGCTCGTCGGCGATCACGTGAAGCTGTTGCAGCGGCGGGCCCTCCATCGTGCCGTCGACCTCGATCGGGGTCCACACGATGCGGCTCACGCCCTTGTCCGCAAGGTCGCGGATCAACGCCCCGGCGTCGGCTCCGGAAGTCTCCGTCCAGCCCTCGGTCGCCGCCATGCCCCCGCGCGCGTCGACCCCGACGACGATCCTCTGCCCGTGCTCGTCGAGCATCCGCTCCAGGAACACCGTGTCGCTGAGGGCCGCCGTGCCGATCACGACGCGCTCGGCTCCGGCGTCCAGGGCCCGCTCGACGGCTTCGTCGTTGCGAAGGCCGCCACCGACCTGGACGCTCGACCCCGTCTCTGAGGCGATCCGCCGCACGTGCTCGAGGTTCTCCGAAGAGCCGGAACGCGCGCCGTCGAGATCGACGACGTGCAGCCACGTCGCTCCCTGGTCCACCCATCGCTGCGCTGCGTCTAGCGGGTCCGCGTCGTACGCCGTCTCCCGCTCGTAGT
Organism: uncultured bacterium; assembly: GCA_963807745.1. Taxonomy (GTDB): domain Bacteria; phylum Actinomycetota; class Thermoleophilia; order Solirubrobacterales; family 70-9; genus JALZKA01. The sequence continues at coordinate 257,872 of CAWECF010000003.1, forward strand.
CGCCCTGAAGAAGGCGAACCGCCTGGCCGCCGCGGATATCGATTGCCGGGTAGAGGATCAAGCGGGAACGGGCGAGCAAATCGCAGCGAAGTTCTCGAGCAGCCGCAACCCCGCCGAGCTCGACTTCTCCGGGTGAAACTGGACGCCGAAGACGTTCGCGCGCTCGACCACCGCCGCAAAGGTCTCTCCGTACCTGGCGGTCCCGAGCGTGTCGGTGCCGTCGCCCGGCCGTGAGGCGAGCGAATGGACGAAGTAGAAGGGCTCCTCGGGCTCGAGGCCCTGCGTCAAAGCCGACTCGCGCGTCCAGCTGACGGGCGTCCAGCCGATGTGCGGGACCTTCTGTCCGTGCGCGTCGAGCTCCGTGACCTCACCCTCGAGAAGCCCGAGCCCGGGCCCTCCCCCGAGCTCGGTGGAAGAGCCGAAGATGAGCTGCATGCCCAGGCAGATGCCGAGGACCGGCACGCCCAACGCGGCCCGCTCGGAGATGAGCTGATCGAAGCCCTGCGCGCGGATCCTGGTCATCGCCTCGGGAAAGGCACCGACGCCGGGCAGGATCAGGCCGTCGGCGCCGTGGGCGTCGGCGGGGTCGGTGATGCGCGCAGCGTCAGACCCGACACGGGCCAGCGCCTTCTCCACGGAGCGCAGGTTGCCCATGCCGTAGTCGCAGATGGCGATCATCAGGTCAGTGTGCCCTTCGTCGAGGGAACCCCGGTCTCGTCGGGGTCGATGGAGACCGCCTCGCGAAGGGCCCGGGCGAAGGCCTTGAAGCACGCCTCGATCATGTGGTGGGCGTTCGATCCATAGGCGACACCGACATGGAGCGTCATACGCGACGTCGACGCGACTGCCCGGAAGAACTCCTCGGCCAGTTCGTTGTCGAAGCCGGCGATGGTGCCCGGAGGGAGGTCGGCTTCGAACACGCAAAGCGGCCTGCCTGAGATGTCGATCGCGCACAGCCCGAGCGACTCGTCCATCGGAATCTGCGCGTTGCCGTATCGGCGAATCCCCGACCGGTCGCCCAGCGCGTCGTCGAGCGCCTGACCGAGCGCGATCCCGACGTCTTCGACCGTGTGATGGGCGCCCGTCTCCAGGTCGCCTTGCGCCGCGACCTTGAGGCCGAGCCGGCCATGGCGACCGAGCAGGTCGAGCATGTGGTCCAGGAAGCCGACGCCGGTCTCGGCGCTGACGTCTCCCCCGTCAAGGTCGAGCTCCAGCGAGACCCTGGTCTCGCCCGTCTCTCGGATGATGTTCGCCGTGCGTGCCATCGGGTTCTTCAAGTTACCTGCAAATCGCCATCTTTTCGATCGCGACGAGCCGTTGCCGACTCGCCGTGCACCGGCAGGCCCTCCGCCTTCGCGATCTGGTCGGTGGCCTCGGCAAGATTCGCCGCCGCCCCCGCCGAGACCTCCACGATCGACATGCGTCGGCGGAACGCGTTCACGCCGAGCGGGCCTGAGAACCGCGCTGCCCCACCCGTTGGCAGAACGTGGTTCGACCCCGCGGCGTAGTCACCGAAGGCGGTAGCGCCCCCCTCTCCGACGAAGACGCAACCCGCGATGCGAGCAGCGGCGCGGCCCTCTCCCCCTTCGAAGCGGAGCTCGAGGTGCTCGGGCGCGAAAGCGTCTGACAGGTCCAGCGCGTGGTCGAGCGAGGGCGCTTCGACCAGCGCGACGGGCGCGTCTGCCACGGACGGTCGGCTGGGGCGAAGCGATTCGAGCTCTGCCGCGACCTCGTCCAGGACGGCGCCTTTCGCGGACATGACGACGATCGGACTGTCGGGCCCATGTTCGGCCTGGGCGAGCGCGTCCAAGGCGATCTCGTGAGCGTTCGCCGAGGTGTCTGCGACGACGACGAGCTCGGACGGCCCCGCGAGCCCGTCGATGCCGACGATCCCGTAGAGCTGGCGCTTCGCTTCGGTGACCCAAGCGTTGCCTGGCCCGGCGACCACGTCGGCGCGGTTGATCGTTGCGGTGCCCAGAGCCAGAGCTGCGACTGCCTGCGCCCCTCCGATGGCGTAGACCTCGTCGGCCCCGGCGAGGTGCGCGGCGGCAAGGACTGCCGGGGCCAGCCGTCCGTCGGGGGCGGGTGGCGAAACGAGGACGATCCTCCCCACCCCGGCCACTCGCGCCGGGATGATGCCCATCAGGACCGAAGAGGGATAGGCGGCGCGCCCACCGGGCGCGTAGATCCCGGCGCTCGACACGGGGCGCTCGAGGACGGACACGTCGTGGCCCTGTGGCAGGACGACCTCGGCGGGCGGGTGAAGCTCGGCCTCGGCGACCAGATTGATGTTGGCGGCGGCGAGCTTGAGCGCGGCCTCGAGTTCAGGCTCCAGGGCGTCGTATGCCGCATACGCCTCGTCGGCCGAGACGCTCAGGGATGCGGGCATCCGTTCGGCGCCGTCCAGCTCGACGCTCATCTCCAAAAGCGCCGCATCCCCCTGAGCGCGGACACGCTCGATGATCGCCGCAACCCGATCGGATAGCTCGGGTGGAGCCGCGGCCTCGCGGCGAAGGCGGGTGGCGAGGCGCTCGGGGTCGGCGCCGTCCCAGGCGACTCGCTCGACCCTCACGACGTCGCCGCCTTCAGGCGCTCAGCGAGATCGTCGATCTCGCGGGCTCGAAGCTTGTGGGCGACGCGGTTCGCGATCAGCCGTGCGGTGGAGGAGGCGATCACCTCCCGTACGACCAGGCCGTTGTCCTTCAGCGTCCGGCCGGTGTCGACCAGGTCGACGATCGCGTCGGCAAGCCCGGAGATCGGCGCGAGCTCGACGGATCCCTTGACCTCGATCACCTCGGCGGCCCTGCCCGTGTCCTCGAAGAACCGCTCGGCGATCCGCGGATATTTGGTCGCGATCCGCAAGGCGCCGAGGCGCCGAGCCTGAGCGGACAGGCGATCGTCCCCGTCCGGCCCGGCCAGAACCATCCGGCAGCCGCCGTAGCTCAGGTCCGCGAGCTCATAGAAGACGCGGTCCGACTGCTCCATGAGCACGTCCTTGCCGGTGATGCCGACATCCGCCGCGCCGGCCTCCACGTACGTCGGGACGTCGGAGGGGCGCATCGTTACGAAGGTCAGGTCCGCGGTTTCGAAGATGAGCGAGCGCGAATCCGAGCGCACGCCAGCGGTGTCGGCGCCGACGCGGTCGAGGACGTCGAGCGTCTCGTCCAGCAGAGCCCCCCTGGGCAGGGCCATCCGCAGGGGGCCGGACTGGATCGCGGCGGTCGGGCGAGCGACGCCGGTCATCCCAGGCCACCCTGGTCGGCGATCCGCTCCTCCTCGGCCTGGGCTATGTGGAGCCGCTCGAGGAAGAGCGCGAAGCCCACGGCGGGAAGCGGCCGGCCAAAGCGACCCATCAGATCGTCATAGCGCCCGCCTCCGCCCAGCACGTGGCCCAGGGCGGGGTCGTACACCTCCAGGATCGCGCCCGTGTAGTAGCCGAGGTCGCGAAGGAGGCCGAGGTCCAGCTGCACCCGGTCGTCGATGCCGCGCGCCTCGATCGCCTCGTAGGTGTCCATGACACGCTCGACTGCTCTGCCGACGGCCTCGCCGCCCAGGCTCCTTGCCTCGTCGAGCACTTCGGACCCGCCGCGTAGCGACGGGATGCGACGCAGGAGCTCGGCGCTGGAATCGGACAGGCCGAGCGTGGCCAGCTCAGCCTCCAGGCCGACCAGGTCGCGGGAGGCCAGAAGTCCCAGGATCGTCGCCTGCTCGTCGTACCCCACGCCCAGCTCGGTCAGGAGCTGGCCGTAGAGAGCGGCGTCGCCCAGCCCGATGACGGCGCGGTTGAGGCCCGCTGCGTCGAGCGCGGCGCTCAGGACCTCTACGACCTCGGCCGTCCCGTGGGGCGCCGGCGAGCCGATCAGCTCGACGCCCGCCTGGAAGAACTCGCCCGTCTGCCCCCGCTGCGGGCGGACGGCCCGGTACGCGCGGGCGTTGTAGAAGAAGCGGAACGGGGGCTCGGCCGAGGCGTAGCGGTTGGCCACGACGCGGGCGATCGGCAGCGTCGCGTCCGAGCGCATCGCCAGCACGCGGCCCTGGGAGTCGAAGAACCGGTGGGCGGCCGCGACGCCGGTCGCCTCGCCGCGAGTCAGGACGTCGTCGAACTCGACCGTCGGGGTCGCCACTTCGCCGTAGCCGAAGCCCTCGAAGACTTCGGCCAGTTTTGCCTGAAGGGCGCGCAGCTCGCGCATCTCGTCGGGCAGGATGTCCCGGCTGCCCGGAGGGATCGGATGCGTCATCGGGGCGGCTCCCCGCTACGCGGGCACACGATCGACGGCGACGCGCTCGATGCGCGCGCCGAGGCCGCGCAGGCGCTCGTCGATCGCTTCGTATCCCCGGTCGATCTGCACGATGTTGCCGATCTCCGAGCGCCCCTCAGCCGCGAGCGCCGCGATGAGGATCGCCATGCCGGCGCGGATGTCGGGGCTTTCGACTCGCTCACCATGAAGCCGGCTCGGACCGCTGACGATCGCCCTGTGGGGATCGCAGAGCGTGATCCGAGCGCCCATGGCGACGAGCTTGTCCACGAAGAACAAGCGGTTCTCGAACATCTTCTCGAAGATGAGAACGGTTCCGGAAGCCTGGGTTGCGAGGGCCAGCGCGATGGAGGTGAGGTCCGCCGGGAAGGCCGGCCAGGGGCCGTCCTCGATCTTGGGGATCGCGTCTCCGAGATCGTCCTGGACGCGCAGGTCCTGCCCGGGCGGCACCAGCAGGTCGGGTCCGTCGATCCTGGTCTTCAGCCCGACGCGCTCGAAGGCGCGGCAGATCATGTGCAGGTCGTCGACGCCGGCGTCGCGGATGCGGAGGTCTCCCCCGGTCGCCGCGGCCAGGGCCATGAAGCTTCCGACCTCGATGTGGTCCGGGCAGATGCGATGCTCGGCGCCGCCGAGCTTGTCGCGGCCATGGACGGTCATCACGTTCGAGCCGATGCCGTCGATCTTGGCCCCCATCTTCACGAGCAGGCGGGCGAGGTCCTGGACGTGCGGCTCCGACGCTGCGTTCGAGATCGTCGTCGGGCCCGGCGTGAGGGCCGCCGCCATCAACGCGTTCTCGGTGCCCATCACCGACGGCTCGTCCATGAAGACGCTGCAGGGCTTGAGCCCGCCGATGGGAGCCGCTATCTCGATCATGCGCGAGCCGGTGATCTGGGCGCCCATGTCGATGAAAGCGTCGAGGTGCGGGTCCAAGCGACGGCGGCCGATGAAGTCGCCGCCCGGCGGGGGCATGCGGGCCTCGCCGAAGCGGGCCAGCAGGGGCCCGGCGAGGAGGAAGGACGCGCGGATCCGCGCGGAGAGCGCCTCGTCGGGCGAGACGTCGGTGACGCCGTCTGCCTGAAGCCGTAGCTCGTGATCGGAGCCCCACTCCGCCGTAACGCCCATTCCCTCGAGAATCGCGATCTGCGCCTCTGTGTCGCGGATCTTGGGCACGTTCGTGAGGCGGATCTCCTCTTCGGTGAGCAGGCACGCGGCGAGAATGGGCAACGCCGCGTTCTTGTTGCCCGCAGCGGTGATCTCCCCCGTGAGGGGCTGGCCGCCGTCGATTACGAATTTGTCCGCCATGACCGGGGTTAGCCTACGGGACATGCCGACCCGCGAGGAAGCCTGGGAGCTCGTCTGCGAGTGGGTCTCCTCGGAGGCGCTTCGCAAGCACATGCTCGGAGTCGAGGCCGCAATGGTGGCCTATGCCGAAAAGTGGGACGAGGACACGGAAAAGTGGGCCGTGACAGGGCTCGTCCACGACCTGGATTACGAGCGGTTTCCCGACCTCGACGACACCGAGAACGGCCATCCGCGGACCGCGCTCCGGCTGTTCTCCGAGAAGGGCTGGCCGCAGGACGTGATCGACGCCGTCGCGGGCCACGCGACGTTCCTGGAGGTCCCGCGCGAGACGCGGATGGCCAAGACACTGTTTGCCGTGGACGAGCTGTCCGGGTTCATCGCGGCCTGCGCCCTCGTGCGCCCGACCGGTATCGAGGGGATGGCGCCCAAGTCCGTGAAAAAGAAGCTCAAGCAGCCGTCGTTCGCCGCGGGCGTGAACCGCGACGAGGTGCGCCAGGGGGCCGAGGAGCTGGGCGTCGACTTCGACGAGCACGTCCAGTTCGTCATCGACGCGATGGCTACACGCGCTGACGAGCTGGGCCTCGGGCCGCGCGAGGACACCTAGCTCTATGAAGCGCCGCTGGAAGGTCATCTTCGGCTTGCTCGCGGTCCTCGCGGTCCTGCTCGCGGTCAACACGGTGACGACCCAGAGCCAGACGAAGGAGGCGGAGAGGACCGTCGAGAGCGCCCGCATCCTCGAGCTTTCGTCCGGCGACGTCCAGGTGACGGATTCCGGGGAGGCCGACGGCCAGACGATCGTCCTCCTCCACGGGTATGGGAACTCGCTCCACTGGTTCGACGCGATCGAGCCGATCCTGGCCGAGAACCACCGTGTGATCCGCATGGACCTGGTGGGCTTCGGCGGCTCGGAGAAGCCGGAGTCGGGCTATTCGATCCCCGAGCAGGCATCTACCGTCGCCGAAGCGCTCAACGAGCTCGACGTCCAGGGGGCTCTGGTGGCGGGCAACTCGATGGGCGGATCCGTCACCGCATCGCTTGCTGAGCAGGCCTCGCAGCTGGTCGACCGCGCGGTCCTGATCGACATGGCGCCGAGCCGCGACGACTTCGGCGACGGGCTCCCCTTCCTTGCGAAGCTCGGATACACCCCTGTGCTGGGAGAGGCCATGTGGAGGATCACGCCTGACTTCGCGATCGAGGACGGCTACAAGGAGGCCTTCGCGCCCGGATACGAAATGGACGATGCTTTCGAGAACCCCGACCAGGTGGTGGACGACTTCCGCGCGATGACCTACACCTCCTACGACGAAGCCGCGGCGGAGGCGAACGACTTCACCGAGGAGCTGCCGCTCGACGAGCGCTTCAAGCGCACTCCCGTCCCGCTGATGGTGATCTTCGGCGAGGAGGACCAGATCTTCGACGCCGAGCTCTCGATCGAGGGGTACCAGGATGTCCCCGGAGTCCAGACCGAGCTGATCCAGGACGCCGGCCACGCGCCGCAGGTCGAGAAACCCGAAGAGGTGGCTGAGCTGATCGACGGCTTTGCCGTGAAGCCGGTGCTCCCGAACGGCGTAGCCGACGAGCTGCAGCCTACGAAGGAAGGCGGGGTCAAGAAGAGCGACAAGAACAAGCCCACGAAGCCGCAGAAACCGGGGTCTGACCCCTCTAACGAAAAGAAGCCGAAACAATGAGCGAATCCTTGGGGTCTGACCCCACATCTGGTGCCATGCCCCACGCCGAAGGTGGCGCAACCGCATCCGCCGCCGCCCCTGCCGTCCGCTGCGAGGACCTCAGCCGCCGCTACGGCGAAGGAGAAGCGTCGGTGCTGGCCGTCGACAGTGTCTCGCTCGAGTTCCCGCACGGACAGCTGACGTCGATCGTCGGGCCTTCGGGCTCCGGCAAGTCGACGTTGATGCATGTCCTCGCCGGCCTGGACAGACCCACTGACGGGCGTGCCTGGGTGGACGGCACCGAGATCACGAGCCTCGGCGACTCCGAGCTGACCGAGCTCCGCCGGGACAAGCTCGGGTTCATCTTCCAGTTCTTCAACCTCATCCCCGTCCTATCAGCGGAGGAGAACGTGACCCTGCCGATGCGGATCGCGGGCAAGGACGCCGACTCCGAGTGGCTGGGGCAGCTGCTCCAGACCGTCGGGATCGCCGACCGCCGCAAGCACCGCCCCGCCGAGCTCTCGGGCGGGCAGCAGCAGCGCGTTGCCGTGGCCCGCGCCCTGATCTCGAAGCCGGCAGTGGTGTTCGCGGACGAGCCGACGGGCAACCTGGACTCGACGTCCTCCACTCAGGTCCTGGAGCTGCTCAGGCGCTCCGTCGACGAGCTTGGCCGCACCGTCGTGGTCGTAACGCACGATCCGCGCGTCGCCTCGTATGCGGACCGCGTGGTGCTCCTGGTCGACGGGAAGGTCGCCCAGGACACGCCGGTCCAGGGCGAGGACCAGGTGCTCGAACTCATGCGCTCCGTCTAGGACGGCGATGCTCGGCCTCGCGGTACGCAACCTCTTCGCTCGGAAGTTCCGCGCGATCTCGACCGCCTCGTCGGTCTTCTTCGGCGTCGCGATGGTCTCGGGCACGCTTCTGATCGGCGAGTCCGTAAACCGGTCCTTCGACAACCTCTTCGGCGAGGTCAACTCGGGCATAGACGTGACAGTGCGCGAGCGGACTCTGGTCGAAGACCCGTTCGACCAGGGGCCCGAGGCCGGCTTCGACGAGGCGATCCTGAACCGCGTCGAGCGGATCCAGGGGGTAGATGACGCTGAGGGCGTGGTGGCCGACACGCGCATCTCGATCCTGGGCGACGACGGCGAGCGGATCGGCCCGCCGTCCGGGGGCCCGCCCCACATCGCCCTGTCCGTCACCGAGAACGAGGACTTCGACGCGCTCACGCTTGTCGACGGCGAGAAGCCCGCGGCGGCGGGCGAGGTCGCGATCGACGAGACCTCCGCCGACGACGAGGACTTCGAGATCGGCGACACGGTCACGATCACGGGCGACGCCGGCGCCAGCGAGTACACCGTTGTCGGCATCACGCAATTCGGCTCCGGGGAGACTTCGCTCGGAGCCAGCCTCGCCCAGTTCACGCTGGAGGAGGTCCAGCGTCTGACGGGCAAGGAGGGCCGCTTCGACGAGATCGACATCGCGGCGGCTGAGGGCACGACCCCGGAGGAGCTCGCCCAGCGCGTGCAGCAGGAGGTCGGTCGCGACTTCGAGGTCCAGACCGGATCCGAGACGGCTTCCGAGGACGCGAGCGAGATCACCGACGGCTTCTCGTTCCTGACCACGGCCCTGCTCGTCTTCGCCGGCATCTCGGTCTTCGTTGGCGGCTTCCTGATCTTCAACACGTTCTCGATCACGGTCGTGCAGCGGACCCGCGAGTTCGCGATGTTGCGGACCCTCGGCGCTTCCTCGCGCCAGGTCCTGGGGGCGGTGCTGGCCGAGGCGCTACTGATCGGCCTGCTCGCGTCGGCGCTGGGGATCGTGGGCGGATACGCCTTCGTCGAGCTGGTGAAGCTGATGTTCAGCGCCAGCGGCTTCGAGCTGCCGGTGACCAACCTCAGGCTGACGGTGGACAGCGTCGTGGTGCCCCTCCTGGTCGGAGTGCTGGCGACGATCGTCGCGGCGATGATCCCCGCCGTCCGGGCGACCCGGGTCGCGCCGCTCGAGGCGCTCCGCGAAGGCGGCGGCTCGACGGAGGTCGAGAAGCGCACCTCTCGCGTGCGCACGATCATCGCCGTCGGCCTGCTGACGGCTGCGCTCGCGCTCTTGGCCCTGGGGCTCTTCGTCGCCGATGACGAGGGCGCCGCGCTGTCACAGATGGGTGGCGGGCTGGTGCTCCTCTTCATCGCCCTCGCGATGCTCGGTGGGCGTTTCGTGCCGCCCATCGTCAGTGTGATCGGCGCCCCGATCGAGCGCCTGCGCGGCGTTACGGGCACGCTCGCGAGAGAGAACGCCCAGCGCGAGCCGCAGCGCACCGCCACCACCGCGGCCGCCCTGATGATCGGCGTCGCGCTGGTCGTCTTCGTCGGCATCTTCAGCTCGTCGGTCAAGGCGTCTCTCAGCGACGCGATCGACGACCAGATCGCGGGTGACCTGGCGATCCTGAACAAGGACGGCTTCTCGCCCCTGTCGTCCCGCCTCAGCGAGGGCGTCGCGGACATCGAGGGCGTGGGCGTCGTCGCACCGACGGCCAATCTTCCCGTCCTGATCGAGGGCACGGGCGACGAGCTCATCACGGGGCTCGAGCCCGAAGCGGCGAGCCAGGTGTTCGACCTGGACTTCGTCGACGGGGACGAACAGGCGCTCTCGGGCCTGGGGCCCGACGAGGCGATCGCAGAGATCGGCTGGCTCGAGGACAACGCCCTCGCGGTCGGCGACGCGGTGGAGATCACCGGCCCGAACGGCGATCGCATCGAAGTGTCACTCGTGGGCAGCGTCGACGACTCCGCCGGCCTCGTCGTCCAATCGCTCGCGATTCCGCGCGACACCGCTCGCAACGTGCTCGGGGCGAAGACGGACGCGACCGTGCTCCTCTCATTCGAGGAGGGCGCGGATCCGGACGCCACGCGGGAGAGCGTGGACGGGTTCCTGGAGGAGCGGTTCCCCGACACAGAGACTCGCGACCAGGCCCAGATCAAGGAGGACCAGGGCGCGCAGATCGATCAGCTCGTCACGCTCATCTACGTCCTCCTGGGCCTGTCGGTGATCGTTTCGATCTTCGGCGTCGTGAACACGCTCGCGCTCACGATCCTCGAGCGCACCCGCGAGCTCGGGATGCTCCGGGCGATCGGCACCTCCCGCAGCCAGGTCCGGCGAATGGTCCGCTACGAGTCGGTGATCAACTCGCTGCTGGGGACGATCGTGGGAACGGTGATCGGCCTTGGGCTTGCCGTGGCCGCCGTCCAGGCCCTAAAGGACGAGGGGCTCATCCTCTCGGTGCCGCTCGCGTTGCCGCTGGTGGTCCTGGTCGCCGCGATCCTGCTCGGCGTCCTGGCTGCGATCCGCCCTGCCCGCCGGGCGTCCAGGCTCGACGTGATCCAGGCGCTCCAGTACGAGTAAGGCAAACCCTCAAGCAACCCTCAACCGGGTCTGACCCGGGGTCAGACCCCCTTCAGGGTTGGTCGAGGGTTGATTGTCAACCGTGCGAGCGCAGCTGGTACGTGCCTTCGGTCGTGGCTACGACCTCTCCGGCCTCGTCGGTCAGCGTCGTCTCGAACAGGAACTCGGCCTTGCCGTCGGACGCGGCCTTCTCCGCGAGCTCGGCGGCAAGCTCGTCCGAGATCGAGGCTTCGGCGAAGACCGGACCCGTGGCGGGCCTGCGGAAGTTGACGGACAGCGCCTTGACGACCGGGAAGAACTTCGACATGTCGAACGTCGAGAGCGCGATCGCCCCGCCGAGCAGCTCGGCGGCCGTGAAGAGCACGCCGGCATACATGGTCCCGATGTGGTTCCCGTTGCCCTCGAACGGAGTCATTGACCTGACGTAGCCGGGCCGGAGCTCGACCACTTCGATTCCCATCTCAGCGGCTCGGGGAATCGTCTGGGCGAGGATTGAATTGAAGAGGTCGGGCGTGACGGCTGGTGTCTCGGAATTCACGGTCGCGCAACCTACTTTGTACGGTTCGGCCACCACACGATCCCAAGGGAGGGAACATGCGACAGGGAATTGCGAAGGCAGCGGCGATCGGCGCGCTGGCAGTGGTGCCGGCTGTGGCGCTGGCGGACTCGACCACGTATCAGGGCGAGGGCACCAGTGACCCCGCGGCCAAGATCGAGCTCAGGATCTCGGACGGCGACGACCGCAAGGTGAAGAAGGTCGTCGCGAGGAGGCTTCAGTACCTGAGCAGCACGACCAACTGCACAGTCTCGGGCCGCACCGGGAAGATCGTCGTCAAGGACAGCTGGCGCGTGAAGGGGAACGGCGAGTTCCGGGTGGTCGGCAACTTCGACGGCGGCAGCGACCCGCTCGCCGGCGGTCAGCTGAATGTCGTAGGCGACGCGACGCGGAACAAGGTCACGGGCGACATGAAGTTCACCTTCGGCAAGACAGGCTGCACGACCGAGAAGACGGAGTTCAAGGCGACGAGGTAGGGCGCAGCCGCCCACCTGCCACCATCCCGGGATGGATGGCGAACCGGATCCGACGACTGTCGAGACAAGGTTGCGCGAGCGGCTTGCCGAGCTCGACGCCGAGATCGGGGAGCTGACGAAGCCGCCGGACGACGCGGGCAGCATCTCGTTCGGCAAGCGCGTCGGCGAGGGCACGAGCCAGGCGATCGACCGGTTCGCGGAGGTGGGCGTGGCGCAGGAGCTGCAGCCGATCAAGGAACGCGTCGAGCGAGCGCTCGAAAAGCTCGAGGACGGGACCTACGGGAAGTGCGACAACTGCGGCAAGGACATCGCCGGCGGCCGCCTCGAGGCCGCGCCCGAGAGCGCCCTCTGCATCGACTGCGCCCGTAACGCTCGCTGAGATCCCACCGAGAGGTGGAATTCCCACGACAGTATCGTGGAAGTTCCTACTCTCGGCGCTTCAGGGAGCCCAGCGGCCGCCCGCCTTGGCCCATTCGACCATGTGGTCGGACGAGCAGAAGGCGTCAGGGATGCGGTACGCGTCGCGATGGCGCACCAGGACGACGTGCGCTTCGCCGAGCTCGGCGCCGCAGTGGGCGCACTCCGTGTGGCTGTCCGTTCCCTCGGGCTCGGCCATCTCGCCCGGGTCCCAGCGGGCGCCGCGGATGCCCCACGGCACGACGTGCTCGAGGCGGCAGAAGACCGCGCTGCGCTCTCCGGCGGGCTCATAGGCGCGGAAGCCGTCGCCGGCCTCGACGGCGGCCCCGCACCATGTGCACTTCTCATCCGCCATGTCGGTCGGTCGCCGGCCGGCGACGTGAGAAGCGGTTGGTGTAGAGAGATTCCATTGGGGTAGCGTCGCGATTCATGGAGCCGCTACGCATTGTTGCGCTCGATGGGGACGAGACGGGACAGGAATTGCTCGAACAGTCTCTGCGGGTGCTCGACCCCGATGTCCTTCGCACCGAGCTCGAGGTGGAGCGGTTCGACCTGTCATTGGAGAACCGCCGCGCCACCGGCAACGACGTGTGCGAGGAGGCGGCCAAACGCATGGCGGAAACCGGCTTGGGACTCAAGGCGGCAACGATCACGCCCGAGGGCGCGGACGACGTCGGCAGCCCCAACCGGATCCTGCGCGAGGCGATCGGCGGCAAGGTCATCATGCGTACCGGCCGGCGCATCCCAGGCGTGACGCCCGTCGCGGGGGTCCACCACCCCATCTCGGTCTGCCGCATGGCCGTGGGTGACGCCTACGGCGCCGAGCAGTGGCGAGAGGGCGAGGGCGCCGAGGAAGTCGCGCTGCGGACCGAGCGGATCGTCCGCGGCGACTGCACGGCGGTCGCCGAGTTCGCCTTCCGCGAGGCCGATCGGATTGGCGGGCGCGTCTACGGCGGGCCCAAGTGGACGGTGAGCCCCGTCTACGAGGGGATGCTGAAGGAGGAGATGGACGCTGCGGCCGAGCGCCATCCCGACATCGACTACCAGCCCGTCCTGATCGACGCGACGCTCGCCGGCCTCGTCTCGGGTGCCGCGAGCGAGCCGCTGGTTATCCCATGCCTCAACCGCGACGGCGACCTCCTCTCGGACCTGGTCCTCCCGCTGTTCGGCTCGATCGCCGGCGCGGAGTCGGTCCTTCTTGCGCTCGACTCCGAGCTCGAGCCGGCGGTGGCGATGGCGGAGGCGCCGCACGGCACCGCGCCCGCGCTGCTGGGAAAGGACGTCGCGAACCCGATGGCGATGATCCTTGCCGTTGCGGCCCTTCTGCACTACGGCGGCGCAGAGCAGGCCTCGCGCGCCGTGTACGAGGCGGTGCTCGAAACGGTGGCGTCCGGCACCCGCACACCGGACCTTGGGGGGCATTCAGGAACAACGGAATTCACCGATTCCGTGATCGAGCTGATCGGCCGAAAGCTCGACGTGTGGTCAAGCATCGGCCCGAGTGCATAGGATCGCGGAAGTGGAGGCTGGAGACCTGAGCACGACCGATCCCGAACCCGGGGCCTCCGAGCGCTTCAGGACGTATGCGGGCAACCACCCAGCGATCATCTTCATGGCGCTGGTCTTCCTCATCGGCGTCGGCCTCACGATCCAGTTCAGCCTGGAAGAGGTGGCGCAGACCGGCCTGAACGGCCTCTCGACGGGCTCATACGTGGCGCTCGGCGCGGTCGGCCTGACCCTCGTCTACGGGATCCTCAAGCTCACGAACTTCGCTCACGGCGACCTGCTCACGTTCGGCGCCTACATGGCCTTCGTGGTCAGCGTCTCGTGGGAAGGGCCTCTGCTTCTGGGAGTCCTGGCCGCGATAGTCATGACCGCGCTCCTGGGACTCTTCTTCGAGCTCCTGATGTGGGGCCCGATGCGGGCGAAGGGCGCCGGCTTCCTCCAGCTCGTCCTGATGTCGATCGGACTGGCGTTCGTCATCCGCTCGACGATCCAGTTCGTCGCAGGCGGCGACCCCGTCTTCCTCGACGTCGACCGCAGCTCGGCCTCGACGCCCTTCGACTTCATCGGGATCGACCTGCGCCTGAGGAACGTGCTGTGGATCTCCCTGGCAGTAGGCGTCAGCGTTCTCCTCCTCGTAGGGCTTCTCCTCCAGTACACGATGCTCGGAAAGAAGATGCGCGCGCTCTCCGACTCGCTCGACCTGGCCGAGACGACGGGCATCGACACGGAGCGCATCGTGCTCATCACTTGGATCTTCGCCGGCGGCCTCGCCGGCCTGGGCGGCGTGCTCCTGGGGATGGTGAGCCAGGTGAAACCGGAGCTCGGCTTCGAGCTCCTCCTCCCCATCTTCGCCGCAGTCGTCCTGGGCGGCATCGGCAACCCGTTCGGAGCGCTGGCTGCTGGCTTGACACTCGGCGTCCTGATCGAATGGGCGACGATCCCCGAAGGCCTCTCGAACTGGAAGTTCGGGGTCGGCTTCGTGATCCTCATCCTCGCCCTGATCATCCGCCCGCAGGGCGTGTTCGGTAAGGCAAGGGCGATCTGATGGATCTGGCGATGCCCCTAGCGGTCGATTGGGATTCGATCCTCTCGATCGACTTCCTGATCCAGATCATGGCCATCGCCGGCGTCTACGCCGTGCTCACGATGGGCCTCCAGATCAACGTCGGCTACACCGGCATCGACAACTTCGGCCAGGCCGGCTTCGCGGCGATGGGCGCGTACGTGATGGCCGTGCTCGTAACCGGCGGCCCTGACGGCGATGGTCTCTTGAGCTTTTGGATCGCGATGCCCATAGCGATCATCGTGACGATGCTGTTCGGGCTCCTGGTGGGCTCGGTCTCACTTCGCCTCCGGGCCGACTACTTCGCTATCGCGACGATCGCTGCGGCGGAAGCCGTGCGCATCTTTGCCCAGAACGCGGACTCGATCACGGGCGGAAACCAGCCGCTGTTCGGCTACGACTCGTCGTTCGAGGCGATCACGGAAGGGATCGAGGACTTCCTCGAATCGGCTTTCGGCTGGGACACGCCGCTCTACACCGGCTTCGTGATCGTCATCTGGACGACGCTCTTCCTGTCGGCGTTCGTCCTCACCCGGATGCAGCGCACCCCGTGGGGCCGGGTGCTGCGCGCCGTTCGCGAGGACGAGGACGCGGCGCGCGCTCTCGGCAAGAACTCGTTTGCGTACAAGATCCAGTCGCTTTTGGTCAGCTCGTTCTTCGGTGCCCTGGGCGGAGGCTTCCTCGCCATGTACTTCGGCGTGATCAACCCGAACAACTTCGAGCCGGCGATCACCTTCCTCGCGTACGGCGTGCTGATCCTGGGCGGCTTGGCGAGCTATTGGGGAGTGTTAGCGGGCGCAATGGTTCTTTGGTTCCTGATCGAGTCCACCCGTTATCTCGACATCGGGCTCTCCGGGCAGCAGGAGGCTTCGCTCCGCTTCATGGTCGTGGGGCTCGTCCTGATCCTCCTGATGGCGTTCAGGCCGCAGGGCCTCTTCGGGAAGAAGGAGGAGATGGTCCTCGGTGACTGACGCCGCCCCGACCGCCACCGCCACCCCTGCGCCCACACCGGGCAAGGGCCCGATCCTCGAGGTCGAGGGCGTCGTGCAGACGTTCGGCGGCATCCGCGCCGTGAACGGCGCGACCTTCGACGTCGAAAGGGGCTCGATCACCGCGCTCATCGGGCCCAACGGCGCGGGCAAGACGACCTGCTTCAACGTCCTTACCGGCTTTTACGGCGGCAATCGTGGCTCGGTCCGCTTCGACGGCGAAGAGGTCTTCTCCGAGCCGGCGCACCGGATCGCGCGGCGCGGCATGGTCCGGACCTTCCAGATCACGAAGGCGCTCTCTCGGATGCCCGTGATCGACAACATGCTCCTGGCGGGTCCCAACCAGCCGGGCGAGCACCTCTTCAACAACCTCATCCGCCGCGGCGCCTGCAAGGAGCGCGAGGCCGAGATCTATGAGCAGGCGCAGGTGCTCCTCGAGGAGTTCAACCTGGCGAAGCTCCAGGACGCCTACGCCGGCACACTCTCGGGCGGCCAGCGGAAGCTCCTTGAGCTTGCGCGCGCGCTGATGACTCAGCCGCGGCTCCTCATGCTCGACGAGCCGATGGCGGGGATCAACCCCACCCTGGGAGCGCGCCTCCTCGAGCACATGGAGCGCCTGCGTACCGAGGATGGAGTCACCTTCCTCTTCGTCGAGCACGACATGGAGGTCGTGATGAACCACTCCGACCGCGTGATCGTGATGGCTGAGGGCAAGGTCATCGCCGAGGGCCTGCCCGAGGAGATCCGCGCGAACCAGCAGGTGATCGACGCGTACCTGGGCGGCGGCGCCGGCGAGAAGGAAACGGAGCGGACCCAGCGATGAGTGAGCCGCAGGCGACACCCCCCAGCGAGGCTCGGCCGGCGGCGTCGAAGAACGGCAAGGCCATGCTCGCCGCGCGCGACGTCATCGCTGGCTACGTGCCGGAGGTCGACATCCTGAACGGGGTCACGCTCGAGGTCTACGAAGGCGAGATCGTCACGCTCGTCGGCCCCAACGGCGCGGGCAAGTCCACCCTGATCAAGACGGTCTTCGGCCTGCTCCAGCCCCGCGAGGGCGAGGTCACGTTCCGCGACGAGCAGATCGGCGGCCTCAAGCCGCACGAGATCACGCGCCGCGGCCTCTCGTACGTGCCGCAGCTCGACAACGTCTTCCCCAGCCTCACGGTCGAGGAGAACCTGCTGATGGGCGGCTTCGTCCGCTCCGGCATCTCCTTCCGCGCGGGCAAGCTCGCGGACCGCTTCGTCGGGTCCGAGCGCGCCGAGCGCCGCGCGGCCAGCCGCGAGCGGGAGCTCACGATGGGTCAGGCGCGCGAGCGCATCGAACGCATGTACACGCTCTTTCCCAGGCTCGGGGAGCGCAAGGGCCAGGACGCCGGCACGATGTCCGGCGGCGAGCGCCAGATGGTCGCGATGGCCAAGGCCCTCATGCCCGATCCGTCCGTGATCCTCCTCGACGAGCCGTCGGCCGGCCTCGCGCCGGCCTTCGTGGACGCGATCTTCGAGAAGATCGCCGACGTCAACTCCGAGGGTGTGACGATCCTCATGGTCGAGCAGAACGCCACCCGCGCGCTCGCCATGTCGGACCGCGGTTACGTGCTCGACCTCGGGAAGGAGCGATTCGAGGGCCCGGGCAAGGAGCTCATCTCGAATCCGAAGGTCGCCGAGCTCTATCTGGGCGGCGGCTCGCGCATCGACGACCAAAAAGACGTCGCCGAGGTCCTCGGCGAAGACGTCGAGCGCCTGTAGAAGCCTGCGAGAACGAAAAACGGCCGGGACCCTGAGGCCCCGGCCGTTTGTCTTGCGGCTATGCCGCTATGCGAACCGAGGGACTACTCCTCCGGCGCTGCGACCGGGACTTCGCCCACCACTTCGGGGGCTCCGTCGGGGCCGAACTCGTAGGTGTCGTAGACACCCGCCGTAGCGTCACCCGTGTCGTCCATCTCGATGGACCCGGATGCGCCTTCGTAGTCGATGTCGTCGCCGTTCTGGAGCGCCTCGATGGCGCCGGCGAGATCCTCGAACGTGTACTGGTCGCCGGGAGCGGCGCTGATCTCACGGACCACGCCCTCCATGTCGGCACCTTCGGTCGAACCCGCGCCAACAGCGGCGAGGTAGCACAGGACAACAGCGTCGAACGTCTGCGAGTCGAACGTGTTGCGATCCTGGTCCTTCGGATCCGCGGCCAGGTAGACCTCGTCGAACGCGGACGAAGCCTCGCCCTCGTCAGGCGAGCCCGGAGCGGTGCCCCGCAGGCCCACAACGGCGTCATCGCCGGCATCTGCCGCGAGGTCGCCGGAGATGAGACCGTCGGTGACGAACGCCTTCTTGGGATCGAAATCCCCGGTGCCGGCCAGAGCCGGACCCATCTTGGCGTAGGTCTCGGGGAAATCGATGATGACGATCGCGTCGGGGTTACCCGCAACGATGTCACCCGCCTCGGAGTCGTACGTCGCCGCCTCCGGGTCGTAGATCGTCTCCGATCCGATTTCGCCGCCCTTGGCCTCCCAGGCTGCGGAGAACGTGTCCGCGAGTCCGGTGCCGTACGGGTCGTTACGTGCGCCGACGTTGACCGTCAGGCCCTCTGCTCCACCGAGCTCCTGCTCCATGAAGTCGGCAAGGGTCGGTCCCTGGAACGAGTCCGGCGGTGCGGTCCGGTTCAGGAAACCGTCGTCGTCGAGACCGGTGATCTCGTCGCTGGTCGCCGCCGGTGAGATCTGGAGGATCTCCTCGTCGATCGTGACCGACTCAGCCGTCGGGATGGTCACGCCTGAGGCGTAAGAACCCGCGATGCAGCTGGCGTCGTTCTGGGCGAGCGCCTGGGCGCCGGAAATGCCGCCCTCTTCCGTCGTCTGGTCATCCTCGATCTGCAGGGTGACAGTGTGGTCGACGCCGGCCTCTTCGATTGCCGCGTTGATCTGCTCAACGGCGACGTTCGAGGCCTTCTCGCCCGAACCACCGAAGTCCTGTAGGTCACCGGTAAGCGGTAGTAGCGAACCGATGGTGAGGTCGAGAGTTTCCTCTCCTCCGCCGCCGCCGCTGTCGCTGTCGTCGTCATCGTCGCCGCAAGCGGCGATTCCGAACGAGAGAGCAGTGACAGCAAGGGCGGTCGAAACCAACCTATGCCTGTGCATTAATTCTCCTTGGTTTGAGACACACGGGTTCCTCTTCCCCGTGCCCCCACTTCTATCAGAGGCGAGCGGCCCGGTGTGCGTTTCCAGCCGCTTTGCGGGCGCCGGGTTACGCGGTCTGGCCAGACGGATCGTCGCCCGGAAGTGCCACCCGGCGCCATTCGACGATCTCGCCGTCCTCGATGACGAAGCTGGTCTGGGCCGAGTTTCCGCTGCCCGGGCACGCTCCGACCCCGGGCCGCTCGGTGAGCTCGAAGGTGGCGGTGATGAATTCCCCCTCGACCGTGGTGGACTCCAGCTCGGCCCCGCAGGGGAGCGACTCGTTGAAGAATTCGGCGTCCTTCACCGTCTCGATGTCATAGGAGAGGCCGTTCTCGGCGACTGAGGGAACCGCGAAGAACGCGGCCGCAGCCTCGATGTCCGACTCGGTGAGCGCCTCCGCCCAGGAGCGGATCACCTCGACGTCTTCGGCGGGGCCCTCGAGGTCTGTGTCGGTTTCCTCGGTGGCTTCCTCGCCAGGCTCGGTCGTGGTCGGGCTTCCGTTGTCGTCGCCGCATGATGAGAGCGCGATAACGGCGGCGATAAAGGGGATGGCTATGAAGCGCCCGGACATGCCATGAGTATCGCTGGCGGGGCTCGATTGGTTCAGTGGAGAGTTCGACGGCGTATGGACGTCGAACTCTCCTCGGAACGCGATTTCGCATTCGACAGAAGGCTTGTGCCGCTATATGCGGCACAACTCCACGGTCGATTCGAAGCGGGCGCCGGTGCCCCCCGAGCGCATCGTTTGCTCCCCTTTAGTGCCGTCGTTGTTCGTGCTGGACCCGTCTTGACACGTATGCGAACATGTGTTCGTATGGTCGCATGTGCCCTGATCCCCCGCTTCGAGCTTCGCGCCGCGCTCGCCGGGCGCAGGGAAATGATGGCAAGGCCGGTGGCGATCGCTCCCGAGCCGGGAGGCGTGCAGGTGATCGGCGATGCGTCGGGAGCGGCGGAGGCGTTCGGCGTCGTCTCGGGAATGCGCCTGGGCGAGGCGCTGGGGCGCTGCCCATCCCTGGCGCTGGTGCCTGCGGACCCGCAGCGGGCCGAGGAGGCATGGGAGGAGTCGCTCGCGACGCTGGAGGGGATCGGAGCAGCGGTCGAATCGCGGCGCCCGGGCGAGGCGTTCTTCGGGCTTGACGGCCTGCGTGCCCTCTGGGGACGGCCCGAGCGGGCCCTGGAACGGGCGCGGCGCCTGATGGGACAGGGCGTGCGCCTCGGCGCGGGACCTACACGCCTGTGCGCGCTGGCTGCGGCGCTTCGCTCTCGTCCTCGCAGGCGCGCGGTGATCGTCTCCCAGAAGGAGGCTCGGGCCTTCCTGGCCCTGCTCGAGGTGGCGGTCCTACGCGACCGCATGGGCGACGAGTGGACCGGCGTCAACCTGGTGGACACGCTCGAGCGCCTGGGCGTGCGAACTCTGGGCGAGCTGGCCTCCCTTCCCCGCGACGCCGTGGCCGACCGCTTCGGCGATCCAGGGCTGCGCGCGCTCGATATGGCCAACGGGGTCGAGGAGCCGCTTCGGCCCCGGCGGCCCCGTGCCGAGCTGCGTGAGGAGATCGAGCTCCACGACGCCGCCACCGCCGGCCAGCTCGAGCGTGCGCTCGAGCTGCTCGTCGACCGGCTGCTCGCCAACCCCCTTCGCCGTGGGCGGAGCTTCAGGCGCCTTCGGATCGAGGCGCGCCTTGCCGGCGGCGGCGGCTGGCGGATCGAAGCCCCCACCCGCCAGGCGACCGCCAACCGCGAGCGCCTGCTCCTGGTCCTGCGCCCGAAGCTGGAGGCGCTGCCCGCTCCCGCCATCAGGCTCGCGCTGCGGGGCCTCGAGCTCGACGAGCCGCAGCCGCGCCAGCCGACCCTCCGGGCCGACGAGGCAGAGGAGCGCCGCGGCAGAGTCGCCGAGGCGGTGCGTCACGCGCGCGCAGCAGCCGGGCGGGGCGCCGTCCTTCGTGTGCTCGAGGTGGATCCGGGCGCCGATGTCCCCGAGCGCTGGGCCACGCTCACCCCGTTCCCGGAAGACGGCGAGAAGCGGGCAGCGCGGTGATCCAGCCCTCGAGCGATGCCGCCTGCGGGCAGCCGGGAGCGCCGGGCAGCGCCTTGGGCCCAGGGGAGCGACCACCACCTCGGGGGCTCCGTCGGGGCCGAACTCGTAGGCGTCGCATATGACGGTCCTCCTCTACGAGCCGAAGCCCGCGCGGGTGCGCGTGGACTCCCACGGGCGGCCGGCCTCGGCCGGCGGCGTGGTGGTCGAAGCCGTCCGCGAGGAGTGGCTGGTCGAGGATCGCTGGTGGACGCCTGAGCCGATCCGCCGCCACTACTTCGAGCTGGCTCTCGCCGATGGGCGCTGCGAGGTCGTCTTTCGCGACGGGAGCGGCTGGTTCTCGCAGCGGGCATGAGCAGCACGGCGTATCGAACGTCCCGATTGGGGCGCCATAGCCCCCTTCGTGGGACGTTCGCCGGCGTGTGGAGCTAGGCGTGGAGTACGTAGAGCTCCACTGCCACTCGGGCTTTTCGTTCCTCGACGGCGCCTCCTCGCCCGACGAGCTCGCGGCCGCCGCCGCCGCGCAGGGACACGAAGCGCTCGCCATCACCGACCACGACGGAGTCTGGGGCGCGATGGAGTTCGCCTCCGCATGCCAGCCGCTCGGCGTGCGCCCGATCGTGGGCACGGAGCTGACCGTGGCACCCCCGGTGCCAGGCACCGTGCCTGGCACCGGGTTCCACCTGACCCTCCTGGTCGAGTCGGCCGTGGGGTGGCGGAACCTCTGCCTGCTCCTGACGGAGGCGCACGCCCACACTCGCGGCGAGCCGGCGGGCGGGAGGTATCTGACTACGGCATACGGGGAGTCAGGCGCCACTGGAATGGTGAGCGCGGGCCTCGGAGGGGGCGCACGTGGCGCCTCCCGGCGGGACGCCCTCCCCCCTCTGTTGCCGCTTTCGTCCCTGGAGGAGCGCGCTGAAGGCCTGGTCTGCCTCTCCGGCTGCGCTCGCGACGGCGCGCTCGCGGGGATCTTCGAGCGCGCTGGGGGTAAGCCGTCCGGCGCCCAGTCCGCCGCCGCGATGGCGCTGGGTGAGCGCCTGGTGCGCGCCTTCGGCCGCGACCGCTTTCGCGTCGAGCTCCAGCGGCCGCTGTGGCGGCGCGACATGGCTCGCAACCGCTGGCTCTCCGGCCTGGCGGAGCGCCTGGGGGTCCCTTGCGTCGCCACCGGCAACGTCCATGCCCACGATCCCTCACGGTCCATGCTCCAGGACGCGCTGGTCGCGATCCGCCTTGGCCGCTCGCTCGACGAGACGGGCGCGTTGCGGCGGGGGAACGGGCGGGCGGTGCTGCGCACCCCAGCCGAGATGGCACGGCGCTTCGCCGAGTACCCGGATGCGGTGGCCGAGTCAGGGCGCCTTGCCGAGCGGCTCCGCTTCAACCTCAGCTCCGACCACGGCTACCGCTACCCCGGCGCCGAGGACGCCGATGCCGACCGGGATCTGGCGGAGCTGTGCGCGGCGCGCTTCGAGGGCCGCTACGCCGGCACGCCCGAGCGCCGCGAGGCGAAGCGGCGCCTGGACGAGGAGCTCGCGGGTGATCCGAAAGCTCCGGCTCTCGGGCTTCTTCACCCTCCACGCGGACCTGCTCGAGCTGGCGCGCGAGGTCGCGCGCGAGGTGCGCGGGCCCGACTCGGCACGGGGGGTGTTGCCGCCGGGCCGCGGGCGAGGCTCGAGCGTGAGCTCGGTCGTCTGTTACCTCACGGGGCTCTCGCACGTGGATCCGGTCCGCGCCGGGCTCTTCCTGGGCCGGTTCTTGAACGAGGAGCTGACCGACGTCCCGGACATCGACCTCGACTTCCCGCGCGACGTGCGCGAGAGGCTGATCCCGGCGATCCACCAACGCTACGGCCCGGAGCGCTCGGCGCTGGTCTGCGCGTTCCCGACCTTCCGGGTCAAGGGCTCGGTTCGGGAGCTGGGCAAGGCGCTGGGGCTGCCGCCTACGGAGATCGAGCGGGTGGCTCGGTCGGTCGACGGCTGGGCCGGCGAGAACTTCGAGGCGGACGTCGAGGTCGCGGTGGGCGGCAAGCGGGCGGACTCGACCCGCTGGAAGGCACTCGTCCGCCTGGTGCGCGAAGCATGGGGGCTGCCGCGCCACGCCTCGCAGCACTCGGGTGGGATGGTGCTGGCCACCCGTCCCCTGAACGAGCTCTGCCCCATCGTCCCGGCGGCCATGGAGAGTCGCCAGATCGTCATGTGGGACAAGGATTCATGCGCGGATGCAGGCTTTTTGAAGATCGACCTGCTGGGCCTGGGGATGCTCTCGGCGGTCGAGAGGTGCGTGGACGAGGTCGCGCGGACCCGTAACGAGCGGCTCGACCTCTCCAGGATCCGCCTGGACGATCCCGAGGTCTACGACGCCATCCGGAACGCCGAGACGACGGGCGTCTTCCAGATCGAGTCACGGGCGCAGATGCAGATGCTTCCACGCAGCCTGCCGGAGAGCCTCGACGATCTGACGGTGCAGGTGGCGCTGGTCCGCCCGGGGCCGATCCAGGGCGGCGCGGTCCACCCCTACCTCGATCGCAAGGCGAAGCTCCGCGAGGACCCGGACTACGTCGTCCCCTACGAGCATCCGGCGCTGGAGCCGATCCTCTCCGACACGCTGGGGGCCATCGTCTTCCAGGACCAGGTGATCCAGGTGGCGATGGCGCTTGCCGGCTTTTCGGCGGGCGAGGCAGAGGGGCTCCGCCGCGCGATGAGCCGCAAGCGCTCGGACGAGGCGATGGCCGCGTACGCGGTGCGCTTCGTCGAGGGCGCCGTGGCGAACGGCGTTCCCCGCGAGACGGCGGCCAGGGTGTTCGAGCAGGTGCGCGGCTTCTCGGGCTTCGGCTTTCCGAAGTCCCACGCCGCCGCCTTCGGGCTCCTCGCCTATCAGTCGACCTGGCTTCGCGTGCACCGCGGGCCGGAGTTCCTGTGCGCCCTCCTGAACGAGCAGCCGATGGGCTTCTACCCTCCCGACGCGCTGGTCCACGAGGCGCAGCGCCGCGGGATCGAGCTCCGCAAGCCGGACGTCAACCGGAGCGGAGTGGACTGCACGGTCGGCCAGGACCTGGTGGTGCAGGTCGGCCTGGGCTACGTGAACGGCCTGCGCTCAGGCGACGCGCTCGCGGTGGCCGCGGAGCGCGAGCGCTCGGGTCGCTTCGGCAGCCTCGCCGAGCTCGCCTCGCGCTCGGGCATCCGCGACGACGCGCTGTCCCGCCTGGCCTGGGCCGGCGCGTGCGAGTCGATCGAGCCGGATTCCGAGGGGGCCAGGCGTGAGGCGCGGCGGATCACCCTGTGGCGGCTCGGCGTGGCTTCGGGGGCGGGGCCGCGAGGCCAGCTCTCCCTCCCACTCCCGCTGCCGGAAGCCCCTGAGCTGCGCGAGCTCGACGAGTGGGAGGTTGCGGTCGCCGACTACGCCTCGACCGGGATGACGCTCGGCACGCATCCGGTTGCCCTTCTTCGCGACGAGCTGGACGGCGTGGCCCCCAACGAAGACCTGGCGGTGCTGCCGGACAAGCGCCCGGTCGAAGTGGCGGGAGTCGTCGTCGCCAGGCAGCGGCCCGGCACGGCCAAGGGCGTCGTCTTCATGCTGCTCGAGGACGAGACCGGAGTGGCCAACGTCGTGGTCCCGCCGAAGGTCTATGAGGAGTGCCGCCTGGCGGTGCGCACCGCGGCCTACGTGCGGGTCGAAGGGCGCCTGGAGCGCCGTGGCAAGGTGATCAACGTCGTTGCGAGCCGGATCACGCCCCTCGCCATGCCGGGCCAACCCCAGGCCGAGGTGCGCACGATCGAGCCAGATCCCGTCCACGAGACGGGAAGGCCCGCGGCGCCAGCGCAGCCGGCCCGCGGCGCGGCGGCAGGAGCGCTTGCGGCGGTCGCCCCTGATCCGCAGAGCTTCGGCGGCAGGGGGTAAACCCGCTTGTTCAAGCCGTTTACGGCTCCTCGTGCAAGCGATCTTGCATCCCCCACGCTCCGTCCGAGGCCGCCCTCATAGTGCGAACCCATGTTCGAATCAAAGACACCGATCAGGACCCGCCTGATGGACACCCTTGACCTCGTCGTCGACTTCGCCACCCTCGGCGAGTACGGACTCGAGCCCCTCGATGGGCCAGAGGCGGCTTGCGCCGGCGAGCGTTGCGAGCTGGACGGCCGCCGGGCCGGCTGGGAGGCAATCGCAACGCCTCGCCGCGGAAGTCAGTGTGAGCCGCTGCGCGTGAGCCTTCGGCTCGAGCGCAGCCGCGGCTAGCGGTCCGCGCGCCCCCCGTCGATCGCGCCGGCCACCAACCGAGTTGCGTCGAGCGCTCTGGCCAGGACATCTCCGTCGAGATTCTCCGGGACATCCTGCGCCGAGTGATAGTTCGGGATCGTACGGTCCTGCGCGCTCAGCGTGATCGCCCGCCCCCCGCGCGCCAAGACCTGCGTCGCGTCGTAGGTAAGGCCCGCCAGGTCGGTAGCGGCACGAAGCCCCAGCTCAGGATGATCCCGGGCGGTCTCCTCGAAAACGTGGATCAGACCCGGGTCGGCGCTGAAGATGCGGGTCATCCCCTCTCGCGGCAGGAAGCGAAGCGTGGCCGGCGCGCCGACGCCGTCGAGGTTCAGGAATAGCCAGTCCTCCCACTCGCCGCGATGCGCCTCGAGGAACGCGCGCATGCCCACGGTGCCGGATTCCTCACAGCCGGTCGCCAGAAAGACGACCCTGGTGCTCTCGAGCGGCTTTTTGGCAAGCTCGCGAGCGAAGGCCGTGGCCACCGCCACCCCGGAGGCGTTGTCGTTCGCGCCCGGGACGTCCCTGCCGCGAATCTCACGCTCGGCGAGCAGGCCAAGGCCTACGCTGAGCGCCGCGGCGGAGACTCCGTCAGCCCAGCGGGCCCAACGGCCCCGTAGATACGGGCTCAAGGCGCGACCCGCCACCGCAGCCGAAACGAGGGCGCTCAGCCGCCTGAGCTGCGGCGCCACTTCGGGATGGAAGAGGATCCCGCTGCGCGATGAGTCCAGATGAGAGACCACCGCGAGCGTGCGGCGCGCCTCATCTGCCGCAGGGATCTCCGCGACGACGTTCTGCGAGCCCCGGCGCGAGAACATGCGGGAGAGCGGCTCGAGGCGCAGGTCGCTCTCGATCGCGCCGAGAAGCAGCGCGGTCTTACGGGCGCCCATAAGGCTCAGCGCAGGCGCAACCGCCTGGCTCCAGGCAAAGCTGGAGGGCCCGCGAAAGGCCTCGAGGCGGACGTCAAGGCCGCTACCGGCAAGTGCGTCGCGCACCAGCTCCGCGGCTTGGACCTCTCCCGTGGATCCGGGTCGGCGCGGACCGACCCGTCCGGCCAGATCCTCGATCAGACCGGACGCGAATTCGCCGGAGCTACCTGCGGCGCTGGCGCTCGGCTCGGCGCTCATCCCGGTCGGTCTTGTCGACAGGAGCACCCGGGCCCCGTGCGGGCGCCGCGTCCGGCGTTGCGGCCGTACCCCCGGCAAAGCGCTCGTAGAGGAAGAGCAGCAGCATGGCGCCGATAATGGCGCCGATCAGCCCACCTAGGTCAAAGGCGTCCTCGTCGCCGATGTCGAGCAGCTCCGCGAAGATGAGGAATCCCACGAACGAACCCGCGAGCCCGAGGAGCATCGTCATGAGGAGGCCCATGCTCTGCTTTCCGGGTAGGAGCGCACGCGCGATGAATCCGGCGAGGAGCCCAAGGATGATGGCACCGAGTATCTCTGAGAAGTCCATGCCCAAAAACTACCCTGCGGGCGCGTTGCTAAGCCTGACGGGTAGCTGGAAACCGCGTCGTTGAGCCCAGAACGACGAAAGCCGCCCCGAAGGGCGGCTTTCAATCAAAGAACCGGCGGCGACCTACTCTCCCAGGCCCGCAAGGGCCAAGTACCATCGGCGCTGAGAGGCTTAACGGCTCTGTTCGGAATGGGAAGAGGTGTTTCCCTCTCGCTATAGCCACCGAATTTGTCGAGACCGAGGCGCCACGAGTGGCGTCCGGCCCCCGGAGAGGCTTGAAAACTGCACCGAGGCCACAAAGGAAGATCAAAAAAACAACGTCAAGCCCTCGACCCATTAGTACCGGTCGGCTTAGGCAATTACTCGCCTTGTACCGCCGGCCTATCAACCTGGTGGTCTACCAGGGGTCTTACTCCCTCAAGGGGATGGGAGAGCTCATCTCGAGGTCGGCTTCCCGCTTAGATGCTTTCAGCGGTTATCCGATCCGTACGTAGCTAAGCAGCGGTGCCCTTGGCAGGACAACTGCTACACCAGAGGTACGTTCATCCCGGTCCTCTCGTACTAAGGATGACTCCTCTCAACTCTCCAACGCCCAC